>JANPBU010000043.1:0-183337 GCA_031430595.1 Acidimicrobiia bacterium
ATTCATCCACGCCCACGATGTCTGCCACGCCGGGAACGAACACGTAAACCTCGTCCAAGACGCCGAAACAGGAACCTGGCGCACCAAAGGCTGAGTTCCACCAACCGGCGCATAAATACCAAGCGCGACCGGCACCGACGATTTCACATCAAACGACATCGTCGTAAACGCACCAACCGGCCCAGACGACCTACCACCAGTCACACCCTCATACGCCGGCGACGAAGGACGAGACAACATAACCCCAGGATTACCACCCGTCGCAACCTGATACGAACCCGAAGACGACCACCCACCCACAAACCCCTCACCAAACACCGGTGTACCCGCCGCAGGCGCGACAGTCGTCGTCGTTGCACCACCGACTGTCGTCGTGGGACCCGCAACCGTCGTTGTCGGCCCCGAACCACCACCTGTCGGTCCGCCAGCCTGACATGTATCAACCGCCTGCGTACCGTAACCCGTCTCAATATTGTCGACAGAGATAGAACCTGCAGCACCAACCGCATACAACGAAAAATTCATCCACGCCCACGACGTCTGCCACGCCGGGAACGAACACGTATAACGCGTCCAATTCGCAGCAGCAGGCACCTGCCTCACAAGAGGCTGAGTACCACCAACCGGCGCATAAATACCAAGCGCAACCGGCACCGACGATTTCACATCAAACGACAACGTCGTAAATGCACCCACCGGAGGCGAAGAACGCCCACCACCAACCCCCTCATACGCTGGAGTCGAAGGACGAGACAACATAACCCCCGGGTTACCACCCGAACCAACCTGATACGACCCCGTCACCGACCAACCACCCACAAACCCCTCACCAAACACCGACACACCAGCACCACCCGACGCAACAGTCGTCGTCGTTGTTGCACCAGCCACTGTCGTCGTCGGCCCCGCAGGAACCGTGGTCGTGGTTGTAGGCAGCGTTGTCGCAGGCGTCGTTCCACCACCCGCATTAGAACCGACACCATTCACGGTGACACCCACACCACCAGGCAAAGCGAGAACATAATCAGTCACGACGTTCAGGTTGTTCAGCGTAAACGTCGCCGAATCGCTTGGGCCAGTGAACGACTGACGAATCACTGGCTCGCCGCTTGCAACACGCTCAACCACACGACCCGAACCGTCACGCTTCAGCCCAACAGTGACACCGCCCGTTGTCGTCAAAACATGCTGATTGCGTTCATCCCACGAAAACGATTTACCTATCCCAGATGCTGTGCGACCGAAGTCGTCGTAGCTAAACGCCACCCCGTTACGAGAAGTCAGCCGATCACGGTCGTCGTAACAGAACGTGTCACGCACAGCACCATTTACGAGGACCCGGGTGCGGTTCGAGTTCTTGCCGGCAATCGTGGAAGAGCTTCCACATGTTTGCGCGTCGGCAAACTCGTAATCGAACGTAGTACCGGCTTGGGCAAAGGCTTTCGTCAGCCGACCGACTCCATCGTATGCATAGTTGTTACCAATCGTGTTCGCGTCGACACCGTCAAACAGTTCGTCGACCACACGGCCCGATTGAGAGAAAGTCACCTGATTCGAAGCGAACGACGACGCACCAACCTTCACAAAATCTTTCTTGTTCGGCCGATCAAGCCCGTCATATGTGACGTCAAGACGCGTTCCGTTTCCGTAGGCGATTGAAGCCATGTCGCCATCGCCTTGATACGCCGGGGTTGCCATAACCCTTGTGGCCGCACCCGCAGGTTGGTAACTCACCGAAGCGACGCGACCATCGTTGAGATACGAATACTGCAACGAATGAGCAGCCCAACCGCGATTACTTCCGTTGAGCTGAGACGACACCCTCCATGCCGCGTCGTACTGCTTCGTTGACGTAGTGCCCCACCAATCTTCGTAGCCGATTGGACGACCAGCCCAGTCGATCTGAGCAACGAAGTTGTTATTCGTTACCCCTCCGGCGACATGCTGGCTTTGCGTCACGAGCGGGTTATTGCTTACCTTGTAGTTGAACGTGTCTGTCTGTGTTGCTCCGGTTGCGGTATTCAGCGTCATGACACTCGTGGGTCGGCCCCGTGTATCGAACGTTGTACACGCTCGATTCTTGTTGGCCTTAGTACCCTCGTACTGCAGCGAAGCAACCTGTCGACCAACGTTGTCGTATTCGAACTCGTCGATTAGCGGCGTGCCACCATTCGTAGCGTGCAACTTACGTTTCAACGAACGGGCTTGATTCGCAGCAGCACCGCACTGACCGGACGAGTTTGCACCATCGGGCCAATACTCATACGTCCAGGCGTTCTGGCCGGGTTGAGTTTTCTTTGTTGTTCGGTAGAACGGGTCGTTGTATTCAAACGACGTCGTCAGATTCTTCCCTCCCGGATCAATCGTGGTTGAGACCGGGCGATGCAGGAACGGGCTATTCGACCAATTGGTTGGTAAGTGAGTATACGTTCCGTAGTTTGTGCTAGCTACGCTCGACGGCGAACCGTTCGTAGTATCGACCGTCGTTGACTTCGAAACGTGATCAAACCCAGGAGAGAACCGATCATTCGGAACTGATGTCTCAGACCCGCCGGGTGGTGTCCAAAACAACTGCAAACTCGAATTCCCAGTTGCATGCGAATAATCGATGCGAATCTGATGAATCGAATCTCCATCATTATTAGTGAACGATCCGGTCGGCATTGGGAAATTCGGTGTACCAACAGTTGTAATCGGGTTGACGACGACAGCTTGATCATCTATCCAGACCTTCACGTCGTCACCGACCGGAATCTGCGTTCGGAAATTCCATGTGCCACTTTGCGGAATTTTGATGGTGCCGGTGATTCGAGCAGAGAATCGGTCGGCCGTAATTCCCGTCGGTGATGTGCTATTCCAATCCATCAAGGCAGCAGAAGAATTGAACGCAAGCATGCCAGCTTGTAACGGTGCGCCACGATGATGCAAATATTCAGCGGTGTTCTGCGGGTTCACCGCATCGTTCCAGTAGTAAGCGAACAGACCAAACTTTTGCGGGTACTCGTCGTACTCGGTTTCAGACTTCGGCACTCCAGCGCACGTCGGAAGCCTATTGGCGTCAAAACAACTACCCGGGGCTGGGCCGTAAGTAGAAACCGAGCGGCCCAAATTGTCGGAATGAATCTGCGATGCCCGCCCACCGGCATCAATCGTTGTGAGTAACCGATCGACACCGATGTCAGTGCTTCCGCCGGCCCACACCAACGATGTTGACAGTCCGGTTGCGTTACTGCTTGAGGTGAGGCGACCAAGAGGATCAAAGTTGACGGCTTGAAGCGTCCCAGTACCGCCTGCTGCATTAACCACGCCAGTCACCGATGCACCCGATGAGGAATATGAGTAGGTACGAACTGGCTCAACATTTCCCGAGTTTGGTGCCGGCGCAGTTATCTGCGCCACTCGCCCGTTTGCATACGCGACCCTCGTGAAAGCCTTCGAAAGATCACTCGAAGCCGACGCCCACAGGCCAACCTGAGCAATAACCTGATCGTGACTAAACGGATTCATCACCCCATTCACCCGCCCCTGGGCATCGTAAGTGACCACGGTCGTCACATTGTCGGGGTCGACAACCGCACGAAGAAGCCCGCTCGGGGCACCGGCCTGCGCCGGGAAATACTCGAACACCGTTTTCGTATTGTCGGAATATGTAAGCGAACAGAGCGTTCCAAACGGTCGAGTTCCACCTGCACCACCGGGAAGGTTTGTCGCCCCCGGGCAGGCAGGCATACCGGCAAAGGTGTAGCCGGTGTACGACAGAAGCGTCTCACGGCCAGAGACCGGGTCCTTAATTTTCGACAATCGAGTAGGGCTACCATCATAGAAATATTGCATGGCGCTGTTATTGGTCAAACTATCGGCATCGAGAACTCGTTGAACTGTTCCATCGGCATTGAAAAGGACAGTCGTTGTATCGGCATGCAAGGTATACGTACCATCACCATTCTTTGCCAGAGACAACCCTGAATCGGGTTCTTCGGGAACAAACGTGTCAGCAGTGGTGCCGGGTCGGAAGGTGATTGTGTTACCCGCAGAATCATTCAATGTGGCTGATCCGTTCACCGTCAGCCCGCTATAGCCAACGCCGCCAGCGCCGGTAACTCTCCAATTCGACCCGACAACATCGGCTTCGGGGCTTACCCACCAAGACTCTGGTATCACCCCAACATAGACACCGTCGCGAATCACATACACATACGGGTTGTACGCGTTCGACGCGGTGTACCCCTCACCCCCGGCCTGAATCTCGATGACGTCGCCTTCGGTGGCGTAAAACGAACTGTGGCAAGCCTCTGTCGGTGGGAAGCCGCACTCCCCGATCCCCCCATCAATTTGAGTGGTTGAGCCGTTTCGAGTTATAAAGACTTGCCCAGCAGCAGTATAGTAACCGTACAGATTATATGTGCCGGTTTGCGGTACCCGAATCTTCCCTGACCAGTCCACCCGGTAATTTTGGAAGTTCGACCCCGAAGGCGCAAAGCCCGGCACCGGTGAGTATTGGTTGAAATAAGTAGCGATAGTAGGGATCCACTGTTCGAGTCGCGCCGAAGTTGGGGTTACAGGATATTCAGAGAGAGTCATTTTCACTGGTGGCCGCGAACCACTCAGCGAGTTGTAGGCCAAAGTCAACCCACCTTTCGTTCCGATCGCAACCGAAGCGCTTCCGTTTCTGAGGTTGACGCCGACACCACCGAAGGAATCGCTTGCCCCTAAGCCGTCGCCCGCGACAGCCCCTTCGACTTCGAAACGCGCCGCGCAATTCGTGGCGGTACACGGGGCCGAATACCCGAACGTTCCCCACGCACTTGGGTAACGAGTGATAACCCGCCACCAAAGTGGTCGACCTCGTTCTGTCACCCCAATAGGCAGGGTGAGCGATGTTCCACCCAACCATCCTGATCGGTGGACGTACCCTGAGAACGTTGGTGTCGTTGACACTTCAAAGAGGTACTGGGCGGCTTCCCCAGAAGCATTTGCCGCTACGGCACTCGTGACGAGAGTCGGGGAAAGCGAATCGATAGAAACCGGACGTTTCGCCATGACAGCATTCGACAGCGGTGATTGCGGTACCGATTGAGGAACCGACGATGGCGGTGAATAGATAATTCGCAACGCTGAACCTCCCCACAAGCTGTCTTCGTGAACCGGCAAAATATGACGATAGGGGCCCTCGGTTGCACCCGAGAACACACCGACGCGGAACCCAAAATTCGATGATGGATTCGCCAACCAATATTGCGTAAGCGCGGTGATGTTCATCCCGTAGGTATACGAAGACGCGCCATTCCAGTTGTAGATGGTGCGATTAACCGGAGCAACAGCGGTATTAACAGCCGGTTGATTTCCCCAGTTCACTGACCATTGACTCCATGGAGCATTCAATGCTTCGACCCGCAACTGTGATCCGCTACCGGTGTTGCCCTCGATATTTTCTTTGGACTCCCACGATGCGCTCGCCACCCAGTTGGGATCAATGTTTGTCGGCAACGGAAATTTGAAGAGCCCCCGTGTAACACCAACATGATTGCCTATCGGAATCACTTGTCCGGTCCCTGCCCCAGTCGTCCAAGGCACACCGTTAGAAAAAATGTAATTTTGCTGACTATTAACCATCGCATCTTCGGCGCCCGACGCGTTTCCGACGAGTACTTCAGGATCCAGAATCACAGGGAATGCTGCGATCTCTAACCACTTCGGGTCGACGGCCAACGTCACAACTGTTTTTCCTATTGACCCCCTTACACCAGACGCAAAAGACATCGTCATCTTTTCGTTTCGGCCAGAGGCATCGATGGCAACAGGGGCAACCAATTTCAACAATTCGCTCCCGTCGCTCGCCACGACTACCGCTGACCCATCTTCTATTTGACGGACCGTTGCGCCCGGAGGCAGATCGAGTTCAAAAGGGTGGGAAGAACCTCCCGATTTTGACTTCAAAACGATGGCGCTTTTTAGTTCACCCGCTCGTTGCTCAACCGTAAAATCGACCCCAGGTTTAATGCCAATCCATCGCACAATATTCTGGGCCGAAAGTAGCTCAGCGTCTTTCGATGCACCGATCATCGAATACCCGAAAGAGACACCGGATTCGAGATCGATCCGAACCATCGCCTTGCCTCGACCTGCTTTTGCGAACGACGACTTGAACGAACCACCGTCGCTCTCTTTGTCTTCGCCCTTGGTTCGAACTGTGGGGTTGACATCAACCCAACCCTTCGAGGTTTTTGCATGCACAGCCCGGTCATAAACAACGGCGGTTCGAGAACCATCAGAGTTTGCATAGGTCTTCGATTCGCCGGTTCGAAGGTCCGGAATTTCAACCGAGAACTCGTCATCGTTAAAGCCCCGCACGCCTTCAATCACGTCGGTTCGCTTTTCGCTCTTCGCCACATCTCCCTCTGCCTTTGCTTCAGGTTTGGCCGCTGCAGCCTTCTTCACGTCTCCGAACCGGGCTGGGGCTGCGTACTCTCTGGCGTCTTCGTCGGTGAGCGTCCCCACCGCAAGGTCAACCTTGGATTGCTTGTTTTTTAGTGTCTCAGTTCGAAGAACCGATGCTCCGTTCGGCCGAACTACACCAGCCGCCCATGGCAAACGAGGAGCGACCTCGATCGTTGCCTGCCTCGGATCGAACGGTGTTGGCATTCCCGAGAAATCAGCCTCGGGCGCCCCCCCCGAGGCCATTCAACGACGGGGGCCGAAATCGACTCGATTACCTTTTTTGGATTTCCATTCACACCAGTTTCCCCGGCGAGCGATTCGGCGCTCGGATTCTCTTGGGCGTCGACGCCAATAAGGGCCCCCGATAAACAAACCACCCCCAGCACAGCAACCGCTAACCGACCGTTAAAGCGACGAACCTGCATGGAGCTAACCCCTTGTGCCGAAGTGCCCCTGAAGCGAGACGTGACGAATGTCTCAGATACGCGTAGATAATGTCAAGTAGAAATACTTCGAGGAACACATATTCATGAAATACAACTAACAACGACCGGTTTGTGCTTCAGCAACCTAGTTAGAGAGAGAGCCACCGTAGATTTGCCAGGCGAGCAGTGATTTGGCTACCAGGCTCAACACGAGATACGTCTTCTCGCCAAACGCATAATCTGCCCACTTACCAATTCCCTTGTATTGCAACCATTGGTTCAGGCCGAAGCTGAAAAAGAAGATCGCTTCAGAGATCACAATTCCGTAAACAAAACCGGGCACAGTTTTCGAACCGATCACGTTCAGCACAATCGAGATCCACGGCGTAATTCCCACTATCGTGCCGAACCAGAATGGCTTCATCGTGGTGGTTGTGCGGCCCGGCGGATTCATGATTTCTTGCAGCCAGCCAAACAAAATCATGCCGACGTTGGCACCAATAACAGTGATGATCGCGTTGATGTTGGTTACGCCGGAGTAAAGGCTCAGCAGAATGATCATCAACGTTGCGCTCACTGAGTACTCAAGCCAACGAAACCGGTTGATGCCTTTGCGAAGGTCGGCTTCATACGTGCCGCGCAACACGGTCGCCGTGAGCAGGTGGTCGAGTGCGGCGAGTAACAAAAACACGCCGATGGTGATGCCAACTCGAACAGTAAACAGCGAATCAGGATTGGGCATGCGGGTACCCGGAGGACCCTCAGGAAACGCCGATGTCACCGTGATCGCGAATGCCCCGGTGGCAACCAAGATGCCGATCGCTTGCACAAAATGCAGCACTGTCAGCGCAAGATTCCACTTGTGCAAACCTTTGAGCCGTTCGGGCGTTACGCCGTTTGCGATAGTCAATGTGTCAGTACTCATGGTGCTCCTACGGTGGTCGGCGTGTCGAAAGGTAGTGCAGCGTTGTGACACATGGTTAGTGCTGTCGTGGTCGTTCCGAAACCGCCGAGCGCAACCAAAGTTGCGCGCGTCGAATAAAAGAACTCACGCCGAGGCGCCGAGGTTTACCCCCAGGAACTATTCCTGAACGAGTTCTACCAGGGTGCCAAAGGTGGTCTTCGGGTGAATGAAGGCGACCGTTGTGCCTCGCGACCCGGGACGTGGCTCCTCATCAATTACTCGTCCACCAGCAGCCTTAACGGCCGCCAACGCGACCCCAACGTCAGCAACCCGGTAACCAATATGGTGCAAACCTTCACCCTTTTTTTCAAGGTACTTCGCCACCGGAGAATCAGCACGGGTGGGCGTAAGCAACTGGATGTAGCTGTCCGCGACCTTGAGCAACGCCTCTTCAACCCCGTCTAACTCGACGATTTCACGATGGTCGACCACGGCGCCGTACACATCGCGGTAATAGGCGATGGCAGCGTCTAGATCGTTGACGGCAATCGCGACATGATCAATCTCGGTAAACAAACTGGTTGGCGCGCTGGCAGCTTCAGGCAACATCGGACCAGTTTCGTCGAACCAACCAATCCGCACAACCTCAAGTCAGTGTGATGACCGGCGCAGGGTACTTACTTTTCGGTCCTTCGACCCATCGCAGCGTTCCGGTTGTACAGGTTTGTACGAATGGAAAGGCAAGCGCACCTTTGGTTGATGGCAGAGTCACCGTGAGTTCGAACGTGCCCTTCGTTTTTGCAGCCAATGGGCCACCCTTCCACGTGACGACATTGTCTTCAACGCTCGACGTCCACTTAGCCGGGTTTTTCGCCACAGGCTTCGTGACGCCTTCAGGAAGCCGAACTGCCACTGCAACGGTTGGTGACCCATCGCAGCCATGCCCGACTTCGAAGGCAATGGTTGCCCGAGACCCTGCGGGGAACGACTTCTTCTTCGCATGGGCGTGAGCGTCGGCGGCACTCGAAGTTCCCAAAGTCAACAGGCCGACGAAGGCCGCCAAAAACCGCATTGCTTGCTTGTTCACAATGGGGTAGTCGTTACCAGCCCGGAGATGGTTCCCCAAGTCTCACCGGTCGGGGACACAAACCGCTTCGATTGTCTAGAGGTCAAGTAGGCGTTTCACGATGGTCGCCACGTCTTTCGATTGCTCAAGGGTGACAAACCCAAGACGTGACCTCAGGCGTCGTTTACTTATCGAGCGAACCATTTCGCACTGAAAGTAGCTGATGTCATCAAGACCATTTCCAGGGTTAGGTTCGATTTCTATGTGAAACGAAAGATCACGAAATCTGGTCGTGAGTGGTACGACGATGACGAATGGAAGGTTGTCGCCGAACAAGCGCGATGGGCCGACAACGAGGGCAGGGCGATGATTGGCAGGCTCACCCGGGAATGGGTCACCAAAGTCGACCAACCAAATTTCGTCAGGTGAGGCCATCGGAAACAGCTACGTCAAACTCTGCGATGTATTCGGCCCATGCAGCAGAATCACCTCGCAGAACGTCAAGCTGAATACGTACTTTTTCAGCAAAGCGAGCACGTTCAAGTGCCTCAGTCGCATCCCTAATGGTGTCGACGAGTTGCCTTCCGCTGTCATGGCTGATTTCCACCAGTCGTTCATGCACAGCCTTTTCAACACGAATTGTTGTTGTCGAACTACCCATCTCGACAGTCTACAAAAATGCCTGCCGTTTATCTACCGACATTTTGCGCCGTTACGCGACCGACGAAACAGCGGTAGCCGGAATGCGACTGCTAGCCGTTGCTCCGCAAGCACTCACGATGTCTGACCAGGTCAGGTCTTTCCCAAACCAAAGTTGATCAAACACATCAGACGCCGTGTCGCTAAAGCCGTGCCTCACCCGAAACGCATACAGGCGGCGTTGCCGTTGTGCTGGAAGGCCGACTCGCTCGCACCGACCAACGGCGTACACGTCCCACGCGGCGCGCTGCTCAAGTGACAATGCAACCTCATGAGGTGCGCCCGCAAAGCTCGGCAGGCGTCGATCCCAGGCCCGAAAGAGTGGCCCCGCAACCGCGACTTTGACCGCGTTCTCACCCAGCACCCTCGGCGACCTTGGGTCTTCGAATGCCCCAGACTCGACCGTTAGCGTTACCGGGTTCACGGAGGTGATTTGTACTTGCGCAAGCGGTGTCAACTCGTTGACTGAAACCACGATCACGTCATCATCGCCGTAACCAACGGTTTGGGCTACGTGCCCAACAATTCGTTCAATATCGGGGCTAGTAAACTCCACTAGCGAAAATTTTGCTGGTGTTACCTCTACCTGTGTCATGTCCGTGCTCGCTTTCCGTCGCTAACTGGCGGGTTGTGTGAATGGGAGTGATGGGTCGTGCTAATTATTCGGTGAACGGGTTGCCTATAGAGCCGGGGCCAACAATGCCACCGGCGGTAACGATAAGAGCTTCAAGTTTTGCTTGGTGCGCCGCAGCGCGATGCGCGTCCTGCGGGGTAGTCATCAGTGACTGAATCAGCATTTCGCCGTCTCGCCAATCGTTCATTTCGTCAGCAAGAACCATGTTGAGCGACCGAATCGTGGGGGCATCAGTCACGGTCGAAGTGTTGTTGAGGTGGTAGGTGTACGCAGCGATCTTGTGTGGGATGAGCACTCGATATGCGCCAACCAATTTCTCGATCGTCAACTCGGCGTCGGTTGGTTCGGTAACCGCCGACATAAAGATTTCAACTTCCGGGCTGGCCGGCTGAGTCAGCCGTTCGGGGTTCATTTCGCGCAACTCCGGAAGGCGTTTGTGCCATAACTCGGCATGCCAGGCATGGTGGTAGCAGTGGGTACCGAGGCGAAGCTTGACGTCAAGTTCGGGCACGGTTGCCACCCATCCTCCCAAGGCTTCAAAGAGGCGCATCTCGATCCATTTGTAGGCACCTACCCGTCGAGCTGTTTCCTCGACAGTGAACGCGCCGGGAAGGTCGCGACGGTCCCACGGGGAAAAAGCTGGTCTCGGGCGGCGGGAATCGGCCATCCACTGTTTCTAGCGCCCTAGCGACCAACAAACCTGATCGAAACGAAGTTTTTTGTCACCTTGACGGAGAAATAGTTTCAGGAAAGGTCATGGGCGCTAATCGACTCCAAAACATCGAAGATCGGCGCCGAACGAAGCGCACCGCGACACGCTTCGGCCAAGTTCGAAGTGAGCACGGAATCGAAGTGTGTCTGATGTGCTTCGGTCGATGTCCACTTCTCAATAACGACAAAAACACTCGGAACGGCCGCCGACACACACAAATCGACGTTTCGGTTGCCCGGTTGACGTCGCGTTTCGACGATGTACAAACTGAGAGCTGAAGCAACCAGCGCTCGATCGCTGGCATCTAATCGGATGATCACCACCGTCAGGTCTACCGACGAATTGGTGCTGATTTTGCCTTCAGTTTCGACCTGATCAGTCATTTGGGTGAAAATCCCTGTGATTTCGGTACATAAGTGGTTCCCCAATCGGTGCTCTTACCAGTATCCTTGCAAGGCTCATCTGTTCTGAGGTAAAGGCAGCCGTAGTTTTCGGCCGATCCCAGAGAGTGACCCTCAAGCGAGCAGCGAAGAAGGAAAGCACGTGGCAAAAGAAAGAGTCGAACGCGACGAAGAAGATCTCGTTCGTTTGTACCTTACAGATATTGGACAGTACCCCCTACTGACAAAAGACGATGAGGTACGCCTGGCACAAGCAATCGAAGAAGGCAAGAAGGGTGGCGACGCGCTCGAAAAGGGCGGCAAAGACCTCACGGCGGCGCGAAAGCGTGAACTTCGCAAACTTCACAAAGCTGGCGAAGATGCTGAACGCACCTTCGTTCAGTCGAACCTTCGCCTCGTGGTGTCGATCGCTAAGAAGTACCAGGCATCTGGTCTTCCGCTGCTCGATCTCATCCAAGAAGGCAACCTTGGCCTCATGCATGCCGTCGAGAAGTTCGACTGGCGCAAAGGGTTCAAGTTCTCGACGTACGCCACCTGGTGGATTCGCCAAGCCATTACGCGAGGTATTGCGAACACCGGCCGAACCATTCGCCTCCCAGTTCATGCTGGCGACACGTTGGCTCGGTTGCAAAAGGCCCGTGCCCGGCTTGAACTAAAACTCGGCAGACCAGCAACGTTGTCTGAATTGTCGGCCGAGGTCGAGATGCCAGAAGACAAGGTAACTGAGGCGCTGCGTTTTGCTGCTGAGCCTCTGTCGTTGTCTGAACCACTTCGTGAAGATGGCGATGCCGAACTTGGCGACGTTGTTGAAGACCGTTCGGCGGAATCTCCGCTTGAAATGGCTGCGACAGCTTTGCTTCCGGCTGAAATCGCCAAGTTGTTGGGTCCGCTCGACGAGCGCGAGCGTGAAATCTTGCGACTTCGCTTCGGTCTTGATCGTGGCGAACCCCGCACACTCGAAGAGGTTGGCGAACACTTCAACCTCACCCGAGAGCGTATTCGCCAAATCGAAGCACGGGCGATGTCGAAGTTGCGCCATCCGTCGTCAGACACCGGTGCTCGCGACCTGCTCGCCGTCTAGGTAAAAGCTGTAGCGGCGACTTTCGGTGGGTTCACCACCACAAAGTCGCCGGGCAAGACCCAAAAATGGCCTCTCACCACGTTTTGCGTTGGTGAGAGGCCATTACTTTTCGCTGGCGGAGGTGGACGGGAATCGAACCCGCCATTCGGGGATCGCCCGAATCAGCCGCTTTGAAGGCGGTGGAGCCCACCAGGAACCCGGACACCTCCGTTGACGATCGTAGCCGTGGTTTTGTGGTGTCCGGTCGTCGTGTACATTGAAAGTACTTCCTTCTGTTTCATGAGTATCTACGTGTTTCTCTTGTAGATCTCCTCACCTTTGTTGAGTCGCGGCATCACGTCCGCAAAGCAGAAGCGAGACCCCATGATCACGACCTGTTGGTCAGTTAAAGGCGGATCGGGTACAACCGTTGTGGCGGCCGCGTTGGCGATATTGGCGACCCGGCCGAAACGGTCGTTTACTCATTTCGGCCGCTCGCACAATCCTGAATCCGACACGACCACCTCAACCCCACGCGTATTACTCATCGATTTAGCAGGTGACCTCCCATCCGTTTTGGGTCTCAGCGTTGCGTCTACTAGCGACTCAGTCGACAAATCTGCGCTCGGCATTACCGATTGGTTATCGGCCGATGATGGGGTACCGACATCGTCCATCGAACGACTCATCGACCCGGTTCGCCAAAACCTCTCGTTACTTCGGCTGGGTAACTCGTCAATCATCACCACAACAGTTCTCGACCCAACTCGACTTCTTGACGCAATGCAATGGTGCGATGCTGAATTCGATCAAGTCATCGTTGATGCTGGGTCGGCCCACGAAGATCTCGCAACCCCCTGGATCGAGGGGGCTGATCGATCGATTCTCGTAGTTCGACCGTGTTACCTCTCGTTACGCCAAGCAATCGACTCGCTTCTTCCGGCCCATGCCGCAGTCGTGGTCTCCACCGACGGCCGAACCCTCGACGCTCACGACGTCAGCGCCGTATTGGGCGTGCGCGATATCACCACGATTCCCTTCGATTCCGAGATCGCTCGCTTGGTAGACAGCGGTCTGTTCGGAAAACGGATGCCCCGATCGATTGAACGATTACGACAGGTTGCGGCATGACACTCGGACCCCCGGCCAGGCAACGGAACCACGTTCTGACGCCCGCTCAAACCCAATTCCATATCGGGCAGATGTTGGCTGACGAACTCTCACTCGGTTCGTCCATCAATCTGCTCGACCGGGCTGGCATGTTGGCTGATCGAATGCATCCCCTCCTTGGCGTACAGCAACGTGATTCGATCATTGACGGGGTGGTTGCCGACCTCACTGGGCTTGGCCCGCTGCAACGATTCATGGATCAACCCGACACGAGCGAGGTGATGGTCACCGGACCCGGTCGGATATGGACCGAATCTGCTGGTCACATGACACTTCACCATGTTCCCGAATTAACCGAACCAGTCATCATGAGGGTGGTTGAACGGATCATCGCACCGCTCGGCCTGGTACTGAACCGAGCCTCGCCAACCGTCGACGCACGCCTACCCGACGGATCGCGATTGAACGCCATCATTGCGCCTCTCGCCATCGACGGACCTGTAGTGACGATCCGCCGATTTATGCCGGGCCGGTTTCTGCTCACCGACTTTGCAAGCAACCACGTGGCCACCGAAATGGCAACACTTGTACGCTCACATACTAATATTGTAGTGAGCGGAGGAACCGGGTCTGGAAAGACTTCTCTGCTCAACACGCTCAGCTCACATATTGATACCGACGAGCGAGTCGTTACGATCGAAGATGCCGCCGAGCTCCAACTGCCGGGGCGACATGTTGTGCGATTAGAGGCCCGACCAGGTGCGCTCGACGGTACCGGTCGGGTAACAATTCGCGATCTCGTGCGAAACGCATTACGGATGCGTCCTGATCGATTGGTGGTCGGCGAAGTTCGCGGCGGTGAAGCGTTCGACATGGTTCAAGCGCTCAACACCGGACATGCCGGGTCGATGACCACGGTTCATGCGAATACCGCCGTTGATGCCATTCGCCGTTTGGAAGTAATGGTACTCATGGCTGGTTTTGACATTCCGCTTGAAGCTGTTCGCCAACAGTTGCGTTCGGCGATCGGGTTTGTTATTCATGTAAATCGCTGCGGTGGTCAACGAAAGGTAGAACAAGTCGTAGCTGTGGCCGATTTGTTTGATCGCCAATGAGATCGTTCGTTCACGTAGTTGGTGTGTTCACCGTCATTGCGATTGGTGGTTTCGTCGCAAGGCTTACGACGGGGTCAACCAATCGATCGCGCCTGACTCGACGCCGACTCAACACGATGGTCGCACGGCAGGAACCCGGATCAACGGATTCTGCTCTACGGCGTTGGAGCGAGCGGCTCGTGTTGTGGCGTCGCCATCGGGCAACAATTCTGAGTGACGAACTCGCCGGTTCTGTCGAGGCAATCGCCGGTCTGTTACGTACCGGTCTTTCGCTTCCGGTAGCGCTCGATGTGGCCACCCGAGGTGCAATGGGAAAGGTTCCGGCATCGCTTGCTCACGCGGTCTCGTCGTCACGTCATCTCGGGCTCGCTGGTGCGCTCGATGTATGGGTTGCACGCCTAGGAACTGAACACCCGCAGGTACCGGTAGTGGCCAGAGCATTACTCATCGTGAGTCACGGTGGACCCGGTGCCGCAACAGCACTTGACGGGCTGGCAGAAGGTCTTCGAGCCACCACAGCCGTAGAACGCGAGGTACAGGCACTCTCTTCGCAAGCTCGACTTTCCGGCACGGTTATGGCCATCGTGCCGCTTGGCTTTGCAGCTCTACTTTCTGGAACCGATGCCAACGCACGAGCCTTTCTGTTTGGGTCGCGCATCGGGGTCGCGTGCCTCGCGACAGGGTTGTTGCTCGACGCCGCTGCGTGGTGGTGGATGCGCCGATTGGCTGTGGTGAAGTGGTGACCGGTGAACTAGTGAACGGTGGAGTGGTGACCGGTCACTGGTCGATATTCAATTACCTGATCGGGCCAGCGTGGGTCATTGCGGTACTCGTCCTGGGCAGATTCGTGTGGCACCGGTCGCATCGATTGGGAACCGCAATCCTCAATCGATTTCCGCCCAATATCGCATGCCTACCTAGTGATGTGGCGACCAAACAACCGGGGTTACTCACGAAGATTGGCCTCCGAATCAATCAACTCCTTCCGGTCGACCTCCAAACGTTCGCGGACCCCAAACCACTCGGGATTCTCGTTGTGGTCGTAGCCGCAACCCTTCCCCTGAGCCCTATCAGAGCGGTCGCTCTCGGTCTACTCGGAGTACTTGTGTTGGTCGCTCGCGCCAAACGTATGCGGGTTGTTCACGAACGCATGCTTCGACGCGAATTCCCCGTGCTGGTCGATCTTCTCGGGGTCGCCGTGCAGTCTGGTCGCACCTTGATTCACTCGATTGAATTTGTTTGCGCAGATCATCAGGGCGAACTTCACCAGCGCCTCTTGCATTGTGCTCGATCTATCGAAACCGGCACTCGGTTTGTTGATGCCCTTCAGCAGCTTGTCATCCCCGGGTCGGGCGACCACCTGTCGACCCTCGTTGCAACCCTCATTTCTGCCGAACGATACGGTGTTTCACTGCCGCTAGCCCTTCACGAACTCGCCGGTGACGTACGCGATCTGCGACGACGTCAGGGTGAAAGTGAAGCGCGCAGAGTACCTATTCGAATGCTCGGTCCACTTATTCTGCTTCTCCTCCCATCCTTCGCGCTGCTTACCGTGGCGCCTCTGCTTGCAAGTGGGCTGTCATCACTTCGCCTCTGATACCTAACAACACAACTATCAGGAGTTTCTATGCATACATTTATTTCACAACAACACTCAAAGTGCCGATCACACATCTTGTTCGTAACCAGCGCAATCGCGATGATGTCGGTCGGTCTTTTGCCCGAACGTACCAATCGTGGAGAACACGAGTCAGGCCAAGCTTCGGTTGAGTATGCACTGGTATTGCTCGGTGCAGCCGTTGTAGCGAGCCTGCTCATTGCGTGGGCGTCAAAGACCAAACTCATTGACGACCTGTTCTCGCACGTCATGGGCCTCATCAAAGGAAAAGCGGCGTGAAACGTGACCAGGGTGGGCAGGCAACCGTCGAGTTCGCCCTGGTCATTCCACTCATTGCCATGATGTTGCTGTTGATTGTTCAGGCCGCGGTTGTGGTTCGTGAACAGGTGATGCTGATCAACGGGGTTCGCGAAGCAGCCCGGGCCGCGGCGGTCGACCCGTCAGCCGACATAAGTGGCATTGCACGCTCTGCCAGCGGGATTGCGTCGATGTCGGTCTCATCCTCGAACGACGGAACCAACATCACCGTGACAGGTACTGCAGAAGTGCCGATAGTCGTTCCCTTCTTGAAGTCAATACGGTCATCGGTCGGTATCGATGCCCGAGCAACCTTTCGATCGGAAACTGCTAGCGCCGGGCCGAGCCGGGGCTCAACCCCGGGCTCAAACCCGGGCTCATTTCGCCAGCATGGCGGCAAGCAACCTCCGCGCACCATGCTTGTCGAGTGGGTCGTTTCCGTTGCCGCACTTCGGTGACTGCACACAACCCGGACACCCATCTTTGCAACGGCACCCTTCGATCGCAGCGAGGGTTGCTTTCACATGGTCGGCCCCTGCGGCAAACCCGAGTTCAGCGATGCCGGCACCGCCGGGGTATCCGTCGTAGATCACAATCGTGGCCAAACCATTTTGTGGGTGCACGGCGGTCGACACCCCTCCAACATCCCAGCGATCACAGATCGTGAAGAGGGGCAAAATGGAAATTCCGGCGTGCTCGGCAGCATGCACAGTTCCTGGGATCGCGGCTGGTGCTACTTGGGCTCGTTCAACGATTCGTTCGGGTATCTCGAACCAAAAGGCCCGGGTAAGCAATGACGACGGGGGCAGATCGAGCGGCTCTTCGCCCATTACCTCGTTCGTCGAAATCTTCTTTCGTTGATAGCCAACGACTTGCTCTTCCACTTCGACTCGCCCCAAACACAACCGCACCCGGCCAATAGTTTGGGCCTGCTCGATCTTTAAGAATCGCAGTTGAGTGTCAGACCGGGCCTGCGTGTACTCGTCCACTGTTGTCGCGTCGACGTAGGCAACGTGATCGTTGCGATCGAGTTCACTAATGCGGTATTGCTGACCCTGATGCAGGTACAGGGCCCCCGGATGCAATACCGACAGCGCCCGGCCACCATCGACGGTACCAACGAGACGCTGCTTTGCATCGATGATCCGATACTCCGAAGACCCGCTTCCGCTGCGAAGCGATATCCGCGCAGATGGTGAAGAGGTACCCGAGTGCACAGCTCGACCATTGACCACCACCAATTGATCGTCTAGCACGAGTTGGCGAACAGCATCACCCACGGCTTCTTCTAGCACTGGGGGTCTCAACGGGTCAAACTCATCGCTGGCGACATCACTAGAAGCACCGGCAGAACCATACGCGCGCAGAAGACCCTGCGGATCTAACGGAAGTTCGAATACAGCACAGGCAACTTGCGGAAGAAGAACGAATGGGTTCGCCGGGTTTACAATCACCGGTTCTGGGGGTCGCACGATAAGTTGACGGGGGTTCGCCGCATACCACTGGTCAAGCGCATCGTCACCACAAACCAACACCGCAAGGCTTCGCTGTGAAGATCTTCCCGCACGGCCAATTTGTTGTCGAAACGATGAAATCGTTCCAGGAAAACCATTGCAGATACAGGCGTCAAGGCCACCAATATCGACACCAAGTTCGAGGGCATTGGTGGCGGCAATGCCGCGTAGTCGGCCGTCAAACATTTCGGCTTCGATTGCTCGGCGTTCTGCGGGAAGGTAACCGCCCCGGTAGGGCCGAATTGCACCAGAAAGCGCATCGGGAACCATCGACTTTGCCCTCGCCGCCACTACTTCTGTACCCCGACGACTTCGAGTAAACGCGATCGACCGATACCCATCAGTAACCAAGGCAGCCAGTAAGCGCGCAGTCGATGCGTTTCCAGATACTGGCACCCCGGCTGTGTCGGCAGGTGGGTTCCATAAGGCCAGTACCCGTTCACCCCTCGGAGACCCATCAACATCGATCACCACCGGCCGAATACCGGTTATTGCTTCGGCTAACCCACCGGGGTCACCAACGGTGGCCGAGGTCGAGATGAACACGGGTGATGACCCGTAAAACTCGCAGACCCGACGAAGACGGCGAAGGACGTGGGCAACATGTGACCCGAAGATGCCCCGGTATGTGTGTAGTTCATCGACCACCACATACCTAAGCGCACTCAGAAAACTCGCCCATCTACCGTGGAATGGAAGTAGACCCTGATGCAGCATGTCGGGGTTCGTTAAAACGATGTTTGCATTCCGACGAGCCCACTGGCGAGCCTCGATCGCTGAATCACCATCGTAGGTAACGGCCGAGAGCCGTTTCATGTTCAATGCACCGATCGACCGAAGCTGATCTTGGGCCAACGCCTTGGTAGGAAATAACATCAGTGCAGTGCCCCCGTTGTGCACTGCGTCGACCAGTGGAACCTGATAGCAGAACGACTTGCCGGAAGCGGTTCCGGTCGCTACGACAATTGACCGACCAGCAGTTGCGTGCACAATTGCTTCGGCCTGGTGACACCACAGTTCGCGTTCGCCGATGAGTGACGCAGCCGCTTCGTGCAATGCCGCAACTCCGAAGTCACCGAAGTCACCGAGCGTCGCAAAACGGGCTCGCTCGGCTCGTGAGACTTCCATGTGAACAAGCTCATTGTCTTGCGAAAGCCCTTGCAATAGTGATTCGAAAGGCGTCATGAGTAACATCAACCGTACCGGAGGGGTACGACAATCACGGCTACCGGAACAGTTCAGCCGCCCGGCCCGTGCCATAGCGGCAATCGTCGGCGATGATCACCGCTGCTGTTGAGTAGGTGGTTCGTTCACCGTCAGGGAAATGGATTCGGTCGGGAACGTGAAGGCCCGTCCAATATGAACCATCCGCGTTTCGTAGCTGACGCAACCACCGCAACAAAAGGGCAGCCTCTTCGGGCATTCCGGCCGCAACGCATGCAATGGCGGCTTCAGCCGTTTCGCCGGTGGTCACCCACGGATGATCGTCAACACAGCGAACGCCTTCACCGGAAATGACAAACCGATCCCATGCGGCGCGCAGTCGAGCGCGACTTGCACTCACATCAAGAACGCCCGCAAGAACCGGGTAGTACCAATCCATGGCCCAACGGTGTTTCGATTCAAAGAGTTCAGGATGATGGGCAACTGCGTTAACGAGAAGGTCGACCGCCAGTGACCAATCGGTACGTTGTTTACCAAGCACACTAGCAATACTGAGGGCACACCGTATTGAGTGAACCATGCTTGATGACCCGGTGAGCAGCGCATAGGTGTCTGCTTCGCCAGAGTCCTCCCTGGCCCAGATGACCTGACCGGTTGGTTGTTGAAGTTCGAGCACCCAATCAATGGCGCGTTCGATCGAAGGCCACATCTCGATGAGGAATGATTCGTCGTTTGTTGTGAGGTAATGATGCCAAACACCTGCTGCCGGATACGCAATCGTGTTGGCGTCGCGCTTGGCTTCTTCGATGCCGGTGGCCGTATAGTACTGGTACCAAGAACCATCTGCATGCTGATTATCTACTAACCAACGGTAAGCCTTGAGGGCGCCATCATGGCGACCGGAAATGTCGAGAGCCATCGCCGACTCGACGTGATTCCATGGGTCGGCGTGGCCGCCATCGAACCATAGGATCAAACCGCTCTCGATTTGGGCAACGGCGATAGTGGCCGCTGATTGCTCGAGTTCTTCCGTCGTCAGCCTGCTCACCGAGATGGTTTCCCGACGGGCTTTCGGGCATACACAATCAGGCTTTTCCCAAGCACCGGCTGAAGAATTCGTTCTGGCACGTCGGTATACCAAGGATGCTTCATCATGTCGGTCACAAGAAGTTCGTGATACTTCTTGACCAGAACGTAGTTTTCAGCCTTATCAAGACCGATCGCGCATTTCAGCCACCAATACGGAGAATGCAGGGCGTGAGCGTGATGATGTCCAAGTATTTCAAGACCACATGCGCGCAGACGATCTTTGAGTTGATTGCGGCGGTAGATTCGCACGTGGCCACCTTCAGAAAGTGGCGCATGATATTCCGAAGAGAGCGCCCAGTTCACTAGCTCTGGAAGGTACGTCGGTACCGTGGCCGCTAACACGCCCCCCGGCTTTAATACCCGAGTGATTTCGGCCATTGCACCACGATCGTTGGGAATGTGTTCCAACACTTCCGATGTAATCACCTTGTCAAATGTGGCGTCGGCGAATGGAAGCGAAAGGGCGTCAGCTACACCAACACCAGCCTGCCCCGATGGGTGCAGGTGTTCTGTTGGTTCAAGTTCCATCGCAACCAGCGTCGCTGCGGTTTTACGAATGTCAGAGACGCTGCGGTCAACCGCGACGACCTGCGCCCCAAGGCGACGGGCTTCAAACGCATGACGGCCGAGGCCAGCGCCAAGGTCAAGGAGACGATCACCCGGTTGCAGCCCGAGGCGATCAAAGCGAACAGTAAGCATGACTACTTCTTTCCTTGAGAACGAGTAACACCCAAAGGAAGGGCGAGTTTCGAAGGGCCCCGACCAGACCAACGACCCCATGGTCCTGATCCTTCAGAACGATGAGCAGACGTACCAGGCATCGGCAGCCCATCGCGGCGGGCGCGAGCACGATCTTCGAGCAAATAACGCCACTGCTCGACGGTGCCATCGGCAGCAACACGCCACGTGAAACGGTTCAGCACTCGATCTCGGCCACCCTGACCAATGCGGGCTCGAAGTTCTGGGTCGTCGAGCATGCATTTGATTGCCTTCGCTAACGCATCCGAATCGCCAGGTGGAACCGTTAACGCAGCCACCCCGTCGGGGCCAACCACTTCAGGAAGCGCACCTCCGGTGGTGGTGATCAGCGGTGTTCCGCAAGCCATGAACTCTATGGCTGGAAGCGAAAACCCTTCGTACAGCGACGGTACGACAGCCACCGTGGCTTCGTTGTACAACTCGACCATTCGTTCGTCGCTCACGCCACTTTCAAACGTCACAATGTCGTTGAGCCCAAGCTTGTCGAGTAGCTGCGGCAGAACCGAACCTTCTCGTTTCTTGCCAATAATGGTGACCTCAACCAGGCGTTCGGCACGCACCTTTGCAATCGCCTCTAACAAGTGACGAAGCCCTTTCAACGGAACATCGGCGCTCGCAGCTGTCAGCACCCGATGAGGGGCCCGGGTGATGTGGTCGAGTGGCTTGAAGCGCTGGTGATCGACGCCTACCGGAACCACGTGCAGTTGATCGGCCGAGACCTTCATTTGCGTGACGATGTCGCGCTTTGAGTTCTCTGACACGGTAATGATGCGCGGAATGCTTCGAGCAACCTCAATCTGCATTCCAAGAAAGCCATACCAACGGTTCAAACTGAACTTACGTTTCGTTGTTGCGTCTTGCTTTTTGGCTTCTTCAACTTCGAGGTCACGGTCGACAGTGATCGGATGATGAAGGGTCGCAACGATCGCCATCCCGTCGTCTTGCATCTGGCGAATCCCATAACCGAAGCATTGATTGTCGTGAACCAGGTCGTACTCGTGCCCGTGAAGCTGGAAGTACCGGCGGGCCCGCAGGCTGAAGGTCCATGGCTCAGGAAAGCCAGAAGTACACATGTGTGCGAATTCGAACACATCGATATCGAGGTGATCGCGGCCCCGAAGTTCGTTGGGACGCGGGATGTGCCACGGGTCGTCTGCCCGAAAAAGGTCCATCGATGCAATCTTCACGAGGCGTGCGCCCGGGTCAAGAATCGGCCAGGGTTGCCCGCTCAGCACATCGACGGAATGACCAAGTTCAACCAGCTCATGGGCCATATAACGCGTGTACACGCCCTGGCCGCCAGAGTACGGGTTTCCCCGGTAAACGAGCCACGCGATACGCAGAGCGTCGGCATTAGGGTCGCCTTGAACCGAGGCACCGTGCGATGAGGATGACCCTGGCTGCGACGACGACATAAGCAGTAGATGTTAGCGGCGTTACATTTGGTGGCTTGCGTACTGGCGACACGCTGTTGTTTGGGAACAGGCAGGCGCTCTTAACGATGAGTTTGAGCTAGAACGGCGGGGTGCTGATCGTTGTTTCACCTGCAAAGTCACTCGACTACGAATCACCTTTGCCAATCAAAAAGTTTACGAACCCCGAACTGCTTGACCGTTCGGAAGAACTGATTCGCATCATGCGCACAAAGAGTGTTGCTGAGATTGGTTCGCTGATGTCGATCTCCCCGGCATTGTCTCAACTGAACCACGACCGATACCACGACTTTGAGCGGCCTTTCACCCCGTCGAACGCTCGGCAGGCCCTCTTGGCTTTTAATGGCGACGTATACGACGGCATGCAGGCCCGCAACACGTTCACCACCGCCGATTTTACCCACGCCCAAAAGGTATTTCGCATGTTGTCAGGGCTCTATGGCGTGCTGCGACCACTTGATTTGATGATGGCCTATCGGCTCGAAATGGGAACTAAACTTTCCAATCAGCACGGTAAAGATCTGTACGCATATTGGGGCGATACCATCACCGACCACTTGCGCGACGCACTTGAAGAAAGCCCCGGAAGCAGGGTGCTCGTAAACCTCGCATCGCAGGAGTACTTCGGTGCTGTTCGCCCAAAAAAGCTTGATGCACCGGTCGTGTCTCCAACATTCCTCGACCTCGAACCGAAAACAGGCACTTACAGGATCGTGAGCTTCTTCGCTAAGAAGGCTCGCGGAACCATGGCTGCCTGGATTATCCGTGAACGGGTGAAGACCGCGAAGGCACTTCACACGTTTGAGGGCATGGGCTACCGCTACGACGAAAGCCGTTCGACGACGAGTACGCCAGCATTTGTGAGGTGATGGTTCTTACCTAAGTTTGCCGCAACCGAGAATGACAAACAGTATGGTCGCCTTGTTCATCAATACTTCTGAGGAGAAGCCATGATCGGTCGTTTTATCGGGTTCGTTGTAGTTGCACTTATCGCCGGTTTTGGTGGTCGCGCCCTGATGCCAGGTGATGATTCAATGTCCATCAAAAACACCCTCGCACTGGGCGCTGTTGGCAGCCTCATCGGCACCTTGCTTGGTGCCCTGGTTCCTGGTGACGGCCCTGTCGGTTCGATCATCGGCGCCATAATCGGTTCAGTAATTGCCCTGTTTGCTTGGAAGAAATTTGGGCCTTCGCTCAACTCAAAACTGACCCATAAGTAGCGTCGAAGGCGCTCAGCGCCGATCTTGCAAAAATCGAAACTTGTCGCGAACCGAAGCAACATGTGTGGGATCTATCTCTGCCACAATGAGCGCTTCGGTTCGTGCCGCGCTCACAACGACTTCGCCGAGTGGGTCAACAATTCGCGAATCACCGCAGTACTTGAGGCCGCCACCCTCGCCCACCCGATTACACCCAATGACGTACGCCTGGTTTTCGATTGCTCGAGCAGTTAATAGTGCTTGCCAGTGCGTTCGGCGAGTCTCTGGCCAATTCGCTACAACCACGTAGGCGTCGGTGTGTTGAGCGAGAGCCCAAAACTCATCAGCAAACCGAAGGTCATAACAGACGAACAGACTCAGCCGCACATCTTCGATCGTCACGGTAACGAAGGTGCTACCAGCCTGGAAGTGATCGGCTTCACTTCCGTATGTGAACGGATGAATTTTTTGATACCTGTGCGCTTCACCGTTCGGCCCTGCCAACATGAGTGTATTAAACGGCAATCCGCCGTCCGAAGACATTTCGGGAAATGAACCGGCCACCCACACACCATGCGTTTGAGCCATCGACCGAAGGAAGCTGCTACTCGGGCCATCGAAGGCTTCTCGCATTTCGGGGTTCATCGAAAAGCCAGTCGAGAACATCTCACTCAGCACTACAAGCCGCGCGCCGGTCGCTGCTGCTTCCTCAATCCTTTGGGAAAGTCGTTCAAAGTTTGTGTCACGTGACTCCCACGCTATGTCGTGCTGAACAACGGCTACTTTCATGCGCGCATACCTTTCAGCCGAATCGAAGCTTCATCAATCACTTCGTCGCGCTTACAAAACGCAAATCTCACTAGATGCCGACCTTCATCCTTGTTGTCGTAGAACACGACGTTCGGAATCGCAACCACCCCACATCGTTCGGGAAGTGATCGACAGAACGCCAAACCGTCACCGTTTGGCTCTACCGACCGTATATCGACGGTAATGAAATAGGTTCCACTAGGCGAGAACACCTCAAAACCGGCATCACGCAACCCAACTTCGAGACGGTCGCGCTTTGCTTGTAGATCGGCAGCGAACGACTCGAAGTAGTCGTCGCCCAGACCTAACCCGACAGCAATCGCCGGCTGAAACGGAGCACCGTTCACGTAGGTTAGAAACTGTTTCGCGGTACGAACGGCGTCAATGAGGGCAGGAGGCGCGCACACCCAACCAATTTTCCACCCGGTGGTATTGAACGACTTACCGCCCGACGAAACGACAATGCAGCGATCACGCATTCCCGGAAAAGCTGCTAACGGAATGTGTTGTCGACCGTCAAACACTATGTGCTCATACACTTCATCGCACACCACGATGAGATCGTGTTCAATGGCCACATCTGCAACGGCCTGTAGTTCGTCACGATTCAAGACTGCGCCGGTTGGATTATGGGGCGAGTTAATCAGTAACAGTTTTGTTTTCGGGCCAATTGCAGCACGAACTGCATCGACATCGAGCCCGTAAGTAGGTGGTCGAAGGGTAACGAATCGGGGTACTCCCCCAGCCATGGCGATCGAGGCTGCATAGCTGTCGTAGGTGGGTTCAAGCACCACCACTTCGTCACCGGTATTGAGGAGTGCAAGCATCGCAGCGGCTATCGCTTCGGTTGCACCGGCCGTGACGAGTACCTCACGATCGGGGTCGTAGCTGAGGCCGTAAAAACGGTGTTGGTGGGTCGCGATCGCTTGGCGCAACACGGCAATACCGGGGCCGGGGGGGTACTGGTTTTGACCTGACCGGATGGCGTCAACGGCGGCGTCGAGCACCACCTGAGGCCCATCGGTATCGGGGAAACCTTGGCCGAGGTTGATTGACCCGGTACTCAGTGCCAGGGCTGACATTTCGGCAAAAATGGTGGTTCCGAAACCTTGCAATTTGGAACTGAGGTAAGGCGTACGCACAACTTGTAAGAATACCAAGCCCAATAACCGAACAAAGTTTCACTTGTCAGATTCAGTCTCATTTGTCAGATTCAGACTGTCCCCAACCTGACAAGTGGACACGAAACTGACAAATGACATCCGTCCAAAACTGCCAATGCTGGCACTGACCGCCGCCGACAAACCCTTGAAGCAGTACTAGCTAGCTAGCGATGAGCGTCGAGCCAGGCCAACACATCGGCGAGCACGGTTGCATGCTCAGGTTCATTGAACACTTCGTGAAACAAGCCGTCGTACACCTTGAGCGTTTTATCGGCCGACCCGGCGAGACGGTGCGCTGCACGACCCGACTCGACCGAAACCACACCGTCGGCAGACCCGTGAACCACCAGTAGCGCGATCGTGAGGAACGGGAGGCGTGACGGGAACTCGGCTGCGGTGTTGATGAGTGCCGCCCCGGTACCAGCTGGCATTTTTCCGTGGAAAACCATAGGGTCGCCGACATACGCCGCAACCACTTTTGGATCACGCGACACACCTTCCGCCGAGAGGGCCTTCACTCCCAACTTCGGTGCGATTTTGCCAATCAGTTTCGCAACAAACATCAACGGTTTCGCAATTCCGTCGTTGGTAACGGCTGGCCCTGATAGCACTACGCCTGTCAGGCGCGCTTGATTTCGAAGCGCCGACCCAAGCGCAATGTTTCCACCCATTGAATGACCAATCAAGAACACCTTTTTACCCGGGTGAGCTTTGGCCGCTATATCGAACACCTGATCCAGGTCGTCGAGAAGATACTCGTAGTTGTCAATGTATGCACGCGTACCTTCAGATTTTCCGTGACCTCGGTGGTCTGGCGCATACAGCGCATATCCTGCGGGAACAACAACGTTGACCAGGTTCGCGTACCGCTCGGAATGCTCACCGTAACCGTGGGCCAGCACAATGACTGACTGGGGTTCACTGTCGGGAAGCCAAGAGTTGACGTGAATTCGTAGGTTGGCTTTGCCGGTGAACGATTGCTCTTCGTGGCGCATATTTGTAGCCTCTCACGCCTAGGTTTCGACGAAGACCATTCGTTCGTGCCAACCGGTCGCTCCATCGGGTGCAACCGGAACAATCTCGGGTGTTTGTGTATACCCGGTTGCATCGGTGGCTCGGCAACGCATTACCCGCTGACCTTCCTCGGGGCTCCACGAAATCCACCATTGACGCCAACAGTTTTTACTGACCTCGGGCCCTAGCTTGGCTTCGCGCCACGGACCATCGTCGACCTGAACCTCGACTTTGGTAATGCCAATATTCGGGGCCCAAGCAACCCCGGCAATGACGGTCGGTTCAACCTTCAAGCGTCCTCGTGGCCGGTCAATACGGCTCTGCGTTTTGACGGGTCCAAGCGCCGACCAACCCCGTGGAATCCAGTAACCCTCGGCCTCATCGAAGCGGGTCAGTTCGATCGACTCAATCCACTTGGTTGCCGAAACGTATCCGTAAATGCCCGGCACAATTAGGCGCGCAGGGTAACCATGCAACGCTGGCAACGGCTCACCGTTCATACCAATCGCAAGAATAGCGTCACGTCCGTCAAGTACCTCCACAGGAAAGCCGCAGGTAAAACCATCGACCGACGTACTAAAAATCTGATCGGCTTTCGATTGAATTCCAGATGCAGCCAGAAGGGTGTCGAGTCGAACCCCAAGCCACCGGGCATTTCCAACGAGATCTCCACCCACCTCGTTAGAGACACACGAAATTGTGGCATCAACCTCAACAAGGTCCATTGCCAGAATGTCTTCGTATGTATACAGATGGGGTGTATCGACGTATCCGCCAATTCTGAGCTTCCACTTCGCAGCCTCAACCTGGGGAATAACAAGCGCAGTGTCGATCCGGTAAAAGTCGTCGTTTGGGGTGTAGAGCGGGCTCAGGCCAAGCGTGGTTTCGGCCGGATCAACCGGGGGTGCGGAAAGTGGCCGTTTCGCCTTCGGGAAAACAACAGCGAGTCGCTCTTTGGTTACCGCCACACCGCGTTTTGTTCGACGACTGAGCCCAAGCCCAATTGCGCCGAGAGCAGCAACAGCGACGCCAGCTTTGAGAAGGTTGCGACGGCCGGCACTCGTTGGGGTGGTGACCCGAGACGATTCGTTCGCATCACCAGTGCGCCGGTGACCAAGCACCCATCGCAACACGACAGCCGCAACCACGCCAGCAACAATCGACGGAATAATCCCCAAAAACGAACCCTTGCGGCCAGTCAGCACTGCAAGAACCGACAAACCCGACAACGCGGCGGCTATTCCATCACCCCACCTCGCCGATCTGGTGGCTGACAGATGGCCCGCAATAAGTGCGACCAGCCCAATTACAACGAAAATCCCCACCAGCAACACCCGTTTGTCGTTTTTGCCGAACGTGTCGATAGCCCAGGTTTTCAACCAACGAGGCACACTGTCGACAAAACGGTTACCAACACTGATGACCGGCGACCGGAACGATGCAGACAGCCCGGTGAGCAGTTCGGCGACTGCTAGGCCGCTGAACAAAGCAACTAACCCGGCAATGGGGCCAAGTCCGCGGCGTACACCTTTTGCGTTCATTTTTGTCCCTACACCTGTCCCCTGCAACTGTTCCACAGCTTGGTTAACCCCTTCAGTATCGCCTGAACTTCCATGTCGGGGTATTCGGCACCGAGTATTAGCCTGGATTACGTGGTCTCTTCTCCCGTAACCAACACCCAATCGGAGGCTCAGTCTTCTGGCCCTTCTCCCTCGGCACCCGAGCTTGGGTACCAGCCAACCGCATGGTCGAAGCGGTCTGGTGCGATGATTTTTGGTTTTGTTGCCCTACTTGTCGCTGGCATGGTGATCTCGGGTCTCTATCGAACCTCGAAACGCGACGACGTGTTTACCGAAGCCGATAAGGCACTGACCAAAGGGCTTTCAGTGTTGCCGTTCACCGCCCGGCTACCAACGCCGGTGCCTGAAGGAACACGATTGGTGAGGGTGCTCATGCAAGAGCCTGACCGTCGCCGGGGGCCGTCGATTTACGCAATCGAAACGACGTATACCAATATCAAAAGCGCAACCCAGGACGGGGCTGAGTACGTTCGGGTCTGGCAAACCAACGACGTGTACTTACGAAAACAGGTGCTTGATCCGCTCGGCGATCGTCTTGATCCGAAGGTACTCAACAACAACACGTGGTATCGACGAAGCGGTGAATCGCTCGACCGCGATGCTGGCGTTTCGTATTCGACCCGTTTCGGCGATGGCATCACCATGGTGGTGAGCGGGCCAAACGAAGCATTAGTTCTAAAATCCATTTCCACGCTGACCAATGTCAAGTAGAGATTCGTACGCCGTATTTCGTAAACACCTGTTTTGCATTTGGGAATGACTTCGAAAAGGTGTCAACTAGGTCGCCGGGAACTGCCACATCGTAAGCATACTGTGCACTGTATTTCGCCAAGACACAGTCGACCATTTCCGAACTCCCTAGATCGTTGAACATCCGGACAGTTTGTACGTACACAGATCGATAGTACGCAGCGCGGTTTGCGTCCCAAAAGGTCATCGATTCACCCAGGCGGTTTCGACCAACTACTGGTATGTCTTTGGCCGCGAAGGCCGAAACGGTACCCTCGGTTCGGGCCTCTACCCAGGTTGCCAGGCCTTCATCAAGCCACGGGTCGCGGCCTTGATCGTTTCCCACAAGGGCGTAAAACCATTGGTGCGCGACTTCATGAGGGGTGGTTCGTCCGAGTGACTTAGGGCCCTGCATGACGTGAGACGGGTATTCAATGCCGCCCGCTAAACCGGGGGTTATTGCCAGTGTGTAGGTTGACCACGGATAGGTTCCGTATCGTCGGCTTTGGTCACGAATTGCTGCGGTTACCCGGGTGAGATACCTCGATGCCGACTCAGTGGCTGGCAACGAATTTGCTACCCCGACCGTCACAGCGACCGAAACTCCAGAGCCCAGTTCAACCTTTGCGTTAGCCAGTCGGAATTCGCCAAGTGACATCGCCCAGTCACGTTGGGCAGTACTCGAATACGCGACGCTTCCATCGGCGTTGTCGACCCGGTCGCCCGAAGCAAGGATGGCGAACCCTCCCGAGTTTACGGTGACGTCCCAATCGGCAGCCGGATGCATCGAGGCTTCAGCACCACCGGTTGTTGGCGGGGTGAGATTCCAGCCGACCCCGGGTTCCCAGGCAAGGATCGGGATGAACGAGCCGAACCTGGCTGCCGTGATGTTCTTGCCTTGCTTCGACACCGAAACCCGATCTTTGCGTTCGCCGCGGGCCCGCACCGACCAGTCATAGGAAACCGTCACGGTCTTTGCCGCCGCCAAACCAGTCGGTGGTTTTAACACCATGGTGGTTGGGTTAACTCGTGTTGTTGCAACAGCCAGGCCACCAATGGTCGGATTGGTGAGCGTAGCTACCGGTGCCGTTGCATCACGAAGCCCGCCGTTAGGCCACAACCGTATGACGACCCGGTTGGTTGCGAGGTCAGGTGTGAAGTCGACGTCTGTACGTCCACTGACTGTTGCCGTCACCGGATTAAACGCCATCGTCACTCGGTATCGTGATCGGTCGGAACGTGGAGCAACCCGATCAGGTATTTCACAATTCGCAGGTGTTGTCGCCGCGTGCGCGGAAGAAACCGAACCGCTCGCCATGAACAGGCCAGCAGCGAGGCCCATCAAAATGATACCGGCACCGATTCGACCCATCGGCCTATCTTAGGGTCTGGTTCACCCGCCACCCAGTAGGTCGAATAGCCTGAGACTTGTTATGCCAGTCGAACAGCCACCCCGAAGCCCGGTCGTCGACCTTGTCGCTACCGCTGTTTGGGCCTTCTCAAAAGAACTGATCATCGCCCTTGACGACCGATTCGGTGAACCACTCGATTCGTATGTGAACGGATCACAGGTGTGGCTACGCACCGATGGCCCAAAAGACGAAACCATCGAATACCGTCTTCACCCAGTGGGTGGGTACACAAAGCCACAGGGTGTTCCTACCGACCAAGTGCTCAGCCAAACCGCACTGGCCTGTGCCGAGGGAACAGAACCGCCTGCACCGCCCGAATCACTTTGGGGTGGGCTTGAAGCCTTTGTGGCCTTCGACGATGAGGGCCCGTTAACCCCAGATGCGCTGGCCGCGATAGGTCGAGAACACCTCGGTATCGAAGCCACGGCCAAGGGAATGGTTGACCATGAAGGAATTGCTCAACGGTGGGAACGATCGGCCCGCGCCACCTCGATCGTCGACGAACTTCTCGCTCAACTCACCGGGGGTGCCGGGTGAACACCTTCGGCAGCCGCATCAACAATCCAACGTACGCTTAGTGAAGGCATCGTAAGAATGCCGGTGGAAGCTAACGGGCCCGGATCAAGTCGATCAACGGGTGTCACCAAGCCGTGGCGCTGCGGAAAGTCGGGCGCAATCAACGCTTGTTCCTCGCTGAAATTCACCAGCACCATGACGGCGCCATGCCGGACGTTGCGGCGGACGAAACCAGCGACATTCGGGTGACCGGTCCATACCCATTCGAGTGCTCCTGTTGCATGCATCGAACCAATACTGCGACGCACCTGAATAAGGTGAGTGAAGCCCACAAACATGCGACCCTCAATTGACGAGGGGTCATTGCGACGTTCGGCTACCAACCAATCCATCTTCGGACGCTGAATCCATCGACTGTCGTCAGCTTTTTCCGGATCGTTCAGGTACTCAAGGTTGTTAGCCAGACCAAGCTCATCGCCCATATATAACAGAGGAATTCCACCGAATCCGATCGTGACTGCGTACATTAACAAGAGCCGACGAATACCTACCTCGATGGCCTTTTCATCAGCGCGCAGACGACCATCATCGATACCAGTCAGGGCAGCAGCAGAACCGCACGTGCGTTCGTCACCGGTCAGGGTATTGGAAGAAAACGAAACACCACGAGCAAAACTGGTTGGAAAATCACCGCGATAGAAGTCAGCCAAAAACTGACGGTGTGATGTTCCACCGACCATGGCTAGGGCCGCATCGCGATCATCAATCGCCCAACCAATGTCGTCATGACAGCGCACATACGTGCACCAGGCGGTATACGACGGCGCAGCTCGCATACGCGACATCGCGTGGGTGATTAACCCGGCGTCGCGAGTGGCCAACGAACTCCACAGCATGACCATTAATTGATTGTGATAGGCCACCTCGCACTCGTGACGCGAGACCGAATCGTGGGCGCCAAGGTACGGAACCAACTGATCAGGCCCAACGATTGCTTCAGCCTTACAAATTGTTGCCGGGGCCCCCATCTGAAGAAGTGAACGAAGCACCTGAACTATTAGGTGTGCTTCGGGTTGGTTTTGGCAGTCGGTCCCTAGGCGCTTCCAGGTAAACGCCACGGCGTCGAGACGCAACACGTCGATACCAACGTTCGCGAGAAACCCCATGACCCCGGCCATCTCGATTATGACATCGGGATTCGCGTAGTTAAGGTCCCACTGAAACGAGTTGAAGGTGGTCCAGACCCAACGGTTCATGGGCGCATTCCACGTGAAATTTCCAGGAGCCATCTCGGGAAATACCTCGGGCAGAGATGCTTCCCATTGATCAGGCATCACCCGGTCGGGGTAGGTGATGAAGTAGTCGAGGTACCGCTCTTCACCGGCGGCTGCACGAGTCGCCCAATCGTGTTCGGCTGCGGTGTGATTCATCACCAAATCGATACAGAGGCTGATTCCGCGAGCTTTCAACGCAACAGCTAATGCTTCAAGATCGGCCAATGTTCCCAACGACGGGTCAACGTCGCAGTAGTCAGCAACGGCAAAACCACCATCATTGGCGCCCTCGCGGGGCTTCATTACCGACATCAGATGAAGGTAGGTGACCCCCAATTCGCTGAGGTAGTCGAGGTGCTTACCAACACCACTGATCGTTTCGCCAAACAGTTCGGCGTACGCAACGTACCCGACCATATCTGGGCGCTGAAACCAATCGGGGCTGACACATCGACGCAGATCAAGCACTCGAAGCCGCTCACACCTTGCACCAGCCGTTCGGGCCGCAACCTTTAACAGTTCGATGGTGAGCGCATCAAGATCAAAGCTTCCGTACAGTGCGCGAAGCGGTGGAAGTAGCAGGGGTAACTGATCTTCGACCCTGGTCCAGAAAAAAGATTGCTCATCAGGTGAGAGCGCTTTCAATTCATCAGACAACATCAAACGCGCTCTTGCGAGCAGCGATAAGCCATCTAATGGCGGTAAAGCAGAAGCTGGAGGAATCGTTGCCATGCGAGCTGCAAGACTGTCACAAGATTTTTCACCTGTTTTGCAGACTTTTGCAGTTCTTCCCCAAACCCCCAGAGACAACGGTCAACCGTGAGCGACACACCAGCCCAATTAGACCGATCAGCGACCATTGAAGACGTCGCGAGCCAGGCAAGCGTTTCCATGGCAACGGTCAGTCGGGCCCTGCGAGGGTTACCCAACGTTGCGCCCGACACTCGTTTAAAAGTGTTGGAAGTCGCAAAGAAGCTTAATTACCGGGCCGACCCTCACGCATCGAGACTTGCCGCCGGGAAAACATTTTCGGTCGGAATGGCCGTTCCACAGCTTGGACGTTGGTACTTCAGCCAGGTTATTAGCGGTGCGCGCGATGCATTCGCAGCGGCAGGCTACGACCTCTTACTCTTTGCACTTGGTTCAGGGGCAGAACGCGCACGTTTCATTCACGAATGGGCGGTACTCGAAAAACGGGTAGACGGTCTGTTGCTTGTCGATTTGCGACTCGATCCTGATGAACTCGAAGCTGTTCGAACTGCCCGAACAAAAGTGGTGTCGGTTGGTGACCAGTACGAGGGTTTTCCTTCGGTAACCGTTGATAACAAGGCAGCTGCTTCCGTGGCAGTACGGCACCTCATCAACCTTGGTCATGAGACGATCGGATACATCGGAGACGGACCCGGCCCGCTGCCATTTTCCGTTCCAAATGACCGACGAGCGGGCTGGGAGCAAGCGTTACGAGAGGCAAACCTTGTGCCGTTGGCCGACCTCGAGGCATCTGGCGGATTTACCGTTGAAGGTGGGCATCGGGCGATGACCCAGTTATTGACTGCCAGAACGCGCCCTACCGCGGTGTTTGTTTGTTCAGACGAAATGGCGATGGGCGCCGTAAAAGCTGTGCGTGAACATGGCCTGCGGGTGCCTCAAGACATCTCTGTGATTGGGTTCGACGACCACGACTTAAGCGAAATCATCGACCTCACGACTATTCGTCAGCCGGTAGTTGACTCGGGGCGGGTCGCTGGACAGCTACTCATCGACGCAATCGCAGGGGATACAAGCGCCCCTCACCACGTGTTACCAACGGAACTCGTCTTACGAAAGACAACCGGCCCCTACGGCGGTCGAGCAGACTAGGGGAAACTATGAACCTCGATCAACCCTCAATTGCTGTACTCGGCGAAGCAATCCTTGACTTCAACTCGACCGGGCCCCTTGCGTTCCAAGGACACCCCGGAGGATCTCCGCTCAATACCGCTGTGGCAGCGTCGCGACTTGGTCAACGTGTTACCGCCCTGGGTCAGTTCTCTACTGACCAGTTCGGAAAAGCAATAACGCAGTGGTTGGCCGAGAACAAGGTTTCAACAGGTTGGGCATCATTTTCTGATGACCCATGCGCGCTGGCATTCGTCACGACATCGCCGAGCGGAGCTGAATTTTCCTTCCGAGGTAACGGATCAGCCGACACGCTGTGGGATCCGCAACCCCGGCCTGCACTTCCCACGTCGTTGCGTTGCATCCAACTGTCGATGCTGTCGTGTTTTGCCCCATCGACTGCTGCTGCGACCGAAGACTTCTTACGTACACATAGAGATCGCGCATTGGTAGTACTTGACCCAACCGTCCGCCCGAAACTGGTGTCAGATCCGGCAGCCTGGTGGTCGCTTTTTGAACGCTTCGCGCCACTGGCCCATGTCATTAAGGCGTCGGATCAAGATCTTGAGTTTGTTGCCCCCGACGCTGACCCGCTTGATACCTGCCGACGCCTGCTGAAGTTTGGCCCTGCTGCGGTCATACTCACTGCAGGAGGCGAAGGAGCCACCTTGCTTCGATCTGATATCGATGCGGTTATTCATGTGGCGGCACCGAAGGTTGAGGTTGTTGACACCGTCGGCGCCGGAGACACTTTTGCCGGTGCGTTCATGTCGTGGATCATTGATCATGGCCTTATTGCGCCCGCTGATCTCGGTCGATTATCTGACGCTGATTGGACTGCGGCATTGACCTACTCGGCCCAAGCTGCCGCAATCACCTGCACCCGAGCCGGGGCGAATCCGCCAACCGCAACGGAACTCGCGGCCCTATTCCCACCGTTGGTATGACCCCGCCACCCATCCCCACCCCGCCAGACACCACGGAACAGCAGCAACATCTTGTTGTAGTTGGGGCTGCTGCGGGAATTGGTCGTTGGCTATGCGATCACATCTTTGGGCTGAGTGCGCTATGTTCGCTTTGGGCCTCGGTAACGCTGCTCGATACGCCAGAAGCGATGGCAAAACTAACGACAACGTCAAGCTTCAGTGACGTTGGCATCTTTGCCGAAGTGTTTCCAGATGGCCCCTCGCTCGCCATAGACCTCTCGCGGCCGCACACCGTCGTGGTCGTCGCGGTTCCGCTTGACACTTTGCCACAAGTAGCAAGTTGGCTTACCAACCGTTTGCACCCCGATGCAATGCTTGTTGACACATCACACGACCGTTCACGATCGAAAGATGTTTGGCGAGACCGTCAAAACACCGGACTACATCCGTTGTTCGGCCTAACAGCACCATCGGCTGCCGGACAAATATTTGCTTTGTGTACAGATGATGCTGCCCCCGCCTGGCTGGTGAACGCATTGGAATCAGCCGGCGGAAGCGTGAACGTGATGACCGACGAACACCACGACGCAGTGATGGCAACGGTTCAGACAGCCAGCCATCAGGCACTGTTGGCCTTCGCTGACGTCGTGGGCCATTCCGGGCTCAACCTAGAAGAAGACCTTTGGGCGAACCGAACGCCGGTCTTCGAATTGCTGCTGGCGCTAGCTGTCAGGGTGCTTGCCCCCGGCCAAGATATAACCACCATGTCGATCCAATCAGCTGATGCTGACGGTGCAGTACTTGGTGCCTTTCAAAAGTCAGTTACGCGGCTTGACACTGCACGCAGCGGTGATTTCGGGACGTATTTGACGGGGCTCCGTGAACCGTTCAGTGGAGGGCTGTTCACCAAAATCACGCAGACCGGAAACCTCGCAACTTCGGCCGTACAAAGCACAAGAGCCCGCATTGCAGAAGTACGGCAAGCCCAAGAAATAATAGGTGTACGAACTATCGGGTCTATCGGGTCAATCGGGTCTGACAACGAACGGCTTCATATTGGTCGAATAGTTAAAGCAACGCCTACGTCGTTCACCCTCAGCAACATCCTCGTCGGAACGAAGGGAAATGCAGCGTTACTGAGCGATAGCGCGGCAACCGAAAATGCGCAGCGAATCGGGATAGCTGGAAAGCCAAGACCGATAGAGTTTCGCCTTGGTCGAGTCGACATACTTTCGCCAAGCGATCTCGACGCTGAACTAAACAGTTGGCTTGCGACCGTGTCCCGTGGCTGCAAATTTCTGATTCCTGAATCGATCGGCGGGGCTTCAGCGGTACGGGTCGTGCAAAGCGTTCCGGGCGTCAGCGATGCGGTCCTCATATCCGAAGAGGTACGACTTGGCCAACGAGAGGTTGTCGTTCGTTTTACCGCCCGGCTAGACCGTGATCTTGCTGAAGTTGAACGACGCATTATTGAGCGGGTCGACGAAGTATTTGTGTGGCCCGACGGGGTTGTCTTACCGCTTGCACGCCCAGTACATCGAATTGGTTTTCTGGGGCCGGCCGGAACATTTTCAGATGTTGCCTGCCGTCAGCTCACCCGACTCGTCGGTACGCCACATCAAGCCACGGGTGTCGTTGAACGAATTGAGTTTCCCGAGTTTTCTGACATGGTCGCAGCAGTCGAACATGGTTCGGTCGACCTCGCCGTACTTCCCATCACCAACTCGTCAAGTGGGCTCGTTGACCTAGCCGCTGGCGTGCTCGCAGCCTCGGCATCCTCAGTCACCGCAGGTGGAGTGGTCGACGTTCCGGTTCGATTCGATGCGTACGTATCATCTGAGTTTGCCTCGACCACCGGAAGTGACTCGTTCGATGGTGTGAAGGTATACAGCCACCCGCAGGGGTTTAGGCAGTGCTCGCAGTTCGTTGCAAACCATCACCTCATCGAGGTTGTGTGTTCGTCTACTGCTGAAGCTTGTCGACTTGTTGCTGAGCAACACGATGGAATTGCCCTAGCTGCCACCGGTATGAATGCCGAATTTGGCCTCATAACCGCACGCACCAGTGTGGGAAACCTCGCCGGCGCGCTCACCCGATTCCTAGTATTGGGCACCGTCGGAATGTTCGAAGCCCCCGTTCGGGTCGACGCGTTACAACGAACCGTTTGGATCATCGAGTCTGACGTTGCTGGGCGCCTTCCGGTGCGAACACAACCCCGCTACGACGAGGTGCTCCGCGGCCCGTCAGGACGAACCCTCCTGGTCTCTACCGACCCATTGCGAGTACCGGTTGGAACACCTGGAGCCCGCCTCGTAGCCACCATTCCGTGGTCACCACGAACCCCCCTCGTCGTCATTGAGTGAGACTCAGAGACCTACAGGGGTCATTGCGTAATCGAGAGCAGTTCTCGGAGGTCGTCCTCAACGCAAAGCACTCTCGCCCACGTCCACATGTATGCGACGTCTAACTGTTGAACCGACGCAACCTCAACGAGGCTGCTGCCGTAGAACCAACAACGACGTACTCAATCTCCAGTGCCTCCAAATTTTCGACAACGGCCCGAAAGGCGGCGACCAGCCCAATCATGGGGCAAGGAGAGGTTGACCCGGCCATGCGGCGCAGTACAAGGTGTCGCCGTAGCGATGCCGCACGAGTGCGAGAAAGACTTCGCGTTCCCCATACGTCGGATGACGTCGGCGAACCCCTTCGGCCTCCATCTCTGCGATCGCAGCATTCAAAGCCTCCCACTCAGCTAATCGATCAGCCGGCGTGCGTTTAGCGATTGAATCCATCTGCATGCGCCACACTTCCGGTGACGTATCAGCCGGTATCGCCGGTGGGTTCAAAAACACCTAGGCATCGTAGACAATCGCCGTAACGACTTGGGCCTTCGGGGCTCACTGAGTGAAGTTAACCGGGCTTGAACCGGCTCACTCGACTCGTTTAAATTGGGGAGATGTTGCTTTCAGGAGGTAACCCGCAGATTGCGAAGGGTGATGGCGACGCCCCGGTGCAGGCTTACATTGCAGCCATGCCTGACTGGAAGCGCGGCGTCGGTGAATGTATCAACGAACTCGTCTGCCGAACTGTTCCAAACGTGCAAATGGCCGTCAAATGGAACTCGCCGTTTTACGGTGTTGAAGGCGACCGTTGGTTTCTCAGCTTCCACTGCCTCACGAAGTACGTGAAGGTAGCGTTCTTTCAAGGGACATCTCTTCGACCCCTCCCACCAGGCGAATCCAAAACCCAAAACACTCGGTATTTGAACATCTACGAGGACCAATTAATCGATCAAGAATTGTTCAGCGATTGGATTCGGCAAGCCTCGGAATTGGCGTAATCCGAATCAAAAATCGGTTGCCCCGAAACTCAATGCAACAGAACGACCCTTTTCGTCAAGGTCGTCATGATCACCCTGAATCGCAACACGCAGAATCCCCAGCTGACATGCGAAACGAAGTAACTCATCGAGTTGGCGTCGCTCTCGAGGTGGCACCACAGGCGGTTAGGCCACGGGTCACCCACATTCGTCTACAACACTGTTACGCCAAGATGTTGGCACTTGGTAGACCTGTGAGATGCCGCACACATTGACCACACTTCCCGGACGGTACGCAGTTTGTCGGCTGGGCCGCGATTCACCCGTTCCGCACTGGGCCTTTACGGGCGCTTTTTGTAGCGTGACCCGAAATGCTGATGAACTTAGCGTGGTGTGCGATGAATCCGTTGTTCCGAACGATATTCAGCACCAGGCGGGGTGGGCTTGTTTAAAACTGGAAGGACCGTTCGAGTTCAACCTCACCGGGGTATTGACGTCGGTACTGATTCCACTTCGCGATGCAGGCATTGGCATCTTTGCGATTTCGACGTTCGATACCGATTACGTCATGGTTCCCAAGACTAGTCTTGCTGATGCAATCTGCGCGCTTATTAGTGTCGGCCACTCGATAACCTAATCTGGCAGCCGCTCTTTTTGGGCCAAGGGTTTCGACAGCGCTTCGCTCAACGATCTTGTGACAGCAATCGCCATCAACAAGAGCAGCTTCTACAACACGTTTAGAAGCAAGAAGGAGTTATTTACCCGTACCTTGCTGAAATACGACCGTGAAGGTCATGTCGAACTACTGCAATCACATCGCACAAACACCGATCGATAACGCCTTTGCAGCGACCAGCTGGATCGAACATTGCTTGATTCAGGTTAACGGTGAGGTGACACGGTGTTCGTAGGCCCACACCACGATTTGGATTCGACTCTGTAATTGCAACTTCGACAAGATGTTGCTGACGTGGGTTTTGACCGTCCCAATCGAAATGAATGCTTCGCGAGCAATGTCGTCGTTGCTCATCCCGCGAGCCATCAGCCGAACTACTTCGATCTCACGGTCGGTCAACACCTCGGCAGCTCTGCTGCTCATTAGCGGCTGCACAAATTCCTGCAACAATCGCGCAGTTGCTCGAGGCGAAACCATGGCATCGCCGGATGCGACCAGGCGAACTGCCCGAGCGAGTTCTTCTGGTGCTTGGTCCTTCAACAAGAACCCGGAGCTACCTGCGCGGGCCGCGCCGAGAACATACTCATCGAGATCAAACGTAGTCACCACCAAAACCTTGCCCCATGCCGGATTCGCGCTTCGAAGTCGTTGAGTCGCCGCAATACCGTCGAGACGAGGCATCCGAATATCCATCACAATCACATCGGGTTTCAGTCGTTGAGCAACCTCGACGGCCATCTCCCCGTCGTGTACGACGGCAACAACCTCGATATCCATTTCCAACTCAAGAAGTGCAGTGAATGAACGACCGACCCGCTCATCATCGTCCGCGATGAGTACTCGGATCTTGTTTCCCAAGACAGCGTCAAGCGTTGGGCCCGCGGTTGAGTCAAGAGAACTCATGACGACACGCCATACGGCAAAGTTGCTCGAACTCGCCATCCTCCATGGGGCGACGTGTCGATGTCGAACGATCCACCCGTTGATTTGGCTCGCTCAGCCATGTTGATCAGGCCGTATCTCTCGCGCCTCACGTTGTCACGCGAGGGAGGTTCCTCAACCACACCATCATTTTCGATAGTGAGCTGAACATGACCGTCCACCACACTCACATCAAACCACGCATTGCCTGGTCCCCGGTGTCGCAACACATTAGTAAGCGCTTCTTGTGTAATTCGCACGATGGCAAGCTCAACATCGCGGCGCAGTTGCCCAGCTCCGGCGTACCAATTCGAGTCGCTGCGATGCACGACGAGCCCAGCCCCGGCCAGTCGATCAAACATTGGGCCGAGGTCGGCAATTGTTGGTTGGGGCTCCAAGGGTGATTCACTACTCAGTACACCTACGACCTGGCGAAGCGCATCGAGTGCTTGCCGAGCGGTAAGGGCCGAAAAGTCGGCAGCCTCTTGTAATGACTCGGTGGTACCAACCCGTCGAGCCAACTTGTTTTGCACGACAAGAGCAGAAAGGTGGTGGGCCGCAACGTCGTGAAGGTCACGCGCAATGCGTTGACGTTCACTCAAGATGGCCCGCTCCCGATCGGCAGTTTGAAGCGCAACGAGCTGAGCATGTTGCTGCCTCATCTGCCGACCCTGGTACCCAAGACCCACTGCGAGCGCCGTAAGCACAAGGGGATACAGCGTTGTCGGGCCACTAAAAGCAACGTTGGTGGCACGGCGAAGCCAAAGGTCATTGACGGTTAGTGAAACGAACCCGATCGCACCAACAACGCGAGGATCGACATCACTTCGCAACACCACCTGAAACAAAACAAATACCACCATCAGTTCGAGGGCGGCAAAGCTGGTGGTGAATGCGGGTGAACCGGCACATAACACTGCAACGGCACCAAGCGAAACTCGAGGATTTCGAAAGCTGAGCCAACTCGTCGCAGCACCCAAACATGACAGGACGACGTTGGCGAACAGCGTCATGGGGTGCTGATCAGTTCCAAACGAGAATGCAAACGTAACGCCAAACACTGCGACGGTCGTGATCAGTTGAACGCGACCCGCACACCAGCTTTGGATCCCATTCAGCTTAGAGAGGGGTTGAGCCTGCGTCATCACGCTCAGCTTCTCACCTCGACGCTCAGCTCGGTACGTCAACACGTGGCGCAGCCTGAAGCGGTCCGGCCTTGGCGGAGATCCGTTCTCGCAACACCACCTTACGGGTTGAGTAGTCCGCAAACTCGGTTCCCATCCAACGATCCCAATAGGTGAAGTACAAACCGTAATTTCCGCGCGACTTTTCGTGATGAAGATTGTGATGGATCGACGGGGTCTTGAGACGTAGCAACGGCACGCGATCCCACCATTTTGGAGCCCACTCAAACCCATTGTGCCCCAGGATGTTGTTGAGGGTTGAAATATAGATGGCCCAGAAGAAGAAGTTCGACTGTACGCCTATGAATATCGGCAGAACTGCCAGCGGAACATTGATAATGAACGATTCGAGCGGATGAAATGACAGCCCGGTCAGAGGGGTCGTATCAATGCTTCGGTGATGGATTTTGTGAATCGACCGGTACAGCCGGTTGTTCGCATGAAGTGCCCGATGGGTCCAATAGAACCAAGCATCGTCAATCACTATGTACACGAGCGAAGCAGCAATCAGCACACCGAAGTTGTTGGTATTCAACTGAACAAATAACCCCGGCGCCATGCCGTCACCGAAGATCAAGAGTCCAACAACGAACCCAACTTGGGAGATTAACGACCACTTGACTTCATGGAACCATTGCTTTGAGTTGGCCCTGGTTTTCAGCTGCACCTTGCGGTGTTGCAGCTTCGGGCGAAACACTAACCACAGCAACACAAACGACCCACCGAAATACAGGAAGTAGTCGCGAACGCCGACGTAAACGAATTTGAGAAGATCAGTAATCATGCAGATGATTGTCGCGACCGTCGCCTTTATCTACATCGGTCTTTTGGCCGATCATCTCAGCCCATCAAGGAAATACATCCTTTGACAGATGCGACCTTCCGCGTAGGTTGCAAGAGTCGCTCTATGTCTTCGCCTTCAACGTCTTCACCACAAACTGCTCGTCTTTACTGGATTGCCACCGGTCTTTTTTGTGCGGTATTTATCGGATCAGCCGTGTTTGGTTTGCTCGACCTCGACGGATCTCGGGCTGAGTGGACCCACCTCGGGTACCCGTGGTGGACCTTCTTCTTGCTCACTGCCGGAAAGATCATCGGGGTAGCCACAATCCTGACCAACAAAGCTCCACGATTCATTAAGGACTACGCATTTGCAGGATTTCTCTTCGATCTGCTCCTTGCCTTAGGCGCTCACCTTGCAGTCCCGGAGATTAAGGCACTGCTTCCGATCTCGGTACTTGGAATCTGGGGGTTTGCCGTCACGATGGACAATCGTCATTTTCCTCGCCGGCCGTACTAGCCACGTATCTAACTTTTGACCGATGCTTCAACTAGTCGTGCCATCAGACAATGAGTGCATGTTGAAATCCACCTCCACCGTTTCCTCCCGTCCAACGAGCCGCATGGCGATCCGTGTTGCAATCATTGCTCTAGGAGCCGTCAGTTTGGGTGCCTGCGCATCGTCGTCAACAAGAACCACCGACACGGCCGTCGCCGCTACGGCTGAAGCTACAGCTATCGAAAGCACAGTCGCAGCTGCGCCAGACACCACACTGCCACCCGTAGCTTCGACCGCTGATGTGCTTACTACCATCGAGGCTACGGGAAAGTACCCGACCTTCGTGAAACTCGTGAACCAGGCCGGGCTGGCTGACTCGCTTAAAACCGGTGGGCCGTTCACCATCGCCGTCCCATCGGAAGAGGCGTTCGCTGCTCTCCCCGCCGAAACGCTAGCGAGCCTGGGGGCCGACAACGCTGCGCTGGCCCGGGTCCTGAAATACCACGTTGTTCCTGCGTTGGTGAGTCCTGATCCTGCAGCATCTGGTCCAGCGCCAACCCTCGAAGGCTCAACGATCGAAGTGCTCTTTACCGCGACCAACGCGACCATCAACGGCGCATTGGTACTTACCTCGCCACGTCCGACTGCCAACGGTGCGTTCGTCGTTATCGACAAAGTGTTGCTTCCTCCGAAGAAGTAACTGTGTTGGATTAGCTCTCCGCAGTTTGAAGACGTGGAGCTTCGAGCGGTTCGAGTCATACGAAACGACGGCCAGAATGCAAGTTATGGAAAACGCGAACCGTGTTATCGGGCTCATTGGAGGAATGTCGTGGGTGTCAACTGCGCACTACTACGAGACGTTGAATACCGCCGTCGCCGCCCGGATGGGCGGTGATCACTGCGCACGCTTAGTACTGTGGCAAACCGATTTTGACACCATCACAAACCTTCAACGGGCTGGTCGATGGGATGAAGCTGGGGCAGTTTTGACTGCCGGGGCACAGTCCCTCGTCGCTGCCGGGGCAGAACTCATCGCCATTTGTGCCAACACGATGCATCTGGTGGCCCCGCAAATTGCGGCAGCGGCATCACCGGTTCCACTTGTACATATTGTCGAAGCGGTACGCGATGAATGTGTACGACTCGGTGTTACTCGACTGGGTCTGTTGGGCACTGCGTACACCATGGAATCACCGGCCCTATTCCCAACTGTCCTGTCGCCCGCTGGAATCGAGTTACTTACTCCGGGTGCCGACGATCGGGCTGCGATTCAGCGTCACACGTTCGATGAGTTGATTCAGAACCGTGTGACACCGGAGGCAATATCGCGATTCACCACGGCGTCCAACGAAATGATTTCACGGGGTGCTCAGGCGATTGTTTTGGCCTGCACAGAACACGGAATGGTGCTTCGGGATCGCGACCTTTCTGTCCCCGTTCTCGACTCTACCCAGATACACGTTGATGCGATCCTCACAGCCGCCCTGAGTCGCTGATTACACCCCACTGAATTCTCGGCAGAGTTTTCCGGTTTCAATCGATTGAAGTCGCTCACCCGTAAGTCCACATTGAAATTTGTTTCCCAGCGTTTGAAAATGGCTGCACGTGCGACACACTCCGAACGCTCGTTGACCGTTGTGTTTCTGCAGCGAGACGACTAGCGCTATCAACACCGACTCAAGTGAGCCCCCGTCGTCACCCGGTGAGTCACCAGTTGTGTCGACTGTAAGGTCTGACCGCCGCGACCAGGCATTACTGACAACGTTCTTCCCGGCCGCTGTCAATTGCATGTGTACACGACGTCCGTGGGATTCATCCGTGTGCTTGTCGACGAGTCCCTCGCGCTCCAAGAGCGCGAGGGACTGTGACACCGTTCCCCGAGTTAACCCGAGATACTCGGCAATCGCGATAGGCATGTCGCTATAGCGATTGGCCTGATCAAGGTACGACAGAACTTGCAGATGCACCGGCAGGAGACCGTGTTGCGCTGCATCGTCGCGGACCGCCTGTTGGATGAGGGCACCAAGTCGTTCAAGGAGTAGCGCTGAGCGATTCACACTCACAGGTTATTCGAATATGTTTCGTCTCGCTACATATTTTGCTTGACTTTTTGATGTATCGGCTCGATACTCATGATGCATCGAGTCGATGCATTAGGAAAGGCACATTTTGTGAAACGACACTTCATTGCAGCCGCGGCTGCCATAACCCTTACTGCAGCAATTGGTGGTGGTGCTGCGGTCAGGGCCACCGCTCACAGCGATGGTGCAGCCCACAACAAGGGAATCACGGCGAAATCCGACCAGCGAGTAAAGGCCGCCTTCGACATCGTGCAAGCGTCAGTTACTACCGAAGCCAACAGTGCAGTATTCAGGATGCAAGTTTCAGGGAAAGCTGGGAGTGCGAAGCCCTCTCGAAACGGGAAGCTGGCGGGGTCTCGGGTGTTCTCTTATGTTTGGCCGACTTCGCTTGATCCATCTCAGGTTGGTTTCCCAAGCAAATCAGGAATCCTCGCGTTCGCGGTGACATCGCATCGAGACTTCGACGACACTCCCCTATTCGATGAAAATGCTGACGGGTCACCTTTAAATGACGGCAACCTCTGGCACTCACACTGGGTGGTCCTCGCACCCGATGAGAGTTGTGGCAAGGGTTCGCTGAAGGTGGTCGACATCGAAACAGGGACGAAACCAAAGCTCCCGAAGACCTGGCCCGGTCTCCCGATTTTGATCGACAGCCCCGGTTGGTCTCCGGTCATCGGCGCGAAGACGATCGAAGTTCGGGTGCCGTTCGATGACATCGCCAGTGTGACGACAGCGAAGTTTGACGGCGTGACGGCCGGATTGCGTGTGAACGAAAGCACACACAGCCCTCTTCTGTGCGTTGAGGATGTTTTCAAAATCGCATCAGGTGATCTCAGCCTTCCAGGCACTGTCAACCGATAGAGCGAATCATGAACAATCAACTTGCTCCCGACCTCGATGTCACCGAATGGTTCAACACACCTGAGCCAATGACGCTGGCCGACCTCCGGGGGCGAGTAGTTGTGCTCCATGCCTTCCAGATGCTTTGTCCCGGCTGCGTCCTGCATGGCAACCCGCTAGCTCAAAAGATTCACGATCAGTTCGCCAGCGAAGGGCTCGTAACTCTCGGTCTTCACACGGTGTTTGAACACCACGAAGCAATGACTCCCGTTTCGCTGCGAGCATTTCTTCATGAGTTTCAACTGACATTTCCGGTTGGTGTGGATCGACAAAGTGACGGGGTTCCATTAACCATGCGCGCCTACAATATGCGAGGTACGCCAAGTCTCATACTTATTGATCGCAGTGGTTTTATTCGCCATCACTTCTTTGGAGCCACTACCGAGTTGACCCTAGGGCGAGTGATTGGGTCACTCCTCGACGAAGATTGAGCCTAGGGATCGGGAAGGGTTTCGAGAACGGCACCAGTCAGTTGCCCGAGTACCTGTAGTTGCTTCGGGGTGAGTACGTCGATGAAGTAGCGGCGCACCGTGTCGACATGTTGCGGGGCAGCAGCCTGTATGGCAGTACGCCCGGTTTTAGTGAGCGTAATGAGATAGCTGCGTTGGTCGTTCGGGCACTTCACCTTTGCGACCAAGTTTCGTTGCTCCATTCGGGTGACCTGATGCGAGATACGGCTTTTTTCCCACCCGAGTTGACGCCCAAGATCGGTAAGGCGTGCTTGGTAGTCGGGTCGATCACTGAGCTCAGCTAGGACGATGTAGTCCTGAAACGACAACCCCGTATCGCTGAGTTCGCGTCCAATGAGCGCGAACAGCTGAAATTGCATCAGCGTGAAGTCTTTCCACACGCGTTTCTCATCGTCGTCGAGCCATCGAGGTTGAACCATGTTCCCAGTATGACAGAAAAGGTTGATATATCCCCGATTAGTAGTTGACATATCCATCAGATTGGTTATAGTGGATGTATCAACTACAGCGGATGGTCCGCTCCACAAAAGGAAATCAGCATGACAACGCACACCTCAGGTACTTACACCGTCGATCCAACCCACAGTCGTTTTGGTTTCATTGCACGCCACGCAATGGTTACCAAAGTCCGTGGATCGTTCAATGCTTTCGAAGGCTCAGGTATCTTCGATGCAGACAATCCTGCGAACTCGTCGATATGTGTCGACATTGAAGCAACCAGTATTGAAACTGGCAACGCCGACCGTGATCGCCACCTACGTAGCAACGATTTCTTCGACATGGATCGCTACCCAAAGATTCAATTCGCATCAACGTCAGTTAGCGCCGGGCGTGACGAGAACACGTATCGAGTCGTGGGTGATCTCACCATCAAAGACGTCACTCGTTCAGTTGATCTTGAACTCGAAATGAATGGCACGGCGACCGACCCCTACGGGAATGTTCGCCTTGGGCTGGAGGGCACCACGACCATTAACCGTAAGGACTTTGGTGTTACCTGGAATGCAGCTCTCGAAACTGGCGGGGTTCTTGTCGGTGAAAAAATCGTTCTGGAGTTCGACATCTCCGCAATCCGCAATACCCCAGGGAACTGATGATCATGTCTACCCGTACTCGTCTCGCCGCATCCGCACTCGTTCTCGCCTCCGCCAGCGGAGTCGTTCTCTTTCAAACCATCCCAACCTCGGCCGCTTCAAAAACGGCAGCCGAGTCATCCTCGTCCGCTAAGTCGTCACCTTCAGCCAAGGAACGAAAGGAGTTGGAGCGCCTCCGAGCATTCGCACTCAAGGTCACCAAAGACAACGCCAAGATCCAACGAGATCTTCAGACCTTTGACACGTTGGACTTCGATGTTTTCAGTAACCAGAAATGGGATCGCCTGAAAGAAAGCCATTCGGCGGACGTTAAGGTTGTCTGGCCCGACGGCCACTTCACCGTCGGCATTGACAAGCACATTGAGGATCTCAAGGGTCTGTTTGTTCATGCGCCCGACACACGAATCAAAGAACACCCAATCGGCTTCGGTGCTGGAAACATGACCGTGGTCGAGGGCGTTTTTGAAGGTACCTTTACGAAGCCGATGCCTGACGGAAAAGGCGGTTTCATTCAGCCCACCGGTAAGGCATTTAAGATGCCGATGGCCACGATTGGTATCTGGAAAGACGGTGTGATGATCGAGGAACACCTGTTCTGGGATAACCAGACCTACGTCAAACAAATCGGCTTGGGCTGAATCTACGGTTATTCAGGGAATGAACAACTTTGAACCACAACCCTTTGTGGTTGGTCTACCGAAGCAAAACGCTCCGCTCGTGGTTCTTCTCCACGGGCGAGGCTCTGATGCCAGCGACATCATTTCGTTGGCAGCTCACCTTCCTTTAATGTACGCATACGTAGCATTACGAGCACCCATTCAGGAAGGACCCGGGTTCGCTTGGTTCAAGAACAAAGGGATTGGGCGACCAGTAGCCCAATCCCTCGCCAACACCATGGCATGGTTCGACGCCTGGCTCGACCGATATCACGACCAAAGGCAACCGGTTTTTCTGGTCGGATTCAGTGGCGGAGCGGCATTCGCTGGAGGTTTGCTGCTCTCCCGTCCAACTCGTTATGCCGGAGTGGCAATTCTGAACGGCACCCTACCGTTCGATGCCGGACTCATGACCGATGCAGGCCAACTCAGCGGAACAAACGTGTTCGTTTCACGCGGCAAGTACGACAGCGTCATTCCGAGAGAACTACTGGACCGCACGTTGGAATACCTGACTGAAGAATCCGGAGCACTTACCCAGAGTCGCCTCGAAGATGCGGGCCACGAGATAACCCAATCAACTCTTGCGGCGCTAGCGGCATGGTTGATCGACCGCACCACCGTAGCGGGGTACAACAACTGAAAATCCATACTGACCGGTAAATCTGCTTGCATACGATCACACACATAGTTGGCAAACGCTGTTCGATTCGGTCACCGATCAAATGGCTTCGGCAGCAAGTTCTTCAATCAGATAGACGACATTTGGTTTGATCGTCCGAGTTGGGTACGCAGCAACAACTGCGTCGACAGCGTCGTTGGCTGATGCAAACCCGCTCAACCGGTAGAGCACTCGAAGATCATCTACATCAGATTCGCGAGCAGCCATGGCCTTCATGACAAACAGGTACCTTGGCGAAGCGACTCGCACTGACAAGCCAGCGCTATCGAAATAGACAGATGCGTGAGGGTCGTCGCCGGGCAGGAACCCCTTCACAGCATCGTTCAGCCAGTCCGGTGCCAGGTTGAGTTCGGGGGTTTCGGCAGCTATCAGGCGCGCAATTTCGTACACGACAGCCTTCGGTTCGAACACCCCGTCAAGATCGCGAGTTGACCGCGAGGTCGAATAAGCCAGAGCCATTGCTGCTCCGCCGACCAGAAACAGAGAGATGTGGACTTCGCGACGAATGGCTTCGTTCGAAACGCGTTGAAGTAGCTCATCGATTTGCGCTCGACTGAGCCCAGGCTCGGAAGTTGACACCATCACACGTTGACCAATGACGCTCGAGAAAGAAAGACCCCTCGGTTCGCGAGCGCCGCCGGGGTCTCGGCCATTGCGATGCCATGCAACGACTTGAACGGCATCAAGAACCACCATGTCGACAAAAACTTGTCTTCAGTGCTGGTCCATTGCGGCACCGGAACTTTCGCTTGGTGCGCTGCAAACTCGGCTATGCCGGCAAGTAGCGCATCCCATTGCAATGACCCTGAAGTCATCGGAGGTTGAGCAACCATTGCAGCAACATCGCCACGACTTGCATCCATTAAAAATTGCCGGACTAACCGTAACCGAACACCATCGGGTTCATCACGGGACAGACTGGCAGACAGTGCATTGGCAAGCTCCCCAATAGTCATTTCGATAACACTAGGGCGATTGCGGCGATGTGGTCGGGGGTCATCCCGCAACATCCCCCGATTAGCGATGCTCCCAGGCTGATCCACTCATCGACGAATTCGCAGTACTGGCTCGGGGAAAGGTCGTCTCGCAACCCTGCCAGATGTGCGTTCGACTCGCCCGTTGAACTATGTGCGCTGACAAAACGATTCGCATACGCACCGATCTGCATGTGTGTCGGAACCAGTGGGGCAATCATCTTGAGGGCAACAGTGATCGACTCGGCCTGCGAACAGTTAAACAAGATGGCTTGAGCATTCAACCCAACAGTGGCTGCAAGGGCAGCGCTGACCGACTCACCTGACCGGAGCGTGCCATCTGCGGCGTCACTGAGTGTGTACGAGATCCACAGAGGCTTGTTGTCGTTGGCCCGATCAAGCCCATGGCGGACGGCTTGAGCCTCGGCGATACAGCTAAGTGTTTCGGCCAGCCACAAATCAACATAGGGGGCTTGCCCGCGGATCAGTGGGTCAATGATGGTTGGCGCCAAACCTTCATCGAATCGCTCGGGCAGGTACGAGCCAAAGAGAGGCGGCAAACACCCAGCAACGATGATCGGTACACTGCGATTTGCTTCTTGTGCAGCCTGACGAGCAAGGCTGCCCGCCAGCGCTGCGAGCCCTTCGGCTTCATTGGCAAAACGGTCGTCACCAATATGAAAAGGTACGACCGCATAACTGTTCGTGGTGATGAGCTGTGAGCCAGCTTCAATAAAGTTTCGGTGTGCTTCGACGACGCGTTCCGGTTCTTCAGTGAGCGCAAGTGCTGACCATTCCGGTTGACGAAATGGTGCTCCGATACGCATGAGTTCTCGCCCCATCCCTCCGTCGAGAAGTGTGAGGGTGTTCGACGGTTCAGTCACGATGTTCCTTCCGGTGTTTGGGGTGCGATTGAGCGAAGTCGTTCGAGATCTCGTCGGTCCTTTTTAGTGGGCCTACCGGTACCTCGATCTCGTTGGAAGACAATTTCGCTGCGGGAGGTCCGTGGTTGTTTTGGCGTGATGTCTAGAAAGTGCATAGCGGCGGCAACAGCACCAACGCGTTTTTCGACAAGGCCGACTACCTCGATGAGGCGCTTGCTGTCTGGGCCGGGCACGTCGAGCATGTCACCCACCTTAATTTTGGCGGACGGCTTGGCAGACGACCCGTTAACTTTGACGTGCCCACCCTCGCACGCAGCAGAGGCGGCGGTACGGGTAGGAAACAGTCGAACCGACCACAACCACTTGTCAACCCGAACGCTTTGAGGCTGCCCTTCCACACCTCCAAACTAGCCATGCAATGTGAAAGGGGCAAACAGCAGACCGAGCGCCGGGGCGGGCATCCCAGGTCCAGCCAACCTCGCAGATTTACAATCGACTTCAAGCGGCCAAACGGTCGGCGGAGGTAGCAAGGGGAATCATGAAAAAAGTACTTGTCATAGCCATCACGATTGTGGGACTCGCAACTGTTCCGGCCGGTCGCAGCGAAGCAGCCGCCAAGCGTTACAAAAATTGCAAGGCTCTCAATCGCGACTACCCAAATGGGATAAGTCGTAAGGCTCAACCCGCGCTGTACGAAGCGAACAAACACCTCGATCGCGACAAAGATGGGCGGGCTTGCGAAAAGAAGTAGCCGAGCGGGCGGCACTTAGCGGGCGAAACGAAAGATGCCGTCTGCATTGAGTTGTTCCGAAAACGCAGGGTCATAAGCGTGCTCTGGATCCGCTCTAACCCGCTCGTCAACGGTGACTGCATCGTCACCAATGACGATACGCCAGTCACCGCGCTGCACAGCCGCAAGGATTTCCGACGCTGCTTGAGCGGATCTCATTGGTGCATCTTCACGGAAGGCTTTGCTCTGCTGCTCCACGGCGGCACGAACCGCACCACCGACGCCCGGAGCGTGTGCGGTCATCGAGTTTTCGATAATCGATGTCCCGATGTGGCCCGGCATCACGACTGACGCACGAAGATGAGGTGCGTTTACCCGGAAATCTGTAATGAGTGATTCCGTGAATCCCTTCACCGCAAACTTCGCAGCACTGTACGCAGTGTTCGGTCGGTGAGCCCCAAGCGCCGCCCAAAAGCCGTTGACACTGCTTGTGTTGATCACATGCCCCCACGGCGATGCCATCAACATCGGCGTGAACGCCCGGCATCCGTTGTAGACACCACCCCAACAGATGTTGAAAGTCTTTTCCCAAGCTGCCTGGGAATCGGTCACGAAACTACCGGCACCACCAACACCGGCGTTGTTAAAGAGCAAGTTGATATGGTCTGTTTGCATAACATCGTGCGCATAATGAGCGAATGCGTTCATCGCGTTAGCGTCCGACACGTCAGCAACGAATGAGATCACCTCTGATCCCTCTGGACACAATGACTGAGTTTCAGACATAGCCCCATCTGAAACATCACACATGGCCACTCTCGCACCCGCCGCCGCCAGCTGAAGAACCAGTTCGCGACCCATACCGGTTCCGGCACCGGTGACTACGGCAATGGCATTTACGTATGAGCGAGATTCGGGATTCGACACGTTGCGAAACTAGCGCCCCGATCGCCAGGTTTAGGATTCGCGTGGATCAGGGTAGGTTCGTCCTATGGATTCTGGTTTCCCCAACACGATCGAATCGCTGGAGCAGTTGCGACTGTTGTATCGGCAACCGTCGGCACTCGTCAGTGCAAAGAAGCGGCCCGAACTCGATGAGGCGTCGGCTCGGTTCGTAGCGACGTCACCGTTTCTCTTGATTGGGACTGCTTCTCCGAGTGGACAGATCGAGGTGTCACCACGAGGAGGGCCCCCAGGTTGGGTCAAAGTCCTCGACAACAAACGCGTTCTGATACCGGACTTGAACGGCAACAACCTCATCGACTCAATGACCAATATTCTTTCTAACCCATACGTGGGCTTAATATTTGTTCACCCGGGGAAAGACGAAACACTTCGCGTCAATGGCCGGGCTTGCCTCACTGCGGACGAGACGCTCCTTCGGAGTTGCACTGAGCCAACCGCTGATGGGCGCACACCAATCGTTCCCAAGGTGGCGATCGGCGTTGAAATCACCGACGTCTTCATCCATTGCGCCAAGGCGTTTCGGCGTGGTGGGGTTTGGAAACCTGAATCATGGCCGACGCTTGATGAAGTTGACGCCGTCGACATTCTTCGATGCCAAATGTCGATTGAAACCCCGAAGAGCGAACTACTCGTCACCTTTGCCGAGGGGTACGCACAAGAACTCAACGCGGATTTTGCCTAGGCGCACAGCGGTGGCGTGGGCCGAAACTGTGTAATGGGAGCAAACGAACTATCGGCCCTCCCTGTGTTGCGTACGGCGTGGCAACGATCACAACGGGTAAGTCAAGTCGAACGAACCCACGACTTCACCCTCTTCATCTTCTCCGGTGAGCACAAAGCCGTACCTCAGATACATCGGTTCGGGGCTACCTGTTCCCACTTTCCAACTGGCCAACAGTTGAGTGTGCCCGGCAGCACGGTATGTCTCTACCAACAGGTCAAGAACACGAAAGCCGATGCCACGTCTTTGATGCATTCGGTCGATCAACAACCGCCAGAGAATGGGATCAGGGAGGGTCTTGGTCACCGAGGCAACCATAACGAAACCAACAATCTCGGAGTCAGCGACTATGGCCCGAAACCAAGGCACAAGGCGACCGCCGTTTTCATCAACGTCAGGGACCAATGCATCGAGAACCGTTTTACCCATCGGTGGCACGAACCGCTCTTGAGATCGATGGGTAGCAAGGGCGGTTACGTCATCCACATCACTTGCGACAACCTCCCTCAATTCAACAACCGCAGGGCTTTTTCGGGGTCGCGTGTTCCAACGATCCCAATCAGCTTGAAGTAAGCCGAAGTGCACATCATCTGTGCACAGAGTATCGACCCAAAAGGATTGTCGGGCCGTGCCCTCATAGACAAACCCAAGTCGCTCCAATACAACCATCGATGCCGTGTTGTCGGGATGCACAGATGCGTGGACACGATGCACCTGAAATTCACAGAAGAGGTGGTCGATAACCCATCCAATTGCACCGGTTGCTATGCCCCGTCGTCGATACCTTGGATCAACGTTGTAACCAATCGTTGCTGACCGGCCACCCCACTCGAGGAGTACCGCAACGTCCCCAATGAGTTCATCTGTTAGGGGATCACCAATCCCAAACGAAAACCATTGACCTTCGGTCGGACAACCAGCGGCCATGAACACTTCAACGGACTCTTGGGCTTTGTCTCGCGGATACGGCGCCGTCCAGCTTTGGTACATCGCCGTTGAGAGATCGCTGCGATGCGCAGCGTAGGAATCCACATCACCGAGCCTGAATAGCCGAATACTGAACAACTCGGAACGAAACAACGTCACCTCCTTAGTCAAACAGGTTACCTTCGAGTTCACACCACCGATGAGATTGCGCTCCACCCACAGGCGTTTGGCTGTAGCCGAGCCGCATTACGGGTTCGCTTGAGGGCGAACCGGGCTTTCTGCTACGGTTTGTAGTCAACACTACAGATTTACACGGGGTTGCCAGTATGACGTCATCAACTGAAGTTCGACCCTCCCACGCGCTAGGAATCCAGATTCTGACGGCTACCAGTGCGCTGGGAATTGTCCTTGGTCTCGCCTTTGTCGTCGGACGGGCGCGTATCGTGCGCCTGTTTCAAATGGCCTATGGGGGCGGAGACCTCACCCCGAGCACCGAGGCCGACCATCTGATCTTGTTGTACGGGGTTGTTGGGGCCGTCATGATCGGATGGCTAGTGCTCATTGTGATGCTGTTGCGTGGCCCGGTGCGTAAGGGTGATGCATGGGCTTGGAAAGCCGTGGTTGTTTCTGCAGCGGTTTGGTTTGCGATCGACACGGTGTTTTCCCTCACCACCGTCTTCCCACGGAATGCAATCGTGAACCTCGCATTTGGCGCATTGTTCGCAGTCGGCCTTTCGCTGACGCGACCGCTGGCACACACCAACGGAGGGTTTGGCTCACACCAAGGCCCATAAGTTAGAACTTGCGCCCGGAATGAGGGTTGGTGTGAGCCGGAAACTGCGATGGTGTGAGCGAACGTGCTCAGAGCTCGCCCCTTCACGCTGTGTGGTGAGTGGCTAACTGGTGCACAATGTTGGTGTGACAAAGCTCGCCTGGTTTCATTGCTTCTCGGGAATCACTGGCGATACGGCCCTTGCCGCGCTCATTGACGCTGGCGCCGACATCAATGGGGTCGAAGATATGGTTCGCCAACTACCGGTTGGTGGATGGGACGTATCGCTGGAACCAGCCCTGCGCGCTGGGCTTGGAGGTACCAGCCTCTTCGTACACACCGAAGACGACTCGGCAGTCGTGCGCACCTACGCCCATATCGTTGGCCTAGTCGAGCAAGCCCACCTTCCCGAGCGTGTTCAACAGCGCGCCCTCAAAGTATTCGCAGCGCTGGCCGAGGCAGATGCGCACCTTCGCCGAGTCGAACAGCAACAAATTCATTTCCACGAAATCTGTGATCTCTCGTCGATTCTGTACGTCGTCGGCGTTTGCTCGGCACTCGAAATTTTGGACATCACGGAGATTGAGTCGTCGCCCATCGCCCAAGGAATGGGCCTCATCAAAACCGACAGCGGGTTTGTTCCCACCCCGGCACCAGCCACCTTGGCGCTGCTTGCCGCCCGTAATGCCCCAACGTACGGCCGCGATATTGATCACGAACTCACAACACCCGTTGGTGCCGCGATACTCAGCGCGCTTGCAGATCGATTCGGGCCGATACCGAACATGTCACCCACTTCCATCGGTTATGGAGCAGCCGAAAAAAGCCTTGATGGAATGCCCCACGTGTTGCAGGTTGTCGTCGGCGACCGAACTCCAGCTGACCGACGCGGCCGACGCCTCATTGTTGTCGAAACGAATGTTGATGACATAACGGGTGAGGTACTTGCCCACACGATGAACCAAATAATGGAGGCCGGTGCCATCGACTGTTGGATCACGCCAGGTATCGGCCGATTCGGTCGACCGATGCATAAGATAAGTGCACTAAGCGATATTGCGATGGCAGAACACCTCGGGGCCATCCTGATGGCAGAGACTGGTTCACTCGGAGTGCGGTCATCTGCAGTTGATCGTTGGACCGCCGATCGAACTTTTGTAGAGGTTGATGTCGACGGCTTTCCGGTTCGGATCAAGGTTGGACCAGGGCGAGCCAAGGCTGAATTCGATGATGCTCTACTTGTTTCACGCAAAACAAACGTGCCAGTTCGAGAAGTGCTGGCCAAGGCTGAGTCAGCGTTTAGGCGGGCTACCGAAGTACGCCTGCTCCACCCAGCACACCGCCCCCAAGATGAATAGGTACCTGGCGTGCTCGCAGTTCTACAAAGCCATCAAGCTTGGAAGATCCAGGGTTTGGTGGGAAGCATCGCAATACTGAATTGTTCGATGAGTTCAGATGGGTGCTGAACCTGTTTACCGTTAACAAAACCAAGCATGAAAGCTATTCGACGCAATACATCGGCACCTGATTCACCGAGCGCCTGGCGATCTGACAACGTCACCGCCCCATCGCGTTTCGCCAACCTATTACCCGCAGCTGTCACTGCTAATGGTACGTGTACATATTGCATTCGTTCGTAACCAAGAACATCACCAAGATGCATCTGACTGGCTGCAGACGACAACAGGTCGTCACCTCGAACCACTTCTTCGATGCCCTGTTCGTGATCATCGACGACCACTGCCAGATTATATGCGTATAGTCCATCGTTGCGGCGGAGCACAATGTCATCAACGGGAAACGTTTTGGTGCCAACCAGTCGGTCGACAACGCTCATTTCGCGAGCGCTGGCCTGAAGTCGAAGTGCCGGAGGGCGCCCCGACAAACGCAGGTCACCGAGTTCGGGTTGAGTGAGGTTTCGGCACGTGCCCGGGTACACACCACTCGTTCCACCGTTCGGGGCTTGGGTTGCCTCAAAAATCTCACGTCTTGTACAAAAGCACTCGTACACCACCCCCAAGTCGACCAGGCGAGTCAGTGCGTCGCGATACAAACCAAACCGCTCCGACTGCCGAACTACTTCGCCATCCCAATCAAGCCCAATGTCGCGAAGATCACGAAGTTGACCAACCTCATGCTCACGGCGCGACACCATAGGGTCAAGGTCTTCCATACGCACCAAAAAGCGAGACCCGCTTGATCGAGCGCACAGCCAGGCCACAAGAGCGGTCCGCAAATTGCCCAGATGTAACGCTCCGGTTGGGCTTGGAGCGAACCTTCCATTTGGCATACGCCTAGTTCACCACTGAATTCGTCAAGCATTACGAACTCACCGCCGTAGGCTGTAGGTATGAGGAGAGAGGTATGACGTTACAAATTGGGCCCCTCACGCTCGACGTGCCGGTGGTGCTGGCGCCAATGGCAGGTGTTACCAACGCAGCCTTTCGGTCGCTGTGTCGTGAATACGGTGCCGGGCTGTATGTGTCGGAAATGATTATGGCCCGTGCCCTACTCAACCGAGAAAGCGCTAAAACCTGGCAACGGGTGGCATTCGACCCCGGTGAGTCACCCCGATCGATGCAACTCTACGGAACCGACCCGGTTGTAGTTGGCGAAGCAGTGCACCTTCTCTGTGATCAAGGGATGGTTGATCACATCGACATGAACTTTGGTTGCCCGGCCCCGAAAGTCACCCGCAAAGGCGGTGGGTCAGCGGTTCCGGCTCGTCCGGCCTTACTGCGAGCCATCGTTAAGGCAGCCGTGAAGGCAGCGACACCATACGGAATTCCGGTCACCATCAAGTTTCGTATTGGGCTCGACGACTCGCTCACCACCATGTTGACGACCGGCAAAATTGGTGAAGACGAGGGTGTCAAGGCCATTGCTTTACACGCTCGAACCGCAGAGCAACGCTACAGCGGCCATGCCAAGTGGGATGCGATTGGTGAACTCAAGCAACACGTAACTTCGATTCCCGTGCTCGGCAACGGAGACATTTGGGACGCCCAAGATGCCCTCGACATGATGCGTAAAACTGGGTGCGATGGTGTGGTTATTGGTCGTGGATGCCTAGGTCGGCCCTGGCTGTTTCGTGACCTCGTCGACATTTTTGCTGGGCGAGCCCCACAACCGGCCCCCACGGTTGGTGAACTTGCGCCAATCATGAACGAGCATGCTCGACGACTGGTGGCGTGGTACGGGTCAAACCAGGGCGTTCGAGATTTTCGTAAGCATACGAGTTGGTATCTCACCGGGTACCCCGTTGGGCCAGAACTTCGGCGGAGGCTTTCAAACATCGCTTCACTCGACGAACTTGGCGACCTACTCGGTTCAATCGACCCCTCTGCAGCGCTTCCCGCCGGACAACCCACACTCATACGTGGGCATACGAACTCGGCTCGTCCCGTTCATCTTCCTGATGGATGGTTAGATCATCCTGAAGATGCGACACCACCAGGGCCAGAAGCTGACGAAATCGTTTCGGGCGGCTGATCGTTCGTGAAACTGATCCTTGCCTCTGGTTCGCCGCGCCGTCGAGAGCTTCTTTCGCATCTTGGAATGGCGTTTGAGGTTCGACCAGCCGACCTCGATGAGACACCGTTTCTGAATGAATGCGCCGATCTGTACGTGGGTCGTTTAGCTCGCGAAAAGGCGTTAGCTGTGGCAAGGCGAGGCGAACTGGTACTTGCCGCCGACACCACCGTTGCGCTGAACGGCCTCATCCTCGGGAAGCCCGACGATGCGACCGAGGCAATAGCGATGCTTACGATGCTGGCAGGAACCACCCACCAAACTCACACCGGGTTAGCCCTCGTCGACGGGTCGACTGGCGAGGTCAAGCATTCCTGTGTGGATACAACCGAGGTGACCATGTCACCGGCAAACCAAGAACTCATCGCCTGGTACGTCGCGTCCGGCGAACCAATGGACAAGGCTGGTGCCTACGGGCTTCAAGGCATGGGCGGCATGCTCATCGAACAAGTGCGGGGCAATGTACAAACTGTTGTCGGCCTTCCGATGCACATCGTTTCTGCGTGGCTGTGGCCGTACCGGTCACTACACCACGCAGACTCAGACTCAGACTCAGACTCAGACCGACGTTCAGACTGGCACTTCTGAGGGTTAACTCACCACTAGTTGGGCGTTAACGGTGATGGCTGCGGCCCCTGATGTTGCGGTAACAGGAATCGTATAGGTGGCTGCTGCCGTCGCTGCCGTGGTCTTCACCTCAAGAAATCGGCGACCGTCAAGGTTGGTAGTGATGCTGTACGTGAGGCCAGCTGGAGGGGCCGGTGTCGACAATGCCGGTGTTCCAATTCCTGGGACAGCTGTGTACAAAATTTCGTACGTAGCTTGACCACCCTTAGCAATACTCAAGCTGGCCGGGGTAAGCGAGACCAACGGCTTCGCACTCACCAAAACGATTGTGACGGCAGTTCGAATGATCGACCCGCTTTCACCTCGTACGTTCACAGAGTAATTGCCTTCGGCGGTACCGGCGGGGAACGTTACCGATAGCGTTGCAGTCGAGCTTGTTCGAATTGTCGTCGGTGACACAATCGAGCCTGGTGGCAGGCCATTCACAGTGATGTCAACATCGGGAATCTGAACGAAACCGGCGGCAAGGCCGAGCGTCACTTTAAGTTGGGCTGGGCTTCCGGGGACCGCACGGTTCGCGTCAAACGCCGCAGCAATTGCAAAGTCGCCAAGTACCCGGATGGTCATCACCGTTGAAGCAATACGTACCTTGTCGCCATCGACGGCACGCACGGTGATTGGGTAAATACCCCGAGCCGCCGAAGATGCAGCAGTCAAAATAAGGTTGGTTCCTGAGCGTGAACTTGGATTGACAAAGTTACCGATCACGCCAGCCGGAAGGCCAACCAGTTCAAAACGTGGGGCACCCGTATAACCGTTCACTGGGTTCACGAAGACCCCGACGGTGGCAGATGCACCGGCATTTATGGTGAATTGAGCCGGGGGGTCGAGCGCAATCGCAAAGTCACCAACGACAGCCGGGACCGTTGACGCCGGAGGAGGTGGCGGGGTGGTTGCGACAGGTGCTGCGCCATTCACCAACAGGTTGACCGAGGCGATGTGGGTTCGACCTCCGCCAGTGACGACCACTCTCAATTGGCCGGTTTGACCGGGTGCCGTTGGCGACACCAAAACGTTGACACCAGCACCACGCGAAGATGCACCAACGGGTGTTGCGGTCACACCAACAAACGGATTATCAACCGCGAAACGAAGCGCCGAACGGAACTTTGAACCCCGCCGAACACTCACACGAAACGACGCCGACTGCCCAGCCTGAAGCGTGAGATCACGTGGACTGGCCGAAACCGAAAAATCGCGAGACGTCAAGGCCTCAGCGCGAGTTGGGGCTGCGACACCTAGGCCCGCTAACACCGTCAACGCCGCAAGAACAACGGAACCTCGGCGATTCAAACGTTTTGCTCGATTTGCTCGGTGGTGGCCGGACTCCAGTGGGTGGGGAACAGAGCGGTGATTCATGTGAACTCCATTTCAAGAGAATTTGATCGAGAGAACTCGATCTATTCAACCAGGGTACAGACTTCTTGTGAGTGAGGTGTGAGAGACCTATAAGGAACGAACCAACTCCCGGTCAGGCAATGGATAGAAGCTAAACCTGTGCGAATCTGGCCCAATGGAAAACCAAACCGACCGCTATTCCGGCTTTCCCGAAGGCTTCTTTGATCGTTCCGATTCAACGTCTGACGGGGTGTTTTATGACAGTCCAAGAATCGTGACCCACATCGATGATCGTGCCATCCATATGGTCGGGGACCTCTACGAACAACTTGGCCTCAATGGAACCGGTTCGGGCCATCTGCTCGACCTAATGTCGAGTTGGATATCCCATATTCCGCAACAACCCGATGCGCTCACGATTGTTGGAATGAATGCAGCCGAGTTAGCCCAAAACCCACAGGCAAGCACTCGTGTCGTCGTTGACCTCAACGAAACCCCGGTGCTTCCGTTCGATGACAACGTGTTCGACGGAGCCATGTGTTGCGTATCGGTCGACTACCTGGTGAAGCCGATTGAGGTGTTCGTCGAAGTTGCCAGGGTACTCAAACCGGCCAAACCGTTCGTATGTACCTTCTCTAACCGCTGCTTTCCGACGAAGGCAATTCGCGGGTGGGTGCAAACCGACGATGCCACCCACTGTTCGATTGTGGCCGAGTACTTTCGCCGAAGCGGTGCGTTCGAGGAACCGGTCGTTGAGCGACGCCAGCCTTCCCCAGGTGCTCGATCGGGTCACGATCCCCTTTTCGCCGTTTGGGCCTATCGGAAGTAGGCAAGACTGAGACGTCGTGGGAAAACAGTCTGCAGCCGAACCAAAGTCGCCTTCCGCTCGCAAGTCGACGTCAACTTCGAACTTTGGTGTGAGTACCCGGGAAAGCCATGACGCGTCGGGCTTTTACAGCCGTTTTCGTGCTCCGACCCTATCTACAGATAGCACGGTGTTGCCCCCCACCCCGATTGCCGAACCCATTGTTTGTGGCGATGCCCGCAAGATGGATTCGATCGTCGATGGCTCGGTTGCCCTGGTCGTTACGTCACCGCCGTACTTCGCAGGAAAGCAGTACGAGGAAGAACTTGAACGTGACGGGGTTCCGTCTTCGTATCTTGAGTACCTACAACTACTCACCGATGTGTTCGCTGAATGTGTGCGAAAACTCGAACCGGGTGGACGCATTGCGGTGAACGTCGCGAACCTTGGCCGCAAACCGTATCGAAGCCTGTCTGCCGACGTGACCCGAATTTTGGAGCATGACTTAGGTTTGCTGCTGCGGGGCGAACTGGTGTGGCGAAAGGCTGAAGGGGCGAGTGGGTCGTGTGCGTGGGGCTCGTTTCGGAGTGCGGCAAACCCGGTACTGCGTGACACCACCGAGCGCGTCATTATTGCGAGCAAAGGTCGATTCGATAGGGCCCGTACTGCGAAGCAGCGACTGGCCGAAGGTCTTCCGCACGAAAGTACTCTGCTCACTGAAGACTTTATGGCGTTGACGCTTGATGTGTGGAACATCCCTCCCGAAAGTGCTCGGCGAGTTGGGCACCCGGCACCGTTCCCGGTTGAACTTCCCGAACAGTTGATACGTCTTTATACGTATGCAGATGATTTAGTGCTCGATCCATTTGTTGGTGCCGGTTCAACATTAATGGCAGCGAAAGCACTTAACCGTAGGTATGTTGGGTATGACCTTGACCAAGAGTATGTCCAACTTTCGCAGCGCCGTGTCGATGAGGTTGTGCCCGGTTCGTTGCTTCCATCACCTGAATTTCGCCCGGCCGGAAAGCTGGCTGAGGCGTGCATTGTGACGGCCGGATTTACCATTACCGGTCGGAACAAACGCATAGCAAAAACCGGGGTCGTTGTAGATTTCGTGGCGAAAGACCAACGCGGGTTCACGTGGTTTTTTGATCTTCCTGGGGCGAACACCACCCACCGGGGTGGCATGTTGACGTCTGATTCGGTTTGGAAGTTACTTGGGCGTTCATTGGCCCTACATGGGCGCTTCCCGGGGGTTCCGATTGTGGTGTTATCACCGCAGCTACCGAAAAAGGCGAGTGAGGGCGATACGGCGCTTCGTGCCGCTGGGCCCGATGCGATCTTCGATGCCATCCACCTGCTTGATCCCAAAAGCACAGCGCGCTTATCTTCATATGCGGCGGGTGGCGCACACGAGGTTCCGCTGCCGGGTTACTGGACATCGGCTGACCTTGCAAGACGAAACGTGATGCCGCTCTCAAACAATACCGTCTGGTAGGTCTTCAAAATCACTGTTGAACTAGTGAAACGAAACCTCTCATTTTCCGGCATCAGTTTCGCAGCCATTCGGCCCGGCATTTTTCCCAGTGGTTGCCAGAAATCCCTCCTTCGACGAGCAGGACTGCACTAGATGGTCGATCCATTTTTGTGTGTACTGATATTGCTTGAAACTCGACACATACTCGGCAAATTCAGCATTGGTTGTTCGGTCCGTTTGGCCAAGTCCTGGTTTTGCCCCGAGGCGTCGGGCAGATTCGGCGTGTAGGCATGTGTTGAATTTATAGCCAGTCCTTCGAGCAACCTCGGCAACCACGTGAGTGGGGCGAAAGCGGTGGACCCCCGAGATCAGTCTGTTCAAAACCACGTACTCGTTGAATGTCCCGTTCAACTCTGCCGGGACTTCGTTCGGCTTCACGAAGTAAGCGACCGCATCTGGATTACGACCGGAACTCGGAACAACGGGAATGAACGCAACACGCAACTGGAATGCGGGATCTAAAGCAATTTCTGGACGAAGGTCGTCCCCTCGATTCAATACTGACTGGACATCAAGGGGCAATCTGGCCTGGAGCGCCTTTCTTGAGGCGAGTACGCCCGGGTCCCGAAAACCGGTAACTGAAGCGGAACGGAGAGCGACTCAGCGATGGCGTACTCAGGCCCGAAAAAATTTGACAGCACAGATTCAATATTGAGGAGCCCAGCCTGCGCCTGAGGGATCACCGGAAGGTCGACCTCTGGGAGGTATCGGTGTGCAACACAATTGCGAAGGTCGATCCAAAAATCGACGTTCGCTCGAAGCGCCGACTGGCTCGTACCGGCGCCCGGCAGTGCCCTATTAATCAATTCGGAGGTTCCGAGGGCTTGTTCGACCCGCTTACGAAGAATGGGTTGCCGGTTCCCGTCTACCTTCGTCCACTCCTCGCCGGCTCGCTGAAGCAAAGAAATCGCAATGCCGTTCCACGCTGCAACAAAAAGGAGTGAGAACGATGCCGTCCGAAAACGAGAAGTGGGATCGTTCCATATTCGTATTGCCGCTAAACACGACTCGCGAGCATGTCGCACTTGAACTTCCCAAGGCTTTTCTATGTAGCCAACCGGTGAAGCACCCAAGCCTTTAACTTGTCGTTCGAGGTCTGCGATACGGTCCGTTTGCTTGGACGGCTTGGAGGTTGACACTCCAAGGTGGCTGTTAACAAAACGGTCGAAGTGTCGACCGTGGGAGGTCGCATCAGACCACGTTTCAATCTCAAGCTGACTCTTAGAAACGCCTCTTCCTTGGTCCCATCTGGCGAAGAGTTCCCCAGCCAGCGTTACTTTTTCTTCTGAGCAGTCCATTCTCAGCAAACGTTAGACGAGCTCGCACACGTTCCACAGGGCAAGCGACTTCGTTGAAACAACGTGCAGCTTTCGGAGCTTTAAAAAGGGCCTTGCAGTTCGTCCGGCAGCAAAGTCTTCGAGAACGGGTCGCCGTGCGTTGGTTTGGATCGAAGGTTCACTTTCATGCCATCCGCCTAAGCTTCCTCGAGATGTAAGGATGTTGGAATGACGACCGGCGATAATCTGTTGGACGAATTCAGACGAGCACGGCGCACCGGAGACCCGCGGATAACGCCTGAGGGTCGCGAGATTCTGCGTCGGATTACCTCGGGTGACCTCGCCGACGAGTTCGCTGATTCCCTCGCAATGATCAGCCAAAACGACCCGGCACTTGGATCGGACGACCAAGTAACCCCGACCGCATGATTGTTGTCGACGAGTACCTCGCCGTCCGCTCACTCGTTGGCGATCTTCCGGCAGACCTGCCCGACGATTTCCTCGGAGTGCCGATCTCCGCCCATTGGCGGTTACTTCAACGGATTCACGCACCAGGAAACGGTCAACTGAGCCAGTTGCTCGCACTCCTGCCGGAAAACGATCGTGAAGCGTTGCGGTCACCCCATCCACACGTCGTCGAGATTCTTGATCCCCGCCCGTACCTTGATGAAGCGGCGCAAATCTCAGCCCGTTTCGGCGGAACAGGCTGGCTTGTCGCCGAAGCCATTACGGCCGCCCTACATCACGGTCGAGAGCTTTGGTATCGCAACGAACGCAACATCGGGGCACGTACCCGGATCATCGCCGCCGAACTGGGCGTTCGCATCCTGGTCGCTCGCTAGAACCCGTTACAGAATCCACAACGACACTTTGGTGGGCGAGGGGGGACTTGAACCCCCATGAGGTTTCCCTCGCTAGCACCTGAAGCTAGTGCGTCTGCCATTTCGCCACTCGCCCAGAGTGATCACCGCCAAGATACCAGCCGTTTGCCAACACCTGAGAAGTAAACCTCACTCCAAGGCACCGCACCCGCTCACCCACTCGGTAGGCTCATCACCTTATGGGTCTGGCACGCTTCGAGAAGCGCCTCGAGCGGGCGGTAGAAGGGGCATTCGCTCGCGCCTTCCGGAGTCATGTTCGGCCCATCGAGCTTGGCCGCCGGATCGCACGGGAAATGGACCTTTCCCTCGATGTCGGCGTCAAAGGCCAACGAGTCGCCCCCAACTTCTTCACCGTGCTGCTCTCGGTTGACGACGTCGAACGCCTTGCGCAATTCGCTAGCCCCCTAGCGGTCGAACTCGCCGACGCAGCCGAAGAACACGCCACGGACGAGGGGTACACACTTCGAGGCCCGGCCGAAGTAGAACTCGTCGAAGACCCCGACCTTCACACCGGCCAATTCGACGTACAGGCAGAAGTACGCCCCGGAACCCGAGCCCCCCGAGCAACCGCCTGGCTGACGGCGGCGGACGGTGCCCGCGTCGCCCTCAGTTCTGCAGACACGATCACCATAGGACGACAATCAGACTGTGACCTTGTCGTCAATGACACCAACGTCAGCCGCCACCATTCCGAGGTAAAAGTTGAGAACGGCGCCGCAGTCATTGTCGATCTCGGCTCGCTGAACGGCACCCGCGTAAATGGAAAAGGGATTCCTCCAAAAACGTCGTTCGAGCTGCATCCGGGCGACGAGATTTGGATCGGAACCGGACGCATCACGTTCTCCGTCGTGCGTGAAGGCGCAGGTCGCTAACGCATGCCTACCCCTGTTCTCACCGTCCTCAAGTTTTGCCTCGTTGCACTGATTTACTTGTTTCTGGCCCGGGTTCTGCGGGCGGTCTGGGTGGAAATCACCACTGATCGAGCACCGGCACCAGGCCAACAACCAGCACCCACCAGCGCAGCAGCACGGGTCATATCGACCCCACCCGGGCAATCACGCCGGAAACAACGACAACAAGAAAACCCGACCCTCAAACTGCTCGAACCGGTCGATCGACTCGGCGAATTACACCCGATGCAAGCCGAAATGACCATCGGACGAGCCCCGGGTTGCGCCATCGTGATCACCGATTCGTTTGCCTCACAGCTACACGCCCGGGTATTCGAACGTGACGGAACCTGGTTTGCTGAAGACCTCGGTTCTACCAACGGAACTTGGATAAACCGCACTCGGGTACACGGACCAGCCAAACTCAGTAACGGCGATCGACTCAAGGTCGGCGACACCATCATGGAGGTGACCTCATGACCAAACGACAAGGAACCCACCTTCACGGAGGTTCAGCCTCTGAGGTTGGCCGCCGCCAGGTGAATCAAGACCGGGTGTTGGTGTCGAACGACAATCGCCTTTTTGTGGTGGCCGACGGAATGGGTGGCCATCGAGGTGGTGCAACCGCCGCGGAACTTACCGTGACCGAACTGGCTAGGCACACGGTTACAAACACCAAGGCGTTGCGAGACGCAATCGTCGAAGCAAACCGTGTGGTGTACGAGCGATCACAAAACGACCCCGACCTGCACGGAATGGGCACGACCGTCACGGCTATCGCGCTCGTCGAGATTGACGGCGAGGAACGCATTGCAGTGGCCAACGTTGGCGACTCACGCACCTACCTGCTTCGAAACGGTGAAATCGAACAACTCACCGAAGACCACACGCTCGTGGCCGAGTTGATTCGTGACGGCCAACTCACCGTCGACGAAGCCAAGACCCACAAAAACAAGTCGGTGGTTACCCGTGCCGTTGGGGTGGAGGTAGATATCGATGTTGACCTGCTCGAAATCCTCCCCCAGGTTGGCGACCGCTACCTGTTGTGCAGCGATGGGTTAAGCGGCGACGTCAACCCTGCCGTTATGGCTGCGACCCTGCGACGATTCGCTGACCCCGGCGAGGCTTCACGCGACCTCGTACGTATCGCCCTCGCAAACGGAAGCAAAGACAACATCAGTGTCGTAGTCGTTGAAGTCACATCTGATGGCGATGCATCACTCAACGCCTCTTCGACGCTCGCACTCGCAAACGGTCGCTTCACCCCAACCCCCGGTGGTGACGACGCAACCATTGATCCGGCTCGACCATTTGGCGCGCGCACGTTAACCGGCCGCACACCGGTTGAAACATCACATCAATCGAAACCTTCACGTGCACCTCGTGCTAACGGCAAACGGATTATCACCCCCCGCAGCCTGGCCTTCTTCGCGTTCTTAGGAATCATCGGCGGCATTGCATGGTGGGCACTCTCACATGCCCCTACCGAAACAATCACCGATCCAACCCTCCCATCCACAGTGTCCACGCCCTCGACGCTTTCGATTCCGTCGACAACCTTGCGCCCCAGTTCCACGCTCTCACTGCCAACGAGCAAACCTTCGCAAAGTGTGGCTCCGACGGTGCTCTCGGGCGGCCTTGATGACAACTTCGTTGGAACGTCAATCGCACCGGGACCAACCACCCGGGGACCAACCACCCGGGGACCAACCACACCGGGATCAACGACACCGGGATCAACGACACCGTGACAGCGATGATGCAACCCGCTCGACGACGCGTCGAGGCGGGTCTGTTACTCATCGCTGTCGTCATAACGTCGGGCGCATACGCCCTCGTCAGCCTTGGCCGAACCGCAGACCTACCGGCAAATATTCGACCCTTCGTAGGGATCATCGCTGCACTTCTACTCATTGGACACCTCGCAAATCGCCTTGTCGCAAAGCATGCCGACCCCTCGCTACTTCCCATCGCCGGGTTGCTCAACGGCATCGGATACGTGATCATCACCCGACTTGATCCGGTGCTTGCAAACCGACAGGCCGGATGGACCGCGATTGCTATAGGTGCATACGTTATGACACTGTTAGTCATCCGTGACACGCGCCGACTTGAACGAATGCGGTACACCTTCGCACTGCTTGGGGTTTTGCTGTTATTGCTTCCGCTTATACCGGGGGTTGGAAGAGAGATCAACGGTTCAAGGATATGGATTGGTCTCGGACCATTTTCCTTTCAACCTGGCGAACTCGCGAAAATCACGCTTGCGTTGTACTTCGCTTCGTACCTGGTCGATCGTCGTGAATTGCTCGCCGGGGTTAAGAAACGTTCAGCCCTCGGTCGACTCGGAATTACCCTTCCCGAGCTTCGTCATTCCGGACCGATCGCGGCAATGTGGGCCATTTCGCTGATGGTGATGTTTTACCAAAAGGATCTTGGCTCGTCACTGCTGTTTTTCACCCTGTTCGTGGTGATGGTGTGGCTCGCAACCGGCCGTTCGCTGTATCTGGGTATCGGTGCCGTACTGTTTGCGATTGGCTCATTCATCTCGTGGACCGTCTTCAGCCACGTACAACGTCGGGTACGAATCTGGATCAACCCATGGCCCGAAGCGACCGATGCCGGGTTTCAAATCGTACAGTCCCTGTACGCTTTCGGGTCGGGTGGCGTGGGCGGAACCGGACTAGCCCTTGGCAGCCCAACCCGCATTCCGTATGCCTCTACTGACTTCGTATTTGCAGCCATCGGCGAAGAACTGGGCTTCGTTGGTACAACCGCAGTACTAGCCGCATTCCTGCTTCTCATCGGTGCCGGGCTTCGTATCGCACGCCGAGCTACTCGACCGTTTGAACAGCTACTCGTTGCCGGCCTCACTACAATCATAGGTGTACAGACATTCATCATCATTGGTGGTGTCACGCGTTTGGTTCCGCTGACTGGCGTCACGCTTCCGTTCGTAAGTTACGGCGGATCGAGCCTGGTCATCAACTACGTACTCATTGCACTTCTTGTTCGTATTAGCCACGACAACAACGCCCGCGACCTCGACGCCGATACCGAAGCCGCACAGCTGGCCGACGCGCTTGGCGGTGGCTGATGGAACGTCGAATTGGTCGCCTCGGAACAGGTCTCATGCTGTTGTTTCTTGCCCTGTTAGCGCAGCTGACATGGCTGCAAGTCATCAACGGCCCCAAGCTGGCGAACGCGTCGGGTAACACCCGAAATGCAGTTCGAGACTTTGGTCAGCTACGCGGTTCGATGATCACCGCCGACGGAAAAGTAGTTGCACTAAGTAACAGGAACCCGAAGAGAGACTCTAAGTTCACATATATTCGTGATTATCCGATCGGTGAGCGATATGCACACCTCACCGGATACTTCTCGTTCACCTACGGAACCGTCGGCCTAGAACGGCAATACAACGCCGTACTTGCTGGTCGCCAAGGCGCTTTGGTGTTCAGTAAAGACAAATTCGAACAGATACTCAACGATCGTGTCGAAGTGTCTGATCTCACCCTCACCGTGAATGACTCGGTTCAACTTGCCGCCCAGGAAGGGCTGGCCGGAAGGAAGGGTTCCGTCGTAGCCATCGATGTTCGAACCGGCGCAATTCTGGCCATGTATTCGTTCCCAACATTCGACCCAGGCCCTCTCGCCGCCCTCGATCAAAAGTCGGTAACCGCAGAATGGAAGCGGCTCGACGGTCTCGACAACGACCCGCGCCTCGCACGGGCGTGGCGTCAGGTATACCCACCCGGTTCAACCTTCAAAACCATTACTGCGGCTGCAGGCCTCAGCACCGGTATCGCCAGCGTCGACACGCTCTACCCCAAACTTGCGGAACTACCCCTTCCGCTGAGCACACGACCCCTGAAGAATTTCGGTGGAAAGACCTGCGGTGGAACGTTGTTCGATTCATTTGTTGTGTCATGCAACACATCGTTCGCACAACTTGGCCTCGATCTTGGGGCCGACAAACTATTAGGCCAGGCTCAGGCCTTTGGGTTCGGAAAGCGAATCCCTCTCGATACTTCACCGGCACCGGCCGTTTCCCGATTCCCCGGCCTCAGTTTTTTCGACCGGAACACCCCAGCAATTGCTCAATCGGCCATCGGGCAAAGCGAGGTCGCAGCCACTCCCCTTCAAATGGCATTGGTAGCCGCCGGAATCGCCAACGGCGGGCAAATCCCTAAACCGCACCTCGTGGCACGGGTACAGGAACGAACCGGCGCTGTCGTCACTACAGCCGATACCGGCACCTGGATAACCGCTACAACCCCCGAAGTTGCTGCGCAGCTCACCGAAATGATGGAGCAGGTCGTGCTTCGAGGCACCGGAACCCGGGCTCAACTTGACGGCATTCGAGTTGCCGCCAAAACCGGAACCGCCCAAACCACACCCGGCAAAAGCACCAACGGAAGTACCCCGAAACTTCGATCACATGCCTGGACGATTGGCTTCGCCCCGGTCCAAGCGCCGCGGGTCGCCATAGCGGTCATCATCGAAAACCAAGACGAGGTTTCGTCAACTACCGGGGGTCGCATTGCCGCCCCCGTTTTGGCCAGAGTTATGGCCGAAGCGTTGCGGGTAACCGCACCGTGAGTGCGGTCGATGTTCAGTGGGAATACATTCCGCGCGCATATTGACGCGCATATGAACCGTTAACACCCTCGGTGTTGGGTAAGTTGTAGGCGGCATGGATGCAGAAACCGCAGTAATCAACGAGCGCTACGAAGTGGCTCTTAACCGGGTGCGGGTAACCACACTCACCGAAGACCTTCCCGCTTCTGACTTATTGCTTGATCGCGACGTAGTTTTCCGTGCCCTGAAGCCAGAATTGACGACCGATCGTTCGTTCGTTGATCGCTTCCGTAAGCAGGTTCAGGCAGCTGCAAATCTCACCCACCCCAACATTGTGTCGGTGTTCGATTGGGGTCGCGAACGTGACGGTTTCGCTGACCGACCAGGGCCCGTTTACTTTGTGATCACCGAACGCAACCTTGGCCGTTCAGTGTGGAGTTACGTGAACGACAAGGGCCCGCTACCCATCGAACGTGTCATCCACATTTTGCTTGGGGTGACGAGTGCGGTTGGATACGCACACCGATCAGGCACCCTGCACGCTGGTCTTCGTCCTGAACTGGTTTCGGTTAGCCCAAACGGGTTGGTCAAAGTGTCTGACTTTGGGTTTCTTGAAGCGATTGGCTCGCTTGCTGCACTACCGGGCGCAACCGTCGACGACGTGCAATGGTTGGCCCCCGAGCTTGGCGCTGGCGAACTGCCCGACCACCGAACCGACGTATACGGCATTGGCCAACTCTGCTATTTCCTTGTCACCGGACGCCTTCCGTATGCAGGCGACACCGTTGAAGAGGTACTGAAAAAGCAACAAACCGGGGTTCCGCCAGCACCTCGAAAGCTACGACCCGAACTGCCACGGGCCCTCGAAGTGATTATCGGGCGTTGTTTGGCGAAACGCCCAGCCGACCGATTCGCTTCTGTGAACGAAGTTCGTGCCGCGTTGGTTCGTTTACAAGAAACCATGGGAGGCAGGGTCACCGGGTCACCATCAGCAGAACCCGGGATTGCGCGCAGCGACGCTCAGGTTCGCACCCGAGCCGACGAGTCTGAAGCCGCCCGCGCCCGCGCCGTGGCCGATGATGGCGAACCCGCCGGGCCAGACGAACCAACCCGAATTCACATACCGCCAGCACGTCCAGGCACCGGGCCTCTTCCGCTTAAACCGGTCGAAACCAAAGCCGTCGAGACAAAACCTGTGGCCGCAACACCTGTCGTTGCAAAACCTGTCGTCGCACCTCAGGTTCCGGTTCGCCCAATCGCCACCCCTCCCGTTACTGCCCCTCCCGTTACTGCAGCCAAAGCACCAAGTCGGCCACCAACATTCGCGGCCGATCACGACGCCCCACCTTTCGATGAAGACGCCACCCGTCTGGCGGTTCCGGAGCCGAAACGAAACGGTAACCAACCGCCACGCCAGCCAGTTGAGCAACTCGACGACACGATGTTTGCACCGGTCAGGCGTCGACCATCGATTCGCGGTTGGATGATTCTTCTGGCCATGTTGGCGGTTCTGGCCGGGTTACTGGCCCTGCTGGCACAAACGTTGAAAGACAGCCGTTCCGAGGTGGTGACCGTACCAAACGTCATCAGCAAAACAACTGATGCAGCAACCGCAGAACTCACGAGCGTTGGGTTGCGAGTCGCAACAAAATACGAACCAAACACCCAGGTCAGCCGCGAAGTTGTGTTCGGCCAAAACCCCGAGCCGAATGCAGACGTTGCGGCCGGTGCCCTCATCACGCTCACGGTCAGTTCCGGTGACGGAATCTTGCGAGTACCCGATGTGGTCGGCCAAAGCGAAACCATCGCAACGGCAAGTCTTCGAAACGGTGGCTTCTCGGTGAAGGTAGAAACTAGGCCCGATGCAACTGCCGCCCCCGGAAATGTGATTGAACAGAACCCTCGTGGCGACACCGAAGCTCGAGCGGGTGATTCCGTAACGATCATTGTTGCGGCCCGAACAGGAACTGCAAAGATTCCGGAAGTTGCCGGGAAGTCGCCGCAGGAAGCAACCGTTGCGCTCACCAGCGAAGGGTTTCGAACCGTTCTACGCGACGAGGCAAACTCAACCACAGAGAAGGGTTTAGTTACACGGACCGAGCCTGCTGCGGGTGTTGAAACCGATCGCAATACGGCCATCATCGTGTTCGTGTCACGAGGGCCGGCAATTGAGGTTCCGAGTGTGTACGGCCAAAACGAGGCTGCCGCTACCGAAACACTCAAAGCGCTTGGTTTCGTGGTCGACCGACAAACCCGTTTCGTGACTAAACCGGGCGACGTTGGGGTGGTCATCGATCAAACCCCAAAGGGTGTTTCTGCCGTCGTCGGTTCGACGGTCAGTATCGTTGTGGGTGAACTCGACCCGGCAAGCACCACGATTGCTTCGGAAGGCGGAACTGTGGTGCTTGTTACGACCACGACGCTTCCACCACCAAGCACAACCGTGGCACCTGTAACCACGGTTGCCCCGGTAACAACGGTGGCAGCCCCAGAGCCCACCCAACCCCTCGCCACGACACCTCCGGTTACGGCGCCACCAGCCACAACACCTGCCGTTGAACCTACGCCGGCCCCAGTGCCAGTACCCGCTGTTAACGCGCAATAGATCTCACACGGTGATGCGGGCGGGGTCTTGCGGGTCAGCACAAGTGTGTCCAATTTTTCGAACTGTCAACTTAGGTTGCGTTGCCGGTTTACAAACTCACCTACAGCGTGACCTAGTCGAACTAACCTACCCATATGGCAGAGAAGTCGACAGGTCGGTTCACCCCTAAGAAAAGCGATGAACCAGTTCGCGTTGTTAAGGCAGACGACGGCGAACCGGTTGTTCCGGCGTATCAACAGTCGGGCCGTTACACCGCCCCAACCAGTCGCTCAGCCGCCGCGGCACAGGCCGATTTCGACACCGAAAGTGCCCCATGGGTGGCTTGGCTGATGTTCGCATTCTTCGCGGTTGGCCTTGTCATCATCATGTCTAACTACATGTTCAGTTTCCTGCCGAGCAGCCCGAACAATTGGTACCTTTTAGGTGGCCTCAGCGCCATGATCGCCGGTTTCATCACCGCCACCCGCCTGAAGTAGTCACCCGCTTGAACTCGCGACCGTGAAATGGTGAGCCCGGAATAGTGAACATGGGGTGAACAGCGAATCACATCGCTGTGATACTCCCCAGAGTTATCCACATGGTGTGGAAATCTAGGTCCCTTGCCCAAGAGGCGGTCCGGGCGCTACTCAATCAGCGGCGCAACAAGATCCATCTCGTCCATACAGTGACGAGGCGGCACGGGGTCTTGGTTTGCAGCCTTCACCATGCGAATCTCGGCACCACACGACGGGCACCGGTACCGAAGGTTCACCCGACGTAGTTCGCCATCGGGGGGAGGTGCAGGAACTGGCCTGGCCAAGCCGCCAATCATGACCAAGCCAATTTTCATAAAGAGGTATATCGCAGCGGCTGCGACAATCAGGCGGATCACACAGATGATGTTACCGAGCCACCGGTAACAACCTGTCCACCAACGTACTTAGATACGTTCGATAATCGTGGCGTTTGCCAAACCGCCACCTTCACACATGGTCTGTAGGCCATAGCGGCCACCCGTGCGTTCCAGTTCGTTCAGCATGGTTGCCATCAACCGAGCACCTGAACCACCAAGTGGATGGCCGAGGGCAATCGCTCCGCCGTTCACGTTGGTCTTCTCAAGTGGCATACCCAATTCTTTTGCCCAAGCCAAAACCACCGGTGCAAAGGCCTCGTTCACTTCGAATAGATCAATGTCTTCCTTCTTGATACCTGACTTCTCAAGAACCTTCGCAGTCGATGGAATCGGGCCGGTCAACATGGTTACCGGGTCAACACCAGCAAGCGCAAAGCTGTGGAAACGTGCCCGTGGACGTAGACCTAGTTTGGCGGCCATCTCTTCGCTCATGATGAGCACCGCAGCGGCACCGTCAGTAATTTGCGAGGAGTTTGCGGCCGTGATGCGACCTTCAGGAAGGAACGCTGGCTTAAGTTTGGCCAGTGTTTCCATGCTCGACTCCGGGCGAATGCCCTCGTCGGTCAACATCATGTTGCCGTCAACGTCGAGTACACCAACAATCTCGTTTTGGAAGCGTCCTTCAGTGGTCGCCTGTGCGGCACGACGGTGCGACTCAACCGAGAATGCGTCGCAGTCTTCACGGGTGATGCCCCACTTGTCGGCGATCATTTCGGCGCCAATACCTTGCGACTGCAGCCCACCAACGGGCGCGTAACGGTCGGTGATGCTCTTCGAGAACGGGTAGCCAAGCTCTTTCACGGCCAAGGTTGCGCCCATTGGAATACGTGACATCACTTCGACGCCGGCCGCGATCGCAATGTCGTAAGCACCGGCCATTACGCCCTGAGCGGCAAAGTGGGCAGCTTGTTGCGATGAACCACATTGGCGATCAACAGTGGTTGCCGGTACCGATTCAGGGTATCCGGCAGCCAACACAGCGTTTCGGCCGATGTTAAGACCCTGTTCGCCAGCTTGCATGACGCAACCCATGATGACGTCATCAATCAACGCCGGATCAAGATTGTTTCGTTCGACCAAGGCCCTGAGAGTGACGGCGGCCAGTTCGACCGGATGCCATTCACGTAGCTTTCCGTTACGACGGCCAAGGGGGGTGCGGACAGCATCGACGATCACAGCAGTGCGTGCCATTGAGGTCACTCCTAAAGAAAAGGTTCGGCCTCTCTAGACCGGTGGGTCAATTCTTCCACGGCTGAGCACTGAGACACCACTTCGAAGCACTTCATCGACCAAACCTCACCTTCCACGCCCAAATTACACGCCCAAATTCCACGCCCAAAACACCCAAAACTGGTCAGGAAATCGTTGCTTTCGGGCCTGTACTGGGTGTTTTGGGCGTCAGGATGGGTGTTTTGGGCGTCAGGATGGGTGTTGCGGTCGGGGTGCAGCAGCGCGTCCAAGGCGATCAATTAACGCACCCCCGAGGTTCCCATCGGCCGGAATGACAACCATGAGGAGATCGAATCCAGTTACGTCCGCATCTCTGAGGCGTGAGTACAGCAAGGGGGCAACCGTGTCAGCGGTGTACGGGTGCACTGTTGGCAAAGCGGTCGCCATCGTCGGACACGTGTTGGTTGGGCCGAAGTAACCGACGTTCGACCAACCAGGCGGAACCGGATCACCGACTTCAACGCGACTGACAGCGGCTCGGGGCGCATAGTGGCTTGCCATCATTCCCGGTGCGCGGCTCGGACCCGTTGACGTGACCTCGACTGGTCGACCGATGACAGCTTCGATTTGTTCGGCACTTATCGCACCCGGTCGCAACATTTGAGCTCGACCATCGACCAGTTCAAGGATGGTTGACTCGACCCCAATAGAACATGGTCCACCGTCAAGAACGTAGTCACACAGACCATCAGCGCACACATGGTCGGCTGATGTTGGGCTTACCCCACCAAACCTGTTAGCCGAAGGGGCGACCACACCAGCACCCTCTCCGAGCATTGCGATCATCGCTAACGCCAGCGGATGCCGGGGAACCCGAAGCGCAACGGTATTGCGACCTCCGGTCACCTCGTCGAGCACGTGTGGTTGCCGTGGCAGCACAAGGGTAAGCGGACCCGGCCAAAACACTGAGGCAAGAGCTTTTGCGTCGTCAGTCGCGATAGCCCATGTTTCAAGATGTTTTCCGGAAGCAATATGAACAATGAGCGGGTGATCGACTGGGCGACCCTTGCGAGCAAACACACTTCGAACCGCAACCGGATTACTAGCGTCAGCCGCAAGGCCATAGACGGTCTCGGTAGGCATACCTACTAAACCACCGGCGTCAAGCACCATCGCTGCCTCCACGATGACATCGCCATCTGGCCCCGGTCTGCTCATCACAATCGGGTTTGGGCTTATGGGTGAGGCATTGGGATACTTCGAATTCGGGTCAACACAAAACCCCATGCGCGCGTACAGCCTGACTAGGTCTGGTTGGTACAGACTGACAGCCAACAGCGATTCATGCGGAATACATTTCATGAGTTGGTTCGAAACGTCGGTCTTGCGATAGTCGCGCCGGACAGCAAGCTTCGTTATCTCGGAAGGCCCCAAACCATCGGCCAACGTCACGGTTACTGTGCCAACAATCTCGTCGTCGTCGGTCGCCGCGACCCAAGTTGTTGCACCCTCTCGGTCGATGAGCTTGTCGAGATCATCAGTAGAAAAACGATGGCCGCTTGATCTCGGGTCAACGACATCAGCCCACACCTCGTGAATGAGATGAACGACAGCACCTCGTTCATCACCACGGGCCTCGCGCACTTGTATCAACGTCGTCGTTTCGCGAGAAGGCACTAGTAAAGGTTAATCGCACCCCCGCCAGAACGCTTTCGGTTCGCAGCTCACTCAGCATGCCGAGGAGGCAGCCGCTTCCTGCTTCATTGGCGGTTTATCAGTTGACTAGCTGGTGGGCGCGTTGGAACGAAACGCCAAGAAGCGTGCCGATGTCTCGCAACGGTATTCCTGCTGAGGCAAGGTCGGCGGCGAGTTCGCGTGTTGCACCCGAGTCCAGCGGGGATGTTGTCACTCGGGAGTTCGCGACTGTAAGCCGCAAATGCACTGGGTGGTTTGGTCGACACTCGCCAACTAAGTTCAACCGTATGAAGAACATGGATCGGTGGTTGGGCGACGGGGGCATGGCCATCATTGGTGCGATCGGGGCATCGATTGATACCTATGGCATTGAAGACGACCCGCTCGTGCGAGACCATGGGTGGGCCAACGGAACCTGGGCTCCAACGGCGTTGGCAAGTAATCCGCACGGGATAGTTCAGGCCGGTGTGCACGCCGTGCTTCACGATGCCCTGATGAACTTTGCGATCAACACGGCCTGCAACGGCAAAGACCGCACCCGGGCAACCCTTGAAATGAAAACCGAAACTATGAGGGTTGCGAACGTCGGCGAAACCTTCACCCTTCGCGGCGATGTCGTGCGTATGGCGAAACAGGTCGCATACGCCGAAGCCCGTGTAACCGACAGCCAGGGTGGGCTCGTCAGTCGATCGACCGGCACGTTTCTGCTGCAGCGAGAAGACCAAAAACCGACAGTCAGCTAAACCCGACAAAGTTGATCGGGTTTATCGGCTATGTTGTCTCCACCTTCACTTCGCTTGCTTCCAAAAGGGGAATTTCAATGACGCTTCGACTCGGTGACATCGCTCCAGACTTCACAGCCGCAACAACTCAGGGTGACATCAATTTCCATGAATGGTTGGGCGACAGTTGGGGTGTGCTGTTCAGCCACCCGAAAGACTTCACGCCGGTGTGCACCACCGAATTGGGTCGGGTCGCAAAACTTTCTGGTGAGTTTGCCAAGCGCAACACCAAGGTCATTGGCTTGTCAGTCGACCCGGTCGCTAGCCATCTCGAATGGGAAAAAGACATCGCCGAAACTCAAGGCACGCCGGTAAACTTCCCGATGATCGGCGACTCAGACAAGAAGGTTTCTGACCTGTACGACATGATTCACCCAAACGCCTCCGACACCTTCACTGTACGTAGCGTCTTCGTAATCGGGCCAGACAAGAAGGTCAAGTTACAAATCACGTATCCAGCATCAACGGGTCGTAACTTCGACGAAATCCTTCGGGTCATCGACTCATTGCAGCTCACCGCCAAGTTCAAGGTTGCTACCCCGGTTGACTGGAAAGATGGCGATGACGTCATCATCGGGGCTGCAGTCACCAACGAAGAAGCGGCCGAGTTGTTCCCACAGGGTTGGACCACCGTTAAGCCCTACCTCCGAGTCTTAGCTCAGCCAGGAAAATAGGTTCTTTTCAACAAAATAGTTAGTGTGTCTTGCGTCACGAAGATGCATACTTATCCCAGTCCTGGTTACAGCTCTTAACATCTGTAGCCATACGCCGGCGGCCTGTCATCTACTCCGGGGGGAGGGTGACTGGCCGCCGCTGCGCGTCATATGCATAGGGGAACGCAGCAACCGACACCGCCGCATCGCGACCTGGCACAACGATGATCACTGGCGCCTGGAAGACCGTCAGGCCACCCGCAACATGGTTGTCGTTTCAATCAGCTCGATGGCACGTCGATAGTCGACCTCAATTGGGTGGAGGATCGTAAACCGAGCGCTAGTCACCAACGTTAAGAATCACACCTCGGCAGCCGGACCAAGGCGATCCTCAATCAGTCAGGCGGCTTAACGGCTTCCGCCTGGAGGCCAAGACGAGACTCGATCCTTCACGAGTGCTCAACCAAGCAACAGAAAAATCGTAGTGATCGGCTCTTACCTAGACGAAAACCGACCGATTCCATCTACTTGACCGACGGAGTGAGTGAGTGAAGGAGTGGTCGGTTCGATTTTGACCGGAATCGCTCGGAGGCTGACATCGACGGTTGCGATTCGCCCAATGGCTGAGGATTTAGGAATTCGACACGAGACCCTTGAGCGCCGCATAGATGCTTTGGTACAAGCCTTTCTGGTGTGGCGATGCCCGGCTTCGGATGCACACGGCCGCCCTGAACCGGGTCGGCAATCAAAGCTGTACTTCGTTGATCCTCTCGTGGCCCGTTTGCCGGAACTGCACCTCAATGCCGCTGCCGTCGACGTGACCTCTCTCAACGAGCAGCAGCTCGGCGTGTCGCTGCTCGGCTGGAACGAACGCGCTCGGCGAGGCAGCTTGCGGAGCGGTGATTGGGTGACCCACTACCGAACCGGCAAATCAGAAATCGACTTCGCCGGACGTTGCCCGGATAACTTAGTGCGAACCACTGCCCTAGAAGGCAAATACGTGTCTGGCTCGTGGAGGCGAGAAGCTCTCACTATAAAGAACAGCGCACTTATGAATGGGATTCTCGCCACACGCGATGTTCTATCGGTAGACCCTGCCGACAAAGTGTGGGCTGTTCCCGCATCGTTCGTCGCCTTTGCTCTCGGCAGCTAAACGATTCGCAAACCTCGTGTTTGACGGATGCGCAGCCCAAAAGGCAGGCGGGTAGCCGTCGACCCGCCCACCTTGAGAACCTAGTTTGGGACCAACGATGGTTTGCGAAGTGTTTTCAATCGACCTTACTTTTTTGTATCAACACTTCGAGTTCCTTGCTGTAAGGCGCCCTGCAAGATCGATCAACTAATACCGCGGGAACCGCCCACCGTTCAGCTACAGCAACACTCGTCTCATACGCAGCCCTCAACTCAGGCGTTTCGATGCCAGCAACCATCGCCGAGCGGAGTGCCCCGAAGTCTGCAATAAGCGTACCGACATTCGAACTGGCACTCAACGGATCATCAAAATCCTCCCACGCGTACCCTGCGGTCTTTATACACACAGACCACCTAGCCTCAATCACGCGGAACGCCGGATCCTTCAACACCGAACGCAAAACATCTGACTTCGCTTCGACGAGTGCTGGCTCATCAGGATCACCAACTTCGCATGGCCGCCCTTGTCGACTAGCCGGTAGGTCGGAGTCGAATCGTTGTCGGACCCAATATGTGTTCGCTTCCTCGCTCGTCAATACAAGTGCCTCCCGAGCGCAAGCCTCTGCGGCCAATCGGTCTGGTCGTTTCACTTCCTCGCCGCACGCCGAAATCAAGAACGCCACGACTAACCAACGTCTCAACTGCATTTCGCACCGGCCGTCGCTCGAATCGTGCAAACACCCGACTCGAGCGCGTCGCCATAACTGTATCCGGTGAGTCGAATTTTCGCGTCTAACCCGATTCCTATGCCCTGTACCCTTTGCGAAACATCCAAAAGAGGCCCTGTTGTTTGTGCGTTGACCGCGAGGCGGCGGTAACAACCTTCGGGCCCACAAATCTCAAAATCAAAAATGGCTGAGCTGTACTTAGGGTCGTCGGACTCTGCGGCGTTTAAATTGTGACCTACTAGATCAATCGAAAGAAAGCGGGCCTTGCCTTGTTCAAGGTCCCAAGAAAATCCGACGGTCACAGACTTAAAATTTCCTGACACAAGCTGCCCTGAGTACTGCCCAAATAGTCTTTGGCGGAGGGTCGTCGTGGGTGCCGGGATCTTGGTACATTTCGTCGCAACCGATGGCGCCAGCGGATTCTTTTTTCTTTGCGCTGGCGTCGCTGCCGTTGTTACACACCGATTCCCCTTCCGAATGATCACCTTCGTGGTCGGTGGGGTGTCCTTCGTAGCGAACGAGGCCGAGGCTATGCCGCCGTCTTCCCCAAATCCAACACGCATCCCGCTTGGATCCGTAAACATTGTGGGGTTGTTGTTTGAGTACGTATAAGCCGACGGATATGCACCATCCGTGTCCGCCGCAAGCGGGTCTACCTGTGTGAATCGTCCGAGGCTGGGGTTGTATTGGCGGGCTCGGAGGTTGTAATTACCGGTTGGGTCCAAATGTTGGCCGGTGTATTTCAAAGGGTTCGCTGCGTACCCGGGGGTTGTGGTGTTGAGGCGTTGTGTTCCGAACGGGTTGTATGTGTACGTAGCAACACTTACCCCTGTTTGGTTCGTGATGTTTGCTACCGACCCTAAAGCATCAGTCAGATACCAGCCTTGCGTTGATGCTGTCGAGTCGGTGTACCCGAGGGTTTCGGTTCCACGCCCATAGCTATACCGGCGTTGCACAACACCCGCACTGTTCCGTTCGATCGCAAGGTTAGGTAGGCCACCTACCGTGTCCCACAACTCAGACGTGGACACACCGGCGCTGGTGATGGTGTGTCGGTTCCCGTTACCGTCATAGGCGAACGTTGTGGCAACCCCACGAACTGTGGCGCCAGTGGTTTGGCGTGCCGTGTTAAACGTCGCTGTATCGGCACCAGCCGTTATTTGGTCACCGTTCGCGTTATACGTAAACGTTTTCGCACCAGCCCCGCTGATTGCCGACAGTTGATCGGTTGCGTCGTACGTGTAGACCGACTGGGCCGCTGCGCCTGCCTTTTCGGTGAGGCGGTTCCCGTTCTTGTCGTACGTCCACACCGTCTGATTCGCTGTGGCACACGTGGTCGCGGTTTGACACACCTTCGTTAACCGGTCCGCATTGTCATACGTCAACCGCTGCGACTCCACAGGAACAAGACCGGTACCATTCGCATAGTCAATCGCAGTCGGGTTACCGTTCGCATCACGCGAATATGTGAACTTCGACAGAACACCAGTTCCATTGGTGTTACTCACAACCGTGACCCGTGAACCGTTATCAAACGACGTGGTTCTCGTAACACCACTCGGAAACGTAGAACTGATCGGATTCCCAGCCACGTCATAGGCGAACTGTACTGTCCCCGCAGGTTCCGTCGTCGTGACCTGCTGACCAGCATCATCAAACGTCCCCGCAACCACCGTGCCATCAGGGTACGTCCTCGACGTCACATTCCCAGCCGCGTCATACGCGTACGTGAACACATCGGCACCGCGAGTCACACTCGCTACCCTGTCCGCAGAGTCGAACCCGTAAACGGTGGTCCCGGACCCGTCAACCATCTGCGACCGGCGACCCTGGGAATCGTACGTGTACGACACCGTCGGTGTCCCATCCGAGTACGTCGTCGATACCGGTCGATTCAACGAATCAAACACCACATCAGTCGTACCGAGGGCCGGGTTCGACGCAAGGTTCGCAACCGCATCAACCATCTGTGTTCGATTACCGACGGTTAAGTGTTGCGTCTCGGTCCAACATATACGCCTTCAAAGGGGCAGCCGGTCGCACCAGGCAGTTTGCAGTTTGGTGGCCATCAAGTTTCCTGAGCCCGCCAGACCACTGCGGCCTCAACAATCGCCTCACGCACAAACGGCAAGAACTTCTCGCGAAGCTCCTCGAAGGAATGCCCCCGAGTCTCAAAATATGATTTAGCAAATAACACCCCGATGGAATTGTCTAGTTGCACATAATATTCAATATAAGGAACTCGAAGCCTGTCACCTATCTCAACCGAGAAAGCCATCACCTCATTGATCTCGTATTCAACGATGCCAGTGAAGCCGCCGTTCCTGTATTCACAAGAACTCTGAAATGGAGCCTTTTCCTCGAATTCTTCGACAATCAAGCGACGAGTCAAACGCCAGACCTCAGCCCATGAGTCAACTCCATCTATTGGTATATCTGACATACGAGTCCCTAGTTGTATGAGAGCTTCTGCTGCCAAAACCCAATTCTCGCCGATCGAACCGCCCTAGTTCTGGAGTCTCCTCGAGCGGTTTCCTCATCGACCCGGCTAGTTGACCAGTCCAGATGAAAACTCTTCTCAACTGCCTGCAAAAAAATATGGAATGGATTGCGCGGGTCAGCTCTCATCTGGACAATTGAACTTACCTCGATGAGCTTGTCGACATCCAAGACCTGGCAGATTCCATCACACTCATGTGGGTAGGTGTATGTTGACAGCCCATTCAACGGATAGTTATCTGTGTCCTTGCCCGGTCGTGGCGTGAAATTACGGCCAGTATTCTTTCCCCGGCGAAACAAAACCCTTTTCCCATTCAACTTCTTTACCCCTTTCTCTGTTGGGCTCTTTTGACCTTCGATCCACTCTTCACTATCGAGAATGTTGTCAGGATGCCGCTCTGGTGGAACAAACATATTCACGATCCCCGGACCCTCTCCTGGTGCCGGTTGAACTGGCGTCGGCGACTGAGATGGGGCAACAGGAGTTGGTCGTACAGGTGGACCGTCATAGCCTTTCAAATTGACCCGACGCTTTACACCGACCCGCATGCCTGAAGGATCGACAAGCAAAGCTGGGTTATTGTTGCCATACAAGTAAGCCGACGGATATGCGCCATCCGTGTCCGCCGCAAGCGGGTCTACCTGTGTGAAGCGTCCGTGTGTTGGGTTGTATTGGCGGGCACGCAGGTTGTAGTTACCGGTCGGGTCAAGGTGTTGGCCGGTGTACTTCAACGGGTTGGACGCGTACCCGGGCGTTGTGGTGTTGAGGCGCTGTGTTCCAAACGGGTTGTATGTGTACGTCGCAACGCTCACACCAGCACTGTTGGTGATGTTTGCTACCGACCCGAGAGCGTCGGTCATATACCAACCCTGTGTTGTAGCTGTTGGGTCGTTGTAACCGAGCGTTTCGGTACCACGCCCATACGTATACCTACGTTGAACAACACCCGCAGCGGATCGTTCAATGGCCAGGTTAGGTAGGCCACCCATCGTGTCCCAAAGTTCAGCGGTTGCGACACCGGCGCTGGTGATGGTGTGTCGGTTCCCGTTACCGTCATAGGCGAACGTTGTGGCAACCCCACCAACTGTGGCGCCAGTGGTTTGGCGTGCCGTGTTAAACGTCGCTGTATCGGCACCAGCCGTTATTTGGTCACCGTTCGCGTTATACGAAAACGACTTCGCACCAGCCCCGCTGATTGCCGACAGTTGATCGGAAGTGTCGTACGTGTACACCGACTGGGCCGCTGCACCCACTTTTTCGGTGAGGCGGTTCCCGTTCTTGTCATACGACCACACCGTCTGATTCGCCGTCGCACACGTTGTTGCGGTTTGGCACACTTTCGTTAACCGGTCCGTGTTGTCATACGTAAGACGCTGCGACTCCACAGGAACAAGACCGGTGCCATTCGTATAGTCAACACCGGTCGGGTTGCCGTTCGCATCACGCGTATACGTGAACCTCGACAACACCACAACCCCAGAACTGTTATTCACCGTCGTCACTCGCGACGCGTTATCAAACGACGTGGTTCTTGTGACACCATTCGGGTACGTCGACGTGATTGGGTTACCGGCCACGTCATAGGCGAACGATACTGTCCCCGCAGGTTCCGTCGTTGTGACTTGCTGACCAGCATCATCAAACGTCCCCGCAACCACGGTTCCGTCAGGGTACGTTCTTGACGTCACGTTCCCTGCTGGGTCATACGCGTAAGCGAACACATCTGCGCCGCGGGTAACACTCGCTACACGGTCCGCAGCATCAAACCCGTAGACGGTGGTCCCTGACCCGTCAACCATCTGCGACCGGCGGCCCTGCCCGTCATAGGAATAGCTGACAGTCGGTGCTCCGTCTGAATATGTTGTCGATACCGGGCGGTTCAACGAATCGAACACCACATCAGTCGTACCGAGGGCCGGGTTCGCAGCAAGGTTCGCAACCGCATCAACGATCTGCGTTCGATTACCAGCCACATCGTACGTGTACGTGGCAAAACGGCCGGCCGGGTCAGTTACCCTAGTCATCCGGTTACCAACGTCATACTGCCAGTTCGTCACACGCAACAACGGATCAGTACGGGTAAGAAGATTCCCCGAAGTCGAATACACGTAGTTCGTCGCACCAACCACAGGTGCCGTCACCCTGGTTACCTGATTGACCGGCGAGTACACAAACGACGTGGTCTGTAACCTTGGGTTCTTCACACTTGCCCGGTTACCCACCCGGTCATACGTTGTTGTCGTCACCAACCCCAACGGGTCAGTTACCGTCAACACATTCCCCGCCTCGTCATACGACATCAACGTATCAAAATCGGTAGGGACACCACCCGCAACATTCCCCCGAGGATCAACCACCACAGTGACGCGACCATCAGCATCAAACACGCTCGTTGAACGGCGACCAAGCGGATCAACCGACGCCACCACATTCGAAGCCAAGTCATATTCCAATGTTGACGTTTTACCCCGCACATCCGTCGACGAAACGACACGGTTCAACGCATCAAACACAGTCGACGACGTACCCGACTCAGTAGTCGTTAACGTCACGTTGCCATTGGGATCAAACACACTCGACGTGGTTCCGTCAGGGCGGGCTTCAGACAACCGTCGGCCCTGAACATCGTACGTATACGACGTAACCCGCCCAATCGGGTCGGTTGACGTCAACATACGATTCTCGCCGTCATACGTAAACGTTGTTGAGAACGCCGCCGGGTTACCACCCGCAACATTGCCCCGAGGGTCGACCCGCAACACAAGGCGCCCAGACGGATCATAAGCAAACGTTGTTACCGCACCGATCGGCGAAGTTTCCTTTGTTCGCAAACCACGGTTGTCATACTCGAACAGCACCACCCCACCGTCAGGGTTCGTTTGGTTAATCAACTCATTCGCAGCGTTGTATCCGTACAGGGTCACACCGCCATCAGGCGCCGTTGACTTTGATTTCCGACCAGCATTGTCGAACACGTTCGTAGTCGTTCGCCCCAACGCATCCTTCTCCGTCAACACATTCCCATCAGCGTCATAGGTAAACCGCTGCTGAAAATTCGCAGCTACAGCCCCAACTACGTTTCCGCGAGGTTCAGTCACCGTCAACACCCTGCCAGCGATGTCATATGCGTACGTGGTTTTTAACCCAAGCGGTGTGATCGACGACAACATGTTGCCGTTCGCATCATACGTAAACGATGTGACCCCACCTCTCGGGTCGGTAGACGACGCCAACGTCCCATCCGGGTTCCATGACCACCCCAAATTCACACCAAGCGGACGGGCCTCAGACACCAACCGACCAGCCGGATCATACGTATACGTGGTGACAGCACCACGAGCATCGCTATGACTAATCGGATTATTCAACGCATCAAACGACCACGACTCGACAAACCCAAGCGGTGACGTACGAGATAACATATTCCCCCGAGCATCATACGTCGCCAACCACACCTTCCCAAGGGTGTCAGTGTATTTTGTGGGGTACAAGTTTGCGTTTCGTTCAACAGTTGTGGTGCCCGATGGTGTCTGTGCACCAGCATACGAATACGAGTTGTACCGGTGTTTCGTGACGGCAAGCGTCGCGTCGGTCATCGTCATTTCACCGGTCGTATCGTTCCACACAAAACTGCTGAGCGCCCCGGTAGGGTCGGCCTGCGTGAGCACACGACCAGTTGTATCGTAGGTGTTAGTGAACTGGGCTTGGCCGAGAGGATCTACCTCAGAAGCCAGCAAGCCGGTTGCGGTATAGGTAAGTGTGGTTATCTTATTACGAAGGTCGATCACCGACGTCAAACGGGTTGCACCGGCAATATTTGCTGTGTACGTATATCGAACATTTCGGCCGTCGGCAGCTTGCGCCTTGATCAACCTTCCAAGCGACACTCCAGACGTACCGTAAGTAAACGTCACAACCTGCCCTGAAGCATCGGTCACCGTTGCAAGTTTGCCCGTAGCTAGGTATGCGAACGTCAAACCCTGCCCAGAACGGTCTTTACGAGAAACCAACCTACCCGTCGCATCAAACGACGACACGACTTGCTCATGGCTCGCTAGCTCCCAGCCGCCGCCAGCAACCGCACGAAGCTCGGCAATTACCCCGGCAGGCGACCGGTACCCTGACCCAGTCGACGGAAACACCAACTTGGCCCCCGCACCAGAGTTCCAGGTTGCATCAGTAGGTGTCGACACAATTGACTCGCCAAGATTCCAACCCCAACCCGGACCGAACGGCCCCGTAACCCCCGCAGCAACAGAATCGTACGATCGTTCGAGTTCAAACGACTCACCGCGACTCACCGCCGTGAGGTCAGTCACCACATGACTCATGGCACCGGTCGCCGTATTCACCGGGTCAACGACCGTTTGAACTATGTCAGGGGTGATGATGCCGCGCATCATCGACAGCGAGACACCGTACGCCGAATCGACAGGTCGAGTGATCGGAGGCACAGCAACAGCAGCTATCTCGGCCGCCGTAAGAGCCCTCCCGGTCACCCGCAAGTTTTGTGATGACCGGTCACCACTCTCACCAATAACGACGACACCATTGCCCCGCTCCCAAGTACCCGTAAAAACAAAGTTGGGAACCAGTACACCATCGAAATACACCAACAAGTTCGTACCGTCATAGACAAGCGCCCAATGTTTCCAATCGGCCGAACCGTAATCAATACGTCTACTGAAACCATTCTCGGCGTACTCGCTCGTGACGTACTCAAACGTCGATCCGACACCGGGTGCCAAATCCAACCGAAGCACTTCTTGGGTGTAATAACCAACACGCTGACGTGTTCGATACATCCCCATACTTCCCATACGAATAAGCGACCCGTAGTTGCCTAACCCGTTGTTCGCTTTCGACCAAAAATCGACCGTGAACGCACCCGATGGCGGAATAAGATCACCAACGTAAGCAGCCATACCACCTGTCGTCACACCAGAATCGTTCAACACAGGTGAACCCGGAACGAGTGTCGGCACATTCCGATGCGCCCCGTTACGGCAACCAACCTCATCCCACACCAAACGACTGGTCGAGTTCAACAAAAACTTGGCCGATGTCCCAGCCGTCGACACCCCCGTCTTACACGCCTGACCGGCCACACCCATCGACCAATGCTTCACGATCTCAGCTTTACTCAACACCGTTTTATACACCGCAACCTCGTCATAGGAACGACCGGCCGCCGCCCCAACTTCAATCGCTTCATCGCCCCGGTCCCATGGTGCCACCAATGTCAGCGATTCTTCACCATCAACGTACAAAACTGCCTTCGTTCCATCATGGGTGATCACATAATGACGCCACTGATCAGACGCATAATTCACCTGTCTCGCAACGCTATCGGGACCATCGTCATAAACCACCTCGACCCGAGCAACGGCACCCGACGACGTCAACCGCAACGTCTGCTGATTCCAATACCCCAACCGATCAAACCCGCGTTGCAAACCGAACGTACCAAGCCGTGCCAACCACCCCGTACCACCAAACGAGTTGTCACCCTTCGACCAAAACTCTAACGTGACCCCAGCCCACGCCGTCGGCGGCGGCACCGCACCACGCAGAGGCGCAACCATCCCAGCCGGCGACGACGCCACGGAAGTTCCACCACCAGCAATACTCGAAGCACCCGAAACGAACGCCTCACGAAAACCGCCATTCCAACAATTGATCCGATCCCAAGCCACCCTGTCACCAGGACCATCAAACGCCCAAGCACCAACTGCCCCAGCCGCACCAACCTGGGCCTGATACGCACCAGTCGAACCCGTCTGACAAACAGACGAACCCAGACCACGCGAGTAATGCCCCGTAATCTCAGCTTGCGAAAGCACTTTCGGATACACCGCCGCCTCATCATACGTACGACCTGGCTGCTCACCCAGCACAAACATGTTGTCAAGCCGATCCCACGCCCCGACCACCGAAAGTGTCTCGATACCGTCAACATACAAAACAGCCTTAGTACCATCATGAGTAATCACATAATGGCGCCACGTCGTTGAACCGTAAGCGAACGAACGATACACACCATCAGGCGAATCATTGACAACCTGCTCAACTCGCGTCGCAGCCGTTGGCGATGCATAAAGAAGCAGCGTCTCTTGATTCCAATAACCAAGTCGTTCCCTCGACCGATACAACCCCAAATGACCGAGACGAATCAACCAACCATTCCCACCGAGGCCGCCGTCACCCTTCGACCAGAACTCCAACGTTACCGGGCCCGATGCAGGCGCCACGGCCGCTCGGCTCACCGAACCACTGATAGCTGTACCGAACCCGGCAAGCGCAGGCTGGCCAAGTGATACGCCACCAAACGTACCCGGTCGACCTTGACCCGACGCATCAGCAGCCACCGTTCCGGTCGTCTCATTCAACGGCCAATACAACAGCGGACCCGAGGCCGCCACCTGCTGACCGTACGCTGCCGTCGGTGAAACCGGAACATACGGAATCGTTGTCGACGTAGTCGAAGACGAGGTCGTAGAACTTGAGGTGGTACTTGCAGCCACCGTCGTCGACGTGCTCGACGTTGAAGTGGTGCCGATCGTTGTTGTCGTGGTTGCCCCGCCAACAGTCGTCGTAGTTACTGCTGGGTCAATCGTTGTTGTAGTCGCCAGATCGATTGTCGTAGTACCCGTCTGGGCCACACCCTCATTCGACACACCAACAAGCAACACACCTACAACCGCAAGCCCCAACGCCCCAACGCCCCAACGCCCCAACGATTTTGGCAACACTTTACAAGCCTCTTCCCGCCCCGCCAACGCCGAGCCAACCGAACTATAAACATGAACCGTGGCTCGATCGCGACAATCTGACAAAAAGGCGTCAGATCTTGCACGCACTAACCTGGACCACGTGGAAACCAGCGGAAGTAACCGTCCCGACTGGGTACAGGCAAACCCGGCCAAAATAGAAGCTGCGCTCAAGCGGGCACTCGCCAAACCAAGCGGCGGATGGTTTGTGGTAGGGGCATCACGTAATTTCGGAACCACTCGTATAGTGCGTCACCCGAGAGGTACTGCGCTTGGGCCATTTCAGGTCACGATCAACGATATCGAATACGTGTTGTGGAGAACCCATACCGGTGCGCCACTGCATGCAGCGCCAGCGTCATGCCCGCATATGGGGGCCAACCTTGGCGTAGGGCGGGTCGTTGACGGGGCGCTTCTTTGCCCGTGGCATGGCTTGTCGCTCCATCACGACCGCAAACACGGTGGCTGGTCACCAATACCCCTGTTCGACGACGGAGTACTCACCTGGCTGCAGCCAGACCCGTCGGAGGTAGGGGCTACCGCGGCTCCGATCCTGGCCCCTCGACCCACCATATTTCTCGATGGGGTGATCTCTCGAGAGGCAACTTGCGAACCGCAAGATGTCATCGCTAACCGCCTCGACCCCTGGCACGGAGCCCACTTTCACCCATACGCGTTTAGTCGGCTGAAGGTCACCCAGGAAACCGATGACTCAATCGATATGGTTGTCGCCTACAAAGTTGGGCCACGATTTGAGCTTGAGGTTACGGCGCGTTTCGAAACCCCCGAACCCCGAACAATCATCATGACAATCATCAACGGCGAAGGCACGGGTTCAGTGGTTGAAACACATGCCACACCCGTGACGAGTGCAGCGATTGGTCGACCACCGAAGACTGCGATCATTGAAGCCACCCTGGCAACGTCAGATCGACCTGGTTTCGAGCACGTACTCAAAGGATCAGCACTTGCCCGGCCGATGATCCGGTTCGCAGCGAACCGTCTGTGGAACGACGATGCCGCGTATGCCGCCCGGCGATACCTCGTACGCACCCGCTCCTTGGTCGCCTAGCCGAAGTCGGATTGTATACCCCAATTCATCTTGGTAAACGAGCCACGTGACAATGGTCGCCCCTCTGAGGTTCGGCTAGCCAACCGTTGGTCCACCATTCGTACGACATCTGGCAGTCCGTGGGCTCGCCACCTTCACTGCTGTCTTTCAGGGCCTGCGGCCTTTCCAGGCCTGGTGTAGCTCGCTTCCGATCATCGGAGGCTCGATTTTGCGGCGTGTAGGTTGGACACACGGAAAGAAATCTGCCCCTGGCCGCATCACCCGAGAAGGGGAGAGGCTGCACAGGGGCTTACAGATGTAACTATACCAATGACAACGAGCAATGAACAGACCCCAATTCACGCATTGCGCTGGGCCGTCAGCGAAACACGCTTTGCCACGTACCTAAGACACAGCGCTGGTGACGAGGAACTGGCATGGCGTCTCTACGAATGGAACCTCGAAGCGACTTCCTCGTTGATGACCCCATTGAATATGTTGGAAGTGACACTCCGAAACCAGCTCTACGAAGCCGGGGCCCGTCCATTCGGTTCAAACTGGCTCACGACATCAACTCACCTTCGTGCGGCAGACAGTCGAACGGTCACCGAAGTGTGTGATTACCTCAAACGGCGAAACGCTCAGGTCAACCCTGGCGCAGTGATTGCCGAACTTGGCTTCGGGTTTTGGGTCGGGCTCCTGGCGAACCACTACGACCAAACCCTCTGGCGCCAAGGACTCCACCGCGCATTCGAGCGAGGCGCGAACCGTCGTGACCTGCACGACCAACTTGATCGCTTACGCACACTCCGCAACCGCATTGCGCACCACGAGCACCTACTGAACAGAAATCTCCGAGCCGACCTTGCCCGAATCGAAATGTTGCTTGAGTCGATCAACCCAGAAGTAGCTGCGTGGGTGAAGCGACTTCCAGCAGCCGCCGACGTGATCTCGAAACGACCGTTCAATCCGGTTCATGGCGTGCAACGCTGAGAGTGCGCCCACACATCGCCGGACGGTTAACCCGCGTTCGAGGTGACTGGTAACGAACGTAGCAAGCCCCGCTATTTCTTACGTTCTCGCTGCCACTTCTGTAGCCCGGCTAACACGCCTCGCTCGGGTATTGACCATACGGGTTCGGCAGCAAGGCCCCATTCCCGAAGCAGAGCATTCGCTGCCAACATTCCGCTCGACACCGCGCGTTCCATAAGCGCACTTGGAAATGGAAGACGTACCAGGTCACCAGCCAACGCCAAGCTAGGCGTCGGTGTCTTCACCTGTGGCCGGCGAGCCCACGAGCCAGGCTCGAATGCCGGGCAGTCATCTCGCACAATGAAGCGCTCATCAACGATGTTCAACCTTGCCGTCTCGGGATAGCACGCGTGTAATTGATCAAGCAGGTCGGCCCGGACGTGCGCTTCATCGATCGGTCGCCCGTACGACTCGGGAATTGCGTACGCATGGGTCTCTATAACCGAGCCGCCGGTTTGTGCCGCCCACTGCCGGGCCTCGCCCTGATACCTATGTACACATGAGATGTTGTCGATGATCCCGAACCCTGCGGTTCCGGCGAACTCAGCCCGGTCTGCATTCACGTGACCATCGAACCAAATACGGTGAACAACAAATGGCGGTGCCGAACCAATCGACGCTATATCGCTTCGCCAAGATGCATCACCCATCCAATCGTTTACTGCAACCAACGACTGCAGCCCACGAGTATTTACGGCAAGCACAACCCCGTGAGTGTCAGTACTTGGAGCCAGTATCTCGACGCGCTGCGAAGTCGAAACCGTTACCCCAAGCCCCCGCAATGCTCGTTCAGCTGGCGCCCAAAATGCCACATCAAACGTGTCTTCGAGAATGTCGAAGCAAATACCCTCTTGTGTACCCAAAAAGTAGAGGTGAAACATCATCAACATCTCACCAGCACTCATACGATCTTCGGGGTTGAAAAACGAGTGGGCAAACACCTCGAACAGCATTTGCCGAGCATCTGGCGGAAATCGCACCGAATCAAGATATGCCGCTGCACTCATTGAATCAAAGCGCGCATATGTATCGTCACCATCAAAGGCAAGCATCTCGGCGGCTTGTTCGCCGTCAATGGCCCGTAGGTCACTAAACCCGAGGGTCGGGGTTCTGCGAACGAGCTCGATAAGATTCAACGGTGGCCGAGCAGGCAGCCCCTCGAACGTTTCGACCGATCCGTTTGGCCCGTACAGCGGGTAATCATCTAGCCGACGAAGACTACGAAGGGTAGGGTCCCATCGTTTCATAAGCGAACGTACGTTATAATATTGACGAAAGAAGGCATGGAAGCCCCGTTCGACTGAAACATCGGTTCCGTCAGCCAGCGTGTCGGGCCAGGCACTCAGCCGGCCGCCGAGCACTCCGCCAGACTCGATCAGCTCAACCGCAACACCCCGCTCGGCGAGCACCATCGCAGCAGCAAGGCCAGCTAGCCCACCACCAACGACAGTTGCGGTTCGAGGTTGATCAGCGCGCAATTTAACAGGCAACGATGAATCGGCTGGCGTGACAACCCGAGCCCGTTTGTCGCGAGCACCCACATACGGCTTACTCATGAGTGAGAAACAGGACGTTTTGCCAGAAACGAATGCAGTACCCCGTCTTGCCAAAAGTCAAACTTCACCCGCCCAGCGACCGGCAGCGTTCGCACATCAAAAAACCCCGAATTTCGCAGACGCTTTTCAAATGCCTTGACGCCATCGAACTGCATCACGCTTTGCCACAGATAACGGTAGATACGGGTGTGACGACTGGTAATGAAACCGGCCGGAATGATGATGCCCCAACACACGCTGGTCCAGGTTCCTTTCGCCCGTGGCGAGTCAGCCACCGAGTACTCATGGAAACAGATCGGTGCGCCAGGCTTCAAGAGTGGAAGGAGGCGTTCTAAGCACAGGTCGGGGTCGGCCATATTACGAATTCCGTAGGCCATCAAAATGCCATCGAACGCACCGTGTTCATCAACCATCGAACCGAGTGTCGCCGACGGATCCATCGCGTCGCCGTGAACAAAGGTGATCGTCGGTCGATCGAGACCGGGCTTAGAACTGGCCACCTGGAGCATTCCCCTTGACGCATCAAGCCCCACAATGGTGGCCTTCGGATACGCAGCAACCAGGCCCGCCGTAGAAAGCCCCGTACCGCAACACAGGTCAAGCAACCGAAGACCCTCTCCGTGATTCGCCAACTCGAGACGTTCGGCACTGAGTTGCAAATGCTCGACATATCCGGGATTGCGCTGAACCAGCGTGTCGTAAGTATCGGCAACGATGTCGAAATCTGACGGCACCTCGCGTTTGCGTTCGGTGAGCGGGCGTCGAGCAGTCTTGGAAGGCACACCGCAAGGATACTGAGCATTGATGACAGACCGAGAGCCAGACAACTGATAGACCCGCTGCAATGAGTGAATTTGGATCAACCCCGGCACCAGGTTGGTACGCCGACCCGTGGAACCAACGGCCTCAACGATATTGGGACGGCACGCAGTGGACGGGCCACACCAACGACCCAACCGGGTACCCCAACCAGCCGAGCGGGTACCCGATGTTGCAACGAGTCGGGCCTTCAGTCGAAGATCGTGACCCAGCCAAATTGGCCAACGTGACGAAATGGACCAGTTGGGGAGTCTTCTTCAACGTAACGACAGCCATCGTGTTGCCAATCTTTTTTTCAACCTTCTTCCGGTCGTTCAGCGTTGCATTTACCGACCCCGATGCGTTCCAATCGAACGGACCGTTTCAGAGTGGATCTTTTCGAATCGGATTCGCTCTTCAACCGCTCTCGCTCTTGGCGTGGATCTCGAGTGCCAGTTGGATGGTATTCACCTACCGCGCCACAACGTTGGCCCGGGCCCTTGGCCGTGCCACCCCACGTGACCCGGCGCTCGCTTGTGCCTCCTGGATCATCCCGATCGTCCAGTTTTGGTGGCCTCTCGAATCGCTTCGAGCTCTGTCAACCAAACCAACCACTCGCACACTCTGTGCCTGGTTTTGGGCTGGCTTCTTCGCATCAAGTTTCATCGGCATATTCGCGGCGTTCGCAGCGGTGTTAATTCCCCTCTGGATTGCAATCTTCGTAGGTGTGGCCGCTTCAGGAATTGCGGCCTTCATCGGGCGCAAAATCATGATCGACATCACTACGGAACTCACCGAATTAGCTCGATCCCAAACTGCCAACTAACGACGTAACATTGAAAAAGTGGATGTAGTTGACCGAACACGACCCAAACGACGGCCGAAGTTTGGGTTCGTTATCGTAGGCACCCTGCTACTTCGTTTCGGGCGCGAGGTGATCGACCAGGTTGGTCTCAGACGAATTGGCCTGTGGATTCTGCCGATCGGGTTTGTGGTCTACCTCGCGATTGCGCTGGGGTTTCGCCAAGCGATGCGCTGGAAAGCTCGGGCCTCGGGAGACCAGGAATTCACGCCGGTCGGTATTCGGTCACAGGTCGCACAGTCAGGCTTTCAGCCAGCATTCACTGAAGATGGAACCCTGCTCGGTTCATCAATCATTGTGGTCAATCAACGTTCGAAGTTGATCGAAGTGGTAACTGAGTACGAGCTATTTGGCCTCGATGGAACTCACCTAGCGACATGCCGCCAATTCGATATGCACTGGTTCCATCAGTTCGCCCGCATCGTCAGCAAAGTCGACCAATTCCTGACGTATCGATTTCAGATCATTGCGACCGACGGCACTCACCTTGGTTACCTTGAACGCCCCGCGAAAGTCTTTCGCTCAACGGTCAAGTTTTGGAACGAACGAAACGAACCAATCGGCTTCATCCGCCAAGAAAACATCTTCGGGAAGAAGAAATTCACGATCAGTGATGGGGCCGGGCAGCCGATTGGCAACATTGCGGCCGACGGGCTGAGTGCCTGGGACGTTAGGGTGTCGTTTGGTGGGGTTGAAGTCGCCCACCTCTACAAAACTTGGGAAGGGTGGCTTCGCAATGCACTTACCGCAGCCGACAGGTACGTGATGCAAATAAACCAACCTCTACAAGCACATCTCCAACAACTCACGATTATGTGTGCACTTACTATTGACCTAGCACTCAAACAAGATTCCCGAGGAGCAAACTGACATGACGAACGCACCGAAAATTGCCCGCCTTAACCATGCGGTGCTGTGGGTAAATGACGCCGAACACGCAGCCACCTTCTATTGCGACGTACTTGGTTTTACGATCGCAGCAAGCATTGAAGGTGCCGTCTTCCTGAGGGCAGGGGGTTCTACAAACGATCACGATCTTGGCCTCTTTAGCGTTGGTTCACGGCCCACCACGCCGAGAAGTGTCGGCCTCTATCACCTCGCCTGGCAAGTCGATACCCTCGACGAACTTGTCGTTATCAGGAAAAGGTTAAGTACCGCAAACGCGCTCGTGGGGGCTTCAGATCACGGTGTCTCAAAGTCGCTCTACGGAAAAGACCTTGACGGAATCGAGTTTGAGGTGCTGTGGTCCATCCCGCAATCAGCATGGGGTGACTCGGAAAACAGCATGAAAACTGCAGCCCTGGACCTCGACAACGAGTTGCAGCGCTGGAGTGGGCGACAAACAGCCGCAGATTCCAACTTTTCCCACTCATAACCACCGGAACTCCTAGCCTGCAACTGCTAGTCGCAAGGTGGTGAAAATATTCGCTAGGTTATTGGCCTCATGAGCGGAGGTTCGCTCGGCGACACCCAAGGAACCCGAAACGTGCCAACTAGTGAACTCAATCAATCCGCGGGCCACGGTCCTGCGTCGGGTGGCCGACTGGCGGCTCTAACCCTCGGCTCGCTTGGGGTTGTGTACGGCGATATTGGTACCAGCCCCATTTACGCCCTCCGTGAAGCGCTCGGCCACGGCAACCACAAAATGGTGGGCGACGAAGGTGGCAAACTCATGGCCTTTAACCCGACCGTCGTGTTCGGTGCGTTGTCCATAGTTTTCTGGGCGCTCATCTTGATCATCACGATCAAGTATCTCTTTTTTGTTATGCGCGCTGACAACCATGGTGAGGGTGGCATTTTGGCGCTGACGTCTTTGCTCGACGGAAAAACCGTTGATGGTGAACCGCGCAGTGGGATAGCTCGAACTGCGATGGCCGGGGGTGGCATCCTATTGCTACTCGGGCTTTTTGGCACCGCCCTGCTCTACGGTGACGGGATGATCACCCCAGCAATATCTGTGTTGTCTGCTGTTGAAGGGCTCGGATTAGTAAGCACTTCGTTCACCCCGTACGTGATGCCCATCGCCATCGTGATCATAATCGGGTTGTTTTCAGTGCAGCGATTTGGCACCGGCAAAGTTGGAATCGTGTTCGGACCAATCATGATCGTCTGGTTCGCAACCCTTGCCGCCCTTGGCCTTAAGGGGATCATCTCGAACCCTGAAGTCCTTAAGGCACTCAACCCGGTTTGGGCCGTCAAGTATTTTCAAGCCAATCCGTGGAAGGGTTTTCTTTCAATGGGTTCCCTATTTCTCGTGGTGACCGGTGGCGAAGCGCTCTATGCCGACATGGGTCACTTTGGGCGTAAACCCATCATGACCGGCTGGTTCACTGTGGTGCTGCCAGCTCTCCTGTTGAATTATTTCGGTCAAGGGGCTCAAATCATTAAAGACGAAGGCGATCACCTACATGAAGCGTTCTTTCGGATGGCGCCATCTTGGGGGCTTCTTCCCCTCGTGCTTTTGGCGACAGTTGCCACAGTTATTGCTTCCCAGGCCCTCATCTCCGGTGCGTTCTCACTTACCCAGCAAGCCATCAGTATGGGATACAGCCCACGAGTAGAAATTCGTCACACATCCAAAACCGAGCGCGGGCAAATCTACATCCCACAAATCAACTGGGCCCTGATGATCAGTTGTGTGTTGTTAGTCCTAGGATTTCGGTCGTCGACCAATCTTGCTGCTGCGTACGGGCTTGCCGTAACTGCGTGCATGTTTATCACCACGCTTATCTTTGCGCGAGTTGCCCAAACCCACTTTGGTTGGTCAAAGACAAAGACCTGGATCATTTTGGCCCCACTCCTCGCACTAGATGCCGTATTCCTCAGCGCGAACCTCTTCAAGATTCCTTCTGGCGGCTGGTTTCCACTCGTAGTTGGCGTTGTAATTCTCACCTTGCTCACCACCTGGAAGTCTGGCCGGGCCATTGTGGCCAAACGTCTGCGCAGGGGTGCTGAACCTATAGGCGCTTATATATCCAGAATCACCACCGGCGAGTCATCGGTGGCTCGGGTCACTGGCACTGGCGTTTTTCTTTTTTCTGAAATTGGTTTCGTACCGCCTGCACTGGCCGCAAACGTTGCCCACAACCGGATTTTGCACAACCAGGTGTACATACTTTCAATACTTAGAGAAGACACCCCAATTGTTGAACCGGCCAACCGCCTGCACCTCACCGACATCGGCGATGGTGTCTCGCAGATAGTCCTGCACTACGGGTTCATGGAGGAATACGACGTTCACGAAGACCTCACTCGCGACCACTTCGTCGACGTTCGTGATGCAATCTATTTTTTGGGACGAGAAAATCTTCGTCCAACGCCTCAAGACGGTATGGCACCGTGGCGCGAATCGTTGATGCGAACAATGAGCCGAAACACCACCGACGTTGCCGAATTCTTCAAACTTCCGTCAAACCGGGTGTTCGAAGTTGGGGTTCAGGTCGACTTGTAACTTAACTTATGAAGTGACTAGCGACCAGCACATGACGGCTGCGTATTCAGCCACTCACGAGCTGCGTTCAGCACCGGATCGGCCTCCGTAGCGAAGGATCCCCAGTCAACGGTCAGACCAACATCGGCTGTCAGCTTTTGGTCGTACACGTTGCCGGCCCGATCGAGGTCGTAGCTATTCGTTACAAGTACAAATGCACCGTCGGCCAGCGTGATCCCAACATTCGCACTCGTCACACCAACCGATGGTGCGCCGAACGATCGTGAGGCTGGCCGACCAATAAACGAGATTGCGGCAAGTTCACCGGCACTACCGGTTTGATTTGATATCAACACCGCCACCGGTACCAACGGGTCGCGAAGACGCGTCGGTGCCTCAATCTGCCATGCCAGTCGCGTCCCGGCCAGTAGCTGCCCGTTGCGAAACGTGAGCATTTCGCGTCGATCATCACCAAAAATAAATCCTGATGGTGACGATTCACTCAGAAACGGTTCAAGCACGCTCATCATCGAATAGACATATCCACCGCTGTTGCGCCGCAGATCGAGCACCCAGCCACAGGGGTTAACGGCCGACTCAACCGAACCAATCGCCGCGGTTCCGTTGCGAGAAAAGCTTTCTTCGGCAGTTCGAGAGCCGGTTGAGCCAGGAAGGTCGACGTACCCAAGTTTGTTGTCGAGAACACGAACCGATGGAGATTCGTTCGTCATGATTTGGGCGCGGGTAAGGTTGACATCGAACTCACCGAGGCCAACTCGCGAGACGCGCACCGTCGCCATTTCCACCGCTCGATCGGCTGCGGTGGTGCGATTCCACTGTTTGGAGTTGAAGGAAACGAGCCGGTCAAGGGTACGAATACCCGCCAACTCTGCCGGTGAACCGGTCGTCACCCAAATTACGTCGGGGGGGTAGATCTTTAACCCGAAACCGGTCGAGGTTCCTTGAAGCAGCGATTTCGCCACGGTCGGGTCGAGTAGTTGTGAGTGGCGATCGCCTAATTTCGTCAACGCTTCACGAATTATCGGATAGGTGTCTGACAACGAAGTTGCCGACTCTCCCTTGGTTCGGGCCACAGCAATAATCCCGGGCACATCGACAACTCGACGACGAGCAGAGTATGTCTCAATGAAGGTAAGCACCCGATTGAGATATTCCTGCGGCGTAGGTAGGGGTACCGTCGGTTGGACCAAAGTGGTCGGTTGGGCGGCCGTACTCGCTGGAACCGTGCTCGCTGGAACCGTCGACGGTTCGGGAAGTCCACCTAACGAAGGGCCGGGAGGTGTGGGCGTGGTGGTCACGTTCGTTGCCGGCACGGTCGAGCGTTTGATTTTCCGTGTTGTTGGCCGACGAGTCGACTTCTTTTTTGCGACCGGCCTTTTTACGACCGGCTTTTTGGTCGCACCAAACGCTCCAGGCTCGCCAGCGGAGACCCCGCTGAACAACAGACAAGTTGTGAGGAGTACAGCGATCATTGTTCGGCCAACCCACCAAGACTTGTGCCTTATGAAGTTGGGATTGCTTCGCCAGCCCATATCCGCAATGTACAAGGGTCGGCACCGGTTGTGAGACCCTCCATTTTGAAGGTCGTTCATTCGAGTGGACCAAACCGGGTCTAAAGTCGCATCCTGGATGGTGAAGTCACTGTCTGTCCCTCTCGCCAAACATTGGTTGTGTGATCGTTAAATGCCACCCCTCAAGCGAATACTCGTCGGGAAACCCCTCTCAAGTGCCGACGAAGGTCACCAACGGCTTCGCAAACTCATAGCGCTTCCGGTATTTGCCTCAGACGCCATTTCGTCGACTGCTTATGCCACCGACGAAATTTTGGTTGTACTACTTCTTCAAGCAGGAATTGGCGCAGCTGCATTCAAAAAGCTGATCCCGTTGGCCATTGTGGTGTGCGTCCTGATGGTCATTGTGATCATGTCGTATCGCCAAACGTTGTTTGCGTATCCGAGCGGCGGCGGTGCTTACATAGTAAGTCGCGAAAATCTCGGTGAGACCCCATCGCTAGTAGCCGCAGCTTCGTTGCTTACTGATTACATACTCACTGTTTCGGTAAGCGTGGCTGGCGGTGTTTTAGCAATGAGAACAGCCTTCGGGTTTGGCTCAAAATGGACAGTGCCTATCTGCTTACTCTGCGTTGCCGTGATGACCGTTATGAACCTTCGGGGCGTGAAAGAGTCAGGTTCTGCCTTCGCCGGACCTACCTACTTCTACATCCTTATGCTCATCATTTTCATTGTCGTTGGCCTCTACCGAATCTTCGTTCAAGACCTTGGCCCAATTCCCGAAGCGCTGCTCTCGCTTGAGGCTCGCGAGGTCGCCGAAAGCGCCAAACCACTTTCGCTCTTCATGCTTCTGCGCGCATTTTCTTCCGGTGCCGTGGCCTTGTCAGGTATCGAAGCTGTATCAAACGGAGTTCCTGCGTTCGAAAAACCTGAAAGCAAAAACGCAGCCACGACGCTGATGTGGATGGGTGGCATCCTTGGAAGCTGCTTCCTTGGCGTGTCCATAATTGGTTCGCACCTCAAACCGTATCGAGGCGAGGCGGATGGCAATGGGCTTGGCCTGATGGCTCAGCATATTTATGGCGGGAAGGGCATCATGTTTTGGGCAACCATGATTGCAACGTTCTTCATTTTGATTCTCGCTGCGAACACGGCCTACGCCGATTTTCCGCGCTTAGCGTCGATGGTGGCCCGTGACGGGTTCCTTCCTCGCCAGTTTTTTAACAAGGGTGCACGCTTAGTATTCTCGAATGGGGTGCTGTTTCTCGCCATCGTAGCTTCGGTTCTTATTGTGGCCTTCAAGGGCGACATTTCAAAACTCATTCCGCTGTACGCATTTGGTGTGTTCACTGGTTTCACTTTGAGCCAAACCGGTATGGTTCGACATCACCTTCGACACAAAGAAAAGAACTGGAAATTCGGCATCACCATAAATACCATAGGTGCGCTTACTACTGGACTGATCGCTGCTATTGTTGTGATTTCCAAATTCACCGAAGGTGCCTGGATCCCTGCCGTTCTGATTCCGTTCATGGTGTTCGGATTTCGAGCTATCGGTCGCCACTACAAGGCCAGTCGCAACTCGGTCATTGCGAACACCGACTACCGGGCCCTTCGCGAAACTCACACCATGGTTGTGCTTGTTGGCTCGGTCAACAAAGGCGTGATTCACGGTGTGCAATACGCGCAATCACTTCGCCCCGACCGAATTATGGCCGTCACCGTTGTGAGCGACGACGAAGAGCGTAAACGCATCGAAGATCAGTGGGCAGCGTTCAACATGCCGATAGATCTGAACGTGTTGTACTCACCGTTCCGTGAACTTACCGCGCCGGTGATGAACTTCATTGACGAACTTGACGATCGTCACAGTGACGACATCATCACTGTTGTCATCCCTGAATTCGTCACATCGTTTTCGACCCAGTGGCTGCACAACGGGAGCGCCCTCGCTCTCAAAGCCAAGCTTCTGTACCGGCCGCACACAGCCGTCGTTTCAGTTCCCATCCATATGGACTACGAGTAAAGGTCTACTCATGCATGTTGTAATCGTCGGCTGCGGCCGAGTTGGCTCTGGGCTAGCCAACGCTTTAGAAACCGCCCAACATTCCGTATCGGTTATTGACCGCAAACCAACCTCAATGAGGCGGCTAAATCCTGACTTTGCCGGTCAGAAACTGGTGGGGGTAGGGTTTGATCGCGAAGTACTTATCGAGGCCGGAATCGAACGAGCCGATGCTGTGGCTGCCGTAACCAACGGTGACAACTCAAACATTTTGATTGCCCGGGTGGCCCGAGAAACCTTTGGTGTCGCGCAGGTGGTTGCACGTATCTATGACCCTCGACGAGCCACAATTTACGAACGTCTTGGTGTTCCCACGATTGCCACCGCAGCGTGGACGACTGAGCGAATTCTTGGACGAATTCTTTCCGATCATCACATCGGCGAGTGGATTGATCCATCGGCAAAATTCACCCTGATTGAACGCACCATCCCGTCACATTGGGCCCGTAAAACGATCAGCGACTTTGAAGAACACGCTCAGGTAAGAGTCTCGTTGGTTGTTCGTTTGGGTGAGCCGAGCTTGCCCGTCGCAGACCTACTCCTTCAAGAGGGTGACATCGTGCACGCCATGGTTGCCACGACGAATACAACGACGTGTGACTCGTTACTCAAAAATGCAACATCGACGGCCGGGAGCCACTGATGAAGATCATGATCGTTGGGGCCGGAAGCGTCGGCTGTTATATGGCATCACAACTCCACCAGTCGGGCCATGAAGTATCGCTCGTTGACCAAGATCCCGAGGTCGTTGAGCAGGGGCGCAACAGCAAACTGCTGGCCGACATCACCTGGCATCGAGGCGACGCTTGTGAGGTTTCGACACTTGCTGAAATCGGAATGGGAGACGCAGATGTGGTCGCTGCGGTTACCGGTGATGATGAAGACAACCTGGTCGTTTCACTTCTAGCCAAACAAGAATTTGGGGTGCCTCGGGTCGTGGCTCGGGTAAACAACCCTCGAAATGAGTGGATGTTCAACGACACCTGGGGTATCGACGTTTCGGTCTCAACCCCTCACCTCTTGACCGCCTTGGTAGAGGAAGCGGTGTCGGTCGGTTCATATGTACCCCTACTCTCACTTGAGGGCGGGAAGGCGCACCTGGCCGAGGTGACTTTGGCCGATACATCTCCAGCCATTGGCAAAACAATCTCGAGCATCGGTTTGCCTCGTGAAGCTTCGGTTGTTGCAATTGTGCGAGAGGGTCATGTGGTATCCCCCACCCCCGACACAACGTTGCGGCAAAACGACGAGGTTCTTGTTTTGCTCAAGGGAGAAGTTGAGTCGGAAGTAAGGGCTGTACTCGTCGGCTAAACCCAAAACGGTTTAAGCGATCAGTCGAGCAGGGTGTATTTCGGGTCTCGGAACACCAAGTTGTCGCCCGGACGGGTGGCCACACCTTCAATCGAAATAGCGTGACCGAGACCAATTCCACCGAGGGCTCTACGACCATGCCAAATCACGACGGCATGACCTGACCCATCGGAGATTCGCACTTCAAGGGTAGGAACTCCGCTGGTTGGCTGGGTTCGTATCCGTGTAACTTCGCCGCACACACGAACTTGGCGGCGCTCTGCAGCGTCACCGATTCGCACATCAGATCCTTCGCAGAACTTGTCAACTAAAGCTGATTGATGTTGGGTCTCACCGGAACTAGTGAGAGTTCGGATGCGGTCTCGCAGCGACATTGTTCAAAGTGTAGGCCCCGCCAAAGCCATTACTGAGCAGAGTTCACACGAGGTTTCTCAAGTCTCGATTGTGTCTATGCCTTCTCGCTTGTAACGTAGCGTCCACTCACCGGGGGGTTCAAATCAGTTTGATCCCCCATTTCTCGGAGGTTCCACCACCAATATGAAGCTCACCCGCAGTGCTGCAGCCATTCTGCTTGCAGCAGCAACGGCAACCCTGGTTGCCACGCCTATCGCCCACTCACAGGAACAGAAATCTGTTGCTTTGATGTTTGACCTCACCGGTCGCGGCGACAAGTCATTCAACGACGCAGCCGCCGCTGGTCTAGACAAGGCCAAAAAAGAATTTCCTACCCTGAAGGTCACCGAGTCAGTGCCATCAGGTGCTGACGGCGACCGTGCCGAACGCCTCAAGACGGTCATTGCTGACAAGAACGGCCTCATCATCTGTGTTGGCTTCCTGTGGTCACCAGATTGCGCCAAGGGTGCAATCGCTAACCCAACCATCGCCTTCGCCTCAATCGACGACGAACTCACCAACGACGGCAAGGCACTAGCAAACACCGCTGGCTTCAAGTTCGCTGAACAAGAAGGCTCGTTCCTCGTTGGTTATGCCGCTGGCCTCAAAACCAAGTCGGGCAAAGTAGGTTTCATTGGCGGCGTCGAAATCGACCTCATCAAGAAATTCGAAGCTGGCTTCACCGCTGGCGTGCAAGCCGCAAACAAGAAGGCCAAAGTTACCCAGAAGTATGCGTCGCAGCCGCCAGACTTCTCTGGTTTCACTGACGTACCAAAGGGCAAGGCCATCGCCGCTGCCATGTACAAGAGCGGCATTGACGTTATCTACGTCGCTGCTGGTTCAACCGGCAACGGTGCGTTCATCGCCGCCAAAGAATCCGGCAAAAAGCCTGGTCAGATCTGGGCCATCGGTGTTGACAGCGACCAGTACCAAACCATTTCGGTTGCTAACGGCCGCGATTACATCTTGACCTCAATGCTCAAGAAGGTTGACGTCGCTACCTACAACGCCATCAAGGCATATGTGGCTGGCACACCCGTAACCGGCACCCAGACCCTCGGTCTCAAAGACGGTGGCGTTGACTTCTCAGTCACCAACAAGAAGGGCATGGACGCAAAAACTGTGGCCAAGCTCAAGAAGATCAAAGCTGACATCATCAGCGGCAAGATCACCCCACCAACAACACCGACACGCTGACCTCGCTGACCTCGCTGGGCTGCTAGTCAGCCCCGTCGAGTAGCGAAGAGTCGTATCAAACTGTTGAGAAGGGCAATCCAATATGGGTTGCCCTTCTTCGCGTTCTGCTAGTAATTAGGTGTGACATCCGAGACATTCAGACCGCCTGTCGGGCAGCGGATCTCCGAACTGACATTCGCGATCGAACTCCGAGACATCGTGAAGCGCTTCCCTGGGGTGGTCGCCAACGACGGAGTGAACCTACGAGTCAGATCAGGCACCATCCATGCCATCGTCGGCGAAAATGGGGCCGGTAAGTCAACCCTCATGAAAACGCTGTACGGCGCACACCAGGCCGACGAGGGAACCATCACGGTCAACGGAACCGTCGTGAACTTCCGGTCACCAAAGGAAGCAATCGCCCATGGTATCGGAATGGTCTTTCAGCACTTCATGCTGGCTGACAACCTCACCGTATGGGAAAACGTGGTGCTCGGAAATGAGCCAGGCAATGCGTTCAACCTAAGTACGAAATCGGCACGCAAAAGAATCCTTGAACTGACCCAGCAATACGGCCTCGATGTTGACCCAGATGCCACGGTCGGCGACCTCGGTGTAGGCGAACGCCAGCGGGTCGAAATATTGAAGGTGCTCTACCGCGGTGCGAAAATTTTGATCCTTGACGAGCCCACCGCGGTCCTGGTGCCTCAAGAAGTCGAAGAACTTTTTGCTTCGTTACGTGAACTCGTTGCCCAGGGTGCGACCATCGTGTTCATTTCGCACAAGCTGCTCGAGGTGCTCTCGGTCGCCGACGCGATCACGGTCATTCGGGCAGGCAAAACGGTGGCCGAAGTCGACGATCCGTCGACGGTAACCGCACGCGACTTGGCAGAACTTATGGTGGGTTCAGAACTGCCAAACCCCGCAACCTCGGGGTCAACCGTACGAGACAAGGTGCTTCTCGAAATCATCAACCTCGACGTACCCGACTTGGTCGCTGGAGTAAAGAAACTGGCCCTTCACAACGTGGCGTTGAAGGTTCGCGCTGGCGAGATCGTGGGTATCGCGGGTGTTGAAGGTAACGGGCAACCAGAGTTACTCGAAGCGCTGCTTGGGTTGCGTCCGGTGACTCGCGGAACCGTCACGTATCAGGGTAACGACATCACCAAGATGTCGACCCGAGACCGCCGCCAAGCAGGAATTGGATACGTGCCAGAAGATCGTCAACGAGATGGCCTCGTGCTTGATTTTCCGTTATGGGAAAACGCGGCGCTTGGTCATCAACGTTCGGTTCCGTTCTCAAAGGGTTCGTGGATGGATCCTGCGGGGGCGAGGTCGTTTACCCAACGAGTCATCGACCAATTCGACGTACGCACCCCCGGTACCGATGTGGCCGCGATCGCACTCTCCGGCGGAAACCAGCAGAAACTCATTATTGGTCGCGAAATGCTGACGAACCCGAAAATGCTGGTTGCTGCCCACCCAACCCGGGGTATCGACGTTGGTGCACAAGCTGCGGTCTGGGATTCGATGCGTGACGCCCGAGCGAAGGGGCTTGGCATTTTGCTCATCTCGGCAGACCTGGAAGAACTCATTGGCCTGTCAGATCGCTTACTGGTGTTGTTTCACGGCGAAATTGTGGCCGAACTCGACCCCCAGAAAGTTAACTCGGCAGAACTTGGTAGCTATATGACCGGGGCTAAAAGCGCATTGGAAACCGTGTGAACACGTTGAAAAAGCAACTCACCCCTGCTGTGATTGCGGTGACAATCGCCTTCGGTGTGGCTTCACTCGTGCTCATATTTTCTGGTCATAACCCGCTCACGGCATACCGGGCTATGTGGAAGAACTTCGCCACCCTCGACGGGCTTGTTACCTCGGTCAACGTTGGGGCTCGGTACTACGTTGCAGCAATGGCCGTCGCAATTGGCTTCAAAATGAATCTGTTCAATATCGGCGTCAACGGGCAGTATCAGATCGCGGCCATGTTCGCCGCTGTCGTTGGCGCAGCCGTGAAGTTGCCAGCACCGCTACATGTTGCACTTACCTTGCTTGTTGCCGTTGCAGTTGGTGCCGCATGGGCTTCGATCGCTGCGTTACTCAAAGTCACCCGCAACGTGAATGAGGTAGTAGCAACCATCATGCTGAATGGTGTGGCGTCATCGGTCATTGCGTATTTGATGCAAAGCCAGTGGACGAAATTTCGAGACCCCAGTCGACCCGAATATGGGTCGACGAGAGCTATTCCCAAATCTGGGCAGCTTCCCGTGTTCAACATTGGAAACACCCAATTGCAGAGCTACGTCATCTTGGCGATTCTTCTTGGTATCGGTTTCTATATGCTCATTTACCGAACCCGGTTTGGCTATGAACTTCGAGCTACCGGACGAAATCCGTCAGCCGCTAAGTCAGCAGGCATCGACCCGAAGCGAATGGTGCTCATAACGATGCTGCTCTCTGGCGGGACTGCCGGGCTGATAGGTATCGGTATTTTGCTTTCATCAAATGATCAGCTCGCGTACGGTGACCGGTTTCCAGGTTTACTTGGGTTCACCGGTATTGGTATCGCCCTACTCGGCCGTAATCACCCTGGTGGCGTCGCTGCCGCATCGTTCATTTGGGCGGCACTCGATCAAGGGGCAAGAGGCTTAGTCACGGTAAATATCAGCGGCGAAATTGCGGTGATTTTGCAGGGGGCGTTGCTGTTTATTGCCGTCATTGTGTATGCCGTATGGGAGCGTAAAAGCATGGCAGCAGTCATCAAAGATGCAGCGACTCGCACCGCTGCAGCCCGAGCGGAAAGCGGGCAGGCATGATGTCGGCGAGCGGGTTCACTCTTGCTCACATCACCGGCTGGAAACGTGCCCTTCTCGGTTCAACAGCCATGGTGTTGCTACTTTCGGTGGGTGCACGCCTGTTTGGTGCACCAGGGCTTACGGGTTCGTCAACCGTCGGGACCGCACTCGGGTTCGCCGTGCCCGTTGTACTCGCAGGCCTCGGTGGCCTCGTGTCAGAGCGAGCAGGCGTCGTCAACATTGGCCTCGAAGGAATGATGACCATGGGCACCTGGGGAGCCGGGTTCATGGGTTGGCATTACGGCCCATGGGGTGCCCTCGTAGGGGGTCTACTTGGCGGAATGGCTGGCGGCGCACTTCATGCCCTAGCAACCGTGACGTTCGCCGTTGATCAAACCGTGTCGGGTGTTGCAATAAATATTGCGTCAGTCGGTATCTGTCGCTACCTTGCCGATATCTTCTTCAATGGAAAAGGTGCTGAGGGCGACCTCGGGACCATCGCCGACTCGCCATCGGTTGCGAACTTCGGTTCCAAATTCTCGATTCCTTTTATTGGCGACCCGTTACTCACCCTAGAAAACAAGCAATGGTTTTTGGTCTCAGATCTCGCTGGCGTGTTGCGAGGCATCTTCGTCGACGTGGCCTGGAGTTCGCTGCTGCTCCTGCTGCTCATCCCAACGATCTGGTATCTCGTTTGGCGAACCCCGTTCGGGTTACGTCTACGAAGCGCTGGTGAAAAACCGTCAGCTGCCGAGTCGCTCGGTGTCAACGTGATTCGTACCAAATGGGTCGCTGTAGTTATGTCAGGTGGCCTTGCAGGTTTAGGCGGCTCATGGCTAGTACTCGAAAGTCTTAAGTACCAGCAGGGTATGACGTCAAACCGCGGGTACCTTGGCATCGCAGCCATGATCTTCGGAAACTGGAGACCTGGAATGCTGCTCGTAGGCGCGCTTCTTTTCAGCTTCAGTCAAAGCGTTGGTTTTCAGCTCGGCTTCGAACCAAGGGCGCTCATAGGAACCGTTGGCATCACGTTCCTCCTCGGGGCAATCTTGAGTGCAGCCAAACGCCAGTGGGTAGCCCTCACCACCCTCGTCGTACTCGGTGGGGCGGTGGTTCTGTTTGCGGCAAAGAACGAAAACGTTAACGAGTCGCTCACTAAAGCACTTCCGTATGTGCTGACCCTGATCGTGCTGGGGGTGGCTTCGAAACGACAACGTCCACCGGCCTCATCGGGTATCCCGTACATCAAAGGTCAAGCTGGGTGAACATCGACTGGACAGCACTTCGGGCTTCCGCGACCGAGGCATCAACTCATTCCTATGCACCATATTCGCGCTTACAGGTTGGTGCAGCGGCACTACTTGACGACGGAACCATCTTGAGTGGTTGCAACGTTGAAAATGCATCTATCGGGCTCACGTTTTGTGCCGAAGTAACGCTGCTTGGGCACATGCATATGTCTGGTTATGGTCGAGGTCGAATGGTCGCTATTGCGGCAACCGACCAGTTCAATAACCGTTTAACCCCGTGCGGGCGATGCCGACAGCTACTCATGGAACAAGGCGGGCCCGACCTTCTCGTCGATGGCGTCACAGCACCTCGACCGATGCGCGAACTACTCCCCGACTGGTTCGGGCCAGACGACCTTCCCGTATGAAGCTCTTAGTGAAGGTGTTCGGTCAACGCTTTGCTGTGTTCGTTAGTTTGGTCGTCGCGTCAACGGTACTTGTCGGGTGCCAAATGCAACTTCCGCCTGCGGTCGGTACATGTCGAACCAATCATGCTCTGCGAGTAAACCCGGTCACCTGTTCACTTACCGCCGTTCAACTCAGCGCACTTGCAGGTATACCCGTGCCAGCAACTGCATCTGGGTTTGAAGCGGTTTACGAGTCGTATGGCCCCGACGTTGACGCAAGATTTCAGGTGCCGCTTACCGAGATAGATACCTTCAGTACACTTACAAACTACCGTGGTCTAGTCGTCGACGGTGGCCCAATAATCAGTACCGATACAAGTGGGTCACTGCGTCGGTCATTGCTAGTGGAATCAAGGGGATCTGAACTGTCGGTGTTTATCGTGCTCACCGCACAAGCTGCGAATGTTCAAAACGGTGTTAACGGCCAAGTTGGAAACTGCAACAATCAAGATTTGCGCGCTGGCCCATGCTCGCCAACACCCCAAGAAGTCACCGCCGAGTCTGGTGTCCCGATACCGGCGACGGCAACCGCATTTAGCTCGACGTATGAAGGTTTCACAGACTGGATCATCACGGCCACGTTCACGGTGCCAATCAGCGAACTTACTAGGTACGTTTCGCTTCCCAATTTCCCTGGTGTAGCGGTCGGCGGACCAGAAGTGAAAGGGATCAACGATTCACCCATCGGACCATTTCGATCGCTTCAACTTCGGTTGGTGAACGGCCGACTCGAAGCACTCGTTGTCGTTTTCACCACCTAACTCGACTGGGATAGCGAGGCGGGTTACACGCGCTCGCGATCTCGTGAACCCATCACCGCATCAACCTCGACTTCAACTCGCCAATCGGGGTTTAGAAGCCCTGACACGACCAGCATGGTGTTGGCCGGTCGAATGTCGGCAAACAATTCACCGTGAACCTTTTCAACGACGTGAGCATCGTTGCGATCGGTCATATAGATACGGGTACGTACGATATCGGCAAGGCTTCCACCGGCTTCCATCATGGCCTTCTCGACAATCTCAAAACATCGCCGTAGCTGGCCTTCAACCGTAGAAGCACACGTGCCGTCAGAGTTCACCGGGGCAGTTCCGGAAACAAACACCAGTGTGTCGACTCTCACCGCACGGCTGTACCCCACAATGAGTTCATAAGGGAGACCCGACGAGATGCGCTGACGTTCCATGGGATTCCAACCTAGAGGCGAATTGACCAACTTGTACAGATGCTTAGATGCAGGATAGAAATCCCGAACCGGAGCCAGTAATGCCAACAAAGACCAGAAACCCATTGATGGCCGTGTTTTTCACGATCTTCATCGACCTCGTTGGCTTTTCAATCCTGATCCCGGTATTTCCCTTACTTATCGATCCGAGACCCGATGCGCCATTCCGAGTCACCCCGCTGAGTTGGTCGCCGCACACGAGCCTCATCATGCTTGGCTGGCTGCAAGCGGTCTATCCGCTGTGCATTTTCTTCGCCGCACCAATACTCGGACAACTGTCGGATCGAGTTGGTCGACGTCCGGTACTGTCGCTATCCATCGCCGGTACTGCGATTGGCTACGTGATATTCGCCGTCGGTATCGCAACCAAGAGCCTTCCCCTACTGTTTTTGGGTCGGGCACTTGACGGAATCACCGGGGGAAATCTGGCGGTGGCCCAAGCAGCGATCGGAGACGTTTCCACCGACGAAAATCGAGCCAAGAATTTCGGGCTGGTCGGGGCAGCATTCGGGCTCGGGTTCATCCTTGGCCCGTATATCGGCGGACGGCTCAGTGCGCCAAACACCAGTTTCTATCGGCTCTTCACCACGCCCGGCTGGTTCGGGGCCACTACACCGTTTTGGTTCGCCGCAGCACTTTCGGCCGTAAACGCCACCGTTGTTCTCCTGACCTTTCCTGAAACGCTGAAACATCGCTCGACTGAGAAACTTGATGTCACCCGAGCGGTTCGAAATGTCGGAATTGGTTTCTCGTCACCGCGACTCAGGGTGCCGTTACTCACCGCTTTCCTTTGGGGTGGCGGATTCACGTTCTTCACCACATTCTTCGGGGTGTACGTGAAAAACAGGTTCGGGTTTTCACAATCGAAAACCGGTGACTACTTTGCAATTGTCGGGCTGTTCATTGCGCTCACCCAGGGCGTCATCGTTGGCATTGTGGCCAAGAAACTTGCTGACTACCGCATCTTGCGTTTCTCGATCGCTATCCAGGCCGTTGTGCTCGGGGTATACGCCGTCATCAGCAGTTCGACGATGCTGTATTTGTTCATTCCCCTTCTTGCACTGTTTCAAGGGCTATCACAGGCCAACATTTCGTCGTTGATGTCTCGTTCTGCTGAACCAGGTCGCCAGGGTGAAGCGATGGGTATTTTTTCAAGCATTTCAAGCCTGGCCCAGGTACCAGCATCGATTCTGGTTGGTTACATCGCCGGCGACTACGCGTCATCGGTTCCACTCTCGGTTGCTGCCGCACTGACCATGGTCGCCGGGGTCGCGTTTGTCATGCTTTTCCGTCCGACGTTCCTTTCACCGCACCCTGGCTAACTGCGCGAGAATTGATCATGTCGCTCCTTACTCACGATGTCATCCGACGAGCACCAAAGGTGCTGCTACACGACCACCTCGACGGCGGACTTCGGCCCAAAACAGTGATCGAACTAGCGCAAGAGTACGGGTACAAAGGGCTTCCAACTACCGACCCCGACGAACTCGGTGCCCATATGTTCGCAGGTGCCGACCGCAAAGACCTCACCCTTTACCTGGAAGGTTTTGCTCACACCTGCGCTGTGTTGCAGCACCGAGACGCCCTTGAACGCGTCGCTCACGAATGCGCACTCGACTTGGCTGCTGACGGCATTGTGTACGGTGAAGTGCGCTTCGCCCCCGAACAACACCTTGAAGGTGGCCTCACCCTCGACGAGGTCGTTGAAGCGGTTCAAGAGGGGTTTCGTACCGGCCAAATTGCGGCCGAACAAGCCGGAGCCCCAATCGTTATCGGAACCCTTGCGTCGGCAATGCGCCAAGCCGCGCAATCGTCTCAGATCGCTGCTTTGGCTATTCGCCATCGTGACGCCGGCGTGGTCGGGTTCGATATCGCCGGCCCCGAAAACGGATTCCCGCCAAGTCGCCATCTCGACGCCTTCAACCTCGTTCACGACGCTAACTTCCACACCACCATTCACGCCGGTGAAGCATTCGGATTGCCCTCAATTCACGAGGCGCTCCAATACTGTGGCGCAGAACGATTGGGCCATGGCGTGCGCATAGTCGACGACATCAAGGTTCATGAAGACGGAACCTACGAGCTTGGTCGACTCGCCGCATTCGTACGTGACCGTCGTGTTCCGCTTGAAATGTGTCCATCGTCGAACGTTCATACCGGTGCCGCCAATTCAATAAGCGAACATCCAATTGCCCTGCTGAAGCGTCTCAGGTTTCGAGTGACGGTTAATACCGACAATCGACTAATGTCGAACTGCTCAATGACTTCGGAAATGGAAGCACTGGTGAACACCTTCGATTACACCCTCGACGATTTGCAGTGGTTCACCGTCAATGCTATGAAGAGTGCGTTCTGGCCATTCGAAGATCGTCTCCGTCTCATCGATAAAGTCATCAAACCAAGCTATGCCCGCTTACGAGACGAGTTGCTTACCGGAGCCTGATTGCGGGCGCTTTATGGTTGACCAAGCACCGCGGCCATCGAGGATCGCAGCCCCTCCAACGACGGGTTCAGGTTCTCACCGAGTACTTCGAAGTACACCTTGCATTTTGGTTCGGTTCCGCTTGGACGAACAACGACCCTTCCTCTGTCGCCAACCGAAATGACCACTACATCGGCAGGGGGAGTTTTTGTCGATAAATCACGCCACTCGGTTACCGCCACACCATCGAGCTCAATGGGCGGGTGTTCACGAAGGGTCACCATCAGGGCCGCCATGTCTCGTTGCGCATCGGCTCCGTCAAAACGAATCGACCACTGCGACGTTTGCGAAGCGCCGTATCTACCAGCGACTTCGCTCAACTGCTCTGTGAGCGATGCCTTCCCTTTATTGAGGACCACAGCCGCAAGATCGGCCAAGGCAATCGCAGCAGAGATTCCATCTTTGTCTCGAACTAGGTCACCCACACAAAAACCTATGGCTTCTTCGTACATCAACACGGTTCGCCACTCAGGGTGAGCCATCGAGGCCCTCGCTAGGTACTTGAAACCGGTAAGAGTCTCTTCATAATGAACCCCATGATGCAAAGCGATTGTGCGTAACAATGAAGACGAGACCACCGTGGTTGCCACGAATCGCTCGGCACCCGCATCCGCTGTCGAGGTGAGTAAATGATCGGCAAGTAACCAACCAAGTTCATCACCACGTAGCCCACGCCAACCACCCTCGACGTTCGCATCAGGAACCGCAGCACCCATACGATCGGCATCGGGGTCGTTCGCAATAACCAGATGTGCACCTACCAACTTTGCATGAGCAATAGCCAGGTCAAGGGCACCTGGTTCCTCGGGGTTCGGAAACGATACGGTAGGAAAGTCGGGGTCAGGCTCACACTGATTCGGCACCGGATGAACGTCGGTAAAACCAGCTTGTACGAAAGCTGCCAACATCGTTTCAGCACCAACGCCATGCATTGCGGTGTAGACAACCCGAAGCTTGCTGCGCTGTACATCTGTAGAAATGTTCGGATCGATGAGATGGACTCCGCGCAGATATTCTGCGCGCAGATCATTTCCCCAAGAGCTCACTGAAGGATGCGGTAACTCAGCAACAGCAACGGCAGCCTCGGCAGCTTTTCGAATATGCACTTCAATTTCACGATCAGCTGGTGAAACAATTTGTGCGCCGTCACCGAGGTACACCTTGTACCCGTTATCTTGCGGAGGATTGTGGCTTGCTGTCACCATGATGCCCGCAACAGCACCGAAATGAAGGGTGCCGAACGCTACGAGCGGGGTCGGAACAACCTGGTCGCAGAGCGAAACCGTGAACCCAAGGGCGACGAGTACCGCAGCAGTGTCTTGGGCAAAATCGAAACTTCCGTGGCGGGCATCGTGGCCAACGACAACGAGCCCACCACCAACCCCCTGCTCGATGAGCCAAGTACCCAGCCCTGCGGTTGCCTGACGAACCACGAGGCGATTCATTCGCGACGGCCCTGCACCGATAGGGGCCCGAAGCCCAGCGGTACCAAATGCAAGCGGCGCCGCGAAACGCTCTTCGAGTGTCACCATGTCATCCGCGGTGATCAGCTCTTCAATCTCGGCCCGGGTAACCGGGTCAGGGTCTTGAGCCATCCACGAATACGCTTGCGCCAACACATCGGGCAACGCGGCAAGCGCAGCTTCGGAAGACGATTTGCCCGACAAGTTGGTGAGGTCGTTAGTCACACCGTCATTGTCGCGTGAAGTTAACCAGCTTGTGGCCGTGACGACCTGTTCGTTACTACGACCCGAGGGAAAGGCCGTCAAGAATCGCGAGCGTGGCAGAGGTGCCGAGCCTCGTGGCACCTGATTCGATCATCGCCAAGGCGGTTGCGGTGTCTCGAATTCCGCCGCTGGCCTTGATACCCAAGCGACCACCAACACACGCAGCCATACGGCGCACGGCCTCGACTGTTGCACCGCCGCCCGGATGAAAGCCAGTAGAGGTCTTCACGTAATCGGCGCCAGCCAGCTCGGCAGCTTCGCAGCACGCATCGATCTCGTCACCTGTGAGCGCACCCGTCTCAAGGATGACCTTCAAGATGGCCTTCGGAACCGCCATACGCACCTGCGAAATGTCGTCTTCTACCAATTCCCATTCCGCGCCTTTAACCATCCCGAGATTGATGACCATATCGATTTCTTGAGCGCCAGCCCCGACGGCGAACGCAGCCTCCAACGCCTTCACCTGGGTCGCCACTGCCCCACTCGGAAACCCAACCACGGTTGCAATCCTTACCGAATCAGGAAGGACACCATCGGGAAGGGGCAACTGCCACGGGCTCACACAAATCGCCGCGACGCCAAACATGCCAGCTTCTCGGCAAAGATCACGAATCGCATCGGGAGTTGCCTCCGGACGCAACAACGTGTGGTCGATGTATCGAGCGAGTTCGTCACGGTTCACCTCCCCATCCTTCCAGACCTCCACATACTTGGAAGTATGTGCAACTACGTGAGACGTCGAAGGTGGTTTTGTGGACTATCTCGGTCAGTTCAGATTGTTTTCGGTTTGGTCCACGCCTGCCCCGTCGATGTGATGGGCTGGAGAGGTGAACTCTGTGGCAGAAGTGACCAATCCCCAACATGAACTCCGAGCCCATGACTGGACTCGCCTGTTCGTTATCCCCCTTTTGGTAGCAACCATTGCCGGAAGCGTGTCGCTTGGTTTCGGTGCCTGGATGTGGAAACGCGGCGAAAAAGCCTCGATCGTGCAAGCAGCCAGCTCGGCCCAAAACCAGGTCGCACTCGATCAACTCACCCAGGCATACCGGGCCTTTGCAGTCATTCCGCCTGCCGGTGCTTCGATTGGGTCGTTAACAAACCCAGAAAAGCGGAACCTTGAAGCGGCCATGAGCGACCTTTTCCTGTATGGAAACAGTGACGTTCGAGCCGCAGCCCAGGCGTGGTTCAAAAGCGGATTCAAGAAACCCGTCGAAGGCATACTCACGCCTCTTCGAGATCAGGTACGAACAATGAACGGGCTAGCCCCGATCAAACTACAGAGCACGCCGTGGGTACAAACCTTCTGGCGAACCGAAAAGCCCGCTGACGCCACCACGACAGACACCATTTACACCCCCGAATAAATGACAGAGAATTGAAGTTGGGCTGGTCTCGCCCGATCGGCGGCCGAGAGACTATGCAGCAGGCCGGTAGAGCTCATGAACCACGTTCTAACTTCGACGAACGCTTTTGAATTTGTGGAGACGAACGGAATCGAACCGTCGACATCCTGCTTGCAAAGCAGGTGCTCTACCAATTGAGCTACGTCCCCAAAATGCTGTGCTTCAGTTTGCCACACGTTTTGCCGGCACCAGACTCATTATCGTTTTCGACCGTCGGCCCCTCAGACCCAAGCCACCAGTATGTCGCTAAGTGAAAAGGAGATAGGGCCGGGTACCGAAACACCGAACGAGATGAAGCCCTTAACGATCGACGGTACCTTCGAAGCGGGCGCATTTCACGCCCCGGCGGGCCAACTCAGCCAAGAACGGTACCGGCTCCACAAACTCTGCCAAACCACCGGCGCCCCGGTGAACCGCAGGATTATTGATGACAGCGCTCAGGGCCAAAGCTGCCACGGCCCCAGACGCCACCGATGCGCGATCCATACAGGCCAACACCGTCGACCCAGCAACCCCACGCAACCGTCCACGAACCTCGGTACGCACCGCCCCAGGACCCGCCTCAGCATGCGGTTTGCGCATCATTGGCAACCGAGACGTCAATCGATCCCGCCGAGTAGCCGACATACGGGCTGTGAGCCGAGTTGCGTCGGGAAACAGACGGTGAAGTAAAAGGGCCTCGGGTAGCGCGCCTCGATAACAGTCAGCGCCACCAATAGGGTCAGGAAACCAACACAACTCGCGGCCGCTTCCGCCCGGTCGGGTGATCCACTCGCCGTCACGAAAGTCGATGGCCTCCGCAGCAAGGGCGGCGTGATGCTGCCGCGCGCACGCCGGACCGGCAGTGCCAAATTTCGCGACGTGAACCTCATCAACCTCATCAAAGTCGACTGAGGCATGAAGCGAAAGCACGTCGGTTAAGCCCGGAGAAAAGCCCGCACCTATGACCAAACTGACCCCGTTCTGTCGAAGTATTCCGTCGAGAAGTAACGACTGCTTCACATCTTGGACGTCGTCACTGGTGCACACCACATGCACACCAGCCAATGCAAGCTCTTCAGCTAAACGGAATTGCGGTGGTGGAAAGGCCAGGATGACCGCATCAACCGCATGATCAAGAACCGAACCTGAACCGACACTCGCCGGTTGGCCAATAACAACTGCGAGTCGCGATGCAACACCTTCCGCGCTGTCGAACAAAAGTAACTCGTTGACCCCGGCAACCGTGACAAGTTGACGGGCTGCCCGGGCACCAACGGTTCCGCACCCAACAATCGCTATACGCACGTCGATTACTTCAGCTCGGGACCGCTCAACTCGCGCCAACCGCCACTTTTTGGAGGAACACCCCCGGTGCCTCGCATCCGAAGCACAGCAGCAACGAGACCCGCTAAACCAACCGCGGTGATAGCACGACGAATTGCGTTCACGTGGGGCTAGCTGGAATCGAACCAGCGACCTACACATTATCAGTGTGTCGCTCTAACCAACTGAGCTATAGCCCCCTACGAGAGCTTGAAGGTTACACCAGCAATTCGATGAATCCCGCCGCATTCATTGCCCGTATCAAACCGACGGCAACCGGGATCAATCAAGTTCGTCGAGCCAGCGGTCTTCAGTGGTTACATCGTCACCGTGTAGCGATACCTGACGGGCAGGCATCGGGGTCTGGGATGGTGGTTTCGTTGGCTTTGGAGCTGGTTTCCGAACGGAAACCGGTGTTGCGGGTGTCGGCAACAACGACTTGTTTGACTTCCCTCTGTTTCGCCTTGAAGTCTTCGAGGGCGTTGAAGTCTTTGCGTCTTCCCCAACGCCTGGCAGTCGTTCCTCAATCACACTGACGATAAGTCCACCGAACAAACTGGAGAAGAGGTTATATAGCAAGACCAGCAAAAACGTTACAACGGTATTGTGAACGACCAACGCCGCACCCACCAACGCTGCACCCCGGGCGAGAACGGGTCCGGTAATGGTCAAGCCATCAGCAAAACCGATGTCAACCAGGAAACTACTGACTTTCTCAACAAAGCCTGCCCTTGAGAGAAGACTCCATGCAACCACCAACGTCACCATCGTTACGGCGAAGGCCGCAAGGTGAAAAAGGAACGCAATTTTTAGTGCAGGCCACAGCTCAATCCGACGAATCTTGCGTCTAACTCGAGTTCCGACTCGACGGCGACGGCGTGGCACCCCAAGACATTACTTGGACGACGGTGATTCGTTCGGCTCTTCGAACGGTACGTTTTGCGACGAGCGGGTACATCGACTCATGCAAAAACACCGTATTTCGTTGAATTCAGGGAGCCGTCGTGTCGGGGATCGATGATTCGGGAACAGTGGTGTCTGCGATCGTTGGGGGTGGTGGTGGGGGAGGCGGGGGAACATACCGTGCTCGCGCGCTCGCGGTCACACCTGCGAGGTTCACTGAGACCTGTACTTCAGTCGAACCGTCGGCCAGAGATTCGGCGATGAAGCTCGTGATGCCAGCACCGTTGATGCCAGCCATGGTCTGCGCGGCGGACTGACCATCCTTAGCCCCTGCAAGTGCAGCAGCGTCGGCCGCTACCTGGGCGGATGCCTTTTCCACCGCCGCACCGCCAAGTTGTCCGAGGGCGAGGAACAACACACCGGCGATTGCGATGAGCCCAGCGACCAATATGGTCACCGAGCCCGCTTCTTGTTTGTGGTGATGGCACATACGCGGCCCACTCACCCTTCTTTTGTTCAAGCACTAAGAATGAGGGGGAAGTTATGTAAGGCAGCGACGCGCTACGAACGTTTACTCTTCGGCTGCTGCCATTACCTTGGCTACGGAGGCTACAGCCTGACCTGCATCGAGGGTCATGACCCTGACACCTGTCGCTTCACGCCCCTGGGACGAAATACCTCGAACCTCAATCCGGTTTGTAACGCCACCGTCTGAGATCAGAATGATTTCATCTTCAAGTTCGACCGTAAAGGCCGCAACGATTTGGCCTTTCTTAGCCGGAAGTTTGATGGCGATAACACCCTGGCCACCACGGCCTTGGGGTGAGAACCGCTCGACTTTTACCCGTTTGCCATAACCAGCGTTGGTAATGAGCAGAAGGTCGGTTGCGTCGGTGACTGCATCACATGAGACGACTTCGTCACCGGTTTTCATCTTCATGCCGCGAACGCCAGCAGCGGCCCGGCCCATCGCCCGAACTTCTTCTGTTTGATCGAAGCGAATCGCCATCCCAAGCTTTGACACCATCAAAATATGGTCGCCATCATTGGCCTGAATGACTTTAACGAGTTCGTCTTCGTCACGTAGGTTTACAGCGATGATGCCTGCTCGAAGCGATGAGTCATAGTCAGTGAAGAGTGTCTTCTTCACCTGGCCAAGTTTTGTACAGAAGAAGAGGTAGCGATTGGTTTCGTAATCGCGCGTATCAATAATCGTTTGAATCTTTTCGTCTGGGGCTAACGGAAGAAGATTCACAATTGCCGTGCCACGAGCGGCCCGATCTTTCATCGGGATCTCGTGTGCCTTGAGGCGATACACCCGACCACGGTTAGAGAAGAACAACAGATAGGCATGCGCCGAAGTGGTGATGATCGATGTGACGTAATCCTCGTCTTTAACCTTTGCGCCTTGAATACCGCGACCGCCGCGGCCCTGGGTTCGGAAGGTATCGGCTGGCATAGCCTTTATGTAGCCAATCTTTGAAAATGTAATCACCAGTTCAAGATCGTCGATGAGGTCTTCGATGCTCATATCGCCCGGATCAAACGTGATCACAGACTTTCGTGGTGTCGCAAACTCTTGGCGAATCGCTGAGATCTCGGTTTTTATAACAGCATTGAGAACCACACGATCGGTAAGAATTTCTTGTAACGACGAGATGTTGTCTCGCAGACCAAGCAAATCCTTTTCAAGATCAATGCGGGCCATACGGGTCAGTTGACGCAAGGTCATAGCCAAAATGTCTTCGGCTTGAAGCTCAGAAAATTCGTACGGTACCGACATCAAACTGACCTTCGCCGCTGCACCATCTTCGGAAGCCCTAATCAGCGCAATGATCTCGTCGATTACGTTAAGAGCCTTTATACGCCCCTCGAGAATATGAGCGCGTTTCTCGGCCTTGTCGAGTCGAGACTGTGTTCGACGGGTGATCACGTCGACCTGATGATCGATGTAATGCTGCAACATCTGCTTCAGGTTCAATGTGCGCGGAACACCGTCAACCAATGCGACAATATTTGCCGAGAAGGTGCTTTGCAACGCGGTGTATTTGAACAGATTGTTAAGAATGACGTTCGGATTAGCGTCGCGCTTCAAGTCGATCACGAGGGCGGTGGTATTACCTGCCGACGCATCGTTGGCGTCAGCGATGCCCGCGAGTTCACCCGAGTCAACCAGTTCGCCAATACGTTCAATGATCGCTTGTGGCGACGCTTGGTACGGCAGTTCAGACACCACGATTTGGCTTTTGCCGTTCTTCAGTTCTTCGATCTCAGCAACAGCGCGCATACGAATTGCGCCCTTGCCAGTTCGATAACAATCCATCAACCCGGCTTTTCCGAGAATAAGCGCGCCGGTCGGAAAGTCTGGACCCTTCACAAAGGCCATTAGTTCATCGATTGATGCCTCTGGTCGCTCGAGCAGGTGAACCACCGCATCGATTACTTCGCCCAGGTTATGAGGCGGAATATTGGTGGCCATGCCAACAGCAATACCTTGACTTCCGTTCACCAATAGGTTTGGGAAACGGGCCGGAAGCACACGGGGTTCTTCGTACTCTGACGAGAAGTTTGGTTGAAGATCAACCGTATCTTCGTCAATGTCGGCCAAGAGTTGCATGGCGATGGGGGCAAGACGACATTCGGTGTATCGATACGCCGCCGCTGAAGCATCGGGGGCCCCAAAGTTGCCGTGACCATCGATGAGTGGGTGACGTAACGAAAAGTCTTGGGCCATACGAACCAAGGCATCGTAAGCAGCGGTATCACCGTGAGGGTGGTACTTCGCGATGACGTCGCCAACCACCGCTGCTGACTTACGATGAGCTCGATCTGGCCGCATACCTTGCTGCTGCATTGACCACAAGATACGGCGGTGCACTGGTTTCAGTCCGTCGCGAACGTCGGGAAGTGCACGACTGACGATGACTGACATCGCGTAGTCAAGGAACGAACGTTCCATCTCGGTTTGTAGCTCAATTGGCTCGACGTTGCCGAACTCGAACTCTGGCGGGGTGGGATCACTCATGAGGGAAACGGATCTTTTCTTCGGTGGCGGGGATCAGCAGAATCTGCGGATCAAATGTCGAGGAATCGGACGTCGTTGGCGTTTTGCACAATGAATCGCTTACGACTGTCCACGTCGTCACCCATCAAGGTGCTGAGCGCTTCGTCGGCTAGCGCTCCTTGCTCAACTGTGACTTTCAACAAGGTTCGCTTGGTCACATCGAGGGTGGTGTCTTTGAGTTCTTCCCAGTCCATCTCGCCGAGGCCTTTCAATCGATTGAACTCGTATTTTTTGGTGGGATGCGATTCAGTGAATCTTGTTTTTGCAGCATCATCTTTGAGATACTGCTTTTCTTTACCGACCACCACGCTGAACAGTGGTGGTTGAGCGATGTAGCAATACCCGGCCTCAACCATTGGCCGCATTTGCCGGTAGAAGAACGTCAACAACAGCGTTCGGATGTGAGCTCCATCAACGTCGGCATCGCAGAGCGCAACTATCTTGTGGTACCGGCATTTAGTGGCGTCGAAGTCGTCTCCGAGGCCACCGCCAATTGCACCGATCAGCGCTTGTATTTCAAGGTTTTTCAACATTTTGTCGATTCGCGCTCGTTCGACATTCAAGATTTTTCCGCGAATCGGAAGGATTGCCTGTGTCCGTGGGTCGCGAGCTTTCTGTGCCGAACCCAGCGCAGAGTCGCCTTCTACGATGAACAACTCGGACTCTTCAGGAGACTTCGATGTACAGTCGCGAAGCTTGCCAGGAAGGCCGCCCCCACCGATACCTGATTTGCGCCGAACAAGATCGCGGGCCGAACGAGCAGCAGCACGGGCCTGGGCCGCAGCAACCGCTTTCTTGACAATTTTGTTCGCTTCAGCAGGATTCTCTTCAAACCATTCGGCGAGCCGTTCATTCGTTGCCTTTTGAACCAACGTACGCATAGCAGTGGTTCCGAGCTTGCTTTTCGTTTGACCTTCGAACTGAGGGTCTCGAAGCTTTACTGAAATGATGGCGGTGATGCCTTCGCGAATGTCTTCACCAGCGAGGTTGTCATCTTTTTCTTTTAGGAGTGGTTGCTTTCCTTCGCGCGCATACTTATTGACAACGGTAGTAAGCGCAGCTCGAAAACCTTCAACATGGGTACCACCGTCGTTGGTGGCAATGCCGTTGGCGAACGAATGGATACCTTCGTAGTAACCGGTGTTCCATTGAATTGCGACCTCGGCCTCACCAATGCCATCGTCGGCTATCGATGAGTACGAGACCACCTTTGCGAAGAGGGGGTCTTTTGATGCGTTGAGGTGCTTTACAAAGTCTTTGAGGCCATCGTTGTATTTGAACGACGCAACGTCGGGCTGCCCATCGCCGTCACGATCTTTATTAAGGCGCTCATCGGAGACAGTGATTTCAAGACCGGCGTTAAGAAACGCCATCATGCGGAATCGTTCGACAAGTGTTTGAAAGAGAAAGTCGATCTCTTCGAAAATTTCGGGGTCTGGCCAAAACTCGATTGTCGTTCCGTTTCGGCCCCGAGGAGCCTTACCGATCACATCGATTTTGCGCTTGAGTTTTCCGCCGTTGACAAACTCGCAGTCGTAACGATTGCCGTCTTTATCGATTGTTGCCACCAGGCGCTTCGACAGCGCGTTAACTACCGAAACACCAACACCGTGCAACCCACCAGAGACTTTATAACCCTCGCCACCGAATTTTCCGCCGGCATTAAGTTCTGACAGCACGATTTCAGCCGCACTACGACCCTTCATCTTCGGGTCGGGATGCTTATCAACCGGAATACCTCGACCATTATCGGTCACCCGACAGCTCCCGTCGGAGGTAAGCACCACATCGATCTTGTTTGCATAGCCAGCCATAGCTTCGTCGACAGAGTTATCAACGACCTCCCACACCAGGTGGTGCAAACCAGTGATGTTGGTTGAACCAATGTACATACCGGGACGCTTGCGAACGTGCTCAAGCCCCTCAAGAATCGTGATGTCTTTCGCCCCGTAATCAGACGCACCCTTATTTGAGCTTTTAGGGGTTGAAGGGGCAGCCACACCCTCAGGAGTGGCGACTACCGGCGGCACCGTTCCATCGGGAGTCGGTTGATTAAGTTCATCTTGTGCCATGACGCGCACCTTTCACGACTACTGCACCCGAAGGCTGACGAGGTAGGACCGAATTTGCCCTACAAACCAACGTAAACGCCTACAAAATGGGCGATTCGAGGTACGTAGACCTTACCAGAGGGGGTATGACAGAAACCGTCAATCACACCGCAAAACTCATCAAAATCGCAATAAAACTTGGATGGTTAGGTAGGCCGAGAACCAGACCTTCTTCCCCAGTTTCTGGTCGGTGTGACCGGATCTTGGCTCTGACCCGGCATGGCTGAATCGGTACCGCCCTGAACGCCGATTCTCGGGAATGAATCCACCCGAATCGTGATGCGTTCGACCATCTTTTGACCGGCCCGTTCGTTACATTTTTCGATGATCGTGTCACCGAGGAACCGGACCTGGGTTGCCCAACTCGCTTCGTCAACTATCACTACGAGTTCACCATCGCGCAATCGCTCTGGTCGAGTGTGGGCAGCAAGCAACGCGCCCACCACTTCATCCCACTGTTCAAAAACAGCGGAAAGACCACTCGAATCGCCGAGGCCCAACCGTCGCGAAAGACGAGCAATCGAATCACCGATTGGACGAACACCTTCCACAGGTTCATCCCCAGACTGTTGATACTTTCGTGTCATTTCGTTCTTTCGAGCGCGAATTCGTCCACAGATTCCACAGGTTCATCCCCAGTTGTGACGCGGGACACAGCCTGTTGACGTGACACCACAAACGTTCGCGCCACGTCAACGCCTTTCGGTGCCCCCGTTGCCGTCGCCAACAATGCCTGACCTGCCGGAAGATGGCGAACCAATGCTGCACTTCGATACGCGTCGAGTTCTGAGAACACATCGTCAAGTAACAGGATCGGGGCACGACCCACTTCCTGTGTAACCAGCCGGTGAACCGAAAGCCGCATTGCCAACGTAAGCGTTCGCTGTTCACCCTGAGACGCGTGGGTTCGCGATGGACGCTCAGTGGCTGTGCCCGCTTCCAAATTCAACGCTATGTCATCGCGATGTGGCCCAACCAACGACAGACCTCGCCGCACATCATCCACCCGGCCAGCAGCCAACGCCTCGGCGAGACCACCAGGTATTCCCCACCACGTCGACTGGTACACAGCAGAGATCGCGACCGGCTGCTCGGCGACATCTACATACGATTCGATGAGAAGCGGCGCTAAGCGATCCAGAGCGTCTATTCGGGCCTCAACCAAGGCTGTGCCCGTCGAGGCCAACTTGTCGTCCCATACGTCGAGCGTTAAGGCAGCAGATTCGTCAAGACGACCCCTGCCAACCGTCGCAGCCTGTTTCAATAACGCGTTTCGTTGCTTGAGTACTTTGTCGACATCATCACAAAGGGCACCGTAGCGAGGATGTAACGACCTCAGCGTTTCATCGAGCCAGTCACGTCGTTCTGACGGACCACCTTTGACAAGCACAAGATCTTCAGGAGAAAAAATGCTAACGGTGAGAACTTCACCCAAATCGCCACGACGCTTCACTGCCTGCTTATTCACCAAAGTTCGAGACCGACCGGACGGAACAATTTCCGTTTCCACCAACACGTCGCGTGTGCCGCTTTTAATCTGTGCACGTATGACCGCTCGATCGGTTCCGAGTTGGGTCAATGCTTCATTTGGAGCCCCACGAAACGATTTTAAAGCAGCAAGAAACGACACGGCCTCCAATAGATTGGTTTTGCCAGACCCGTTGCGACCGGTCACCACGCTCAGTCCCTCAGGAAGCTCAAGTTCTATCTCGTCATAACTTCGAAACGACCTCAGAAACAATCGTTCGATATGAACTTTGGCCGCCACACTTGATACGCCGAGTGCCACATTTGACAAGCCCGCAGTCATCCCGCAGTCATCCCGCAGTCATACGGATCATGACACCCGAACAGGCATCAACAGGTACAAATAGTCAGCCCGATCAGCAGACTTGAGTAGGGCAGGCTTCAACGGATCGGTAGTTTCGAGGGTGACTGTTTCGCCACCGCACAGATCTAAACCCGCGGCCAAGAATTCGGGATTAAACGCCACCATCACCTCGCCACCAACGTAACTAGCCTCAATATCTTCGGAGGCCTGACCCACGTCTTGGGTAATCGCAATGAGTTCCAGCGATTCAGGATTCATCTTCAGGCGAACTGGTGTTGAGTCTTTGGCCAAGAGTTTCACCCGGCGAAGCGCTTCGATAAACGCCACACGATTGACCGTCAACTTGTTGGGTAACTGCGGTGGAATCAGATTTCTGTATGGCGGATACTGCCCCTCGATAAGGCGAGTCGTGAGCCGAACATCGCCCACAACAAAGGCAGCTTCACGAGCACCGAGATGCAGCATGGCCTCGCCGTTCGCCCCTAATAACCTGGCTAACTCCCCGAGCGCCCGTCCTGGCACCAAGACGGTTTGTCCTTCGGCCAGTACACTTTGACCTGGTAAATCACGGACAGCAAGCCGATAGGAATCGGTAGCAACCAACCTCAACCCGTTGCCTTCAGCGGCCATCAGCACGCCGGTCAAAATCGGTCGGGCGTCGTCGTGTGATGCGGCTGGCACAACCTGCTTCAAGGCATCAGCCAACTCTGCGACGTTCATCGTGACGCCACCGGCACCCGGATCTGACAAGCGAGGAAAATCTTCAGCGATCAGCGTGCGAACGGAAAACACTGATCGGCCGCCGGTGATCTGAGCCTGCTCCCCATCGATTGATATTTGTACTGCACCCGCAGGCAACGATTTCAGTATGTCAGAAACCAGCCGGGCCGGTAACACACAGGTACCGTCGACGCCCTCGGGAATCGAAATAGTGACATCGATCGTGAGGTCGAGATCTGAACCGGTGAGTTTCAATTGTTCACCGAGTAGGGCCATCCGAACGCCTGAAAGCACGGGGAGGGCGCTTCGATTGGCTACGCCACGCGCTGCTGTGCCGAATGCTTCGACCAGTACATCTCGCTCACATCGGAACTTCATGGTTTTCCTGTCTTATCTATTCTAAAGAGAGATTAAAAGGTAGTAGTGGTAGTAGGTGCTGTGGATTGTGGACAACACCCTGTTATGCCAGCTCATCGCCAGTTTGGTTATACGAGTATCGTCCCCAGCCCGGCGCGGTTGACGAGTGTTACTCGAAGAGCCCTGGGGACGAACATCAAGTTGCCCACAGGGAAGAGCCTGTTGTACCGGGGTCGTCCACTGGGTCGTCCACGGGGAAACCTGAGCCGTATTACTCATAAGTGTTATCCACGAAATGAATCAGAGTTAGTGGCCGGTGCGGATGATCCGCACAAGTTCGGTGACTTGATCGTAAATGGCGCGGCGTTCATGCATTTGGCCACCGATCTTTTCGACGGCATGAATGACCGTGGTGTGGTCTCGTCCACCGAATTCGCGACCAATCATCGGATACGAAAAGTCAGTTAGTTCACGGAACACATACATTGCGACTTGGCGAGCCGTCACCAGCGGCCGACGACGACTTTGCCCGGTGAGCTCTTCAACACTGAAGTCAAACATTGTTGCCGTCGCGTCAATAATTGCCTTGGCTGTGATGGGTCTTGGCTCTGACGACGACAGCAGGTATCCGAGGATTCGCCGTTCAACGGTGGTGACGTCGAGCACTTCGCCAGGGCCGAGGTTCAGACTGGCCCAAGCACAGACCCGGTTGAGTGCACCCTCAAGCTCACGAATGTTGTCTTTGATGTTCGTGGCGATAAAGGTCAATACATCATCAGGAACGGCGACCCGTTCCCGATCGGCCTTCTTGCGAAGAATCGCTAGACGTGTTTCAAGTTCGGGGGGCTGGACGTCGGTGATGAGGCCCCACTCGAAACGGCTTCGGAGCCGATCTTCCAGCGTACGAATACTTTTTGGCGGCCGATCCGAGGAGATGACGATTTGTCGACCGGACTGATGCAAAAAGTTGAAGGTATGGAAGAACTCTTCCTGTGTGCCTTCCTTGCCTTCCATAAATTGGATGTCGTCAATAAGAAGCACATCGCAATCGTCTCGGTATCGGCGCTTAAAGGCCGGGGAGGTGTTTGTTTTGATGGCATCGACGAACTCGGTTACAAACGTTTCCGTTGAGACGTAGCGCACCCGACTATGTGAATAGTTCTTGCGAACATAGTGGGCGATCGCCTGAAGAAGGTGACTTTTCCCCAGGCCAGAATCACCATAAATGAACAAGGGGTTGTAGCTACGAGCGGGTGTTTCGGCCACCGACATTGCTGCGGCGTGCGCGAAGCGGTTCGACGTTCCGATGACGAAATCTTCGAAGGTGTATCTTGGGTTCAGTACAAGGTCGCCAGAACTCGAACCGGCGCCGCCGTGCGTCGGTGCGGTTCCGTCTTGGGTTGGCCGGTACCGGGTGAGGTCTATGACGTTGGTCTCGACGGGTACCTGACTCGTTTCGACGGGTGATTGCGGGTACGTCGATGGTGGTGTTTGTGGCGTCGTCGGATGGAGGGCGTCGGCAGTGTCAGGCCATGGAGATGGGGCAACCGCGAATGCGGTGATGGCCACTTCGGTGGAAACATCAATCACTACTTCGACCGGTCGACCGCTCAACTCGCCGAGTACCGACCGCAGCATCCCGAGGAAGCGGTCCTCGATCCGTTCTTTGATGATGACGTCTGGTACACCGAGCACAAGGCGGTTATCGCTGATGGAAAGCGGCCGGGCGGCAGCGAAGCACATGTTCCAAATCGCATCGGAAACCTGGGCGCGTACCTGAGCCGAGCCTCGGGCCCAAAGGTCGGCCGAATGTCGGGCTGACAGGTCAGCGGAGTCCACGTTGTCCACAGCGATCCCTCAACGATACACAGCGTCATCCACAGGTGTGGAAAACCTAGGGTGACTTACCTAACGTCGATTACTCGCAGGCAGGCCAAAACAAGTTTGAAAGCAGTACGGATCCGAAGTGCACTTCAGGGGAAGTGGAAGCTTGATTGGTGAACCGCGGAAGGAAGAAGTTAGCACCGTCTCTGAGTGTGTGCTTCGGCGCTGCACAGGGTTGAGTGACGCGTGCAGATCGGTTTTGGGGCCAACAGTCAGCGAGTAAGGTGGTCAGGTTGTTCGGTCAGCGTCTGAAAGGGTTCTCAGCCCTGCGGGTACTTTCCAAAGAGATTGATCCGTGCCAAATGGTGGTGCGAATCGCTATGTATTCGGAGCCTTTCCATGAAGCGCACGTTCCAGCCAAATATTCGCCGTCGAGCCAAGAAGCACGGGTTCCGTGCCCGCATGTCCACTGCTTCAGGCCGAGCCATTTTGAAGGCTCGACGCGCACGCGGCCGAACCAATATTTCCGCTTAAGTCACTTCGCTGAGTACTGCCAGGTCCCGATGACTGATCGTTCAGTCTCTTCGTCGCAGTCACCTCTGTGGTCGTTGCGCGGGATTGATTCGTTTTCTACAGTGCGAGGTAGGGGTGTTTCCAGCCGAAACCCTTTTTTTGTGGTGACGGTGCTCGACCGTAACGACGGTTTACCCCCCCAACTTGGTATGGCGGTATCCAAGGCTGTCGGGAATTCTGTGCAGCGCAATCGCCTTCGACGGCGGCTACGCGTGGTGTTCACCGAACATGCCGACCAAATGCTTGGATGGTGCGTCATGGTGCGAGCGCTCGTTGGAGCAGCCGATTTGGCTATGGACGATGTGAGCTCCGGTGTTTGGTCGACGACCGAAAAAGCACGTGAAAAGGCGCTCGTCAAAGCCAGGTTTGCTGTTGGTCCGGTGTTGGCATGACAAGTCCTTTGGCCCACGGGCTGTTGGCCGGTATACGGGCCTATAGGTTCGTTTTCTCGGGCCGCCCATCGCCATGTCGTTTTGATCCGTCATGCTCTCAATATGGTCTTGACGCTATTGCTGGTCACGGCGCTCTGAGTGGTTCGTGGCTCACAGTAAAACGAATCGGGCGATGTCGCCCAGGTGGGGGTCAGGGTTACGACCCGGCACCTCCGTCTTCTTCTTCTCAAAAGGTTTCTCATGTTTGAAGTCATCGCCTCGGTGATTGCGTTTTTTTACGATCTGACGTCGAGTTACGCAGCAGCCATCATTTTGCTGACGGTAACGATTCGGCTGTTGTTGTTCCCTTTGACGGCCAAACAAACCCGAAGCATGCAAAACATGTCAAAGGTTCAACCCCAGATCAAGGCCATTCAGGAAGAACACGCCAACGATCGCCAGAAAATGAACGAAGAGGTGATGAAGTTCTATAAAGAGAACAAGATCAACCCTGCCGCTGGCTGCCTTCCCCTTCTTCTTCAGGCCCCCATCCTGTTTGGTCTATATCGGGTGATCAACGGTTTGACTCGAACGACCGAATTGTCGGGTCTCATGATCCAGGTTCAACACCCGAAATACCTTTCAGTCGATAAAAAGCTCTACCGGTCCTTGGTCGACGCGGCCGGCGAAATGCGCTCGATCGGCATCGACTTAGCGCAGTCGGCGCAGAGCGTGAGCGGCACGTTTGCTCATCGTCTTCCCTATGTGGTGCTCGTTGTACTCGTTGGTGTGACCGGCTACCTCCAGCAGGTCATCATGACCAAGCAACAAGGCCCCGCCACAACGGCTCAGGCGGCTCAAATGCAAAAAGTCATGAAGTACATGCCTGTCATGTTTGCCTTCATTTCCTTCAATATCCAAGCCGCAATCGTTCTGTACTGGATTGTTGGAAATATCTGGATGATCTTTCAAAGCCAGGCATTGCGCAAACTCTCTCCACCTGTGGTTCATGCAGCCACCACAGAATCTGACGCAGTTGCTACCAAGGCAATCTCGAAAGCAGCCCCCACAAAGCCGAAGGTGTCGGGTTCCGGGGTGTCAGGTTCGAAGGCTGCCGCTCAAGTATTGAATCGGAAGGCTGCTTCGAGCGCCGTCCAGAAGACCGGATCAACTTCGGCGAAGGCTGCTGTCGCAACAGCTACCTCTGCCGCTAAAAAGTCGGCTGGTAAAGCTGGCCAACAGACAAAGAGGAAATAATCGTGGAGTGGGTCGAAACCCGAGCAAAGTCCGTCGCTGAAGCAGTCGAGTTAGCCCTCGATCAACTCGGAGTCGATGCTAGTGAAATGGACTACGAAATTTTGGAAGAACCGAAGCCGGGCCTCTTTGGGCGGGTTCGAGGCGAAGCGCTTATTCGTGCCCGGGTTCAACCAACACAACGTTCAATCGAGAAGAAGGGTCGTCCGGCTAAATCGTCGGCCGCGCCAGCATCGAAAGCGGTGAAAGCACCCCGAGGATCCAAAGCAGCGGCGGCTTCTGAGCCTGCCCCACCGGTGACCGCAGCGAAACGTAAAGCTCCGTCTTCGTTGGCCCAGGCCGCTCTTGATGCTGCTGCGGCAGAAGTAAACGCTCCACCAGAACCGGGCCGCCAACCCCGAAGTGGTCGCACACCTAACGCTCGGGGTCCACGTCCAGAACGCCGTCCATTTACGCCTACTGACGGAAACGAGACGGTTGACCTCGATGCAGTGGCTGTGAGCGGTACTCGCTTTATTGAGGGTTTGCTCGAAGCGGCTGATCTTCAGGCAACCGTCACTTCGCGGCTGATCGATGCGCAAACGCTCGAGCTCGAGGTCACTGGCGACTCACTTGGGGTACTGGTTGGACCAAAGGGTCAGACCTTGCTCGCCTTTCAAGAACTTGTTCGAACCTATGTTCACCATGACACCGGTGGTCGTTCGGGCCGGTTGATGCTCGATATCGCTGGCTACCGCCAAAAGCGACGCATCGCTCTCGAAGCATTTACCCGTCAAGTTGTTGAATCCGTTCTGGATTCAGGTGAGCGTCGAGCAATGGAGCCAATGAATGCGGTCGACCGCAAGGTTGTACACGACACCGCTAATTCGATTGCCGGCCTTCAGAGTATTTCTGAAGGCGAAGACCCTTACCGTTACGTTGTCTTACTTCCTGCGTAGGGAAGTGTTTCCTCGCCACAATGTAGTGGCACGGTATCGGGTGGTATGTACCGGTGACACAGTATCCATCTGACGACCTCGGCGAAGTGGCGCTCCGCCGAGTGATCGATCAAGCCAAGGCGTTCGGTTTCCTTGGGCCCGGTGAAGTAAGCATTGGTATTGACCATGCGATGGGCTTTCTTCGTACTGCGGTTGCGTCCATCATCGGTTCGGCAGATCATTGGCTTGACCTTGGCAGTGGTGGTGGTCTTCCCGGTTTGGTCGGCGTGGTTCGTCTGCCAACTTCGCGCTGGACGCTTCTTGATGCCCAGGAAAAGCGGGTCACGTTTCTTCGTTGGGCTTGCGAGCAATTGCCCACGTCTCTATGTGTGGATCAACGAATCACCGTCGCTCATGGTCGGGCCGAGAGCCTGGCCCGTGCAGTCAATGCTACCGAGACATTCGACATAGCAGTGGCTCGGGGGTTCGCTCCCCCTTCGGTAACAGCCGAATGTGCGTCCCGTTTTCTTCGGCTGGGCGGGGTACTCGTGGTTTCTGAGCCACCCGACAGCATCGGAGACCGTTGGCGGGCACTGGACCAATCCGGCTTGGGTTTGACATTCGAATCGGTGTTCGTCGACGAAGGGTCAGGGGCACGGTTCTCCGTCATCCGAAAAATACGCCCGACCCCAGAGCGGTTTCCCCGTAGCGGCGCCGCACTCGCAAAACGACCTCTGTTTTAAACCCCGAATCTTGAGCCGAGCATTCCACTGCTTGGTCTGGCGACATTAGGTTTCCAATCGCTTCATGTTTCACGTGAAACATATCCAAACTCCGGCCCCCCTTGCTGCATGCGAACCCAGTAGCTAGAGGTCGTTGAGAGCGATCTACTGGTGTTTCACGTGAAACATTTCCTGTTTCCCCACATCTGGCTCGTCAAAGAGGTGAGGGTGTGGCAGGATTGGATGGAGGACTTAGAGGTTCTCCAGTGAAGGAAACGGTGATGGATTCTTCCTCCCCAGCGCATGAGTCGCCGCTTGTCAGACCCCTCCCCCGCATCATTGCGGTGGCTAACCAGAAAGGCGGAGTGGGAAAGACCACGACCGCAATAAGCCTAAGTGCAAGCCTGGCTGATCTCGGGTACCGGGTGCTAGTGGTCGACCTTGATCCTCAAGGTAATGCGACGACTGGCCTAGGCGTGAATGCCCGAGCGCTGTCGCACTCGGTCTACGACGTCTTGATGCAGGATGCTCCGATCGAGGATGCGGTTGAACCAACTGCCATTCAAAACCTGTTTGTGATCGCTACCACGATTGATTTGGCCGGAGCGGAAATCGAATTGGTTCCCGCGCTATCGAGAGAAATGAAACTCAAGCGAGCTTTAGCCAAGATTATCGATGACTTTGACTACATCTTCATTGACTGTCCCCCGTCGCTTGGTCTACTGACGATCAATGCGCTCTCCGCAGCCACCGAGGTGCTCGTACCGATTCAGTGCGAGTACTTCGCTCTGGAAGGCCTGGGCCAGCTTCTTCGAAATGTTACGTTGATTCAAACAAACTTGAACCCCGAGCTAGAGATCAGTACCTTTGTGTTGACCATGTACGACGCTCGAACCAAATTGGCCGAACAGGTGACGAAAGAGATTCGCGCTCATTTCGGGCCAAAGGTAAGTAAGAACGTCGTGCCACGATCGGTTCGGCTTTCCGAGGCACCGTCGTTTGGTCAGCCCATTACAGTATTTGACCCGACCTCTCGGGGAGCGATTGCGTATCGAGAACTAGCGAAGGAGATGAGCGGTGGTCCGTCAAAGCGGCTTGGGTAAAGGTTTGGGGGCGTTGATTCCTACGTCTCACGAAGATGGGCCTAAGGCCCCAATGAATGGCCAACTTGTTGAGTTGCCATTGTCATCGATCATTCCGAATAGGTTTCAAACTCGCGAAACGTTTGATGAAGAATCGCTCGATCAATTGGCCAGCTCGATCAAAGAACTCGGTGTGCTGCAACCGATTTTGGTACGCGAGTCTACTGATGGTTCATACGAGCTGATTGCGGGGGAGCGAAGGTGGCGGGCCGCGAGGCGTGCCGGCTTGGCCCGAATCCCATCGATCATTCGAAATGAGACAGACGAACGGTCGATCTTGCAGGTATTGGTCGAAAATCTTCAACGTGAAGACCTTGATCCGTTGGAAGAGGCCGCAGGCTATCAACAGATGGCCGAAGAACTGAAGTCAACTCATGAGGAAATTGCTCTTCGGGTAGGACGCTCGCGGTCGACTGTCACGAATGCGCTGCGACTATTGCAGCTTTCTCCGAGCATCCAAAAGCTCGTAAAAACCCGTGAGATCTCATCTGGGCATGCACGGGCGCTTCTGCCAATCACCGATCGCTCGTACCAAGAAGCACTTGCACGCCGGATTGTTCACGAAGGGCTTTCGGTTCGATCAGTTGAGGAGGCTGTCGCACTTCGAAGTACGTTAGCTAGCGGGAAAAGCCCGAAGCCAACGAGAGCTACGTCGAATTCGACCGGATCATCTGCAGCCATTGGTGTCCCCCGACCCGCTGGTTTGCTTGAATTGGAAGAACTCTTGGGTACCCAACTTGATACCAAAGTCTCCATAGAAATGGGCGCAAAGAACGGGAAGATTTCGATTGTCTTTGCGGACCTTGAAGACCTGGAGCGAATTTTCTTGGCGATGAACCCTGAGCCGGGGGAATCGGAACGTAGTTCCATTGCCTGACAGGTAGTCTGAGAATCAATCGCCCAGGATGAGCGACCCTTAAGTGACACCAAAACGTAACGGACGCCCCGAAGAGACGTCCGTCATCAGAACCAGGTGACTGGTGACAAGGTGCAGACTTACAAGAGCGGTGACTTACAGGTGCGGTTCAATCTGACCGAGTAGGTAGCCTTTCGGCCGAGCACCAACGATACGGTCTACAGTTTCGCCATTCTTGAAGACCAACATGGTCGGAATACTCATGACTGAATATCGCATGGCTATTTCAGGGTTTTCATCAATGTTTAACTTGGCGATAATCACCTTTCCGACCTGCTCGTTGGCAATTTCTTCCAGGATAGGTGCGACCATTTTGCAAGGTCCACACCATTCAGCCCAAAAGTCGACGACGATAGGTGTGGTGGCGGCACCCACCATTTCATCGAAGGTGGCGTCGGTAAGTTCAAGTACATGTTCAGACATGATGATCCTCCAAAAGGGTCAGAGCTATCGAGTGGCAAGACCCGGTAGAGGTTGTAACTGTTACAGACCCCGAAAAGATTCCCGAGGATACTTAAAACCTACATAGAGCGGCTGTAGCGCTCTATGCCGCAGGCTTAGTGGGCGTGTGCCTCAAGCCAACGCTCTGCATCGATGGCGGCCATACAACCTGATCCAGCGGCCGTGATTGCCTGGCGATAGATCGAGTCTTGAACATCGCCACACCCGAAGACCCCCTCGATGCTGGTGAGCGAGCGCCCTGGCGTGGTGATGAGGTATCCGCCCTCATCAAGATCAAGGTTTCCCTTGAAGAGATCGGTGTTGGGGGAGTGCCCGATTGCAACAAAACACCCCGACATGGAGAGCGTTGCTCGTTCTCCGGTCACGGTGTCTTCGACAACGACACCTTCGAGTGATGTTTCCCCGACGAGGTCGACGACCTGGCTATTCCAACGGAATTCGATCTTTTCGTTGGCAAATGCCCGATCCTGCATAATCTTCGATGCTCGGAGGTGATCGCGACGGTGGATGACGGTGACCTTTGAAGCAAACTTCGTGAGGAACGTAGCCTCTTCCATAGCCGAGTCACCTCCGCCGACCACTGCGATTTCTTTACCTCGAAAGAAGAAACCGTCGCATGTTGCGCAGGTGGAAAGACCGTGACCAATGAGGCGTTGCTCAGCCTCGAGTCCGAGCATCAGCGAGCGAGCACCCGTCGATACGACAACCGTTTTTCCCAGATACTCGGTATCGCCGACCCAAACCTTGAACGGACGGGAGGTGAAATCGACCCGGGTTGCCTTCTCGGTGATGAACTTTGCACCGAATCGTTCAGCCTGGGCCCGCATGGTCGACATGAGCTCGGGGCCTTGTATGCCGTGCTCGAAACCAGGGAAGTTTTCCACTTCGGTAGTAAGCATAAGTTGCCCGCCGGGTTGATCGCCTGTAGACGAAATCTCGCCCTCAATAACGAGCGGCGCCAAGCTCGCCCGGGCCGTATAGATGGCAGCCGTAAGCCCTGCCGGACCAGACCCGACAATGATTACATCGTGGACCGAACTGTGGACTGCATCGTGACTGTCAGACATGGCGCCTCCTGAGGCGAAGGATGACGCAACATCAAAACCTTGTTGCCAGGTTAGACGGCGAGAAGTTCTACATTCGACGCTTGCGCCAAAGGAACGATCCTGCGAGCGCAAAGATTGCACTGAGCAGCAGATACGCCAACCAAACACCTTGGGGTAGGTAGTTGTCGAGGGCTCGAATTGAGCCAATGATCAGCAACGCGAAGGTGAAGATCGCAAGGGCGATGCCCATGACGGCAAAGACAGCATATTTGACGAGCCGTGTCGCTGGATCTGACGTTTTTGAACGCACTGAATCGACGACCGATTGGAAGGTATCGACGAGCTGACTTGCCCAGTCTGATTCTTGAGACTCACTCACGACTGCTGAGACTACTTCGAACCTCGGGTCTCCGGGAATGCTCACAGGTGAGATTACGGATTTGGTAATAATTGGCAGGTCGGAGTAGCCAGTCGGATTCGCCAATTCCCGAGGAGAGTGGTCGTTGGCGAGGCGGAAGTTGTCGACACGTCAGGCGGTGCTATGCCTATGACCACGGGTACCCCATCTATGAAGATCTCAACAAAGCGAATTTCGGCGGGAGAAACGAAACCAAACGCAGACTGCAAAACCTCGCTGCACGGGTGAGTCTGGGCCAACGTCTTGAAAAGTTGAGGTTGTTGGGTCAACTGGGTAAGCAACTCGGTGATTGTCGTAAACGAACGGGCGAACGTTGGCGGTGGAGCATCAGCGTCGGCTGGTGCTTGTGGGCTTGCAACAATCGACGCAGTGTCATTGTTTGGAAGCAATGTGGTAGCGGCCGCGCCAGGAACGGTACCTGGCGGAGGAGCAGGTCGTTTCGCTGCCGCAGGTTTCGGTGCCGTTGGTTCGTTGGCCTCGCGGATGATGCCCGAACCATCCTCGGTTGCAGCCGTAGCTGGTAGCGCCGTGGTGGCCAAAGGAACATCACCTAGTACGTCCGGGGCAGCTGCCGCAGCGATGGGTGCCGACGTCGTTTCAGCCGCTGCCGCTTGTTCCAGTTCGCCTTCTGTTGCCGCCGCCGCTACTGAAGTTTCAGCCGCAAATGAGGAATCGCCGCGCTCGGGGGACGCTTCACTGGAAGACTTCTGTGCTGCCCTCGGGAAGGCTCGCGTTTCGACGGCAAGGTCAGCTGTAGCGTTATTGGTCGAGCTGTTGCGATTGAGGAGCGAGCCGCCGAGCGCGGTGAATCCAATGACTCCAGCGGCGACACCAAGCCAACGAAGGTTGCGTTGGCGAGCAGGTATACCGGTTGCTCTTCGCAAGCGTGCCCCGTCGAGTGAGGTCACATTCGACGCACCGGGAGTGTCAACGCCCGGAAAACTGGGTACTACGAGCGACTTGTTGGCCGAAGAGGTCGTGTTGACGGTCAAACGAGCCGCACCGACGGCCTGTTGACACGCATCACATGTTGCAAGATGTTCGGCCTGGAATTCGCCCTCCAGAGCGGTTGGGTCATCGGAAAATACCAACGCACCAAGTTCAGTGAGGTGACCACCGGCGACCATGTCATCTGAATCATCGAGGGTATTTACAACCAGGAAATTCGATGGCCCGTTGATCCCCTCGAAGGAAGGGGATGCGAGGTGATCAAAAAGGGGTTCGTTGAGATGTTCGTTCATGATGAGGTCTGCCGATGTTCGTCAGAGATTGGACGTTGAACCTCATCAGGAAAGTTCCCGCCCGGCGAAAGAAGCGGGCCGAGCGCGGCCCGGGCTCGTGCGATGCGTGAGCGAACCGTTCCGAGGGGAATATTCAGTACTGAAGCAATTTCCGCATAGTCAAGATCGCACAGGTCGCGAAGCGTCACCGCAACCCGGTAGTCGGTTGGGAGGCGGGCCAGCGCAGCGTCGACCTCTAATCGTTGTGCAACTCGCGAAGCCGTGTCTCCGTGGGTGACGGTCGCGACGTCATGCAGTTCGTCAACAGGAACCGGGCGTCGAGACCGCCGCCGAAGTTCATCTAAGGCAGCGTTGGTGGCGATTCGATACACCCACGTCGAGAACGCGGCGGTTCCGTCATAGCGATCGAGGTGCCGAACTATCGACATCATCGCTTCTTGAGCGGCGTCGGCACCGTCGGCTTCCGAGCAGGTAATTCGGCGACAAACAGCAAAGATGCGGTCGTACTGACTTCGAAGCAGGTCATCAAGGGCGCGGGTATTGCCGCCTCGTGCGAGTGCGAGTAGCTGCTGTTCTCGGGTCGCGTCTTTCACCTCTCTCACGACCGGGCGTACGCTCTGATTTCGCTGAGCGACACGTTGGTGTTTTGTGGTCCGAGGTTGGTAATCCACAGCAGCACGAGGCGAGTTCTTCGCCCCACAGCTATTCGGTGTTCTCCAACGGGAATGTCGTTGGCTCTGGCGACAACCGACCCCCACGAGCTCAAGTCGTCGCCGACAAAATCCGCCACGAAAATTTCGGCGCTCCATCCAGCTGTCATGGAACCAACCTGTAAGGCGTCAATCTGTCGCAATTCGCCGAGGTTGATAACGATTCCAACGCCGCGTTTCGGGGTCGAAAGACCAGCGAACCCCGCAGAATACGTTTCGGTTACCCAAGCCGAACGGGTTCCGTCGAGTAGGCGCGGTAGCAGGCGGGTGTTTTCGCGACCCTCGCCAGGGGGCGGGTCGAACACTCGTACCTCGGCAATTCGAATGGGGGATGCGTTCACGCTGCCGAACGACCATCCAACGATTGCACCGATCACGAGCCCAGCGATACTGAGAGCAACAATCTTTGGACCCAAACGCGAGATCCGCGATGGTTGTGAAACCGCTCGACTCTCTTCGCCCTGGCTGCCTCGGGGTCGGGTATCTCGGGGTCGGGTATCAATGCGGGTTCGTTCGCTGTCAACCAAAATCGTGTCTGACTGGTCAGAAACGTGCGGCGCGGATCCAGCATCTCGATAGGTAGTAACCCCGTACGGGGGAGTGACATCCGCGGCGGTCCGAGTAACCAAGGGAATCGCGTCGTCGAGCAGAGGTTCCGCTCGCAGCGCTCGCACCATATCTTGGGCACGGCTGAAACGTTCGTGTGGGTCTCGAGCCATGGCCTTGATGATGACTTGCTCAAGGCTGCGCGGAATTTCTGGTCGTACCTGGCGTGGTCGTTGTGTTGTTCCGTTGACATGCAACATTGCGGTTGCAAGATCGGTTGGTCCGACAAACGGGGGTTTGCCGACAGCGGCCTCGTACAGCACCACCCCAAGGGAATAGATATCGCTACGCGCATCGACCGCGGTTCCGTCAACCTGTTCGGGTGAGAGGTATTTAGCGGTGCCGAGAATCGCCCCAACCTGCGTGAGATCGTCAAGGTCATTCGTGTCTTGAATAGCCTTCGCGATACCAAAGTCAGCTACCTTTACGCGTCCATCGGGCTGAACCATAATATTCGCTGGCTTTACGTCGCGATGAACCACACCTTGTGTGTGCGCATACGAAAGACCATCGGCTGCTTGAGCAATAATGTCAACGGCATCATCTAACCCAACCGCACCTTCAGTGAGAAGCGCCCTAAGGGTTTTACCTGGGACCAACTCCATAATAATGTATGCGCGCTGGCCATGTTGTCGGGGGTCAACGTCGACCCCCGTGTCGAATACCGTCACGATCGCTGGATGATTCAGCCGCGCTGATGACACTGCTTCGCGTCGAAAGCGTGCGACAAATCCGGGGTCGCTAGCCAAGTGTGTATACAAAATTTTGGCGGCGACGCGTCGATCAAGAATCGTGTCGTGAGCTTCCCAAACTTCCGCCATTCCGCCCCGAGCCAATGGCCGAGTCAATTGGTAACGTCCACCCAACAGGTCGTCAACTGCGCCTACCCGGGGCGGGTTTCTGTTTGGTGGAGGAGGCGATGGCATAGGACAGGTAAAAGTTACGGGGGGCTCATGGCTGGGGTGGAACAGTAAACGCAATTCCCATAACACCAGGGCCGGCGTGGGTTCCGATGACCGCACCAATTTGGCCAACCGTAACTCGATCAATCGGAAACTGCGGATTCAACAAGTTCAAAAAAACGTCTACGTCGGGGGCGTCACCGTGGACCACGGCGAGTTCAAGGATACCGCCGTGCTGAGCTTTGGCCTGCTCAACAAGCGTTACCAACTGGGCAAGTGCCTTCGATCGGGTTCGTTGTTTGCCATGTTCTTCAACCACACCAGTACTAATACTCAGCATTGGCTTAATCGAAAAAAGGGACCCGAGTAGTGCTTGCGCCCCACCAATTCGACCACCCTTTTTCAGATTTTCGAGCGTGTCGAGTGCCCCATAGACAAAGGTTCGGCCGACGAAGGCCGTTGCTGCTCTTTCCACCTCGTCAATGGTTCCACCACCGGCGGCAACCTTCGCAGCAGCGAGCGTCATAAAGCCTTGACCGAGAGTGATGGACCGTGAATCAACGACTCGCACGTCGATGACGTCTGCAACGGCCATCGCCGCCAAACTTGCCGATTGGAAGGTGGCCGAAAGCGACGATGACAAATTTACCGATACCACCCCGGTTGCTCCGTCAGCAGCCGCAGCACGAAACGCCTGCTCGAACGCACCCGGGGATGGGGCGGCAGTTTCGGGAAGCGTCGGAGAGCTTTTTACTTTGGCCCAGAATGCTTGAGGAGTGAGATCTTGACGGTCGACAAATTCTTCGGAACCGAAACGAATTGAAAGCGGAACGACCGTGATCGAGTTGGCATCACTTTGTTCGGGCGTCAGGTCACAGGCACTGTCGGTCACGATTCGAATGGTCATGGATCCTCAACTGTCACGACAGAGAAAGCCGACGTTTGACGGTTGTCAGTGCGGCGGTGATTTCGGTGAGCCCAAGTATCCGAGCAACACCGATGTAGACGGTAACACCGAGCGGTACAAGTACAACTGTCATTGCGGTGACGGCCAGCCAACGACCCGAGTCTTCGGGTTGCGGAACAAGGCCACGCTCAGCGAGCACTTTTGACAGGACCAGCACGCCGACCATGGCACCACTCGCGGCAGTTGACTTCCAAAGCGTGACCAGAATGCGGCGCCCATCGAGACCGGCAGTGCGGTTTCTCATGACCGCGAAAGCAATGACTGCGGCTCCGCAGTACGCCACAGCAAAACCGGCCGCCAAACCGCGAATTCCAAAAAAGAAATACAAACTGGCACCAACGATGATGTTGAGCGCGTTTTCGACGACATTGATCTCAAACGTGGTCCGGGTATCGCGCATGGCCTTAAAACCACCGATCAGTAACAAGTAGCAACTGAACGCGGGTAGCCCAGGGGTGAGATACCGGAGCACTTCGCCAACACTGCGAGCGGTCTCAACCGATTGGCTTCGGGACAACACAATTTCGGTGAGTGGAAGGGCGAGCACAGCCATTCCGGCTGCGGCGGGAATCATCAAGAGAAGAAGTAACCGAAGGTTCTGGGAAAGCAATGCTCGAAAGCGTCGCCGTGATCGGCTGAGAAATGCGTCAGACAAACTTGGGCCGATGGCCGCAATGATCGACACCGCAATGACCCCGTGTGGCAATTGGAAAAATGTGGAGTTTGCGGAGGTATAGAGCGTCAGGTCTCCGACATTAAGGCTGGCGGTTCGAATCACAAACCACAGTGCAACTTGATTTGATACGACGTAGCCCATCGTCCATCCGGTCAATCCAATGAGCTCTTTAATGGCCGGGTGGGTGGGTTTCCAGATAAGGCGTAACCCGAGGTTGGCCGACCGTAATGCAGGAAGCGTGACGGCGAACATTGCAAACACGCCGAGTGTGGTCCCCCATCCGAGTACTCGCACGATATGGCTATTTGCTTCCACCGTGCTGAGCGTGAATGTGGTGCCGGTGCCCGTTGGCGCAACCTGGGAGATCAATCGCCTTACCCAAACGAACACGCCGATGACAATGACGTTGTTGAGTATCGGCGCAAACATCGAAATGGCAAACACTCGTCTGGTTTGCAGGAGTGCCGTCGACAGGGTGACGCAGCCATACAGGGCGACCTGCGGGGCGAACATGCGAAGCAGGCGTGTGGAAAATTCGGCTGATCCGGGTTTGTTCGAGTTGCCAAAGGAACGGATCACCCACGGGGCACCAACCCAAAGGGCCACCGATAGGGCGACCACCAAGGTCAGGCTGAGCGTGACTATCGCCGACACTCCCTCGCGATCACGGCGAGTATGGCCGGGGCGCAGCAGGCCGACAAACAACGGAACCAACGTGGCAGAGAGCACACCGCCGACCACCAGTTCGTACACCATGTTTGGTGAGTTGTTGGCCACGGTGTAGGGGTCGGTCACGATCCCAAATGGCAACGCAATAAAAGCGACGGTTCTGCCGATGCCGGTTAATCTAGACAACAACGTTCCGACAGCCATGCCAGCGGCTGCACGGCCCGAGGCAGATTGAGTTTCGCTCACTGGTTTATCTGAGACGACGATGCGTCGTCGGTGAGGTTTGCTGTGTTCGTGAGGTTCGCGGTGGTACGTCTCGCTTTGACCGTGGCACGTCGAGTTCGAACCCACCAAAGCAGTAATAGCCCAAGCAACGCAACAGTTATCGCTAGCCCGAGGCCAGATACCCCCGTGCTGGCAATAACGATCTCTGCCTGATCAAGGGGAACCCCATTGAGCGTTTCAAGCCCGACTGCCACCCCGAATGTTCCTGAAGAGCGAGTGGAAACCCCGATTGGAATGACAGTAATCCGACCCTTTGCCCCATCCTCGGGGCTAGCTGCTTCCGCCGCGATTTCAAATCGGCCGCCTTCTTCGGTAACGACCCGGTTGCTGCGCAACACCGCCATCACGGTGGCCAGTTGACCGGTTTGATTGATGACAGAAAGCGGAATTTTCCCTTCGAGTGCCGTGAGACGAAAGGGGCCTGCGTCTCCGAGCTTTACTTGGGCAAGCAGGTCGCTTGCCTTGGTGAAGGCATCGTTGAGGTAGGCAATCGATTCTTGTTGCGGTATTGATAAGCCCACAGAGAATGCTTGCTCGGCAGCTTCAATCAATCCAGAATCATCGCCGAACGTCACACTGACCCCGTCGATGAATCGGCGGGCTTTGTCAATTTTGGTGACGATGTCGTCACTGGTCAGTGTTTCGGGGGAGTCAGAACGTGGTGTGACGAAGGCGAATTGGTCGTCGCCAGCACTGGCTGTCGGAAGGTCGAACAAAGCGCTCACCTGTACCGGGCGAAGTTGAGGTTGCTGGGCGATCAGGTCGAAGAGGCTGTCGATCGTGGCGCGGCTCAAACCCGCAACCGGAAGTTCAACGACCACACCTCGGTTTTGTCCACCTTCTGTGGCAATGATTGACAGGTCTGCCATTAACTGGTGGATGCCAAGAATTGGATCATTGGCCGCTTCGAGGTGAGCAGCGAGGTCTCCGTCGGCAACGACAGACGCAATAGCGATACTTGAGGAAGTGTCGTTAGTTTCGGTGCCGCTCGAGGCGGTTTGGGGTGTTGCGATATCGCCGGGGTCGAAGAAGATTGGCTGGTCAAATGTAGGGTCACCAGTGACGGCGAGCAACGATTCAGCAATGACGAGCCGTTGTAAGCCAAGGGTATTGAATCCATTCTTTGGCAGGGCGTCAGAGTCAAAATACACTCCAGTTGATCCGGTTACCTGATTTGGGAATCGGTCGCTGAGTCGTTGTTCGCCTCGACGTAATTGCCCTGCGACCACGTCGACGAGCCTCGGATCCCCTTCAATTTCTGGTCGTAGGTCATTATACGGTCCGGCGATGATTTCCCTTCCATCAAGCGAGGCAGAGAGGGCATCAAGCGTGCCGTTAATCGTGGTGTTTTTCGCGGCAAAGTCGGTGACGCTTGGGGTGAGTGAGACACTTGCCGGAAACCCCGGTCTACTGGCAAGACTCTCTGTCACCGTAATGAGCTGTCGTAGCCCATCCGCATCAGCTTTCACCAAACTATCTGCCCGCATGTGAATAGGCAATAGCAACGCAACGGAAAGTACGGGTTGGTCTGAACGGGTGAGCAAAATAAGGTTCGTGATGATTTGCGTAACAACGCCACCATCACCGCGTCGCCGAACGTCGACAACAACGGGGTATACCCCATCCACTGAAAGTGGTATGCACGCTGAGCAGGTTCCTATTGTTGCTTCAAAGTTAATCGGAACCTGGCCAACTCGGTCGGGCACATCGATCGGGGTTCGCGTGATGTAAATCGCCGATCCAAGCCTTGTTCCAGTGATCGAGTCTTTGAACGCGGCTCGGTCGCGAATTCGTTGGTAAACCGTGAAGGCAATCTCGTATTGATCTCGGTCGAGGCCGCTCGCCGCATTAAGTGAAGCCTCAATCGAAAAGGTGCGTAGATCGGCAACGATCGAGGTTTGTTTGATCATTGTCAATGACAATTCTTCTGCTGGCGCAGCTGCTTCGATAACAAAGGGATCAACTTCGGCAGTGGCAATGCCAGCCACAGAAACGATGCAAAGCGCGACGACGGTGAACAGGTAGCCAACGCGTCTCAACAGTGTTGTCATCGCGAGGCTCGGCTATCGCTGAAGTAACCCATGACCGTTAGGCCCGTTGATGCACGTTCAAACCCGTGACGTTCGTATAACTCGAGGGCTCGTTGATTGTCGTATTGGGTGTTGACCACCATGCGACGAGCACGTTGGCGTTTGGCCCAAGCCAGCGCGTCTTTGCAGAGCACCGAACCAGCGCCCTGCCCCTGAACGGCGGGGTTGACTGCGAGGCGTTGTAGGTAGGTTGCTCGGCCAACTTTCCCGCTAATTGCGAATCCCAGCAGTTCATCGCCGTGCCAGGCGCCGCAGACCCGTACCTGTTTGGTGGCTGTCAACGAGTGCCGTAGGCCCATTTGGTCGAGTGACGATTCTTCACCAAATGCGAGCGCATCGATCCTGAGGATTTGATCAGTTATTGCCGGCCTACGAAGTTGCAAATTCGTAGTGATTGGCCGAAGAGAAACCGTCTCCGGTGCATGTGGTGTGCGTCGCAAAACGCCGTATAGGTCTCGGGTGAGCAAACACAGCGACTGGCGTACATGGAAACCAGCAGATCGAAACCCGTGAACCTCTTCGTCGGCTAGCGCAATCGATTCAATCCAACCGCCAAATCCGAGGTCTCGCAACGCTCGAACTGATGCCTGCACCATTGCTGTGGTGAGGGGTGTTGTCGACATCGGAAAGATGAGTGAGCGCTGCCCGCAAATGTCGATTCGGGATCGCTCGCCAGGAAGGCGTACGACCATACTTTGAGTGGGACTGGATTCGAGTTGTTGGTGTACGGGTGGGGTTTGGTGGTCAAGTAATCGGGTGCGCGGCAGGTGAAGGAAACGCCCCCAAGATGTTTCAACTTCAGCCACAACCTGAGAGGTTAGAGGCGCTCAACCATCGAGTCGGTACTTTGATGGCGAAAACCCTTTCAAAGTGAGCGACGGTTCGACGTATCGTTGATGGCATGGTTCCCCCCCGTTTTCAGGCGCTCGTTGACGAGACGGCCCCGTTAGCCACCGCCTTTGAACGGGCGGGCAAAACGCTGTACCTGGTTGGTGGCATAGTTCGCGACACGCTTCTTGGAAGGGTTCGTGATGATCTTGACCTTGACTTCACCACCGATGCGCTCCCCCAAGAGATTAAAGACATCCTTGCGAACATGGGTAAGCGGGGCGGGGTAACAGCACTTTGGACTCAGGGCGAAAAGTTTGGAACCATCGGCGCAACGATCAACGGGCGCGCAAACGAGATCACCACGCACCGCGCCGAGGCCTATCAGCCCGATTCACGTAAACCTGAAGTTGAATTCGCCACCGATATCGAATCTGACCTGTCGCGTCGAGATTTCACGGTCAACTCGTTGGCGCTTCGTTTGCCAGACGTGAGTTTGATCGATCCATTCAATGGCGCGGCCGATCTTGCCGCTGGAGTACTTCGAACGCCGTTGTCAGCTGCCACAAGTTTCACCGATGATCCGCTTCGAATGTTGCGTGCTGCCCGATTCATATCGGGGTTTGGGCTGCAACCAACACCGGAACTTGTCGAAGCCGTCGAAACGTACGGTGAGCGTCTGGCGATAGTTTCGGCTGAACGGATCAGGGGTGAACTCGACAAGCTCATGACCCTGCCGTCACCATCGGCTGGGCTGTGGTTTCTTGTTTCCACCGGGCTCGCGGCCCATTTTCTGCCAGAACTTCCAGCGATGGCTTTGGAGCAAGACCCAATACATCGCCATAAAGACGTACTCGCACATACTATCGCCGTTGTCGAAAATACGAGCCAAGATCGAATCGTTCGTTTGGCTGCACTTTTTCATGACATCGCCAAACCAAAGACCCGCAGAATCGGGTCGGGGGGCGTTTCATTCCACCATCACGATATGGTAGGTGCACGTATGACACGTGACCGTATGCGCACGTTGACGTACAGCAACCAAGATATTCACGACGTCTCCGAGTTAGTTGCATTGCATCTGCGGTTTCACACGTACCAGGCGGGCTGGACCGATTCTGCTGTGCGGCGATATGTCACCGATGCAGGCCCACTCCTTGATCGGCTGAACGAGTTGACTAGGTGTGATTGCACCACGCGTAATCCGCGGAAAGCCGCCACCCTCGCGCGCCGTATGGATGAACTTGAAGAGCGAATAGCTGCGTTGCGAGAACAAGAAGAACTTGACGCAATGCGACCAGACATTGATGGCAAACGAGTGATGGAGTTGTTAGGGGTTGGTCCGTCGCGTGCGATCGGCCAGGTTCTCGACATGCTGCTACAGGCCCGCTTGGAGGAAGGCCCGCTTGGTTCTGAAGAAGCTGAACGTCGCGTTCGGCAGTGGTGGATCGAAAACCAAACCCCCTGACATTGTTGTTCGGCGAGGGTTGGTTTGAGGCAGAATACTTACCTGCGCTCCTTTGGTCACACCGACCAGACGATGTTGGTGCAGCTGAAAAAGTGGTCGCCGTACAGCTATGTTCGAAAGAAAGTCTGGCCTTAGGCCAGCATCAAAGTCACAAACCGCCCTGCGGGTTCTTGTGTTGTATGCCCACCCCGATCGCAACAGTCTGAGCGGTGCACTGTTAGAGGCAGCGGTAAGAGGCTTAGAGTCGGCCGGTCATCATGTTGACGTGCTCGATTTGTGCGGCGAGCATTTTCAAGCTGCGATGTCCCCAGCAGAACGAACCGCCTACGAAACCGATACCCCTGTTCTCGACCCGCAAGTGCAGCGCCACATCGATTTGCTGAAGGCCTCCGATGTGCTGATTGCGGTATACCCAACCTGGAATATGGGAATGCCTGCCATTCTGAAAGGTTGGATCGAGCGGGTACTGGTTCCGGGGGTGGGCTTTAGTCTCGACCCCGACACAAACAAGGTGGTGAGCGGCCTCGGGCACCTGAAACATCTCGTTGGGATTAGTACGTACGGCATGCCACGAGCCGGGGTGTTCATCATCAACGATGCCGGAAGACGCCTACTCACTCGCTGTATTCGGGCCATGGTCCCCAACCTGCGATGTCGAACCCACTGGTTAGGGTTATACGGATTGAATCAGGCGAAGCCGACTCAAATTGTGAGTTTCATTGGTCGGGTCGAGCGCGAAATGGCGAAACTATGACCCGCAAATTCCTGATAGTCCGTGCACATCCTTTGCGTGACAGTTTTGTCAATGCAGCAGGCGATCGTTGTGTGGCTTCGCTTAAACGAGCGTCGCATGAAGTTCGTGAAATTGATCTGTACGCAGAGGGCTTCGATCCTGTTCCGTCGGCACATGAGTGGCAGCATCGCCGAGACGGGCTTGTTCCGGAACTAGCGCACTATGGTGAGGCGCTTCGTTGGGCGACAGACTTGGTCTTGGTGTATCCAACTTGGTACGGAGGTCAACCAGCCATGTTGAAGGGGTGGATAGATCGTGTCTGGGTCGAAGGCGTTGCTTACCATCTTGAGCCAGGCTCGATTGCGGCCAAGGGGAGTCTCAGGAATATCAGAAACATATGGGCCGTTACTTCGCATGGCTCTACGAAGCTGATGAATACGGTGCAGGGTGAGGCCGGAAAACATATGTTGCAAAAAAGCCTTCGCTTGCTCTGTGCCCGCCGGTGCCGGGTGAGATGGATTGCCTTCTACGGAAACGACGGTGCGACCCACATCGATCGGAGCGCCTTTCTTCAGAGGGTTTCCAGAGTGTTTTCGCAACTTCGTTAAGCCGCGTAATCTGTTGGGGTGGAGTTTCGCCCCGATACGATGCGCGGGGCTCGCCCTGGGGCCGTTGATTATCGTTTGGCCCGTAGACATCTCATTAACGAATATCACCGGGGTCGTCTTGGACGCGTCGACGTTTGCGATGCCCACCCTGAGCTGATTCGTGCAGCCGAAAACCTTGGACACGTGACCGATACGCCGTGCCCAATTTGTGAAGAAAGTACGCTTGTGTATGTGTCATACGTATTCGGACATCGCTTGCCTGCTCACGGGCGGTGTATTTCGACTGCAAAAGAGATGGCCAAGTTGACCAGGTCGCACGACGAATTGGCGTGTTATGTGGTTGAGGTATGCGCACAGTGCCGCTGGAACCACCTGGCGCGAACATTTTTGGCCGGACGCGCTCATGCCCGCTGAACGACGCGCTCCCGATCGTCGTCCGTCGTCCGGTCGAGCACAACCAAGCCCTCGACCGATCGAAGGAAAGCGAGTAGTGGCTCAAGGGGCGGCACGACGCGGCCTTGATCCAAAAAATAAGCGGGTCGAACCAAGAGATTCTAGTAAGTACACAGAAGATCGGTACTTAGATGATCAGCGCGCAGCAGATCGTCGCGGGACTTCAAGTAAGTCTGGGCGGTCAAGTAAGTCTGGGCCGTCGCCTAAGTCTGCGACTAGGCCGACCTCGAAACGAAAGAGGGGGTTTTTTCGCCGACACGCAAAAGGGATTGCGTTCGGTGTTTTCTTTCCGCCGTTGGTCCTCATTGCCGGGCTGTTTTGGTACGCAAGCACCATTGAACTTCCGCCTGATTCGACGAACCCGCAAACGTCGTTCGTATACGACACCAACGGAAATGAGTTGGCTTCGTTTTCGGCCGGGGAAGACCGGACCGACATTGCGTTGACCGACATTCCAAAGGTCACCCGCGACGCCGTGTTGGCCTCCGAAGACCGCACCTTCTATTCGCATCGTGGTGTTGACCCACTTGGCATCGTTCGGGCCGTATACCGAGGGGTTCGCAAGCAAGGGGTGCAGCAGGGCGGGTCAACAATCACCCAGCAGTACGTAAAGATCACGTATACCGGCCGTGAGCGGTCGTACAAACGCAAGGTTCGCGAAGCAATTTTGGCGGTCAAACTTGAGCAACGGCTTTCGAAAGATGAAATCCTTACTCGGTACCTCAACAGTGCCTACTTTGGCAGGGGTGCCGAGGGTATTCAGGCCGGTGCTCGAGCCCATTTTGACAAGGATGCGGCAAATTTGACGTTGGCCGAATCGGCGTATCTCGCCGGTGTGTTGCGCTCGCCTGAAAACACCGACGCGATTCGTAACCCCGAGGTTGCGTTACGCCGTCGTGACAGTGTGTTGTCGAATATGGCGCTCCACGGTCTTATTTCCGAAGCCGACAGAGCGGTCGCAGCAGCGGTGCCGCTTACTGGTCAAGGTGGAATTGTGCGACCGAAACGCGCACTGTCGCGCATTGCTCAGCCCGGCCTTGGTGCCGAATATTTTGTCGATGCGGTGCGGCGCGAACTCATCGTGCGATTCGGACCCCAAAAAGTGTTCGGTGGGGGCCTTCGAGTCACCACGACATTTGACCCGGTTACCCAGCGTCAAGCCCGAGATGCCGCCTTCAAGCAGGTGCTTGATCGAGAAGGCGACCCCCAGGCTGCTGTTGTTGTGCTCGATCATGAGGGTCGAGTGTTGGCCATGGTTGGTGGTCGTGATTGGAACGTGTCGCAAGTAAACCTCGCCACGGGTCAGGGAAGCCCAGGTCGCCAAGCAGGCTCGACGTTCAAACCGTTTGTGTTGGCTGCGGCAATTCGCGAAGGCATTTCTGTTGAGTCGACGTTTCCCGCGCCTGCTCAAGTGAAGATTCCGGGTGCCAATGTTGATGGCACCGATTGGACGGTGTCGAATTTTGACGATGCAAGTTTTGCGTCAGATTTGACCCTTGCTACAGCGACGGCCAATTCGGTAAATACGGTGTACGCAGAATTGGTCACCGATGAGCGAGTGGGTGCACAACGGGTAGTTGATATGGCCAAAGACCTTGGTATCTCATCTCCACTCGAGGCGTATCCATCAATCGCACTCGGCACCGAAGAAGTTACGCCGTTGGAAATGGCTCGGGCGTATCTGACGTTTGCTCGCGAGGGCATGACGACTGAAACTTCGTTGCTGGTGAAAGTTGAAGATGCGACTGGTGCGAAGCTTTTCACGCCATCGAATGAGTCAAACCGTGTGCTGTCTTCCGATCAGGCTGCAGTGGTCAATCAGACGCTTCGAGGTGTGGTGTCAGCCGGGTCAGGGGTACGAGCTCAACTATCTGACGGACGCGAAGTAGCCGGAAAGACTGGCACGACCCAAAGTGCGCGTGACGCGTGGTTCGTTGGGTACACGTCGAAGGAATGTTGCGTCGTTGCGATCTGGATGGGTTATCTCGATAACAAAGCAATGTCGAAAGTGCACGGACGACGAGTAACTGGCGGCGCCTTCCCCGCGCAAATATTTGCTGCGTTCATGGAAGCAAAAGTGGTAGGTCCGCAGCTCGACACGGGCACGTTTGCATTGCCCGACGAAAATGCAACCGGTGAAGTGATCACCCCGAAACGTTCGTCGAAGCCGGTGAAGAAACCGAAGAACTCGGCACCGGCAACCGACGTAGTGACTTCCGAGCCGCTTGACGGTGGACTAATTGATGATGCACCCACTACGGAACCGGTAACCGAGCAGGCGCCACCCCCGGTTGAAGCTGGACCGGGCGAATCAGGAGGTTCGACTGAGGGGCCTGCACCCGTCGAAGCTGGAAACGGGACGGGTAGTGTCGAAACCCCGACGGTAACCACCCCTGCGCCGCAACCTGTTCCAGAGCCTCAGGTGCCGACACCTGTTGAAGTCGGTACGGGCTGAGGAAAGAAGGGTTGGTCACGTGACGTCCGCGTGCGGGTAGTGAGTTCGGCAAGAAAAACACCACAACTCAATTTCGTTAAGTTGGTTGCTTGACGATGGCGCATCCCATGCAGCGGCCACCACATACACCCGGTGAATGGGGGTGAGAACGGTGTCAGGTTGGTTACAGTTTTGGCAAGCGGTCGAATGAACAGTCTCCATAACACTGACGCTATCGCCCGAGCCCCGAATCAGTTACTATTCGAATTGCTGCTGGCAGCCATACAGGCGCTAGACGGTTGAAAGGAGACGACGTGAATTCACGTCCGACTGGTTACAAGGTTCCATTGAGGATGACTGCGCCCGCTGTTCGTGCTCGCAAAATCACTCGAAAGACTTCGGTGCAGAGCGCCGAATCCGAGCAGCGTCTTGTCATGGTGACCGCTTACGACGCCCCAAGTGCTCGAATTGCTCACCGAAGCGGCGTTGACATGATTCTCGTTGGTGACTCACTTGCCATGGTCGTGCTTGGTTACGACGACACCTTGCAGGTAACGGTGGCCGATATTGCGTACCACACCGCTGCCGTCGCCAGGGGTTTGGTTGCGTCTGAAGCAGCCGGTTGCGATCATCGGCGGCCACTCGTTGTCGGTGATTTGCCTTGGATGGGGTACCACACCGATATTCACGAAGCTGTTCGAAATGCCGCCACGTTGATCAAGGCTGGCGCCGGATGCGTAAAGCTTGAAGGCGGAGCAAAACGCCTCCCCGTGATTCGAGCGATCCTCGACGCTGAAATTCCCGTAATGGGTCACATCGGGCTCACACCCCAATCGGTCAACGCAATGGGTGGCTTCAAGGTGCAAGGCAAAGGTATCGACGAGGCTCGCGAACTCATTGACGACGCAGTGGCTTTGGCCGAAGCCGGGGTGTTTGCGATTGTGCTCGAAGGCGTGCCTGACGTGGTGGCAAAGGTGATTTCAGAAACTGTCTCGGTTCCTATTATTGGCATTGGTGCTGGAGTTCATTGCGATGGTCAGGTGCTCGTCTGGCACGACCTGCTGGGCATGGAAGATCGGATGGCCCCGAAATTTGTGAGGCGTTTCGGTAACGTCGGGGTCGAGGCGCAGGCCGCCGTCGAACGCTACGTTGCAGCGGTGCGTGACGAATCATTTCCTTCGCAGGCCGAAAGTTATTCAGCATCGCAAGATCTCACTGAAGCGCTGCTCTCTGGTACCTCGTCGGCCGGAATCGAAGCGGCTGGGCGTGTCATCAGTATGGACGCGGAAGAATTTCTCGCCGGGCTGTATAGCTAGGCCGTCAAAAGCGGTCCCAACAAAGCGCAGCGGTCGGTAGCGTAGTCTCATGCGACGTCTTGCTACCTTTCTCGTTTTTGGACTGCTGCTCTCGGCTTGTTCGACTACCGGCAACGCGGCGAACACGTCGAAACGTCGGGTGGCGAAAAAGGTCACAACGACTCGTCGTGGGATACCGATCAAGGGAGCTGTCCCGTCTCGACCAGTTGCGTCTAAACCTGTTCCGACCGTTGTGACCATTGTTCCGGTCGAACAGGCTGCGGCAGCGCGGGCCGCCGCGCCGTGGGCTGACTATGGCACCATTCGTTTCACGCTCACGCAGGTTGATGGGTCAGAAAAAGAATTCTGTGCTCTGCTCGCCGATACTCCGGCTGCTCAAGCGCGTGGCTTGATGCAACGAACTGACCTGGGTGGATACGACGCGATGTTGTTCACTTGGGACAACGACACGAGTGGTGGGTTTTGGATGCGGACGGTACCGATCTGGCTGTCGATTGCCTGGTTTGACAAGGTTGGAAGTTTGGTCACGAAACTCGACATGGCGCCCTGCGGCGATCGAGAAGATTGTCCGAATTACGTTCCGACGGGTCCGTATCGGGTGGCGATGGAGACGTTAAGGGGTGGCCTAGAACCGCTCGGTGTGTCAAAGACGTCACGATTACTCATCGGTGGAGCATGCCGGACGCTTCCCAAGTCGGCTTAAGCTCGGCAGATGACGTCAAGGTTCGGCCAATCTTGGTCGCTTTTCAGACTAAGGTGAAAGTCCGCTATCCGTAGATAGCACCCGCCCCAGACCGTCTGGGGCCCCGACCATCAAAAGTGGTTGGGCCCATGGGAGGTACATATGGCCACGACTCGGCCCTACGAAATTGTCATTATTCTTGAGCCGTCTCTCGACGACCAGGCAAACGAAGCGATCGTTAAGCGTACGGTGAGCCTCGTGACCACCAACGGCGGTTCAGCCGGACGCATCGAGCGTTGGGGTCGACGTAAGTTGGCTTACGAAATCGAAAAGAAGACTGAGGGTTATTACGTCCTCATTGAAGCAAGCGCTGTTCCGTCGAGCATCAAAGAAATCGACCGTCAGTTGCAGCTCACCGACGAAGTTCTTCGACACAAAATTATTGTGATTCCTGCCAAGTCGACCGGACGAACGATTACGAACCCACCTTCGCTTGAAGAGGTTTCCGCTGCTCAGCGAGAAAACCGTAGCGACCGTGGCGACCGTAGCGAAGGCCGTGGTCGAGGTGGCCGTAGTGGTGGCAGTCGCGACCGCGACCGCGACTAACAAGGAGGCGCTATGTCAGGCAACAGTGTCACCGTCATGGGTAACGTAACCCGTGACCCCGAACTGCGGTTTACGTCGTCGGGTCAGGCCAATACCACCTTTGGTATTGCGGTCAACCGACGTTGGCAAAACCGCCAGACGAACGAATGGGAAGAACAAGTATCCTATTTCAACGTCGTGTGCTGGCGAGAACTCGCCGAAAACGTTGCTGAATCGGTGACCAAAGGTACGCGCATCATGGTGAGCGGCCGCATCGAACAGCGTTCATACGAAACTCAAGACGGTGAAAAGCGTTCCGTGTTTGAGGTTATAGCCGATGAAGTCGGCCCGTCATTGCGTTGGGCAACAGCGCAAATTACTCGCAGCGAACGCAAGGGTGCCGAGAACGGCCCTTCCGAAGCAGCAGCACCACGTTCCGGTGGCTCGGGCGGCCAAAGCCGACCAGCCCCCAATGCCGAACCGGCAGCCAATTACTACGATGAGGAGCCTTTCTAATGGCCCGCAATAATGACCGTGACAAGGGCACCACTAAGCGTGCACCGAAAGACGACAAGCGTCGTCCAATGAAGAAAAAGGCATCCCCAATTCGCGAGGGTGCCTACGTCGATTACAAAGACATCAATTTGCTTCGTAAGTTCACTTCCGAACGTGGCAAGATCCGTGCTCGCCGGGTAACCGGTTTGTCGGTTCAGTTGCAGCGCGATGTTGCGAACGCCGTGAAAGTCGCTCGTGAGTTGGCTTTGCTTCCTTATGCGGCAAAGGGTGTGGCCGAACGTGGCCCACGCCGTGGCCCGCGTACTGGTGGTCGACCTGGTGAGAATGCTGAAAACAGCGAAAATTCTGAGACAGATTCAACCGATGTTGATGATGTCGAAACCGAATCAGAAGGAGAGTGATCGACCATGTCGAAAATTATTCTTCGTGCTGACGTAAAGGGTGTTGGGAAGCGTGGCGACATTCTTGATGTTGCTGACGGTTTCGCCCGAAATTTCCTGATTCCTCGCAGCTTGGCAATGCCGGCTGCGGCCGGGACCGTTGCTCAGGCTGCAGCGATGCGGCGTTCCCGCGACCTTCGTGATGCAAAGGATCGTGCTTCGGCCGAAACTATTGCTCGTACCCTGGTAGCGAAAACGATCACCATCTCGATGAAATCGCACGGCGAAAAGCTGTTCGGATCAGTGACCACCGCTGACGTGGTGGCTGCAATCGAAACGCAGACCGGCGTGTCGCTTGATAAGCGCAAGCTACATATCGATGAGCAGATCAAAACCCTCGGGTTGCACTCTGTTGCCGTAAAACTGCATAGCGATGTCGAATTCGCCGTGGCGCTAGAGGTTGTCCCCGTTTAAACGTCGGTCAACTTGCACTGTTCTGAACGAGCGGTCGATTATTCTTGCTTCGTGCCGGATAATTGACCGCTCGTTTTGTTTGGCGGCTCTTTTTGTCGTACCCCCTTCGTAAGCTGGGGTGTGAGATGTTTTCCACGACTAATTCACGGGTAATCCACAGCTCATCCCCTAGCGATTCACAGCGTGTTTAGTGGATGCTGTTAGGGCAGTCGGGGCTTCCCCCACATCACAGTTTGGTGGCTCCGTGTCAAGCATGTTTCAGCAGGTGTTGTTGCACGCGGGTTGGTCATGGTTCAGTCACTAGACGACGTTCGCAAGCGACAGCAGCAGTCACCAACTTCGGCCCGGCTTCTCCCACACAACATCGAGGCTGAAGAATCGCTTCTCGGGGCGATGCTGTTGAGCCGTGAGGCTTTGTCGATTGGCCTCGAAAAGGTCGGACCCGAGCATTTTTATAAACCTGCTCACGGTCACATCTTTCAGGCGATTGCCTCACTGAACGCTCGCGGTCAGGCCATTGACCCGGTCACGCTGTCTGAAGAACTTCGCCGGGCCGATCTGCTTGACGCCATAGGGGGATCAGGCACACTCATTGGGTTGCAGGCAGGAACACCATCGACATCGAACGCATCTCAGTACGCGCGCATAGTAGATGAGAATCATACCCTTCGTCGTCTTATCGGCGTTGCTGGCGAAATTTCTGACCTCGGTTACGGAATGCCTGACGATGTTGCTGTGGCGCTTGATCGAGCCGAACAACTCGTGTTTGAGGTGGCCCAACATCGCTCGACCGACACGCTCGCGCCGTTGTTTGACTTGTTGCAAGCCTCGCTCGACCGGCTCGAAGAACTGTACGAACGAGGCGATTCGATTACCGGCATTCCCACCGGTTTCTACGACCTTGACGATCAGCTAAACGGCTTGCAGAAGGGTGCTCTGTACATCGTTGGCGCTCGTCCCGCTATGGGAAAGTCGGCCTTTGCTTTGGGGCTGGCGTCAGCCGTTGCGCTGAAGGCCAACCGACCAGCGATGTTCTTTTCTTTGGAAATGAGCCATCTCGAATTGACGCAACGTTTGTTGTGCTCAGAGGCACGGGTCGACTCGAAACGAATGCGAAACGGTCGCCTACAAACCGACGACTGGCCAAAGATTACGTCGGCAGTTTCGCGCCTTGCCGAGGCACCGATTTACATCGACGACAATGCCCAGTTGAGTGTGATGGAGATTCGCTCGAAGGCTCGACGGTTGAAGAGTCGCCTTGGCGACCTTGGTGTCATTGTGATCGATTACTTGCAACTTATGACAGGTCGAAACGGGGCCGAAAGTCGCCAAGTTGAGGTAGCCGAAATTAGTCGAGGGCTGAAAATTATGGCCCGTGAACTTGAGTGCCCGGTTATTGCGCTTTCGCAGCTTTCTCGTAACCTTGAATCACGGGCCGATAAGCGACCGATGCTGTCTGACCTTCGTGAGTCAGGGTGTATGCCTGCTTCGACGAAATTGCGTCGAGCTGACAACGGTGAAGAGATTTCGCTTGGAGAGCTTGTACTTACTCAGACGCAACCGCTCGTATGGTCGATTGATGAACGGAAACGAATGGTTGCAGCCCGGTTGACTCGGGCGTTTCCGTCGGGGATTAAACAATGCTTTCGGTTAGTCTTGGCATCAGGCCGGTCGGTTGAGGCAAGTGGGAACCATCGGTTTTTGACGGTTGATGGTTGGAAACGGCTCGACGAACTCGTGGCAGGTGAATTTTTAGCTGTTCCGAGGGTGCTGCCAACCCCGGCGCAGCTCTGCGATGAATGGTCCGACGATCACCTTGCACTGCTAGCCCACATGCTGGGTGACGGATCTATGGGGCCCAGTTTTAAATATGCAACAGCAGATCCTGCCAATCGCGATCTTGTCGTAAGCCTTGCGAAGTCGTTGTTCAACATTGACGCTACCTACACCCTTTTGGCCAACACATTTCAGGTCTGGTTTCCAAGCCCATATCGATTGACCCACGGGGTTCGCCATCCGATGAGTAACTGGACTGATCCTTTTGGCTTGTTTGGATCTCGGTCGTGGAACAAATTTGTTCCATCGTCGATCTTCGGGTGCAGTGACAGCCAAATTGCCCATTTTCTGCACCATCTCTGGGCTACCGATGGGTCTATTACGATCGGGCGCAACGGTCGGGGAGATATCGTTCGTTGCTATTACGCAACGACCAGCAATCGGCTTGCCCTAGATGTCCAGCAGCTTTTGCTTCGACTTGGCATTCGCTCGACGATTGGTTCAGCCAGAAAGCAACGTCCTGACGGCAATGGTGAGTACCGCCCAGGCTTTAGTGTTCGAGTTCAAGGCACGATTGATCAAACAGAGTTTCTCACCAAGGTTGGCTGTTTTGGTGGGCGTGGTGAAGTTATTCCAGAAGCTTTGGCTGTCACTGCGCAACAAATACCAAATCCCAACGTCGATCTTGTTCCGTGGGGAATAGTTGGCGTCATTCGTGAGGCGTTGAAATTTACCGGTGTGACGCACAGACAGTTAGCGACAGCGTTGGGTGAAACGTATGGCGGGTCGTATTTGCTCGGCGATGAACGGCGACCAAGGCGTTTCTCTCGCAATCGCCTTCGCCGCATCGGCGAAATCGTCAGCTCACAACCTCTGGTTGATATGGCAACCTCCGATGTGTTTTGGGACGAGCTCGTAGCGATTGAACCTACCGGTTTGCAGCCGACCTTTGATGCCACGGTAGAAGGTACACATAACTTTATTGCGGATGGCGTGGTTGCCCATAACTCGCTTGAACAGGATGCGGACGTTGTGATGTTTTTGTATAGAGACGACTATTACAACCACGATTCACCCGATAAGGGCTTGGCTGAGATCATCGTCGCTAAGCATCGTTCTGGGGCGGTCGGGTCAAGCAAATTGGTGTTCCTCGATCAGTACACCAAGTTTGAAAACGAGGCCCGGTCATAGCTACCAGTCGTCCGTTGATGCTGTCTTTCGTGCTGGCGGGTTCGCTTTTCAGCTCGTGCGCCAAAGCCAACCTGGTACCCGACACCACACTTGCGGGTGGCGCAATATCGAGCGAGTTCACCCCGGAGGAGACGGCCCAGAAACGTGCTGACCTCATTATGGCGGCCCTCGGCGATGCATACCGCTTTTCAACCGAGGCAGGTGAGGTGAACGATGCTGCCCTGGCTTCGTTGAGCGATGGGTTTTCAGGTGTTGCGTACGATGCTGAAGAAGCCAACCTGCGAGATGCTGTTGATTCAAGAAATGCGTTAGCCCGGGTACCTGCAAACCCCGATTTGTTTATCGATATCGTGGTTGAAGGCACCGATCAGTGCCAGGTCGCCGAGGCGGTCTTTGATGATCGTCCGCTACAAGCGTTCCCGGTGGCCGACGAAGGTATCCCGGTCATTGTTCGAATCGTAGGTGCCCCCGACGAACCGATTTGGCGTATCGACGTATTGGCCTCGGTTGCCCAGCTCGGTGGTCGGCGGGTGAGTTGTACAGACGTTTCGGCAGCGAAGTTGGTGCCAACGACGTTCACGGCAACAACTGTTGGCTAACGCTGGTTCTTGGGCTGACGTAACCTCTCGTCATGCTTGGTGGCCCGAATCTATTGGTGTTGTTGGTGATGGCGCTCGGTGCAGCCATGGTTGCCGGAAACGTCGCCGCCCTCGTGAAACCACGCCCACCCAAAGACGGTGACCTTCGAAAGGCTCCAAGAGGACGAACCCTGACCATGGCCGCGGTAGGTGCCTTTGCGGTGATTTGGTCGCTCGCCACACTGCTCAGCCGATAACTGAGTTTGCTGGAACGACTGAGTTTGCTGAACGGTGGAGGGCCGCCAATTCAGTTCGATTATTTATGCTGAGTTTTTCGAAGACGTGCACGAGGTGCGTTTTGACCGTTGCCCGTGACATAAAGAGTTTCTCGGCTACTTGCGGATTAGTAAAGCCGCGTACAACCACCTCTACCACTTGCATCTCAGTTGGCGTGAGGCTGCCCCAGCCGGTAGTGGGCCGAACTCGTTCGCCGCGCATGCGCTGAGCCAGTGCAATGGCGTCGGTGAACTTGAGGATTGAACCCTCGGCCCAGGGCAGCGTCGAACGAACGCTCTCATGGGCAGCTTCGACATACGCAGCCCGGTGGGCAAAACGATGGCGATACCCCATACGATTGCGCTCGGCCTGCGCAGCTCCGAGCAATCGTGCGCCCTCCTGAAGGCGGCCGTTTCCTACAAGAATTGTGGCGATGACTTCTATTGCGTCTACTGCGCCAACCCATAACTCGTGGTTTGTCGCCGCTGCGAGAGCACGGTGTCCTTGATCGAGCGCATCCGACGGTTTGTCGAGCATGTCACATTCCGCCAAAACAACACGGGCGGTCAACTCGTACATTGGTGCCTGAACACCTCTCCACTTCTTTAAGATATTTTCGGCAATGTTGCGGGCCTGCGTAACGTTGCCAAGCGCAATTTCAACCTGCACTAGATAGACCGCGGTGTTTGATGCAGAGATCTGAAAATCTGAGGCAGCGCCTTCCTCAAAAACCGCTCGTGCCGACAAAAGATCACCGTTAAGTAGGTGGCACAGTCCTTCAATTGTGTTCGCAAGGCCATCGTAGGTGGAAAGGTTTCGCATTCTCAGCTGAGGAATGAGGCGAAGGACTCGTTCACCGGAACCACCGCGCATCAGTTCGCATTCACCCTCGATGTATGCAACTTCCAACCTCTCAACGATCAAGTTCGATAGATCATTTTCAACGAGAGCAGACGCCACTTCGACGTGCTGCGCGGTACTGTGAAAATCACCTCGTTTGTTAGCGCACAGTGCTTCGACCAGGATCGTGCGATGGTTAACAAACCCACCAAGAGTTTCGAGGGCTTCGCGGAGCAACCCAAACTCTGCACAAATGCTGGCCGGAATGTACACACAGTTTGTGAACGTGTACCAATCCTTTATCTCGACGGCGTCTTGGCGCGTTTGGGCAAACATAGCGAGCTGCTCAGCCGTGGGGCCCAATCGGTCAAGCTGCGTAGTCATAAGTGCGCCTTCCATTCGGACAAGTGCCCTGCCGGTGAAGTCAGCGGTCCCTTTCATGGCAGCCTGTTTCAGCTGAGCGGGCCCATCAAAGCTCGCGTTTCGTAAGACACCAAGTAAGCACATCACCGCCTCAGCCCACTCTGGTGATTTGACGTCACCGGCCAATGCTGCGCTGAGGCCGTACCGAATCGCCTCGTCGAACGATGCGGTCAAGAGCCAGTAGTAACCCAGGCCAGCGACTATTCGCAACGAAAGTGATCCGCCAGTTTCGACCCACTCAAATGCTGCGTGACAATTCGGCGCCTCAGGAGCAATACTTCGAATCCATGCCGGGGTGAGGTCGATGAACTGCTGTGCTTCTTCGGCATTTGCAGCATCATCAAGAGTTTGTAACCAATCAGCGAACCAGTTTGCATGAATGTCGCGCAAACGAGAAAGCTCACCGTGCTCTTCCATCCGTCGTATGGCATAGGCCCGAATGGTCTCCAACATGAAAAATCGGTCATGGAATTCGTCAAGAACGATCAGACTTTTGTCAACCAACCTAGTGACAAGGTCAAGCACTTCGTAAGCGTCGATACCGATGCTCGCTTCGGATTCGGTTTTGTCTGCACCTACCTGGGCGTTACCGTGAGCAACGACCGCCTGAGCTGCCTCGATGGTGAATCCGCCAACGAAAACTCCGAGTCGGCGGAATGCAACCCTCTCAACGGCGTCTAGCAATCCTTCGCTCCAGGCGATAGATGCCTCTAAGGTTTGGTGTCTGGTCGTAACCAAATGACCTACTGGGCGATTGGGCGTGCGGTCCTCCAGTTGCGCGGCGATACGTTCGGGAGACATCGCCCGAACTCGGGCGGCTGCCAATTCGATTGCTAGTGGTAGTCCATCAAGTCGTTCACATATTCGAGTAATCGCGTCGGAATTACTTGGTGTGATCGCAAAGCCCCTTCGTACGCGCGCCGCCCGTTCAATGAATAGCTTCACCGCGTCAAATTGAGTGATGACATCAATCGACAACTCGGCTCTTTCGGATACCGATGGCGATCCGAGGGGCGGCAGCCGCCAGACCCACTCGCCTGGAATATCGAGTGGTTCGCGACTGGTACACACGATCCTCAGCTGGGGGATTTCGGTTAGTAGTGTGCCCACTAGCGATGAGGATGAGGCAAGCACATGTTCGACATTGTCGAGAATCATGATCGTTTCTCCTCGATGGTGCATCGTTGACACCAGGAGGTCTTCGAGTGAGTGATGTTCAGATCCCCGGACGCCTACGACGGAAGCGACAGCACCAACTACCCCTGGCCCGTCAGTTACAGGCGCAAGTTCTATCCAGAGAACACTCTCCAAGTTGTACGGGGTAATGCGGCGGGCCAATTCTTGGGCGATGCGGGTTTTTCCACAACCACCGGTGCCGGTAATCGTGATGAGTCGTTCGCGGTGAAGCAACTTTGCCAACTCGGTGAGTTCTGATTCTCGACCAACAAATGAGGTGAGCGGTGCTGGCACCGAATCGGTCGACGTTTGACCTGATCGAGAAGAAAACTCAGCCGACATTTGGCGAATTTGTGCAGGAACTCCGCGCGCATATGTCAGCAGTTCGGCGTCGGCTGCAGTGAGGTCACGACCCAGCGTGTCTAGGGCGAGTTCGTGAGCAGCATTGTCGGAAAGTGGTTTCAGGGTCAGGGTTGGTAAGCCAGCGTCGTTGCAGATACGACGGAACTCAATCACAGTCTCGCGAGTACTAAAACTAAGTGCACATATAATTAACAAACGACCGGATCGCATTTCGGACCGAAGTGTTTGCAGCATTTTGAGAGTTGCTCCGTCAAGCCAATGAGCGTTGTCTACCAGCAGTAAAGTTGGCGAAGCGTTTGCGAGACGTTCGATGGCTTTAAGCAAAACCGGACTTTGGGCCGCCTCGTCTTCGCATAGAGAGAGTTGCCGCTCAAGATCGCCAACAACCACCCGCTCTGCTCCGGTGAGCGAAAATAGGCCGACTTGAATTGCTGCGAGAGGCCGATACGCTGCAGGCTTGGCGTTTGACTTGTTGGGTTCTACTGACGAACAGTGAACCGGGGTCCATCCGAGGCCGGCAGCGAGATTCGCCAATTCGGTGAGGAGTCGGCTCTTTCCCATTCCTGCGTCACCGTCGATCGTGATGATCTCGGGCACCTGATCAGGCAACGATGAGTTCTCGACTCGAGAAAGAACTGAAAACAAGTGCCGCATCTCAGGGGCTCGGCCAACCAGCTTTGCGTCTCGCATACCCATCATTGTGAAACTCATTGCTACTGCCTAACCAGGAGCCAATCAAACACACACCATACGAGTGCGGTCGCGCCAGCCGGGCTCCCCGACATCTTGTTCTGGAACTACGCTCAGCGGCGTGATCCTGTCTGACCGGTCAATTCGTGAAGCCCTCGAAACGGGAAGGATTTCGGTTGACCCCTATGTTCCATCGAATGTTCAACCGTCGTCGATCGACATTTGCCTTGACCGATTCTTTCGAGTGTTTCGAAACCATTCGACAAAGGTCATCGACGTCAAAGAAAATCAGGAAGACCTGACCGAGTTGATTGAGATTGCCGACGGTGATTGTTTTGTGCTGCATCCTGGCGAGTTTGCGTTGGGGTCAACAGCTGAGCGCTTGACGGTTGGGGTCGATTTGGTCGCTCGTATTGAGGGCAAGTCGTCGCTTGGGCGCCTTGGGCTGTTGATTCATTCAACTGCCGGATTTATTGACCCGGGTTTCGATGGGCACATCACCCTTGAGTTATCGAATGTGGCGAACCTTCCGATCACGTTGTACCCCGGTATGCGAATCGGTCAAATCAGCTTTCTACAGATGACGACGCCAGCTGACAATCCATACGGGTCATCGGCGATTGGATCGAAATATCAAGGCCAGCGGGGTCCGACACCAAGTCGCTATTTCGAAAACTTTCAACGTTGAGTCAGAACGAAGTTCCTTTGCCCGACAGGCAGTCTGTGAGTGAATACCTTGATTTCGAATGTCCGCGCTGTCACCTTCCAGCGTCTGAATTTTTCTACGGACCGTGCACCGTTTGCGTCGGTCAGATGCGCGCTTCGGTCGGGCTTGATCATCGCCAAGTTGATGTTGCGGAGTACGCTCCAAAAATGAACGTCACACCGAATGCGGTTGCTTCGAAGGAGTAGCTCGTTTGCGCGAGAACGCCCCCCAAACCGTGAAGTTTGAGGGGCGAGCTTCGTGGTGGTGTGAGCGCTATGGATGCTGGCTAGTTAGTTGGTGAAGCTGTGACGCTTCGAAGGTTGGGTGCGGCTGCTTCCCAGAAGCACGATCCCGACGAGAAGTAACGCAGCTGCCATCATCAACATTGGCGTAGTGGTCGAGCCGGTTTGGCTGAGGTCTTCGGTTTCCGTTGACTTGGCGACATTCGAGTCAAGTACCTGTACCACCGGTGGCGTGGTTGACGCTGGTTGAGTCGCAACCGTGACGGCTGCCACCGAAGCTGGTGCAACTGAAGCTGGTGCAACTGAAGCCGGTGCAACAATTGCTGCCACCACCTTGATGCACGCAGGGTCACTTGCGGAAAGTGTTGGTGTACCTGCGCCAGTGTTTGCGGTGGCGATTGCGGTGAGGCATCCATCAACCAGAACTGGTGAAGTACGACATCCGGTGTTTTGAGCGTCGGCGGTCGAGAAGGTGAACTTCTGGGCTCCGTCGAGGCGTCCGATCACTCGGTTGCATCCGGTTACTGCCGAGGTGACTGACAGATCAAGCAACGGAACACTTCCACAGTTCGTCACTTCGATTTGGTACTCGGCGGTGCCGTTGAGGGTGATCGATGCGGCAACCCCGGGAGTATCGGCGTCTTGCCAAGGACCATTGGAACCAGCCTGTCGAACGAATGTCTTGATGGTTAGACACGGTTGTGGAGGCGTGATGATCACCAGCGTCGACGACGTAGTGGCGGCCACTGTTGTAGCGACGGTCGTTGCGACGGTTGTTGGTGTGGTTGTTGCGACTGTTGTCGCCACTGTCGTTGCGATCGTCGTTGGCGTCGTCGTGGTTGGGTCTGGAGTAATAGTTGTCGTTGGCGTCGTCGTGGTGGTTCCAGCGATCACCGGGGCGATACAGGCTGGGTCAGAGGCTGACAGCCGATCACCTGTTGGGTTGCCAGAAACGACTGGCTGAGCGGTCGCCGTTGCGGTGGAGCAACTCGCGGTGTTGACCGGTGTTGAACTGCAACCGGCCTGGCCAACAGTCACTGTTGTGTAAACAGCACTTTCGCCAATTGCTAGCGGTCCGACGACTCGGTTACAACCAACGATCGTGTCGGTGACGCTCACTTCAACAAGGTCAGTAGTGCCGCAGTTGGCGACCGTGATTCGGTATTCAGCTGTTGCCCCCGAGGCGATGAGTGCAGCGAATTCTGGTGTCTGGGCGTTAAGCCATTCACCGGTGGTTCCGGCTTGGCGAACCTCTTTAATGATCGCTAGGCACGGTGCCGGGGCAAGTGTGGTTGGGGCGATGGTGGTTGTAGTCGTCGTCGTGGTGGTTGTTGAAGTCGTTGTGGTCACCTTCGGCGGAGCGACACAAGCTGGGTCGTTCGCTGAAACTGGGGCACCGTTCGCAGCGCCGTACAACATTGGTTGGCCAGAAACGCTGGCTGTTGAGCACACTGTGGAGGAAACCGGATTCGATACGCAGTTGTTTTGTCCGGCATCGGCGGTTGAGTAGGTGAACTCTGCACCAATTGCCAGTGAACCGATGTTTCGGTTGCATCCATCGATGGTGTCGGTGACGACAACGCTCGTGAGGTCCATTTCGCCACAGTTTTTGGTGGTGATTCGGTACTCTGCAGCTGCGCCGGTAGCGATTAGGGCTGCTGTTTCTGGCGTCTGGGCGTTAAGCCATTCATCGGTAGTTCCGGCCTGGCGTACTTCTTTCACGATTGAAATGCAGGGCACTACGACGTTGTATGCCGCTGACTCTGACTGGGTCAAAACGTTTCCACCGTCAAGGCCTGTTCGAGTAACCGTAAAGGTGCTTACGAGGTCTTCGTCGGTACCGATGCCCTTTGATCGAACATTAGTAAGCGTGCATGAGTATTCGAGGAAACCTTCAGCTTCAACAAGCACAGGTTCGGTGATGTCGCAACCGGCGCCAGGATTGTCGGCTGCGTCAGTTGTTTCGACCGTAGTGATGTTTGAGGGAAGCGCCTTGAGGCTTCCGTTTTCGAGAACCAACAAACGTGGGTAAACGCGGTTGCGGAACGTGACGCTGTCACCTTCACGAACCTGCGGGATGCCGTCTTGTCCGACGTTGTACCGGCGTGGGTACCCGGCGTTAATGAAGAATGTATCGATGGGCGGGGTGGTGAGTAGCGCTGGGTCTGCATCGCTAAACACGGTGCCGATCGGGGCTTCCTTTTGGATGAGCATGTCGGCATCTTCGAATGAGAAGCGCTTGCCAAGCCCATCTGTGCTGAGTGGCCGCACCACCGCTGGCGAGGCTTTAGCCGGTTCTGCACTGGCGTTCGGAGTGACGAAGGTTGTTCCGAGGAACATCACGGCGGAAGAAACGAGGGCCGCGATACCGGCTGTCTGCTTCCACCCTGTCCGCTTTCGCCCTGCTGAGCCAGGTGCGCCTGAGCTGGTCGTCCTCATGTGATTTCCTTCCGTTTGGTGACCTGCGTTTCAGTTCACCAGTGAATAGACGTTCAGATTACGAATTTGTTTCACCTTGTTCATCACTCAAAGTGGTGATTTAGATGATTGGTTGCACCTGGTGTGGTGTTCCGTAGTCAGCAAGTAGTGAAAGGAAGGGCACCGCATCGAACGCTTCGGGGCCAAGAAGGCCGGCCCCGGTCCATGTTCCATTCGACATGAGCTCAAGCGCTACAACCGGATTCACCGCTGTTTGCCAAACGACCGCCTGGCAGTCGTAGTCACGCATTGAGTCGGCATTGTCGACAACGTGATGCATGTAGGTGTTGAGGGGTTGTCCCTGCTTGTCGAGGCCCCGTATGGCAGTACCAGCGCAGGTTTTTCCGTGCATACGGTGTCCGAGCTGTGCGGGGTTGGGCAATACAGCAGAGAGCACATCTCGTGGTGACACCAATACGTCACCAACTTTCACCTTCTTTGTTGAGTCGATTCCTACCAAGTGCAATGTCTTCAGCACATCAATGAACTCCTGGCCAAGCCCGTATTTGAAGGTGACTCGGCCAACGTCTGGAATCCATCGTGGGATGAGCAGCACTTCTTCGTGCTCAACGTTTACGCATTCAAGCGGACCAATTCCCTCAGGAAAGTTAAAAATCTCGGGTTCGCTAAACGGTTCGGTCGTAAACCAGCCCCGATCCCTTTCATAAATGATTGGTGGGTTAAGGCATTCTTCGATGGTGGTCCATATCGAAAAGGTCGGAGCAAATGAACACCCCTCGATGATCAGATTGCCGCCATCACGAACCCCAATCTCATCAATTCGAGAAAACAGATGGTCGGCTGCGTATTTGGCAAACACATCAGACATTCCTGGCTCGACACCAATAGATGTAAGCGCAAGAAGGCCACGATTTGCCCATGCGTCGGAAGCATCGAATTGCATCTGTCCGAGTGAGCGACCGATCTGGTGGTGCGGGTCGGTCGGATGGGGTTCTGACAGGGTCATGGCCATGTCGAGGTAATGACACCCAGCATCGTATGCACCTTCGAAGATCCCCGGATTGAAACGGGGATCGCAGGAATTCACGACAACATCAATGCGGTGTTTACGGGCCAATTCGGCGACGGCACTGCGATCGGCAGCGTCGAGTTGCTCGGCTTGGGTTTGGACTCCGCCCTCAGCCGCCAATCGGGCAACACATTCAGCTTTCGCCACATCAACGTCGGCTACCACGAGCAGTGTGACAAACGAACGACGACTGGCAATTTTGGCGATGGCATCGCCCACGCCTCCACAACCAATAAGAAGTACTCGCATAAATCCTTTGTGTTGGAGAACCTTTATGAGCGCCCTCGACTTGATTTTCCAGAGTACCCCCCATCGGGTTGCAATCTAGGGTTTTTGCCTAGTCAACCCGTTGTAGTTTGAACGCGTTGTTACTGTTCAGCGCCTCAGCCGAGACTGTCCTGCGAGCAGTGGATGCGGTGCTCGGTGGTCTGCCTGGCATCATTGATGGGCCGATTGTTCGGTCCGTGTTGTCGTCAACGCTTGACACCTCGGATGGTGTCGTCGTGCAATCAGGTGGACGGGTTCGAATGGAAACCGATCAGCATCACGCTTTCACGGGTGGATGGGCGGTAACTAGAAACGGGAAGGCTGGACGTTGGGTGGTGTTGCAACCCGAGGTTCGTGAGGGTTTGGCGTCGACGATGGCGGAACTCTTGGGTCCGGTTTCTGGTGGTCCTCCTTCGGTCAACGAACCGATTTGGCAAGCCGTTTGCGGTGGCCGTATTCCTTCCGAGTTGCACGTGTTGAGCCTTGGACGTATCGAGCGCAAGGTATGGGTTGCTCACGATGGCGATGGCGAAGTGTTTGCCGAAGTTGTCTTTGACAAGGCTCGATCGCTCGGTACCCATGAAGTAGTGAGCGAACTGACTATTCGCTTTGGACCAGCGAACAATGGTTTGTGTCGGCGAGTGGCTCAAGCCCTGAACGATCTCAGTGTTGCTGAAAATACGATCGACGTTCGGGTAGCGGAGCCGAGCGCTGATTCAGAGTCTTCCCTCGACTGGCCGCTTGATCGGGTGGTTGCTTCGATGGTTGCGTTAGCTGATCGACTTGATGGTCATCGACTTGATGGTCGTGACGTCAGTACGCAGCAAGGTGACCGTCGTAGCCGAAAAGTTCTCATGAACGACATTCGGAGCTTTCTTGATACCGCTGATTTAGTGCAAGCGGTGAGTGAGCGACGAATGCCTTTGGGTCTTTCGGCACCCTTGTTGGCTGTCCTTACTTACGGTCAACAACTTGGGTACAGCGAAGCTTGGGTGGCGTTAGCAAACAACGTTGAGAGTTCAGAGTTTGAACGATGGGCGAAAGCCGAACGGCGACGGTTCAGAGATTTGTTTGCTGGTGCGCTCAGGTCCTTGGTGGCGAACGGGGTCGTCGCCGATATCACGGCATTTGCCGAAATGGTTGCTTACCTTTCGCCTTCGGAAATCGAAGCGTCGCTGTCGTCACAGCTCGAGATCGCTAGGAATGTAATTGTACTTACGGGTCAAAAATGGAAGCACAATCATCACGGTGCAAAACATTCGCTTGCTGATGTAGTGGTGTCTGTTCGAAGGTTGAACTTTGCTAAAAACCTGATCAGGTTAAGTGATGTTGATGTGACGATGCCCAGGTTGGTGAAGCTAAGCGAACGTCTGTATGCATACGAAGTAGGTTTTGGGCTTCTCAAGGAAAGACTTCTTGACTCCCACGCTTCGGCGCAGGTTGTCTTTGATGCCGCAAGGGCGATTGAACGTGATGAGGTCAGGTTGCGCAAGCTCACCAAGCGACTAGCAAAGCTCCTTGACCGGTATCGAGTCCAACTTGCGACACCCACGATTCGGTAGTCGCCCCAGTTTCGTAAAGCTGTCTGTGTAACGGAACCCCATGGTAAGACAGGCGGGTGACTCGGCAGGTGTGGTGAACTACGGAATGGGTGGTTTGCTGAGGGTCAGAATCCGGTGTGGACCGTTGGTTGGCATTGGTTGTTCCGTTGGGCTGCTCTTTGGTGGGCTATCGGCCTGCGGTGGGTCACAACATGCTGACCCGACGCCGTCGAGCACACCTACCGAAGCAGTGAAGGCAGTGTTTCTTCGTTGGAATAGTTCGGCAAAAAACGGTGATTCGAAAGCAGCAATGTTTCTGTGCGCAAGCCCCGAGATCAGTGAGAACGAACCAGACCCCGTGCCTCCTGACCATCCAGGCTTTAATGTTCCCGATGACATCAACGTGCAGGTAGGTGACGGCACCGCTGGAGTCGATTTTCTCGATCCGGGCATCGACGCTGGATTAGCCGATGACGAAGATGTGTTCGTTACCCTGATTCAACAAAACGGGTCGTGGAAGGTGTGCCGTTATCAAGTGACTGCCGCCGGTGGGATTGGTTGACTGGGGTGCCAAGATATGCCTGAACCAGACAATCTTCACGGCTTTGGTAAACCTTTGCGGGGGATCGACGATGTCAACGATGAAAACTGGTGGATCAGGGAGAAACTTCGTCGTGAGGAAGTCGACCTGGAACTTCCACCAGCTCTTGAGATTCGCCAAGCCAAGCGCGACCTACTTGTGTCGCTATCAGCCTTTGCCGATGAAACCGTTCTGAGGCGTCAAGTCGAAGAACTGAACACACGTATTGCCCACGTGAACCGGGTTGCTGCCACCGGACCCCCATCAACGACCACAATGATTGACGTCGACTTATTGGTGGCCGAGTGGCGTACGGCCAAACACTGACCGGCTCGAACGTAGATTTCTACGCACCATCCCTGCCTCGTTTGTGGGCAAATACGAGACAAAGTGCAGCTACTGCGAGCGCCGGCATATCGTTGAAGCGTATGTAAGGCGTGAGCCCTGTTCTTCGGTTCACAGTCGTGACCGTGACGTCTCGAACCCCTATCGTGCTCGCCGTTTTGACCCGCCCGTTCGGATCGATTTCTGCTGTGATGCCGGTGGGCCCGACCTGCAATACCGTTCGGCGAGTTTCGAGGGCACGAAGGCGAGCCGCGGCGACTTGTTGGGTTGGTAGCTGAGAGGTTTTGTAGGAAGACGAATTCGTAGGGATGATGACTACTTCACCACCGGCGCGAACCCCGACCCGGGCTCGGTCATCGAAAAACCCCTCGTATGAGATGAGGATAGCCATCGTGGCGACGTCACTGCGAAGTATCCCCGGCCCCTTACCGGCAACTGCATCTCGGTTCGGTAAATCGGCTAACCCCAAACCTTCGATAGTTGATCGCAACGGGAAGTACTCACCGAAGGGAACCCGGCGCACCTTGTCAAACCGGTCAACTAGTTCACCCTGTGGGCTTATTAAAATCTGAGCATTCGTGAAGGAATTGTTTGGTGCGTTTTCGGTTATCCCAACGCCGAGCCATGCCTTTTGGTCTCTCGCTATTTTCATAAGTACAGCTTCTTTATCTGAGCCAATTAACTGATCAACATCCACCGTGTTCTCTGGCCACATGATCATGTCGACTGGCTGGTCGAGTGTTGCCGTCGCAGCCAGATGCGCTTCCCAAGTGCGCTGGGCGTTGCCTTGCGAGGCGAGCAAACCCCGGGGACCACCACCCTGGATAAGCGCGATCGAGAACTCGCCCACAACCTGAGTCGTAAAGAGTCGTGAAGCACCCGTAATGAACAACAACCCCGTGATCAAAGAAAGGGGCAATCGCCAATTGCGTGAAACGAACGTAAGACCGAGCGCCGACCCACCAAGGGCGACTACCCCAATCAGTGCCAAACGGCCACCGAGCGTTACGATCGAAGCCAACGGCCCCGCCGCTTGGCCTAGGTCGATACCGCCAAGCGGCAAACCACCTAGTGGCCAAAGTGACCGAAGAGCGTCTGCGATAACAAGCGTGCATATCATACTAAAGACAGTTGATTTCGGACTTCGAGTTTGCCCAAGTAGCGCAATGGTGAGCGCCGTGATTGTTGCTTCAAGCAAGCCAACAAGTATCCCGCCCGGTAGCGAGAAAGCGGTGAGCCACCAGAGCGAAGGTACGTACAATCCGGTACCCCACACTAAAGTTCGAACAAAACGTTGTCGTAACGACGTGCCAACAAGCGAAATGTACAACAGGGTGACACCAGGAAATCCAAGCGGCCAAAACCCAAAAGGTGCCACCGTAAGCGTGACAAGAATGCCTCCCAAGAAGGCACACCCCAAAGCCATGATTTTCGACGATAGAAATGGCACAGAAAGTTCGGTGGTGGACGGTTCGGTCATGCTCATGAACCGAAGATCATGTCAGCTCGCAAACAGGTCTCCGTACTCATCGACACGGGAAAGCACTTGATCAGCGGTAAACGACAACGCCTTGCCTTCAGCGCAAGCTTGAACCTCTGTCCAGGTAACAGGTGTACTTACCGTTGGGTTTTGGCGGGCCCGCAGCGAGTAGACGGCAATAGTTGTTTTGCCAGGAACATTTTGACTCCAATCGATGAGTACCTTTCCCGACCGCAACTCTTTGGTCATTCGTGCGACCACAAGATGCGGATGTGTTGCCTCAAGACCTTCGGCCACCCGTTTCGCAAAAGCGGTCGTGCCACCCGAGCCCCCATACGGCATGGGTTCCGGAGGAATCGCGTACAACTGCATCCCTTTTGATCCGCTGGTTTTGGCCCGAAACACCAGGCCGAGCGGCGCGAGCAGTTGTTCAATGAGGAGGGCAACCTGAGCGCACTCGACAATGGTGGTGTTTGGGCCGGGGTCAAGGTCGAACACGATTCGATCTGGCTCGACCTGGACTGCAACAACATCACGGGGCCCCGGTGCTTCTCGGTGAAGTGGAACATGCAATTCGAGTGCAGCCATGTTTGCCATCCAAATCAGCGCTGCTAACTCGTTGACAACCCCGTAACTCACATCGTTTCGTGTAACACGGTCGAACCAGACGGGGGCGTGAGTAGGAAGGTTCTTGGAGAAGAAACTCTTCCCGGTAACACCATCAGGGAAGCGCAGCATGGTGCACGCACGGCCAACCAAATGAGGCAACATCACGTGAGCTATGCGTGCGTAGTAATTAATGACCTCGCCTTTAGTAAAAGGTGAGAATGCCTCAGGGTAAAGAACCTTTTCTAGGTTCGACAGGTGTAGTAGACGGCCGCCGATATCAACCGACGCGCCGGGTCCGGTCACGCCGACTTCTTCGCCTTTGCTGCCGCCAGGCTTGCTTCAAGTGCAGCCATCAGGTCGATGACCTGTGCCGGGGCCTGCTCGGTTGGCATCTCGTATGCCTCACCAGCAGCTTTCGCTTCGATCAGTGCCATCACCCGTTCACGGTATTCGTCGCGGTACTTCGTCGGCTCAAACGGGGACGAACTCGCTTCAATCAGCATTTTCGCCATCTCAACTTCTTTCTCGTTGAGATCGCTTGTGACCGCTGCCAACTCATCGATCTCGGCAGGGTTCACCAACTCATCGTGGAACATCATTGTCTCCATACAGAGGTAGTCACCTTTGACCCGGATAGCGACGACGTATTCCTTCTGACGAAGTACTACCTTCGCAATGGCTACTTTGTTCGTGGCCTTCATACCCTGTACGAGCAGCGAGTACGGCCGAGCGCCACCCTTATCAGGGGCGATGTAGTAGCCCTTTTCGTAATAGATGGGGTCAATCTCGTCACCGTCAATGAAATCGACGATCTGGACGGTTTTCTCGTTGGCGGCATCACGAGGGGTCAAGTTTTCGAGCTCTTCTGGGTCAATGATGACGTAGCGCTCTTTCGAAAGTTCGTAGCCCTTAATGATGTCTTCCGTCGCGACTTCCTCGCCTGTTTCGCTCGACACCCGCTTCTGCTTGATACGTTTTCCGGTCGACTTCTCAATTTGGTTAAACGAAATGTCTTTGGAACGTGTAGCGGTAAACAGCTTCACCGGAACACTGAGAAGTGCAAACGAGATGGTGCCAGTCCAGATTGGTCGTGCCATGGCTTCGATTCTACGAGAGTCGGGAACAATGTGTCGAAGGAAACAGTGTTCCGGTGAGGGGAGCTTCATAAGCCGTCAATACTGGTGAGGCGGCGCGGGAAGTGGTCGGACTACGTTTAAGAGACTTTTGAGAGGCTGTTTCTATGAAAATTGTGATGATTGGTACGGGGTACGTCGGTTTGGTGACCGGTTCTTGCCTCGCGGACGTTGGCGGAATGGTGACCTGCGTCGATGTCGATGAGAGCAAGGTCGAACGACTACAGCGGGGCGAATTACCTATTTACGAGCCGGGGCTTTCCGAAGTGGTGGCACGTTGCGTCGCTCGGGGAAGGTTGAGCTTTTCGAGCCGCCTTACCGATGTACTGCGTGGCGCTGACGCTGTATTTATATGTGTCGGAACACCTCCGAAAGAAGACGGAAGCGCTGACCTTCAGTATGTTGAAGCGGTTGCTCGCCAAATCGGCTCGGCCCTTGAGCACTACATGGTCGTTGTTACAAAGAGCACGGTTCCGGTCGGCACGGCTGCGCTGGTGAAGCGGGCACTTTCTGAGGAACTTGTGGCCCGAGGGTCAGATATCGAATTCGATGTTGCTTCGAACCCTGAATTTTTGAAGGAGGGCGCAGCGATAAGTGACTTTATGAAACCCGATCGTATTGTGATCGGGGCTGAGTCAGATCGGGCTCGGGCCGTGTTGTCTCAGGTCTATCGTCCCTTCGTGTTGAATGGCCACCCCATTCAGTTCATGGACATTCCTTCGGCTGAACTTACTAAGTACGCTGCCAATGCGATGCTTGCGGTTCGTATCAGTTTCATGAACCTGGTTGCGCAAATGTGCGACGAGCTCGGTGCCGACGTCACTTCCGTCCGACAAGGTATTGCCTCTGACCCGAGAATCGGCTCCCAGTTTCTGTATTCGGGTATCGGTTACGGCGGATCGTGTTTCCCGAAAGATGTTCGGGCGATGGTGAGTACCGGGATGGGTGTCGGTATTGATATGTCAATGCTTGACGCGGTAGAAGACATCAACGATCGGCAGAAAATGTTGCTGGTAGATCGCGTTGATCGTGAATTTGGCGGCCTCCAGGGTCGCCATATTGCGATGTGGGGTTTGGCGTTTAAGCCGAACACCGACGATGTTCGTGAAGCTCCTGCCTTGGCCATGATTCCCGAGCTGGTTCGTCGTGGAGCAACCGTGACGGCGTACGATCCGGTTGCCGCCGAGCAGGCCAAGCTGTATATGGGCGACATTTGTATGTATGCCTCCGATGCTGAGTCAGCACTGGCAGGTGCCGATGCCCTGATTCTCGCGACTGAATGGCCAGAGTTCCGAAACCCTGACCCTTCGTTAATGGCGGCTCAAATGAAGGGTCGCTTGGTGCTCGATGGTCGCAACGTGCTTGACGGTGCATCGCTTCGCGCTGAAGGTTTTACATACATCAGTATCGGCCGTAACCAAAAGGTTGAAGCATGACATCGCAAGCTGTACTTATCGCTGGCGGTGCTGGCTTCTTAGGAAATCATCTCTCCCGCGCACTGTTAGCCACGGGTCGGCGAGTTGTTTGTATTGACAACTTTGCGACAGGTTTTCGAACGAATATTGCGGACCTCGAGACGAACGAAAATTTTGTTGTTGTCGATCACGACATCGTTGAACCTATTCCGGCTGGGATGGTCGAATCAGCCCTCGACGGGCGTTCCCTCTACCGGATATTCAACCTTGCTTCGCCAGCGAGCCCCCCGACGTATCAGCAGCTGTCAGTAGAAACTCTGCTGGTTGGATCAGTCGGCATGAAGCACCTTCTCGACTTGGCAGTAACTCACAACGCTCGGATTCTGCAGGCGTCAACGAGCGAGGTTTACGGCGACCCCGATGTACACCCTCAGCCCGAGTCGTACTGGGGCCGTGTGAACCCCAACGGCCCCCGTAGCATGTACGACGAATCGAAACGGTTTGCCGAAGCTATGTGTGCTGCCTATGTGACGCGGCACAATGTTGATCTTCGAACGGTTCGAATCTTTAACACGTACGGGCCTGGAATGTCGCCAGACGATGGTCGTGTTGTCACGAATTTCATTGCTCAAGCACTCAGAGGTGAACCACTGACCGTGTACGGCGATGGTTCCCAGACCCGCAGCTTTTGTTTCGTTGCTGATCAAATTGCCGGGCAGCTTACGCTGATGGAAAGCAATGTGTTGGGTCCCGTAAACATCGGTAACCCCGGCGAGTTCACCATGCTTCAACTGGCAGAACTTGTGCTTGAACTATCGGGTGTTTCGTCCGCCATTGAATACCGTCCACTACCTGGTGACGACCCACTGCAACGCCGACCCGATATTACGCGCGCCACGACAGAGTTGGGCTGGGCCCCGACCGTCGATTTGCGTGAAGGTTTGACTCGAACCATCGAGTGGTTCAGAAAGCACCCGAGCTTTCTGTAGTGGCCCGTGTTCTTGTAAGCGGTGGTGCCGGTTACATCGGTGCGCATACCGTCGTTGCGCTTCATGAGGCCGGTCACGACGTTGTCATTGTGGACGATCTTCGCCGAACGAATCAACGAGTTGTTGATGGGATTGCCAAGTTAGTTGGTACGTCTCTTCCATTGTTGCGTGTTGATGTCGCCGATGAGGCTGCTCTTTTGGCGGGGTTGGCCTCTCAAGCGCCCTTTGATGTAGCGGTTCACTTTGCGGCCTACAAGTCAGTTCGTGAGTCGGTGGACAACCCGGCGCTGTATTACGCGAACAACGTTGGCGGAACCGCCACTCTGCTTTCGGTCATGAGGAAACTCAGTGTTCATCGGCTGGTGTTCTCGTCTTCGTGCACGGTGTACGGCCAACCAGATGTGCTTCCGGTAACCGAGTTGTCTCCGATCGTCGTTGCCGCTTCGCCATATGGGTTTACAAAACAAGTGTGTGAGCAGATGATTTGTGACGAAGTAGCTTCGTCTTCATCTGAAGCCCTCACTAACGGATTGTCGCTTCGATATTTCAATCCCGCTGGCGCGCATCCTTCGGCGTTGATTGGCGAGTTTCCCTTCGGTGTCCCCGACAATCTGGTTCCGTTCATTACTCAAACGGCGGCTGGGTGGCGCCCACGGCTTTCCATTTTTGGCGATGATTACAACACGCCTGATGGCACTGCGGTACGCGACTATCTGCATGTCTGCGATCTGGCCGACGCCCATGTTGCCGCAGTCGACTGGATTCTGGCGGCCGAACCCGGTGTCGAAGTAGTCAATCTCGGTATGGGTCACGGGGTGAGCGTTCGTCAGGCGATCGATGCGTTCGAGACCGCTACCGGTGTAACTATCCCTGTGGTGATGGCCCCCCGACGCCCGGGCGACGTTGAACAGGTGTGGTCATCGTGTGCGAAGGCTGCCGAATTGTTGGGCTGGCGCGCCACTCGCTCGTTGAGCGACATGATGAGCTCAGCGTGGGCCTGGCAACAAACACTGGGCGCGCAATCGCTCGTCTGAGTACGTGTCGAGCAAAGCCGAGTCAGCGAGGCTATCTCGCAAGGCTATTCGACGAGGCCCTTGTACGACGGGAACCGAAGGAGCCCTTCTGGGCTGAACTCTGCGAATGCAACATTGACTGTGTACGTAGGTTCAACGAACACGCAAGTGGGTTCGCCAACACCTGTGTCGAACGGAGACGTCGATCGCCTCAACGGATCGAGTAGCCCATAGAGCCTGGCGAGCTCAGCATCAGTGAAACCAGTACCAACCTTTCCAACCCACTGAAGCACATTGCTGTCGTCGTCGACTCGGGCACCGATGAGCAGTGCGCCGATTGTTGATTGGCGACGTCCTTCACCTGGCACCCATCCACCAATCACAAACTGATCGTGGTTGAGATGGCGCTTTTTGATCCAGGCTTTGGAGCGGGTTCCGGTCCTGTACGGGGCATCAAGGCGTTTGGCAACAACACCTTCAATTCCCGCCGAGCGGGTTACTTCGGCAAGTAGTTCACCGTCGGTGTGTTGCTGGTTGAGATGCCAGTGGGGTCCGGGGGTAATGTCGATTTGCTCGAGTAGATGGCGGCGGCTCGAAAATGGAAGCGACCTGGTTGAAAAACCGTCAAGGTGCAGCAGGTCGAACATGGTAAACAGCACCGGAATGTGGCGTGACGTTTCCCTTGCAGCAACAGCCTGCAAACCGAGGCGGTGCTGCAGCTTGTGAAAGCTCGGTAGACCGTCATCGCCGAATGCAATGATTTCACCGTCGAAGACAACAGCATGGCCGTTGACGGAGGTTCCCAGGGTGAGTAGTTCTGGAAACTGGTCGGTTACATCGTTGCCAGCACGCGTATGAATTCGGATGGTCGCATCGTGGTCAATCGAAATGATCGCCCTGATGCCGTCCCATTTGGTTTCGTAGATCCACCCGTCACCGGTTGGCAGTTCACCTGCGGTGGCCAACATGGGTGCAAGCTTTACGGGAAGGGGCTCGGTTCCGTCTTTGGCGGTTAGGGTTTTTTCGGTGCGGTCTGATCGTGCCGATCGACGAACGGCCATCTCAGAAGGAACCCGACAGCAGTGTCAGTGATGCGTCGGCGGCTTCTCGCCCACTTCGTATGCACGCTGGCATCCCCACACCTCGGAGGCTGGCTCCGGCTAAGAAGATTCCCCGGGCGCTTGTTTCGAGTGACCGTTCAGCGTCAATGATTCGGCCGAGGTGCCCAACTTCGTACTGTGGGAACGACTGCATCCAACGTGCGACGTGCGAATCGACGGGCCCAGTGTTGATTTTGACCATGTCTTTGAGGTCTAGGTCGATCCGTCGAACAATTTCTTCGTTGGTGAACGAGTGGAATACTGCGTCATCGATTCGACCTACTGATGCTCTAATAAACGTATGGTCGCCTGTGGCAAGGTGGGGCCACTTATGGTTCCACCACGATGCCGCAGTAACAAATCGCTTCTCGGTTCGAGGTACGAGTACACCGCTGCCTTGAGGAATATCGCAGTGTGTCGTTTGATAAGCGAGCAGAACAAGCGCTACCGACGCCATTCGCACATCGTTGAGAACTTGTGATGCTTGGGGGTCGAGTTTCGCGAGCAGCTGAGCGCTTACCGGTGCAGGGGTCGCAAGGATGACCGTCGTCGCAACAACCTGTCCAACTTTCCATCCACCCGGCACTTTCTCAATTTGGTCGATCGCTTCATGGACGGCAACATGGTCAGCAAGGGTTTCGCTCAGTCGGGTGACTAAGGTATGTACACCTTGCTTCGGGGCAAGAAACACCGGTTGGGTTTCAGTAACCCCAATTTGGCCTCGTTGAGAGATTGCCTGTTGATCGCGAAGAGCGGCCATAAGATGAGGTTCAAGGGTTGCTGTTGCTAGTTGCGGGGCAGCAGCTTCGATCGACAGGTCATCACAGTTCGCCGCGCTTATTCCGCCAAGTAGAGGGTCAACAAGGCGTTCAACAACCTCTCGACCAAGATGAATTCCGATAGCTTCGCCGACAGAGCGATCATGGTTGAGAAGAGGCTTAGCCGCACGCTCATCTTCGGCCGCCCGAGCTAACCCTTCCGCTGACAGCACACCCGACGCGCTTAACGCATCAAGGTCGGTGGGTACCCCCAGCACTAAACCACCGGGCAGCGGCTTTATCGCACCACTAATGAAGACTCCGGCGTTACCTGTAGAGGGCGCAACGAGGTCGTTTTGCATACCGAGTTCTCGACAAAGATCGACAGCACCCGGCACACGGGCCAGAAATGCATCGGCTGCTGTATCGAGCGTTACCCCGGCAACGTTCGCAAACCCGAGGCGGCCCCCGACCGATGGCGCAGCCTCGATGAGCGCAAAGCTCACCCCGGGGGCAGTAGATGCGATTCGGTGAGCTGCTGCAAGACCGGCAATTCCACCACCGACAATGACGACATCAACATGGCGCGTGGTGCCCACTTCAGTGAGTGTGTACGTAATCAACGATGCGAGTGAGCACCGTCGGGTCGGTTTCTGGCAGCACACCATGGCCAAGATTGAAGATCCATTTCGGGCCGGTCGCACGCCCCGCCGCAAGGGTTTCAGCAACCCGCTTTTCAACGATTGGCCATGGTGCCAAGGTGATCACCGGGTCAAGGTTTCCTTGCAGCCCGATGCCCGCCGGAACTCGTACGCGCGCAGCGCTCAGCGATACTCGCCAGTCGACACCGACCACATCGGGGCCAGCGTCGGCCATGGCGCGAAGAAGTTCCCCTGTGCCAACACCGAAGTGAATTCTGGGCACACTCAACGAAGCAATCTCGGTAAAGATTCGTGTCGAGTGGGGAAGCACATGTTCGCGATACTCGGCTTCGTTGAGAATGCCAGCCCACGAGTCGAAGAGCTGAACAGCCGATGCTCCGGCCTTGACTTGAGCATTCAGCGTAGCGATTGAGATGTCGGCCAGGCGAGTCATGAGACTGTGAAAGAGGTCCGGTTCGGCGTGCATCATTGTTTTAGTGTGGGCAAACTCTTTCGACTTGCCGCCTTCGATTAAGTAAGTGGCCAGGGTAAATGGAGCACCGGCAAAACCGATTACCGGTACGCCTTGGGGGTCAAGTTCACCAATACATTGCTCGATCGCTTCGATCACATACGGGATATGTTTCGGGGCATCAAGTTGGCCTAACCGCTCAACGTCGGCTGCTGTTCTGAATGGGTTAACAATGACCGGCCCTTTTCCGGTTTCCACAGTTATACCTTCGACCATTGCCTGGACGGGGGTGATGATGTCTGAGAAAAACACTGCCGCATCAACCCCATGACGTCGAACCGGTTGAAGGGTTACCTCAGCGGCCAGTTCCGGGTGGGTGATCATGTCGTGAAACCCATGCTTCGCTCGAAGTGCGCGGTATTCGGGAAGGCTGCGCCCGGCTTGGCGCATAAACCACACCGGCGTCTTAGCCGTTTGCTCACCCCGGCAGGCGGCAAGGAACACGGATGATTGCAGGGCGGGACGAGACACTCCCCAAGGCTACCGGGGTAGAGCGGCAATCAACCCACTCGAGCATCCCGGTCATCCGGGAAGAGTTCGAACCTGTGCCAGGTTGCGCTGTTCTGTGCTGGGTTAAACGCCCGAGAACTTTGGCACGGGACAGTACAACCCGGCACACGACCAGCAGGTGGCCGAACGAGTGCCGGGTTCCGTGCCGGTCAATTTGTCGGAATCCACTGAGCCCAGCTCGGATGTGGAACACCGGAGAACGCACTAAACCGCATATGAGGAAGTGGCTCACGAGGGGTTGCCCTGAGTGCCATGCCTGCTTCTTTGGGTGTTTGCGAAGCCTTCTTGTGGTTGCATGGACCGCACGCGGCCACCACGTTTTCCCAAATGTTCTGTCCACCCCTCGATCGTGGCATTACATGGTCGATGGTGTCGGCGAACCGGTTGCAATAACCGCAGCGGTGCCCGTCACGCACAAGTACTGCCCCTCGTGAGAACGGGGTTCGGTGCTTGCGAGTGACTCGAACGCAACGATTTAATCGAACAACCGATGGTGCATCGAGGGCAAGTTTGGAAGCTCGTACCTCTCGGCCTGAAAGTTCGAGAACTTCCGCGGTACCGTTCATCACGAGGATGACCGCACGTCGCCACGTGGTCACCCCGAGCGGCTCATATGTTGCATTTAGTACCAATGTACGCATACGAACTCCTTTCAAGGTGAACGAGTTGCCCGTGTGTGACTGTGTGTTGCTTGGCAGAGCAAAACAGTACAAAGCAAGAACTGAGCGCTGCAAACGAATTTTCCAACGCAAAGTGCAAAAAAGTTTGGCGTTTGATGAACCGCGAGCACTCGAGCGACGTAACTACCTCATGAGTTGCCACCTACTGGCGGCCGTCTAAGGAGTAAAGCCATGAGTCGTCCGATGATCTGCCGCCACGCCTGCCTTCTTGCAATGTTGGTTTTGCTGCCTGCGTCGTTCATCGGTGGTGCCTCGAATGCTGCCACCGCTAAAGCTGGAGGGCGCTGTACCAAGGTCGGGCAAAAAAGTGGAGTGCTTGTTTGTTCGAAAAAGGCTTCACGGCTTGTCTGGGCCAAAGTCTCCGTTACGGCACCGGGCACCACTCAGGCAGGGTCACCGACAACGGTCGGCCACCCGGCATCGGTGCCACCCGTCGAGGGCATAGAAGGCGTTTGGAAGGCAACCTCGGATTCGGTGGTGGGCTATCGGGTTAAAGAAGTATTGAGTGGCCAATCGACCGAAGGAGTGGGGCGCACTAACGCTGTCACCGGGAAGCTCACGATTGTTGGAACGAAAGCGACATCGGTCGACCTGATTGTTGATGTCACGAAGTTCGAGAGCGACAACGACAAGCGAGATCGTCAGGTTCAAGAGCGCATCCTCGAAACCGAGAAGTTCCCGACCGCCAAACTCGTGTCGGCTACACCCATCGAGTTTGGGAAAGTGCCCGCTGACAAAGAAGTGATCAGCGTGAAGGGAAAAGTCAACCTCACTATCAAAGGGGTGTCTAAAACGGTCGATGTTGACATCGCTGCCCGCCGTAACGGGCCAAATATTGAAATCAACGGTTCCATCACGCTTGTGTGGGCTGACTGGGGTGTGGCTAACCCGTCGCTTGCCCCGCTGGTCGAGACCGAAGACAAAGGTCTGCTCGAGTACCTCATTGTCTTCCGGCGATGATGCGGGTCTTGCTTACATTGGTGAAGCGCAACAAACTGCGTTTCGCTTTGGCTGTTCTTCTGTTGGTCGGTTTCGGGGCCATCGCACTTCCGTGGCTCTACATCAACGTGTTCTCTGAGGAGCCCCCGCCCAAACTCTCCTTCGAGCAACGCGATCAAGCCAGTCTCACCGCGTCCGAAAACGACGAAGGCTCATGGGTCATCGCGAAGCCGTCGCTGGCCGGGTACCGGATCAAGGAAGTAATCGCAGGGCAAGACAATGTAGCTGTTGGGCGGACTTCGGTCGTTGACGGCTCATTTATGGTTTCTGGTGGAATGGTCATTTCAGCTGAGGTCAATGTTGATGTCGCCTCAATGGCCAGCGACGAGTTTCCGGTGGCGACGTTTTCGATGGCGGGGCCGATTCCTGTCCCTCTATTTGCCGGCGGAGCCAACGCAACCGCTTCAGTTGCCGGTACCTTGTCGATCCGCGGGGTTGACCGGCCGGTTTCGTTCCAGGTGGATGTTCGCCGAACCGGCGCAGCTATCGAACTTGTCGCCAATACCACGGTCATATTCGCAGACTTCGGCATTCCAAATCCCAGCATCGGGCCGGTACAAACCGAAGATCACGGTGTCATCGAGGTCTCTGTCACCGCTGCCAAGAGAATCTGAAAAACTAAGCTCGGGGAATTTCTGCGCGCATTCGATCGGTTCGAACCTCACCCTTTCTGGTGGTTGCCCCAACTGCTGCGAGGTCTTCCCGAGCAACGCCGGTTTGCCCTCGGAATCTGACCCTTCCGGCAGCCCCGCGAAACGATCCGAGCCCAACTCGCGCACCCTTCGGATCCTCAAACCAAGCGAAATAGATTTCGCCAGGAATAGTTCCGTCAACCACAAATTCGGCAACGGTGGTGTCATCTTTCGTCGAGAGGAGTGCGGTCGCTCGCAGGGGATCCTTTTCGAGAGCAACGAGCTGGTAGCGCTTTGTTACGGTGTTTGATCCGCCCCGGTTGATCAGCGCCACGACCGACACGGTGAGCAAGATTAGGCTTGCGGCAACGGCGAACAGTTTCCAACTGCCGATCCGACGACCCGGTGTCTTAGCCTCCAATGGGTCCGTGACTTCTGAGCGTTGAATGCTTTCAACCGACACGATCGCTGGAGATTCCGGTAAACTGCTCAAAGAGCTTTCGGTCGGGCTCCGGGTAAACGCTGAGAGTACGCTGGCTCTTAGGGTGTCGGGTATCGGCTCATCGCTCGACGTGCTGGGGCTAACTGCTTCGAGTGTGGCAAGTACCGGAATGAGTTCGGCGAGTTCAGCGCTACAACTTGGGCAGTCGATAATATGCGCGCAGTACTCTCGATATTCGGCGGGCAACATGGCGCCCATGGCAAAAATGCCAACGTCGGTTCGTCGTGCGCAATGCACAATCATGGCGTCCACCCAAGTTCCTCAAGTGCAACACGTAGCGCTTTGAGGCCGTAAAAGACCCGGCTGCGGAGGGTAGCCTCGTTCGCACCGACACTGGCTGCGACCTCACTGTAGGTTCGTCCTTTTAAATATGTTTCGACGATTGCCACGCGTTGATCTTCCCGGATTCTTCTCAGCGCTTCTTCCACTAACCACGAATCCATCGCTGCTTCGATCGAAGGTTCGATGCTTAACCGAGCGATACTCGGTTGCCCCGAAAGTGGAGGCCGTGCGTCTCGCGCTCGTAGTGCGTCGATGCACACGTTATGGGCAATGGAAAAGAGCCATGTGCGCCGTGACCCAAGTGCTTCGTTCCACTTGTCAGCATGCTTCCATGCCCGCAAAAAGGTGTCTTGAACCACTTCTTCGGCCCGCTGTCGATCTTGCAAGAGGCGATAGCTGAAACGGTAAAGCTCGTTGCTGTGGGCATCATAAAACCTGGCGATGTCGGTGTGGCCGTGCGTCAACAAACGAGCCGCATCGGCGGAGGTGTTCTCAGTATGGTTTTCAGAGGAAAGGGCCATGTGATTGTGGACGGGTTCTATGTCAGTTGGACGATGCGAGTGGGTGCTTACTCAGGAACCTACTCATCGCAACAGGTTGTACGCACGAGATCAGCGATTTGTTGAACTGTTACAAAATTATTGACTCTCGATGAACAGGTTGACTTCCACAGCCGTATTACTCATTGAGCCGCTCGACGCTCGGGTGTGCCTGAGAACGAAGGAATCGTCATATGAACAAGTCTGCGCTTCACAGCACGGCGCGCCGTCGCCTTATTGCGTCGGTGGCTGCATTTGTTATTGCGGGTGTGCCTCTGCTTTCTGCTCAGGTGGCCCATGCTCAAACGAGCGACCCAAAGCCGGTTGTGACACTGAAAATTGCGAAGACTTCGCTTGGCGACATCGTCGTTGATGGAAAGGGCCTGTCGGTGTATATGTTCAAGCCAGATCGTTACAACGTGAGCGTGTGTGAGGGACAGTGCCTTGTTGCCTGGCCTCCGATCATGCTTCCCAAAGGATCAACGCTTACGGATGTTTCGATATCGGATGGAATGCGACGATCGAAGCTCGGCGTTGCTATGCGCGAAGACGGTTCTCGCCAAGTTACGTACAACGGACTGGCCCTGTACTACTGGTTCCGTGACTCGAAGCCGGGTGACGTTTTTGGGCAGTGGGTCAACGAACTGTGGTTCGTGATGAGCGAAGACGGAACTCCCAATACGAACCGAGTTCCGAAGCCCTAACCGGAGATCTTCACGGGGGTAGATTGCGGCGCTGGCCGAAAAGGCAACTCTCAATCGACGGGGGTAGTGGAGCGGGTGACGAGAATCGAACTCGCGTATCAAGCTTGGGAAGCTGGCGTTCTGCCATTGAACTACACCCGCGTATTGGCAATTTGGACGGCTTTTGGGGCTTAAAACGGCAATGCAGTTGAGTAAAACCGGCATGCCCAACAAATGCCTGCGCTTCAAGCCGATAATTTGTTGCATTATAAGCGGTGCAGAGCAGTTAACTAGCGCGAGAACAGCCGCAAATTGGGCTAACACCGTAGCATTTTTCTTGAAACTATGGTTCACTTAATTCCGCGTGTTTTTACGCGACGTGTGATTGATTTTTGTTTCGAGGACTTCTGGATGAATTTGTATGTAGGAAACCTGTCGTGGGGCGTGACCTCCGACGACTTGCGCACAGCGTTTGCACCCTTCGGCGAAGTTAGCTCCGCCCAAGTGATCATGGACAAAATGACTGGTAAATCCAGAGGTTTTGGTTTCGTGGAAATGCCCAATGCTGAACAAGGTCAGGCCGCCATTAATGGCGTCAATGGTCGCGACGTAAAAGGTCGCCCACTTCGTGTAAACGAAGCCCAGCCTCGTGAAGCTGGCGGTGGCGGCGGTGG
>JANPBU010000044.1:0-1503 GCA_031430595.1 Acidimicrobiia bacterium
CGGCTGGTGTGGACAGCCTCCGGTAACGTATACGCGGCGAAGGCTTTAGATACGTCGCTGGGGACCCTTTTCGCCTCCGGCTTGGCGCGAAGTGAACGGGCGACCAAGGCGGGCACATCGGTCGCCATCGACCGTTTGGCCGAGGTGGAGAAGCACCGGCGAATGGCCAAGGCGATCAAGGCCGGCGACGGCGAACTGGCCTCGCGGATTTTGCTCGAAATCTCGGCGGGTTTTGAACGTCACTTTCAACCGGATGACGAGTAGGCTACCCTCACACGATTTTGCTAACGGTGCGCCGCTCGTGATATGTTGGCGACCGAAGCTATGCAACTTTCTCTTACCGCTACTTTCGTCCTGCTGACGGGCACCGCATTCGCCCAAACACCGGGTGCCGCCCCGGTTGCGCCGCCGGCCAAGCCGCCGGGCGGGCGCGTGGCGCAAGCGCCTACACCCAACACCGACCTCCACTACAAGCTGGCTTCGGATGCGGTGCCGCAGGAGGGAGTTCCCGTGGGCGAGATCAAGGGGCCCTTCACACTGCCGAGCGAAGCCTATCCGGGGACCCAACACACCTATTGGGTTTATGTGCCGGCGCAATACGATGCCGCGGTTCCGGCCAGCCTGATGATCTACAACGATGGGCAGGCTTTCATGGCCGAGAAGGGCGATATGCGGGCCCAGGTGGTGATGGACAACCTGATCTACCGGCGCGAGATTCCGGTGATGATCGGCGTGTTCATCAATCCGGGACGACGCCCGGATCAGCCGGAGCCTACGCCGCAGAATTGGGGCGACCGCGACACCAATCGCGGCACGGAATACAACACCCTGGACGACAAGTACGCGCGGGTGATTGTCGATGAATTGCTGCCCGCGCTTTACAAGGACTACAACATTTCGAAGAACCCCGAGCGGCATGGCATTGGCGGATCGAGCTCCGGGGCAATTGCCGCCTTCACCGTGGCCTGGGAGCGCCCGAATCACTTCCGCAAAGTGCTCAGCAACGTGGGCAGCTTCACCAATATCCGCGGAGGACATGTCTATCCGGAGATCGTGCTGAAGAGCGAGAAGAAGCCATTACGTGTCTTTCTGGTGGACGGCCGGAACGACAACCGCGCCCTGCGGGCCGACGGCACTTACGACCAGACCCGTGACTGGTTTTATCAAAACGTGCGGCTGCAGCAGGCCCTTACCGAAAAAGGCTACGAAGTGAATTACTCGTGGGGCATTCAGCGGCATGGCCAAAAGATGTTGCAGACGGTGCTGCCCGAAATGATGCGCTGGCTGTGGCGTGACCATGGGGTTTCCACCGACGTCCACGATATGGTGGAGCGCTCGTTTAACGCGCCGAAGAAGCAGTAGGCAATATGAAACACACCGCACTTTTCACGATCTCGTTAGCGATCGCTTTCGCCCAGGCTCCTCCGGCTGGACGAGGCCCGTCCTTTGGCATTTACCCCGAGTATCAGCCGGATGACAATGCCGGATTTGTCTCCATCTTCG
>JANPBU010000045.1:0-174459 GCA_031430595.1 Acidimicrobiia bacterium
ATGTGCGCAGACGTTTGCCGCGTTCAACGACCAGGCGTGCGGTGCCGTGGTGGTTCCGGAACAGTCCTTCGGCGAGGGTTTCTGGGCGAGATGCCGGTCTCTCGAGAAGCGTATTGCTGTTGGCGATCGACGAACTGAGGCCGCTCGAGGGTTTCGTGTCTCGGCATTGCGGGAGACTGGTGCATGGAACGAATCTCTTACGGCAGCTGAGGACTGGGATCTCACTGATCGGGTGATTGCCGCGGGCTGGACCGTCTCGCGTTGCGATGCACTCATTCGCCACGACGAGGGCCGTGTAAGCCTCCTCGGAACCTTTCGAAAGAAGCGGTATTACGGACAGTGGGTGGGTGCGTACCTGGAACAGTCGCAAGCGGTGTCTGACACGGTGCGGCCCTCTGACCGCAGGTCTCGTCTCAGCCCGCTTCGCATCGTGGCCAAACCGAGATTGCTCCTGGAGCAACCACATGTTTCGGTCGGGCTCGTCGTTCTCAAGGCTGTTGATGCGCTTGGTATCGGACTGGGTGTCATCGACGCCAAACGTTCGAAATGGGCAGTGAACGGCAACGTGCCGAAGTCATCGTGATCCAGACACTTCACGCCATCGAAGTGGACGCCGCTCCAGCGACCTCGGCTCACCCGCAGCGTGTCTTGCGCGTCGCGCATCTTGCAACGGTTCCGTTTCGGCCCGAAGAAGGGGTGTCGCGTGCCGTGACGTCCCTCGCTGGATTGATGCCAGGGGTCGAATCGCATCTGATTGCCGACAATCCGGTGGGGAGTGAGTTCGCGGGACACCACCAGCTGAGGAACTGGAACCCTGTGAAAGTTCTCGCCAGCGGACAACTGGACTCGGTTCTGCGGTCGCTCAAACCCGATGTCGTCCACCTTCACGGTGGCATCCTGGCCAGCTCGTTAGCGTTGTCGTCGGCCTTGCGACGTGTTCCCGTCGTCGCAACGGTGTATCAGCTGCTTCCCGTTCCGCGAACCGAATTGGGATTCCAGCAGTTTTTTGACGCTCGACGGTCCTCGATCCGTCCAGGGCGGATCGCTGCGTCGGCATTGGCCGGTCTTCCGCTGGCACGAGGGCTTTTGAAGCGCGGAGGAATCGAGGTGGTTTGCACGCCGGATCCTCGCGTTGCTGCGGCGCTTGACCGCTACGGGCCAGTGATTATGGTTCAGGGCGGCGCCTCCGTCTCACTGCTCCAGGCGCAATGGTCGGTGTCGCCGGTCGTCGGTTTCGCAGGACGTGCCGAGCAGGGTCGCGGTGTCGAAGAACTTGTTGAGGCGGTCGGTCTCCTTAGGAGAGATTTTCCGAAAATCAAGCTACGGCTGATGCTCTTACCGGGGCCGGCGGCCGAGCGGTGGACGTCGACCTATGGGACGGAGTCACACATCGAACTTTCGGTTGGGGTGAAGTCTGATCTGTCGGCGGAGCTTGCTTCGTGCCATGTTGTCGCGCTTCCATTTCGGATCCCTGCGACGATCACACCTCCGTTGGTTGCGGCAGAGGCCATGGCCGTAGGCGTGCCGGTCGTTGCGAACTCGTTGTCGTGCATTACGCCCCTGATCTCCGATGGCCGCAACGGCATGCTTGCCGCGGATTCTTCGGCGGCGTCGCTGGCGTGCGCAATTGGCAAGGTGTTGAAGGACCGTGCCACATGGGATTCGCTGTCCGCAGGCGCCCGGGAAACTATTGCGACGGAGTGGAGTTGGGCGAACGCTGCCGACGCGACCGCCCGTGCCTATGGCGCCGCACTTGATCGACGTGAAACCCGTCGCGGCCGCGGGGATTGAAGTCATGCGCTCCAACCACCTACCCAATAGTTCGATTGTCTGGCGCGCACGGACGGGGAATGCGCTGCTTGGTGGACAACCATCACTTCCAGCTGCAAACGGTCGCGGTCGCGAACGAGGCGGCGGTGGCGCAACCCGGCGACGAGAGTTCGTGCTCCGTCATCCAAGTTGGGTCGCGGGCCTAGTCACCGCGGCAATTGTGTTCTTCGTGTTGTTCCGCACGGGCATGTACGTGGCCTCGGGAGACGTCGCGCCACTGCTGACAGACGGACTGCAAGCCGAACTTGGCTGGCAGTGGACCCACCAGACGACAGGGGCGGGTGGCCCCACCTACGAGATCGCCCGAACCATCGAGGTGGTGTTCGTTCAGATCGCGCGTTTCATTGGTGGAACCGAAACACTCGGTCAAAGACTGCTCTTCTCGACGATTTGGGGCGGAACCGCCGCTGCCGGTGCAGCGTTGGCGAGCCGCTTTACCGTGCGAACGAAACTTTCCGTCGCGCTCGGCCTGATGATTGTCTTCAATCCCTATGTGTTGATTGCGCAGCCCAATCCGCTTCCGTTTGTGGCGATCGGAATCGCTGCAGCAATGACGACCCTATGCATTGATGCGGCCCGTGGCGAGAAGCTTCGAGTTCTTCGGCTCTCGGCACTAATGCTTCCCTGCTCGTATCTTTCGCTCAATCCCCCGCTTCTCGCCCTGATACTCATCCTCGCCGCAGCCGAACCGTTCGTTGTTCCGTTTTTCACTGGTTCTGGATTCCGAGGTGCAGCACGAACAGGTGGATTGCTGCTTCGTGCCCTTCCGCTCTCGATTGCACTTGCGGCCTGGTGGGCCGTACCGGCGTTCATAGCCATTCGGAAGGCTGACCCCACAGCGATCGGTGCTGTCACGAATGTCGACGCATGGTCGTGGACGCACCGCCAGAGTTCAATGGCAAATGTACTTACGATGTTCGGTCACTGGTCCTGGCCGCGTCAGGAGTACTACGGCGGGGCCGTGGCCATCGAACATTTTCCGTGGGTTGTCATGCGTTGGGTACTACCGGTCGGTGCCCTTTTGGCTCCTGTCGTGGTGCCGCGCGTTCGACGGCAAGCCGCGACGGTGGTTGCAGCGTTGATTTTGGCTGCAGTGTTCGTTGGGAAGGGTGTTCATCAACCCTTTGCAGGCGCGAACCGGTTTCTGTATGCCCACCTTCCCGGTTTCTGGCTCTTTCGGGAGCCTGCCGCAAAGATTGGCGTTGTCCTGCTGGTGTTGTACGTAGTCGGGTTTGCGCTGACGATCGATGCACTCGCCGACCGATGGGACGATGGCTTCATCGCAAGAATTCTGGCCGGCTGCGTACCGAACAGCGTTGGCCGAGTGGGGCATGCGCTATTCATAGTCGTACTTACGTTACCCCTCGTCGGTGTTTGGCCGATGTGGACAGGGACGATCGTTAAGTCGACCGAATTCACGAGTGATCGAGTGAGGCTGCCCGGTGTCTGGCATCGGGTCGCTCGTCGTATCAACGAAAGCCCGCTGAGCGGAAAGACCCTCGTACTTCCGATTGACGACTATTACCAGGTTCCAACGACATGGGGATACTACGGCGCGGACAATTTGGTACGTCGACTTGTTAAACGACCAGTCATTCAGTCTGACCCGCAGCTCTACGTGGGCGACTCCGATTCGTTTGAGGCGCTCATGCGGACCGTCGAGCAGACGATCGTGAATGACAACGGGCAGGGAACCGACTCACTGCTGCAGGTGTTGGGGGTCTCACATGTCGTGGTTCGCAAAGACATCGACTTCAACTCCAAAAAGCGCAAAATCGATATGCGTCGACCCGGGCCGATCCTCGCTGGGTTGCGTAACGTGGCCGGCCTCAAGAAGGTGATGTCGACCGATGTCGCAGACGTCTTTGAACTCGGCGCAGGAAGCGGGCAAGCGGTGGAGGTCCTTGGCGGGATCGTGCAGGTTGGGAAGATTCCGCCGGCGGGAGTTGCGCTCCTTCGTTCGGCAATTCCGAATGGAGTGGCCCTCAGTACGGCTACCAAGATTCCATCCTTGATTGCTGGCCGAGGCATCGTCCGTCATGGTGCTGATCGGGGGCCGGTGGACTTCGGCAAAGGGGAAACCTGGAAGGTGACACGGCGTTACGCATCTGCCCCGTCGTTGCGGGTTCGCGTGGGCGACAATCGGGTGTTCGCAGAGAGTCCGGTCGACTGGAAGATAAATGGAAGCTCGAAGTTGCCGTTAGCGGCCGTCGACTACACCGTGCCCGGGCTGGTTGTCGTCATGGCAGACGGTCGCTACATCGACCGCTGGTCAGAGTCGCTCGTTGTGCGAGCCGACGCTGCGTCGAGTGTTACGCCGTGGATCGCGAGCTCGGGAAACTCCGAATTATCAAGCCTTGGATCTCGATCGGAGGTGCTCGACTGCAACAACCACGACAACGCGCCTCCGAGTTCATTGGGCTTTGCGGTCACGCATCTGACGAATGTTGCTGGAACCGGTCTCGAGCTCCGCGCGAAAAGGCATTCGGCTTGCGTCCGATTCCCGATCAACGCCGTTGTGCCCGGCAAGACATTTCACATTCGGGTATCGACAACTTCGGCGATCGGTACGCGGCCGCGAACTTGTGTGTGGATGAAGGGGCTACAGAAATGTGCGGACCTTCGCGCTGGCGTCGGCTCGGGGAGTTCCGAGAGCGTGCGGGTCTGGACCGTGCCGAAGGGTGTGACCGGGGCCGATATCTATCTTTATGCCGATGCGAATGGGGACGCTACGGAGACGGTGGTGCGTTATGACGTAGTCAATGTTGTCGAGGTCCGCCAAGGAACTCCCCTCCACTTGTGGCGACCCGAGGTGCCGTCCGAACCCCTGGTCTTGAAGGCCGGAAATCAGAATGTACACGCCCTGTTTCGATCGGCGTCCGAGCCGAGGATTGGGCGGTTCGGGTTGATCGGCGACTGCAACCGCGACGACGAGAGCACGATGTATCAGGTTGGTATCGCCACTCGCAACATCGGGGACGGATTCGGATTGATGGCACGTGAACACTCGGCGTGTCGCAGCGCTTCTATCGACCGATTGTTTCCAACGCTGCCGTACACCGTCTCGTTCGAACATAGGACAATCCGAGGCGAGAAGGCCCGATACTGCCTTCTTGAAAGGTCTTCGGGGTCCTGTATCGCGGAGGGACGAATTGAAACCTCGGATCCGACGTGGAGGCAGCAGCGGGTCAGTTTCGACGCGCCAGACGCGGACAGCAAGGGGCTGAGTCTGTATCTCTACGCAGACGGTGCTGCTCCGGGTTCGTCGGTGGAGTATCGAAACATTTCGATTTCCCCCTTTATCGACGAGTACCTCGCATTGGTAAGTGCAGATATCACCCCTCGCACGCCGCCCGCCATGACGTTTCGGCGGATCTCTCCCGCTCGTTACCGGGTTCAGGTAACCGGGGTGACCGCTCCGTTCGTCCTGGCGCTGTCCGATAGCTGGTCGTCGGACTGGAAGGTCACCGGAGCGTCGAAGGATGCAACGATCGATCATTTGAAGATTGACGGCTATCGCAACGGTTGGGCCATCGATGCACGCGGCGATCAGGATCTGTTGGTGGAATACGTGCCTGCTCGTGCCGGGCAGTTGGCCCTGCGGATTTCGATGCTCGTCGCCGTGTTGACTGCCCTCGGATCGATAGCCCTGTACCTCTATCGGGGTGGCAAGGTGTTTGGCCGGGTGCTGATCCCCGCACACTGAGGTGCTTGCCCGATCGCATTTTCGCTGGTACTTCTGTTTGTACTTCTGCGTGTACGCCTGCTTGTACTTCTGCTTGCACTTCTGGTGGTCAGAGTCGGGATCGATCCGACGACCTCACGCTTTTCAGGCGTGCGCTCTACCAACTGAGCTATCTGACCAGATGTACACCTGTCACGGTATACCTGCTGAGAAACCCCATCCGTTCGGACGGGGTTTTCATGGCGGGCCCGACGGGATTTGAACCCGCGACCTCCGGCTTGACAGGCCGGCGTGCACTCCTGGCTGCACCACAGGTCCATGTGGCGAGATAGGAACTTAGCACGACAAAGGATGATTCCAACCACCGATTTTGACTGGCGAAAATTCTGGCACGGGACCCCTCTGCGAGACGATACCGTATAGGCGTCACAGGCTCCCATCGTCTAGTGGCCTAGGACGCTGGCCTTTCACGCCGGTAACACGGGTTCGAATCCCGTTGGGAGTACAAAACAGTGCCGGAGTACAAAACTGGTGTCAGGCCGGCGGGTCGCTGAGTTCGTCTTCGCTGAGCGCACGTACGATCAGCTCTAACAATCCCGAGAGCCATCCGTATACCGAGATTCGATAGGCGTCGGGGTGGTCGGGGTCGAAGTCGCGGTCTTCGCCCTCATGAACGTCGAGCTGGGTTCCGATCACGAGACGCAGGTCGTTGATGGCCCCCATCCACGTGAAAAGTTGTTCTTCGGTCACCATATCGAGGCGGGCGGTATCGGCAAGTACCTGAGCCGAGGCCATCTTCGTTGCAACCAGGTCCTCTCGCATGAGGTCGTGAAACTCGCGATCGCGTTCTGGGTCGCTGTTATACGCAACCGGAAACAGACGGCGGGTCGAGGTTTCGTCGTTGGCCCCAAGTAACTCGCGTAATTGGTTTGGCAGGTCGGCCAGAAGATCTCGTTCTTCAACCGACAGGTTTGGTGAGTAACCACCTTTACTCAAGCGAGCAAATGGCTGCTTGCGACGTCGCAGTGCCATCTCAGGAATCGGTTTCTGGCTGTTCCATCGTTGCCCAGAGCCCGTGTTCGTGAAGCCGAAAGACATCGAACTCGGCCTGCTCGCGCGGACCGCTCGAAACGACGGCGCGGCCCTTATGGTGAACGTCAAGCATCAACTTCTCGGCTTTGGCCGTCGAAAAATTAAATAACTTTTTGAGTACGAGGGTCACGTACGACATGAGGTTGATGGGGTCGTTCCAAACCAAGACGATCCATGGACGATCGTTCATCGTGGTGGTCTCGACGTCTGATTCGACGACTTCGGCGGGGGCCGCTGCGGGCATGAGCCATCTTCGCGCACCCTTGAGAGTTGTTCTGCGCGACCGATCGGGGTTGCCAACCGAACGGATCATGAAGGATGATGCTCATCGCCCGATTACGCTAAAAGGGCTATGCCTCGGCTTCGAACTGCGCCCCTTGAGCGCTCAGAGCATTTGAGCGGTTCTAGCCGTCCGTTTGCGGCCACGATGAGCGCCTATTTGACGCTCGTGAAGCCCCGAATTATTGAGCAACTTCTCATCACGACGATTCCAACGATGTTCGTAGCGAAGCGCGGGGTTCCGGGCGTTTGGCTCATGATTGCCACGTTGCTTGGCGGTACGTTTGCGGCTGGCGGTGCGAATGCCATAAATATGGTCATTGATCGTGACATCGATGCCATCATGGACCGCACAAAGCATCGGCCGCTCGTCACGGGTGCAATCACACCCCGAGCAGCACTCATTTTCGCCATCTCCCTGGAAGTGATTGCGTTCGGCTGGCTGTGGTGGCAGGTCAACTTTCTTTCCGCCGTGTTGGCCGTGGCCGCCTGCCTGTTCTACGTGTTCGTGTACACCCTTTGGCTGAAACGAAGCTCGGTCGAAAACATTGTGATTGGCGGCGCGGCTGGTGCAGTACCGGTTCTTATTGGTTGGTCAGCGGTCACTGGTTCGTTGACCTGGGCACCCGTTGCATTGTTTGCCGTCATCTTTGTGTGGACGCCTCCCCATTTTTGGGCGTTGGCCGTGAAATACAAAGACGACTACGGCAAAGCTGGTGTTCCCATGCTGCCTTCGGTGGCCAGCTTTAAAACGACGGCTACTCGAATCGTTGGGTACACCGTTGTGCTGTGGGCAATGTCGATCGTGGTGTGGCCAGTCGCTGACCTTGGTTGGTTGTATCTCGCAACCGCAGTTGTTTCCGGTGGCATTTTTCTTGCGTACGCCGTTCGCCTGTATCGAACCGAGTCGGTGAAGTCTGCAATGCAGCTGTTTGTGTATTCGAATGCCTACATTTCGGTGTTGTTCATTTCCATGGCTGTCGATCAAGTGTTGAAAAACTGACCAATTTCGCCATGATTCCACGCTCAAATCACCAGTCGACTCGTACCGGCACGTTTGACCTTGTAACATCCGTGCGCTCGTTGCTTCAGAGGACCCGCGAATGACCTTGACCACATCTGCCCCCATCAGCCCCGCCGTCGATGCCGCCATTTTTGATGGAATGGTTACCGACGATTGGGTGTCCACCTCTGACCATCGCCGAATTGGTCAATTACACCTTGGCCTGGTGCTCGGTGCGGTGATCGCTGCTGCTTCGTTAGGAATCGCTGTTCACGGGTCAGAAGGCGGTTGGTTTGGCCTCGCCAGTTCTGGTCGGGGTTCAGTTGGTTCGTTGTTGGCTTTGCACCAAAATCTTTGGGCGGTAGCTATCGGAATGCCTCTGTGGGTCGCGGTCGGTACCCTCGTTGTGCCGGGTCAGATCGGTGCGACTCGGTTGGCGTTTCCTCGTATGGCCAGCGTGAGTCTTTGGGGTTGGGTGGTTGGTGTCGCCACGTTGGTCACAGCCACGCTGGTCGAAGATGGCCCCGTCACGTTTAATGTTTTGATGAGCCAAGCGCCCCTCGGAACATCCGGTGCGGCAAATCAGGCCACTGATTTGGCGATCGCTAGCCTGATGCTGATCGCGGGCGCCACGCTGGTTGGTGCAGTGAACCTCGTGGCAACGATCGTGACCGAACGCCGCCCGGCCCTCAAACTGGGCGAAGTTAATCCGTTCAGTTGGTCGATTTTCGTCGCGATGGCCGTCAGCATTTTGTCGACACCCGTCTTCATCGCTGGTTTATTTCTTACCTACCTCGATCAACACTTTGGTAGTCAATTTTTCGCTTCTGGTGCTGGTGCCGATCGGGCATGGGCACATATGGTCTGGTTGTTTGGCCGCCCCGAAACCCTGTTGATTGCACTTCCTGCCGTGGGTGCTGTAGCCGGTATCGTTGTTGCCCGCACCGGCCGTCCGCTCGTTGGTGGTTCGGTAGGTAACGCATTGATTTCTGCTGCGGGCTGCATCTCGATCACTGTGTGGGCCGGTCGAGAATTGATCGCCGGATCCTTGATTCAGCCCTACTCCCGATTCTGGGTTGCTCTCGTGATCGTGCCCCTGTTTCTGCTGCTGCTGCTCATTCTTGGTAGCGTCCGCGGCGGCTTGAAACCAGACGTTTCGCTGCTGTTTGCGCTTGGTGTGTTGCTTTCGATTGTGCTTGGGGCGCTTATCACCGTGGTGTTGATTACCCGTGATCTCACCCCCGATACTGCTGGTGCGGCCCAGTTCGGTTTGCCAAATCTATTGATCTTCGGCGTTGCCTTGCTCGGTGCGCTCGGCATGGTTGTCGAAACCGCTACCGATGGTTACGGTCGAACATTGTCGAAAATTGGCGCAACTTTGGGCGGTCTTTCGGTATTAGGAGGCGTGTTGTTGAGTGGTGCAGGCTTGGCGCTCGGCTCGTTTGTTGATGATGCCAAAAATGCTCACGCGGGTGCTGCGCTCGGCAAGGGCCTCATCGCTGCGGGTGCGGCACTTGTGATGCTTACGATTGTTGGTTCGGCGTTCGGTCGTTCGCGAAGCGTCTCGGCAACGGGGTCTCATTCTCAGGAAGGAAACCACTGATGGCTACAAAAGCCCAAACAAACACGGTGGTAACCCCAGTCGGGTTGCGTCGCCAGTCTGGCAATTCGGCGTACCTAGGTGCGCTACTGGTTGCCGCAGCGGGGTTTGTCTTTATGGCTGCGCTGTGCGGTGCGTACATTTCGGTTCGTAACTTCGTTGGGATTGGCGATGGCGGCTTCATTCCGAAAGAAATGAAGTTCGATAACTATGCAGGCTTTATGACCATGGTTTCGGGCCTTGGGGCATCGGCTTCGGCTGAGTGGGCGCTGATTTCGGCCAAGGTAAAACAGCGTCGTTGGGCATTGGGTGGTTACGGTTTTGCCATTCTGCTTGGCCTCGGGGCTGCCAACTCGGCGTGGTTCATCGGAAGTCGGTCTGCCCTCGTTGCGGCTGACACCGCGTATGCGATTTCGTTCTATGCCGTTATCGCAACCACGATTGGTTTCGTGTTGCTCGGCGTTCTCGCCAGCCTGCTTGGTCTCGTGCGCACGATGGGCGGCCATATCTTCGGCGACAACGTGTTGCTTGGCCGGGCAACGAACGTATTTGTTCACCTTGGCACGGCAGCTTCGCTTGTCATGTTCTTTCTTCTCTTCACTTACAAGTAGGAGTAACAAGTGTTCTCCCTTGCTACAAAAAGCCTTGCCGGTCTGAGTGTCATGTCGCTCGTTTTGGCCCTCGTAACCACGAGTGTTTCCCCTGATCGTGTTGCCGTAACACTGTTTTTTTGCGTGTTTGGGGCTGCGATGCTGATGACGTTCGGGGTTCGGGCAACCACCGGATATAACGATCGAGCTGCAGTGCTTGGCGTATCCGGTTCGGCGAACCGGCCAGCTGCGAAGTCATTTGCGCCAGTACTCGTCGCCCTCGGTGGAGGGGCGATTGTGGTTGGTGCCGCGGTCGGTGTCGTCGCCTACGTGGCTGGTTTGGTACTTGTCGCCGCAGGCGCTGCTTTCTGGATTATTGATACTTGGCGTGAGCATCCTTCGTCGACACCCCGAATTTCGACCCGGGTCAGTAACTCGTTCTCGTTGCCGTTCCTTATGCCGCTCATTGTCCTTGGGCTCATTGGCTTTGCCGCGGTTTCATTTTCTCGAATCTTTTTGTCGTTCAGTGAATCATCGTCATGGATTGTTGCTTCGGCTATTGCGGTCGCACTCTTTTTGGGTTCTTTTGTCGTGGCGCTCCTTCCGAAACAATCATCACGGCGTACGTTTGGGATTTTCTTGGTTGCCCTCATGATTGCTATCGGGGCTGTGGGTTTGATTGGTTTGCTTCGAGGTCCAGTGGAACACGAAGAGGGTCACAGCGAAGGCGTTGAAAAGGTCAGCGAAGGCGTCGAGAAAACAGTTGAAGGCGAAGTCGTCAAAGAAGGCTGAGGTCAACCAACTCAGTGAACTTGCGCTGGGCAGCCAGCTGTCTCGAGCGGGCAGGTGGAGTCGGTACTTCCTTGCCGTTGCTTTCGTCCCGCTTGTCTTCTTTCTGGCTGGCCTAGCAGTTACCCGTGTTTCCTCAAACGACACCGCTCAGCGATCGGCACCTAGGCAACTCGGGTCGTTCGACCTTCCAGATCTATTGGGTAGCGGAATCCGTCACTCGAATGCAAGCCTGAAAGGGCGTCCGGCAGTCATTACGGTGTTCGACAAAGACTGTGTGTCTTGCAAAACCGAACTTCCCATGATCGAAGAGGTGGCTTCGACCATGAAGAACAAGGTGTTCGTATTAGGGGTTGACCACCTCGATCGGGTGAGTGATGCACAGGCGTTTGTCAGCGGACTCGCCATCACGTTTCCAGTCGCGCACGAACTGACGGGTGATTTGTCGCTTTCTTGGCAACTTGCTGGGCTTCCGACGACGCTGTTTGTTGATTCCCGGGGTCAAGAAGTCAGTAGGGTGGTCGGCACCATCGCTCGTGACGACCTAATAAATCGTATCGAACGTCTCTCTTGACCCATTTCATGTGTTTTCGGTTTGTTACGCGTTTTGCGTATCTGCAGTTCTTGAGGAAGGCTTTACCCGTGTTCTTTGAACGACGTTCATCCAAGCGAAGCAGTGGGTCTACTCGCTCTGCGTTGCTTGCGCTTGCTGTTCCCCTGGTCTTGGCTTCGTGTTCAGCTTCTGACAAGTACCCGCAAGACGGCTTTTCTCCGGGAAGCGAGCGCGGACCGTACCCTCGAACCATCAACAGCATTGCGCACCCAACGTTCATCATTGCGGGTGTTGTCGGGGTGTTCGTGTATGCGCTGGTGTTGTATACCGTCATAAAGTACCGGCGGCGCACCGAAGACGCAGTGCCGGTTCAAGTGCACGGCAACAAGTTTGTTGAGTTGGCTTCTGTTGGTCTTGCATCGTTGCTGCTGATTGGCGTCGGCGTGCCAGCAACCGGCATTTTCATTGACTCTCGGGCCACGGTAAAGGATGCGATGGACATCACCGTGATTGGACACCGATGGTGGTGGGAGTATCGCTACTCGGCCGTTGGTGATCAATTGACGACCTCGTTCCCACGAGATATCGATGACCCAGATGACGTCGAAGCAGCAAAGGCCGAAAACCGAGAAGCTAAGAATATTTACGGTATCCCGAAAGATGACCGGGCAGTGTTGGTTAACGCAGGCGAACTTCACATTCCAGAGGGTCGCGATATTCGGCTGAACATCATGTCGATGGACGTCATCCACAACTATTGGGTTCCAAAGCTCTCAGGAAAGATCTATGCCATTCCTGGCAAAGTGAACTACCTCAACATCAAAGCCGATGTGGGGCTGGCTAAGCCAGGTAAGCCCTACTTCCTGTACGGGCAGTGTGCTGAATTCTGCGGAACCTCGCACGCCAATATGCGGTTCAAAGTGGTAGTTCAAACGAAGGCTGATTTTGCCAAATGGAAGGCCGAACAGATGGGCCCCGTAAAGTTGGCAAAGGTTCCGACGAAACTTGCGGATGGTACCGTGAACCTGGCGTCGCTGACCGAAAAGGAACAGCTGGTGTATCAGGGTGAACAGCTTTTTAACGGTTCAGGTGCTTGTTCGTCTTGCCACTACCAAAATTCGTCGAAGGGGTGGGACCCTACGGTCGACGCTGGGAAGATCGGTCCAAACTTGACCCACATTGGTAGCCGAAAGCATTTCGCTGGGGCCATTGCTCCACTTGACGAGAAAAATCTCACGGCTTGGTTACGAAACCCTCAAGAGTTCAAACCTGGCTCGTTGATGGTTATCCGGTCGCTGAAAGACGACGAGATCACAGCCCTCGTCGCATACATCAAGTCCTTAACGTGACCCTGAAGTAATCACGTGAACATCTTCTTTTCCCTCGAATCATTTTTCCCCCTAGTGCAGAACGACACGAACTGCGGAGTTTGACATGGCAATTGTTCTTGAACCATCAATCCCAGCCGGAGCCGACGATCGGCCGATCAGCGTGGTTGACACTGGTCTACTCCGTCGTCCGCTCGAATCCGAACGAGGAATTCTCTCGTGGATAACGACCGTCGATCACAAGCGTCTTGGCATTATGTACGGCGTCGCGTCGATGATTTGGTTTGTCATCGGCGGCGTCGAAGCGTTGTTCATTCGCTTGCAGTTGGCCGTCCCGAATAACTCGGTTCTTGGTGCTGATACGTACAACGCTGCATTTACGATGCATGCAACCACGATGGTGTTCCTCGTCGTGATGCCGATGTCGGCTGCGTTCTTCAACTACTTTCTTCCGCTTCAAATCGGGGCACGTGACGTGGCATTCCCCCGAATGAACGCCTTCTCGTGGTGGGCGTACTTTTTCGGTGGCATCTTCCTGTATTCCAGTTATTTCCTTGGTGGTTTTCCAAACGGTGGCTGGTTTGGGTACGCACCAAACACCTCGACTACTTACTCGCCAGGTCACGGCATTGACTTTTGGATTCTCGGACTCCAGATTTTGGGTATTGGTTCAACTGTTTCGGCGGTGAACTTCATTGTCACCACGTTTAATATGCGAGCGCCAGGTATGTCGTTCATGCGTATGCCGGTGTTCGCATGGATGACGCTTGTTGCGAGCTTCTTGATGTTGTTTGCCATGCCGATCATCACGGTGGCGCTATTCCTGCTGACTTTCGACCGGTCGTGGGGCGCGAACTTCTTCAACGTGTCTCAGGGTGGCGACCCGATTCTTTGGCAGCACTTATTTTGGCTTTTCGGTCACCCCGAGGTGTACATATTAATTTTGCCAGCCATGGGCATTGTTTCTGAGGTGCTACCTACCTTCGCGCGCAAACCACTCTTTGGCTACCCGGTCGTTGTTTTCTCGGGTATCGCCATTGGTTTCATGGGTTGGGGTGTCTGGGCTCACCATATGTTCGCTGTTGGTCTCGGAACCACAGCGACCGCAGCCTTCGGTGTCAGCACCATGTTCATCGCCGTGCCGACTGGTGTAAAGATTTTCAACTGGGTCGGAACGATTTGGGGAGGTGCCATCAAGTTCACGACTGCCATGCTGTTTAGTGTCGGGTTTATCTTGACGTTCCTTATCGGCGGTCTGTCTGGCGTAACCCACTCGATCGTCGCCTCCGACACGCAACAAACCGACACTTATTACATCGTCGCCCACTTCCACTATGTGCTCTTCGGTGGGGCGATCATGGGTCTCTTCTCAGGTATTTATTACTGGTGGCCAAAGATCTTCGGTCGGCTTCTCGACGAGAAGCTTGGCAAGATTCATTGGTTCCTAATTTTCCTCGGAACCCATCTCACGTTCGGCCCCATGCACTTCGTGGGCCTGATGGGCCAGCCCCGTCGTATCTATCGTTACGACGCCGGGATGGGCTTCGATTTCTGGAACCTGGTCGAAACGATCGGTTCGTTTGTCATTGCCGTTTCTATGCTGGTGTTCTTTGCCAACGTGATTCGAACTCATCGTGCTCCAAAGGTTGCCGTACCCTCCGATCCGTGGGATGCCCGGACCATCGAGTGGATGACCGACAATCCACCGAAGCCACATAACTTTGACATCATTCCAGTGGTTCATTCGGTCGACGAGTTTTGGCATCGTAAGTATGCAACCGACCCTGATACCCACCGCATGAAGCGGGTCGCAACCGCCGATCAGGTGTTGCATCACGAGTACGTTGACCCGAAGTCAATTCATATGCCGTCGCCTTCGTACTGGCCGCTCATCCTCGGGTTTGCGCTGTTCGTCACCGCCTACGGTGCTCTGTATAAGGCAATTCCACTGCTCATTGTTGGTGCAGCTTCAATCGTATGTGCGATTATGGGTTGGGCTATCGAGCCGAGTGCAGCACCACATGAAGAAGACGATCTTGCGTTGCCGATGAGTGGCGCTCTCGCCGTCGGCACTGCTGGCGAATTGACGAGTGGGGACCATTGATGAGTACTGAAGCCCATCATGTGACCGCTACCGGGGTCTCGAACGAGAAGCTCGGTATGTGGACGTTCCTCGGGTCAGAATGCCTGTTGTTCGGTGCACTTATCGCCACGTACCTGAACTATCGCGGTAAGTCGATCAACGGTCCGTACCCTAAAGATGTGTACAACATTCCGTTTACGTCAGCCTCGTCGTTTATCTTGCTGATGAGTTCGCTCACGATGGTGCTGGCTTTGTCGGCCATTCAGCGTGGTGACAATCGTCGTGGTCGTATTTGGTTGATCTCGACGGCGTTGCTTGGTTCAACGTTCATAGGTGGTCAGATTTACGAGTTCACCGACTTTGTTGGCAAAGGTCTGACCATGAAGACCAACCTGTTTGGCTCAAGCTTCTATGTGTTGACTGGCTTCCATGGTGTCCACGTCACGCTTGGAATTCTGATGTTGTTGGCGACTGCTTTCCTCAGTTGGAAAGGCAAGATCAACAAGTACAATGCCGAAGCTGTTGAGATCGTCGGTTTGTACTGGCATTTTGTTGACGTCATCTGGATTGTCATCTTTACTGTCGTTTACCTCATCAAGTAAGGATCATCGAATCATGGCGAACGTCCAAGTCAAAGAAGAGGAATACGTTGGGCCAGCCTTGTCGGCCCACGATAAGCAGTACATAGGTGTCGGGTTTGGCTTGGCCGTGATCACGGCAGTTGAAGTGGTGCTGTACTCCGTCGAAAAGAACGGTGACATCTCGGCCGCTGCGAACACCTGGGCGTTACTCGTGTTGTCATTTATCAAGTTCGTCATCGTTGCTGCGTTCTTTATGCACCTTAAGACTGACAACCCAATTTTTCGCCGTATGTTCGTTGTTGGCGCAGCACTGGCCGGATTTGCGTATCTTGCGACGCTTACTGCGTTCGGAGTATTTAAGACATGGGTTCCTTGGGTTGCGTACCTCGTGTTTGCGTTAGTTGGGATTGCACTCGCGTTCAAAAAGGGTCCAGCGAAAACCGACCATGCCGATCACGATCATGCTGACCACGACCATCCCGATCATGATCTTGGGGAACCTGATCACGCCGTTGCTCACTGAATAGCAATGTGACGTAGGCCTCAACGGGTCAGCTACCGCTTTCCCAGCTCAAGGGTTCAGGATAAGATCATGATGTTTACGAGCACGATCCTAGGTGTGCAGGGTGCCGTTGGTTCGGCGGTTGCGAGCCTGCCCTGGAAGGTAGAACCGAGCGTCTGGCTCGTTATGGGCGGTGTCATCACGTTTTTGTGGTGGTCGATCACCAAGGTCGGCCCAAGACTCGTTGAAGAGGGTCAGGCTGTTGTTTCACGTCGGCAAAAGCAGTGGCTGGTTGCCGGTGTGGTCTGGACGTGGGTCTTCTCTGAATACCCGATCCACGACATCAGCGAAAAGTACCTTTTTTTGGTGCACATGCTGCAGCACACGGTGTTCACGCTGATTGCACCTGCATGTTTCCTGTTGGGTGCCCCCGACTGGATGTGGAAATGGCTGCTTTCGAAGCGACCCGTGCTGGTCATCTCGAGGTTTTTCTCGAAGCCGATTGTGTCGCTGATCGTATTCAATGGCCTAGTGGTTGCAACCCATATGCCTGCGGTTGTCGAACTCGCGACGAGCAACGGGTTGTTCCACTTCACAGTGCATGCGGTGCTGTTCGTTTCTGGGATCTTTATGTGGGTTCCGGTGATCAATCGAACCTCGCTATTACCGAAGTTCAAAACTCCAACGAAGATGCTGTACCTGTTCGCCCAATCCATCGTTCCGACTGTGCCGGCGTCGTTTCTGACCTTTGCGCAAACCCCTATGTACGCACATTATGCAAATGCGCCCCGACTCATTTCGGGCTTTGATGCCGTGGCCGATCAACAATGGGCTGCTGTCGGTATGAAGCTTGGTGCCGGAACTTACATTTGGGGCATTGTCGGTTACCTCTTCTACACGTGGTGGAAAGACAGTGAGGCCGGATTGGCGAACGACAATCTCAAGCCAATCCCTGACTCGCTTGGAAGCGGCACGTTGACCTGGGACCGCGTTCAAGCCGAGTTCGATCGACTCGATCGGGCCCCGAATACTCCGGCACCAAACACACCGGCACCAAACACCCCGGCAACGTAAGTTGTCCTACAACTGATCGAGCGCGGCGTCGACTTCGCTCATCGGTACAACGTTGTCCCATCGGTGGGTGATTACGCCTTGCGCGTTGACAATGAATAGCCAGGGCTCGTTAGCGTCGTTTGGCGAGTCTTTCGATGCGATCCATTCCGATGCCCATTTCGAAACCTGTCCCCGATCGTTGTCGTAGACCTCTAGGTGCACAAAGTCCGCGACCCCGCTGCGGCGCGATGCCAGTTTTGCGATCTCGTCTCGGAGTGGTCCGCAAAACTTTGACGTGCAGTATGCCGGTGTAACCACCGCAATCACGAGGGGTCGGCCGGCGGCGATCGATTGGGCGATTTCGTGTTGATGAAGTATGGGATACGGAAGGTCAGATAGTGCTGCTGTCGTGCCCGCGGCCGACGAGTCCAACTGGGCGGCGCCAATTCCGGGTGTATTGATTGTCGGGTTTTGGGTGAGCGGAGCGCGCTGTCCGACGCTCGCTGCCATCGCTGTTTCCTGGGCGAGGAAGGCCGTTGTTGTTGTTCCAAGCTTCCCTGCATTGACTTCTACTTCCCAGAATCCGGGTGCGGGAATGGTGACCGGACCTGTCGAGTACACCCCAACACCTTCTGATGGGGGTCCAAGGGTTGGTGTTGACCGTTGGGAAGGGGGCCGTCCGGGTATCTCAAGATATTGTGCTGGCACCTCCGATGACCACGTGCCGTCGACCCCATAACTGGTGCTGCGCAGTCGAAACGTGACCGAACCTCCGGTCACAACGTTGCCGTCTTTGTCACTTACTCCAACCATGAGCCGCGGTATTTCGCCGGCAACTAGATCGAAACTCGCCACTTCCGAAGAGAGTGCGACTCGGTTGGCTTTACCGCAGGCTGCAAGGGTCGTAAGCGTAGGTAGGCTAAGTGTGCTGAGTATCAAAAATTGACGTCGCGAGAGTGTCACAGTGTTACTCCCACCTGAAGAGCGTTTTGGCTGCCAAAACAGAACCAATCGCCCACACGGTCAACACTATCCAGGCTTGGCTTGGGATCGATGACCCGACGCTCAACGCACCACGAATAATCTCGGCCAGGGCCGTTGAAGGTAGCAATCGAACGACGGTTCGAAACGTATTGGGAAAGCGACTTAGCGGAACAACAAGGCCGCTGACGAGTAACAACACGATGTACAGGGCGTTGGCCCCAGCGAGCACGATGGTGGCCTTGAGGGTTCCGGCCATAAGTAAACCGAGCCCGGCAAACGCAGCGGTTCCGAGAAGCGCTGCAACGATCACGATTGGCCAGCCCGATGCGACGGGGCGCCAACCGAGCGCGTATCCAAGAGCCGCTAAGAGAACCACCTGAAGTAGTTCAACGACCATGACGCTGGCGATCTTTGCCCCAAGAAAACGACCGCGGCCTAACGGGGTAGTGCCCAGGCGTTTGAGTACCAGGTACTCGCGTTCGAAGGCCGTTGCAATGGCGGTCCCGACCATAGCCATCGACATGATTGCGAGGGCCAGTGTTGAGGGTGCGAGGTAGTCGACCGGTTCATCTATACCCGTATCAATCACCTTCACAAGTGAAAAGAAAACCAGTAAAGCGGCCGGGATTCCGATAGTGAGTAACAATGATTCACCGCGACGTAACGTCATGTCGAGTTCTGCTCGGAGTTGTGCGAGGAATACTTTCATGCTCGTCGCCCTCGTCGTGCTTTTTGAACGGTGTTCGGGGAAGTTTCAGATGCCGTCAGTTGCAGAAAAACATCTTCAAGTCGTTGACGTCCGGCCCTGAGGTCACCGAGCGATACGTTGCGTTGGGCTAACCAACTCGTAAGCGCAGCTACGTTCGCTGGTGAAGGTGGAACACTGGCAAGGTACTCACCGGGAACTACTTCGGTCACGCTTCCGTTTAGCGCAGTTGCCATCGCCATCACATCAAGGCCGGCCGATGCAGTGAACCGTATGTCCTTGGTACCAGCGGTTCGCAACCCTTCTGGCGTATCATTGGCGACCACTTGGCCATGGTCGATGATGACGACCCGATCAGCGAGACGTTCCGCCTCTTCTAGGTAGTGGGTAGTCAGTAAAACGGTCGAACCCTCATTTTTCAAATCGCGAATGACCTTCCACAGGGTCTGCCGCGCCGAAACGTCCATCCCTGCAGTTGGCTCGTCGAGAAAAACCACTTTCGGACGGCCAACAAGCGCCATGCCCAGCGACAGGCGCTGTTGTTCACCTCCGGAAAGTCTGCGCCACGGGGTATTTGCAACGCCATCGAGGCCGACGTTGGTCAGTACGTCTTCGGCCCGGTGCGCATGATCTTCGTAGTATGACGCAAACAGGCGAAGCACTTTGATGGGCGTCATGGTGAGGTAGACCCCGTTTTGTTGCAGCATCACGCCGAGGTGCGGGGCTAGCGCTTTCATCTCGGTTCGTGGGTTCAAGCCAAGCACCCGTACGGTGCCGGTTGTCGGCTGTTTGTGACCGCCAAGCGTTTCGATCGTGCTGGTCTTTCCGGCACCGTTCGGGCCGAGTAGCGCAAGAATCGAGCCCGGTTCTACAGTGAAGCTCACACCGGCCACTGCACGTTTGGCAGCCTTTGATGGGGTGTTAGCTGGATACTCGATCACCAGATCGGTCACTTCGATTGCTGCATGACCCTGGTCGAGAACTGGCACTCACATAATCTACGCCGAGTGCTCGAAGTAGTTCCCACTAGCCTGAGTGACGTGATTGATCTACGTGTGCTTCGTGAAGACCCCGAGCGAGTGCGTCAGAGCCAGCGTGACCGTGGTGCAAACCCGGCCCTGGTCGATGCCTTACTCACGGCCGATGAACTGAAGCGCAGCACGTCGTCACGCTTCGACGGGCTTCGTAACGAGCAAAAAACTCTTGGCAAAGAAATTGCCAAGGCAATTGGAGACGATAAGCAGACCATGCTGGCGCGTGCGGCTGTTCTTTCCGGCGACGTGAAAGTTGCCGAGGTTGCGAGCAACGAAGCCGAAGCCGAGGTCAAACGAATTCAGCTTGGTATCGAAAACCTTCTTGAAGCCGGTGCCCCCGTTGGTGGCGAGGCCGACTTCGCGCTTATCGAAACTGTTGGAACCCCTCGTGTGTTTAATTTTCCGGTGAAAGACCATCTTGAGCTTGGCGAATCTCTTGGGGCTATCGATACCGAACGTGGCGCGAAGGTCAGCGGTGCCCGCTTCTATTACCTCACCGGGCCTGGTGCGTTGTTGGAGCTGGCGTTGATGCAACACGCGATCCGCCTTGCGGTGTCGCACGGGTTTATTCCGATGATTACCCCTGTGCTGGTAAAACCCGAGGCCATGGAAGGTACCGGGTTTCTTGGTGAACATTCCGCCGAGGTGTACCGCCTGGCCGAAGATGATTTGTATCTTGTCGGCACCTCAGAGGTACCGCTCGCCGGCTACCACATGAATGAAATTCTTGATGGTGCGACCCTTCCAAAAAGGTATGCGGGCTTTTCATCTTGTTTTAGGCGAGAAGCTGGTAGTTACGGAAAAGACACTCGTGGAATCATCCGTGTACATCAGTTCGACAAAGTTGAAATGTTCTCGTATTGTGACCCCGAAGATGCCCATGAAGAGCACTTACGATTGCTGTCGTGGGAAAAGGAATTCTTGACGTCGCTCGACATTCCGTTCAGGGTGATCGATGTTGCATCGGGCGATCTTGGCGCTAGCGCTGCTCGTAAGTTTGATTGCGAAGCGTGGGTACCGAGCCAGCAAACGTACCGAGAAGTGACCTCGACTTCGAACTGTACCGATTTTCAAGCCCGCCGACTCGGTATTCGGATGAAAGACGCGAACGGTACCCGGCCGATCGCGACCCTAAACGGAACCCTTTGTGCCATGGCCCGCATGATCGTGGTCATTCTCGAAAATCATCAGCAAGCAGATGGTTCAGTGAAGATCCCTGCCCCACTAGTCCCATGGTTCGGTGCCGAAGAGGTTCGCCCAAAGGATCATTAATTAGTCGCCCCTCGCTTCAATAGAAATGTGATTATCGGCATCGGCGGATCTCTCACCGCAGTTGAAGATGGGATAGTTCGGCTCGCTGTCAGTAACGGTCAAAGTGCGATGGTTTAAACCACGCCCGGTCCTCTCACCCGACTTCTGTAGCAACGTCATAGAAGCCGAACTCGCAGTGAGGTTTGCGTAGGAAAGGGGGATGCGTTTGTTGTTTCAGCCGCATTAGCTCCCTGAGTAATCCTGCGTTGTTTTCCGGAATCTGCTCGAAATACCAAACACCAAGGGCTCGTTGAATCGACCACAACAGCCTGATCCGACAAAGCAAACTGTTGGGGATGCCACTCACCAGTTGACACCGGGAGGGAATTCTTAACAAATCCCTAACTTGGTTTACGAACATATGTTCGGTCAGATGGTAGGGTTGGTTATGGGGTCGGAACTAACTCTTGGTGAACATATGTTTTCGGCTCTGCGGTCGGTTGATGCTGTGTTGGTTGGGCTCGCGAGTGGTGATGTAGGTGTTGATGGCGAGTTGGTTGTGGCGGCTCGCAGGCTGGTTGATTTGGCTGAGACAGCGTGTACTCGGGTGGCTGGGGTGTTTGCCGAGAATCGCGATTTTGCGCAGCATGGTTGTACCGATCTGGGGTCGTTTTTGGCTGCGAATACTCACTCCCGCCAATCTGAGGGGTTGGTTCGCCGTAACCACAACAACGTCCTTCGGTTGTTGCCACAGTTCTCAATGGCTCTGTGTTCAGGTCATGTTGGTATCGGCCATCTAAAGGCTGTTGCTGGTGCTGTCACATCGGAACGCGAAGAACTCGCTAAGAAGCACCAGGATGTGATTGTTACGTCGGCGACAGCATTGTCGGTATTGCAGTTCAGTCACTTCATGAATCATTGGGCGGCGTTGTGTGACGACGAACTCAACGACCCGGCCGCAGGTGATGAGCGCCTCATACCGAAACGCACACTGAGCCTGAGTGAGCTTTCTGACGGGATGTGGCGGCTGGCGGGTTTGCTTGATCCTTTGTCGGGTGAAACAGTTCGGGCGGCAATCGAAGCAGCACTACCAAAACCCTCACCCGGTGACGTGCGAACGTTGACGCAGCGACGCCATGACGCTCTCGTTGATGTGTGTGCCGAATCGCTAACACGTTCCGATCGGCCGATAGTGGGTGGTGAACGGCCAAACGTAACGGTACATATCGAGGCGTCGACCGGGTTGGCATACACGCCCCAGTTATTCTTTTTGTCAAAAATTAGTCGTGACATGATGTGCTGCGATGCGACCGTGACCGCGGTTTGGCTCAACACGTCCGGGAAACCCTTCGATGTTGGTACCCCGTCATCTGATGTTCCGGTACGTAACCGGCGCGCTGTTGCAGCCCGAGACCTGTGTTGTCGGTACGCCGGATGCGGTAGGCCGGGCCGGTGGACCGAAATCCACCACATCCGGTACCGCGAAAACGGTGGGTTGCACGACGTCGATAACCTCGTCACACTGCGCAGGTTCCATCACCGCCAAGTACACAAACGCCAACTTAAACTCAGCTGGGCCAATGACGGTCTCACGCTCACCATCGAATGGCCAAACGGCAACACCATCAACTCACCACCCGCCCCAACCACCAGCGCCGCCTAGCTCGCAACCCCGAAACGCTTCGCCAACCACAGCGAGGCGCAAAGGCGCGTGGCCGAGAAGCCCCAAACTGGTCAATTTGTAACTTGGCTTAGAATGCTCTGATGGGCAAACGACTGCGAAACAATGGCCGTCGCATCGCCGTCGTCATGGTGGTTCTCTCAGTGTCTGGATGCAACCACACTGCTCTCGCTGCTTCGTCGAAACCCAAAAGGCCGAAAGCTGCCACCAGTTCATCGAAACGCAAAGAAGCTCAGCGTATTCAAAATCGGCTCGACGACCTGTACGACCAGATGAGCGCGCTCGCCGAAGATGCCAATCAAGCACAGGTAAACCTTAGTGAAGCGCTGAACGAATCGAAGGATGCCAAAGAGCTCGCAGCAGATACCTCAGCTGCTTACGATCGTCAACTCGCGATTGCGGTTGAGGGAGTGCGCCGTAGGTATGTGGCCGGCCAAACACGAAGCGTTGACGTGGGGCTGTCGCTACAAGACAACTCGCGGCGAACCATGTACCTGTCACTTTCCCGGGGTCGCGTGAACGACACCGTTGATGCGTTGTCTGCGGCAAAACAAGATCGTGACCGCGATCGTGGTCGAGCAGCGGAAGTTGCAAAGCGAGCCGCGGCTGAACGTAAGCGCGCCAAAGATTCGTTGGCTAAGGCCGAACAGTTGTCTGTTGAAGAAGAGACGTTGCTGTCGCAGGTTGAGTCTGAGGTTGCTCAGCTACTCGTGGTCGAAGAAAAACAGCGTCAAGACGAAGAGGCAGCGCGGGCTCGTAGCGCTGAAAAGAAACGTAAGGCTGCTGCGTTGGCCGAACTCGAGCGTCGGCGGATTGCTCGAGCAAAGGAGGAAGCCGCCTCTCTCGCGTCCAAGGGTCGTCGACCTGGCTTGGCCGAACCCAAATCCTCCGGGAAGAAAAAGCAGATTCTCAAATCGCCTGTCGGGCAACGGAACGCCGATCCCGCAGACCCGGAGGCTGGTGAAAGCGATGCCGAGTTGGCCGCAGCGGCAGGCGAGAGTTCAGCCGTTCCCACGAGTCCGGGTGCGGCCACAGCTATTGCAACCGCGAAAGCTCAGCTCGGCAAAAGTTATGTATGGGGGGCCTCGGGTGCCTTTACGTTCGATTGTTCCGGCTTAATGCTCTATTCGTGGCGGGCTGCGGGAACGGCGCTTCCACGGGTTTCACGGGCTCAATACAGTGCGACCAGACGGGTTTCGAGAGACCAACTGCAGCCTGGCGATCTGTTGTTTTTTGCTAAACCTGGGCGACCCATTCATCACGTTGGCATGTACCTCGGTGATGGTCTGATGATCGAGGCGCCGCATCGTGGCGCGAAGGTTCGCATTCGGTCTGCATGGAGGCGTGATTATCTCGGCGCTGGCCGAGTTGGGTAAAGAGACCCCTTTCGTGTCACGAGTACCTCTGAAACTACGATCGAGCCGGTCGGCACTTTCGAGACTAAGAGGTTTTACTGATGCCTTGGGCTAAAGACTTTGACGAGGAAGACGCAATCGATCTCGCCATGGCCGTTTTTTGGGCCAAGGGGTACGAAGGGGCATCGCTGAACGACTTAACCGCGGCAATGCAGATCAACAAAAGCAGTCTGTACAACGCCTTCGGCAGCAAGAAAGACTTGTTCATGCGGGCGCTGTTGAAGTACGACACTGAGGTTCGCCATGCCATGTTGAGCAAACTTCAAGAGTTGGAAGATCCGATTGAAGCGATTCGTCTGATGTTTGACCGTGTTATCGACGAAAGCAGCCTTGATAGAGACACGAAGGGATGCCTTTTAATCAACACTGCGTTTGAATTTCGTGAACATTCTGCTGAGACCCAAGCCTTTGTTGCGGCCGGATTGCTTGACATCGAAGAGTTCTTTGCTGGGTTACTCGAACGGGGTAAGGCTCGGGGCGACGTTTCTCGTGACCTTGACAGCACCGAAACTGCCCAGTGGTTGCTGTCGCAGTTTGTTGGGCTGCGGGTTTTGGGACGAGGAGCGATGACGCCAACAAGCCTTCAGGCTGCCCGTGGAATGGTGCATCGCCAATTAGAGCATTTGCTCTGACGGAACTGGCGAGAGAGTGTCTGTACTGATCGGTTCAGACAATGAGGTAAGGTGTGGACCGATCGGTACAAACCGTACCGGATGAAAAAAGGATCACCAATGTCTCACTTCGCAACTCATACTCTCTTGGAAGCGGCTCGGCAGGCGAATTCCTTCATTCCCAACCTCTTGGGAACGATGGCGCAAGCCCCGGCACTGCTTGAGGGCTAATGACACTGTCTGGAATTTTCAACAAGACGAATTTGACGGAAACGGAGCGACAAATCATTTTGATGACCAACAATCGGTTGAATGGTTGCGGGTATTGCATGGCTGCTCACACAACCATCTCGCAAGGAGCCAACGTTGCGAATGACGTCATCGAGTCGTTGCGTAGCGGAACATCAATCAACGATGCAAAACTTGAAGCGTTGCGAACCTTTTCGGCGATTATCAATGAGTCGCGCGGGTGGCCAACTAACGAACAGCTCGAAGCGTTTCTTGCTGCTGGCTATACGGAACAGACAGTTCTAGAAGTAATTCTTGGCACCAGTCTGAAAGTCATGTCGAACTATTGCAATCACATTGCACGGACGCCAGTTGATGCTGCGTTCAAGCCAAATTCCTGGGCGGCTGCCGCGTAAAACTTTCGGGTAGCTCAATTATTGGTCAAATGAGTTTGTAGGTTGCCCGCAATCTCGTCGGCCCATTTAGCCGAGACGCCGGCCTTTGCTGCAAAGTCAGGCCATCGTTGCACAGCGTGACGAACCTCCTCGTAAATTGTTTCCACACGACCACGTTTGATCGATGCTGTCCGTGCACAAACTCGAAGATCATCAAGGGTGAAGTTGGCGCGTTTACCGTTGATCGTCATTTGATGGCGTGACGTCCAGTCGCCAGCAGGATTGAAGCTGTAGGTGACATCGAATGCAGGAGACAACGCCCACTTTCCCTGCTTGTTCATAAGAAAGGCAATGTTTTTCACGTGATCGTCTTGGTTTCTCGCGAGAATATTGAACACCATTCGCCTGAACTGTTCTTCGGTTGCTTTGATACCAATACCAAGCGTACGTATGGTCGCAAAGGCCTGCTCATATGAGTAGGCACCAGCCAGATTGAAATCAAAATGGTTTAGAGCAGCAAGCGACTGCATGTGTACTTTGGCACCTTGAAAATCGCGATCAAATCGTTTCGTCAGAAAGTGCCGCCGCGGACCCTCATCAAGCAACCGGCATTCGCTCATGCGGATACCTGCTGCGGTAGCCATTGCAAAGTACGCATACTCAATCGTGCCGAATCCGAGCGGGTCGTCTAGTTCGCGATCGCGATTCGACGCGACGCCGTCGAATTTGATTAACCAGTGCGAAAATCCGTCATCCACAACGGTCTGACCCGAGCGAATTTCCTGCGTGGACTCGTTCCAAGCGATTACGGCCTTGGCGCGGGCGCCGCCGGCGGAGGTGCCAACTCGCAAAATATCGCCGAGGGCATCACAACGATCGTTTTCAGCAAAGCCGAGTGAGAGGCCAGATCGGTTCGACAAAATTTGGGATGCGAGCTTAACGAGTTCGCCTACATGAATCACTTCGGATTTCAGGTCTTGTTGTCTGCTGGCTGGCTCGAATTCCAGTGCACCCATCCCTCTATTGCCGGTGTAGCAAAGTCGCTCAACTGCATCAAAACTCGCTGGGGATCGGCCTTGAGAAGCTAGCCACGCTTCGATCAGTGCGTTACCAAATTTGTCGGGAAGCGAGTCAGCAATTAGTCCCGGAAGCCCATGAAAGGAGGCTGTTGAGAGTTGTGGGAACCGGTAGACGGAGGTGGTCAATGGCATGACGATCGGCGAAACTTGGACTTGGCTGCGGGCAAAGTCGGCGTCATATTGAAACGAGCCAACGAGTTCGTTGGGTTGAACCGACACCGCCCCGATCGTTCGACCCCAAAGTCGAACCTCAGCGAGGGTCATGATTCGTCTCCCCAAGCCCATGATGATGGTTGGTGATTGCGAATCGTTGATCGGGTGCGCGCCCTTTCTCGTTTCTTGGTCGACGGGCGTCGAGTGGCGCGAAGTTCATCCATTGGCCCCGCCACTGGTTCGGGGAACAGCAGCTCAAAACGCTCAAGTAATCCGAGAGTTCGACACACCCGAAGTAGGCCGGAAAGCTGTGTTGCGACGGCTCCGTTTTCTAACCGAGCCAATGTGCTGACCGAGATGCCTGCCTCAGCCGCCAGGCTCGCCTGCGTAAAGTTTTGAGACAATCGAACTTCGGTGAGGCGGGCACCGAGTTCTGCGAGAACTACGTCATCAGAGAGCGAACCTGTGAGTTTCATTACCCATCAACTATGACTGTTAGTGGGTATATTGTCTACTTAAAACGTCATATATGACTGGTGAGCCCTCGACTCTGAGTTTTTGTGAGTGGCGGTCTGGCTCTCGGTCAGTTGGGCTGAGAAACTTTTCTTACTTTCGGGTAGGGTGTGTGTAGTTCGTCACATCTGCGACGGTCACGAACGATGAGCTAAGTCGCTGGGAGATCACATGGCATCGGTTGAACTTGAAGGCCTCTTCAAGAAGTATGACAACGGGTTCGAAGCAGTAATCGACTTGAACCTGAGTGTTAAAGATGGCGAATTTTTGGTGTTGGTTGGTCCGTCTGGTTGCGGCAAAACAACTGCCCTTCGAATGATCGCCGGCCTCGAAGACATCACCGCTGGTGAACTTCGTATTGGTGATCGTCGGGTGAACGAAACCCCACCGAAAGACCGTGACATTGCCATGGTGTTCCAGTCGTATGCCCTGTACCCGCATATGACGGTTGCTGAAAACATTGGGTTCGGCCTGAAGCTTCGTAAAGAACCTAAGGAAGAAATCGCTAAAAAGGTCAACGACGCGGCAAAAATGCTGGGTCTAGACGAGTTGCTTGATCGTCGCCCGAAGCAGCTTTCCGGCGGTCAACGTCAGCGCGTTGCGATGGGCCGGGCCATTGTTCGTAATCCTCAGGTGTTCTTGATGGATGAACCGCTCTCAAACCTTGACGCCAAAATGCGGGTTCAGACTAGAGCGGAAATTGCGCGAATTCAGCAGCGCCTTGGTGTCACCACGATTTACGTGACCCACGACCAGGTTGAGGCCATGACGATGGGCCACCGTGTTGCCGTGATGAAGAAGGGCGTCTTGCAACAAGTTGATACCCCTCAGTTCATCTATGACAACCCGGCGAACCTCTTCGTTGCTGGCTTTATTGGTTCGCCCCCAATGAACCTCTGCGAAGGCAAACTCTTCTCAAGCGAAACCGATGACCTGTGGGTCGAAATTGGTACTAACCGCCTCAAGATTGACGGCGCAACCGTCAAGGCCCGCAAACTCGCTGCGACCCGTGAGGGTCTTACCGTCGTGATCGGCGTTCGACCGGAAGACATGGAAGACGGTGCGCTGATGGTTAACGGAATGGACCCAGACCGTACGCTGAAGGCTCGTGTTGACATCACCGAAGCCCTGGGTTCTGAAGTGATTGTGCATTTCGGTATCGACGCCAAGCAGGTCTTCTCTGACGGTGCAAAGCAAGACGACGAAGAAAACTTGAAGGCCATTGGTTCTGACAATGCAGCAACGTTTGTTGCCAGCTTCAATGCCCGAACCAGGGTTCGTCCCGGCGACACCATTTCAATTGGCGTCGATACCGGCCATCTGCACTTCTTCGATCCGTCAACCGGTGCCCGCCTCGGCGAAGCCCGCTAACCAGTAAGTAGTTGAGCCGGTACTGCGCGGCGCAACCCTCGACCTTGAGGGAAACTCTGCGCAGTACATGGTTGTGACGCAGCTAGCCCCGGCGGGCTAACGCAATGTCTTGAGGGCGGATGGGTACCCTCGGAAGGTCAAGACCCGTTGCTGCTCGCACCGCAGACGCAACGGCTGGGGTTGAGCTAATAGTCGGTGGTTCGCCGACACCTTTGGCCCCGAACGGGGCACCCGTTTCTGGTTCGGTGTACAAACCGGCGATGGTCACGTTCGGCATGTCGAGTGCGGTCGGTATCAGATAGTCGGTGAAGCTCGGGTTTCGTACTTTTCCCTTTGCCAGCACGATTTCTTCCATCACTGCGAGGCCAACGCCCTGTGCGGTTCCGCCTTCGATCTGTCCGATGACCTGTAACGGATTCAAGATGGTTCCGGTGTCTTGCGTCGTGGCAATATCGACGACCTTGATGAGCCCAAGATCGATATCAACATCCACAACGGCACGATGGGCCGAGAAGGCCCAACTCACGTGAGCGTCACCCTGCCCGTTTTCGTCGAGACGAAACGTTGGACGGTGCCGGTACTCAAGAAGTTCATGGACTGTTTGACCGGCTGTGAATTCTGCGAGTAACTCCTCGTGGTCACCGTTAAGTGTACGTATGAGTCCGTTGCGAAGCTCGATACCGTCGGTTGTAACACCCCACTTTTGCGAAGCGGTGGCAAGCAGGCGGTCACGTACTGCTTCACATGCGGCGTTAACTGCTCCGCCCGACATCCACGTTTGTCGAGAAGCCGATGTTGACCCCGCCGAACCAATAAAGGTATCTGCCGGTTCAAGCGTGATGTCGTCAACCCCAAGAACGGTGCGGGCAATTTGCTGCGCGATGGTTACAAAACCTTGGCCCACTTCAGCGCAAGCAGACTTGACGGAAACCTGCCCGTTGGTGATGGTGCACGATGCGGTTGAGTAGTCATCGAAACCCTCAGAGAACATCAGGTTTTTCCAACCGAGTGCATACCCAACGCCCCGTTTGACGTGGTGTTGATCAGCAGTTCGTCCGGCCCCGCCCGGGCGCGACATGATTTCGTCAGAAGCTCTGGTGTCGGCGGGAAGCGGTGCCGCAGCCAACATGTCGAGAATCTCTTTTGTTGGTGCCGTGCCGTCGAGAACCTGACCGGTAATACACGTGTCACCGGTTCGGATGACGTTCAGTTGCCGTATCGCAAGTGGGTCGAGCCCGCAAGCTGCGGCGAGTTTGTCCATTTGGCTTTCGTGGCCGTAACAGGTTTGTACAGCCCCAAACCCTCGCATGGCACCGCATGAAGGATTGTTGGTTCGAACCGCCCAACCATCAATATGCGCGCTTGGTACATTGTATGGGCCGGTCGCAAAGCAGGCTGCGTTCGCAATGACGGCGCCAGACGACGACATGTACGCCCCACCGTCGAACATGAGCCGCGCCTCGACCCGAACCAATTTTCCTTCCTTGGTGGCGTGGTGGCGGTAAAACATTTTTGCCGGATGACGATGAACGTGACCGAGAAAGCTTTCAAGCCGTGAGTACACGATTTTTACCGGTCGGCCTGTTCTGAGGGCCAACATGCACAAATGTATATGCATACTTACGTCTTCGCGGGCCCCGAAGGCCCCACCAACGCCGGCGAGATGCAACCGAACGTTGTCTTCCGGCATGTTCAAGGCTGCGGCAACCTGCCACAAATCGGAATGGAGCCATTGCGTGGAGATGTGGAGGTCGATGGAGTCCCCACCCTCGCCCGGAATTGCGAGACCAGATTCAGGCCCGAGAAAGGCCTGGTCTTGCATACCGACTTCGTAGGTGCCTTCGACGATGACTTCGCCAACAACATCTTGATCGCCGTGTCGGATGACGAGGTGGCGGAACACGTTTCCATCGGGGTGTATCGGGTCGGCGGTGAGCGCCAATTCCGCATCTATTAGCGGCTCGGTGACTTCGTACTCGACCACGATTGCCTCTGCGGCGCGTCGTGCGGTTTCTGGATGATCAGCCGCAATGGCGGCAATTGGTTCGCCGTAGAAACGCACAACGTCATGAGCGAAGACCGGTTGATCTTGATGTTCGAGGCCATACTGGCGTGCACCAAGAACATCATCTTGTAGCACGATTGATCGAACCCCTACGATTTTCCACGCCGCGCTGAGGTCGATGGAAACTATGCGTGCTGATGCATGGGGCGAGCGCAAAATGTGGGCCCACAACATTCCTTCAGCCCAAAGGTCTGATGAAAATTCAAACTCACCCTTTACCTTGGCGATACCGTCAGGTCGAGGCGCGGAAACCCCAATGCGTGCACCGGTTGACTGGGCAATACCGGTGCCGGTGGTACCTGTCGCAGTCGACGTGTTCATCACGTTGCCCCGTTCTTGTAGCCACTGCGGATACTGACGGCAGTATGGACCGCTTCAAGCACCCGTCCGTATCCGGTACAGCGACACAGATTTCCGCTGATGGCTTCGCGAATTTCAACCTCAGTCGGATTGGGGTTGCTATCGAGTAAATCATGGACACTTACGATAAGGCCAGGGGTACAGAAACCGCATTGAACTGCGCCTTCGGCAACAAAGGCGGCTTGTACATCGCTCATGCCTGTAGATGGGTCAGCGATGAGGCCTTCTACCGTGGTTATTTCTGTGTCAACCGCACTGGCCGCCATGACAAGACACGAGCACACCAAGGCGCTGTCGATAAGTACTGAACACGACCCGCATTCGCCTTGCGAGCACGCATTCTTGGCGCCCGGCAGACCGAGACGTTCGCGCAGCACGTACATCAGGCTCTCGCCGAGCCAACCGGCATCAACCGTGTGGTCGGTACCGTTGATGGAAAGTGTGTAGGCAACAAGTTCAGAATGAAGTTCGGTATTCATGTCAGATCAGTCTCATAAGTGCTCGTTGGGCCATAACGCCAACGGCGTGTCGGCGGTAGTCGGCAGTTGAACGGTGGTCATCAATTGGTTTCGATGCGTCGGCAACCATGGCCCCGAAGGTCTCATAGGTTCGAGGGTCGGGAACGGTTTGGGTATCCCAATCGATATGTTCGCTTACCCATGCTTCGGCTGCTTCGGCACGAAGGGGTATTGGCCCTACCGAGCCAAGCCCCACCCGAACGTTTCGTCCGCCGAGGTCAACGACGAGCGCAACACCAGCAACACTGATTACCATGGCGTTTCGGGTACCTACCTTGAGGTAGTCCTGTCGGCTGTCGAGTAGCGGAAGCCTGACGGCGGTGATGATTTCATTAGCGTGACGGGTCGTGCGTTTTACGCCAACAAAAAACTCACGCCATGGCACGACACGTACCTCGCCGTTGATGTTCACAAGTTCAATCGAAGCATCTAGGGCTGCGAGCACCGGGAGAGTGTCGCCGGCGGGTGATCCGGTACCGACATTTCCACCGAGGGTTCCGGCATTTCGAATCTGTGGCGAACCAACGGTACGGGCCGCAGCCGCAAGCGCAGGGTGGACATCACTAATCGGGGGCCGTGCGAAGTTGGCATAGGTGGTGGCCGCCCCAATCCGCATCGTCTGTAGGGCAGCATCGACGGTGACACCTCGTAACTCCGCCACCCGACCCAGCGAGATGACCGCTGACGGCCTCCGGTGGCCCGCATTGACTTCCACCATCAAATCGGTTCCACCTGCTAACAAATGGGATTCTGGCTCGGCCCGCAAGGCGGAAAGTGCGGCCTCAAGGGTACGCGGGGTTGCGACGGTCATGACCCTACGTTACTGGTGCTCTTTACAAACTGTGAAGCAAGAACAATATGAGCCCTATTTCGACGGCAGTGTGATCGGTGACGTGATTGGTGGCAGGGTGAACCGTTTCAGCGTGATTTGCACCAGCGGGCCGATTCCAACCAAAAAGAGGATGGTGCCGAAACCGATTTTTCCGCCCAACAGCCATCCAATAGCAAGTGTAAATATTTCGACCAGGGTCCGAGCTACTCGTACCGACAACCCCAGTCGTTTAAGGCCCATCATGATTCCGTCGCGCGGACCGGCACCAAGGCCCGAGCCAATGTAGAGCCCCGAGCCAATCGCGATTACGACTAGGCCAATCACGGCGAACAACACACGGGCGACGATGTTGTTTGGGGTATGCAGGTTCGGTTTAACAACATCAAGCACCAACCCAATTTCGAGGGCGTTCAGAACAGTGCCGAGGCCAACTCGTTCCTTCAGCGGAATCCATAGCGGCAAGATGGCGATGCCAACGATGTTGATGATGACGCCGGGCGGAAGGCCGGTTTTGGCCGCGAGCCCACCGTGCAACACATCCCACGGCCCGGTGCCAACGTTCGAGGCGAAAAAGAATGCAATACCAATACCAAAACAGGCCAAGCCGACAATGCACCGAGGTAGCCGACGAATGAGTTCAGCTTTCGGAATGGGGTCGGTTCGAATCGACCAGATGGCAAGTGAGCCCAACACCAAGATGAGTACTATTCGGGCGATGGTGGCTGAACTCATGAGCGAGCCAACCTAGTTGGTGAACTTCGTGACTTCGTAGGGTTTACGAACAGGCTTGTCGTGCCCCACCCAGCGCCTTGTGCGCTTTGTAGATTATGAACCAGCCAAGCAGCGGGCTCCCGACGTACGTTAGCCAAAGGAAGATCTGGGCTAGTAAGAAGCCCGATTTCTTTGGTTGCGGCCCCTTAACCAAAAAATAGGACAACACGAGTGGAATCGAATAGATCGCGAACACGATCAAGAAGATGATTCCCATGACAGCCACCGGAAACGCTTCCGCTTTTAATACGGTGGCAAACAGTGCAGTACCAAACAATGAGAAAAGGGCGTTGAGGCCGATGAGACCGAGTACCCATTTGCGCCCATGGTCAATGGCCTGGACAGCATCTTTTTGTTGGCCCGGTGATTTGGTCAACGATGACTGGTCAACGATTTTGCCGTGTTGACGAAGACGTCCCTGTTCATCAAACGCTAATCCGTCGGCGCGAGGTGCAACCTTTTGGTGGTCCATGGCCATTGCTGGCCCTTCAAGCGACGGACCGGCCATTCCGAAGTTGACAAAACTTGCCGTCAGCGTTTCACCGTTCCGTTGGACGTAGAAGTCGAAGCCGCTGGCACCTGGCTGTCTGCGTACGCGAAGGTGTTCGCCTGACGCCGTGTAACCCTCCATGCCCGATGTTGAGAGGGTGGCGATGTCGGTGACCCTGGTCAACAGGGTTCCGCCTGCGTCAACGTCGAGCGCACGTTCAGCAATATCCCAGGTCAGGGTGACTACGCGTTGGCCTGAGATTGGATCGGAAAAGGTTTGACCTGGCACATCGACATATCGGCATGCTCGGGCCAAATCTGAAGCAGCTGTTCGCCCGCCCGACGGGTGGTCTGAGGGTCGGTCAGTTGATTGACTTTTCGCGATCAGCCCAGTACGGCTCTCGAAGTTTGAACTTTTGTAGCTTTCCGGTGGCGGTGCGGGCCAGTTCGGTTCGAACCTCAATAGAGGTTGGGCATTTGAAGTGAGACATTTTCGAGCGACAGAAATCGATAAGTTCGCGGTCTGTTGCTTCGATACCCGGACGCAATACGACAAGCGCCTTGATGGTCTCGCCCCACTTCTCGTCTGGCACGCCAATCACTGCGCATTCGGCAACCGCCGGATGTTGAAACAGGCAGTCTTCAACCTCAATTGACGAAACGTTCTCACCACCCGAAATGATGACGTCTTTCTTGCGGTCGGCGATGACGACGTATGCGCCATCGAGGTAGCCGCCGTCACCGGTATGAAAGAAGCCGTCTTGAAGTGCTTTCGCTGACTCTTCTGGCTGCTCCCAATACCCTTCGAAGACATGGTTTGAGCGGGCGAGTAGTTCGCCGTCTTCGTTAATTTTCATCGTGACACCGATGGCAGGTACCCCGGCTCGCGAAAGTAGTTTGGCCCGACTTGCGGGATCAAGGTCATCCCATTCAGCGCGCTTACGGTTAATGGTAAGCAGCGGTGACGTTTCAGTAAGGCCATAAATTTGAATGAATTCCCAACCCAAATCAACCTCGACTCGCTCGATGGTCTTCGAAGGAGGTGGTGCTCCGGCCACGACGATACGAACCAAATGTCGTCCGGGAATAAGTTGTGATGACTCTCGACGTTTGGCGGCCGCGTCGAGGGTCATCGAGACGACGGCTGGTGCACCGCACATGAAGTTGACGCCGTAGCGCTGTACCCGGCTGAGAATGTCTTCGCCATCAACTTTGCGCAGAACAATATGTGTGCCGCCCATTCCGGTAACGGCGTACACCTGACCCCAGCCATTGCAATGGAACATTGGAAGGGTGTGAAGGTAGACATCTCGATCACTGACAGAAGTGTGCCAACCGAAGATTGCCGCGTTCGTCCACGCATTTCGATGGGTGATCTGTACGCCCTTCGGCCGGGCGGTGGTTCCTGAGGTGTAGTTGATGGTTGCGGTGGCATCTTCGTTGGCCTGCCATGGGGTTGGCTCGGTGCTGCCAGCCGCAATCTCATCAAACCAGCCCGCGTCACCATCACCGTCGAGCACGACGATGTGTTCCACCGGAAGGTCTTTGCACACCTCGTATTGGTCGGGGTCAACCAGCAACACCCGTGCACCGGAGTGCTTCATGATGTACCCGATTTCTTCTTGATTCAGGCGGAAGTTAACCGGAACCAGTACTCGCCCATACTGCGAGGTTCCCCAAAACGAAATGAGGAAACGACCAGAGTTTGGTGACACGATGGCGACTCGTTCGCCTGGTTCGATGCCGAGTTCTTCGAGTTTTCGTGCGAAGTTGCGAACCCGTTTGCCGAAACTGGCCCAGGTGAAGGCCCCGAGCGACGCGGGACCGGTGGGTTCATCGACCACTGCGACGCGGTCGCCATAGACAGTCACGGCCCGGTCGAGATAGTCGCCAATGGTGAATTGAACCTTCATCGAAACTCCTGAGTTGATGCGGAGTGTTCACAGTACCGCCCCGAGACCCGTCGGGTCTTATCCTCCTGGCCGAACCAAGGCGTTTTCATAGGTGAAGATGACCGCTTGCACCCCTGCTGTGAAGTTGCAACTTCGTGAGAACGTTCGAAACATGAGTCTTTATCGTTGCTTCGCTTACGAACAAACGCTCGGCTAGTTGCACATTCGACAGGCCCTCGGCCATACAGACCAACGCTTCACGTTCGCGTTCTGACAGCGAGCCGAGGCGTTTGTCGGAGGCCCGGTTTGTCGATTTCGCCTGTACGACCGCTCCTGCTTCAAGTGCCCCGAAGACGTAATCGTCGAGGTCGAATGTCGTCAACATAAGGATGGCCGGCTTTTGACAAGTGAGTCGTCGTGCATCAGCTTTCGCGTGGCTTCGATTCCGTCGAGTCGAGGCATACGAATATCCATGAGCACCACATCTGGCCGAAGACGAGAGGTGAGTTCGATCGTGAATGATAAGTACATTTACTGTCGCCGAATTCATTTGTCAATCGGTTTCTCAATAGTTTGAATAGCGAGCGTTGCCTTCACCTGCCACCCACCCTGCCACCCACCCTGCCTGCCTGGACCGGCCACCAGTTCGCCGCCAAGTAAAGCGACGCGCTCTTTCATGCCAAGAATTCCGTATCCAGTTTGATTCTGGCTGCTCAGATCAACCTGCGATGATTTGGTCGGATGACCGTCGTCTGAAACCGAAAGTTCGACACGTGAGTGGTTCAATTCGATAGTGATATTTACGTGCTGTGCATTCGAGTGTTTGGTGACGTTCGTGAGCGACTCCTGAATGAGTCGATAGAGACACACCTGAAGCGTTGGAGCGAGTGATTCGGCGTTGCCGGTGGTGCGTAGGTCGACACTGAAACCGTTGCACTGAGCTTGGTCTACGAGGGAATCGAGTTCACCTAGCGAGGGCTGGGAACCCAAGGGGGCACGATCGTCTGGCGCTCGTAATGCTCCGACCATTGCACGCATCGCGGTAAGGGCATCAGTTGAACTCGATTTGATTACGTCGAGTGCCTCCCAGACTGCCTGTCGGGCGATGGTTTGTTGTTCGGTGTCGGAGATAGACGTGGAGGTGGTCGTGGACGTCAGCCGCGCTGCACCACTCGCTCGTAGCGCGATTGCACTGATGTGGTGAGCAACCACATCATGAAGGTCGCGAGCGATGCGGTTGCGTTCGGCCGATACCGCTTGGTCAACCTCGATGGCTCGAAGACGTTCCAACTCGGCATTGCGAAGCGCAAGCTCGCTAGCCTGATTGAGTGATTGTCGTTGTACTTTCGCCAGGCCAACCGGAACAAACCCGATGAGCGCATAACCGGTCAATACCAACGCAATGTCGCCAAGATCGAAAATCGAGATGTCAGCCCAAACCAAGTACGGAAGCATGGCCAGTAGATACGCGACCAGAGGCATCCGGTTTCGAATTGCCAAACTGACCCCATGGACGGAACTCACCGCCAGCCGGAAAGAAAGCGGTATCTCTACGTTGATGAGTACAGCCCCACAAACGTCAAGGTTCCGGTTCCGAGGTCTATCGCCAGCTTGGACTGACGCATCCGCCCTGTAGCGAACGTGGTTCGCAAAACGGGCAAACTCGGCACATAACAAGCCTAGGCAGCTTCGACTCAATCGAAAGTATGAAAATGTGTCGCTATGGCATTTGAACGAGTGGGTGTAATCGGTGGTGGGCTAATGGGTTCGGGAATCGCTGAGGTCTGTGCCCGCGCCGGTCGAAATACAGTGATCATCGAATCCGATCCGCAGTCGGCCGAGCGAGCGCTGAGCAGGGTCGAAAGTTCACTCCTGAAGGCAACATCTGCCGGAAAACTGAGTGAAGAGCAACGTGCCGCTGCGATGTCGCTTCTCACCGTCACTCACGACTTTGATGCACTGAACGACCGAGAGTTCGTGGTCGAGGCGATCGTCGAAAATGAGGCTGCGAAGATCGATGTGTTTCGTCGGCTCGATCAGGTAGTGACTTTGCCCGACGCGGTGTTGGCTTCGAATACCTCGTCGATCCCGATCATGAAGTTAGCGATGGCGACGCAACGGCCCGAGCAGGTCATAGGTGTACATTTCTTCAACCCAGTGCCTGTGCTGAAACTCGTTGAAATTGTGACGTCCTTGCTCACCGGAAAAGACACCGAGTCGAAGGCCGTCGATTTCGCTACGAATGAGTTGGGTAAGCGAGTGATTCGGTCGAAAGACCGAGCGGGGTTCATCGTGAACGCGTTATTGATTCCGTACATTTTGCAAGCGATACGAATGAGTGAATCGGGGTTTGCGACGACCGAAGATATCGATGCCGGAATGGTTGAAGGTTGCGCGCACCCAATGGGCCCATTGCGTCTCGCCGATTTGATTGGTTTGGATACCACCATGGCTGTTGCGGAAAGCCTGTATGCCGAGTTCAAGGAACAGTTGTACGCTCCGCCTCCGCTGCTGTGTCGCATGGTGGAAGCTGGCCTACTCGGTCGAAAAACCGGTCGCGGGTTTTATACGTACACAAAGTAAACGGTTTCAGTCGACGGTTCCGCCTACTGTGTAGGTGTGCAAATCGACGAGTCGGCCAATGAATCTGGATTGACCGTCTTGGCCGGTCAAATACTGCTGTATCGGTTGTTTGACGTTGCCGACACGGTTGATTTGGTCACGGTCGAACGTGTACTGCGGTCGCACGGTGGTTCTGGTGACGGGGTAGCTCGCCTTCGCCTTCAACGTCAACGAGACGGCGTGGTGTTTACGAACCCGCCAGTTTCGGCAGGGTTGAGCGATCGTGTACTGCACTTTGGTAACCGTGACTGGCCGGTGCGCGTTGTGGCAAAGGCATACGACTTTGGTGTCATGACCATCGTCTGGGGGCTTTCTATTCCGGCGGGTACTACCTTTGATCAGCTTTCTGATTTGTCGGTCGAGCTGGAGGGTGAGCAGATGCGTGCTGACCTTGAACGCTGGATGATTGAAGACGCGTCAGTTGCTGTTGGCGCTATGCAAGCCGGGTTAGAGAACCCGAAGATTCATGACTCTCAGGAAACGCTCACGGTGTACGCCATTCGCGGGTTTGTGTCCGACAGCCCGGTCGCTGCCGAAACCGTGGCGGCCCACCCGTCGCTTCCGTCACTGTTGCTTGGCGAGCGAGACGAATTTTCGAAGCAACTACGCGATGAACTTCTTCGATCATCGTATTCATATTCGACGAACGATCTCGTAGTGATTGGTTACGACCAAGCGCTTGTATACGATCCCGACGGAACTGAGGATGCGACCTCGTTGTTGGAGTTCGCGTTGGCTCAGGTGCTCGAACTTTCGTACTATGACCGCCAACTTGACGATCGTATTAATCGTATGCACAGACAGCTTTCCGGGCGTCGCTCAACTGGCAAGAAGGCGAAGAGTCGAAACTACGATGAGTTACGACGCGAGCTACTCACCGAGCATCTTTCCTTTTCGGAAGTGATTGAGCGAGTCGGTGCCGCGATCAAGGTCACCGAAGACCTTTACTATGCAGCGATTTACCGGGGTGCCATGCGCGTATTCAGGGCGCAAGAGGTTGCCGACGCAACGCAGCACAAGCTAGAGGTCATGTACCGCACCTATTCAATGCTCTCTGACGAAGACGAAGCCCACAAATCGCGTCGGCTTGAGTGGATCGTCATTGTGTTGATTCTGATCGAGGTGGTGTACGGAACCGTCGACGTGATCGAACGCCTTTTCCGCTGAGGGCCCACTGAAGTATCGCGGTTCCCGCAGGCAGGCAGACATTTACTGCGTTGGGTATCACCTTGATCGTTACGGGGAGGGGGCCGAGGGGCTCACCATCACCCCACAGCACAATCTCAGTCGACCCTTCTAGGGTGATTGCTTTCGCTTGGTAAACGGTCGTTTTGGGGTGTGTGATGTGGGCCCCAGAAAACACTGTTGGCAAATATCGCAAGAGTTCGAGCCGGCCGGTCGCTTTCACAAGTACTAGCTCGGCGTGGCCGTCAGTTGGAATTGCCTCGGGGCAGATCTTCATCCCGCCACCAAAGTAGGCAGTGTTCCCGATTGCAACCAACGAACAATCTGAAACGAAGGAATAGCGGTCATCGAGACTCCCAGACTGCCTGTCGGGCAACGGAACAGTGTCCAGACTTACCGTGATGCGATCAGACTTAAGTGTACCTATTAATCTTACGGTCGCAAGGGTGTATTTCGATTGCCCCTTCGGCCAACGCATTCGGTTCGCTTGAGCGTTCACTCGAGCCGAGAAACCGCAGGTTGCGACACTGGCCACCCAACCGTGAGTGGTGTTGAGGAGGTCGATGGGCGTACTCCGTAAAAGGGCCACTTTCGCCGCCGCAACTTCATCGTCAATAGGTATGCCGAGTGCCCGTGCGAAGTCATTTCCGCTTCCGAGTGCGATGATTCCAATCGATATGTTTCCTGCAAGGTGAGGGCCAAGGTCTGCAACGGCATTGACCACGGCGTGAACGATTCCGTCGCCACCAATAGCAACAATGTGGTCAGCACCGTTTTCGACTATGACCCGCTTCACCGTTGCGATGGTTTGAGCCTTCGACGACGCAATGAGTTGGTGTACCTCGAACCCGGCCTGCTTGAAGTGTGCAAGGGCCAGTGGTGCTTCACGATTTCCGACTACGTAAACCGTACGTGTCATCAAGGTTTACGAAACGCTTGGCCGAACGTAGGTACCTTGCGCGACAGCAACCGGGGTGTCAACTGCGTCATCGATCCAACACTTCACCGACCCAATGACGGAACGCTTTCCGGCGTGGTGAATGTCGGCCCGGGCGTACAACGTTTCACCGCGAGCCGGGCGAAGGTATCGGATCGACAGTTCGCTGGTGAGTGCCATCGGTTCGATACCCACCGTTGCAAACAGCGCGAACCATAGGGCGCAATCCGCCATCGCAAAAACCGTAGGCCCGCTGATGATATTGCCGGGCCGCCGAGTGGCGGGGTCTGGCTTGATCGAAGTAACCGCCCACGTCGGCCCTGTTTTAATGCAGGTTCCCGACGCGCTTGGGTACAGTTCGCCAACGATTCGATTGATTTCTTCCGGTGTCGCTTTGGCCAGCATGCGACCGAATCTATCGGCTTGCGAGGGCCGAATCGGGAACGTTGAACAATGTTGTCGATCCGCTGGTGACCTGTCGAACCAGCCCGTGTATGGTCGGCAAGATCTGGTCAGCATAAAACTTGGTTGTTGCAACCTTGGCCAGGGCGTACTCGTGGTCGCTCTTGTGTTCGGTGACAACCTGCACAGATGCTTGGGCTGCTTGCAGACCCATTAGCCATCCTCCAACTACTGTGGCTACTACCCTGAGATACGGCGTCGCCCCCGACATTCCGTCGATGGCGTTTGTGCGACCCTCATTCAGCATCCACTTTGTGAGTTGTTCCATAGTGTCGATCGAATCAGTAATCTGTGCGCTCAGTATCTCTAACCCGGCGGTTGAAGCAAGGGAAGAAGCGTCAGTACGCATACGGTGTATCAGGTCAGCAATGACTCCACCTGAACGAAGACCAAGTTTTCGCCCGTATAAATCGAGTGCCTGGATTGCATTGGTTCCTTCGTATATCGCCGCGATCCGAACATCGCGATAAAGCTGTGCGACCCCAGTATCTTCGACGAAGCCCATCCCGCCATGAATTTGTACGCCGATCGAGCAGAGTTCGTTTCCGAGGTCGGTGCACCAGGCCTTCGAGAGTGGGGTAAGAAGGTCGGCCAGCTCGGTACCCGCCGTTCGTGCGGATGCATCGGCACCGTGGCGAGCTTCATCGATCGCCTTAGCGTTGAGGAATACCAGGTGCCGCATTGCCTCGATTTGGCTTCGCATCGTTAACAACATTCGTCGCACATCTGGATGACCAACAATTGGGTCGGTGGCAGATCCGTTGATGGGGCGACCCTGCACCCGGGTGAGGGCATGAGCTACCGACGCTTGGTAGCTGCGTTCTGCGATTGCTATACCCTGTTGGCCAACCGCTAAGCGTGCATTGTTCATCATGATAAACATCGTTCGCATTCCTGCGTTGAGTTCACCGACGAGTTCACCGATTGCGCCTTCTCCGCCGTCGCCAAAGGCGAGTACGCAGGTCGGGGAGGCGTGGATACCCATCTTGTGTTCTGTCGAGACAAGCTTGACGTCATTTCTGGCCCCCAGAACCCCATCATCACCCACGAGAAACTTCGGGACGATGAAACACGAAATACCTTTGGTTCCGGCAGGTGCGCCGTCGACACGGGCCAACACAAGGTGCACGATGTTGTCAGTCATGTCGTGTTCGCCCCAGGTGATGTAAATCTTCTGGCCGGTGATTCGCCACGTTCCATCGGCGGCCTGAACCGCTCTCGTTCGAAGCGCGCCTACATCGCTACCCGCTTCCGATTCAGTGAGGTTCATCGTTCCGGTCCATTCGCCACTGACCAGTTTGCGAAGGTACTTCTCTTTCTGTGCTTCCGACCCGTAGTGGCCGAGTGCGTCGATGGCCCCCTGGGTCAACATGGGGCAGAGCGCCAACGCCATGTTGGCCGACTGAATGAGCTCACTCATTGCAATACCGGCTAAGTGCGGGAAGTTGCCGCCGCCGTATGCTTCGTCGGCAGGAACCGATGCCCAACCACCGTCTACGTATGCCTTGTACGCCTCAGTAAAACCGGGAGGGGTGCCGATCGTTCCGGCCTTTAGGTCGACGTTGAGCCCGTGGCGATCGCCGGGTTCGTTGGTCTCGCCCCAAGTGTCGCTCACCAATCGGCCGAACTCTTCGAGTAGGCCCATCACGGTATCGGTATCGGCGTGTTCGAAGCCGGGAAGCGCAGCAAGGTCACCGAACCCGACAAGATCGAGGGAGAACCGAATGTCGCGCAACGGGGCGGTGTACTTCAACATGCGTTCAGTATCTCGCACTCTGCTAGCAAGAGCTACACCAACGCGGGTGGTTTGCTGGTGAGATCACTCATGCGGCTTGATCTGTACCTCTCAAGATCGACACTTTCCGCGCAATATCGGTGAAGTTTGCATTTATTCGTCGCTTTCGAAAATTTGCTTGATCGGTAGCCCGAAGAGTTTGCCGATTCGAAACGCAAGGGGAAGGCTCGGGTCGAATCGTTCCTGTTTCGAGGGCATTCACGGTTTGACGTGACACGTTCAGTTCGTCGGCAAATGCGCCTTGCGACCAACCACGCGCCAAACGAAGTTCCTTCAGATGATTCTTCATTGAAGCTGACTAGATCACGATCGAACGTGTTGGGCGGCGACGATCGCCCATGTCGCCATGCCGATCATGAAGGGCGCCCACGCAGCCACGTTGGTATTGATGTCGAGTTCGGCCGATTTCGCCAGGGCGAGAAAGACTGATGACACCATGGCCAGACCAAAGCCGATCGACATGGCTCGGTAGGTCATGAGCTTTTCGTATTCGTCGATTCGTCGATTCGTCGAAGGTGTCGGATGATCGCGGTCACGACGAGAAGAATTGGTATGAAGGTTGCGGTTACAAACAGAATCTTCTTCGGAGTTGTATCGCGACCGATCGCCGAGGTGGTTCCAACCGCAGCCAAATACAGCAGCATGGCCGGGACGAATTCTCTGAGATACGCACGCTTACGTTCTTTGTCTCCAAGTAGCTAAGTGCGCTTTTATGGTTCAGAGTTGTAGTCGGAAAATCGGGGGGCTCCTACCTCAAGTTCGACCCTTGCGGCGCGGGCGGTGAAGCTGATTGCGTGGTACCAACCTGTAAGCATCAATACGTCGAGTAGTTGATCAGCAGCAAAAATGGCAGCGGATTGAGCCCAGAGCGTGTCGGTGACGTCAGAACTGTCGTGCAGCTCATCAACGATCGAAATGAGCACTCGATCTCTTTCGGTTTCCCAGCAGGGGTCAGTACTCGAGCCGTGGGTGAGAGATCGAATTTGCGCACCGTTGAACTGGGCCTTTGCTGCAAAGAATGCGACATGCACTCCCCATTCGTACTCACATTTGCAGCGAGCACACACACGGTTGATCACGATTTCTCGATCGCGCAGCGAAATGGAAAGTTGTCGGGAAAGTTCATATGCCCCCCACGGCCCCATCGCCTTCGACATCGGCAGGTTCCGCGCAAACGTGCGGAACAGTCCAATCGGCTCGACGCCGGGCGGCATCATTTTGGAGAGTTGGGTTGCCTCCTCGGGTAGGTACGGCGGCGTGAGCGGTTGAATTCTTGGAATCATTTGACTGACCTTTGATCTGGAAAACGAATCAACTCCGAAGGGTAGTGTTCTGGAAAACAGAACACAAATGGACAGGTAAATGACAAAAGCCCCACTTCCAGGAAAACCGGTACGAGGGTCGTCAACGGGGCGGCCGTTAATGGCTGCGCTCGACCTATTTGGACGCCGATGGATGTTGAGGGTCGTATGGGAACTTCGCAATGGGCCTATTGGGTTTCGGGCACTCATGGTCGAATGCGCCGGCGTGTCAGCCGCGGTTTTGCGCGAAAGGCTGCTCGAGTTGCTCGATGCGAACGTGGCGACCCAGAACGCCGAGCGTCAGTATTACCTGACCCCATTCGGTCTTTCACTTTTTGAGGCACTAACGCCACTCGAAAACTGGTCGCGACAATGGGCGAAAAGCCTGAAGTGAAGGCCTGAGTTAAACCAGTCGCTCAATGATCATGGCCATACCCTGACCGCCGCCAACGCACATAGCTTCCATCCCGATATTGGTATCGGTGGCTTGCAAACCATGGATCAGGGTCGTCATAATGCGGGCACCGGTCATGCCAAAGGGGTGCCCGAGGGCGATCGCGCCGCCGTGCACATTCAGGCGGTCGTGATCGATTTTAAGGTGTCGCATTGACGGAATAACTTGCGCGGCGAACGCCTCGTTGATTTCGACCAGATCAATATCGTCAATCGACATGCCAGCCCGCAGGAGTGCCTTCCGGCACGCTTCGATCGGCCCTAGCCCCATAATCTCGGGGTCGACACCCGTTACCGCTGAGGCAATGATTCGAGCAATCGGGACGATGCCAAGTTCGCGGGCCCGCGAGTCGCTCATAACAATGACCGCTGCCGCCCCGTCGTTCAAGGGGCAGGCATTCCCGGCCGTCACAACTCCATCGTCTTTAAAAACGGGTGTGAGTTTGCCGAGTGTTTCAAGGGTGGTGTCTGGTCTCGGGCCATCGTCTCGCGCCACCACTGTTCCGTTGGGAAGTACGACGGGTGTGATGTCTCGTTCGAAAAACCCGGTTTCGATTGCCCGACCCGCTCGCCGCTGAGAGTCATATGCATACTGATCAAGTTCGCTTCGAGTCACACCTTCAAGTTGGGCAACATTTTCCGCGGTCTGACCCATTGCTATGTACACATCGGGAAGGCCCTCAGGTGGACTCCATATCGGAGCATCGCGCCGCGATCGCGCCGTTGATCGAACGGCGGCGCCGTCGAATAACGGATTGGTGGTATGCGGAAGTGAGTCAGAGTTTCCTTTGACGAATCGGCTAACGCATTCAACACCGGCCGTAATAAACGCGTCTCCTTCGTCGGCCCAAATAGCGTGCGCAGCCATTCGAATCGTTTGAAGTGAAGATGCGCAGTATCGGTTGACAGTCGTGCCGGGGGTGTTTGGTAGCCCAGCGAGCGTGCTGACGACCCTGGCCATGTTGAAGCCCTGTTCCCCGCCCGGCATTCCACAGCCGAGCATAAGATCTTCAATGTCAGAACCGGCGAGCGACGGTACTTGGGCCATGGCCGCTCGAACCATCTGCGCAGCGAGGTCGTCGGGGCGGATCGACGTGAGTGAACCCTTGAACGCCCGACCGATTGGTGATCGAACCGCCGAGACAATGACCGCATCGCGCATGGGTCGCTCAGTTTCCGGCCGTTGGGAGGTCCCAACCCGAGAAGGCGTCAATCATGGCCTTCACGTCTCCGAGCGGATACAGAATTGGGCAGGTTGTGCCGTTCTTGATGTACTCAGCGACTTTCGCCCGAGCTTCTGTTGGGGTTCCGGAAGCAGTAAGCATCTGTACGATTTCGTCTGGTACCAACTTCGATGCAGCCAACACCTGTTCATGTGTTGCTGGCCAGGTGAGTACCTCGCCAACTTTATCGAGCAGGGTTTGCGGAACACCACTGGCCTTCATGATGTGAGGTTGCTGCCCCAAGTATTGGGTAACCATCATACGGGCCATATCGAGCGCCACCTGGCGATCTTCATGAACTGAGCAAACGACAAGCTGCGGTCGATCAAGATCGTATGCAGACTTACCTCGCTTGGCTGCGCCTTTGTCGAGTGCTTCCATTGCCTGGGCGTTGTAGGTCGGCGACACGAGGTAGTTCAACACGACACCATCGGCAATCTCGCCGGTGAGTTCCATCATTTGCATTCCCGTCGCACCGATGTAAATCGGTACATCCTTCGGACGTCGTTCTTGATACACGTAGTCAAGTTCGATGCCATCGACCTTGACGTAGTGTCCGTTAAATGTGACGTTTTCGTTGGCGAGCAACGCCCGACAAACGGTGACGACTTCCTTCATGACCGTAAGCGGGCGAGCCCGCTCGATGCCTACTTTGGCCGCCAACGGATCCCACCACGCCCCAAGACCCAGGATGATTCGCCCGGGTGCTAGGTCGTCGAGGGTTGAAAACGTAGCGGCGAGTCGAGCGGGGTTGCGGCTCCAACAATCGGCGACCCCCGAACCGACCTTGATGGTGTCGGTGACCGCCGCGAATGCAGCCATTGGGGGTATCGCGTCGCGGACAAGTCGACTTTCGGCTTGCCAAACTGCAGCGAACCCCTTCTGTTCGGCATACTTAACAATGTCCATACCCTCACGAATCGTGTGGGCGTCTTGCAAATACAGAGCGACAGGTTGAGCCATACCGCCAGTGTACGTTTAACGCTTCTGTAGCTTGGCGAGCAGGCGCAAGATCTCGATGTAGAGCCACACGACAGTCACGAGAAGACCGAAGCCAGCGAACCATTGCATGTGGGCGGGGGCTCGATGCTGGATTCCCTTTTCGATGAGATCAAAATCGAGGCACAGGTTGAATGCGGCGAGAGCAGAGATTCCGACCGACAGAGCAATGCCGAGGCCGGAGCTGCTCGACAAGAAACTGACTTTTATGAAGAAGCTGGCAATAAACGACGCAAGGTACATAAGGCATACGCCAAGGGTGGCTGCCATCACGACGGAACGGAATCGCTCGGTAACTTTGATAACGCCACCACGCCAGAGGCCCCACATCACTGCGAAGACAGCGCCGGTTGCCAACAGGGCCTGCAGCGGAAGGCCAGGGTAGATGTCGTTGTATACGTGCGAAATGGCACCGACGATTGCGCCCTTGACCACTGCGTAGCCAATGCCGAGGGGCATGGCGAGCGTCTGCTTGAAGTTGACCGCCATGGCCAAACCGAATGCCACGAAGAAACCTGGCATAAGCCACCCAGGAATTTCACCCGGTGTAACTGCCTGCCAACCGAAGAACGCCGCAATCGCACAAATACCGAACAGCACGGCTATTGCGTTAGCAGTGCCTTCTTTGGTCATCACTTGACCGTCGCCGTAACTGAGCCCTGCTTTCTCAAATGCCTTTGGTGTTAATACTGGATTAGCCATGTCAGAAGTATTGCACCTATGAGTTGCAAAGGAAACAGATGTTGGAAACCCTGTGTGGCCTTCTACCGCGGAATCCATTCAAAGTGCTGCGGATCTGGGTTACTGCCAAACTGCATCCCCCAACGAAACCCGTGTCGTCTAAAAATTCGAACGACATCCATCAGCCCCGGCTCGTGTGCGACCACCGATTTCCAACGAACGTTGTCGGCAAACGGACGAATGTCAGCGGCGATTCCGTAACTGTGTTTGGAAATGCAACTCGCAATGTACGTTCCGGTTGAGGCACTCTTGCAGCGTCGGCGGTTGACCGTTTGGAACTCGGTCATATGGCGTCCAAGGTCGGCAGCATCGATTTCAGTAACGGCAGCTTGAAACGCTTCGAGGGCCTCGGCGTTGACCGAAACGGTGCAGGTTGGCAGTGTTGTCAAGATTGCCTTGCAAGCAGCAAATCTTCGGGGAAGGGCGAGATCAACGAGGGTGACACCTGTACAGGTCACGGTTGGGCTTGTTGTGTTGAGGGCCGAACAACTGCCGACGCGCCGCCAAGCTGCAGCCTCTTTTTGTTGGGTGTCCCATGCCTGGTATCCGAACCATCCGGTCGCGCCGAGCAGCATCAGTAGAACGGTGGTTCCGAAGAACTGAGTTGGTCTGCGGCCCCGGGGTGCTCGGCGCGTGGTTCGTCTTGCTGCTTGGGAAGGTCGCGCCACGCACCCAAGCTATGCGGCGTTCTTGGCCCCAAAGTGCATCAACGGAAGCCCAAGAGCTAGCGCAACCGCCCCGGTAGTAGCGAGGGTCATTCCGGTTGACCGCAGCGAACCGACGAGTAGCAGCAACATTCCGGCAAAGAAAACGAAGAGACCGCCGGTAGCGATAAGCACGGTGAGCGCCCATCGAGACTCAGCGGATCGTCGCCCCCAAACACATACTGAAAGGACGGAGGCGGACATAAGCATGGTGATGAAAGTCATGAAAACAGTTTGTGTTGTTGCAAGGAAAGGGTCGATCCGGCGTTTCCCCCAGATGTTCGTGGGTGACCCCTGCACGTGGCCGGTGGACTTGACCAGTAACGTCTACCGCCATGTCGAAGGTGTTGATGAATTTGCCCGTTGGTGAACGGGTCGGAATAGCGTTCTCTGGAGGGCTCGATACGTCGGCTGCCGTTGCATGGATGCGAGAAAAGGGTGCAATCCCTTACTGCTACACCGCAGATCTGGGTCAGGCCGACGAGAGCGATATTGGTTCGGTTCCTGATAGGGCAAAAATTTATGGTGCCGAAGAGGCCAGACTCGTTGACTGCCGCGAAGAACTGGTGCATGAGGGTTTGATTGCGTTGCAGTGCGGTGCCTTTCACATCTCAACTGGGGGCAAGACGTATTTCAACACCACCCCACTTGGGCGAGCAGTTACCGGAACCCTGCTGGTTCGGGCGATGCACGCCGATGGGGTCGACGTGTGGGGCGATGGGTCGACCTACAAAGGTAACGATATCGAGCGGTTCTACCGGTATGGCCTCTTGGTGAACTCGAAGCTACGCATCTACAAACCGTGGCTTGACCAATTGTTTGTGGATGAACTTGGCGGTCGCAAAGAGATGAGCGAGTGGCTGATTGCTCGCGGTTTCCCGTATCGAGATTCGACAGAAAAGGCGTACTCGACCGACGCGAACATTTGGGGGGCGACCCACGAAGCCAAGCAACTCGAATTTTTGAGTGAAGGTCTTGATTTGGTTGACCCAATCATGGGCGTTAAGCATTGGGATGCTTCTCTGGCGATCGAACCCGAGGTCATTACGGTTCGTTTTCATGAGGGCTGGCCGGTAGCGATCAATGGAAAAGAGTTCGCATCGAAGGTTGATCTGGTGTTGGAAGCGAACGCAATCGGTGGACGTCACGGTCTGGGAATGAGCGACCAAATTGAAAACCGAATCATTGAAGCGAAGAGCCGTGGCATTTATGAAGGCCCAGGAATGGCTTTGCTGTTCATTGCCTACGAGCGTTTAGTAAGCGCGATTCATAATGAAGGTTCGACCGACAACTACCGCACCTTCGGTCGAAAGCTCGGACGTTTGCTGTACGAGGGCCGCTGGTTTGATCCGCAAAGTTTGATGCTGCGCGAATCACTGCAACGCTGGATTGGTTCTGCAATCACTGGCGAGGTCACAGTTCGTTTGCGTCGAGGTGACGACTGGACGATTCTGAATACCGAAGGACCAAGCCTCACGTACCGGCCCGAGCGCCTTTCTATGGAATCAGGGAAGGGTGAATTCAGCCCCCTTGACCGTATTGGGCAACTCACGATGCGTAACCTCGATATTGCCGACACGGCGGAAAAACTGGCTGTATACCGGGCATCAGGAACCCTTACCGCTGGCGGCGGGCTGCTTGAACTACCGGAGTAGCGACAGCCGAAGGATTCGGCCTGTGCCGTGTTCGTCGCATCCTTCGGCGGTTCAGCTTTTGATGAAGACCGTCGTTGTGGCGGCGTCGATGGTGGTGGAGAACTGATCGAACCATCCCCGTTGGCCGAACGGCACAGTGAATGGCAAGGTCCAGCGGTCACGTGCCCCAAGGAGCAATCGCCATGCGATCGGGGGTCCTAGAGATCCGGGTGGCGGAGCGAGAAGAAGCTCAACGTCGTATACCGGGATCCTTCCGAAGCTAGCGCCCAAACCGAGGGGCACCGTGAAAGCCGGCTCGTCGGTCGCAAGGTTGACGCCGAGACGCGCAAACAGTGTTGCGTCAGCGACCGAGATCGGTGATCCTGAATCCACCACGACGAGCAGTACTTGCGGATGCCCAGCAACCTCAATGGTGACAACCGGCCGTCGAATCGGTTGACCGTCCGGGAGAGGTGCTTCGCCAAGATGTCGGTGACCGTACCGCCAGTTGGTAGGGGACACTCGCTATCGAAGACCGATGAAAATCGGATCATCAGCAGCGGGAACCCGTTGCACGGTCGTCCTCACATCCGTCATGGCGTCGAGTACCTCGAGAAGTTCGCCCAAGCTGGCTGCATCGGCGACCACATCACCGTGTTCGGTAGTCGCGATCCAGCGAGAGTTCAGTCAACTTGATCGTATTGGGCAACTCACGATGCGCAACCTCGATATTGCTGACACAGCGGCAAAGCTTGCAGTGTACCGATCGTCTGGCACCCTCACCGCTGGTGGCGGGCTGCTCGAACTACCGGAGTAGGGACAGCCGAAGAATCCGGCCTGTACCGTGCTCGCTTAAGAGAAGCGTGGTATCGCTTTCTGCAACCAGGTGTTGAGGGTTCTCAAAGCCATCAAACGCGACAATCGTGTCTGGTTTGGCACTGTCGAATTCGATCTTTCGAACCTCACCTGACACCCATAATGCTACGTACGCAGTTGATCCGATGACGGCAATGCCGGTAGGGGTCGAGTTGTCGGGCAACGTGACAATGGGCTGCGTGACCTGAGCACACGGCCCCTCTTTCGGAACTTGGGGCCCACAGGACGGCCAACCAAAGTACGGGGGTTTGCCTGCAGTGCTGGTTTCAAGGTCAATGACGTTCAGTTCGTCGGGCGGAGGGTTTGAATTTGCGGCGCTTACCTCTGTGGTCAACAGTCGATTGTTGGCCAGGACCGTATGTGCATATGCATTCTTTAATCCAGTTGCGACTATCGAACTTGTCTTGCTCACCGGATCGTAGGCATTGAGTTTGCCGCTTCCTTCAGTGATGGGACCAGCCTCGTTGTCGCCCGATGTTTCGTACAAGATTCGGCCATCAGGTAGTGGGGTCAAGGTTCCTTCGCTGCGTCCGTTATACGGAAGGTCTGCCAGTGCAATCTCGGTTGGGCCCACGGTCGAAGTTGTCTCATCGAACAGTGCCCGAACCAGACCTCGTTTGACCATCACCCAAACGACGCCGTTGACATACGCAAGGCCGGTCGGCTTATCGAGCCGATCGATAAGTACACGTTGTTTCTGGTCTTTCGGGTCGATAAGCAACACCTGACCGAGGCTTGCGTTCTCGTCACCATTGAGTTGAGCGATCAGAAACCGGCCGTCGTTCAGAACAAGAAATTGTGTCGGCTGTACCAACCCTTCGATCACAACATCGGCACGTGCGACCGGTTTGGTCGCCGGTGCAACAGTCGAGATGTTGTTCGAGACACTTGTCGAAGTGGTTGTGCGATCACTGGAGCAGCTCGAAACCACTGCCATCGCCGCACACACGGCGACAAGTTGGCGAATGTACCTTGATCGCTGGCTGTTGCAGGTTTGCATGGCTTCAAGCTTGGCCTAACTTTTGTTTGTTGCAGTCGGATCAGCGGGAAGGCGCTGCGTTAGGTACGCTCGCCCATGATTGCAACGGAACGTTTGTCAACCGATGTGCCGTCTGGGCCGTTTGGGAAGTGGTTGAGACCGATCCCACTGGGTGTCGGCGGTTTGGTAACGACCGTTGTCGGGGCAATTCTGACCGGCTCTAGTGCCCCATGCGGACAGTTTCACTTTGCGTTTCAGCTCTCGGGCAACCCGAAGACCCTGAATTCCTGGCTAGCGAGCTGTGACGTGTCGGTGAAGTCGGCCCGGCACACGCTGTTGTGGGACTTCGTCTTCATGGCCGGGTACGGGCTGCTCTTTTTTGCGATGTGGAGCCATGGCCGGGTGCCGCAGTTGCGTTCTGGGCGACTTCGTCAACTCGCGCTTTGTGGTGTTGGTGCCGCGATCGTTGATGTGTTCGAAAACCTTGTCAGCCTTGCCGCGGTCGAAACCGACCCAACCGGAGCCTGGGCCTACCGTGGACCAGCCGCCGTGCCGATTTTGATCGCTGCCTTGGCGTGGACCAAGTGGACACTGCTCGCCCTCGGGCTGATTGCATCGTCTATGCGACTGCTTGGTTGGTTGTTACACCGCATCGATCAAGCCGTTCCGCCTCGGTCAATGCAGCAAGCGGTTCCGCCTAGTTCACCCGGGCTTCCTCAACCCAATTCCGACGATGGCGGTATGGGCGTGTGTTGCTCGGGTGGAGGCATCCGCTCGGCTGCCTATTCGCTTGGCGCACTGCGCACGTTCGAAGAGGCCGGTGTGATGGATAGGGCACGTTGGTTGACGGCTGTTTCGGGCGGGGGATACGCGGCGACGGCTTGGACACTTCTTCGGGCAACGCAAACATCCGCGGACCCGCAACCGAATAGCGCTAGTCAGGTTCTCGATTTTCTTAAGCAACCGGTTCCCGGTGGAAGTGTTGGCCGTCATCGGTTTTTGCGCAATGGGCCCGGAGGGCTGGTGCGACCGGCTCTCGCTTCTATTCTCTATATACTTACTAATTTGGGCATCGTCATCCTTGGCGTGTTTGCTGTTGCTTGGCCCGTCGGCTGGCTGATCGGCAGTAATGCCGTGCAACCCCGCCTACGGCAAGGTGGTGCCACGAGCGAGCTTCAACTCGGCATGAGAGCGTGGGGTCCTGGTGCCCTCCTTATTGGACTTGGCCTTCTCTTGCTGCTGCTCTCGGTTTGGGTGATCGAGTCTGGACGGCTTCGAGTTTTGTTGCAAGGGGGCACAGCGCTTCTGGTGGTTGGGTTGAGTCTTGAGTTGCTTCTGTTGGTGTTTCCGCTAGCAATAAACGAGATCGGCCGGGGTGTTAAGCCCAGTCTGGCAAAGCTAGGCCTCGTAAGCCTTACACCACTCATCGGCGCACTTACTGCCCTCGCCAAGCTGCTGAGAGCACCGGTTCTTGGCAAACTCAGTCCGAAGTGGATGAAGTTCGGAGGTCTTCTACTTGTTGCTGTCGTGTTCATGATCGGCGGGAAGTTCTCGACCATCGCAGCGACCGGTGACGGACCCCTCTCCGGTGTTGGAGTCTGGATTGCTTCGCTATGTATGCTTATGGTGTTGCTTATCCCAGACTTTTCGAACTTGTCACTCCATCAGGTGTATCGAAAGAGGTTGCGGCGTTCATTCGGGTTGCGCCGCACACTTCGGTCACCCGGTTCGTGGGTGGTTGAGGCCCCCAGCGAAGCAGAGCAACCGTCATGGGGCGCCCTTCCGAATACCAACCCGGAGTTGGTACTTTGTTGCACGAGGGGACGGGTTGGGGCAGCGCCCGGCGGACTTGCGTCGGAGAGTTTTACGATCTCGCGCACGAGTGTTCGGATGGGCAATACCGAGATACCTACGTCTACCTATGTGCAACATCTCACCGGTGCGCGTCTGGTTGATCACAGTGTTGCTACCTGGATTGCAACGTCGGGGGCGGCATTCGCTTCCGCGATGGGACGTCACAATCTCGGGTCAACCAACGCGTTGCTCGCTGCACTAAATGTTGATCTTGGCCGATGGTTACCCAACCCGCGAGTCATACCGAACCTCATGATGAATAACGAGATCTCCGGACGTAATGAGGTTTTCGGCCGGGTTCGATACCCGTACATGTTGCGAAAGATTCTGGGTCAGTTTGGCGAAGACCCGTTTGTATTCGTCACCGACGGTGGCCACTATGACAACCTCGGCCTCGTCGAATTGTTCCGCCGACGTTGCTCGTTGATCCTTTGCATTGATGCAAGCGGCGACAAGGTTGGTTCGTACAACACCCTGCGTGAAGCGGCCGAGCTAGCGCTACTAGAACTTCCCCATACTGTTTCGGCCTTCGACCTTTCTGGTCTGGATCAACTGGCCATGGGTCGAACCGGAATTCCCGATCGCCTGGCTGTGACGATGACAGTGACCTATCACCCCGTCGAGGGTTCATCCTCGCAGCCCACCTTGGGTACCGTCATCTTTGCCCAGGCGCAGAGAAGCACCTCGATGCCACTCGGGGTCAAGCAGTTCGCTGCTTCTGATCGGGTGTTTCCGCATTACCCAACGGGCAATCAGTTGCTCAAAGATAAACAGTTTGAAGCACTTGTTGACCTTGGAACGGCAGCGGCTAACGAAATGCTTGCCCTCATTCCGCCTGGTTTAACTGGCTAGCTGATCGCAGGCGCGTCGGCACCGATGAACTGTACGCGTAGTTCTCGTTTCAGTACCTTGCCTGTCGCGTTCCGAGGAAGCATCTCAATGATCGCGATGTCGTTCGGTACCTTGAACTTCGCAAGCCGTTCGATGCAATGGGCCACCACGGTCGCCCGATCAATAGTCTGATCTGGTTTAAGAACAAGAACCGCTAAACCAACCTCGCCCCACTTCTCGCTCGGTACTCCAATCACCGCAGCGTCGGCTACCTGAGGAAGCTGGAACAGTACGTTTTCAACTTCCGCCGGGTAAACATTTTCGCCGCCTGAGATGTACATATCTTTCCAGCGATCGACAATGAAAATGAAACCCTCGTCGTCGTATCGTGCAGCATCACCGGTTTTTAACCAACCGTCATGGAATGAGCTTGCTGTTGCCTCGGGCTTGTTCCAGTAGCCGGGCGTAATGTTCGGGCCCTTCGTCCACAGTTCTCCAATTTCGCCCCGTGAAACTTCGGTTCCGTCGTCGTTCGCGATCTTGACGGAAGTGTGAAGTAGCGGTTTGCCGGCGGAACCAATTTTTCGCAACGCATCAGCGGCATCGAGCATCGTTGAGCCGGGGCTGGTCTCCGTCATCCCGTAACCCTGCACGATCTCAACCCCCCGCCCGGCCCACGCTTCAAGAATACTAAGCGCGCATGGTGCTCCTCCGACACCAGCAATCTTGAGTCGGCCGAGATCGGTTGTTTCGAACGAGGGGTGTTGCATCATGAATTGGTAGGGTGCTGGAACCGCAAAGAAATGGGTGATTCCGTAGATCGGGTCTCCGATCACTCGGAGCGCGTCTGCCGGGTCGAATGCTGCTGCAAGCACGACGGTTCCGCCGGCGTGAAGCACGGGGTTCGCATAGCAGTTAAGGCCACCGGTATGAAAGAGCGGAAGGACAACCAGTTGAACGGTGTCTGGTGATATGCGCGCTGGTATTCCCAGATTTATACAATTCCAGAACGTCATGCCGTGGGTGATGATCGCCCCTTTCGGGTTTCCGGTTGTGCCCGACGTGTACATGATGGTGCTGGCATCATCGTGAGTTTGGGGCGCCGCTGCAAAAGGTGAGCCAAGGTGTTGAGCAAGCTTCGACTCGTAGGGGCTGTTCGCCCCGTTCGCCGAATCGATCGTAAGCAAGTCAATAATCGATGGGCATCGTAGTTGTAGCTCAACGGCAAGCTCGTTGAGCGAAACGTCGTGCAGCAAGAATCGTGGCGTCGAGTCATTGCAGATGTAGTCAAGCTCGTGAGCGGTGAGCCGCCAGTTCAGCAGAACGGCAATTGCGCCAATACGCCAGCAGGCAAACTGTGCCTCAAGGTATTCAGGGCCATTCTTCGCAAGCACCGCCACCCGGTCGCCGCGTCCCACACCGGTTTCGGCAAGCACGTTGGCGAATGCGTTCGTTCGGGCGTGCAGATCGGCGTAGGTCAGGTTACGACCCGTTGCAAGATCGTGGACCGCACGCTTCGTCGGACGTAAATCGTTGTGGTGGCTGATCCAGTCGTAGAAGGCAATGGTTGACATGCAACGATTCTGCTTGAAAACAAAATTGGCGTCCAGATAGGAACCGAGACGAGCCTACGGTCGATAGATGTACTCACTTCCTGATCTTGCGTACGATCCATCAGCCCTAGAACCGCACGTGTCAGCGCGCATCGTCGAGTTGCACCACGGAAAGCACCACGCTGCCTATGTGAACGGTGCCAACGCAACCCTCGAAAAGCTTGCTGACGCCCGATCTAGCGACAAGTGGGATTCGATTGTCGGGCTCGAGAAATCGTTGGCGTTCAATCTGGGCGGACATGTCCTACATTCGATGTATTGGTCGAATTTGTCACCCGATGGCGGGGGCGAGCCGACCGGGGCATTGGCTGAGGCAATCGGGGTTGACTTTGGTTCGTTCGCCGGTTTCCGAAATCAGTTCAGTCAGGCCACGACACTGGTGCAGGGGTCGGGCTGGGGCTTGTTGACTTACGAACCGTTGGGCAGGCAACTCATTATTGAACAGCTGGAGGTACATCACGAGTCGACCGTGCTTGGCGGTGTTCCGATCTTGGCGATCGATGCGTGGGAGCACGCGTACTACCTGCAATACGAGAATCGTCGTGCCGACTACGTGCAGGCAATCTGGAACATCATCAACTGGGCCGACGTGTCAACGCGATATGAGAAAGCGGCTGTGCGAAGTTAGTCAATGTTCAGCAACGTCTACGTGTGAGCTACCCCTACCCTACTCTCATCGAGTGGTCGAGGGAACACAAAATCATCGCGAAGTTCGCCTATGCGAAACAGCGCGGCCGGACGATGCTTACCGGTTTTCATATTGCCGGTCTCGACAATCAATCCAGCTTCCTCGATCCGACGGCGAAACGATTTCTTTTCGAGTGGTTCATCGAGGACGATCTCGAAGACATGCTGTAACTCCGTGAGGGTGAATGCCGGGGGCATTAGGCGTAACGGAAGTGCTGAGTAACGGGTCTTTTTTCGTAAGCGCGTGAGTGATCTTGCGAGTAGCAGCGAATGATCGAACGCAAGGGGTGTGCGCAGAGCTTCGATGACCGGAACCCATCGTGGCTTGTCGGCTTGTTCCTCGAACGTTGGCCCGGCGAGCGACACTGAATGATCGACGAGCGCAAAAAACAACACGGTTACTGACCAACCTCGTGGGTCGCGGGTTGCGTTTCCGAGCGTCTCAACCTGTTCGAGATACGGTGACGTCACCCCCGTTTTGGCCAGCAATTTTCGGTGAGCAGTTTGAGTGATCTCGTCGTCGAGTGCCTCGTCGATAAAACCGCCAGGCAGCGCCAGCTTGCCCTTCGATGGGTGATCCTGCCGCTGAACTAGCAGCACACTGAGTTCACCGTCGACAATGCCGAAGATGGCGGTATCGACGGTGGTGAGCTGACCCAAAAAATCAGCCCTGCGGTATCTTGCCAGGAAGGCGGCTTCTGACTCAGGCATGAGAATCACCCATCAGGTCTCAACCGCCTTGAATAAGACGATCTCGTACATCATCGAGGGAAATATCGATGAGTAACTTCCCGTCTTCAAATACGACTTGAAGTTCACCCTGCTTCTCTTGTTCGGCCGTCTGCTGGTCAAACATTTCATAGCCACCTTTGCTACGTTCGATTCGCAACAAGCCCTTTGCCGACTTTTTCTGACCGTCGTCGGTGACTGGGTCTTTAAAAATATCGCGCGCCTCGCCGTTGACCTGACCCCACGTTGCTTTCATGGCAAAGCCAAAACTGTCGCGAGTCAGATATTGGTACGTGTAACTACCAACACCAAGCACAATGTTTCCGGTTGCGAAACCTTTCGCTTCGAGACCAGCAAGGATTGCCTCGGCCCGCACGAGGGTGATTGAGTCGCCATAAATGATTCCGACTTTGTTGTTCAGCAGCTTGTATCCCTTCGGGGTGAGCTCACCACCGAACACGTCCCACAGGCATTCAACGGCGCCCTTACGTTCAGGGCTACCTTCTGGGGCTGTGGGGTCACCGCAGATGATCTTGACCGGGTCACCGCTATCTGGCCGGAATACAACTTTGCAAAGCCCAGCATCGTTCGGTTTCCGGTTCAGAATGTCATCTTTCAACTCAACGACAAACTCAGTGAGAACCTGCCAAAAATCCCAAGTGTCTGAGACAATGCTGACGATGCCGGTTGGGTACAGTTCGGTCACGAGGCGGCGGAACGTGCTGATCTCATCAGCCTCGGTTCCCATGCACATCACGCTGTGTTCGGTGGCAGGTACAGATACTCCGATCACCCCGGTTGCGTTATAAAACGTCTCGGCGTAGTCAATCGCGATAACCGTATCTGTGCCTATGAAGCTGGTGAGGTGGCCCACACCGGCTTGTGCGGCATCGTTGATGCCACTCATTCCACGGAAACTAAAGTCGTGCGCCTGTACGGGAATGAACCCCGGATCAGAGCCAGTCACTTCGGTGAAGTGATTCAATAGCCGCCGGTATTCATAAGCGATGGTGGCGGTCGCGCATGACTTCCAAAGTTCAGCGCTCATGCAGGTTTCGAGATAATTGGTCAGCCAGAAGAACCGTTCATCAGTGTTTACGACCGTCAACATTGCCACTCGAATCGGCACCCGCGAACCTTCAGGTAAAGCCTTGATTCGGATTGGCAGATAGCCCAGATCGTGAAGGTCATTGATGTGATCAACGGGGATTGCGCCGAGACCGAGCGAAGAATCCATTCGGCGGGTGTACTCAGCAATAACTTCTTCCTTCGGGCGTTGAAAGAAGTTCTCATTCCACGTGTCGATCAAGAAGTCTTTGATGAATCCTTGTAAACCAAAGCAGACCACTCGGTTTTCAAACCCCTTCAGTACGGGTGCCAATCTGCTTGACCGAGGCGTAAAGTTTGAGTAAACGAACTCGGTTCCCTCTGGGTACTGGCGACGATGGTCAGCCTTGTAAAAGTCGATTGCGGTAAGTGGATTGATTCGCATGGCTAGCGTCTTTCGTTGATGTGAGAAGGGGCGATATTCGGCGTGTTGAAGTCGTATTCGTAACTGATGCAGGTCAGCCGAGGGTCAGGGGTTTGGGGAAAACTATTCGTGGTGAAAACGTGATCAATCAGGCCGTTGAAAACATCGAGACCCTTTGAAAAGATGCCGTGGGTAACAAACAAGATGACCTTCTCAACCTGATTCGCCCGAAGTTGTTCGGCGATCTTTATGAACGTCATACCGCCATCACAAATGTCGTCGGTGATAACCGCTGTCTTTCCTGCGAGATTGTCGACGCTTACGCTCACACCAGAGATTCGGCCAGTCTTAGGCTCGCGTACCTTTTCGCAGTACACCAGCGGAACGTCACCAAGGGCAGTGGCCATGTGTTGGCATCGCGAACGGGCACCCTTGTCTGGGCATACCAGTACCGTGTTCGGCTGCTGAATCAAGTCACGCAACGCCGGGTGGCTAAGTACTACGTTGCTGGCATCAACGTTCGTTGCCCCGGTCAGATCAATCCCGACCGTGCTGTGACAGTCCCACACCGCAATTCGCCTGGTTGGGGTCGCTGGCCCGAGAACTCTTGCCATCACGGCGAGTGAGAACGCTTGGCCTGGGGCACACACCCGATCTTGGCGAGCGTACGGAAGATAAGGAATCTCGATATCGATGGGCAGGCTGCCGAACGTCTCGATCAGTGCGTTTTCGGTCAACAGAAGATCGAAGAGGTCGTCGGCTGTGTGCAGCCTGGCCCTAATGGTGAGTTTGGACGGAACCGCCAACGAGGTGGAAACACCGGAATGAAGGTGCGTTAACTGAACATGGCGCTCACCGCCAGAGAAGCCCAGGTGGGTGATGTCGACGCTGTGATTGTTCTGGTCGGTGACGATGATGGTCATCGTTTTTCCTTTCCTCGAGTTGAGGGTAGCTAGATAGTGGCACAATGCCACTATCTAGTCAAGGAAAAGTGTTGGGTCGGGTCTGTCGTCGGCAAACCTAGAGTCGGCTGAACAAACGCTTGGCTTGTTCGGCAGCCTTTGCTCTGATTTCGGCCTCGTCGACCAGCAATGCACGACCTTCGTTGACGAGCGCAGTGCCGTCTACGACGACCTTCTTAGCCCTAACGCCTGGTGAGAACGCAATGTGCCACGGCTCAACCGGGTCGTATGACCACGTGACTTCGTCGTTGCGGGCTTCGGGTACAAGATCCCACCCAGCCTCGAGCCATCCCCAAGCGGTATCGGGAGATGCTGCGACATCGCTCTCTCGTAAGCGTACATATGCCAATCGGAACTCTTCCAGCATGTCGGCCCCGATGCCATCAGTTCCAAGAATGACTCGGTTGGGTCGATCGGCAGGCCTAGCGTACCCAACGGCGTTGTTCATGTTTGATCGGGGGTTGTGTGCAATCGTGCCCCGAAGCGGGCGGTCAAGGTAAACGCAATGAACCAACAACCAGCCGTCTGTACACAGATGTTCAAGCCGCGCCCCTGCTGTTGCATCACCTGGCCCCTCGGCCACATGCACATGTACCCCAACCCCAAGTCGACTGGCCAGATCGGCAGTCGCTTCTAGGGTTTCATCGGAGCATGTGAACGCAGCATGGATACCTACCATCCCGCGCCCACCAGAGCGAATGAACCGTTCGTTTTCTGCCAAACCGCGCCGCGCAGCATCGGTCATTCGCGTTGGTCGGTCGGTATGTGAAGGCTGGCCCTCTACGGGAATCACACCGGTACCGTTGTGTCGATCAGTGACCCCATAGGTGGCGATCACTCGAACCCCAACCGAAGCGCAAGCGTTAGCGATGACGTCAAGGCTGCCCTCGATCGCGTTGGGGCTTTCGTGATGGTCGATGATCGCCGTCGTGCCGTTTAACAGCGCTTCTAAGGCCCCAAGTTTTGCTGACCACTCGATCATGTCAAGGTCGAGGGCACAGTCGAGCCGCCACCAAACCTGTTCGAGAATTTCTCCGAAGTGTGCTGGCTGCGACGGTGGTGCTGGCATTCCGCGAGCGAGCGACGAATAGAGGTGATGGTGGCCGCAAACCAGGCCCGGTGTCGTTGATGCCATCGCTAACTACTCGCCGTCAGCGTCGGCCCCAGCCGCCCCAGCAACGACAGGCATACCCATCGGAAGGGTGTTTCGCCAGACACCGTCAACCATATGCAACATCGCTGCGACGGCACCTGCGGTGGGGACCAGACCGATTTCGCCGACGCCCTTGATACCGTACGGGCTTCGCGGCTGGGGTACTTCCACCAGGACCGTCTCGACCGCTGGCATATCTTTTGGCCGCAAGATACCAAGCGAACGTAGGGTCATGTTTGTTGGTCGGCCCAACTCGTCGGAGGGAAAGTCTTCGGTGAGTGCGTACCCAAGCCCCATGTGTACTGAGCCTTCTACCTGCCCCTCGCACAGCTGTGGGTTTACCGCTCTTCCAACGTCGTGAATCGCCAACACCTTTTCGATTTTGCCGGTAACGGGGTCGGCAATGACCATCTGCGCTGCGTACCCGAAAGCGGCATGGATGAGTGGGTTTTCGATGCCCTCTTCGTACAGTGAATTGGTCCAATCGACCCGCCATTCGCCCGGGTAGTCGACTTGCTTTTGCATTCCACCTTCGATCGCTGCCTTGCATGCCATCATCACTGATCCCGCCCCCATGAGGGTTCCTCGTGAGCCGGTGGTTTGGCCAAGCCCGAGTTCGCGAGTGGTGTCAACAATGACTCGAATGCGAGACGGATCTATACCCAATTCTTCGACGGCGACCTGAAGCGCAACGGTGTGGATACCCTGACCCATTTCAGTCCAGCAGTGGCGAACTTCGACAGTTTCAGCTTCGTCGTCGAGGAATCGAATAACCGCTTTCGATACTTCCTTAAACCCGTTGCCGAGGCCAGAGTTCTTCAGCCCGAGACCGATACCGACTGCTCGACCCATCGCTAACGCAGCATCGTATGCAGGCTTAGCTGCATCGAGGCAGGCCTCGGCCCCGGCCGAACCGTCATCCATGATTTGGCCTGGCCCCCAAACCTGGCCCGGTTTGATCACATTTCGTTTGCGGATCTCCCACCCAGAAATTCCGACCAGTTCGGCCAAACGATCCATGGCGCCTTCCATCGCGAACTGAGCCTGGTTGGCCCCGAACCCACGAAACGCGCCACAGTTTGGGTTATTAGTACGTACACACAGTGCCTTGACGTCGATCGTTGGCACGTGGTAGGGGCCGCTTGCGTGTCCAGCAGCTCGCTCAACAACCTTCATCCCTACGCTGGCATAGGGGCCGGAATCGCCAACCATACGTGCACGTAGTGCTGTGAGTTTTCCGTCGGCATCGCACCCAACCTGGTATTCCATGCGTATAGGGTGCCGTTTCGAATGCATATACAGCGACTGTTCACGGGTACTCGTGACCTTCACCGGTCGTTGCAATAGCCAAGCAGCCAAGCCTGCATGGCCCTGGTTCGATAGGTCTTCTTTGCCGCCAAACGCGCCACCGTTCGAAACCAACTCAACAGTGACCTGGGCATTCGAGATCCCGAGGATCGCTGCGATCGAATCTCGATCATCCCAAACGCCCTGCCCGCCAGAGAACACGTGAAGAGCGAGAGAATCGCCGTCAACGAGCGGCACAGCCAACGACGACTCTGGCTCGAGAAATGCCTGTTCGATTCGCTGCGTTTGGAACGTTTCGTTGATCGTGTGTGCACTGAGTGAAAGTTCAGTGTCAACGTCGCCGCGTACGTATTTCGAAGTCGACAACACGTTTCCTTCGAGTTGCCAGACCGCGTGTTCGGGGTCGTCAACGGCCGCAACGGCATCGGTAATAGGCCGCAAAACGTTGTAGGTAACCGAAACGAGTTCGGCTGCGCGGCGAGCGACTTCGCGATCTTCAGCAACCACCACGGCTAGAACATCGCCGAGGTATGAGGTGCGTCCGCCGACAGGAATCATAAGCGGCCAGTCTTTGTGAATCAGCCCGGTTTTTAGCGCACCCGGAATATCTTCGGCCGTAAACACCCGTACAACGCCAGGAACTGCCATCGCTGCGTCAACTGCGATCGCTAAAACATCGGCGCGAGCATGCTCGGCAAGTACGAGGGCTCCGTGCGCCATATCTGGTAACACCATGTCGTCGATATATGGACGACGGCCAACTGCGAGATCAACACCTTCGTATTTGACGCCGCTCGAACCAACGCCACCATTCGGTGTTGGTGCGATGTGTGATCCATTGGCCAATGCTTCGATCGCATCAAGAATCTTGACGTACCCGGTGCACCGGCAAAGGTGGCCGCCGAGGTGTCGTGACATTTCTTCCCTGGTAAGCGCTGAACCCTTCTTGTCGATCTGAGCCATGGCCCGCACAACAATTCCGGGAGTACAAAACCCGCATTGCAGCGCACCGCACGCCGCAAAGGTGTCGGCGTAGCGCTGCACCTCACCCTGGTCAAGACCTTCGAGAGTCGTGATTGTTTTGCCCGATACCCGGGTGAGCGGCATTTGGCACGTGATGGTTGCTTTGCCATCAATCATGACCGTGCAGCAACCGCATTGACCCTGAGGCGAGCAACCGTCTTTCGGTGAAATGACCTGAAGTTCTTCGCGGAGAGCGGCCAACAGGTGCGGGTGGCGAGCAGAAACCGTTACTGGTTCGCCGTTTACGACGAGCGGAATGCGTTCGGTATCAGTCACGTACGGAGTCGTCAGGCGGTCCATACCCCGATTGTACGGTTTGTAAAGGACCTATGCTGTCGATGTAACGGAAAACAGGGCTTATGGCGTTGAACCGTATGGGGCGTCGAGGTCTATCAACGTGAGGTCTGGTCGCGTCAATGCCACCTCCTGCACATCTTCTCGGAAGCCAGCGGCGGAAAAGAGGAGAAGGTTTATGTTTGATGTTTCGAACTGACCTGATCGTGTCGATACGACAAGGTCTCTCGCTGCGTCGAGCCGAACGGCGTCAGCGAGCGTATGCAGCGAGCTTGTGTGCTTTGCTTCACCGATCGCGAGTACCTGGGGTCTTCGTCTCGACACGCTGGCGTTGCTTGCCGGGGCTCGGTTCATGGGTGACGAAATTCCGCTTCATACCGACCAGGCAGCAGCAGACAATTCTCGGTTCGGATCGCTCATTGCTTGTGGACCTCACGTGGCTGGTGTACATGCGTGCATAATCCCAACCCACTTTGCCCGTATGGGCGTGGGAGCACTTGGAATCGAATCAAGCGTCAGATACGAATTGCCAATCTTTGCTGATGTCACCTATTCGATGAATTGGACCGTTCAATCGCTCGCATCTCAGCGACGGAACTGGCTTGTTGCACTTGCGGGCGACGTGGCGGATCTTGAACACGGTGTTGCGATCAGGGCAACGGCCGCAATCCTCTTACTTCAGAAAATATGACGAATGGATCTAACCGGTCAGTACCGGTTAGATCCACTCAGTAATTAGCGCTAGCAATCAGCGCCAGTAAGCAGGAGGTCTACCCGCGTGGCCCTCCGCTGTGACCGCCACCATGGCCTCCGCCGTGACCTCCGCCGTGACCGTCGCCAGGACCGCCGAAACCAGGGATGTCTTGGTCGATGGCTTGCTTGACGGTTGCGCCCTGCTCGGCAGTGAGATCACCAGCAGCGACGGCCGCATCTACTCGGGCTTTAGCCTGATCTTTGCGGGCTTGAACGAGCTTTTCTTTGGTGACACCTAGCCGAGCCGCCAGTTCTGTGTCACGAGCATCTCGTTCGGCTTTGCGTTGCGCAGCGGTCGGTGGGGTCGGCTTGGTGCCGGTGCCGTCTGGCTTCCCTCGACCACCGTGACCGGGGCCGCCCTTCCCACCCGTGCCAGCATCGATCGCTGCTTTGCGTTCCGTCGCTTCGGCTGCCGTAATTTTTCCGGCGGCCAGAGCCTTGTCGACGTCGCCCTTGGCCTGATCTTTCAGGGCTTGGACCAGCTTCTCTTTCGAAACGCCGAGCCGTGCTGCCATATCGGTAAGTTCAGCATCGCGTTGGGCTTGATGGGCCGCTTCCCGAGCAGCTTTGGTATCGGTCGTCGACGACGAAGCCGACGAAGCCGCCGGAGCAGACGTTACGGTGGTGGTTCCGGTTTGGGCCTGAGCGGAGGTACTCAGTAACCCGAGTGCCCCTACCGAGGAGAGGCCAGCGAGAGCAATCGCCGCCGTGCGGTACCTGATTTTGTGCTTCATGAGGTTCCTTTCACGTCAGCGACCTTGTGTCACCGACATGACCATTGTGAAGCGCGAAGGTCAAGACTCTTCTCGATTCTGATTGGAGTTTGGTATGGGAATTGCAAGAAATTCCTTACCTTCAGACCTCGCCGGTGCGCGATGCTGGGTGGGTGTCGGCGTCTCCTTCCCCCAGTGGCCTTGGCGCGGGTGCTCGACTTATCGCACTGTATGTTCGCCGTCACCCGCAGGCCTTTGCGCTGGCAACTGTTGGCGCTGTGCTGTTTGGTGTCGCCACGGTTGCCTGGTCATGGGCGTTCGGTAACGTGGTCGAAGACGTGGTGCGCCCCTTCTTTGCTGGCGAAACACCCGGCTGGCGCACCGCGTTTCTCGCCCTTATCGGCATTGGAATGCTTCGTTCTACGTCTGCGGTGTTGCGGCGGGCAAACGCAGCAATTCACCGCCAACGCAACACAGCTTCGTGGCATGAAATGGTGACCGATCAGTTACTCGCTCAACCGATTTCATTTTTTCGTCGTCAAACGACCGGTGATCTGTTGGCTGCTGCCGATAACGATGCCGATGCTGCCGTAACGATTTTATCGCCGTTGCCCTACAGCTTGGGTGTGATGGTGTTGCTGGTGACGTCGATTGTGTGGATGCTGAACGTCGACCTTGTTCTCGGTGCGATTGGGGCAGCGACGTTTCCGTTACTCATTTTGGCGAATCGCCGGTTCGAAGACAAGGTTCAGGAACCTACCGAGCGAGTGCAGGCCGGCATTGCGGTTCTTGCCGGTCGAACCCATGAAATGGTCGATGGGTTCGGTGCAGTGAAAGCTCTCGGCCTTGAGGGGTTGATGAAGCAACGCCTCGATGAGCAAATCACCGTCGTCACGACTGCCAAGGTTGAAGCGATGCGAATTCGGGTGACGTTTGAAGCCGTGCAAGACATCTTCATCCCGGTAGTCAATGTTCTCTCAATTCTTCTTGGCGCATCGCGCGTTCGATCTGGCGCGATGACCGTAGGTGAACTTGTTAGTTTGTTGGTACTGGTCAACCTGATGGCGTGGCCATTGCGCTTGTTGGGTTGGGCACTTACCGACCTTCCAAAATCGGTAGCCGGCGCGCGGAGAGTAAGCGCGCTTCTTAATGTTACGGTTCCGCCACTATCGCTAGTTCTGCCGACTGTTGCAAGCGAGCACGTTATTGAACTTCGTTCGGTGAGAGTGGTTCATGATGACGGCCGCGTCGCACTTGACGGAATCGACCTCGACATTCGGAGGGGTGAAACGCTTGCAATCGTTGGCCCTACTGGCTCTGGCAAGTCAACCTTGCTCGACGTGATCTCGGGTCTCGAAACCCCGGCTTCAGGTGAACGCCGTGTGGCCGCTACCGCAAGCGACATCGTGATGGTGTTTCAAGAACCGGTCGTTTTGAACGGAACGATTGCGTCGAACCTATTGTTGGGCAGCGCCGGGAAGGTAACCAAGGAACACCTTAAGCAGGCAACGGCCATTGCGGAAGTTGATGAATTCGTTGCCGGGTTTGCTGACGGGTTAGCGACCCGCGTTGGCGAACGGGGGGTGTCGCTTTCTGGAGGGCAGCGGCAACGCCTGGCCTTGGCTCGTGCCATCGCTCGTCGCCCCGATGTTCTTCTGCTCGATGACACCACTTCAAGCCTTGATGCCGAAACCGAAGAACGGGTGCTGGGTCGCATCGAAACAGGTGCAATGGCTGAGACCCTGGTGATTGTCGCCGCTCGCCCGGCGGCGATCACGTTCGCAGATCGTTTGGTTGTGCTTGATGAAGGGAAGATTGTTGCCGTTGGCACCCAGAGCGAACTGTTGCAAACCTCGCCGCTGTACGTTCAACTCGTTGAGGCGTTGGCTTCAAACACCAAGGCCCCGGCATGACCGTAATTGTCGCACCTGACGGTTCGAATCAGTCGGACGATCTCGGCCAGTCAGTTTGGGTCACTCTGCGGCGCGGTCTCAGCTCGGTGCCCGAACTACGTCGCGGCCTTGGGTTCACATTGGCGTTGGCAGTATTCAGCGCGCTCGGCCGACTCGTAGTTCCGCTGATTATCGGTCGGGCCATCGATAAGGGTTTCACCGATGGGCGCGTCGATATGGCGTTCATTACGAGGTTGGTTGGTTTGGGGCTCGTAGTGGTACTTATGACCACGGCTGCAGCCCAATGGAGTCACTATCGACTTAATGTGCGCGCAGAGCAAGCGTTGGCTGCCCTTCGGCGGTCATCAGTTGATCGCATCCTTCGGCTTTCCATCCAACAGCATGGCGACACTAGACGTGGCGTGCTGGTGGCCCGACTTACAAGTGACGTGGAAACGTTGTCCCAGTTTTTTAGTTGGGGTGCAGTCGCCTGGATACTTGATGGAACGACGATTGCGGTTGCTGCAGTCGCCATGCTCGTGGTCGATGTTCGTCTTGGGTTGATCGCAATTGTGATGTCGCTTCCTATGCTGCTGGTGTTCCGCCACCTACAGAAAAGCCTGGTTGAGGCGTACGGCTCGGCCCGGTTGCATGTTGGCGACTATCTGGGTCGAATCTCTGAAGCGGTCGGTGCATCTCAGCTGATTCGTGGATATGGGGCAACTCACGAAATTCGTGTGTCCACGAGAGTTGCGATTGCTGGTCGAAGGGATGCATCGATTCGGGCTGGCAAATTGAGTGCGATTCTTGGCGTGTCGAGTGACGTGTTTGGTACTGCGATTGTCACGGTGTGTTTGGTCGTTGCGTTACGTCTCGGACCCGCATCAGGGTTGAGTGCTGGCGCAGTCGTCACCTTTATGTTGCTGGTTACCCGGTACCTTGAACCGTTTGGCGAGCTGGCCGAGGTGGTTGATCAGACCCAGTTGGCGTCGTCAGGAATGACTCGAATTCTTGACCTCATTGACCTACCCGATGATGTGGTCAGAACCCTGAGCCCGCTCACGCTTCCTGCTGGCGGCCTTTCCGTGGTTCTCGATGAGGTGAGCTTCTCGTATCCGTCGCGTGCAGAAACTCCTGATTCGTTCGCCCTTCGGAACCTAAGCCTACGTATTAAGATCGGTGAGACGGTCGCGATCGTCGGTGCAACGGGTTCAGGAAAGTCGACGTTGGCGAAGCTCATTGTTCGAACCGCTGACCCAACTAGCGGAACAGTGCAACTTGGTGGAGTCGATATTGCTCGTGTGGATCCGGTGGAATTGCGTCGCCGGGTACAACTCGTTCCGCAAGAGCCTTTTCTGTTTGATACGACAATCGCTGAAAATGTAGCGATGGCCGCGGTTGCCTCAACCGGGGAACTGATGAGTACCGATCAAGTCGATGCTGTGTTGCGCGATTTTGGGTTGGGTGACTGGCTCGATGGAATGCGAGAAGGTTCTCTGACCCGGGTCGGTGAACGCGGTGCGCTGTTGTCAGCTGGGGAACGCCAATTGATTGCGCTGGCTCGGTCTCGGGTTGCAAACCCCGATGTGATTGTGCTCGACGAAGCAACTTCATCGGTAGATGCAGTAACCGAAAATCGCTTGGCCGAAACCCTTCAGAAGCTTGGTGAGGGTCGAACCACGATAGTTATCGCCCACCGGCTCACAACCGTTTTGCGCGCTGACCGCGTCGTGGTTCTTGAGGCAGGTCGTATCGTTGAGGCAGGTACACCAAGTGAGCTTTCCAATCGACCAGATGGTGTGTTCGCTGGACTTCTCAAGGCGTGGGAACGGGCCGAAAACAGCGAGTCGACGAGCTCTTAAGCAGAAGTACTCGCTCAGTTAATCAATCCTCAATGTTGAGGAACTTTCAGCCGATAACCACCCTGGCCAAACATTGGCCGGGTTTGTTGACTGCCTGAAGGGCTTTCAGTGTTTACACGTGGTGTTAAAAAGTTCGTCAATCTGCTGAGCGTCATTGCTTTAGTTGCCGCTGGGTCTATTGCCACCGCTGCACCGGCAAGCGCAGCGACCCGGTCGTTTGCATCGCGTTTTTCGACGAACGCACAAGGCGACATCACCTTTGTCGCTAATACCTTGATGACGTGTACCCCGAGTGTCGCTTGTTCAGCTGCCCTCACCGGTACTGCTGTTGGTGCCAACAACAACAATAACAACCACGTCATGTTGTACGTCGATCGCGACGCTGACCCATCAACGTTCAACTCTTCGTCGGCTTCGTTGGCGCTTCCTTCAGGGGCTAACGTGTTGTTTGCGCGGCTCTACTGGGGCGGAACATCGGCGAGTGCAGCCCGTACCTCCGCCAAATTCAAAGTACCGGGCGCAACCGCTTACACCACGCTGACCGCATCTCAGCTTGATAACAACGGGAACGACTATCAGGGTTCAGTCGACGTCACAGCGGCCGTTCAGGCTGCCGGAGTTGGTTCGTACACGGTAGCTGATGTTCAATCGACTCAAGCCGGTGGAGCGTACGCCGGCTGGTCGCTCGTCGTTGCATATTCTGATCCGAACGGTGTGATGCGAAACCTGACGGTGTTCGATGGTTACCAGGTGGTGAGTTCTGCGGCAGTAGATATTTCAGTCAACGGATTTCTTACCCCACCAGTTGGGCCGGTAAATACCAAACTTGGCGTAGTTGCTTACGAGGGTGACCTCGGAACCCTCAATGATCAGTTGACATTGAATGGTGTGGTCATTGGCGATGCGCTAAACCCGACGAATAACTTCTTCAATTCGTCAATTTCGAACTCAGCCGGGTCGGTAGTTTCGCGTGACCCGAGTACCATCAACACCCTCGGCTTCGATGCCGACATCGTGCAGGTCGCCAATCCTTCAAATACGGTCTTGGCGAACAGCGCAACATCAGCAAACATTCGTTTATCGACGGGCGGCGATGTTTACTACCCCGGCGTAGTCACCTTTGTCACCGACCTGTACGCGCCGAAGATGAAAGTTGACAAAAGTTACGCTGACGTCAACGGCGGCTCGCCTCGCCCAGGCGACGAACTCGAATACACACTTACTGTTTCGAATACCGGTAAAGACCCGGCCATCAATGTGGTGCTTACCGACGCGATCCCTGCAAACACGACCTACATTCCTGGTTCTCTCTCAATAGTTTCGGGTGCTGGCACGGGGCCAAAATCTGATGCAACCGGAAATGATCAGGGCGAATTCGCTGGCAACCAAGTTAAGTTTTTTTTAGGGACCGGCGCCACCGGTTTGGTCGGTGGGCGTATCAACGAAAACGACGTCACGTCTGTCAAATTTCGGGTTCGAATATCGCCAACAGCACCCGACAACGTCGCAATACCCAATACGGCGAATCTGACGTTCACGGCGTTGACCCTCGGTTCCACATCGATCACGCCATCTGTAGTTGTTCCGGTAGTAACGACCAACAAGGCCGACCTTGCCATCACCAAGAGCGACGGTGCAGCATCAGAAATTCCGGGAACGCCGATTCAGTACACCATTGTCGTTACCAATACGGCTGGATCAACGAACCTGATCGCTGACGCAATTGTCTCCGACGCGCTTCCTGCGTCGCTGACTGGCGCAACCTGGACGTGCTCGGCCTCCCCCGGATCTAACTGCGATGCCGCGACCGGGTCTGGATCTATCAACACGACAGTTGACCTCGCAGTGAACGGCACGGCGACCTTCTTGGTTAATGCGGTGGTTTCGCCAAATGCAACTGGGTCGCTGTCAAACACTGCAACGGTGACAGCGCCCGTCGGTGTCACCGACCTGGTTCCCGGAAACAATTCAGCCACCGATACCGACACTCTTGCCCCACGTGGTGACGTTGCGATCACGAAGACCAACGGAACCACATCGACAGTGCCGGGTGAAGTTGTTACATACACCATCGTTGCGTCGAACTCTGGTCCGTCCGTTGCAACCGCAGTGACGATCAATGATGCACCCCCGGCAACGAGCGGAACAGTTTCGTGGAGTTGTGTCGCAACCAGCGGTTCGTCGTGTGTGGCGTCGGGTACCGGCGATCTCGCCACCGCCGCAAACCTGGCTTCGGGTGGAACCGCCACGTACACCGTGACCTATACGGTTTCGCCGAGTGCCGTCGGCCAGTTAGTAAACGACGCAAGCCTCGGAATTCCGAGCGGTTTCACCGACACGTTCAGCGGAAATAATGCTGCCAGCGACACCGACACGCTGCTTCCGAAAGCCGACCTGTCAGTTACCAAAACCCACACACCGGCGATCATCGTTCCGGGAACAACCACTACCTACACCGTGACCGTGAAGAATTCCGGCCCCTCGGTAGTTGCCACAGCAGATCTGGAAGATGTTTTGCCGGCTGGCTTCACGGTAAGCAATGTGGCGTCATCGGTTTGGACGTGTTCCGCACCAATTACTTCGATAAATTGCACGGCGACAAATCTCATCGTAGGTACATCAACGATCACGGTGATTGGAACCTTCGATCAGTCGGCAACCGGACTCGTCGAAAACGTAGCAAAGGTGTCGACTACTTCGGCGTCTGACCCCAACCCCGCAAATAACACGGCAATGGACTCATCAGTGCTTGCGCCATCAGCCGATCTGGTTCTCACAAAGTCGCATCGCCCGACCGATGCTGTCGCCGGATCGATTGTGACGTATGTACTTGATGTCGTGAACCTTGGCCCGTCAACGGCGCTCGACGTGAACATCGAAGATGCACTTCCGGCCGGTTTGACGTACATCGACGCCAGCGGTTCTGGCTGGGCATGTGCGAACCCGGCGGGTCAGGACGTTTCGTGCTCATTAGCTTCGCTTCCGGTCGGTTCAACCACCGTGACGATGACGGTTCGCCTCGACGCCGGTGCAACCGGGACGCTCAAGAATTCAGCTGCAGTGAACTCGCAGACGCCCGACCCCAACGCCGGAAACAACACGAGCACCGACACCACTCCAATTGTTCTTCAGGCTGATCTTGAAATATCGAAGGTACACGTAGGGGTGTTCGTTGCAGGAAACACAGTGCAGTGGACGATCGTTGCAACTAACCGAGGGCCCTCGAATGTCATCGGCGCGTCGATCTCAGATACTCCACCCGTCATCGTTACCGGTGTGAGCTGGACGTGCTCTGGTGTCGGTGGGGGTGAATGCCCTGCCGGCCCGGCTTCGGGTGCGCCTTCAAATGTGTTGATTGACCTTCCAAGCGGTGCCTCGGTGACGATGCTTCTGAACGGAACCCTTGACCCGTCGAACGGTACGGCGACGGTCACGAACACGGCGACGTTAACGCCACCGGTTGGTGTCACTGACCCAAACTCGGCGAACAACACTGTGACCGACTCAACTGCGGCTGCAGCCCGGGCTGATCTGCTGATCACCAAGACGAACAATCAGACCTCGATTGTTCCCGGAACCGTAACTACATATACCATCGTTGCATCAAACGCCGGACCCTCTTCCGCCAACGGAGCTGTGATAACTGACGCTTTCCCTGCAGCATTGACTGGCACTTCCTGGACGTGTACCCCGGCTGGTGGCGCTGTGTGTGGTGCCACGAGTGGCTCGGCCAGCCTGAATGAAACGGTAAACCTTCGGGCAGGAAGTTCACTTTCCTATTCGGTCACCGGAACGGTCGACTCCTCCGCAACCGGAAACCTTTCGAATACCGCAAGTGTGCGACCGCCCAGCTCGGTCGTCGAAACCGACCTTTCGAACAACTCGGCTTCCGATAAAGATCCTCTAACGCCGGTGATTGATCTGGCTATCGTCAAGCGTGGTCCGGTGACAGCTATTGCCGGAACCACGATCAGCTACACGCTTACGGTCACAAACGCTGGACCATCACGAGCAACTCCAGTGACTGTCACCGATGCCATTCCGGCCGGGATTGTTGCGCAGTCATGGACCTGCGTGGAGGTAGGCGATGCAAGTTGCGATTCACCCTCAGGCCTTGATGTTACCGGCATGATCGGCAAAATTACGCCTGGCGGAACACTGACGTTCACCATCACCGCTGCAGTGGGCGCAGGGTCTGTAGGCTCGCTTACGAATACAGCAACCGTGGCGGGTGACCCGGCTGTGATCGAGGCAAATCTTGATGACAACGAGTCGTCGATCATCACCGAAATTGTTCGTGAAGTTGACCTATCGGTTACCAAAGACGACAGCGTCACCAAAGTAGTTGCCGGTGGTTCGACAACCTACATTCTCCATATCAAGAATGCTGGCCCCTCTTTGGTTGGTGACGTGAAGTTGATCGACATACTTCCGCTTGAAGCAATCTCGGCCACCTGGCGATGCTTCAACGAGATAAGCGCTGGCTGTTACAACGGTTCAGGCACTGACTCGATCGATGAATTCTTCAAAATCGAGCCGGGCGGATCGTTCGACGTGGAAATCACGGTCCTCATCCGCACCGATGCTCGTGGTCAAATCACAAACAGCGTGATGCTCGAACTCCCAGCCGGGGTAACCGACACCCGCCCAAGCAACAATCAGGCTGAAGACATCGATGACATCGTGGCGAACGCTGAACTGACGGTAACAAAGACGTCGAATGCTGATCCTGGGCCAGTAAGCTCGGGGCAGATCATCACCTACACAGTTCGCATAGCAAACGCCGGTCCTTCGACCGTAGCCAATGCCACATTCACTGACCCATCCCCGGCATCGCTCACCGGTGTCACGTGGACATGTGCACCAATTGTTGGTGCCTCACCAGCGACTCATTGCCCCGCTTCAGGTTCTGGCCCCATCGACACCGTCATTAGCCTTGGTGCAGGTGAACAGGTTGAATTCTCCATCGTTGGTACGGTGTCGCCAACCGCCCGAGGAAACATCGTAAATACCGCGACCGCCAAGCTTCCGGCTGATGTGACCTCACCTTCCGGCGCCCCTTCGAAGCAGGCTGTAAATACACTTACGATTGTTCCAAGGGCGGACCTTTCGATCACCAAAACTGACGCTGTCACCGAGGCGGTACCTGGTGAGTCGGTCAGCTACACCATCGTGGTAACAAATGCTGGGCCAGCAGCGGTTACGAACGCTACGGTCACCGACAATCCGACTTCTGCGTTTCCCAACGGTTCATGGTCGTGCGTGGCTAGCGCCGGTGGGTCCTGCGTTGCGGGCGGCGGAAATGGTGTGATCAATACCACCGTCAGCCTTCCGGCTTTGGGTACAGCTACGTTTGTGTTCAGTGGTTTGGTTAACCCATTCGCGGCCGCAAGCGGGGCAACGACCATGTCGAATACGGCGACGGTTGCAGCGCCAGCCGATGTGACCGAACTCGATGCGATCAACAACATTGCGACCGATATCGACGATCTCAAACCGAAGGCGAACGTCTCGGTCACCAAGACTGACAATGTTGTTGACGCCATCCCGGGTTCGAGTGTCTCGTATTTGATTACTGTCACGAATGCTGGCCCATCAGCACTGGTCGACGCGTTGTTCACTGACAATCTTCCGGCGTCGCTCTCGGGTGTGAACTGGACCTGTGCCGTGAGCGGCGCATCTAATGACTGCTCGGTCGGCTCAGGAACTACCTCGTCTATTTCCTTACTTCTTGACCTTGCGCCGATGGCCACTGCTCTCATATCAGTAAGTGCGCGTATCGACCCATCAGCGAGAGGGTCGCTCAGTAATACGGCGACGGTGGAGATGCCGACTGGCACTACAGACCCTGATGGCACAAACAACTCAGCGACCGACACCGATAACCTCACGCCGCGGGTCGACCTTCGAACGACAAAAACCCATGCTGGTAACTTGATTCCTGGAACACAAGCAACCTGGACGATCGTGGTGTCTAATGGCGGCCCTTCTTCAGCATTGGCAGCGTCTGTCATCGATACGCTTCCGTCGTCGCTCTCAGCGGCAACGTGGACGTGTGCTGCAACATCTGGAAGTGTTTGTGGCGCAGCCACCGGAAGCGGCAACATCAACACGCTTGTCGATCTCGCACCGTCTGGGTCGGTGACCTACACACTGACGGCAATCATCGACCCCGGCACCACCGGTGATCTCACAAACGTTGCTACAGCAGCCCCACCTGCGGGAACCGTCGATATACAGCCAGCCAATGACTCGGCCACCGATACAGCGGTTGTGCAGCCTGTCGCCGACCTCACAATTGCGAAGGTTAAGTCTGGCCCAATTGTTCCTGGCCAACCGATTTCGTACACCGTTACCGTAACCAACAATGGGCCGTCAACGGCCGTTGGGGCGAGGGTTCTTGACGTCATACCAAGCGTACTTACTTCGCCAACCTGGAGCTGCACCGCAAACGGTTCCGGCGCCCTGTGCGGTACGGGAAACGGGTCCGGTGACATTGACGTGCTTGTCACGCTTCCGCCGTCAACGAACACGGTGTTCACAATCATCGCGGGCGTCCCACAGACAGCCACTGGAACCATCGTAAACACTGCTCAGGTTTTGACTCCTGCTGGCGTGAGCGACCCAGACCCTCTTTCTAATCAGGCATCCGACACCGGTGTGGCGCAGCCCCGAGCCGACCTGAGGATTACCAAGAGCGATTTTGAAACTTCGTCAACACCGGGTGACGCCATTAGCTACGCCATCGTGGTCACTAACGATGGACCGTCTGCGGTTCCCGGGGCTGTCGTCACTGACAATCTGCCAAGTACGCTTACGGATGCAACTTGGACATGTTCGGCCACGGTTGGCTCGTCCTGCGGAACCTCATCTGGAACCGGCAATTTTTCAGCCCAGGTTTCATTGGTGAGTGGGGCCCAGGCAACTTTCATCGTGAACGCAACGATTGACCCGACCGCTCGCGGTTCGCTCACGAACACGGCCAACGTCGTTGCGCCAGCTACCGTGATCGACGCCCCAGGAAACAACGACGCTGCAGACACCAATACCCTCACGCCGAAAGCTGACCTGAGGGTTCGTAAGCGAAGTGTCGGTGTATTTGTTCCGGGCGCACCGGTTCAATGGGTTGTAGAAGTGACAAACCTCGGACCATCGACGGTAACTGGTGCCACCGTCACCGACCCCCTTCCGGGCGAGGTGAGTTCATCGAGTTGGAATTGTTCGGTCTTTAGCGGGCCGGTAAACGCCTGCGGTACAGCGTCGGGAATGGGAGATATTGGAACAACCGTGAGCCTAGGTGTTGGTTCGACAGCCACCTTTAGCGTTGACGCAACCCTGGTTGCCACAGCACGAGGAACTCTGTCGAATACTGCGTCAGCTGTCGTGCCGGTTGGTGTGGTTGACCCCGTTTCGGCCAACAATTCGTCAACCGACATCGCCACCTTGTTGCCAAAAGCCGATCTTCGTGTAGTGAAGTCACACCTGGGTGCGTTGGTTCCTGGTGGCACAGCTACCTACGAAGTCGTCGTCACAAACGATGGCCCTTCGACTGTTGTCGGGGCGAGAGTAACGGACACGCTTGCTTCGGTATTAGGTGGTGCGTCGTGGACCTGTTCTGCACTAAACGGCTCGTGCACGGGTTCAGGCACCGGAAATCCGGACGTACTCGTTGACCTTGGGGTAAACGGCGTTGCGACCATAACGGTTCAGGCGACGATTGACCCAGCGGCTCGCGGTTCGTTGTCGAATACAGCCATCGTTGCTCTTCCGGTAGGAACCAGCGACCCTGATCCTTCTAACAACCGATCAACTGATTCGGCACCGTTAACCCCACGAGCAAACCTGTCACTGGTAAAGAACCACACCGGTTCGATTGTTCCGGGGCAAACCGTGACATATTCCGTCACCATCGGAAACGCTGGTCCATCGAACGTTGTGGGCGCCTCTGTCATTGACACGTTGCCAGGCGTACTTATGAACGCGTCATGGTCTTGTGTAGCGCAGCCATCGGCTAGTTGCCCGAGTGTCGGTACCGGAAGCATCAATACCACTGTCGATATTGCAGTTGGCAGCTCGGTAGAGTTCACCCTGGTTGCCACGGTTGATCCGACAACAACATCACCGGTAGCGAACTCGGCCTCGGTCGCGCCTCCGGCTGACACGGCTGACCCTGATCTTTCAGACAACAGCAGAACCGATTCTGCGCCGGTAGTGCAAACCGTTGATCTTGTTGTTACTAAGCGTCATAGCGGAGATTTCATACCCGGCCGTCCGGTCACCTGGTCGATTACGGTTGCAAACCGTGGCCCATCAGCCGTGACCGGTGCAACCGTGGTCGATGTGGTTCCAGTTGGCGTCAACAATGCCTCCTGGATTTGCAATGTTCCTGGTGCAACCGGCAACGCTTGCGGCTCTGGCAGCGGCGTTGGTGGTATAAATACAACGGTCGATCTGTTGCCCGGTGCGACGGCAAGCTTCGAATTCTCGGGCGATATTTTCTCGGGGTCCGTAGGTACGCTTACCAATAGCGTTACCGCTTTGGTTCCGTCAGGCGTAACCGAGCCGTCGTCTGGAAACAACACCGCAGTTGACTCGGGCCCCCGTACGCCGATTGCTGATCTTGTCATCACGAAGGCACATTCCCCGAACCCTATTGTTCCAGGACAACCCGTGACGTACACGGTGAACGTTTGGAATAACGGCCCATCAGACGCACCGAATAGTTTAGTTACTGACGATCTCTCTGCCGAGTTGCAAAGCGCAGGCTGGGTTTGTGTGGGTAACTTAGGCGGATCATGTGACGATGCCAGCGGTTCGGGCGACATCAATACAACCGTCGATCTTGTTGCGAACTCTGGTGCGGTCTTTACGATTACCGCGACGGCGAACCCATCGTTTCCTGGTTCGTTTGCTAACACCGCAAGGATTGCTGCACCAGCGGGTGTGGTCGACCCCGATCTCACCAGCAATACCGCAAGCGACCCCGGAACTGGCCAACCTACCGTTGATCTACGAGTTTCGAAAAGTCATACGGGCATCATCGTGCCGGGTGAGCCAGCCACCTATTCGATCGTTGTGAGCAATTCCGGACCTTCGACTGCCACCAATGCTTCAGTCACAGATATCTTGCCTGCCGGCCTCGGCGCGGCTTCATGGAGTTGCGGTGGCACAGGCGGTAATACGTGTACTGACGGAACCGGGTTCGGCAACATCAATACAACGGTCACGCTGTTGCCTGCAGGTTCAGTGACTTTTACCCTCACTGCGAATGTGGACCCTACGTTCCGCGGCGACATGACCAACACCGCAAGCGTGTCGGCACCACTCGGAACCATCGAGATCAATCCAACAAACAATGACGGTTCAGACCAAGGTGAGCTTGTTCCCAAAGCCGACCTTCAGGTTCGTAAACGAAGTGCCGGCGCATTTGTTCCCGGTACTAACGCCACCTATGAAATTACGGTTTTCAATGCTGGTGACTCGGTTGTTTCAGCGGCCCAGGTACTTGACACAATTCCTGCCGGAATCAGCGGTGTGACGTGGTCTTGCACAGTGAATCCAGCTACAACGGTTTCGTTTGCGGCAACGTTTACGAACTCGTGCCTTGTGGGCAACGGGCTGGGCAACCTGAGCGAATCGGTAGATCTCGGTGTTGGCGCTACTGCCACCTTTACGGTTGTTGGGCTTATCGACCCAAGCTTTAGAGCTGTTGCCACCGGGCGAGAAGTGATTAACTCAGCGACTGCCGTCAACCCGGTGGGCGTTGCTGACCCGTTGCCGCTAAATAACACTGGCCTTGACACCACGCCACTTACGCCGCGGGTGGCACTTACAACAACAAAGCGCCATGTCGGTGCCCTGATCCCTGGGACCGAAGCGGTCTACGAGATTGTCGTATCTAACGCTGGGCCTTCGACGGCGCTTTCGGCAGTAGTCGTTGACTCACTTCCGTCAACATTGAGTGGCGCCGAATGGACGTGCGTGTCTGCTGGCGGAACCTGTGGCGACGTTTCCGGCAGCGGAAACATCGCCACCACAGTCACCTTACTCCCGGGTGGAATCGCGACATATTCATTACGCGCACGTATCGACTCTTCGGCGAGAGGTGTAATGGCTAACTCAGCATCGACTGTACCGGTAAACGACGAAACGGATACGACCGTTGGCGATGATTCACCGATTGACTCGGGGCCTCTGAACCCTGTAGTTAATCTGTCAATCTCGAAGAGTCATGCCGACGCAATCGTTCCGGGCGCTCGCGCAACCTGGATGATTGTGGTGACGAACAACGGACCTTCCGACGTAGTTAATGCAACCGTGTCTGACACGTTGGCGGCAACGTTGTCGGCGGCGTCGTGGACGTGTTCTGTTCCGGGAGGAACCACGAATAGATGTGGTGCCGCTGCTGGTAGCGGAAGCTTTGCGACGACCGTTTGGCTTGCGACCGGAAAATCGGCCACGTTTGAACTTTCGGCTTTGGTTGATGCGAGCGTGGTCGGCAATGTTGTGAATACCGCCTCGGTCGCCACGCCTGCCGACACGGTCGACCCCGACCCCGATTCCAACTCAGCAACCGACAATGGTGTTTCGGTGCCTACGGCTGACCTTGCTGTCACCAAAACTCATACCGGGATTATCACACCGGGAAGCCCAGTGACCTACACGATCACCGTGTCAAATAATGGCCCATCGGTGGCCGCTAACGCCGTAGTTCGCGACGTACTTCCGTCAGCACTCACCAACCCTCGTTGGTCGTGCTCGTCAACCACGGGTAGTTCGTGTGCAACGACGTCATTCGTAGGCGCGCTTGATACAACCGTGACCCTCGCCCCGTCAGGGGTAAGCACGTTCGTGTTGACGGTCGACGTTGACTCGAATGCGACGGCAAACGTTCTTAACCGAGCTTTCATAGCGGTACCTGCAGGGGTCTATGACCCGCAGTCGGCGAACGATTCGGCCCTTGATAGTTCAGTGCCGAAGCCGGTTGCCGACCTGGTGATAACCAAGACCCACACCGGAGATCTCACACCGTCGTTACCTGCTGTCTATACGATCACGGTGACAAACAACGGACCATCGTCGGTGGCTTCGGCATCGATTGTTGACACGCTTCCGGCCACGTTGACCACGCCGACCTGGACGTGTGTTGCGACTACTGGTTCGCGTTGTCCCGCCAACGGGATCGGGGCTCCAAACCTGTTGGTTGACCTTATCTCGGGCGGTTCGGTGACGATCACTCTCACTGTCAGTGTGAGTTTGACAGCCGTTGGTGACATTGTGAATACGGCCGAGGTTGTGCTGCCAAGCGGGGTCATCGACCCGAACCTCAGTTCAAACCGGGTCTTAGACCGCGCCGCAATCGTTTCGTTTGTGGTGATTGTGCCGCCCGTTACGACGGTTCCCCCTCCAGCAACAGACACAAGTTCAACGGTTGTATCGAATGAGGGTTCGGCAACCGGCAATGCCAACGACCCGTCGAACCCGGCCAAGCCGACAACCATTCCACCGGTTCTGCCAACGAGCGCGCTGCCTGCGCCTGGTTCACCATCGACGACAACACCAACATCGGATATCGCGCCGGCGACCGTTGACCGTCCCTTGGCGTTGACGGGAACTTATGTACTCAGTTTCCTCGTAATCGGATTGCTCTTACTGACTGGTGGGACCGGTCTTACCGCAACAGCGCGGCGTCGTCGACCCACCGACTAACTTCCGGCGCTCTACAGTCGGTGCATGCAAATGTACATCGATGGCCAGTGGTGCGACGCTCAGAGCGGGGCCACCTTCGAAACGCTCGACCCGTCAACAGGTCGAGCTATTGCCACCGTTCCGCGGGGGGGCGCAGCCGACGCTGACCGGGCGGTACAGGCAGCCCATCGCGCATTCAACTCGCCACATTGGGGTAGTGCATCGGCCGAACGAGACCGTGCCCGGGTCATGTTTCGTATGGCCGAAATAGTTCGATCACGGCTTCAGGAATTGGCCGAACTTGAAGTGCGCGATTCAGGAAAGCCACTCGCTGACGCGCTCGGCGACATCGAAGAGGTTGCGTTTCAACTGGAGTACTACGCCGGATGGGCGACAAAAATCACCGGTGATATCCCTCCGGTTGGGCCTAGTGCAATGAGCCTCATCGTCAAGGAACCAATGGGTGTGTGTGCACTTATTGTTCCTTGGAATTATCCGATGCTCATGGCCACTCAAAAAGTTGCCCCAGCGTTAGCTGCAGGTTGCACCATCGTTTTGAAGCCTGCTGAACAAACCCCGTTGACTGCCTTAGAACTGGCTCGAATTGGTGCCGAAGCTGGTTTGCCCAATGGGGTGCTGAACGTGCTGACGGGTTTCGGAACCGAAGCAGGGCAGCCACTGTTGACCCACCCCCTTGTTGACAAAGTTTCGTTCACCGGTTCACGCGAAATCGGTATCCATATTCAACGTACGTGTGCAGATCAACTTAAGCGGGTTACCTTAGAGCTGGGAGGCAAGAGTCCAAATATCGTGTTTGCTGACGCACCTATGGCCCGAGCGATTCCTGGAACGTGTAACGGGGTCTTCGGAAACCAAGGCGAAGTTTGCTCTGCCGGAAGCCGGGTGTTTGTCGAACGAAGCGTGTATGACGAAGCTATGGCAGCCATGATCTCGCACGCGCAGCGCATCAAGCTGGGCAGCGGATTGGTAGCCGACACAACGATGGGTCCACTTGTTTCGAAGGAACAACTCGACCGGGTAAACCGCTACATCCAAATTGGTATCGAGGAAGGTGCTCGCCTCGCGTATTTAGGCGAACGACCAACTGACCCGACCCTGAGCGGTGGCTATTTTGTAGGTCCACATATCTTTGAAGCGACGAGCAACCGGTTGCGTATCTCACAAGAAGAGATCTTCGGTCCGGTCATGACGGTCATCCCGTTTACTGAAGTCGATGAGGTGATTGCCCTCGCGAACGACACGCCGTATGGTTTGGCTGCGGCAATTTGGACATCTGATATCAACAAGGCCCTCAAAACTGCCAAGGCCGTTCGTGCGGGCGTGGTGTGGATCAATGATAGCCAACCCGCGCCGAGCGAAACCCTGTGGGGTGGTTACAAACAATCAGGAATCGGACGCGAACTCGGCCCATACGCTCTCGACGCTTATCTCGAAAAGAAACAGATCTACATCACGCTCAACTAGCGCACCTGACATACTGGCGCGGTGCCAACCATTGCTGTCCGCACCGGTTTCTGGTTTCTTCGGGTGACCGGTTTGATGAATCGATCAGGCCGTGATGACGCTAGTTTGCGGCGCAAAATTGCGAAGGTGAGGGCGAAGCCGGTTCCGACACCTTCAGCGAGACTTCGTGGGCGAATCAGTGTGTGTACTGAGCAGTTCGAGGGTCACGCGGTCTGGCACCTTGAGCCTTCTGCGCCCACTCAAACCACCCCGACGTTGCTCTATTTTCATGGCGGTGCATATCTATATCCGGTGCAGTCTGTTCACTGGCAGTTCCTTGGACATCTTGTTGAAAAGTTTGCGATGAGGATCATTGTTCCGATGTATCCGCTTGCGCCCGAATCAACCCCAACCGAGATCATGACGTTCGGGGTCAATCTGTTTCGTAACCTGAGTGAGCGGTACGGCGCATCGAATCTGGTGATTGGCGGTGACTCGGCCGGCGGAGGTCTTGCGACCGCAGCTGCAATGCTTGCCCAAGATGGCGGTCTTGCCCAGCCTGCTGGCCTGATATTGATTTGCCCGTGGCTCGATGTGGTGCCAAATCATCCCGACCAGGTGGCCATCGCCAAGCGCGACATCATGTTAAGCCTTCCGGGAATAGATGCGGCCGGGAAGATCTTTGCGCACGGTGAACCGCTCGAAAGTGTTCGGGTGAGCCCCGCCTATGGGGGTACCGTCGGATTGCCGCCGGTCCTTCTCTATGGAGGCGCTGACGACATGTTGGTGACAAACGCTCGCCAATTTCGCGATCGGCTCACCGCAGAAAACCGCGACGTTGAATACGTTGAGGCGCAAGGAATGTGCCATGTCTGGCCGATCCTTCCCTTCAAGGAATCACGCCAGGCACAGCGGCAAATGGCCGAGTTCATCGCTCGCGTCTGCCGTGCGCCGCTAGCCCTCGTCGACGGTTAGATACTGATTTGTCACCCAACCGGACCAACATGGGCCGATCTTCGGGCCATACGAAGACGACGTGGTTGCTGGCTCGGAATCGACCCCTTCACCGCACTCTTCGCCGTGCCCGACCCGGCTGTAGACGATGCCAACCCACTGAACGCCCGAAGCGTCGACCGCCTCACAGGCAAATACGAACATGTTATTTGGAAGGCGGTCGAGTTGTTTGGCCTTGGCGGAGGGTGCCGATCTCACCGTCACGCGCCCTTTACTCGACAGCCCCACAACTTTCCCTTCGACACAGAGACCTTCGGTGACACGAACCGGTCGAGACGGCTTGGGCGCCACCGTTGAGGTTGACTTTGCCCACGCAGTGCCCGGAAACAGCGCAGTCACCGCCGTCACCGCACTTACTGCCGCAATAACTGCTCTTATACTGGCTTTCATGGCGAACCCCTCATATCTCTGGATAGTACGTTTTTATCTCAGGCCCAGGTGTGACGTTGCAGCATTAGCTAAAAGTTCCAGGTGTCAAAACGAGTAACCTCTACCTACGTGCCAGGAACAGTTGTTGTCGGAACGCAGTGGGGAGACGAAGGCAAGGCCAAGGTCATCGACCTGTTGGCCACTAGAGCCGACATGGTGGTTCGCTACCAAGGTGGACACAATGCGGGTCATACCGTTGTTGTCGGTGATGAGAAGTTCGCCTTCCGCCTGATCCCTTCGGGTGTACTTGCGGGTACCAAAACCGTTATCGGAAACGGGGTCGTAGTCGATTGCGCCACGCTGATTGGCGAACTCGACATGCTGACCGGTCGGGGATACGACGTCAGCGGGTTGGCAATCTCGACGAATGCCCACCTGATCATGCCGTGGCATCCGCTACTTGATCGCCTTGCCGAAGAGCGACGCGGTGCGCTCGCCCTTGGAACCACCAAAAATGGTATCGGTCCTTGCTATGTCGACAAGGTTGCTCGTGAGGGTTTGCGAATGCAAGACCTGCTCGCTCCGGCGAGGTTTCGCGACCGCCTGGCCTACGTGCTTGAAGAAAAGAATCTGATTCTTGAACGTATACACGGTGTCGCCCCGCTCGACGCCAACGAAATCGAAGAGCTCTACCTCGGTATCTTCGCTGAACGTCTGCGTACATATATAACTGACACGGTCGCCGTCGTGAACGATGCGATCGAAGCTGGCAAGAGTGTGTTGTTTGAAGGTGCCCAGGCCACCTTCCTCGATATCGACCATGGCACGTATCCGTTCGTTACGTCATCAAACCCGGTTGCGGGTACGGCTAGTGTTGGAAGCGGGGTTGGGCCTCGGGCGCTTGGTCGAATTGTTGGCATCGCAAAGGCGTACGTGACCCGGGTAGGGGCCGGGCCGTTTCCTACCGAACTCGACAACGAAATTGGTGAGTTCCTCAGAACTCGAGGCGCAGAATTTGGCACGGTTACCGGCCGCCCGCGCCGCTGCGGTTGGTTCGATGGCGTGATGATTCGCCAAGCGGTTCGGCTGAATAGCCTCACCGAAATTGCGGTCACCAAAATCGATATCCTCGACCCGTTCGAAACGGTCAAGGTGTGTGTTGCTTACGACATTGATGGCGAGAGAACAACGTATCTGCCCGGTGATCTCGACCGGTTTGCTCAAGCGGTGCCGGTGTACGAAGATCATGAGGGCTGGAACACCGACCTTTCGCAGGCCCGGGTGCTTGCCGATCTTCCCAAAACGGCCCGGGCCTATTTGAACCGCCTCGGCGAGCTTTCTGGTGTTCCGGTGACCATTGTTGGTGTTGGCCCCGGACGCGATCAGGTGATCGAGGTGCCAGCATGATTCCTCGGTATTCGCTTCCGGCAATGGCGGCCCTCTGGACTGACGAAGCGCGAATGCAGCGTTGGCTTGACATCGAAATTCTTGCGACGGAAGCATGGGCTGAAATCGGTGTTGTTCCGGCTGAAGATGCCATTGCAGTTCGGGCCCGGTCGGCATTCACTGTGGCTGAAGTCGATGCCCGTGAAGCTGTCACCGATCATGACGTTGCAGCATTCGTTGATGTCGTTCAAGCATCGGTTGGAGGAACCGCTGGCAAGTGGGTTCACTACGGTCTTACTTCGAGTGACGTAGTGGATACGGCTTTGGCACTCTGTTTGACCCAGAGCGCCGACCTATTGATCGAAGCAATAAGTATACTTATTGAAGCGACGAGTGTGCGGGCCCGTGAATTTGCTGCGACACCTTGTATGGGTCGAACACACGGAATTCACGCAGAGCCAACTACCTTCGGTGTGAAAATGGCATTGTGGGCGTTGCAACTCGACCGCGATCGCACTCGACTTGTTCGGGCTCGCGAAACTATTGCGGTCGGAAAACTCTCAGGGGCGGTCGGCACCTATTCCAATATTGACCCCTCGGTTGAAGTTTCGGTGTGTGCAGCGCTTGGGCTCGTCCCGGTTCCAGCCACTCAGGTACTTGCCCGCGATCGCCATGCCGAATTCTTGTATGCGTGCGCGTCAGTTGGGGCGACGATCGAGCTGATTGGTACCGAGATTCGCCACCTTCAACGTACCGAAGTTCGTGAAGTTCGAGAACCCTTTCGAACCGGTCAAAAGGGTTCGAGCGCAATGCCGCACAAACGCAACCCAATCACTGCGGAACGCTTAAGCGGGCTTGCCCGAATCTTGCGCGGCAACCTTGGCGCCGGTCTTGAAAACGTTGCCCTCTGGCACGAGCGGGACATCTCGCACTCTTCAGTTGAACGGGTGATACTTCCTGACACTTCGTTGCTTACCCACTACATTTTGACGGTCTGTACACGGATGATCAGCGGCATGACCGTCGATGTCGCACAGATGCGAACCAACATCGATGCGAGTTTCGGGTTGGTCTTTAGCCAGGCTGTGCTGTTGGCTCTCGTAGCCGGGGGGCTCGCCAGAGACGACGCTTACCGAATCGTGCAAGAGCACGCGCTACGGGCTTGGGATGAGCGCCTCGACTTTCGTACGCTCATTGAACAAGATGATCGAGTGGCAGGGGTTGACCTAGACGAGGCGTTTTCGCTTGAACGCTCGCTGCGAAACGCCCACCGAAGCGTCGATGCGCTCAATAATCTTGGTCGTTAAGCCAAAAGGCCTCATCTCGGAATAGGTCAGTGCCGATAGTAAATCTGACATGTTTGCGTTCCGCCATCCCGGTAGCCGTCACTCTGTCGTAACCTGACGTGCTGTGAGGAGTACTCGGTGAAAAAATTTGTTCGTAGTCCAGGGTTCTTTGTAATTATCGCGTTGGGTGTGTTGCTGGCGATGGCCGGCACCATGAACCGTGGTGAAAAGCCCACGCAGCTTGCGCCAAGCGAGTTCTATGCCGCCATCAAGGCCGGTTCGATCGTCAAAGATCCGCCACCGAAGGTGCTTGATCGCTCAGACACGGTAACTGGTCGCTTTAAGCCTTTGTTGTCTGTACCAAAAGAGGGCGATACGGCTTCTGAGGTCAAGTTTGGCAAAGAGCAAAAGTTCACCACGACGTACGCCCAAGCTGACTCTGAGCGAATCATTGGTTCGCTGCGGGCCGCTGGCATCCCGTATGAGGTCAACAAAGAACGCCAAAGCGTGTGGGTCTCGTTACTTTCGAGCATCCTCCCGCTACTTATCTTTGTGGGCTTGTTCTTTTGGTTGATCAACTCAACCCAGGGCGGCGGCTCGCGAATCATGCAGTTCGGTAAGGCGAAGACGAAGACCGTCAACAAAGACGCACCAAAAACAACGTTTGCTGATGTTGCTGGCTGTGACGAAGCCATCGAAGAACTGAATGAAATTAAGGAATTCCTCGAGAACCCGGCCAAGTTTGCCGCAATCGGGGCCAAAATTCCGAAGGGTGTGCTGCTGTACGGGCCACCCGGAACCGGTAAAACCCTGCTTGCTCGTGCGGTCGCTGGCGAAGCCGGGGTTCCCTTCCTTTCGATTTCCGGGTCTGACTTCGTGGAAATGTTTGTTGGCGTTGGTGCTTCGCGGGTTCGTGACCTGTTTGAACAGGCCAAGGCAAACGCCCCTTCGATCGTCTTCGTCGACGAAATCGATGCCGTTGGTCGTCAGCGTGGCGCAGGTCTTGGTGGTGGCCACGACGAGCGTGAGCAAACGCTAAACCAGATGCTTGTCGAAATGGACGGCTTCGATAGCCGGTCGGGCGTCATCATGATTGCCGCAACAAACCGACCAGACATCCTTGACCCAGCCCTTCTTCGACCAGGCCGGTTCGACCGTCAAATCATGGTTGATCGCCCCGACCTCGAAGGCCGACGAGGTATTTTTCGGGTTCACTCCAAAGGTAAACCCCTTGCCCCCGATGTCGACCTTGACGTACTGGCCCGCTCAACCCCAGGCTTTACCGGCGCCGATATTGCGAACCTTCTGAACGAGGGTGCGCTCATCACGGCCCGACGCAACAAGTCAGTCATTGGTAACTCTGAACTCGAAGCAGCAGTCGATCGAGTACTCGCCGGACCAGAAAAAAAGAGTCGGGTTATGCCAGAGAAAGAACTCTGGGTTACCGCTTATCACGAGGGCGGTCACGCGCTTGTTGGCCACGTCCTTGCCAATTGCGACCCCATCCATAAGGTCACGATCATTCCTCGTGGTCGAGCTCTTGGCCTCACCATTTCGCTGCCTACCGAAGATAAGTACAACCACACACGCTCGGCTTTGCGAGACCAGTTGGCGATGCTTCTCGGCGGACGAACTGCCGAGGAGTTGGTCTTCAACGAGATCACTACTGGTGCCTCGAACGACATCGAACGAGCATCAGGTATCGCTCGGTCGATGGTTACCGAATACGGAATGAGCGATGTGCTTGGCCCCCAGCAGTTGGGTGAAAAGAACAGCGAAGTGTTCATGGGTCGCGACTTCGGCCGCACTGCGAACTACAGCTCAGACGTTGCATCAATGATCGACTCTGAGGTTCGCAACTTCATTGATACTGCGCATGCCACGGCGTTCGAAATCATCACCACGCATCGCGCAGTGCTTGATGCCTTTGCCAAGGCGTTGATGGAACGTGAAACCCTTGACCGCCACGATATCGACGAGTTGTTCAAAGACCTTCCCACGTGGACGAAGCCGGCTGACGAGGCAAAAATGCCATCGATCGATCGAACCCTTCCACCTCTGGTGATTCCGCCAGATGCTCGCGAATTAGTTGGTGTGAGTCGTTCGGGTCTGCGTAAGGTTCGTCATCTGATTGGCAATGCCATCAAGGGAAGTTCTGATGATGATCTTCCGTCATCAGGTACCCCCGTTGGAATACCGGTTCGACCCCGCCCGGCCGCTCAGCCATAATCTTCGTTTCGAGCCAGGTACGTTCGATCAGTTCACAAGCACTACATGTTGATGCTCGGGTACCCGTTGGGGTGCCCGATTCGTCATTAGCGCTGGTTTTTGTGCACGGGGCGATGGACCGGGCGACGTCGTTCGATCGTCTGAGACGGCGTTTTGCTGATCGTGTTTCGCTCGCCTACGACCGCCGAGGGTACGCGGGTTCAGCTGCTGCCGCGATCTCAACTGACCCGTTTGCCGATCACGTCGCTGACTTAGTCGACCTGATTGAAGACCACCCAGCGTTGCATGGCCGGGGTGTGGTTGTTATTGGGCACTCATTCGGGGCAAATGTGGCGGTCGCTGCAGCCGCACATCGCCCGGGGCGAGTGGTTGGGCTGGTGGGTTACGAACCACCTATGTCGTGGACGCCCTGGTGGCCACACCAACTTGCCGGTGGTTCGACATTGGAGGTGGCGGCAATCAAGGGTGCTGGTGCAGCGGCCGAAGCCTTTATGCGTCGAATAGTGGGTGACGCCATTTGGGAACGCCTTCCGGCGGCAACTTGCGAAGCGCGCCGACGCGAAGGCCCAGCATTGATTGCCGACCTGACTTCGTTGCGTGGGAAACCGTGCCCGTTTGACCCTGCCGCCGTGATGTGTCCCACCGTTATTGGTTGCGGTAGCGATTCTCACCCCCATCAGCGCGAGGCGGCGCGTGTTGTGGCGTCCTCAATTTCGGGTGCTGCATTGGTAGAACTTGCAGCCACTGCGCACGGTGCCCACTTTTCCAATCCCGATGGGTTCGCCGATCTGATCAGTCAGGTGCTCAATCGGGTGATCGACTAAGTTGACGATCGAGTTGAAGGCCGAGTTGAGGCTGAGTCGAAGGACGAGTCGACAAAGTGAGTGATTAATTTCACAGGTTCCGGGCAACTTCACCGTCATTACGACCAAACAGAACTCAACTGACCGGTACGATGACAGTCGAATGAACACGGAGTCGGATCGATGAAGGGCAAATGGGCCAAAGGTATCGAGCCGCGTAATTTCGGTTGGGTTCTCAAAGACTCGCTGGCGTTTAGTGAACGGCCAGGTGGGCATACCGCTAATCACCGTCGAGTTCGTCGCCACGAAGAGATCGTGTGGATACGTGAGCACGGGTTCCAACGGGTCATCTCGCTGATGCCGTCTCCGCACAACCTTCACGCATATGAAGAGTTGAATCTGCCGTACGTGCACGTTCCATTTGGCCCGCACGACGATGCCCGCATGGTGTGCGATGTCCTTTTTCCTCGGCTTCGCGAGTGGCTCGATAAGGGCGACCGAATATTGATGCACCAAGACGAAATCTCTGATCGTTTGCAAGGCATTATCGGTGGATACTTGCTGTACGTCGGAAAACTACAGTCTGCGCCTCAGGCCATGACGGTTGTTGAAAGCCTGCTGTCGCGTCAGTTGGGCCCGGCCGGGCGTGAACTCATCGTCATGATGGCCCCCAGCCAAACCTGAGCACCACGCTTTCATTGAATGCGGATTGCTGACGGCAAAAACATGCGTCGAGTAACCACCATCTCTGCGCTGCACCTTGAACTTGAGGCTGCTCGTGCTGGGCGACAACGAGTTGGTTTGGTGCCCACAATGGGCGCACTGCACGGTGGTCACGCCGAACTTATCCGCCAGGCGGCTGCCGCAACCGATCTAGTAGTTGTCACGATATTTGTGAACCCGTTGCAGTTTGCTGCCACCGACGATCTTGCCGTGTACCCGCGTGACCTCGACGGCGACCACGCAATTGCTCAGGCTGCTGGAGCTGCGCTTCTGTTTTGCCCGACCGTCGACGAGATGTATCCGTTCGGCCCATCGAATGTGTTGACAAATGTACGTGTACGTGGGGTTGCTGATCAGCTCGAAGGCACCCATCGCCCCGGACACTTCGATGGGGTAGCAACGGTCGTTGCGAAGCTGTTTGCCATCGTTGGGGCCTGTACTGCGTTTTTCGGCGAGAAGGACTATCAGCAATTAGCCGTTGTTAGGCGAATGGCGACTGACCTGTCGTTTCAAATCAAGATCGTAGGTGTGCCTACGGTACGAGAGTCGAACGGGTTGGCGATGTCTTCACGTAACCGCTATTTGACACGTGAACAACGAGATGGCGCAGCGGTGATTTCGCAAGCGATGTTTGCTGCGAGAAGCGAAATTTCGGGTGGTGTTCGTGACTTCGAACGAATTAGGGGCGAAGTGCAAGCGCAGATCGCAGCGAGCCCGGTCGTGTCGTCGATTGACTATGTGGCTATCGTCGACGCTGCGACCCTAGAGACTGCCGGGCCACAGAACCCGGTACGAATTCTGGTGGCGTGCAAGGTCGGCACCACTCGCCTCATCGACAACGGCTGAGTGAGATTAACGGTTCTGCAAACCGGCCTCGGCGAGTGTAAGCGAACCGGTGAACCCACTTCCCTTGCGGCTCATCAATTCGTCGGTCACCTGTTGGGGATTGGTTGACAGTGCACTGCGTCGAGCATCTTGGCGACGGTTGAAGCGCCGAGCCATCATGGTTTCGGCCCCAAAGATATGCGAAGCATCGATCCGCTTAGCCTCACTTATTGCCGCAATCGAGGGTCGGGCAACGAATGCCGAGCAGGTGGTCGGAACGATTCGGCGCAGTTCGTCCGCCAGGTCACTCAGCACACGATCGGCCACGTCGAATGAATCGACGAAGAAAGAATCTGCCCCAATGCTGAAACCTTTGATTGAACGATTCGCCACACCGAATACCAGGTGCAATGAGCAATGGCTTGTTGCTGCATACTGTGCAGCGGAAAAGGCCCGAAGGCGAGATGCTGGGTGTTCGTTGACTGAAACCACGATTGCGTTCATCTGTTTGCTCCTCAGGTTGGCGTCTCGGATGACCAAGACGGTTGTTGAGAAACAGTATGGAAGCTGACCGGTTTCATCCCCGCGTCATTTACGCATCATTGGCTGTGGCAGTGGTCACGACCATCAATTGGTGGATTGCAGAACGGGGCAAAGTTTGGCCCCTCTTCGACGCTGAGACTCGTTATAGATCTCGCGCCTTGCGGCCAACAACGGGTCGTCTGATAGCGACATTCCGTGTACTAAACGGGTTGGGTTGAAACTCAATGACTCGCACTCATCCTGGCTAACAGCGATGTCGTAGATTCGTAAGGTACCCATCAAAATCCTTTTCCGATTGAGCGGCCACACAACGGTTGGATCACTCGTGTCATCCCACGGGTCAGACAGTTGAAGCCGCAAGTTAAAGCGACTCGCAAAGCGATGCGAAAGTTCGCGGCGAAGGTAATCATCGGGAAGCGGATCCCGAGAAATGCTCACCGTGGGAATTTCTCGAACGCCATCGGCCGGTTCGAAGGTAAAACGCCCAAATCGGTGCAGCCCATCGCTACCTTCGCAATCAAACGCGTGCACTGCGTGGAAGGCGGTTCGGCAGTAGCTAGTGGGAACCTTCAGCATTGAGTTCGCCACGACAAACGCTTGAGCCGGTTGATACCGCTGGCTGAACGCAATGATCCCCGCATCGCCCGACTTGGTTACACCCGGGTCTGGTGGCTGCAGTTGGTACATCTTCGCGGCGGCTTTGATGCGGTCGATGAGTGTGGGCCCATGAACCTTGCGTGGCGCATAGGCCTCTTCAAACTCAAGCATCTTGTCGGGGGTAGCTGCCATAAACATGGGAACCGACATCATCACCAGGTCGGTGTCGAAGTCGCTGATCACTTGGCCATGGCCATCCATTTCGTGGTTGCCCAAGTGAAATTTGACTGCCATGCCTCGTACTTGGCGGGTGGCGTCGGGGAATGGCGACCCGTTTCCGTTCGAAAACCGCACGGTTACCAGGGTTTGATCTCGTGAAAACTGGGGTGAAATGCAATACTGCTGCGCAATTTTGGTTCCTTGAAAGAAGCCTCTTGCCGCAACACCGATGCTGTGAATCGGGCGGGTACCGGCTAGGTGATCTGGGAAACCAATACTGAGCCCATCGATCAGGGCGCTTACAAGCCCGCTCTCTTGAGTCGTCGGGAGGTCAGCCATAGGGCACACTACCCATCACGGTTGCTCACCGCACGATATTGTTCGCTCACATGACGATCACTTCAGTCGGAGAACGGCTTATGGCCAAAGTGCTGATTTCGTACTGGAAGCGTCACGACCCTCCGGTGATGCCAGTTCGGACGTTCTCGATGAACCCATCGGACAATATTCAGGTCGCCATGAACCTTGTAATGCCACTGGCAGATGCATCGCCGGTAGGACGTGCGCTCATGATTCAGACGCTTGCTGGTGCTGTCGAAGAGGTGATCGCCGGGCTGAACAATACGGGAATTGTTCACTTTGCTCGGTTTACCATCATTGACGGTAACCTATGTATGCTGAGCATGTACGACGGTGATTTTTCTAACTACATTCGCGATTTCATTTACAACATCGGTGCAGCGTTCGATGCGTTACTTGTCTACATCAAAGACCATCCACGGTTGCCGGTTGAAGATCACCCCGACGAATTTATTGATTGGGTAAATGCCCACGATGCACTTCAACTACCCGAGCGCATAACCGATCTGAGCGATGACCCGCTAAAACTTCCACGGCGTCTCACCTTGATACTTGACGATTGCCCGAACGTACAACTGTTTACCTACCGGGCGTATCCGGGTTTTTCGGTCGCTCAAACTCGCCTCGCTCTTAACATTGGGTGGTGAGCGTTGTGACCGGCGAACGCATCGACCTGAAAGACATTCAGGGCAACATTCTGCGTGGCTACCACGCCGAAGTGGTTCGACACATCGTGGTGCGAGTAAACGATAAAGGCGCAGCCAAGCAGATACTGGCTGATTCAGTTTGTGGCGACACAATGAACTCGCCACAAATCACCACGGGTGAACAATGGGACGTCGATGCAAAACCAACCACATTTCTTAACGTTGGAATTACTGCCCACGGGCTTCGAGCACTTGGCTTATCTGACTCGTCGGTTCAATCGTTTCCGGAAGAGTTTCTTGCCGGTCCGGCCGCCAGAGCTACGAAACTTGGCGACGTTGATGAAAGTGCCCCAGTCAACTGGCAAGACGGTTTCGATCGGCCAGATGACGTGCACTTAATGTGGTCGATCCACGCCGCAACAATAGAACTGTTAGAGGCCACCTGTCGACGACTTGAAGCGATTTGGGCTCGGTCTGACGCTTTTGTCGTGACATCACGTCGAGATGGCGCAGCACTCGCCGGTGATCGGGTGCACTTCGGCTACCGGGATTCCATTTCTCAACCAAGGTTTGAATACGAATCAAATTCACAACCGGCCGTGGTTGGTAGACGCGATCAGCAACCGGTTGCCCCGCTTGGCGCAGTGTTACTCGGTTACGAAACAACATTCCCCGATGTGTTGTGGCAGATGCCGAGGCCAAGGGAATTGGGGATTAATGGTTGCTTCAATGCGTTTCGAATTTTGGAACAAGACGTCGATGCATTCGAGGCTTTTTTGGAGTTGGTCGTTTCCGAACACGGTGGGCCGAACCGGCCCTTCCTGACTGAAGAATACGTTGCTGCGAAGCTCATGGGCCGGTGGCGAAACGGTGTGCCGTTGGCGCTGTGGCCAGATTCGTCAGACGCATCGGCCCCAACTCGGCCAACATTTCTGAGATCGAATCTGGAAGACGATCTCAACGCGTTTGACTACCCAGATATTGATCCGGAATGGGACGACTACGAGGGTTTGCATTGCCCGTTAGGTGCCCATATTCGTCGAGCGAACCCTCGCGGGGCGCAGATCGTGCAGCGAAGTGCCAACTACACGCGGCGAATCGTTCGACGAGGAATTCCGTATGGGCCACCGTATGATCAGAAGAACAAACACGACAACCACCCAAGGGGCCTGTTAGGTAATTTCTTGTGCGCAAGCCTGATTGCCCAATTCGAATCGATCATGTACGACTGGGTCAACCTTGGCCTACAAGACCCCAGAATCACGGGTACAAACGATCCTATCCTTGGTGCAAATAAGCTAAGCGCGAGTAGGTTTGAGATTCCGTTGAAAGGGGAAGACCCCATCGTGCTCTCTGGCTTTCCTCGGTTCATCAGAACGGTTGGGTCAGCGTATTTGTTCATGCCGTCGATCACCGCCCTTCGCCTACTCGCAAACGTTTAGCGTTTGTGGCAACCTCTCGTATGACCGACTTCCTCACCACGTACGCGCAGGTCCATGCCGCAAAGGTCGCAGTCATTGATGACCGCCCCGATGGCAACGTAACCGAGGTAAGTTACGCCGAACTTGAAGCCATGGCGAACCGGCTTGGCCGGGTGTTGCAAGGGCTCGGCAGTGGTCCGGGCACCAAGGTCGTGTGGTGCGGCCAAAACTCGATTTCGTTGGTCGTTGCGATCAACGCGTGCCGAAAGATTGGCACCACCGCAGTTCCGCTGAACTATCGGCTGTCAGACGACGAGGCGGCCTACGTGAGCGACCACAGCGACACACGGGTTGTGTTTGTTGACGCGGAATTCGCACCGATGTTCGCTCGCATCCGTGACCGCATTCCACAGGTTGAACACATCTTGGTGTTCGACGCAGCATCGAACGGCGGGCTCATTCCCGAGGGTATGTTGTCGGTCGAGACGTTGATGGCCTCCTCCAGCGATGATGACGTCGTCGCAGTTTCGGCCGATGTTGCCGCTGCAACAATGATTTACACGTCAGGCACGACCGGCAAACCGAAAGGGGCCCTACGCAGGGGCGGTGCTGACCCTCAGCAGGGTGCAGCAATGATGAAGTTGGTCGGATATCAACCCGACGACATTTACATTCCAACCGGGCCCCTCTACCACTCGGGGCCGCTTGGGTTTATGGGTATCGCTCAAGCGTTGGGGCAAACCGTTGTATTGCAACGCAAATTCAATCCCGAAGACTGGTTACGGTTGGTCGACAAGTACAAGGTCACTTCAACCTTTTCCGCACCGACACCAATCCGGATGGTGTGTGCGCTTTCAAGTGACATCAAGTCGAAGTACAACACATCATCGATCAAACGGATGATTGCCAACGCGGCCCCATGGTCGTATGCCCTGAAGCTGCAGTACCTGGCCGACTTTCCTGCCGATTCGTTGTGGGAGGTTTATGGATCAACTGAACTGGGTGTCAACTGCGTGATGAAACCTGAGGATCAGTTGCGTAAGCCTGGCTCTTGCGGGCTTCCAGCACCGATGGCCGAGATCAAACTGTTTGATGACGACGGCAACGAGGTGACCGGTATTGGACCCGAACATCCTGGCGAATTGTTCGTGCGGGCTGCCTCGGTGTTCAGTGAGTATTACAAGCAACCCGACAAGTTCGCGGCCGATCGTCGTGGCGACTTTCAAACAGTTGGCGACATTGCCTATCGAGACGAAGAAGGCTTTCTGTACATCTGCGATCGAAAAAAAGACATGATCATTTCGGGTGGCATGAACATTTATCCGGCCGAGATTGAGGCAGCCCTTGAAGCTCACCCAACCATTTTGGAAGCTGCTGTGTTTGGTATTCCATCGGAAGAATGGGGCGAACTGGTTCATGCTGTTGTTGTGGCTCGCGATGGCCAAACGGTGAGTGAGGCTGAAGTCGTGGCCCACGCCCGCAACCTGTTGGCGAACTATAAAATCCCTCGCTCAATAGCGTTCTCGCAAGAGCTGCCTAAAACTGGAAGCGGAAAGATACTGAAACGCGAACTACGCGCCCCATTCTGGGAAGGCCGAACCTCGCAGGTGTAAGCGTACCTACGAACTACCAGCGAAGAACGGTTTTTACCTGGGTTGCACTGATGGCGAGAATGTCGCTTCGATCGGTTTTCTCAAAGGCGGCTGTTGCTCGCCGGTACCACTGAACGATCTCGGTTTCGATATCGGCAATCAGTATCTCTTCGACACCGTGGTCAAAGTAAAACTCAAACTTCTCGTAACTTTCGTCATCGGGTGACCTCACCTCAACCACAATGGCGGCGGTTGCGTGCCACGCGCTGACCGGGTCGGTTCGGTGAAAACCTAGGTCGGGAACTCGAAAGTTCTTCGGGCCTCCAAGGTTAAATTCAAGCGTCGAATACAAACCGATAAGGTCTGCAGCGTCGCTCAGCAATCGAACAATTGTCGCGCCGGACTTGGCGTGTTTTCCTGTTGGTGCAGGTGCCATGTGGTAGCTGCCTTCCCATATCTCGTCATGTGTGTCGAGGCCGAAACGTTGCCGCTCAGCAATAAGGGAAGACAAGATATCTGGCATGTCTCCAAGTACAACCGTCTTCATGTCAAAAGCATAGCGAGGGGGTATGACAAAGGTGTACGACACGAAGCCTGCCCCGCAAATCCTAGGCGTTGATGTTTGCTTTGAGCCGTTTGGGTTCCATACGCCAGGGGGTTGGCATTGAACGGTCGAGGTCAAGTTGTAGGTCGTTCAGGTCTCGACGAAACTGCCGGAACGTTTCAGCACCATGAGCGTTCAGCCCGAGGCCCGAGAAGTCGTCAAGCAGCATGGTGCGGTGCACGTTGAGATTGAAATTGGCGTTGATGAGCCGTTGATAGGTATCTAGCGGAACTCGGTCACCATCTGTACGCATACGAACTGGTGAGGTGTCGTTCCAAAGTTGATAGTCCCACACCCCCGAACCGGTGACCTCGTGCTCGACCGAGGCAAAGTAGACGATCGTTGCAAGCAACGACGCAACGCCTGCACGCGTTGTTTCGGCCCCGAGTACGGGCCGTACACCATTGGGTAACTGAGCGTCGAGGGTATCAATCCATTGACCAAGTGCCTGATCGTTCACAAGTTCGTCATCTGATGGGTACGAGACGGCAAGGTATCGATTGGTGTGGGCCAAAAAGACTCGGTATAGCGCAGCCCGATTTTCTTGCGCCGGAAGATGGAGGCCGCTCTCGGCAATCCCTCGAAATGAAGCATCGAGAAGGGGATTGATGAGGGCAAGGTTGAAGTCGCCGGTTGTTGCCTCGAAGAGCTGAAACAAGCCAATATGGGTGAAACTGAACACGTTCTCAAACTCGCCACCCTTTCCCAGCAGCAGTGGTGTGATGATGTCGTTGCTGTATTGGGTCCCGAAGATATGTGGCCAGAGCAAGCGGCGAATGGGATGCACTGCCGGTAGGCAGTTTCGAGTGATCGCGGCGAGCGGCCCGCCGAGGGTGAGATGTATCCAATTGAAGTGGCGCACTAACGATGTGTGCGTAGTAATTGAACACAGGGCCATGCGAGCGGCTGTGTCCCAACCGGCGTCACCGGGAACCACGGTTCCGTGAGGCGTCTCGATACTGGTCGCCTCAAGTCGTGCGGTTGACGAATTAGTTTTGAAATCGACCACAACCCCGAGTTTTTCAAGCCCCGCATGCACCTCAAACTCGCTGAGGAACGAAAGGTCCCACCGGTAGCCCCCCGTTCTCGGTGCAAAGAGGTAGCTCGCATACGGGCTCGCCACTGCCAACTCGCTAAGGTCAGATGAAGTTCGTTCCGGGGCCGCGAAGCATGTGTGATGCGAGGCCGTGTACGCACCGGTGAGTGCAGCCGTTGCGTCGGCAGAAACGGGCGGTAGCCCGGACTGCATCGGCGAATACCAACGGGTCAGTTTGCCTTGGAACCGGGTGAATGCTTGCTTCAACGGTTGCGCTTCGTCGCGGGGAACTCGCTTTCCAACCACGATCCCTTGAATGTCGATGTTCTTTTCTGCCGATGCAATCGGAATCAGTTTTACGGCCTTGCCGTCTTTAACCGGCACCGGAATCACCGAAGGCTCTTGGTGGCGAAACTTGAACGTTACAAACTTGTTCCAAAACCCCCGCCGAATTCGCCATGACAGGGGGCCTTCAACGACGGCCAACTTCTCAACTGAAGTTACTTCGGGCGTCGTCACATTCCACGGTGTGAAGGCGTTCCGAATTCCTTCGAGTGCAGGCTCGAGTTCTGGGTAATGACGCTTCAGGATGCCAGCCATAGATGCGTCGTCAATCCACTGCATGCCTTCGGCGGTGTACACCTCTGGCCGGTAGTCGTATGTGTAGAAACGATCACTTTTCAGTCGGCGAGATGCCATAAGAGCAAACACCCGAAACGCTGTGTCGCTGAACGCGAAACCCGGTGGTGGGGCTTCGGCGAAGAGGCCCACCATGACATCGACGTCGTCGGGTGTTTGGTATACCCGCTTCAGGTCGGCGACAATCGCTGGGTCGTTGCTCATGTCTTCGAATCGTTTGGCGGGTGCCATATGGAAAGCTCGCCGAAAATCGTTGTATCGAGGCACACCTCGCTCGCGACACTTCACAATGTCGTATGTAGCTAGATCAATCGTGACACCATCTGGGCGGGCGAACTCACGTAGAAAGTTTGGATAGTTGTGTAACACGATGGCGCCAGGATGGCTGGTACCGAAGGTGTAAAACAGGTCGGTCATCGACAACTCGTCAAGCCGAGTGTCGACCTGCGCCCCAACCAATTTGTCGAACCCCATCGTTTGTACCGCCGAGTTGTCGGTGGCACGCCTAAAGTTGTACTCATCAGGAATGAGCGGGTGCATTCGATACACCGCGATGAATTCTTCTGTGATCGCATAGGGCACGCCATGATCAAACGTTTTCGAGCCGGGTATGCCGCTGATCTCTTCGCCGAGATTGGTTTCGCCGAGAAGCTTTTTAATCTTCGGCCCGGCCAAACCAAACCAGTTAGCGTGCATAGCAGTTTGTAACGTTGGGTTACTGAGAAGGGCAGGAGTCCATTCAACGGTATGAATCTTGGCGATTTGCGCGGCGTTAATGAGGCGAGCGTGATCGAAGAACTCATCATCTGTCCACGTTGGATATGTCTTGGCAAGGCGATCGCAGATTGAATTGTGTTCGCGCATGAACAGGGTGTGCAGCATCGCTAAACCCACCCACCAGTTGCCAGCCACCCCAGCAAGGTTTACTTCATGATCGAGCGGGAACGTCGCTGGATTGAACGGCAACAAATCGTTCGGGGTGAGGCGAAGTTTGCCCCCTTCACGAGAGCGGAGCATGTCTTGCACAAACTCGGTACTCCCGTACACCTGCGACGCATCCCACCAGTGGGTTTCGGTGTTGCGATAGGTCGGTTTTCCACCGTCGGTCGTAGGTGGGCCTTGCTTCGAGCGTTCAACGAGCATGGGTCGTTCGTGGGTCCACGGGTCATCGGGGGCAAGATCGATTTCGAATTGCTCATCGGGTTCGTTGAAACCGTGGCTGAGCCAATCGTGTACCTCGAACTGCAGCCACGAGGCTGCCAACAAACTGAGTGACGTTGCCGGGATGAATGCTTTGCGGGCCAGTAGTTCTTCGCTAATCGTTCGAGGATTTGGGTCAACAATGTTCTGTGGACTTGTTCCGTCTAGGCGGACGTTGCGACCAAAAATCTCTCCGGCGCTTCCCATGGCAACTTCGTTGAGGTCGTTTGACTCGCCCGTCACGGTTCGAGTCAGTGGCCGCTCGCCCTGAGGTAGTGGCTCGGGCCCCCATGCCACCGGGGTAGCTTGCGGATCAACAAGATTGCTACGCCGCAGCCTCATCCGAATACCCGTGAGCACCACAAGTGCAGCAGGTTTCGGTAGCCGATACCATCCGATGCGCCGATCAGCTCGTTCCGTAACCCACATAAACATCCGCTTGTACACAGCATCTTTCATATGGCCCCGTCTTTCATGTCTAGACCCTTTCAGCGACCCGGTCACGAGACCCAATCAGCTGTATTGCTTCCCGGTGTATCCGCACAAAGCCATACTCTTTGGCCTCGATGGAGGCTTCGGTAAGAAGATCGTAAGCACGCCCAGCATCGCGAGACTTGCCCTGTAACAAACACCTGCCCCATTCCAATTTTGTTCGGGCGATTGCAAAGGGCATCGACATGGTTTCGTGTGTGGAAAGCGCTGCCGCGAAGTGCGTGTTGGCCATATCTTCCTGCTGCAAAAGTGTGGCAAGCATTCCGAGATACAACGAGACGGAACTCTCGATAACGGAGGTACTTACCGCAATCTGCGACTGCCACGGTAAGAGACGTTCGTACAACAGTTCGGCACCCTCGGTATGGCCAAGATGAACCGCAGCATCGGCCCAGTAACAGGTGGTCGTTAGCCAGTAGTGGTTCCAAACCGTAGGTATCGACACCCGAAACTCAGCGGCGAATATCTCGGTTGCCTCTTCAAGCCGGTTATTGCGTGCGAGGGCCCTCACAAGCAAGGCCCGCAAAAAGTCAAGCTGCTTACGTTCAACCGTTTCGAACAATCGCGAAACAATGTCGTGATCGTCACCCGTTTGAAACCAAATCGTTGCCAATTGCACGGCAAGCAACACGTCAGCGTTTCGACCCCCGGCGGTAAGTGCAGCCTGTTCGAACGTACACTGGGCATAGTGCTCGGCCTCATCGAAACGCCCCCGCAGCAACGAATGTTGGGCATTGAAGGCACTCACCAGCCAGTCGATGCCCGGTTGGTGTCCAAGCTGATCGGCCGCTTCTGCTTTGGCAAGTGCCGCTTCATCGAAGTCGCTTCGTGAACCAGCCCCGATCGCTGCCTCTACCAAATCACTATTGGCCCAGTAGGTAGATGCAGGGTCACCAACTTGCTTTGCTAAGGCCACGGCCTCGCGTGAGGTTTCCAAGCGATGGCTCAGCGAATCGGGCGCCCAAAAGCCAGTGTGCTTACGGATAAGGGTATGCAGCAAAGTCTTTTGGTCGCCGACTCGGCGGGCCATATTGACCGCCTCTTCGTCAAGTGCCCAACACTTCAGCGGGTCAGCGGCATGAGCGAGTTCAAGTGCATACACCTTCAATAGCCGTGCCCGCCGTGCACTGTCATGATCGCCCGCACCAGCCAAGGCGGCCTCGATAAGACCAATTCGATCGTTATCAACCAAGCCAAGCCTTGGGCGCCAACCGCGAACATCGGCCAGTACCGCGTCGGCCAATCCGTCAGCGTTTCCGTGCCGTAACGCAAGTTCGGCTGCTTCTTGAAGTCGATGCTCACCGTCTTGAAGTTGGGTGCTCCCAAGCGAGACAAGAAGTTCGGTTCGAGTTTGATGATCGGGTGTTGGTTCGCGATCTAGGACCTCTAACGCTTCTGCGTACCAGCGAGCGGCCTCGTCTGGGGCGAGGGCGCTCACTGCAACATCACCAGCAGCACGCGCATACGTCACCATTTTGTGCGAATCACTCGCTCGCCCTCCGTTCATCCAATGGTGAGCGAGTTCAGACACCACGACCGGAGTTCCTTGCTCGGCAAACAACTCGATGCACTCGGCGATTTGTCGGTGGGCCAGCCGAGTTCGCGCAGTACCGATACTTTCATACAGTGTCTGATCAATAAGCGCGTGTACGAATGTGTAGCGGCTCGTATCGGTTCCAACTTCCTGTACAAGCGAGGCGGTCTGTGCCCGTTCGAGAATATCGAGGACCTCGCCTTCGGTCATCCGAGCAACCGCAACCAACAGGTCAACGTCGAACTCTCGACCGATCACTGCAGCCAAACGCAGCACGTGTTGCGAATTCAAACCAAGCCTGGCCACGCGTTGGTTCACCACCTCTCGAACACTTTGCGGAAGACCAGCTTCGAGCAAATCGCCGACGTTCGATCCGACGTTCGCCCCGACCTTTGACCCGACGTTTGACCCGCGTCCACTTGGGCGAGAAATCGTGACCCCGGTCTCGACCAGGTGCCGAAGCATTTCGCCAACGAAGAACGGGTTGCCGTCGGTTTCACGGCGAAGTATGCGTGCCAATGCCACCCCGTCGATGTCAAGCGATTGACCAGCAGCTTCCTCGATGAGTTCGACTATCTCATTTTCCAATAGGCCATCAATCTGGAGGCGTTCAGCGAAGTTTTCGCGGTGCATGGCTGCAAGAAAATCGGCCAACGCCGAAGACGCTTCAACGTAAGCGTCTCGAAACGTGACGATCACTTGAAGCCGCATTGGCGATGACGATTGCAGCAGGTGGCGAAGTAGCAGCAGGCTTGGCTTGTCAGCCCAATGTACGTCGTCAAACAGCAAGACGATTGGTCGTTCGGCGCTGGCATGTTTGAACAGTGAAACCACCGATGAAAACAACCGGTGGCGATCGGTTTCTGAGTCGGTGGTGACCCTGTCGCCAAGCATTGCGAAACGTTCGATAAGCCTCGGGGCCAGGCCAGCAATGTCTGCCAATTGGCGATCACCAACGTCGACCAACACCTGTTGTGGGGCATGGAGGACGAGGTGACTTAACGCTTCAATCCACGGCTGATACGACACCGAAATGTCTTCGTCGCATCGCCCAAGCAAAACGGTGGCACCCGCTTCGTACGCAGCGAGTGCTGCCCAAGTAGCGAGCCGTGTTTTGCCGATGCCAGGTTCTCCCGACAACAACGCAACTCGTGGAAGATTGGTTGATTCTTGGAAGTGGCGATTCAACAGTTGGCGGTGAGCGACACGACCGGCGAAACCGGTTCTTGCCTTGAGCGACAGACGACCTGGAAGCGGGGGTTGCTTTTGGGGGTCGTGAGCCGTTGGGCGCGACGTTTCGGGTACGGCGGGTACTTGTTCGGCTTGTCCGATTTCGCGGTCGAGGGCGATGATGGTCGCTGATGGTTCAACCCCAACCTCGTCAAGCAAAAAGCGCCGATACAACTGGAAGGCGCGGAGTGCATCGGTTCGTCGGCCGGAGTCGGCGAGGGCTTGCATCAAGATGCGGCGAGGTCGATCGCGGAAAGGATGCACCTCAATAAGTGCTTCAAGTTGGGCGATACACGGCGACCACTGATGATTTGCCAAAAGTGATTCGGCGAGGTCTTCCACTGCGCCAGCGCGCAACTCTTCGAGCCGGGTGACTTCACCAATCGCCCACGATTCATCAGCAAATTCTGCATACGCCGTGCCTGTCCAGAGTTCCAGCGCCGACATCAAGCAACCAGAACGTAGTTCCTTTGCCTGACCGGCAGTCTGAGAGCCTTCAACGTGTAGCGCGAGTAGTCGTTCAAACTCCTGCGAATCAACGTCGACACCTTGCAACGCATAACCCGGGGCAATCGTGGTCAAGACATCTTCGCCAACCACCCGACGCAACCGAGTGATGGATGTTCGAAGAGCACCAGCACTCAGTTCCATTTGATCGCAGAGCCAATCTGCTGACACCACGGAATTCGATGAGCCGGCCCGAAGTGCGAGCATGCTGGCTAAACGCCTCTGCGAGACGCTCGACAGGCTGATACGTGTCCCATCGTCAGAAAGAACCGTCAGCGGGCCCAAAACCTTGAACTTCATTACCTGCCCCCCGTTATGGGCAACGATACTCAGATTGCGGTGTGATTGCTCAGTCAAATTGGTTGGGCTGACCCGAACGTTTGGCTGCCTTTTGGTGACGCGGATCTGTAACAAGGACTTCTCGATACTGGAGGAAATGCTGGAGCTACCAGCTGTGAAGGGGGAATCTGATGTATTTGTTTTCGAGAACAAGATCTGCCGATCCGACAAAACTTGCCGAAGCCGTTGGATGGGCCGGTGAAGCTGCCCGCTACGTCACAAAAGTCACCGGAATCGAGGTGTCGCCCTGGGGCACCGTCTATGGGCAGCCAACCACATCGCTGTCGTGGTCATGTCGCATCGAGTCCGCTGCAGTCATGGCAGCCGCCCAGGAAAAACTTGTCGCCGATACCGGATACCAAAAAATGTTGGAACAGGCCTCGAAGCTGTTCGTGGGGCCATCCGAAGACTTCCTGACTGAATTTGTGTCGATAGTCGGTACGCCGAACACCGGAAAATTTGCGACGGTAACGAGAGCGCAATGTGCGCACGGCCATATTGCGCAGGCCATGGCGTGGGGTGTCGATATCTTGCATCACGTCGAGAAGGTGACTGCGCTGCCAGGCTCGATGGTGCGAGCCATGTACGGCCCGTGGGGTCAGCTTGGCTGGATATCGCTGGCAGACTCAATGGCCCAGGTCGATGCAGCCGTTGAGGCTACTGCCGCAGATGCCACCTATTTAGAGCGGGTTGATATGGGTGGGCCGCTCTTTATTACTGGTTCTGCGACTCACGTGTTGCTGCGAAGCCTCGCCTAAGTCGCATTTGCGCCATGTCTTGAGGCTCACGCTCAGTGAGCCTCAAGACGTGGGCCGCGTGGTTTGGTCGAAGGTCAGCGCGCATATTAGGTGGCGAGATGGTCGAGGGCCATCGCGGCGTATAACGCAATGCCGGTCGACATCGCTGTCTCATCGAAGTGCACCAGGTTTGAGTGATTCGGGGCCGCGGTTCGAGGGTTCATTCCCGGTGGGGTCGCCCCAAGAAATGCCATGGCACCGGGGACGCGTTGCAGTACGTAACTCCAGTCTTCTGAACCCATCACCGGGTGCGGCATCACATGGGTCGCCGCATCGCCAAAGAGACCCTGCGACACCCGCACAACTTCGCCAGCGACATGTTCGTTGTTGATCGTGACCGGGTACCCGTGAAGAATTTCGACTGTTGCTTCTGCCCCGTGAGCCGCCGAGATACCGTCAGCGACCCGCCGAAGATTGTCGTGGATGAGCGTTCTGGTGTGCTCAGAAACTGCTCGCATTGTTCCCACGATATGGGCAACGTCAGGAATCACGTTGTTCGTCGTGCCACTTGAAATCTTTCCAACCGTAAGCACGCCTGGGTCGAAGACATCAACTCGACGGGTGATCATTTGCTGCAACGCCAACACAATCTCGCAAGCAATCGGGATTGGATCGAGCGCGTAATGGGGTGCCGAAGCGTGGCCACCGCGTCCCTTCACCACAATACGAAACTCGTCAGCAGAGGCCATAATTGACCCACCCTTGAGCGCAACATGGCCGGTTGGCGCTGCGGTGGAAATATGGATTGCAAACGCTCGGTCGACGGTACCTACGTTGTCGAGTAATCCTTCGTCGAGCATATGGGTTGCACCATTAAAACCCTCTTCTCCGGGTTGAAACATGAGCAGGACGCGACCGTGAATATCGCGTCGGCGGTCGTGTAACAACTTGGCTGCGCTAACCAACATCGACACATGAAGGTCGTGTCCGCAAGCATGCATAGTATCTGGGTTAGTTGACTTGAATGCGAGGTCGGCATCTTCGTGCAGCGGAAGCGCATCCATATCGGCACGTAGCAACATGGTTGGTCCATCGTGATCACCGTTGATTACGGCGGTGATGCTGCTCGACGACACTCCTAGTTTGGTGTCTAGTTTCAGCGGGGCCAGCGCTTCCAGAAGAGCCATCTGGGTATTCGGCAGATGCAAACCAAGTTCGGGATCACGGTGCAGGTGATGTCGCAACCTGACTGCGTCGTCGAGCAATCCGAGGGCTGCGGCAGGAAGATCTGAGATGGCGTCAATCGTGCTCATGTCAGCAACCTAATCCTGTGACCGATGCCAGCGCTAGATTTGTGACGTGGGATTGTTCGCTATCGCTGGGGTTCTAGAAGGTTTTTACGGGAAACCGTGGACGTGGGAGGAACGCGTCGGGGTAATGACCCAGTGCGTCCCGGCTGGGCTCGATTGGTATGTGTGGGCCCCGAAGTCAGATCCGCTGCACCGTCGCGAGTGGAGGGTACCGTTCACAGATGAGCATCTTGAAGGTTTCAAGCTGATGCTCGGTGTCGAGGGTCTCAAGCTCGGAATTGCGATTGCGCCAGGATTGTCGTTGAATTCAGACGACCTTCCGGGTGATGTTGAAGCGCTTGTTCGTAAGCTCACGCCGGTTATTGACATTGGCGCAACGCTGGTGATGGTTGCGTTTGACGATCTTGATGTTGACGAGAAAGCTGGAACTGTCCACGCACAGATTATCTGCTCGCTTATGGAACGATTTGGTGATCGACCCGACATTCGGTGGGTGGCGGTTCCGGTGCATTATGCAGCGACAGAATCGACCGACTATTTACACTCGTTTTCTGTCGGCCTTCCGCCTGATGTGCTTGTTGGTTGGACCGGTCCACTTGTCGTCAACGAAACCATTTCGGCCATTGATGCTGAAGCATTTGCTGATGCGGTTGATGGTCGACCGTTGCTGCTGTGGGACAACCATCCGGTAAACGATGCAGTGATGGCCGATCGATTGTTTTTGTTGCCGCCACGGGGTCGTGACCCGCTACTTCCAGAGTTTTGTGGCGCGTACCTGGCTAATGCCGGGGTGCAGGCTTGGCCGTCGCTTCCCGGGTTGCTTGGGGCGGCCGCGTATGTGACTACCGGGGTTGCCGAGGCGCAATGGGATGAACTCGAAGATCCGGTGAATTGCGCGCTGCTTGGGCAAGCGTGTGACGGACGCGAATTGTTCCGTCTGGCTGAACTAGCTGTCAGGGCATCTTCGGCGGTTGCTGGCGCCGATAGCGCGGGTGCTGATGGTGTCGGTGCTGATGGTGTCGCTGAAAAGGCTGGCGATGACCTGTGGTGGTGGCTCGAACGAATGGAAGAACTTGGCGTAGCGGGTTTGCTTGGTGAGCAAGCCTCCCCGTGGATTGAACAGGCCAAAGTTGAGGCCGAGGTGTCACTTCTGGCGCTTGATCTGCTCGAACGAGAACCCGGCGATGACGAGGTTGCTGCTCTTCTTTTCACCTTGTTCACGCGATGGCCGGTCGTGCGACGCGGTACCCATACGGTGTTTGGGTCGCGTTTCGCGTTGACCCCTTCATTCGGGGTGGCACCGGATGGTGGGTGGCGGGCATCAGCTGGTGCATTGGTAGAGAATCGAAATGTGACTGACCTGTTGTGTCGTGCTGCCTTGGCCCTCCATCAGGTCGATTTTGAGAACTAGCGTCTTATCCCGTGCTCATAGTTATTGATGTCGGAAACACCCAGACCGTGGTCGGCATTTATCCGACCGACGAAACCGGTTACACGAATGGTTCTGATCTGGCCGACCATTGGCGCATAGCGACGAATTCTGAGCGAACACCCGACGAGCTAGCGATGCTGTTCCGCCAGTTTCTTTCGATCCGTAGTGAAACGTTTGATGCGGCGACGATTACCGGGGTGGCGATTTGTTCTGGGGTGCCACGGGCGACGGCCCATCTTCGACGGATGTGTGAACGTTATCTTGGGTACCTTCCTACGGTGCTTGAACCGGGGGTGAAGACGGGGATTCCGGTGTTGTACGACAACCCGCGTGAGGTTGGCGCCGACCGTATTGCGAACGCTGTTGGTGCACTTGATCGCTATGGGGCACCGTGCGTTGTGGTTGATTTTGGTACCGCGACCACGTTTGATGTGATTTCGCCGAAGGGCGAGTATTTGGGTGGGGCGATTATCCCCGGCATTGAGATTTCGTTGGAGGCCCTGTTTAACCGGACGGCCGGATTGCGTCGGGTTGAGTTGGTCGAGCCGCGCAGTGTGATTGGAAAGTCAACGGTTGAGTCGTTGCAGTCGGGGGCGCTGTTTGGGTATTCGTCGATGATCGACGGTATGTGCGCTCGTATTGAAGCCGAGATCGGGCCGTTCAAAACCATTTCGACCGGTGGCCTCGGAGCGTTGATCTCGCAGTTCTCGACTGCGATTGACCTGCATGACGCCTGGGTGACCCTGCACGGATTGCGCATCATCTACGAAAAGAACCTTCCCACTGTGTAGGTACGTTCCCGCTTATGTAGGTAATGCCCCAGGCCCTGGAGCTCCCCCCGAACGTGCTCCTTCATCAACCCCAAGAAGTCATCGCCAAGATCTTCTCGCACAAGAGCGGTACGAAGCGTCTAGACGAATTGTTCCGACTGGTCCAACAGCAACGAATCGGCCGCGGCACCGTCGCGACGGTTGCCCAACAAGATGACTACATGCGACGCGTTCCAGCAAACGGCGGTTCAAGAACACCCCCTACAGAATGAGGGAATCCTCATTTTTGGCCAGTTCAAAAATCACGCCCGCTTGGCCGCGGCTCTGGGCATCGCTGTGCCAGGGCCCATCTGAGTTTGTTAGTTGCCGCGTGACGCCATTGAAGCCGGGCTCAGCTTCCTTGAGCGTGTTCATCGACGGGACGATGTGGTCGGTCGCTACATCGGAAGATCTTGGCGTTTTGGCCCCAGTACTTCCAAAAACTGAGCAAATGTAGGTTTGAGAATTGGACACCGGGGCTCAGCGTCGGAGTTTTCGTTCGATGATCGACATACAGAGGTCATCAATTGCGCTGCAGTCGGGGTGGTCAGGCAGGATGCTGGTGGCAGCTGCTTTAGCTAGTTCAAGGTTGGCGAGTTCGGCATGCGCTTCGAGTTGATCGTATGTCCAAAGACCATCGCGAATGGCGAGCAGTTCATCGCGATCTTCGCGATGGACGTTGAGTTGACCGGTCATGAGCGCCTCGAAGCCAACGCGTTGGAGCCGAATGAGATGCATTGCGTGCTTAGTATCGTAACCAAATCGAGCTTCGAGTTCGGCCCTTTTCGGATTGCGCCCGCGAAGCCATTGTTTATATGACTTCCAGTCCTTCATGGCGCTCTTGTAACGCCGCTCGCGGCTGAGTAGTTCGAAAAAGTTCGGCGATACATCTGCAGCATCCGCTTGACCACCGACAAGCAGCGTTTCTGCCGCTGCGAGTTGATCGGCGGGAATGACTGTTTGTTCCGGAAGGTCAAATTCCTGACGCGTTGGTGCGTGTGTCGGCGGTGCGAGCAAGTGCAACCGATGGGATCGAATTCTCTTGAGTTGCGAGATTGCATACCCGCTGAACCGGTCCGCGATCCGTTTCGACAAGAAGGCATCCCGATGGTCGAGCAAAAATCCCGACGCACTGTCGATAAGTACGAGGATGAGTTCACTTTCAGACATTGTGGCCGGCGCGACTTGTTTCTATCGTCCACGTCTTGCGCTCTGGTTGGCATTGTCCCTATTTGTGCCGCTCACCGCGCTGGTGATTTCCACCTTCGTCCTCGATTCGGCCATTATTCCCGGACCGGCGGTATTTGTTGCATTTCCCTTCATTTTTCTCATGTATGGCATGACGGTCTTGAAGATGACGGCCACCGTGAAAATCTCAGGCTCTCGAAAGCAGTCAATGCGAAAAGTGGTGCCCCTATGGATGCCGTTGGTCATCTTGCCATTTTGGCTGAGTGCTATGTCGGGCATCTTCGGGGTCGGTAACGCTGCCGACGAGAAAGACGGCAAGTACATCGTCAACGATCACGGCATCGAACGAGTGGTCACCAAAGCCGAAGCCATCAAAGGCAAACGATTGGAACTGAGATTGACGAGCTCCATTTTCGCAGCGTTCAGCTCGATAGGTTTGGTCGTCTCGTTGACGTCACGCGAAAAGACCGACTACACCCGATAGTGAACTGACCTGCATCGCATTTCTCAATCGGAGTCATCCTGAATGTGTCTTGCGTTCAGCAATTATTGAATGTCAAGGGACGGTCGGCTTCGCCAGCGAGCAGCCCGCCTCGATCCAGAATTGCACGTTGCGTGACTTGAATCGTCTGCGCTATTTGAGGGTCAAGGTTGTGACGGAAACAATGAAGGCCAACAGTGCCACAATCGTACGAATCGTATGTACGAAAGCCCAACGTTGCAGCGCCGCAGCCAGATCCTTGTCGGCGACGGTTCGGGTGGCGAAGGCGGTGTTCAATTTTTGAAAAAATAAAGGAAAGCTCAGCAGCACTGAAAGCGCGAGACCCGCCGTCATCCAGCGAAAAGGTGCGTGGCGATCATGCCGTTGAAGGATCGCAGACATAATAGGCGTGAGCACGGCAAGAGTTGTGAGTGGAGCGAAGTACCGAAACAAGCGGTGGCCGAACTCCTGGTGAAGCGAAAAGAATGCGTCGGGTTCTAGGCTTCGCCAAAATGGCACCAAGACAAAGCCCTCGAGGGTGAGACTCCCGGTAAACACTCCGAGAAGGGTGGTTGCCGTGATGGCAAGCTCATTAATCATACGCGTTATAGTAAATGTGTACTAGATGCGGTTGTCAAGGTAAAAGTTCGGATAGGAAGCCCATGAAACAAGACGCAGGTGACATTCCGCCGCGTGGCCGTCCAACGCTTTCAGTCGACGAGGTTGCTGCGAAACGACAGCGGATAGCCGAAGCCGCTCGTCAACTTTTTCTCTCGGGTGGTTTTGCCAGTGTTTCCATGCGCAAAGTCGCTGAAGCTGCTGGCATGACTCCAATGACGCTGTACCACTACTTCGATTCCAAGGTCGATGTGCTTCGCTACCTTTGGGCCGATGTTTTCAACGAGTTGTTTGACAAACTTGAGGAAGTGGCCAAGCTCGAGCGCAACTCGAAGCAGCGACTAGTCAAGGTGTCGACGTTGTATGTTCGTTATTGGATTGATCACCCTGAGCACTACCGCATGGTGTTCATGTCGGAAGGGGTTTCTCGTCCCGCTGTAAGTGTGTTTGTCCAAGAAGACCCGACTGCGATTCGCTACGCACTGTTTGCGAAATGCATCTCGAAAGTAACCAAGGCCGACGTCGAAACAGTGTCGTTACTCTCGGAACTGGTCGTATGCGCGTTAAATGGAATAGCCCACAACCACATCACCATCAGTGGCTACCCGTGGCGATCACCAGAACAACTCGTAGAAGTGTTACTCAGCGCGCTTACTGTACCTAACGAGAAGACCGTCGAGTAAGCAAGCCTCCCGAGCGAACCACGACACAACGTTGGGGGTCAGGTGAAGGCCGCCAGTTCCTGCCCTAATTGCTAGCTCTCACCCAGATGACAACCCGGTGTCGAGTGAGCAACACCTCTTCGCCGGCCGGTGCCAAGCGAACATATTGAGACAAGTGATCTTTAACTTCTTGAATACTTGCGCTTGTCATGACCAAACCTTTAGGCATTGGTCAGTTTTTCTGGCGAACCTAGTTTGTTTACATCGCAGGTAGTTCGTAGCGCGATGGGTTTGGGAGCAGGCGCTGAAGTGTTTCAGTCACTCGGGCCAGGCGCGGATCGTTGGGGAGCGCATCGTCACACGTGTCATTGAGACAAAAGAATTCAAGTGACCCGAATCGTCGAGTCAGGTCTTCAAATTGGGCGGCCGCTTCAGGTTCGCCCGTAAGAATGTAAAGGGGTTCCAACTCGACCCGCTCGGCGAGACCAAGGTGCACCATCCAACGCGGAATGAGGTCGGACACGATTGGAGGGATTCGCCACGACCTGAACACCGTTGATCGCAACTGCGCAAACAATTCGGGTGCAGCGCGTTCCATTTCGAGCGTCGTGGTTCGCAGCATCGGTCGTGGTGCATGGGCCAGAAGGCGTTGATCGTGGAAGTATTCGTCATACCGCGCTGATAGCCACCGCTCGGAACGGATGGACGCGTTAACGAGCGCCGTGGCGTCAAGCTGCAAATCGTCGAAGTGCTCTGATTCTGACGGTTGAACAAACACTTTCAGGTGGGGTTCAAACCACCATTCGGTGTCGACGGGTGCACCAAAGAACACGTCGTCGTTCAGGTAGATGAATCGTTCGGCCAATCCGGGAATGTGATGGATCAGCGATTCGATGTTTCCGGAATCGAACACCGATTCACCGTTAGAACCAGCCAGGTCGCGATAGTCGACGGTGGTTACTTGGTCACTAGAGCGCAACCACGATGGAACCTGACCATCGGTGACGATGTATATGTGGTTGACAGAGGGAAAGAACTTTTCCACGGACCGAAGGTTGTAGCGCAGCTCGCCGTTATCGCGGTACCTGCCTGCGTTATCGCCGTACTTGGCCAGCTCATTCGGATGCTCTGCAATCCAGCGGTCGAAAGCTTCAGCTCGCTTTAACTGCCACTCTGGATCTGACCCGTCGACCCATAGATAAACAACATCCACAATCATCGGATACAACGATAGCGACGTAGCGGTTTTATGGAGAAGCGAGGCTGCTCAGAACTTTCGCTGGTATCCGGGACACCGTGCATCGATCTGTGGCGAGAAGTGAAATAGGGGAACCCCCGATGTCCTTTTTTATGGGTTCTCGTACCTTAAACGTATGAAAACATCACCAGTTACCCATCGGAACGGTTTGATCAATGCGCCTAGGCGACTTGCTGTACTGGGAGTCTTTATAGTCAGCGCACTTACTTTACCGGTCACCTCGTCCGTCGTGGCACAAACGGCCACGTCTACGTCGTCCGTCCCGCCGTCAACTGTAAAGACCCGTACTGCAGTGGCCTCGACTCTGTATGACCTGGATGCTGCGACCAACTTCGCCCAAAAGTGTGAATCGGTCAACGGCTACTGCAGCCGAACCGCATTCGTTCCGCTGGTCTTCGGCGGCGACATTTCAGGGAACGCCACGTTTTCGCTTTCTGGGTTCGTCGATACGTTGACTGGCCGGGTCTCAAATGCTGGCATAACGATTTTCAACGATGTGACGATACGGGGTTGCGGGCGGGGATCGTATGCAACGGCTGGAAGTATCTACTTTTCGGGGGGCCCAACGAGCCCTGGGGGCCGAAATTATCCGGGGCGGTTCGAGGTCATTCCCGGGTCGGGAACGGGTGATCTCAGGGGACTGTCAGGAACAAGTCAGGTCATACTGGGCGACCCACTCGGGCCTCGGGCGTTTCCAGCGACCGTCACCAGTACCTTTACCTGCTCTGCAGTGAACTAATTATTGTGTAGATCTGGGGCTCTCGATGGGCGAGAATGGTGGTGATATGTCTGACCGCCTTGCCATTCCCTACCGATACGAGACCACTGCTACCGCTGCAGGGCTCATCGAAGCCCACGAAACCACCATCGAAACCGGTGAAGAAACTAATGTTGAGGTGTGTGTGGCCGGCCGGCTTATGTTGCGCCGTGGTCAAGGAAAGCTGACGTTTGGCCAGCTACAAGACGGCACTGGGCGCATTCAACTGTTTGGCCCGGCTGACGTCACGCCCGATTTTGAACTTTTCACCGCGCTCAGCCTCGGTGACTGGATCGGGGTTCGTGGCGTGATGATGAAAACGAAAAAGGGCGAACTTTCGATCAAGGTAACCGACTGGCAACTTTTGGCGAAGGCCGTACGCCAATTTCCTGACAAGTTTCACGGTCTTGCCGACGTCGACACCCGCTACCGCCAACGATACGTAGACTTAGTAGTCACTCCCGAGTCAAACGACGTACTGCGTAAGCGGTCAAAAATGATTTCGGCGATGCGTCGCATGATGGAAGACGAAGGCTTCATTGAGGTCGAAACCCCGATGTTGCAAACTATGCCGGGCGGGGCTTTGGCAAAGCCATTCATCACCCATCACAATGCGCTCGATATGCAGCTCTACCTTCGCATTGCACCAGAGCTGTTCCTCAAGCGGTTGGTTGTCGGCGGTTTTGAGCGAGTGTTCGAAATCGGCCGGGTGTTCCGTAACGAAGGAACCTCACCACGCCACAATCCCGAGTTCACGATGATCGAAATGTACGCCGCCTACTGGGACTACAACGATCAGATGGCGTTGACCGAACGACTCACCGCCGAACTTGCAATGCTGCTGAACGGAACCACCAAGCTCAGCTACAACGGGCGCGAACTTGACCTGACGCCACCCTGGCCCCGTAAGACCCTCACCTCGCTGGCGAGCGCAGCAACCGGGGTTGAACTGTCGCTCGACACACCGCTTGATGAACTGCGTGCACTGGCCCGTACACACGATGTTGAGGTAAAAGACGGTTACGGCCCAGGCAAGATACTTTTGGAAATCTATGAAAAGCTCTGTGAACATACCTTATGGGAGCCTACGTTTGTTGTTGACTATCCTAAGGAAGTTTCGCCACTCGCTCGCGATCATCGATCAATTGCGGGAATGACCGAACGCTTCGAATGCATTGTCGCCGGGCGTGAACTGTGCAACGGATACTCTGAACTGGTTGATCCGGTCGAGCAGAGGGCGCGTTTCGACGAACAGGTAAAGGCCAGTGCCTACGATGACGAAACCATGGCTATGGATCATGATTACCTTCGGGCCCTTGAGTATGGGTTGTGCCCTACAGGTGGCCTCGGCATCGGAGTTGACCGGCTGCATATGCTGCTGACCGACACGCAAGCAATTCGGGACGCCATCCTGTTTCCGACGATGCGCCTCGAAACGTTCGAATGACCGTGGCGTCGTTATGAGAGCCAGTTCGCAGAGCCATAGCCCGACCGGCGGTCTGAGGGTGTTTATTACGGGTGTAGGCGGGGCCCTCGGGTCTCGGGTCGCTGAACTCGTTGAGTCACTACGAGAAGTTGAAGCCGTTGGCGGTCTTGACGTAGTAGCCCCTCGCCGAGAATTGACCCGTACCGAAGTCAGTGTGATCGACCCTCGCGAACGACGCCTGGTCACTCACGCAATTCGACGGTTTGAACCAACGGCCGTGATTCATCTCGGTATTTACGAACCGAACGCTCGGGCCACCCCACGTGTTGCCGAAGAGCGCACGGCTTCGGGCACTACCACTGCGCTGGGTGCTGCAGCTGAATGTGAAGGCCTTGATCGCATCGTTGTTCGATCGGGCCTCGAAGTGTACGGGCGTCGCAATGGGTCACCCCAGGTTCCCGACGAGACCGTTGCCCCAGACCCGACTACTGCGTTCGGGCGTTCACTGCTTCGCAGCGAGCAAGTTTCCCAGGCGACAGCAGAAATTGTCGGTGCCACGTGTTCGGTGTTGCGTTTCGCAACCATCGTCGGCCCCGACTTTCCGTCGCCTTTGGCAAAGTATCTACGCTTACCGTTAGTGCCCGTCAACGGTATACCCGATGCCCCTTTTTCGCTTCTTCACGCCGACGACGCGGCCCGAGCAATCGTCGCTGCGCTGCGATTGAAACTTGACGGACCCCTCAACGTGGCTGGCGCCGGTGCGGTAACTGCGTTTCAAACGGTGCTTATGGGCAAGCACACCCCGCTACCCGTTGTTGGCCCGTGGTGGGCGCTAGCGCGGGCAATCTCTAATCGGCTCGGTTCACCTGTTCCCGATCATTTGCTTGAGTTGTTGCAACGAGGTCGTGTTGCTGACCTTTCCCGCCTTGAAGTCATGGAAGATTTGTTGCCAGAGCACAACACTGTGGCCTGCGCCCGAGCGCTGCACGAGTGGAATGAACCCGTGACCCCTAGCCGGGGTAGCGATGAACGAACCTTTTCCGAGCGTGTGGCATGAACGATTTGAATCTTCGCGACCTTCCCGGGGTCATGGCTCGACGTCGCAACGGCGACTACGAGGTTGACCTGTGGGGTGCCGATGCTGACTGGGTCGACCTTTTTGGCGCAGTGAGTTTTCCTTTCGTACGTGTACGTATCGATGGTGCGAGTAATTTGCCTGCGAGCGGAGGGGCGATTCTGGTAGCTAACCGTCGACTTGGCGTCGGTGAACCTGTCGCCATTTCAGTAGCTGTTCGAAAGGCAACCGGTCGACTTATTCGCCCCGTTGGCGCAACCGACCTCTCGTATGTCGGCCCGATTCTTCGCCGTTTTGGCATGATTCGATCGTCGCCGGTCGAAGTTCGTTCGGTATTGGCCGCTGGCGAAATGGTCGCTGTTTCGTTGACCAGTGAACGGAAGCGGCGGGCCGGAACCATCTCGTCTGACTTGCTTGCCCCGGCCCTCGACCTCGGCTTACCTGTGATTCCAGTCGCCGTTGTGGGAGGCGAAGTGACTGGATCTTGGCGGGTTTACATCGGCGGACCGTTACCTGCACCGTCGACCGTACGTCGAACACCCCTAGCGGCTGCCGAACTCGCCGACCGCGCCCGGGCAGGCGTTCAAATGCTGCTTGACGACCTGTTCCCGGTGTAGTTCTAGCAGATGACTACGACCCGCTGCGGGCTACAAAGGTAAGTTCACGTGCTAGCGGAAGTGCTGTTGCGATTCCGCCGTACAACGAGGCAGCTGAACCGAGCTTCCCAGCTTGAATCATTGGCACGGTCGGTGCAAACGAACGTACAGCCCGTTCGATCGACGGTCGAAGTTGTTCAAGGTTTTCACCGACTCCACCGGTAACCAGAATGGTTTGTGGGTCAAAAAGTACGATGAGGGTTGCCATCGCGCGACCGATGAGATCACCGACCTCCGAGGCAACGATCTGCGCCTTTTTGTTTCCTATAAGTACAAGGTCAAACACATCTTTTGCCGTTACCACCTGGCTGAGCCCAGCGTTAGTAGCTAGACGTACGATTCCTTCAGCGGCCGCCTGTGCTTCAAATACCGCGGTTGCCTCAGCGTCACCCACGTCTCGGATTGTTCGCGCCGCACCACCGATTGGTACGAAGCCAAGTTCGCCTGCTGCACCGGTTGCGCCCCTGAGTAGTTCACCACGAACCACAATGCCGCAACCGATACCTGTTCCAATGGAAACAAGAATGAAGTCTGTAAGGCCCACCGCTGCCCCGTGTGAGTGTTCTCCGACGGCCGCTAAGTTCACATCGTTTTCGAAAAGGACGGTGCCAGCAATGACCGCCCGAAGCTCTGCCAGAAACCCACGTTTCGACCAACCGGGAACATTCGAAGCGACCCGCATCGTTTCGGTGGAAGCATCGGGAATACCAGGACCACCAACCACGCATACCGTTGGCTGAGGTCGACCCGTCATCGTGGCGTCACGTTGTGCAAGATTAACTAGGTCGACGACGCTTGCCTTCAGCGCTGTTGAGGTCCTTGCTTTGTTCGGTATATCCTGCCGAACCAGCAGGGTACCCGCCAAATCCGCGATGGCGACACGAATCCAACTTCGTCCTATATCGAGGCTCATGACGGTGGCGATATGAGCAGAAGCTCGGTAAATGATGGCAGCCGGGCCAGGTTTGCCGGATGCTGATCCAGCCTCATCGACAAGCCCATACGACAAAAGGTTCGCCAAGGCAGCCGAAACCGTTGGTTTAGAAAGCCCCGTGGTTCGAGCCAGTTCGACACGTGATGTTGGCCCATCGCTGCGAAGCAGGTCGAGCAAGGATCGTTCGTTGATGGTGCGAACGAGCGCAGTAGACCCAACCGCCCCACCAAGAACAGGGGAGACCCATCCGTTCTCGGGGTGTTCGGTACTGGCAGGAGTCAGCACTTTGTTCTCTCGCCTGACCGGAGGTCTGAAGTCATACCAGCACATTAGTAAAATTGTTTGCCTATTTGCTGGACTTTCCGTTATCTGTAAAGTACCTTTCCTATTCACACCACTCACCCGTGCAAGGAGTTCGTCATGAAACGATCTGTCACACAACCATTCGGCGCAGCATTGCTGTTCTCCGCTCTAACGCTTTTGGGTGCTGCATGCAGCTCTGGAAGCACACCCGCAGTAAGCGAGGCTGCGCCAATTAGCGAAGCCGCTACGGTTAGCAGCGAAGCTTCGCCCGTCACCGAGCCAGCGGCAGTCGATTCTGTCGCCGCCACGAAGCAAAACGGAACTATCGCCCTACTACTTCCTGAATCGAAGACAACGCGTTACGAAGCATTCGACCGCCCGCTCTTCGAAAAGAAAGTCGCTGAACTCTGTGCCGATTGCAAGGTCGTCTACTCCAACGCCGACCAAGATGCAGCGAAACAGCAAGCCCAGGCAGAAGCTGCTTTGGTTCAAGGAATTGATGTGCTGGTGCTCGACGCCGTTGACGCAAATGCTGCGGTAGCGATCGTAGGTGCCGCCAAGAAAAAGAATGTGCCGGTGATCGCCTACGACCGTTTGATCTCGGGTGCACCGATCGACTTTTACGTCTCGTTCGACAATTTTGCTATCGGAAAGCAACAGGGTGCTTCGCTACTCGAAGCAATCTCGGCCGGAGGAGACCCGAAGCGTGGCCAGATAGTCATGATCAACGGATCGCCAACCGATCCGAGCGCCGGTGACTACAAAAAAGGTGCCCACGCATCGCTTGACGGAAACGTCACGATCGGACAGGAATTCGATACGCCTGACTGGAGCCCCGATAAGGCACAGCAAGAGATGGAACAGGCGATTACTGCGCTTGGTAAAGACAACATCATTGGCGTCTATGCCGCAAATGATGGAACCGCTGGTGGAGCAATCGCAGCTATGAAGCGCGCTGGCTATGCGAAGCTTCCGCCAATCACTGGCCAAGACGCTGAGCTTGCTGCGGTGCAACGGATCATTGCAGGCGATCAGTACATGACCGTATACCTACGTATCAAAGACGAAGCGAATGCAGCTGCAACTGCTGCGGTCGAAATTCTTCAAGGCAAAACCCCTACGTCGCAGACAACCGTCGATAACGGAACCGGACCGATCCCATCAGTACTGGTCGAGGCAGTTGCCGTAACCAAAGCTACCGTCAAAGACACAATTGTGGCCGATGGGTTCTACACCGTTGCTCAGATCTGTACCGCTGACTTCGCTGCTGCTTGCGCCGAACTTGGCTTGAAGTAGTCGCACTGCCATGACGTTGCTTTCCCTTACCGAAGTCTCGAAAAGCTATGGCGGTGTTCAAGCTCTCAACGGTGTTTCCCTTGACATCGGATCAGCCGAAGTCGTTGCGCTAGTCGGCGACAACGGTGCGGGAAAGTCAACGCTCATCAAAGTAATTTCAGGGGTTCACGAACGTGATGGTGGCTCGATAACTCTCGATGGGCAACCAGTCACGATTCGTAGCCCAAAAGATGCCCAACGCCTCGGTATCGCCACCGTGTTTCAAGACCTTGCGCTGTGCGACAACCTGTCTGTAGTAGCCAACCTCTATCTGGGTTCTGAACTTTGTTCCGGACCCTCACTCGATGAACTCGAAATGGAGTACCGAACGGTAGAACTCGTACGTTCACTTGGTATGAAAGTACCCGACGTACGTGCACTGGTCGGGGCGCTCTCTGGCGGGCAGCGCCAAAGCGTGGCTATCGCCAGGGCACTCCTCGGAAAGCCGAGGGTAGTGATCCTTGACGAACCAACCGCGGCGCTTGGGGTCGAGCAAACCGAACTGGTACTCGACCTCGTCATGCGTCTCAGAGAACAGGGCCTCGGTGTGTTGCTCATCAGTCACAACATGAGCGACGTGCTTCGAGTCGCCGACTGCATCTGCGTACTTCGCCTCGGCCAAAACGCTGGAACCTTTGTGGCCGCGGATACGTCACGCGAAACCCTGGTTGCGACGATTACCGGCGCCAACCTGCCAACCGCACGAGGTGCGAAGTGAGCACGGTTATTCAAGATGTTAAACGGCACGCAAAATCGGGTGACCTTGGTGCCCTGCCGGTACTTATAGGCCTCGTGTTGATCTGGACCGTATTCACCCTATTGAACCATCGATTCATTTCTCCTGACAACCTGTCGAACCTGGCCCTTCAAATGGCACCAGTTGGCACCATGTCACTCGGCATTGTTCTGGTGCTACTTCTCGGTGAGATTGATCTTTCGGCTGGCTCGGTGAGCGGTTTGTGTGGTGCAATTTTGGCCGTCGTCCACGTGCGCCACGGTCTTCATCCGCTGATCGGAATTGCTGCGGCTTTGGCTGCTGCCGGAGTTATTGGTGGTTTGCAGGGCACCATTATTGAACGCCTCCGAATCCCATCATTCGTGGTGACGCTCTCTGGCCTTATTGGTTGGCAGGGTCTGCAACTCTGGACCCTAGGCAAGCAGGGCACCATCAACCTCTCGTTTACCGGAAGCATTGCGAAGCTCAGCGGAACGTATTTGCACCCTCTGCTCGGCTTTGCCCTTGCGGTTGTGATCCCGCTCGGTGTTGCATTCGTTGCGATCACCGATCAGCGCCGCCGTACCGGTCGAGGGCTACCGGTACCAACCCAATCGGCGATCTTTGCGAAGCCGTTGATCATCGGTGTGGTTACGGTTGGCCTGGCGCTACTGCTCAATGCGAGCCAAGGGGTTCCGTTAACGCTTGTCATCTTCACACTGCTCGTGATCGCCGTCGACTGGGTCTTGATTCGAACCCGATTCGGACGACATGTGTATGCGACAGGTGGAGGAATCGAGGCTGCGCGAAGGGCGGGTGTAAACGTCAGTCGTATTCGTACGTACGTCTTTATTGCGTCTTCTATGCTGGCTGCCGCCGGAGGCATCCTGGCCGTAAGTCGATTGGCCGCAGTAAATCAAAGTACCGGCGGAAGCGACACACTGTTGAACGCAATCGCGGCCGCGGTAATCGGCGGAACCAGCCTATTTGGAGGAAGAGGCCGGGCGTACTCCGCCCTACTCGGGTCACTCGTCATTGTGTCGATTGCTAATGGAATGTTCCTCCTGAGCCTTGACTCGAGTGTTCGATTTATGATTACCGGTGCCGTTCTTTTGTCAGCTGTGGTTGTCGATTCCTTCACCCGTCGTGGACAGACGGTTAGACGATGAGTCTCAGACTGCCGGTCGGGCAGCAGGACTTCGCGCAGACCCGCTCCGTCATCGCTATAGACTTCGGGGGAAGCAAAGTTGCCCTCGCCCTCTTCGACGCGTCGGGCTCAATCGCGAAGCACATGAGGGTTCCGATTGCCGAGGGTGATACCGCCCAAGCCGTATTGCATGAGGTAATCGCTCAGGCAGCGAAGCTCCTAGCGCAAGATCGAACGGCTGTGATTGGTGCGGTATCACCAGGCGTCATTTTGGATGACCGCATCCTGCTTGCACCCAATGTTGTTGGTTGGCCCGAAGTTGCCCTTGCTCGCCAACTATCCGAAGGGCTTGACGGTTGCGCGGTCTTCGTTGGTAACGACGTGAAGGCGGCTGCTGCAGTTGAATCGACACTAGGAAACCTGCATGGTTGCGACCCTGGTCTTTACCTAAACCTAGGAACCGGAATCGCCGCCGCACTCGTGGTGAACGGGGTTGTCATTCAGGGGGCCCACGGGGCATCGGGCGAGATCGGATACAACTCGGCAATCAACAACATCAACGCTAACAGAGCGACATCGCTTGAAGAGGTGGTTGGGTCGCGAGCTTTGGTACGTCGGGCTCAAGAAGTGGGCTTTGACTATGTTGAACCTAGAGAAGTATTTGCCTCGACGGCGACACCTTGCGTGCGGGTTGTAGCTGACTTCCTCGATGAGGTTGCCGTTCATCTCAGACACATTGTGCACTTAGTTGATCCGGCTCGAATAGTGCTGGGCGGGGGATTGATCGGGTCGGCCGATGTCATCATTCCCGGTTTGTTAGCCAGGCTTTCAGTAAAGACTCGACCAGTGCCCGATGTTTGTGTTTCGGCGTTTGGGGCCCAAGCGTCATTGCACGGTGCCTGCCTAGTTGCCCTTGTTGGCGCAAAAGAGTCTGAGGGTACGTGCTGATGTCGGCATCATCAATCATGCAGTCAGAAATGGCTGAACAGCCGAAGGTGATTCGTACATTGCTTGATCGCCGAGAGCATGACCGGTTGGCCATTCGATCGACCATGAACGCCGCGCCCATAGGTGTGCTTATAATTGCGCGCGGGTCGAGCCTGAACACGGGCACCTATTTGGCGTACCTCATCGAGGTAATTGCCGGGGTGCCGGTAAGTTTGGCCCGCCCAAGTGTTTTTACTCGTTACGGCGCTCGTCCGAATTATTCCGGGTGGGTAGCAATTGCGATTTCTCAATCGGGTCGAACCCCAGAAATTGTTTCAACCTCAGAGATGGTTCAAGCGTGCGGGGCAACACTCATTACGTTGACGAATGACGAATCGAGCCCACTCGCTCAACTTGGGTCGCTTCATGTTTGTCTTGCAGCCGGACCCGAAATTGCGGTTCCGGCCACCAAAACCGTAACTGCTCAGATGATCCTTGCACTTACCATAGCGATCGCTCTTCGCAACCCGCTAGCGCCCGTCGATTCGTTCGGTGGGCTTGATGCTGAGTTGAATCAGCTTCCGGGGGCTGTGCAGTCGCTGCTTGAAGATGTTGGACCGGCAGCCGAATTGGCGCAGAAGTGGAAGTCCTCAGGGCGTTTGAGCGTGCTCGGTCGTGGGTTCGGGTTTGGGGCAGCGAACGAGATCGCACTGAAGGTGCGAGAAGTCGCCGGTGTGTTTGGCGAAGCTTGGTCGGTCACCGCCTTTCGTCACGGACCAATCGCTGGCCTGTCACCCGAGATCCCGGTTTTGATGACAAGTATGCATTCGGTCATTGATGTCGATACGAGATACGTGATCGGGGCACTTACGGCTCAGGGCAATCAGATTGCACTTTGCGCCCCGGTTGATGTTGGTATCGATGTAACGCTTCCGTTTCCATCAGGGTTCAGTGAAATGGTGTCGCCAATCTTGGCGGTTGTACGTGGTCAACAACTCTGTGCACAGATGGCTTTTGTTCGAGGCTTAAACGTCGACCAACCCCGGGGCCTCAGCAAAGTCACTCTGACGTAACCAGATTTGAAAGATGTCGATGCCGTGTGGGTTAGCGGCGTTTAGGGCCGCGAATCGGTCCGACGACCCGGGGTGCTGCGAGGGGAAGTAACGTAGGTGGTTCTTCATGCGTCGGCTGTTCTTCCCCACAGCGGCGGTTCTGGTGGTGCTGATTGGCATTGCCGACCCCACGCTCGGCGTCGTTCCCGCAGTCGCGTCCCTTAACCGACAGGTGAGTCAGTCTCCGGCCCCCGTACCGGTAGGCGATCCGCTGCCGACTGCACCGACAGGGCCCACCTCGCCGCCACCGGTGCCAACGGTTCCACTGATTGTCCCCGAAACCACACCTGGCCAAACCGTGCCTGGCCAGACCGCACCGGGCCAAACCGTGCCGCCAACTCAACCCGGTGTTCGAACCGTCGTACTTACCGGTCACGGATACGGTCACGGCCGTGGAATGGGCCAATGGGGCGCATACGGTTATGCGGTCGAAAAGGGCTGGAACTACCGGCGGATCCTCGATTACTTCTACGGCAACACAGCACCAGGCAAGCTCAACCCGCAATCGTCACTTGCCGTCCGCCTTATTTCGAATGACAACAAAACCCTGACGGTTTACCAGGGTGCAGGCAACATCTGGCTCGGTGTGAACGGCGAGGTAACCGGCCCTCGCCCCGGTGACGGTCAGGTCACTACGCCACCCACCACTGCGCCAGTCGCAATCGAGCCCGGAACCACGATCGCTGCGAAACCCGGGCCAGTCCCGGTTGGAACACTGCAGCCGCAGCCAGTCGTGGACGGAACCGTCGCGCCGACGGTGCCAGGAGACTCAACGACGACTCCGCTCGTTCCCGCACCGGCTGCTGGCTGGTCGTCGATCCCAGCTGGCCCGTCAGTCATTCGAATTCAACTTGCAGGCGGCGGAAAATTCACGATTAGCGAGTCGACGTCGTGTGCCGGACCGTTCACCGTCCGAGCAACCGTAAGCGCACCCTCGGTGGCAATCTCGACCGGACCCGCAGTCGCAGCAAATCGTGACGACCCGTCATCCATGCTGCAGCTCTGCCAGGCAAGCGGTTCGCGTCGCGTATATCGGGGTGAACTGGTAGCTGTAGACGGCAAACCTAACCAGTACACGGCAAACCGCGTGTTGATGGAGGACTATCTGCGTGGTGTCGTTCCAGCCGAGGTTCCCTCGGGTTGGGGTTCGAAGCCCAACGGAATGGAATCGCTCAAAGCGCAGGCAGTGGCTGCCCGCTCATACTCGTCGGCTGAACGTCGAAGCGGCTTCGCCAATACCTGCGACACCGTTGCGTGCCAGGTTTACCTTGGCCGAGGTGAGGTTAAGAGTGGTGGAGCATTTGTGTCGTTCGAAGATGCCCGAACCGATCAAGCGGTTTCAGACACTGCCGGTGAGGTTCGAGTTGACAGTCAAGGAACCCCGATTCGAACCGAGTTTTCGTCGTCAACGGGCGGCCAAAGTGCCCCCGGTGCGTTTCCTCCGGTTCGCGACGAAGGTGACGCTTCACCGGCCAACCCCCATTCAACCTGGACGGTTACGCTGCCCGCTGCCCGTCTTGAGTCGGGTCGAAAACTCGGTGCGTTTCGTGATTTGGTGGTGACGCTGCGTGATGGAGTGGGTCCGTATGGGGGCCGGGTCCAAAACCTGGTGTTGAAGTTCGAAAAGGGTGACGTTGCCCTCAAAAGCGGAGAATTCTTGCGGGCCTACAACCTTCGCTCGGTGTTGTTCGACGTGAAGGTGCTCGATTCCAACTCAGGCACACCGGGCCAATCGGCGACTGCGGTTCCGGAAACCATTCCCGTTGACGGAACATCTGGTGGTGGGGTTGGTTTGGCAAACGCAGCAGTTGTGTCAACACCTGACCTGATAACCCCCACTCCACCGAGTACCGTGCCGGTTTCGACCCAGCCACCTCCAAAAAACGTGAGGCAGTCGGCCACGAAGTCAAAGAAGCCAACCACCACCACCAAAACCACTGCCCCAAGCGATGTAGTGCAAAACCCAACCCCGACCGTCAAGGTCAAGGGTGTTTCGGTGAGCAAAAAACCTAAGACGAGCGTTGATTCCGTGCCGCCAAGCACCGTTGCGCAAACGACCCGGGTTCCGGTTAAGAAAAAGCCGATAACGACAACGAAGACCAAGAAGAAGGTCTAGTCGCGTCGATCTAGATTCACCTGGCTCGTTTGGCCGAAGTAGGGGAAGGGTCAGTAGCCCTTGCGCCCAGCGCCGCAAACACCAGCGGTGGTGATGTCGAGCTTGGCCTGTTCTGCGCCGATCTCTTCAGCGGTTGGCTCTTCGAGACCAGCCTCAGGAACTGGATACGGCTTGTCGGAAAGAATCGACCGCTCGTACTCAATCACATACAAAATTTGTTCGGCGGTGAGGTCAGGGAATGCTGGCATTCCGACGAGTGCCTTGTGTTCGCCACCTTCTCGCTTCGGATTGCCATACGGAACACCTTTTTCACATGAACCGTGTCGAACGAAGGCAATCTGTTGTTCGGCCTTCAAGAAGGTCAGTTCAGCCTGACCCTTCCACAGCGGACGCCCGATACCCAGACCAGCTTCACTGCCGCCACCATTGGCCCCATGGCATGCCGCACACTGGGCCGAAAAGATAGTTGCACCAATTTGTTCGGGGGTTTCTTGGGTGCTTACCGGAACATTGAATACGCCGCTATAGAAAAATGCCCACATCGGCACGCCGACCATCAACAACACCCTGAACGACTTTGCGAAGGCCAAACCCTTGATGACAGGAGCCTTAGGCGCACTTGCTGGCACCGGGGCGACAATCTTCGTAGCCTTCGCCATGGAAGCGGTTGCGACTGCCGGGGTGGTGGAAGCACCCGATGGAACAGATGCCGCAACTGCCGGAGCACCCGACGACGGTGAGGTTTCGCCGTCGCCTCCTCCGCTCAATGCCGAACGACGCGCCTTTGAGCGAGCTAACAGGTGTTCAGGAATTTCTGCCACGACGGGTCCCTTTCAAAGCAGAAGACGAGCCAATGGGCGCACGTCAACTGCATAAATGTAGGCGCGAAGCGACGCAAGCATGAAACGTCTCGTAAAGCCATCGTTCGCAGTGACCTGTTCGTGCTCGTAGGCCGATCAGAAGCAGGCCTGATGATGAGGGGGTTCGGCCCACGACGTGGTAAACCATGTGGTGCTGAGTTTGGTGTAGACCTGCACTGAAAACGGCACCGTTACCGCTTGTGAAACAAATCACGATCCCGTGAGGAACTACCGATGACCGCCTTCATTTCGTCAACCTTGGCCCTACTCGCAGCCTGCGGGATGGTTCTTTGGTACGCCAAACGCCGCCCGGCTGGTACTTCGGTAACCTGGGGTCAGGCGATGCTGGCAGCGATCTTTATCTTTGGCGTCATGTTTTTGGCCTACGGCATCGTGCCGCATCAGTTCCTCAACTGGGCTGACTCTGAACTCAAATGGCGTGGCGATGCAACTGGTATTCCCCTTGGGCCACTGTCGTACATAATCCCAAACGACATCGACAACCATTACATCTCGGCCAGCAAAAATGTGCTGTGGCCGAAAGGCATCACGTTCTTTGGCCGGGGTCGCATCACGCTCAGCAAAGAGACGATTCGCGACATTGTTGCGGCAACGATTTATATCGTGTTCCTAGGCGGCCAGATCTTCCTCTTCAAAGCGTGGCAAGACCGAGGTAAGAAGGCCGAGGCGAAGCTCAAAGCCGCCGCCGTCGAAATCACCAGCACCTACGGCCGTCCGTTGGTCAAGCGAGCATAGGAACGCATTGCCATGGCTGATGCCAACCCACCGCTCCCGTATTTTCCCGGTGACTACATTCTCACCGAGATTTCGGTTGACGACCTGAACAAGTCGGTTAAACCGAAGCAGTTCTTACATATTGACCAGTCTGAATGCATCATGTGCGAAGGCTGTGTCGATATCTGTCCGTGGAAGTGCATCCACATGCTCTCGGCCAACACCGTCGCCGATGCCGTTGATGTTGTTGCCCCTGGTGTCGACCCCGACGACCATGTCGTTTTCGTGGTCGATGAAGACGTGTGCACCCGTTGCGGCCTCTGTGTCGATCGGTGTCCAACCGGCGTGATCATTATGGGTAAGGCCGGTGTTGCCCCACGCGATGGAGATCAGCACCATCGTGATAACAAACACGGCTACGGCTATGGGATGAGATTCTGATCCGATGTTGTACGTGAACCGATTCGTGACCCGCTTCATTATTCGAAACCTGAAGAAAGCACTCTGAGGAGTACCAGCACCATGGCAACCCCAATGCGCCCAACGCCACAACAAAAAGTGGCAGAACTGACGGAACGAGTACAAGGCAGCCAAGCCTGGAACTCGATATTCCGCCCGGGTTCAATCTTCCGTAAGGGCTATACCGATAGCCCCCGTAACCGGTCATACGTGATCATGAACTCGTTGCTCTACCACTTGCACCCAGTGAAGGTAAAGCGTCACGCAGTGAAGGTCAGCTACACGCTGTGCCTCGGTGGTTTGAGTTTCTTCTTGTTCATCGTGCTGACGATTACGGGTATTTTCTTGATGTTCTTCTATACGCCTGACGTCACGAAGGCCTACAGCGACATCCAGTCACTGCATACGTCGGTTGCGTTCGGGCTTCTGCTTCGTAACATGCATAGATGGGGTGCGCATCTCATGGTGCTCGCTGTATTCATGCATATGGCCCGGGTTTTTTATCACGGTGCCTACAAGGCCCCTCGTGAGTTCAACTGGGTCATCGGCGTCATTTTGCTCATGCTTACCCTGTTGCTTTCGTTCACCGGCTACCTGCTTCCTTGGGATCAGCTCGCACTCTGGGCGGTGACGGTTGGTACCAACATGATTGGTTACACACCGGTCTTTGGAAGCCAGTCAAGGTTCGTGTTGTTGGCCGGAAAAGAAATCGGCTCCGGAACCTTGTTGCGTTGGTACGTCTTGCACGTACTGCTCTTCCCGTTCATCATCGTCATTTTCATGGCGATCCACTTCTGGCGTGTCCGCAAAGACGGCGGCATCTCCGGGCCGCTGTAAGCCGTTTTAAGAGCGTTTGTAGAGAGTAGAGAGGCTGAACAACATGGCAGATCTTGAAGAAATGAAGCGAAAGGCCGATGAGGCCCGAGCCCGAAAACTGGCTGAAAAGGCTGGTGCTGCGGCACCCGTTGAACAGGTCGTCGCCGCGGCAGCCGCTGAAGACAACACGGCTTCATATGCGGATGCCGAAGCAACGGGAAAGATCCCGGCGCACCTGTTGGCTCGCAGCTCGTCGGCAAAAGCGACGAAGTCCGTTGGTTCGTCCGACGCTGCCCCGGCCGCTGGTGGTGGCGTAGCTGTTATCGATCGCCCAACGGGTGGCGCTTCGACCGCGGCCGCCGCACTTGAAGCTCCGGGTGGCGGTGCATTGGTTGGTCCGGCTGGCCACACCCAACGCCTACTTACGGTCGTCAAGGCCGGTTCGATCCAAGACGTCAAATCGGTACCAACCGACAAGGTTTCTACCTGGCCGCATTTGTTGGTTGGCGAGTTTGTGGCTTCCCTGCTGTGCCTTGTCGTGTTGATGGTGCTGTCAACGTTCGTGAACGCTCCGCTGCTTGGCTTGGCGAACGTCAACCAAACGCCAAACCCTTCAAAGGCACCGTGGTACTTCCTTGGCCTACAAGAGTTGCTCACTATGTTCCACCCAATGGTTGCTGGCGTGACCATCCCTGGTATGGGGCTCTTCTGTCTCATTCTGGCCCCGTACGGAGACAAGAATCCGTCGAACAAACCTGAAGACCGCAAGGTAGCTATCAGCTTGTTTACGGTGTTCTTAATGTTCTGGGCCACTCTCGTGATCATCGGATCGTTTTTCCGTGGTCCCGGGTTTAACTTCATTATGCCTTGGCAAAAAGGAATCTTCTTCGAGCTCTAGCTCGAAAGGAACGCAATCATGAGTAACGGAATCATCCTCATTCTTGGCATCGTGGCACTCGCCGTCTTGGGCGGCCTGTTCCTCGCTACGACCGCCCGCAAAGCTGATCGCAACGCCGTAACTGGCTTACTGGCCAGCGAAACAATGGCACGTGATAAGGCGGCGCGCCGAAAAGTAAAGGCTTCGGCATCAACGTCGGTTGCGGCCTTTGTGCCCGCACCATTGACCGGACGCGAAGTAGAACGTGCGGCGCGTGGTGGCGGATCAGATATTGCCGTGCTCGACCGGGCACCGGCGCTTCCTCGCCCAGCTCTCGATGCGGAACAGTTGGGTGTTGCCCGACGTCAATTCTTGAACCGGGGCATTCTGGGCGGTTTTATTCTTGGCCTCTCGTCATTTGGTGTCAGCCTTATAGCCTTTCTTTGGCCGGCCCCTAAGGGTGGTTTCGGTGCCAAAGTGAATGTTGGAAAATTGACCGATCTTCTGGCTGCAATCGATGCCAAAAAAGAGCCGGTATACAACGCGGAAGCTCGTAGCTACATCCTTCCGTATCCAGCTGAAGGTCTGTCGAAAGCCCGCAAGGTCTACTCGGGCGGTGTACTGACTGGCATGGAATCTGGTGTGCTGGCGATTTATCAAAAGTGCGTACATCTGGGTTGCAAAGTGCCATGGTGCGGCAGCTCACAGTGGTTCGAATGCCCTTGTCACGGGTCGCAGTACAACCGTGTCGGCGAGAAAAAGGGTGGCCCAGCCCCCCGTGGCCTCGACCGGTTTGCGGTGTCAGTCGCCGACGACGGAAGCGTCATCGTTGACTCCGGTTCCCGCGCCGACGGACCTGCAATCGGTGTCAACACCACGGGCCAAGAAGCAGAAGGCCCACATTGCGCTGGCGGAGCCAAGCACTAATCGGTAGTACCGACTAACTATTCAGAAGTCCTGCGGTTCGCCGCAACATCTTCAAGCCTTTTTCGTAAGTCAAAGTTTTTCGTAAGGAAACATCGTGATTCTCGCAGCAAGCGTCCAACAAGCCGTCGGTTTGATCATCATTCTCGCCATGGTGGCGGGGCTCTTGGTCTACTTTCTGGTTGAAAACAAAGTCTCAACGACGAGCAACGTCGATAGCTTCTTGAATGCCCCGAACCGTAAACAGGCACCCGACGATGACGTATTCGAAGGCCCTCGACTCGATCGTTTTCTCAGTTGGGCACTGGTTGCAATGACCATTGTTGCCATGAGTATTCCGATCTACTGGTTGGGTGAAGTCGGCCGCCAGGAAGGAGCCGTACGAGGCTTCGACAAGCGAAGCGTGAACCGTGGTGAAGAGGCGTATTACAACGAGCCGAACACTAAGGAAGGCGCACCAGCGTTCAACTGCGCAGCGTGTCATGCCCCGAATGGCGGCGGCGGCGCAGCCCCATGGAACGTCAACGATTACAACGCCGACGGCACGAAGATGATGAAAAACGGCAAGGTGTTGCAGCGTCCGGTTTCGTGGACAGCTCCTCGCCTCACTGACGTCGCCCTTCGCTACCAAAAAGGTCAACTCAAGAACGTCCTGATTTACGGTCGTGGTGAAAATAAGCCAATGCCTGCCTGGGGTATAGCTGGCGGCGGACCAGCAACTGACCAAACCATCAACGACATCATCCAATACCTGCGTCACCTCGCACTCGAAAAAGATCCCGTCGCTCGAATTGCATACGAAACGACGTGGGACAAAACCAAGGATGCCGATCTGGCCTTCGAGGCAGCGATTAAGGCTGGCGGCGACAAACGTCGTGCAGAATCAGAAGAGTCACTCGTTGCGGCAAGAAAGCTTGATTCCAACAAGGGCAAATCGGATGGCCAAATTTTGTACGAATCGAACTGCGCTCGGTGCCACACCGCCGGATATTCCTACGGCGAACCGAAGCAGGCAGGTTCCGGGTGGTTCGGTCCGGCGCTCAATTCAGACTCGCTGAAGAAGCAGTTCCCAGACGCTGCCTCGCAAGCCGCATTCATCAAGCTCGGTGTCGCCGATCAAAAGGCATATGGCACTGGTGGCGTGAACGGTTGGGATGGCGGCGGAATGCCATATTTCGAGAACGTCTTGACCGATAAGATGATCGAGGCCATTGTGGCCTACGAACGAGGGCTAGAACAATGACCGCTGTGTTGCTGGCCAACTACGAATGGAACATATTTCTTCGGGGCATCCTGTTCCCATTGATCATGTTTACGATCCTGTGCGGAAGTTCGTATTTGTTGCTTGCCACCAACGTTGGTAACCGGCTTGGGTTTTTGATAGCTGCCACCGGCCTTGTTGGCTGGATGTTTCTTATGTCCATAACTTGGATGTTGTACGGCATCGGGCTTAAAGGTGAGGCTCCAGCCTGGGTTGTCAAAGAAGTCATCACCGACCAGGCCAAGCTGGAGTACGCCCAATTTGAGCCCGTTGGATTGCTGAAGGCGGCAAAGTTCGATGAAAAGTGGTGCCCAACTGAAAAAGACGTCACCATCAAAGACGAAGTCAAGGCGGCACAGGCGCTCAAAAAACTGGAAGCTGCAGCCAAAACTGCTCGCAAGACTTACAAAAAGACCAACGGCTGGGAACCATTGTGTGTCGGTACCTCGCAGCGCGGCGATGGCCAGTCAACAGTCGACGCAACAGTAGTTAAAAGTAAGACCGACCCATCGAGCACCCCACGGGCGGTGTTCTCAGAGGTCACCGAGTACCGATCAGTTGGCGCCTTTCGGCGCGGCGGCGACAACCAACTGTTTACGATCGGGCGCCATCCCTTCTTCTTGCGCCACTCACCCCACTATTTCGTAATCGTTGTGCAACCGGTTCAGGAAAAGACAATTCAGGAAATTGTGTACGCACCCGGACGGGTTCAAGCACTCGATGACCAAGGAAAACCAAAGTTCCAAGACGTGGTTCAAGTGGTCAAAGACGCCAAAGGTGTCCCTGTTCTTGACACTGCAAAACCGGCGACTTCTGTCGTGATGCTGCGTGATCAGGGCTCGAAGCGGCTACCACCGTTTATCTTGTTTATGTTCTCTGGCATTGCACTTGCCATCTTGGCGTCGGTCTTGCATCAACGCGACAAGCAGGTCATGTCAGCGATGGGTAAGCCGTACAAGGGTGCCAAACAACTGGCTCTCAAAAAGTAAGGGTTGATATGGGCGATTACCTTCCGATTGTCATCCTGATGTTTCTTGGCCTTCTGTTTGTCGGGGGTTCAATTGCCGCATCAGCGTTGCTCGGTCCGCGCCAGCGTCCAACGAGCGCCAAAGTCGCGCCTTACGAATGCGGTATCGAAGAGACTTCCGGTTCCCCCGAGCGTTTTCCGGTGAAGTTCTATTTGGTCGCAATGATCTTCATCATCTTCGATATCGAAGTGGTGTTCCTGTACCCGTGGGCCGTTAAGTTCAACCAACTCGGTGTGTTCGGGCTTATTGAAATGGCGCTTTTTTCGGTTTCCGTGATTGTGGCTTTCACGTATCTCATCGCCAATGGTGCTCTTGATTGGGCCCCTACCAAGGCATTGCGTCGTATGGAAACCATGGTGTCTGCCGACCGCACGACAGCCTCGACCATCCGCCGGGTTAACCGCGTCACCGAAGTATCAGCCGATGGCACCGAAAACATCCCTGGCAACATTCCCGCCGTCGCACCTCACGAAGCAGCCTGATATGGGTCTCGAAGATCTCAACCACAACTTTCTGACCGGAAACATCGAAAAACTGGTCACTTGGTCACGTAAAAACTCAACATGGCCTGCATCGTTCGGGCTGGCCTGTTGCGCTATTGAAATGATGGCGACGGGTGCTGCTTCGTTCGACATGGCTCGTTTTGGGATGGAAGTCTTCCGGGGCTCGCCTCGCCAAAGCGACATCATGATCGTGGCCGGTCGGGTATCTCAGAAAATGGCTCCTGTTCTTCGCCAGGTCTACGACCAGATGCTTGAACCGAAGTGGGTCATCTCGATGGGTGTGTGCGCTTCCTCGGGTGGCATGTTTAACAACTACGCCATCGTCCAAGGTGTCGATCAGATTGTGCCAGTCGACGTGTACGCGCCGGGTTGCCCTCCAGGGCCCGAAACCCTGCTGTACGCAATCATGACGCTGCACGAGAAAATTGCGACCGGCGAAATCACGAAGCGACGCTCTGAAACAGGTGCTGGGGCCGGGCTGATTCTCGATGCCCCTCCGAAAACGGTCGCTATTGGCACACCGAAATGATGTTGAACCGTGACTGAAACTGCCACCACCGATGTAGCACCCGAAATCGTTGCGCCTGTTCTTCGACACGGTGCCCCAGTCACCGAATCTCGTGGTCAGATTGTTGTTCACCCGACTCATGCGACCTACACCAAAGTTGTAGGTGCACTTAAGGCCGAGGGTTTCATTACATGTGCCGATTTGTGTGCTGTTGACTACCTCACCGCATCTTCTGCGCGCATACTTCCTGAAGGAATTGCTGCTGAACGGTTCGAGCTAGCCGTCAACCTGACGAACATCACGACGAAGGAACGAATCAGGGTTCGCGTACAACTGCCCGGCGACGCCCCGAATATTGCATCGTTGTATGACCTGTATCCCGGCACCGAGGCAATGGAACGTGAAGCGTTCGACCTACTCGGCATCATCTTCGAAGGTCATCCTGATCTGTCACGAATTTTGCTACCCGAAACCTGGGTTGGCCATCCGCTTCGTAAAGATGAAGCGACCGGTCGCATACCGGTGCAGTTCAGCGAAGCCAGCAAAAAGTCATACCAAAGCGAACGTCAAACAGAGGGGGTAACACCATGAACGCTCAAGAAATGCAAACTCGGGCTGATACCAACCTGAAGGAACTGTCCCGCGAACGCGGCGCTGTTCTGCGAACGATCGCGCCCGAAGACTCGCTACTCGATATCAACGACTATGACATCGAAGTCGGCGATGACGAGACGATGATCATCAATATGGGCCCGCAGCACCCAAGTACCCACGGTGTTCTGCGAGTCATGATGGAAATCAAGGGTGAACAGGTACTTCGCACCAAGCCCGTAATTGGTTACCTCCACACCGGCATGGAAAAGACTGCCGAAGGTTTGACCTTCATGCAGGGCGGCACGAACGTCACCCGAATGGACTATCTCAGCCCATTCCACAATGAGCTCGTCTTCTCAATGGCCGTCGAAAAACTGCTCGATGTTGAAGTGCCAGAGCGCGCCGTTTGGATTCGTATGCTGATGGCCGAACTCAACCGCATGTCAAGTCACCTGCTGTACCAAGCCACCAACGGTATGGATCTTGGCGCGGTAGGCATGATGATTTACGGCTGGCGTGAGCGCGAGATTTGCCTGAACTTCTTTGAGAAGGTCACCGGCCTTCGTATGAACCACAACTACATCCGCCCGGGTGGGGTTGCGGCCGACCTTCCTCCCGACTGGCAGCACGATGTGCTCGATATGTGCGCTGCGATCGAACCTCGCCTTGACGAGTTCGACACGCTGCTCACGGGTCAGCCCATCTTCGTAAACCGTACCCAGGGTGTGGGTGTCATTACCCGCGACGAGGCGTTGGCTCTCAGTGCAACAGGACCAATCCTTCGGTCCACTGGCGTTGAATGGGATCTGCGTCGCGACATGCCGTACTTGAACTACGAGCAGGTCGAATTTGATGTGATTGTGGGCAGTCATGGTGATGCGTTTGATCGTTACGCGATTCGCCTCAACGAGATTCGTGAATCGATTCGTATTGTTCGCCAAATCGTTGACCTCATGCCGAAGGGTGACTACCGCACCCAAAACAAGAAGGTCACACCGCCCCCTCGTGGTCGAATTGACGAGTCAATGGAAGCCTTGATTCACCACTTCAAAATCTTCACCGAAGGTTTCAAAGTGCCGGAGGGCGAAGTGTATGTGGCCATAGAAAGCCCCCGCGGTGAACTCGGTTGCTACCTCGTGAGCGATGGTGGCGCCAAGCCATATCGGATGCATGTCCGCGGCCCAAGCTTTGTGAACCTGCAGTGCATGCCAACCATGATGCAAGGCGCCCAAATCGCTGATGCCGTTGCGATTATTTCAAGCATCGACCCAGTTCTGGGCGAAGTCGACCGTTGACCCCGGTCGAAACTGAAACACAGAGCATCGAACCCCTAGGAAACTCAATGGCCCGCCTCACCCCAGCCAATGTCGAACGCGCCCGTGAACTCATGGGGCATTACCCGCGCGCCCGCAGCGCGACCATTCCTATGTGTCACCTTGCCCAAGAGCAAGACGGTTACCTCACCGACGACGCCATGGCCCACATTGCGGAGCTGCTCGGTTGCGAAGCGGCCGAGGTTTACGGCAGCGCAAGCTTCTACGAAATGTTCAAGTTTCACCCGGTCGGCAAGTACGTGGTCGGTGTGTGTACCAACATCAGTTGCATGCTGGTTGGCGGTGAAGAACTGTTGGAACACTGCGAAGAAAAGCTTGGTATTCGTACCGGTGGAACTACTGCAGATGGCCTGTTCACCCTCGAAGAAATGGAATGTCTCGCTGCGTGCACGGTGGCTCCGTGCCTACAGGTGAACTACCGGTACTTCGAAACTATGACTCACGATCAAACCGACGCACTCATCGATGATCTGCGCGCTGGTAAACGAACCAACGAGATTCCGCCGCACGGAACCCTCTCTCGAATTCGTCAATCAATTCCTGCCGACCGTCGCGCTTCACGCGACACCATCTGATCACCGGAAGCACATCATGCCTAGTTCCCTCAAGATGATTTCAAGCCGGTGGGATCTCACCGATGGTCACACCCTGGCCAAATACCGTGAAACCGGCGGATACGAAGCGCTGCGTAAAAGTTTGGCTATGGAGCCTGAAGCGGTTGTCGAAGAGGTAAAGGGCGCAAACCTGCTTGGCCGTGGCGGTGCCGGCTTCCCCTGTGGAACCAAGTGGGGCTTCCTTCCTAAAGACGTGTTTCCTCGGTACCTCGTTGTTAACGGTGACGAATCAGAGCCCGGTACCTACAAAGACCGTTTGCTTATGGAAAAAGATCCGCATCAGCTGATCGAAGGTGTGCTCATTGCTGCGTGGGCTATCCGAGCAAAGCAAGCGTTCATTTACATTCGCGGTGAAATGGCATTGGCCCATGAACGACTTGCTTCAGCGTTAAACGAAGCGTACGCAGCGGGCATTGTTGGAAAAAATGTTATGGGCACAGACTGGTCGATGGACGTCATCTTCCATTTTGGCGCAGGTGCTTACATCGTCGGCGAAGAAACTGCTCTCATCGAATCGCTGGAAGGCAATCGTGGGATGCCGCGTCTCAAGCCCCCGTTTTTCCCTGCGGTTAAGGGCCTCTACATGCAGCCAACCGTGGTTAATAACGTGGAAACGTTGGCCAACCTTCCGTGGATTATGAACAACGGTGCCGCTGCATTTACTGCAATCGGTGACCCGAAAGCCCCCGGAACCCGTTTGTTTGCGCTTTCGGGACATGTCAATAACCCCGGTGTCTTCGAGGTCGACTTTGGTACAACAACATTCCGTGAACTCTTCGAAAGCCCGCTCTATGGCAATGGCATTCGTGAGGGTCGCAAGGTAAAGGCATTTATTCCGGGTGGTGTTTCAGCCCCTTGGTTCTTCGAGGAACACCTCGATATGCCGCTGCACCCGGCGAACGTTGGTGCTGCCGGGTCAATGCTTGGATCGGGCGCAATCGTTGTCATGGACGAAACGACGGACATGGTGAAAGCAGCGTGGAGGATCGTGAAGTTCTTCTCGAAAGAAAGTTGTGGCAAGTGTTCTCCATGCCGAGAAGGTACTAACTGGCTGGAAAAGATTTATAAGCGGATGCTTGACGGACACGGGCGCCCCGCAGACATTGACCTGTTGATGGATGTCGCCGACAACATCAGCCCCGGGCTCGCATGGCCACCACGGCAAACCACGATCTGCCCACTGGGGCCATCGGCAGCTTCCCCAATCGCTAGTAGTGTTCGTCGATTCCGTGACGAATATGAAGCATACGTAGCACATGCGACGCCGAGCCTCGTTGGTACTCCAGTTCAACTCATGCAAACCTCACGAGTGGCCTAACCCTTATGTCAGACACCACCATTGACACTCCGGTAGCTCCACCCAAAACCACGCTCACCGTCACGCTCGACGGGCGAACAGGTGAAGCAAACCCTGGTGAGTTACTTATTGCGTACGCCGAACGCATGGGTACCTACATCCCTCGTTTTTGTTGGCACCCACGTATGCGTGAAGTTGGCATGTGTCGAATGTGTTTGGTTGAAATTGATGGGCCCCGTGGTCCGTCACTTCAGCCTGCCTGCATGATCCCCGTAGCCGAGGGTATGAAGGTAAGTACCGAATCACCGGTGGTCAAAAAAGCTCAAGACGGCGTTCTCGAGTTTCTGCTCGTTAACCACCCACTTGATTGCCCGGTATGCGACAAGGGCGGCGAATGCCCGCTACAAGACCAAACGCTTACGTTCGGTCCCGGCGAGTCACGCTTTGTTGAAGAAAAGCGTCACTACGAGAAACCCATTGCAATTTCTGATCTGGTGTACCTCGATCGTGAACGGTGCATTCTGTGTGACCGTTGTACCCGCTTCTCAAAAGAGGTCGCTGGCGATCCGCTGATTCATTTTATGAGCCGCGGTAACCAGACCGAAGTCAACACGTTCCCAGATGATCCGTTCTCTAGCTATTTCTCTGGCAACGTCGTTCAGATCTGCCCCGTAGGCGCGCTTACGGCTAAACCATACCGATTCACCGCACGCCCATGGGATCTTGATCAGGTCGAGTCAACGTGCACCTCGTGCGCTGTTGGTTGCCGGGTGGTCGTGCAGTCATCCGGAGACCGAATCACCCGTTACCAGGGTGTCGATTCCGACGACGTCAATTGGGGCTGGTTATGCGACAAAGGTCGCTTCGATTTCGAGGCTATTTCATCGTCGGGGCGCTTCACCCACCCGATGGTTCGCAAAGAAAAGGGCGGCATCGCGACGCAGTCGACGTGGTTCGACGCGCTTGAGCGTACCGCTTCAGTATTCCGCAATACCCCCGCCGATCAGGTCGGTGTCATCGGCGGAGCCCGTCTCACTAACGAAGATGCCTACGCATGGGCAAAACTCTTAAAGGGTTTCCTTCGTATCGACAACGTTGACGCGCAACTGGGCGACGGCCTTGGTGCCCAGTTCATCGTTGGAACACCGCAGGCAACTATCACCGAGGCTGCGAACGCCAGCGTCGTCATCCTGTTAGGCCCTGACCTCAAAGAAGAACTGCCGATTTTGTTCCTTCGCCTGCGTGATGCGGCAACGAACAAAAAGGTGCCGATGGTTGAGATCAGCCCGAAGGGTACGGGGATGTCGCGCTACGTTCGACAATCACTCGTTCACCGTGCAGGTGAGGCCCCAGTGCTCGTTTCGGCATTAGTCAGTGCACTTACTACCCCGGCTGACCGACAACTTGCTGGTGTTGAAGCCGATCTGATCAATGCGGCTGCACAAACAATCAATGCGGCGCTTGCTTCTGGCAAAGGAAACGGCAAAGTCGTTATCGTTGCCGGACGAACCTCGCTGGCCGAGTCTGCTTCCTCCATCGAAGAAGCAGTTCACGCGCTACTTGCGAAATTCGGCGCAGCGGCAAGCGTCTTAGGCGCACCTCGTCGGGCCAACGTCCGTGGCGCACTCGATATGGGTCTCGCACCTGGCATGTTGCCCGGACGCGTCAGCCTGGCGCAGGGCCTCGACTGGTTCCGTTCGCATTGGGGCAATGTTCCGCAAATGCCTGGACGTGACACGCTTGCGATGTTGAAGGCTGCCGCAGCTGGCGAAATTAAGGCTCTTGTACTTTTGGGTGCTGACCCGCTCAGCGATGTTCCTGATGCCCAATTAGTTGCTGCTGCATTTGCCAAGGTCGACCACGTTATTGCGCTCGACACGTTTGAGAATGCGTCAACCGGCTTCGCCTCAGTCATTCTACCGGCGGCTGGGTATGCCGAAAAGGCTGGCACCACGACAAACCTTGAAGGCCGCGTCAGTCGCCTTGTGCCGAAAGTAAACGCACCCGGAATCGCTCGCCCTGATTGGATGATTGCCGTTGAGTTAGCTGTGCGCCTTGGCCACGACATCGGCTTCGAATCGGTCGAGGAAATCACGGCCGAAATCGCCAGGGTCGCCCCATCGCACATCGGCCTTGATTTGTCGGCACCGGGTGCAGTAGACGGTGTTGTTGTTCCACTCGCCACCATCGTTGCTGATGTTCCGGTTGCTGAAGCTTCAGTCGGCGATGTTCCGGTTGCCGGTGAATCTGCCGAATCTGCCGAAATCGAAATCGCCGACGACACCCCGGCCGTTATTTCCGTTCCGCCGCTCGTGGTGTCGGTTGCCCCGAAGCCATCTGTTGTGCCGCAGCCCGATTCGTACTCATTGCGTTTGGTCAGTGGACACTTGCTGTACGACGCCGGAACCATCGTGTCGAACAGCCCGTCACTGGCAAAACTGGCCCCCGCTGCATCGGTGCATCTGAACCCTGGCGAAATTGAACGTCACGGTTTGAAAGCCGGCCAGCAAGTACGGGTGCTTTCACAACGAACGTCGATTGAGCTTCCGGTCGTCGAAAACGTGCAGGTTGCTCGAGGTTCGGCGTTTGTGGCGTTCGGCCAACTTGGTGGGGCTGCCCAAGCGTTGATTGATCTCGACGAACTCGCTGCAAGTGGCATGATCAAGGTTCGACTTGAAACGGTGGAGGCCCGACCATGATTTCGACAGCTGTCGGTGTGCTCAACAAAATTTCCGTTCTGGCCGAAAATGGCGATCCACTCTTCAAAGGAAAGTTTCTCGGCACCGACGCCAACGGCGTTGAACAATACGCCGGTTCGGTTGACTGGTTCGGTTGGCCGATCATCATTCTTTTTGGCAAAGTATTGGTCGCATTTGGGTTGTGTGTCATCTGCACCGCCATGCTTATTTGGTACCTCCGAAAACTCATTTCCGATATGCAAAACCGGGTTGGACCAAGCCGTGCCGGACCATACGGGTTGCTGCAATCTCTCGCCGACGGAACCAAACTGTTCTTCAAAGAAGCGCTTTGGCCAGCGAATGCCGAAAAGACAGTGTTCAGGTTGGCCCCGTATATTGCGGCGGTACCGGCGTTTCTTAGTTTCTGCGTGATCCCGCTTGGTGGAACCGTTCAAATCGCCGGATATCGAACTCACCTGCAGGTTGCTTCACCTCCAATGGGCGTACTGTTCAGTTTGGCCATCAGCGGAATTGCCGTGTTCGGCGTCATGCTTGCCGGCTGGTCGTCCGGCTCGAAGTACCCGCTGATGGGCTCGGTTCGAGCGTCAGCACAAATGATTTCGTACGAGGCAGCTTTGGGCTTATCGCTTGCAGCCGTCGTCTTGTTCACCGGTTCGTTGTCGACTCAAGACATCGTTGCTGGGCAGGCCGGATGGAACTGGAACCTGTGGCGAACCATCCTGATTCCGTTCGTCATCTTTTGTATTGCGGCGCTGGCCGAACTTAACCACCCCCCGTTCGACCTCGTCGAAGCCGAATCTGAACTTGTCGGTGGCTTTCACACCGAATACGTCGGGGCCCGATTCGCTATGTTTTACCTGGCCGAGTTCATGAACCAAATCACCATGAGCGCTCTTATTGCCACGCTGTTTCTTGGTGGACCAACGATGCCGTTCAATATTTCTCAGGCCCTGCGCTTCGATGGCGTGCCAGTGCTTGGTGGCATGTTCAGCGATGTCAGCCCGCTCTGGCTTGCACTCAAGGTATTCCTCCTCGTCTCGATTCTCATTCTGATACGTGGCACCCTTCCTCGTTTCCGGTACGACCAGTTGATGGATCTCGGCTGGAAACGCATGATCCCTGGGTCGTTACTGTGGTTGCTGGTGCTCGCCGCCAGTCGTGTCGGAGACAGCCGAATCGAACGATTGCGAAATATTGCGGTCGCTTTCGTGGGATGCGGCATCGCGATCGGTCTACTCTGGGCGGCCATGCAGGTCGGTCGTCGAACAGCTGAAGAAGAAGCATCTGGGTCAATTGCCAAAATCGTCCCCGGTTCACGACCAGGAAGGCTGTAACCGTGGGTTACCTCGAAGGCTTCGGAGTTGTTCTCAAGAAGCTCAACAAAAAGTCAGATACCGGTAAAACGGTAACGAACATGTATCCGCAAGAGATTCGTGAGAAGCCTGAACGCTTTCACGGTCGCCATGTCCTGAACCGTTACGAAGACGGTATGGAGAAGTGCATCGGATGCGAGCTCTGTGCGGGGGTGTGTCCGGCCAAATGTATCTATGTGCGAGGCGCCGATAACGACCTCGAGAACCCAACGTCACCGGGTGAGCGATTCGGCTTCGTATACGAGATCAACTATCTGCGTTGCATCCATTGCGACTTGTGTGTTGAGGCGTGCCCTACTGAAGCGATCACCGAGTCGAAAATCTTCGAATTTGCGTTCACGTCGCGTCGAGATGCGATTTATCAAAAGCATCAGTTGCTGACTGGCGACAATGGCCTTCCGCAGATTCAGCCGTGGGAAGATCACCGAGGTGGCGATGTGCCTCACTCCGGTTGGATGCGTGCCACGGCCCCAGGTGGCAATGCAGCATTTGAAGGTCAGGTGCTGTGGTCGGGTGAACTTGGTTACGGCGAACAACCTGCCGAACCTGGACAAGCCGCCGAAACCCCCCGTACGGGGTCGGCTACATCCTCAGTGGTGCCGCCCGCACCGTTGACCAGTGGCGGCCATCACTGATGGGTGAATGGGTTGTTTTTGGTATCGGGTCGCTGCTGACACTTTTGGGTGGTCTTGGCGTTGTTTCGTCGCGTCACCCAGTTCACGCAGCTTTGTTCTTAGTGCAAACGTTATTCGGAGTTGCGGTCTTGTTTGTAGCCCAAGAAGCACATTTTTTGGCAGCGGTTCAGGTCATCGTTTACGCCGGGGCCGTCGTCGTGATTTTTCTGTTCGTAATCATGCTTATCGGTGTCGATAAAACCGAAGATATTGCGTTTGAACCGCTTCGTGGTCAGCGCCCGGTGGCTGCCATCGTTGCGTTGCTCGGTGTCGTTGAACTGATTGCGTTGATCTCGTTGCAGAAGGGTTTTGGCGGGGTCTCACCGAAGGTATACGAAGGTACGAACGTGGAACAGGTGTCAACTGCTGTGTTCACTGACTACCTCTTCGCTTTCGAAATCACCTCTGTGTTGCTGGTGATCGCAGTGATTGGTGCTGTGGTTTTGGCCCGTCGTCCTTCGCTGAGTTCTACTTCTCGCACAACGCTGACGGGGGTTTGACGTGTTGTTTGCCACGACTGCCCCTAACCCGAAGGCGTACCTGATCGTTGCAGCCGTACTTTTTTGCATTGGTGCTGGCGGCCTGCTGATGCGTCGAAACGTGATCGTGATGTTCATGTGTGTCGAATTGATGTTGAACGCGGCGAACCTCACGTTTGTCACGCTCGCTCGCATTATGGGTGACATCCGAGGCCAGGCTGTCGTGTTTTTCACGATGGTCGTTGCTGCAGCTGAGGTCGTGGTCGGCCTCGGAATCATCGTGTCCATCTTCCGTAGTCGTCGTGCCGTTTCGGCCGAAGACGCCTCGCTTTTGAAGGGCTGACAGGTCACCATGATCGATCTTGTATGGCTGATCCCTGCCCTGCCTCTCCTCGGGTTCTCGCTGTTATTGCTTACCGGTAAGCGAATCGGCGAACCGGTTGCTGGCTATATCGCTACGGCAATGACCGGTGGGTCGTTCCTTCTTGCGCTTGGTGTGTTCTTTGACTTGCTCTCACGAGATGGTGAAGAGCGACAGGTCACCGTCAAACTGTTCGACTGGCTGAAGGTTGGCCAACTCGACGTCAAGGTTGCGGCACTCGTTGATCCGCTCGCCATCACCATGGTGTTGTTCGTTACAGGTATCGGCACCCTTATTCACCTGTACGCCATTGGGTATATGCATGGTGACGCCCGGTTCTCACGCTTCTTTACCTACCTGAATCTCTTCATCTTCTCGATGCTTTGTTTGGTTTTGGCCGACAACTTCGTGTTGATGTTTCTCGGTTGGGAAGGCGTGGGTGCGTGTTCGTATCTCCTCATATCGTTTTGGTTTGAGAAGGAATCAGCCGCCTCAGCGGGTAAGAAGGCATTTGTTACGAACCGGGTGGGCGACTTTGGCCTGATGGTTGGCATGTTCATCATGTTCAACGGAGCGGGCTCGCTTACCTACCTTGGTGTGTTCAAAGTTGCCGACGCTGGTGGTTTCACCCGAAATGCTGCAACGGCCGCTGCGCTGATGCTGTTCCTTGGTGCGTGCGGAAAGTCGGCACAGCTTCCGTTGTACGTGTGGCTGCCCGATGCCATGGAGGGCCCTACCCCGGTGTCAGCGCTTATTCACGCTGCAACGATGGTGACCGCGGGTGTTTATCTGATGATGCGATGCTTCCCGTTGCTCTTGGTCGCTGACCCAATCGTGTTTACGATCATTGCGTGGGTGGGCGGTTTGACGGCACTCTTTGCAGCAACGATTGCCGTTGCGCAAGACGACATCAAGAAGATTCTCGCGTACTCAACGATCAGCCAACTTGGTTACATGTTCTTGGCGATTGGTATGCACGCAAACGCTGCCGCTGCGTTCCACATGATTACTCACGCCTTCTTCAAAGCGTTGATGTTCCTTGGCGCTGGTTCAGTGATTCACGGTATGCATGACGAGCAAGACGTGAAGCGAATGGGCAACCTACGAAAGTGGATGCCGATTACGTTCTTTACGTACCTTGCTGGTTGGTTGGCTATTGCGGGTGTTCCACCGCTATCGGGTTTCTGGTCGAAAGACGAAATTTTGCTCAGCGCGTATGAAGGTGGCGGGCTTGGTGTAACCGGTGCGAAAGTTTTGTGGGTCGTAGGCCTGCTTACTGCTTTACTCACGGCCTACTACATGAGCCGCCAAGTGTTCTTGGTCTTCTTCGGCAAGGAACGTTTTCTGCATTCAGTCGGTTCCGGGTTCGCCCCGATGCACGCCGAAGCCGATACGGCAGCCGATGAGCATCATGCCAACGGTCCGGTGACACCTCACGAGTCTCCTTGGCAAATGACGGTGCCGCTTATAGTTCTTGCCGGCCTTGCGGTGGTTGGCGGTGCCATGAACCTTCCATTCACGAAGTCGCTTGAACGTCTAGCGGTGTGGCTTGAACCATCGGTCGGAACCCACGAGTTTGTTTCTTCTGGATCTACCAAATTTGTGTTGGCGATCATTGCGACGGCGTGTGGTCTGGTTGGTATCTTCGTTGCTCGAATGTTTTGGCTTCAACGTCCGCTTGACGCAAACTTGGCGCTTGAACCGGCACTTCTTAAGCGGGCATATGGTGTCGATGCGTTGTACTCCAACATCTTTGAGAAGTCCGGCTATGCGTTGGCAAACCTGGTGGCAACCGTGTTCGACGGCAAACTCATTGAGGGTGTTGTTAACGGAACCGGATCGCTGGTGAAGCTGGTGGGCGGCAACGCCCGAAAAGCTCAAACCGGGTTCGTTCGTAACTATGCACTCGTCATTGCTGCGGGTGCCGTGGCGCTCTTGACCTACGCCCTCGTGAGGACACTGTGATGTTGGGTCAAATGTTGGGTCAAATGGTGGGCGCTGTGAAACTTGTCGAAGTGGCTGAAGCCTCAAACGGGTTTCCGTTGCTTTCGATGCTGGTCATTATCCCCGCGGTTGCTGCCGCCATCTTGGCATTGGTACCCCGCACCCGCGAAGAGATCATTCGTCCCTTCGGAATCATCGCCACCTCAATTGTCGGTGCGCTTTCGATCTACCTCTTCTTTCAGTTCGATAAAAACGACCCAGGTTTTCAGTTCGTCAGCTTGCACCCTTGGGTGAAGTCAATTGGTGCCTCATGGCACCTTGGCGTCGACGGAATCTCGCTGCTCTTGGTGGTACTCACCGGAATCCTGTTTCCGATCGCCTTGCTTGGCCCGAAAGAAGATCACGACATAAAGCAATACACCTCATGGGTGCTGTTGCTTGAGGCCGGGGTTATGGGCACCTTCCTCTCGCTCGACTTGTTCTTGTTTTTCGTCTGCTTCGAAGTGGTATTGGTGCCGATGTACTTCCTCATCAACGGTTGGGGTCACGGCGACCGCAAGACATACTCCGCGATGAAGTTCTTTTTGTACACCATGTTCGGTTCGGCATTTCTGCTCATAGCCACGCTGGCGCTGGTGTACTTGAACCGTGATGCCACCGGTGTGACCACCTTTAACGTGGTTGAGTTGGCCCGCAACGGCTCGTTCACCATGGGCCAGGGCCGATGGATGTTCGCGGCGTTTGCCCTGGCGTTTTGTATCAAGGTGCCGGTTTTCCCGTTACATACGTGGTTGCCCGATGCCCATACCGATGCCCCAACCGCTGGTTCAGTTATTCTGGCTGGTGTGCTTCTTAAGATGGGCACATACGGTCTGTTGCGGTTCTGTCTTTACCTCTTCCCCGAGGCCTCAAAGTGGGCTGCGCCAGTTCTGTTGACGCTTGGTGTGGTTGGCATCATTTACGGTGCCCTCGCAGCCATCGTTCAAAAAGACCTCAAGCGTCTGGTTGCGTACTCTTCGGTTGCCCACCTTGGCTTCATCATCCTCGGAACGTTTGCACTTACCCGCCAGGGGCTTACCGGGGGAGTGCTGCAGATGGTCAACCACGGCATCTCGACCCCGGCATTGTTCCTGCTGATCGGTTGGATTTACGAGCGGCGCCATACCCGTGAAATTGCTGCGTTAAAGGGCTTGCAAAAGGTTGCACCGGTTATGGCCGGCGTGTTCACCGTTGTGATGCTTTCGTCGATTGGTGTTCCTGGGCTTAACGGGTTCGCCGGCGAGTTCATCATCTTGATCGGTACCTTCATCAGCCGCCCGGTGTGGGCGATCGTTGCGGCTTCGGGTGTCATCCTTGCTGCCATCTATCTTCTGTGGGCTTACCAACGAAGTTTCCATGGCGAACCCGATGAAGCATCAAAAGGTATGGCCGATCTCAATTTCCGTGAACGACTGACGATCGCGCCGCTGCTGTTGTTGATCGTTGGGATGGGTGTGTATCCGAAGCCCTTCCTTGAACGAATTGAACCAAGCGTGAAAGAACTACTCAGCCATATGAGCGGTCGTGTTGAAGGGGGTGAGTCACCCCTGTCTTCTGGCGAGGGCTACGTATCGCCCGCTGGAGAGAACAAACCAGAGGCACATGAGGCTGAAGAAGGCGTTCATGAAGGTGGCCACGAGGAAGGCGCTCCTGAGGAAGGGGCCAGCGAATGATCTCTTCACTTATGAACTCTCTGAACTCCGTGAACTCACTGGTAGCAGTGTCGCGATTTCCGTTTCAGGCACCGCCTGATCCGTCGCTAGTTCCGGCTACCACTGGCGGTGCAGAGTTGGTCACTCCAGCCATTGACTGGGTGAGTATCGCCCCGATTACCGTGCTTGTCGCTTCGGCGTTTGTATTGCTTGTCGCTTCAGCTTTGCTTCGAGACCGCTTACCGAAACCGTTCATGGTGGTTGGCACGGTTGCGACCGCCGTTGGTGCAGGGTTGGCCACCATTCCCCTATGGAACCGCGTGACTGACGGAACCAACGCCACGACCATCGGATCCGCTATCTCTGTTGACGGTTTTGGCGTGTTCGTCACGGTTGCAATATGCGTATTCGTCGCCATCGCAGCGTTAATGGCAGACGACTATTTGCGGCGAGAAAAAATGGCACACCCCGAGTTCTTTGTGTTGATGTTGCTCTCTGCGGCTGGCGGGGTCGTAATGGCTGTTGCTAACGATTTGATCGTGCTGTTCCTTGGTCTCGAAATCTTGTCGATCGCGTTGTATGTGCTGGCCGGTTCGCACCCGAAACGCGAAGAGTCAAAAGAGTCGGCTTTGAAGTATTTCGTGCTCGGAGCGTTCTCGTCGGCTGTACTTCTTTATGGAATGGCCCTTGTGTACGGTGCGACCGGTTCAACCAACCTGTCTGAGATTCGCGCTGGTGGTGGGCCGGTTCTGATTTCGAGCGACCCGATTTTGATAGCCGGTTTGGTGCTACTCATTGTTGGTCTTGGGTTCAAAGTTGCTGCGGTTCCATTTCATATGTGGACACCCGATGTGTATCAGGGTTCGCCAACCCCGGCGACAGCGTTTATGGCTGCCGTTGCTAAAGCAGCAGGTTTCGCTGGTCTGTTCCGCATCTTGGTGTCGGCACTTGGTTCAGAGTCAACCGATTGGCGTCCGATCATTTGGGTGATTGCGGTCATCACGATGTTGGTCGGTTCGATCCTCGCCGTTGTACAAACCGACGTGAAGCGAATGATGGCGTACTCATCGATTAGTCATGCGGGCTTCATTCTGATTGGCTTAGATTCCGCTGCTGGGCGAGTGCAGGAAAAGGGTGTCTCGTCGGCACTGTTTTATCTGTTCACATACGGTCTTATTGTCATTGGAAGCTTTACTGTGATCTCGATCGTTGCCGGAAGCGGCGATGCCGACCACAGCATCGATCGATTCAGTGGCCTTGGTCAACGTCGACCGGCCCTCGCCATTGTGTTTACGTTGTTCTTGCTCGCCCAAGCTGGCATCCCCGGGACTAGCGGGTTCATTGCCAAGTTCGGTGTGATCTCGGCCGCCGTCGATACGAAGAGCTATGCGATTGCCATCATTGCCATGTTGTGTGCGGTCATAGCTGCGAGCTTCTACCTACGAATCGTGATGCGCATGTTCACTGGTGAGGTAGCCGTCGATGGCTCTTCGGCCGCCGAAGTCGCTACTAGTGGTTCCGCCCTGCACATTTCGGCGGGGGCGTGGCTAGCAATCGCAATCTGTGCCGGTGCAACACTGCTGTTCGGGTTACTTCCGCAGCTGTTGCTTCATTTCGCCGATCGGGCCTTTCTGTAACCAACGAGGTGTGTGAACCTCGGGTTTCCATGTTCGAGCGAAGAACGGGTAACCTCTGAGCGTGTCATTTATCAGCACTGCCAGCCCGGTACTTCTTGGCGGCGCTTCATCGAAGATTGCGGCCCCCGAGTACAGCGCGTATTTGCGCTCGTTCCTCACGATTACGTTCCTCGCCGGGGCAGCCGTGTTGCTCGTGGGCGGCACGTTGGCGCTCAGTCGACTGATTCGGCCTAAGAACCCGAACCGTGAAAAGTTGATGGCATACGAATCGGGGGTTGATCCGGTAGGAACCGTGTGGGCCCAGAGCCAGATTCGGTATTACATCTTCGCCTTGTTGTTCGTGATGTTCGACGTTGAAGCCGTGTTTCTCTTCCCATGGGCGCTTCGCCTTGAAGAATTCGGGTTGTTTGGTCTTATTGAAATGTTTGTCTTTGTGGGGATCCTGCTACTCGGCTTGGTTTACGCATGGCGTAAAGGGGTATTGCGGTGGGTTTAGTCGATCGAGGGTTGCTAGACAAAAAAGGGGCCAAGCCGGTCACCTGGTTGCTCAACTACAGCCGAAAGTACTCGTTGTGGTGCTACCAATGGGGGCTTGCCTGTTGTGCTATCGAAATGGGCGCTGCATTCGGGTCGCCCCGCTATGACGTGATGCGCCTCGGGGTCATTCCCTTTCCGGCATCACCACGTCAAGCCGATCTGGTCGTTGTTTCCGGAACCGTTACCGACAAAATGGCCCCGGCCATCAAACGGTTGTACGAGCAGATGCCCGACCCGAAATACGTGATCTCCATGGGCTCGTGCGCGAACTGTGGCGGCCCATACTGGGATTCGTACTCGGTGACCAAGGGAATCGACCAAATCATCCCGGTCGACGTCTACATCCCCGGGTGTCCACCTCGCCCCGAAGCACTGCTTGAAGGCATTGTGTTGCTACAGGAACGCATCCAAAACGAAAACCTCGCCGAACGTTGGGCCGGCGAACCCATCTACGTTCAGGGCTAGACCCGCCAAGTAGTAGTCGGCAACCGGTGAGTAAGCCCCGAATCATCCTTGACTGTGACCCGGGCATTGATGACGCGTTTGCGATCGCCTTAGCTGTTCAACACTGCGATGTAATCGCGCTTACAACTGTCGGTGGAAACGTTGGGGTGGAGCACACCACCCGCAACGCTGGCAGCATGCTGGCACTGTTGGGGCGCACTGACATAGCGGTTCACGCCGGTGCTGATCATCCGCTGCGGGGCCCGGTGCCGCACCGGGCCGAGGCGTATCACGGGCTAAACGGGTTAGGTGGCGCAGTGGTTCCTGAACCTGCGGCTCCGATTGCCTCCCACGATGCAGCGGCAGTCATCGTCGAGTTAGTTCGCGCGAACCCTGGTTGCTGGTTGGTCCCGACTGGTCCGTTGACCAACCTCGCGTTGGCGTTCCGGGCGGCGCCTGACCTCGCAGCGTTCCTTGCCGGTATTTCGTGGATGGGCGGATCGACAACACACGGCAACGTGACTGCGTGCGCAGAATTCAATGCTTGGGTTGACCCAGAAGCAGCCGACGAGGTAATCCAGTATGTAAGTGCACATAGTGTCAGAATCATTATGGCCGGATTGAACGTCACCCACGAAATCACCCTCAATGAAGCTGACGCTCAGGCATGGCGCGGCACACCCCGTGGCGATGTCTTCGCGGCGTTGCTCGATAGCTACCTCGTTCAGTATCGCCAGCAGTACACGTTGAAGGGTGCTGCGGTTCATGATTGCCTTGCCGTGATTGCGGTGACGCATCCCGAACTCGTGACGTGCGTGTCACGCCATGTTTCGGTCGACCGTTCCGATGGCCCCAACCGTGGCCGTACCTCGATTGACGATCGCCCGCTGATCAACGGCCCAACACCAAACACTGAAGTAGTGATGGGCGCAAATGCTGCTGAGATCGTGCGCCTGGTAACTGAAGCGGTCAGCGGATGGTGAACTCCGTTCACTGAACTGAGTTCTCGGTTGTGGAACCCAATAGGTAACGGGTACCGTCTAACGGGTATGAAGAACATACGCACCTTCGCCACAATTGCCCTGATCGCCTCCGTCAGTGCTGGTTCGTTCGCGGCGGTGGCTGGTGCCTCGACCAAAGCCTCTTCGACCAAAGCCAAACAACCAAGAAGTAGTCAGCCGATTTTCGTGGCGACGCGAGGAGGCGGGTTTGTTCCGTTTGGATTCGATCAGCGGGCGCTATCCGACCACATCATCACGGCCGATGGTCGTCATTATCAGCCGGGTGTCATAACTCTCGAGTATCCGGGGCCAGCCCTGTATCCCGTTTTTGTAAGTCAGCTCAGCAAAAGCGAGCTTGCTGCTTTTGATAAGCGTGCGAAGAAAGCTGGGTTGAACCGAAAGTCAGTTGATTACGGTCTGCCGAACACCGCAGATGTTCCGGCGCTCGTGACAACCTACCGAGGCACGCAGCAGATTATGTTGTCGTGGGGCGTTGGGGAAGAGGGTTTGTCTAATGCTCAGCGTGCGAATCGGGCTGCTGTTAAGTCCGTTTTGGCCCCGTTAGAGAAACTGAACGGAAAACAGGTTGTGCCGACTGCGATTGTGTTGACGGCCCAAGCAGCGACCACCGATCAGCTTGCAGTGGATGGGCCGGTACCGACCATCATCGATTGGCCCGTCACCGCAAAACCGCTCGCTTCGGTTGGCCTCTGTTCCGTACTTTCCGGGTCGGAGGGCAAAGCCGCCGCTCTGCTTTTGACCAAGCAAAACGCCCTCACCCAGTATCGAAGCGACGGGAAGGTATTTAACGTGTTCGCCCGTATTTCGGTACCGGGTGATCGCGGCTGCGGCCAGCAACGCTGAACGACTTCAGATTCCGGCTACCTCAATGCGGGTGTCGTTGAAGCAGGCGCCGCCCGCCAGCGGCTCAACACCTCGGGGTATGAGGGCGTTCAAGCTCAGCCCGTCTTCATGGCCAAAAGATCGAGCCCAGTATCCCTTGGTAACCACTGCGACACCCGGGCGTACATCGTTCGTGACGTTCACGGTGAGTTCAATTCGGGCAAGGTCGTTGAACACGGCGACGCGCTGGCCGTCAACGATCAACCGTGCGGCCGCATCAGCAGTGTTGAGTTGCATAGCCGGAGCTTCGCCATATCGTTCGCCAAACATTGAGTTGATTGTCTTGTTGTTTGATGGTGATAACAGGGTGAGCGGGAACTTCGGTGTGTTGGGCATTGGTTCGTAAACCGGCGGTACGAGGTGAAACCGGCCGTCGGTATGACCCGGGAAAGTATCAACCATCTGCACGGCGGTACCAGCGGCCCGAGGCGTGCCGAAGGGCTGCGGAGCCGTGAGGAAAGCAGACATCGCTGCCGGGTCAGCGTTGAGATCGAGACCAAAGTGTTTGCCCAGTTCGGCAAAGAATTCGGCGTTCGACTTGCTCGAGCCAACTCGGTCGATCACTGCCGGGAACGGCTGAACAACGAATGAGCCGTAGGCATCGACGAGGTCGGCTGATTCGAAATGGGTCGTTGCCGGAAAGATCAGGTCGGCATACCGGCATGTATCAGTCATGACCTGTTCGTGAACAACGGTGAACAGATCGTCACGGAGCAGGCCCGCCACCACAGTGGTTTGGTCGAGGTTCATTGCAACCGGGTTTGCGCCCTGAACAACCAACAGATCTATACGCATACTGTCATCGTTCGTGACGAGAACCTCACCGAGATCGTTTTGAGAAATCGAACGGCGACTACCTTGATAGTTGGAAGCAGTAAGCGCGCTGGTATCTACCCCATTTCCGTTTCCTGTGGAATGCATTATCCCTGAACCTCGTTGCCCAAAGTGACCCATCAGTATCGGAAGGGCGAGGGCGCTCATAATGGCTGACCCACCGTTGAAGTTGCGTTCCATGCCCCACCCAATACGAAGGGTGGCCGGTCGTGTTGTGGCCCATTCCTCAGCGAACGCAGCAACGTCTGAGGCATCGAGGCCCGTTACCTCAGCTGCCCGGCCGAGCGTCCACTCGTCGCAGCCTGCCAGAAACTCTGTAGCCCCAGTAGTATGCGCACTGATGAATGTCGGATCCAACAGGTTTTGGGTGCCAAGGTGCCGAGCAACCGCAGCGGCCAGCACACCGTCTGTTCCGGGTCGAAGCGCAAAGTGGCGGTGGGCGCGGCCCGCAATCGCAGTTCGGCGCGGATCGATAACGACCAGTTTCGCTCCGCCTTCGCGCACGGCCCGGTTGATCAGCGGAGGAAGGTGAGTATTCGATATGGTCGGGTTAGCCCCCCACACCACGATGTACTTCGCGTATTCGATATCGAGAGGGTCGGCACTCACCAATCCGCCGAGCACGATTCGTTTTGCGGCACCTATCGTTGCTGCACAGATCGTGTGTTGCAGAACGGGAAGGCCAAGGTCGGCGCAGACCCGGTCGCCTAAGGAACTTCCCGCGAGTACCCCGGCCGAAGAGTTGTACAGATACGGAAGCACCCGGTCGCGTCCGTCTGGTTTCGAAAGCAACGTACGCAGACGATCGGCGAACATACCCATAGCCTCGTCCCAGGAAGCTTCGCGGAACTCGCCACTTCCCTTCGGGCCGCTACGAATGAGCGGTGTCAAAATGCGATCATCGCCGTAAACACGTTCCGCATGATGTTTGACCTTTTGGCAGATGAACCCAGCAGTGAGCGCGTTGGCCGCTCGGTCTTTGGGTGTGGCGTCGACATTGATCAACCGGCCGTTGGTAACCGTGACGCTCAAACTGCAACCGTCAGGGCAGTCGAGCGGGCAGGCGGTGTCGAGGGTGATCGTGGTAGACGAAGTATGACTGGCCGGGGCGACGACGGTGGACATACAACAGTCTCGCAGTTTCAAGCACCAGGTTCAGCTCAATTGTTTACCTTCTGGCGTCTACCTGCTCAGGCATACGAACCTTTTCAATCGCATTCGAGAGCAAAATCAATCGCAAGGCAGAGCTCATGTATTCGCACATCGTTCAGGCGAGTGACGAATTGGCTCAACATTGATTTTGGAACAGTACGAAGGTTGTCAAACGACGCTGCACAACGCTCTCGCATTCCGTCTTCGATGTCGAGGGTGATTTCAGAGTCGATGGAACGCACGGTTCTGGTGATCGGGGCGACAACAACTCCGGCGAGCGCTTCGATGATTGAAGTTCGCGTCAGAACGAGAACCGGGCGTCGCCCCGTCAATTCGTCTTCCAACCACCAGATATCACCACGTTGCGGTCGACGCGGCGCTGCCTTTTTCACCAAGGCTCTTCAGCAATCAAGGCAAGGGCATCGGCGCGCATGGCTTGCTCGCCTCCCACAGAAATCGACGTCTTTGCCCAACTGTTTTGATGTTCGGCAACTCGATCTGAAAGTGATGGAGAACTCAAGACCGCGTCGAGGCCCTGGCGCACCGCATCAGCCCTGGAAGCGAAACGCTGCGGGATTTCCCGGTCAAGTTTGGCCAACAATTCATCGGGGAGACGAACGGCAATCTGAGAGGTTTGCATACCAGTCAGTATACCAATCGACGCCCCGTGAAAGTTCGCTACACCTGGCGGTCTCGGGCCGTTGCGTTTTCGTTCGCTGTTTGGGTGCGAATAGCTGTTGTCACGCAGACTCGGTCGTCGGCCGTAGCTTCACGCCAGACAAAGCCAGCGACGCAGGTATCGGGCCCGTACTCGAAGAGCTTTCGGCTCGCAGCTGCCCCATTGTCGGCGGCCGCCGCCGTTCGAATGGCACCGGTAACGCAGACTCGATCGGTGGCCGATGCTTCGCGCCAGACAAAACCGGACTTGCACGCATCAGGCCCGTCTGGGCTGCTGACCCGTCGGCTCGCAGCCTGACTGTTGTCAGAAGCGGCTGCTGTTCGAAACGATGGGGTGACACAGACTCGATCGGTCGGCGATGCCTCGCGCCATACGTATCCGCTGATACAAGATTGTGGGCCTGATGCACCGGCGGAATCAACTCGTGAGGCTGCCGCAGCATTGTCTGATGCTGTTTGAGTACGAGTCGCGACGGTGACGCATACCTGATCACCTGCGAAGGCTTCGCGCCAGACGAAGCCAGCGATGCAGGTGTTTGGTCCGTATTCGAACAGTTTGCGTGAATTTGCGGCGTTGTTGTCTGTTTCTGTTTGGGCTCGGGTTGCCGGTGTCACACAAACCACGTCGCCAGCGAAGGCTTCGCGCCACACGAAACCTTCTTTGCAGGCGTTTGGCCCGCTTGGGCTGGAAACCCTTCTCGATGTAGCTGCTGCATTGTCGACGATTGCTTGGGATGCGGAAACCTGCGTAACGCAAACGGTGTCGCTTGCAGTAGCAGCGCGTTTAACGAAACCAGGTTTGCAGGTTCCGACGGCAAGAGTCGTAGGTGGCAAAGCGGTGGTGGTCGGGGTCGGCGAAATCGTTGACGGCAAGGTTGTGGTGGTCGGAGTCACCACAGTCGTGGGTGCACTTACTGTCGTTGGCGTTGTTGGCGTTGTTGGCGTTGTTGTCGGCGTTGCGGCTGGCGCCTGCGTCGGTGTCGGGCTCACGACGACAGGTTGCGGAGGCTGAACCAGGGCACCCGTTGCGTTAAACGCGGCCGTGTAGGCAATGGCTTTCCCGCACGTTGCGACCTTGGTGGTTCGGCAGTTACGCAGAGACAACGTCAGGGTCGAGTTTGGTTTGATAGCCGCAATGATCAACGAGGCTGACCCACTGCGTGCTCTGACCGACTTCGTCACAGACGGTTTGGCGGCGATTTTCCACGTCATTCGAAAGATCGGCAATCGGCCAGCCACCCGAATTTTTAGACTGCTTTTGGAAACTGTTGCGCTCACAATGCAAGGAGCTGACGGTTCGGCGCACGCCACAGTTTGAGATTGAGCTGATGGTGCGCCAACCCCAAGGGCTGTGGTCAACGCACCCGTGAGAATGCACGCGGCCATCACCCCTCGAGCGCGTGAATAAGGACGAAACGAAACGCTTTGGAGCCGGGTATTTCTCATGCTTCCATCAAGCACGCGTGCAAGCGAAAGTACATCGGTGAAGTCACTGATTGTCAGAGATCAATATGGCCAAGAGTTCTCAGGTCAGATCGGGGTTATCTCCTCGAACTTCTGGGGTCTTTGTGGCTGAGGCATTCCCTCGCCTAGTCTGTAGGAGTGTCTGTCGATGTCGCGCCTACGAGCGCTCCCCCTGGCGTAATGACCGAGCGCCTCTTTCAGAATCTCGCCACCGACCTCGGCGACAAGATTCTTGAAACGGTTGTTCGGCCCCATGACTTAATTATCCGGGTTTCCGCAGATGATTGGCTTGAAACAGCCAAGGTCGCCAAACGGGCCGGTTTCACCTACTTCTGCTTCCTGTCAGGTCTCGACTGGCTGCAAAGTACCGCTCAAACCACTCGCTACGAAAATGTGTGGGGAAGCGTCGAAGAAGATCCGGCCTCCGATGAGGCAACCGATGACGCACCCGCTGAGCCAGTAGACGTAGCGGTACCCGAAGTTGCTGCCGAAGTCGCCGGGTACAAAACTGGCCTGGCCGGGGGCGAAACCCGATTCCAGGTGATGGTGCGCCTCACCGCGACGCCCGAATCGAAAAGCGTCACGATTAAAGCTGACCTCGACGAAGCTGACCCCCGGGTACAAACCATTGTCAGCGTGTTCGGCGGTGCCAACTGGCACGAACGAGAAACCTGGGAAATGTTCGGGTTTTGGTTTACGGGCCACCCGCACCTTGTGCACATCTATCTTCCCGGTTCGTTCGAGGGCTACCCACTTCGGAAAGACTTTCCGTTGTTGGCCCGTGAAGTCAAGCCGTGGCCCGGCCTCACCAACGTTGAGCCAATTGCGGGCGAAGCGATCGAAGAAGGGGCCGACGCGTAAATGACTGCAACGATCAATCCTGGAATGGCTGAAACATCGTTCTCGCCTAACAGCCCAGAACAAATCAAACAGGCCGCCTATATTGCTGGTCAGGCCGCTGACATGCGAATAAACGTCGAGCTCGAAACGGGCGGAATGACGGTCAACCTTGGGCCGCAGCACCCGGCCACGCACGGCACGCTTCGCATCATCGCCCGCCTCGACGGTGAGCAGGTCATTTCGTGTGAACCGGTCATGGGGTACATGCACCGTGGTTACGAAAAGCTGGCTGAAGTTCGAACGTACCCACAAATCACCACGCTGATTAACCGAATCGATTGGCTTGGCAGTTTCGCCAACGAGGTTCCGTTTATCGCCGCCGCTGAAGAACTGATGGGGGTTCAAGCCCCCGATCGTGCCCAACACATTCGAACCATTTTGTTCGAAATGAGTCGTGTTGGCCACATCATCTTGTTCCTCGGCGACCTTGGCGTGCAGCTTGGTGCGATCACCCCGGTGTTCTTTGCGTTCCGCGACCGTGAACATGTTCTCAATCAAATTGAGGCTGCAACGGGTGGTCGTTTCCATCCAAACTTCAACCGAATCGGCGGGTTGAAAGACGACCTTCCTAAGGGATGGATTGCCGAGTCAAAGGTGTGCATGGAAAAGTGCCTTGCCTTCTGCGACACCATCGAAGAACTGCTGTTCGGAAACCTGATTTTCCAAAAACGAACCCGTGGCGTTGGCGTTATCACTCCTGAAAAGGCCCTCGATTTCGGGCTGTCTGGGGCAAACCTTCGAGCCTCGGGGGTCGACTGGGATCTTCGCCGCGACGGTCACCTTCCTCTCGCGTGGAACAAGACAGATTTCAAAGTCATTACGCACCCCGACGGCGATGCGTTCGCCCGGTGCTGGGTACGTTTGCAGGAAACGCGTGAGGCGTGCAAGATCGTCAATCAGCTACTCGATACGCTGCCAGCTGGGCCGATTATGGCCAAGGTTCCCCGTATTATCAAGGTTCCGGCGGGTGAAACCTACGTGTCAACCGAGAACCCGCTTGGCGAAATGGGTTACCACGTGGTGAGCCAGGGTGGTCTTGGGCCGTTCCGTGTAAAGATTCGGTCGGCAAGCTTCAATAACATGTCGATTGCCCCGTGGCTCATGAAGGGCGTATACGTGCCCGATATTGTGACTATTTTGGCTTCGTTGTATTTCATTCTCGGCGACATCGACCGCTGACCCCGAGCCACTGAACTCATAGGTATACATATCGTGCTTGCAGTGACCATCCCTTATTGGGGACAAACAATTATCAAACTCGGTACCGTCCTCGTGATTATCCCCGTGGGTGGTTTGCTCATTGGCTACGTCTTCTTGTTGAAGATGATGGCCCATATGCAATCGCGTCTTGGCCCTATGGAGCCTGGTGGATTTCACGGCTGGTACCAGAACATTGGTGACGCACTGAAGTTCATTCAGAAGGAAGACATTGTGCCTGCTCAGGCCGACAAATGGGTCTTCTCGCTTGCCCCATATGTTGTGGTGATCTCGACCTTCCTGCTGTATCTCGTCATACCTGCTGGCCCAGACGCAGTGATTTCTGACCTGAAAGTTGGCGTGTTTTATTCGCTTGCTGTCGGGTCGATTTCGGTCATTGGAATTTTGATGGCCGGGTGGGGTTCGGCAAACAAGTACTCGCTCATGGGTTCGCTTCGAGCCGCAGGGCAACTCATTGCCTACGAACTGCCGTTGGTGCTCGCCGTGATTGGCGTCATCATTCAGGCCGGTTCGATGAACCTCAACCAGATCGTGAAAGCGCAAGAGAGCCAGCAACTGTTTGGGTTGAACGTAGGCGGCGTGCCGTACATCGCCACACAATTTGTGGGTTTCGTGATTTTCATGATCGCAGCCCAAGCTGAACTGACGCAGGCCCCGTTCGATATGCCTGTTGCTGAATCTGAACTCGTTACCGGTTACATGACCGAGTACTCGGGTTTCCGGTTTCTCTCGTTCTTCCTTGGCGAGGTGGCCTCGGCTTTCGCCCTTTCGGCCATTGCAGCAACACTGTTCCTTGGTGGATGGTACGTGCCGTTGCCTCACGGTATTTTGAGTGGCGACAACATCTTCAATGTGGCTGGCCCGTTGATCTTGGCCGCCAAAATCTTCTTCATCTCGTTCCTTATTTTTTGGGTCCGGTTCAGTTATCCACGCTTACGTGAAGATCAACTGCAAACCATTGCCTGGAAGTACCTCATACCAATTTCGCTACTCAACATCATGGCGACCGCTGTGTTGAAAGTTGTGTTCTGATGCCGCTGCCCAAAGCCCCTGAAAGCGTGAGCCGCATCGTTGGTGGTCTCACTGGTGGCATGAAGGTCACCATCAAGGAACTGTTCCAACCGAACCAAACTGAGCAGTACCCGAAGGAACGTTACGCGCCGCCTACCCGGGCCCGTGGGGTTATTGCCCTCAAGGAAGAAAACTGCACTGCTTGCATGCTGTGCAGTCGCTCGTGCCCTGATTGGTGCATCTACATCGAGGGCCACAAAGACAAAGCCCCGGCGCGTCGTGAAGGCGGCAAGCCCCGAACCGTGCAGGTACTTGACCGCTTCGATATCGACTATTCGCTGTGTATGTACTGCGGTATTTGTGTTGAAGTCTGTCCGTTCGATGCCTTGTTCTGGTCGCCCGAGTTTGAGTATTCCGAAGTAAACATTGCTGATTTGTTGCACGACAAGACTCGCCTTGGCGAATGGAACCAGACGGTCCCAGAGAAGCTTGAGCTCGAAGTCGGCGCCGACAAGAAGAAGAAGTGACCGTGCCACCGGTGCTTGCAGCCACCCTTTCCGCCCATTTCGCGGTCGCCTTTCTCAGGCACCACGTTTTCAGCAACTAACCTGCCACGCCGTGCTCGCGCAAAATATCGTGTTCGCCATTCTGGCGGTAACTATGGGGGTTTCGGCCCTTCGAATGGTGACAACCCAGAACGTGGTCCATGCTGCTCTGTACCTTGTAATGGTTCTAGCTGGCGTTGCTGCGCAATACGTACTGCTCGCGGCCGAATTTGTTGCCGTTGTACAGGTGCTGGTGTACATCGGGGCCATCGTCGTGCTGTTTCTCTTCGGAATCATGTTGACCCGGGCCAAGCTTGGCGAAGATGGCGACCTCGACAACGACCAAAAGTGGCTGGGTGCGTTGGTAAGCACTTTCCTTCTTGGGGTTTTTGGCCTCACCCTATGGCGGGCGTTTGGCGAGACGTCGCTTGACCTCACCAACTCGGTTGCTGTTGGTGCATCTGGGGTTAACACCGCTCGTATCGCCGACTCTATCTTCTCTGATTACCTCATTCCGTTTGAGGCTGCATCGGTGCTTTTACTTGCCGCCCTGGTTGGCGCTGTTGTCGTGGCTCGACGGGACTAGGGGTTTCATTCATGATTCTCAACCAGTTTCTTTTGCTCGCTGCCTTTCTGTTTTGTGTGGGAGTGTACGGCGTCATCGTTCGTAAAAACGCGGTGTTAGTGCTGATGTCGATTGAGTTGATGATCAATTCGGTCAACATGAACTTTGTGGCGTTTGCCTTTTACAACGACAACCTCGCCGGTCAGGTTTTTGCCCTGTTCGCGATCGCCGTTGCCGCAGCCGAAGTCGGCGTGGGTCTGGCCATCGTGCTGTTGATTTATCGCAACCGCCGAAGCGTTGATCTTGCAGATTTGTCTGAGATGAAGGGATGATCTCTGTGCTGAGTGCTTCAGAAGCTGCACCGGTGTTGAGCGACGGGTTCTTCCTTGGATACACCTGGCTGCTGCCGTTGGCCTCGGTGATTGCGTTCGCCTTCATTCTCTTCTTCGCAAAAAAGATCGACAAGCGCAACGCGGCTGCGTACATCAGCATTGCCTTTATCGGGGCACAATTCTTGTTCGCATCGGCTGCGGTTGTGCAATGGCAGGTACGTGACAAGGTTGTCGTGGTCGCTCACGAAGCCGAAGGCGCTGAAGGCGAGGGCGAAGTTTCTAGCGATGGAGAGGCTAATGCTGAACCGGCCGAAGAAGCTGCTCTCGGGCTCGGTACGTCTGCACGTTTCGCGGTTCCAACCGCTGAGGCCGAGGGCGAGGCGAAGTTACGCCCGGCAGTCGAAAAGTCAGTGACTTGGTACAGAAACGGTCCGATTGACGTAGAGGTTGGTACCCACGTCGATGGTTTCACCGTTGCAATGCTGTTTGTTGTTGCTTTCATTTCGCTATGTGTGCATGTGTTTTCGAGAGAGTACCTCCGCGACGACAGCCGAATCACTCACTACTTCGCCTCGCTTGCCCTGTTCACCGGTGCGATGTTTTGGATGGTTCAGTCGGCCACCACACTCGGTTTGCTGTTCGGCTGGGAAGTGATGGGCCTCTGCTCGTTCCTGCTCATTGGCCATTGGTGGGAAGACACGACCAATACAAACGCGGCACTCAAGGCTTTCTTCACGACCCGTACGGGCGATATTGGTTTGCTGATCGGTATCGTCATTACGTTCTTCGCTGCTGGCGAAACGTTCGATATGGCGAAGATCAACGAGGCCGCACTCACTGGAAAGATGAGCCAGTGGATTTGCTTCGTCGCAGCTACCTGCCTGTTTGCCGGGGTAGTTGGAAAGAGCGCACAATTTCCTCTGCATACGTGGCTTCCCGATGCAATGGCTGGTCCTACACCGGCGTCGTCACTCATTCACGCAGCCACGATGGTTGTGGCTGGTGTGTACCTTGTGGCCCGTCTGTATGGCGTGTTTTGGATGGGCTTCTCGATCGAAGTCGGCGGCATGAACCTTGGGGCCTGGGTTGGGTCGATCACCCTCGTGATGGCTGCAGCGCTGGCTTTCGTACAAACCGACATCAAAAAGGTGTTGGCGTATTCAACGGTTTCGCAGCTTGGCTACATGATTATGGGCCTGGCGGTTGGGGGATGGGCCGGCGCGATTTTCCACCTCTTCACTCATGCATTCTTCAAGGCCCTGTTGTTCCAAGCTTCGGGGTCGATATCGCACTCTGGCTCGCATCACAGTTTCGAGATGGAACGTATGGGCGGGTTACGAAAGCACATGCCGATCACGTTCATTACGTTTACCGCCGGGTATTTGGCGCTGTGTGGCCTTCCTCCGTTTGCCGGTTTTTGGTCGAAAGATGAAATCCTTACTGCCGCTTCGGCCAACGATTTCAAGTTCGCGTTTTATGCCGGTTCGCTTGGCGCGTTTATGACTGCTTGCTACATGACACGTGCCTATACAAAGACGTTCTTCGGGGAAAACCGACTGCACCTGTTCCACGACGACCACGAGGCCCACGCTGTAGCTGTTGACGTCCATGACAGTCACGATACCCATGCAGTAGCTGCCCACGACGATCACGGCTCGCACGATGGTCCGCATGAGTCGAACTGGTGGATCACTGGCCCTCTCGCAGTGCTTGCGGTCATGAGCACGATCGTTGGTTTGTTGCAGTGGCCGGGTTGGCTCGGTCTGCCCGCTTATAACTTTGAGCACTTCATCGAAGGCAACGTGTTCGAAGAAACAGTTCTCAAAGCGTTCGGTGCACCGAAGTTTGATTTCGCCATTGCGATTCCGTCGACACTTCTTGGTATCGCCGGAATGATTGTTGGTGTGGTCTACTACAAGGTCTTCAATCACGATGCTGGCCTGGTGAAGCGTGGCGGTATCTTTGGCCTTATTCACAAGGTGCTCAAGAACAAGTACTACCTCGATCACCTGTGGACCGGGGTCGTGGTTGGTTCGATCAAGGGACCTATCGCCAAGGGCGCATACTGGTTTAACCAAAAGGGTCTTGACGGCGTAGTCAACACGGCTGGCTCCACTGCTGTTGGTGCTGCTCGTTTTGTCTACAAATACATTGATCAAGGCGTGGTTGATGGTGCTGCAAATGGTCTTGGGTCAACTGCCCATGGCTTTGGAAACGCCTTGCGGCGTGCCCAAAACGGCAAGGTACAAAACTACGCCGCTGTATTCATCGGGGCCGTCGGCCTCGCCGCTCTCGCTCTCGTGCTGTTCGTCTAGGGAGACCTGCCACATTATGAGGATCAACACGTTATGAATCTCAACGACTGGGCGCTCTCGCTCATCACCTTCCTGCCCTTGGTGGTAGCTGCGTTGGTTATCGCCGTGCCAAAAGCCGACGAAGACCTACAAAAGCTCATTGCCCTGGTCGGTTCGCTTATTCCGCTTGGCCTCGTGGTCTGGGTGTTGGCGAACTTTGACTACGACCGCTCAGGTGAGTTGCAGTTCTCGGTGAACCGGGGCTGGATCGACCTCATCAACAGTCGCTTCCATATAGGCATCGAAGGTATCGGTCTTCCGATGTTGGTGCTGTCGTGTCTCATCATTCCGTTGTGCATCGTGTATTCATGGAATCACTTTCCCGACCCGCATAACCCGAAGGCTTTCTTAGCCCTCATGCTGTTGCTCGAAACCGGCATGAACGGCACATTTATTAGCCAAGATCTCATCTTGTTCTTTGTGTTCTTCGAACTGGTGCTGTTGCCGATGTACTTCATGATTGGCGTGTGGGGCGGCCCTAATCGTCAGTACGCTTCGCTTAAGTTCTTCTTGTACACCATGTTCGGCTCGGCTTTCATGTTGCTCGGGTTCTTGGCCTTGTATTTCAAGGCTGGTCGTACCTTCGATATCGCTCAGCTCATGACAAACGTTGAAACCGCCGGAATTTCGACGAACACTCAGAGGCTCATTTTCGCCGGGCTGTTTCTCGGGTTCGCCATCAAGGTTCCGATGTTTCCGTTTCATACCTGGTTGCCCGATGCCCACACTGAAGCGCCAACCCAGGGCTCAGTCATTTTGGCTGCGGTGTTGTTGAAGCTTGGTACTTACGGCTTCATTAAGATTGCGATTCCTATCCTTCCTGAGGGGGCCAGGTTCTGGGCGCCGGTCATAGGTGTGCTTGCGGCAATCGGCATCCTTTACGGTGCGCTCGGGTGTTTGGCCCAAACCGACTTCAAGCGACTCATCGCCTTCTCTTCAGTAGCCCATATGGGTTACGTGATGCTCGGCATTTCTACGCTTACTACCTACGGCATCAACGCAGCAGTGTTCGGAATGGTGGCCCACGGGTTCATTACCGGAATGTTGTTCTTCTGTGCTGGCTCGTTGAAAGAACGTTTCCATACCCTCGAAATCAATCGAATGGGTGGCCTACTGAAGACCATGCCAAAGCTTGGTTGGGTACTCGGCTTCGCATCGATGGCATCGCTTGGTCTTCCTGGCCTGGCCGGCTTTTGGGGCGAATTCCCAGCAATTCTTTCGGCGTACAAACCGCATCCGTCGCTGAACGAAAGCCTCTTCCGGGTCTTCATGGTTGTGGCTGCGGTAGGTACCGTGTTTGCTGCGGGCTACCTGCTTTGGCTGTACCAGCGCACCGCGTTCGGTGAACCGAAGGCCGAGTGGGCCGGTCACGAATTCCATGACGTATCGACCGAAGAGTGGATTGCATGGGCACCTATGTTGATTGCAATCGTGGTGCTCGGTATCTTCCCTGCGCTGCTGTTCGGAATCACTGATGGTGCAGTAACCAACCTGGTTGATCATGTGACTAAGGTGCTCGGGAGCTGACCTTGATGCTCGGTTTGGTTGCCGGCTTCACCGGCCTCGTCGAGGGTGCGACTGGTTCGTTCATCTCGCCAAAAATCGATGTTCATGCGCTCGCGCCCGAAATCGTGTTGCTGGTTGTCGCTATTGCAGTGCTGCTTATCGATTTGTTTATTGACGAGACCCGCAAGTTTTTGGTGAACACCATTGCTGGTTTCGGTGTGATTGCCTCAGCCATTCCGTTGGTGACACTGGCGCTAGAAGGTAGCGACCGGTCAATGTTCAACGGGGCCTATGTTGTCGACGATTTCTCGTTGGTGATGAAGGCCGTGTTTATCATAGCGGGTTACCTCACGCTGTTGATGTCGGCCAACTACTTGCAGGAAGGCGACTATCACGAAGGCGAGTTTTCGTTCCTTATCGTGTGCTCGTTGCTTGGCATGGTGGTCATGGCTTCGGCTCGCGACCTCATCACCATTTTCGTTGCTCTCGAAACCCTATCGATTCCGGCGTACCTGTTGGCCGGGTGGAAGAAGCGAAACCGTAAATCCAACGAGGCTTCGGTGAAGTACTACCTGCTTGGTGTGATTGCGTCGGCTGTGATGCTCTACGGGATGTCGTTCATTTACGGTGTCACGGGCGAAACGGTGTTGGTAAACATCGGGGCGAAGATTGGTGATTCCGGAAACGCCAATGGGCTTACGGCTGTCGGTATCTTCCTGGTCATTGTGGGGTTTGCGTTCAAGGTCTCGGCTGTTCCGTTTCATCAATGGGCGCCCGATACCTACGAAGGCGCTCCGACCCCGGTTACGGCGTTTCTTTCGGTTGCGTCAAAGGCTGCCGGTTTCGTTGCTCTGATGGAACTGGTTTTCGTGGCGTTTTTCCCTCGGGCCGATGTGTACGGGCCAATCTTTTGGGTGCTTGCCGTTCTCACGATGACCGTCGGTAACGTTGTTGCGCTTCGCCAAACCAATATCGTTCGTATGCTTGCGTATTCTTCGGTTGCGCAGGCCGGGTTCATTCTCGTGCCGTTTGCGGCCGTTGCCGAAAAGCAGGAAGCCGCCGTTACGGCGCAGCGCAGCATCGTTACTTACCTTATCATCTACACGCTTATGAACCTTGGTGCGTTTGCCATGGTGATTGCAGTGGCCCGCAAAACGAACTCGGGTGAAATCGACAGTTACGCCGGTCTGTTTCATTACGCGCCCGGCCTTACTGTCGTGATGACTATCTTCTTATTTTCACTGGCTGGTATTCCGCCGTTTGGTGGCTGGTTCGCCAAGTTCACGGTGTTCAATACAGCCCTCGACGGTGGCGGGCCATGGTCGGTTTCGTTGGCGGCCATTGCTGCTGTGAATGCGGTAATTGGCGCAACGTATTACCTGAAGATCATGCGTGAAATGTGGATGAAGCCCTCTCCTGACGGGTCGACTCGCATCATCGTTCCACCGTCGTTGCAACTCGCGCTCGGTTTGTGTGCCGTCTCGGTACTTGCCATCGGCTTGTTCCCGGGCCTTATCACCCAGTTCAGTGAAGTAGCCCGACTCTTCCGCTAACTGTCGAACCCTCTCATCACTGTTCGGTGTTCCTAACTCAACTTGAATTGACATATCTTCACGAAATCGGGCGCCTGAAAGTGAGCGGGGCAGAAATAGTCGGTGACCTACGCGAACGTATTGGTTTCACTTCTTCCGATGTGACCACGATTGCCAGCGTTGAAGCTGCCGCTCCGCTGTCGTGGACGCGCGATCCGTTTGACCGAATGAGTGCTGCCGACGCGCTTGCTTCCAACTGCGCGCTTATCACTAAGGACGAGTTGATCCGCTCGAATCTGGCTTCCGCTGTGTGGTGAAAGCCCGTCAAAGCTGGGGGGTTGGCTTCCCTTTGTCTTTGCTGCTCGATTTGCCCCACCAGCCAGACCTCGTGAATTCAGAACACTTGGCGTGCCGCTTTATGGATCGTCGCTTCTCGGATAGCGATCTGTCCGGTCAAAAACTTGGCGGCCATCATCGTCTTTATGCTCCGCAGTCAGCCGAGTTTTTGCAGGTTGAGTACCCATCCGAAACAGTCGCCGCAAAAGCTCGCCTAGCCCTTGTGTCGTTGGCCGGGTGGTCGTGTTGTTTGGTGGGTGCTGGTGGGGTTAGTGAAGGTGAGTTCGTGGTTGGGGTTGCCGGTAATGGTCCATCCGCCGGTGTGGACGAGGCTGTGGTGGTATCGGCAGAGCAGTACGCAGTTGTCGAGGTTGGTGAGGCCGCCGTTGACCCAATGGTGTTGGTGGTGGCCGTCGCAATGGATTGCTGGCATGGTGCATCCTGGGCCGCGACAGTGCCTGTCTCGAATGACAAGGGCTTTTCGCAGCGCGAGTGGAACGATTCGTTGGGAGCGGCCCACATCGATGACGTCGGATGGGCCGATTGTAAGTATGCGTGTGACATTGCAATCGCAAGCGATTTGTTTGGCCTGTTCGGCGCTTCAAGGGCGGCGACCATCAGGGCGCTGTGATCGCCGCGTAGGGTGCCGGAGATCTCGACGATTCCGTGAAGCGTTTCGGCGACGTGAAGTTTTGAGTGTGGTTCTGGTTTTTCTTTGGTGGCTTCTAGTTTTTGGTCGGCGAGATCGGCCCAATGTTTGGTCATTACGCGTACTTGAGCGACGGTTAGCGGACCGGCTTCTTTGATCATGACTTCAAGATCGCGGTGGTATTCGTAGTCGCGTTCGGGTGTTCCCACGCTGATGATCGACTCGACCTGATCGATCGAAAGGCGGTGGTTGTCGAGTGCTGCTGCAATCAAAGGTTCGCAGAGTAATGCCTGCGCAAGTTGCAGTAACCGACAAGCCCGGGAATACGAGAGGGCCAACTTCCAGGTCAACCAACCGATGGCCGAACGTGCACCGTCTAACTTCCATGCTTCGGCGTTCTGCCAATGAGCAACGTCGCGCGCCAACGCCAACTCGGCATCGTGAAATAGCTGCCCAGAACCCAATACTTGCACGGGAAGGGATTGAACAAAACTGGTTATCCCTTCCTGCTCGTACATATGTTCGATTCTATAGACAGGGTAAGACAAAAAACAGGGTTCAGTCGAAGTTTTTTGGGTTTGTTTATTTGCCCTTATTTCTTGCTAGCGCAAGCCGGTTGGGGTTCCTTTGTAGCAACCAATGAAGACCCTTGCTGCCGAGGGAATTGTTCCAGATCGAATGCGGCGATCTGGCACCACGGCATTGCCGGTTGAACACGCGCATGCTCTTCTCGTTACCGATCTACCTTTGATTCACCGCGACCCGTTTGATCGACTTCTCATTGCACAAGCGAAGCATCACCCACTTGTTCTTGTGACCGCTGGCCCTCTCATTGCGAAGTACGACGTTGATCACCAATTCGTTGCCTGAAAACTAGGCTCGAAGTAGTAGGGGCTTTTCGGCGAATCGATCTTTGGCCAGCCACAGAACGAGTGGCATCACGGTCGCTACCCGGTCGTGGGGGTCGAGGTGAGGAAACGCCATGCCGTCGTTGGTTCGTACAAACACCGAGCCTCGGTTGGCCCGTTCGATGTCATTATCGAGCGACTGCCCGGTGGGGTCGACCATCAGTTCAAGGCTGTCCCACCGGCCGGTAAGTGCCTGGCGGCGTGGGTCGATGTGTCGTGAGCTGAGACCGCGTGCTGTGAGGCGATATGACCCAAGTTTGATCACATTCCCGGCCTCTAGGCGGTCAACAATGTCAACGGCCAAGCGAGGAACAATGATCGAAGTCGATGCCGAAACCAGGGCCCGATAGCCATCGTAAGCTCGCGTACGAGCATCGCTGTTCTTGATACCTTTGATGTCGAAGCGAAGGGTTCCGAGTCGACCTTCCACTGCGAAAACCAGCCGTTCCCAGTGACCGTCACGGCGGCTGCTATCAACCCAGTGAGTTACCGAATTGATATCGCTGAGGCGCATATGAAAACGGCCCCACCGAATCGATTCATCACTTGCTACCAGGCGGCGCATGCGAACGGAAGTGCTACTGAGCGAATGGTCAAAAAACGTTCGTGACATTCCGGCCATCGACATGGCGTACGACTCGGAGATCGGACGGGTAAGACCCGTCCAAATGGATCCGGTCCAGAATCGTTCGTGTGAAACGTCGGCCGGATCTGGGAACCAACCGGGACGTGCAAGATCCTTGACTTCTCGTTGCGTCCGGCCCGGCGAGCGCCGGAACCACGAATTCTGTCTAGTCAGTGCCACGTCCACTTGACCTCCCAAGGTTCTTTCACAGTCTTGGGCACGTTCGGTGTTTTGCGATCCTCAAACCTTGGGAAATCTCACTGGTGTTAGGGACGTTGACTGATGAGACCTTCAACGGCATCGGCGACGCCAGTATGCATACCGACAAGTTCGAGAAATGCGGTCCCCGGCACAGCAAGAACCTCGCTTTCTTCGAGTGCTGTGACGGTCGCACTGCGGGTTTGGTTGCGTACCAGGGCGATTTCACCGAATACGTCGCCTCGGCGCAAGGTGTTGAGGCGACTGCCTTGGTGTAGCACTTCAACCGAGCCTTCAACCATGACGAACAACTCAGTGCCGATGTCTCCTTCAGAGATGATATCGGTTCCGGTATCGTACGTGCGATTATGACTCTGCCGGGCGAGGGCCTCAAGTGACTCTGGTCGAAGCGATCGCAGAATCGTGACCCGACTGAGTAACGCAATTTCGGTGACTGGAACAGTTGCGTCATCATCGACGCGCCGAAGACCACTCGCTGCGAGTGCTAGGCCAGCGGGAAGCAGGAGTCCGGTCGCAACACACGCTCGCACTGTCGAACCAGCAAGCCACGGAATGAGTGCTCCAAGTGCGTACCCAAGCGTGACGACAACTTGAAAGAGACCGGCAACACGCAGCATGCTTCCAGCCGGTGAAGACCGTTGCACGAGGACGCGACGTACGGCACCAAAAATCGCCCTGGTGGCTCCGCTCGCCGCTATCAAGATGATTGTTCCCGCAAGGCTTGTCCGGAAAAAAGCGATCGCCAATAGTGTGGCCGACCCGGCGGCTCCGAACCAGCAGAGCGGTGCAACAAGGCGACTGCGACCAACAAACCGTTTGGCAAAGAGCAACGAAACAAGCCCACCAACCCCGTAAGCAGCGGCTAGATATCCGGCCCGCTCTGTACCGATGCCTGCAGTACCTGCAACTGAGACGAACAGAACGTCAAGCGACCCGATCGTTAAGTATGACCCCAGAGTTATAATCATAAGTGTACGAATGGTTGAGAGTCGTATCAGCTCCCGCTCTGTGAATTGGGTTTGATTTGGCTGTGATTCGGATTTGGCTATTGTCCTTACGGCAGCGTGAGCGTCTTCTCTGCGCTCGGTCTTGGCGTGGGGCTGAATGAGGAGAAGACTGATGACCAACATGAAGGCGCCGATACCGGTGACGATCATCAGCCCACTTTCCACATCCTTTGACAGGCCGAGCATCACTGCGGCAACAATCGGACCAACAACGAGTGAAGCACTTTCGATCCAACTAAAGATCACGTTCTGATGAGCCAGCGAGGCGGTGTTTCGAGCAGTAGACGGAAGTAGTGCAAACAGCACAGCCGGGCCGGATGTTTCGGCGCACAGCATGATGACGATGGCCGCCCATGAAATTAGCGCCGGGGCACGCACAGCGAGCGAAAGCGAGACCGCTAAGCTTGAAGCAGCAAGCAACGTGAGTTGTGCTTGTGCTGCGCCGAACGGGGCGAATCGTTCGAGAAGTCTCGATTGAAGCGGCGAAAGGAAGGTCGCAAACAGCAAAATTGCGCTGGTGTAGATCCCGGCCGATTTAGCCCCGCTACGGTTGTATGCGAACAGAATGATCGCAACCCACGACGATTGTTCAACTATCTGCTCACAAAAGAAAGCAATCGCAGAGTCGCGAAAAGCGCCTTGTTTCAACGGTGTCGCAACCATGGGAGACCCATAGTGCCTTAGATTTTTCTAAAACCTGTTGTAGGTGCGCTTATCGGTTGAAGAGTTCGGTGACTTCGGTGATGTCAGTAGCTGAATGTGGTGGCGGCTTCGTTGCCAATCCATTCCCACATGGGGACAGTGCCGCCTATGGTGGCGCCGTCGATGAGGGGTGCGTCCTGCAAGCGTTTGGCGTTCACGCAGATGGGGCACACGAGATAGCGGCCTCCGGCTGCGTGGTAGCGCTCAAGGAGGCCAGCGATGGGTGGGCAACCTTCGCATGCCGTGCCGACGGCGATGCCTTTCACGGCGAGGCGCACGGCTTCTTTCGCAAGGAATATCAGTGTCGGGTGGCCCGTCTCGGCGGCACCGACCGCTACGAGAAGGGCGACGGTGACGCGCTCGGGGTCTTCAAGACCGGTGGTGAGACTGATGACAGCTTTGTTGCTCATGGGGTTCTCCGTTCGTCGATGTGTCACGTTGACAGTGTTCGCGATCAGCACCGCGCGCTAGTTCACAATCTGTAGTAGCCGGTTCGGCACTGCGGGTTTAGCATCAGGTGATGGCTCGATACGGTCAGTTTTGTCCGGTGGCTAAGACCTCGGAGTTGTTGTGTGAGCGATGGATGCCATTGATCCTGCGCGAGATGATGTGTGGCAGTCATCGCTTCTCGGAGATCCAGCGCGGTGTGCCGTTGATCTCTCCTTCGTTGTTGTCGAAACGTCTACGTCAACTTGACTCGGGCGGCGTGATTCAACGAACCCGCCAATCGCACGGGTGCGACTACACCCTGACCGAAGCAGGTTGGGAGCTGTATCCAATCATTGAGGCCATGGGCGTTTGGGGGCAGCGCTGGGCACGTAGTCGCTACACGTCCGATGAGCTCGACCCCGCCTTGTTGATGTGGGACATGCGACGCATGCTCACCCCAGGCGGTCTCCGCAACGCACGTACCGTGATCGAGTTCCGTTTCCGTCGAGCTCCCCTAGGCAAGTCGTCCTACTGGCTCGTCGTCGATGAGAGTATTGATCTGTGCCTCATCGACCCGGGACACCCGGTCGATTTGCAGGTTCGAGCCGAGCTGCGCGCCCTTACCGAGGTCTGGATGGGAGACCGCACCCTGCGCGACGCACTCACCGAGGGCGATATCGAACTCGACGGACCCCGACCGCTCGTACGCTGCTTCCCTAACTGGCTTGGCACACACCCCGTGCTCGGCTCCGTCGCGCCAGCATCGCCCTGACACGAGCGCATCTTCCGCACGAGCGGCCCAGAACAAGGAACAGAGTCCCTCGAACTAATCGGGCGCAGACCACGAAGTCGCCAAGGGACAGCTTTCCCGCTTCACGCCGCCGTAATGGTGGCTTCTTCGAAAGAAGCGGCTGAGTTAAAGCCCTCGGTGACCGGGTGCTCGTCTGGGCTCTCCGGCCGCAATGGAGGCCGCTTCGAAAGAAGCGGCTGAGACTTTGGGCGCATACGGTCAGTATTGGGCAGTCATGCCGCAATGGAGGCCGCTTCGAAAGAAGCGGCTGAGGAGAATGTTGCTTGCGTGATCTTGTTACCAATCCCCGTGCCGCAATGGAGGCCGCTTCGAAAGAAGCGGCATCCTCTAAATCACCCCAACAGCCGCCGCAATGGAGGCCGCTTCGAAAGAAGCGGCTGAGTGTGTCCGACCCATGTCGGGTCCGCGACCCAGTCTTCGACGCCGCAATGGAGGCCGCTTCGAAAGAAGCGGCTGAGTCGAAAACGACACGCCAGGCACGCTAATACGCACCGACGCCGCAATGGAGGCCGCTTCGAAAGAAGCGGCTGAGCAATCCGCGAACTGATCCTGTCTGGTCTCGGCCGCTGCCGCAATGGAGGCCGCTTCGAAAGAAGCGGCTGAGCACCTTCGACCGAAAACGGTTTGACAGACTTCCTAGGGCCGCAATGGAGGCCGCTTCGAAAGAAGCGGCTGAGACGACAGTTATTGATAGGGACGCTTGGTATTCGACGCCGCAATGGAGGCCGCTTCGAAAGAAGCGGCTGAGCGCCGTATCGAGTTTCGGCACTGTGTCGCCGATGGCTGCCGCAATGGAGGCCGCTTCGAAAGAAGCGGCTGAGCGACGCCTTACCTATTGATGCGGGCGGTATCGGTTCGATTGCCGCAATGGAGGCCGCTTCGAAAGAAGCGGCTGAGCCGGGTGCACCGCGTACACGTCGGTCGCATATTCGCCCATCAGTCGCCGCAATGGAGGCCGCTTCGAAAGAAGCGGCTGAGTGATCGCGGCACAATGGACTGAACGACTCGTCATTCCGGTATGACGATGGAGCTTGCTTACTGACGGAGAGCGGACGTCGGCGGCTTATCGCTGCGTATGAAGAACGCATGCTTACTGTCTTCGCTCATGTTCCTTCAGGGAAGCGGTGAGCTACCGCAGGGCTTTGCTTCTGCAGGCTTGGCAGGCGTCGTCATCAATTTCGAGTGGGAACGTCACTTACGAGTCGGTCTCATGGCGCTAACCGTCGTCATCACGTATGACATTTCCAACAACGATCAGCGAGCAAAGGTGGCTGCCCGACTTGGTCGATACGGCGTTCGAATTCAGAAGAGTGTGTTCGAATGTGGCATCGATTCGGAAGAACTTGATGGCCTGATGCGCACCGTTGAGGCGCTGATTAATGTCGAGCATGACGTGGTTCATGCTTTTTCGGTGTGCCGAAGCTGCCACGGGCAGGTGCGACACCTCGGTCAGGCTGCACCCGTGTTGGAGGAAAGATATTGGATCGTATGACCGGCGCAAGCGGACGCCAAAGGTGCTTTTGGTGCGCAAGCCTGTGACCTGCGGAAATGAAGCTGACGGGTGGCAACCGCCTGAGATCGTCTCCACTGGCGAAAGTTGGTGTGCGCTCCCTTGACATATGTGCTGGTCAGCGGGCTATTATAAAGAGGGGAGTGCGAACTCGCCAAACGCAAGAGTGCGAATTGAAACGATTGCGTCAGGAGAGTTTCTCGAGTAACTGCGTGTGAGAACTCGCCAATCGCAAGAGTGCGAATTGAAACATTCGAGAACGAAAGTTACGCTCCGGCTTTCGTAGTGTGAGAACTCGCCAATCGCAAGAGTGCGAATTGAAACAGTGTTTTGCTCATGTCTCATCCGCTTTCGCAGAGAGTGAGAACTCGCCAATCGCAAGAGTGCGAATTGAAACTTCATTAGCAAAATCACCCCCGCTCCAAGCATAACCGTGAGAACTCGCCAATCGCAAGAGTGCGAATTGAAACTACTGCTGCACAAACGTCTGCGCCTTTGCTGCCGGTGAGAACTCGCCAATCGCAAGAGTGCGAATTGAAACACTAAGCTTCCCGATGAGTGTTTTGCAGCTCCAGAGGTGAGAACTCGCCAATCGCAAGAGTGCGAATTGAAACAAATGTACTTGATGCCACTACCAAATATTAGAGTGAGAACTCGCCAATCGCAAGAGTGCGAATTGAAACTAACACGCCGGACTTCAATATTATCTAACTGAAAGTGAGAACTCGCCAATCGCAAGAGTGCGAATTGAAACTACTGCTACTCCTTGAACACTGGATGTGCCCAAGGTGTGAGAACTCGCCAATCGCAAGAGTGCGAATTGAAACGATCCAACGTGCCGGGACTTGTAATTCTCGCTGTCGTGAGAACTCGCCAATCGCAAGAGTGCGAATTGAAACCAGACTGCAATTTATCTAGCTCCTTCTCGGCATCACGCAGTGAGAACTCGCCAATCGCAAGAGTGCGAATTGAAACCTAATGAAATTACATCAGAACCTTCTGTTTCGATGATTGTGAGAACTCGCCAATCGCAAGAGTGCGAATTGAAACATTGCTATTTCACGGGCTCGACACTTTGTGCGCCTGTGAGAACTCGCCAATCGCAAGAGTGCGAATTGAAACCTTAGTTACTTCTCAACCTTGGGGTGGGTTAGGAGGGGTGAGAACTCGCCAATCGCAAGAGTGCGAATTGAAACATATTGATCTTGAGTTGTTGTAGTCATTTGAGAGTAGTGAGAACTCGCCAATCGCAAGAGTGCGAATTGAAACACCACTCGGTACTGGTGATTGGTACTGCGGATGAACGTGAGAACTCGCCAATCGCAAGAGTGCGAATTGAAACCTTGGGGGGAGGGTGTCACGCGCTCACTACTAAGTCAAGTGAGAACTCGCCAATCGCAAGAGTGCGAATTGAAACGTTTCTGGCTTACCGAGAACGACGGGAATGCAGTTGTGTGAGAACTCGCCAATCGCAAGAGTGCGAATTGAAACAATCCCGGATACGTGTACGTACCCGTGACTGAAATCGTGAGAACTCGCCAATCGCAAGAGTGCGAATTGAAACCTTCTCCAAGCTCGACTTGCATCCACGCTTTTTCAAGTGAGAACTCGCCAATCGCAAGAGTGCGAATTGAAACCTTTTGCGATCGCTGGAATAGTAAATGTTGAAGTGAGAACTCGCCAATCGCAAGAGTGCGAATTGAAACTATGTCGCTGTGGGCGAGCGCAACCACTTTCTGTTGTGAGAACTCGCCAATCGCAAGAGTGCGAATTGAAACGTCCCGTCCTCCTCACTCATTTCGAGGATCTTGAGGGTGAGAACTCGCCAATCGCAAGAGTGCGAATTGAAACTTTTCGGTCATGTATTCGCGGTGGTCTTGTGCCGGGGTGAGAACTCGCCAATCGCAAGAGTGCGAATTGAAACACCAAGGTCTGGCCCGTCACCAAACTGTTTGACGAACGTGAGAACTCGCCAATCGCAAGAGTGCGAATTGAAACCTTGTGTCTGTGACCAAACGAGGTATCGCTCGTTGAAGTGAGAACTCGCCAATCGCAAGAGTGCGAATTGAAACGGTTTTGTTGGCCTACGCTCAGCCATACTGGCGTGTGAGAACTCGCCAATCGCAAGAGTGCGAATTGAAACAACTACCATAGCCCCCACTGCGTCCAAGTCTGGACGGGCGCGAACTCGCCAATCGCAAGAGTGCGAATTGAAACACAAGAACGTTCAGCAAAAGAACTCTCAAGCGCTGTGCAAACTCGCCAATCGCAAGGTGCGAATTGAAACGGTTCGGTAGATACTTATGAGGGCATCAGATATGTGCGAACTCGCCAATCGTAAGAGTGCGAATTGAAACCCCCTTGAAAACCCCTTATCTCACAAAATGAATGAGTGCGAACTCACCAATCGCAAGAGTGCGAATTGAAACCCAATATTCCGCAACAGAACGAACCTGGGTACAACGTCGTGCGAACTCGCCAATCGCAAGAGTGCGAATTGAACATTCTTCCCGTAGTAGTTCCGTCTTCCTTGTCATGGTGCGAACTCGCCAATCACAAGAGTGCGAATTGAAACAGGCTTTTCCGCACGATTTAACAACTTGACTCAAGATGTGCGAACTCGCCAATCGCAAGAGTGCGAATTGAAACGATACTGCTAGGTCGGCGATCTTGTCGTCATAGTTAGAGGTGCGAACTCGCCAATCGCAAGAGTGCGAATTGAAACGCTTGATCACGTAGGAATCATCACGAATGAAACAGATGTGCGAACTCGCCAATCGCAAGAGTGCGAATTGAAACGATGTCGCCACCGTGAAAAATGGTTAGGTCCGAGCGTCGTGCGAACTCGCCAATCGCAAGAGTGCGAATTGAAACAATACGACATGACTGTAAACGTACCCGCTTCGACGTGAGAACTCGCCAATCGCAAGAGTGCGAATTGAAACCAGCAAACTTCTGCGGTATTATTGCCTCGTAGTCGTGAGAACTCGCCAATCGCAAGAGTGCGAATTGAAACCAACGACGCAACGTCAGGAACTCCATCTTTCTTCTGGGTGTGAGAACTCGCCAATCGCAAGAGTGCGAATTGAAACCAACGACGCAACGTCAGGAACTCCATCTTTCTTCTGGGTGTGAGAACTCGCCAATCGCAAGAGTGCGAATTGAAACCTTACTGAGCACCTCCTCTGTAAGATTTTGCTCAAGTGTGAGAACTCGCCAATCGCAAGAGTGCGAATTGAAACTGGAATCATCATTAGCGAGCTTGAACGCACTATCGTGAGAACTCGTCAATCGCAAGAGTGCGAATTGAAACCAACGACGCAACGTCAGGAACTCCATCTTTCTTCTGGGTGTGAGAACTCGCCAATCGCAAGAGTGCGTATTGAAACCTGCGCAGTTGCTGCGTTCGTCGGCGATGCTTGATTAGTGGTTGTTCGCGATTGGGCGGGGGTGGGTGGGTTTGGGGGTATCCGCGTGTGGTCGAGGTCTCCGGGTGAGAGTG
>JANPBU010000046.1:0-2650 GCA_031430595.1 Acidimicrobiia bacterium
GGTGACTTACCCACGGGAATCGTTGTTACCGCTTTCATGGCTTGTGCGTCAATAACCGTAACCGAGTTTTCCGTGCTGTTCGTGACATAGACCGTTTTCCCGTCTGGTGTGAGTACGACATGAGCGGGTTCCTTTCCGGTCGCTACGGACCCAAGGACACTGTAGTTGGTGGCATCAATCACAACGACACGCGATTCATGACCACTCACCACCCACACTCGCTTGTCGTCGGGTGCCACCTGGATATTGTGCGGGCCTTCGATGCCGGTGAGGGTGGTTATCACTTTATTATCGGATGCGTCGATTACCGTAATGCTGTTGCCGTTCTCATCGGCTACCCATATCGTACCTATCAGTGTCTTGGATTGAGACGTGGGTGCAGGTGTAGCCAAGACTTTTGGGATATTGGCCGCACACGCCGATAGAAGGGCAGCACTGACCAGTAGGGCTAAACGTGGATATGCTTTGAAATGATTGAAAAACCGCATTTTACTTGCCTCCAACATTCGAATGAGCCTGCCCATCCATGGAAGATGGGTGGGCAGGCTCGTTCATATCTTTCTAGATTTGAGTTATGCCCGTACCTCGTAATTGCGCATCATGCCTTGATTCTCGTGTTCAAGATTGTGGCAATGAAAGACATACTTGCCTGACTCTGTGAAGCGTGCCAATACCTTGACTCGCTCGCCGGGCATGATGACGAAGGTATCCTTCCAACCCTCATCCACAAATCCGCCACGCACAGCATTCCAAACGGATTGAAGATCAGGCAACACGGTGCGTTCGATGATGTTGAATTGCACGCCGTGAATGTGAAACGGATGTGGCATGCCATTCGCGTCCATCATTCCACCAGGGTTCTTCTCATTGAGAAACTCCCATATCTCTGTCGTGTTCAGCTTGACGATCTCATCATCAGCTACTGCCTCCATATCGAATTTGCGGCCGTTGATGAGCCATTGCATCCCGTTGAGCGTTAATCGAAACTGGCGTGGCGATTTGGCATTCGTGGCTTCATCTACACGTAGCGCATTCAGGTTTGACAACACTTCCGGCAGTTTTAGAGTGTCCTGCACCTGATTCGCCACGCGAACCTTGAGGATCGTCATGGGCGCGCCCAACGCGGGTGCATTGCCATTCATCATGCCCTGCATATTGCCCATACCGCCCATCATGCCCGCACCCATTACCTCGCCGCTTTCAAAGGAGAGACTCTCTAACGTGACCTCGTCGCCCACCTTACGCTTGGCAAAATCGGCCCATAATTCAATACGTTCCCCGGGGCCTAGCATAATAAAATCGCGCGTCGCTGGCTTTTCCAATAGGCCGCCATCGGTGCCAATGACGATCAAAGGTGTTCCATCACTCCATGCCAGCTTGTAGATACGCGAGTTTGAGCCATTCAGCAGCCGCAGACGATAGGCTTGGGTTGCCACGGGCAATATAGCATCGGGCTTGCCATTCACAAGGATGCGCTCACCCAAAAACCCCATGACACTGGACATCATGCCTTGCATACTCGTCATCATGCCGCCAGCCTCCATCCCACCGCTCTGCGTGCCACTCATCATGCCGCCAGCCATCATCCCACCGCTCTGTGTGCCACTCATCATGCCGCCACTTTGCATAGTGCTCATCATGTCATTCATGCTGATGGCGTTGTAGACAAACTGATTATCAGCATCGAAGGTGCGATCCTGGATGATGATTGGAATATCTCGCTCACCCGCAGGCAAACCGAGCGCAGCCTCTTCTTCATCGCTCACGATGAACAATCCTGCCAAGCCTTTGTTGACTTGCGATGCTGTTAACCCATGCGTATGGGGATGAAACCAGTAAGTGCCGGCACGATTCTTCACCTCGAACTCGTAAATATAGGTCTGTCCTGAGGCGATTTGATCGCGTGGATGGCCGTCCATGCGTTCGGGCAACACCAGTCCGTGCCAATGGACGATGCCGGGTTCACCGGGAATCTGATTGTTAAATCGCACGCGCACTTTCTGGCCGCGTTTCGCATGGATAACCGGGCCGAGATAGTTGTCTGGCAAGGCTGTAACGTTATTTGGGTTACCCACCAGCACTTTAGCCTCATAGCGAAAGACATTGGTCTTTGTGCCGGGCAATACTGCGACTTGTCCAGTCGTGGCCGTCAGGTCAATATCCAAATCAGGTTTGAAGATGCTATTGATTGCGAGCGGAAGAACTGTCGTTTGAGGCTGCGCTGATGTGGGCATCATGCCACCAGGCATGCCAGCGCGCTGCAATGGCACACAAGCGCTCAGCGCGCTACCTCCTACAGCCAGTGCGCTACCGGCGATGCTTAATTTCAAAAACTGTCTACGCTTAAGTGTATTTGTTGCTTTCATCGTATCAACTCCTCACTAAAAAACTTCTCATAGAGATTTGTCGTCAGTACTCTCAATTTCAATATGCCTATGCCGCAAGGTTGCGACGCATCTCCTCAAATTGCTCCTTTGTGATCTCCCCACGCACATAGCGCTGCTTGAGGATCTCGTCTGCTGTCGGCGGTTGCGGCAACTGAGTCGGGGCAATATCCATGCCTGCTCGCCCGCTAAATAGCTTGCTGACTAGCCAAATAGCCAGCACAATGATGGCTACCCAGAAGAATGTCATAAACAACATTCCGAAC
>JANPBU010000047.1:0-151970 GCA_031430595.1 Acidimicrobiia bacterium
AACAACATCATCAAGAAAGTCAAACGCGTCGCCGCTGGCTTCAAAAACTTCGACAACTACCGCACCCGAATCCTCCTCGCCTGCGGCGCCTGCAACTGGAACCTACTCACCCAATAACCCCGCCCAATCGCGAAGAGCCCCTTTTTGTAGGAGTTGTCTGTGCTGGTTGTTACCGAGTTTCTGTAAAGAAGCCAACGTTGGAAACTTGTGGTTGATAGCCGTTTAGTTTCTTTCGTAAAGATGCCTACTGCTGCGACGATTGCTGGCGCACTGACAAACATTGGCGTTACCGGCAATCTCTCTCGAGGAACCATTCTCAAGGGGGAACAACATGATAAGTACATGTTCATATCTGGTCAGTGCAAGCAGGCGAATTTCAATCGCGACCATGGCCGCAACTGTGGCCGCGCTCGCTGCTTCCGCAGGGATTGTCCCGATTGCGGCACAGGCAAAGTCGGCTTCACCGGCATACGGACCAAAAGAAGCGCCAATCGGCCAGTCATACGCCACCTGGATGGGCGAATGGGCACAGTGGGCATTCGGTGGACCGTCAGCAACCAACCCGTTACTCAACCTGCAAGCCTGCAATACATGGTTACAACCTGACCCAGCCAAGGTTTGGTTTCTTTCAGCCAACGGACCGGGTACGGCCAGCGTTACATGTTCGGTGCCATCCGATCTTCCAATCGCCATCACCCCTGGTGGAATCTTCGATTGGAAAAAGCCCGGAGAAGAAGCGAAGCTCGCCGAGTTCTTGAAGACCTTTCCGGATTCAGTTCGTAAGCCCACATTGTCTGTGGACGGTATAAAGGTCGACGCTTCCAAATACCTAGTCACCAGCCCAATCTTGACGATGAAAATCGTTGCCCCGGAATTCGGGCCAAGTGCTGGTCCCGATGCAAGCGAAGTGGTGATGCAGGCAAAGGGTTGGATGTTGGTATTGAAGGGGTTGCCCGCAGGACAGCACAAAGTTTCCATCAGCGACCAGTTATCAAACCTTGATGACAATGGCGTGGCGATTCTCAAGAATGGAAAGCCGACATGGTTGCTTTCCAAGGTCAACTACACACTGAACGTCGGAGCACGGCCGGTTGTGGCAGTAGCGACACCAACGACGACGATTGCGGCCCCACCCGCCGCTACGACTCCTCCCGCGACGACGGTGGCACCGACCACTCCAACGGCTACGACACTTGGGCCTGTGTTGTTCGCTGATGACTTCAGCAATCCGTCGAGCGGATGGCTGGATGACAACGGCGGCGGATGGACTATGGGCTACGTCGACGGGAAATACAGAATTGGGGTGAATCCCGGCAGTGGTGGCCACGCAGGCCCTGGGCACAGAGCGCAACCGGACCTTCGGAACAGTCGAACTGAAGTTGACTTTGAACTCACCGTAGGAGACGGAGCGGTCGCTATTCATTGCTACGACGCAAGCCCGGAGGGAACGAACACTGACAGTTCACCAGCCGGGTCTGCGGAGCCCGAATTCCTCTACGTCGGCCTTTCGCCAAAAGCTGGAATCGGCGCATCTGTTTCGATTGGGGGCAAACGTTTCTCACTTGGAGGCAGCAACGTCCCAGCAATGACGTCGGCGTTCCGGGCAATGAACAGGCTAGTCGTCGAGTGTAAAGGTGAATCGGGTAAGACCGGCAATGTACGGGCCTTTCTGAATGGCGTCCTCATCCTCGATGCGCGGGTTGAAGTCATGCCTTCCGGAGATGGAATACGTTTTGCGCTTGAGGCATTTCGAGGGCTCCCGGCAAAGGCTGAGGTTGTCTTTGACAACATGTCGGTGACTCAACTGCCGTAGCGACCCAACAAACATCGACCGGTTTCAACAACCGGTCGATGTAACAACCGTCGGGCCGACATGTAACGCCTATGTAACACCACGGCGCGATAACTATCGATGTGAACGCACCAATCGATACCGAATGTGCCAACGTCATCGCCACCAATCAAGTGCTTGGTCTCAATCGAGCTGGAGCAGACATGCTCATGCTCAAGAGCACCCGGCGACGTTTTGCCGCAAAGGAGGTGGTATTTCGAGCCGGTGAACTCGGTGACACCATGCTCGTGTTGTGTAGCGGAAGATTGGCAAGTCGAACGGTCAGTGGTCGCGGAGATGTCACCTACGTTGAGGTAAGCGGCCCTGGCCAGTTCATATGTACACGAATGGTGCTTACCAGCAATGCTCGGCACGGTACCGACGTCGTTGCACTTGAACCGACCGTTGTTCGTGTCTTACGACGCGATGCTTTCGAAGAGATCCTTCTTCAGTTCCCGATCATTCTTCGTGCACTTGTCAACAACCTGCTCGACCAGACTGATCGGCTCACTCTTCGAGTCGGCGAATCGAATTGGGAAAAGGCTGATACTCGGGTGAGGAGACGATTGGTGGAGTTGGCCGAAAACTACACAACCTTCACGGGTTGCGTCATCACACTCACCCACGACGATATCGCTGCCGCATCTGGGGTTAGCCGCCCAACCGCGTCAGTAACTATCCAAGCAGGAGAACAGGCCGGGGTACTGAAGGTTGGTCGAGGGCGAATCACCGTCATCGACCTCGAAGCCCTTCGAGTTTGGGCAAGATGAGCATGTATTGAACGTTTGAGGGTCCGACCGGTCTATCGGTGGGCGGTCGGACCCCAAATACCAACGGGCTACCAGGCTTTCATCGCAGCTTCGAGTTCCAACCGATATTCCGCTGCTCGGCGCACCTTACGGTCTTCGTAACCGCGCACAATGTCGCCAAGACCTGCAATTCGAACCGCTTCGGCATGATTGTACGTGGTGAGGCCGCCCGCGAGTCGCTCGAGCACCTCGACATATTCAGCCAACAGTTCACGTTCCAACTTGCGCACATGAGCTCGACCAAACGGGTCAAACGGGGTTCCCCGCAGCTTCTTTCCGAGCGTAAGCGCAACGATTAGCGGCCGAGACGAGGGACCAAGCGAGATCTTGTTCTTCATACCAAGCGCACGTAGCATTGGCGGGTGAAGCTTCCAGGTTGGTTTTGCTCCCGGGCCACCCACGAGTTCGGCAGCGGCAACAGCCGACGGCGAGATGAGTAAGCGGGCGACTTCGTACTCATCTTTGTAGGCGGTGAACTGGAAAAGGTGACGGGCCGAAGCCTCGGTGAGGGTCCAGGTGTTGTCGGCCATGACACGAGATTCGGCATCGGCCACTGCTGCAATTCGGTCAAGGTACGTAAATGCACACCGCTCGTTTTGAAACCCAACCAACTCAGAGGTTCGAGAACGAATCAGTTCAGTTAACCCGATGCGTGACCCAAGATCATTGACTTTCTTGTCAAGTTTGACCGAGAGATTGTTCACCACGGCGACGGGCTTGGGAGCAGTTGTTGCAATCGCCGCGTCGACGCTTGCCCTATCAGCAACTATCGCTCGCCCCCAACGGAACGCCGAGAGGTTCTTCTCGACTGCTACACCGTTCAGTGAAATCGCCTCTTCGATGGAGGAAGCATCGAGCGGAATAGCGCCACTCTGGTAAGCAGCACCTAGTACGGCGATGTTTGCTGTCGTCGTGTCACCGAGCAACGCGTTAGTGAGGTGGGCGGCATCGAACGCGATTGGTTCATTGCCGGAAGCGGTGCGTAGCCGCTCAATCAGATCTTCGTCGGCTGGTGCGGGTCGATCGGGGCGTACCACCATTAACCCGGTTGGCGTGGCCGTCGTCGAAGCAATCACAAAGGCTCGACCGGTGTGTAGTGAACCAGCCATCGAGTCACCCGCACCAACGAGAAGGTCGAACGCTAAGAGGACATCGGCGGTTTGTTTTCCGGCTTTGTTGGACACCGACTCAAGATCAATTCCGATCCGAATGTCACTGACGACGGGACCTGCTTTTTGCGACAAGCCAGTTTGATCAAGACCCTTCGCCATTTTGCCCTCAAGCATGGCGGCTGTTCCAAGAACCTGACTCACGGTAACGACTCCGGTGCCACCGATACCTGTCATTCGGATGGTGCAATCGTTTAAGGACACCCGCAGGTTCGGTTTTGGAAACACCGTAGGTGCACTTGGTTTTGTGTTGCGCCCGCCAAGAGGCGTTGTGGGGTCAACCTGAACGGTCATGAAACTCGGACAGTCTCCGTGCAGGCATGACGCATCGAGATTGCAACTCGTTTGATCGATATGCGTTTTCCGCCCAAACTCGGTATCTACCGGCTGTACCGACAAGCAGCCGCTGGTTTCGCCGCAATGACCGCAGCCTTCACACACCCGTTCATTGATAACCACCCGGAATGACGGGGTGACAGCCAAACCCTTTTTGCGGTCACGTCGAAGCTCAGCAGCGCACGCCTGATCGTGAATCAAAACGGTCACACCGGCTACATCTCGAAGCATCTCTTGGGCTTCAACGATTCGAGTGCGGTCCCACACGTCGACCCCGTCTGGTAGTTCAACGCCGCGGTAGGCGCTCACTTCGTCGGTGGTGATGAGTACCCGTTTTACCCCTTGGGCCAGCATGATCTTGGCGATCTCGGGAACACCAACGCGGCCTTGCGCATCTTGGCCGCCAGTCATTGCGACCGCGCCGTTGTGAAGCAACTTGTACGTGATGTTTGTTCCAGCAGCAACTGAGGCTTGAACGGCTAGCTGTCCCGAATGAAAGTAGGTACCATCGCCAAGGTTTTGGATGAGGTGAGCTCGTTCGACAAACGGCGCCATACCAATCCACGCCGTTCCTTCATTACCCATCGCGCATATGGCTGCCAGTTCACCGACCCGCTCGTCTTCCTGCAAGATGGTCATTCCGTGGCAGCCAATCCCGGCACCAACGAGTGACCCTTCCGGCACCTTTGTGCCCCAATGGTGTGGGCAACCAGAGCAGAACCAAGGTGCTCGAGCCACATTGAGATCAATACGCTGACGAGCGGGCGTTGGAAGTGGCGCAAGTTGGTCTTCACCAAGGTGAACTGCCAGTCTTCGCCGAAGTGGGGCCAGTATTGCGTCGGCATCAAGGTGCCCGGTTCGTGGGAACAGAGCTATGTCCTGGTCGTCATGCTTGCCCACAATGGTTGGGCGATCGGCCGAACTCCATAGTGCGTCTTTCATCATCCACTCAAGCGACGGGTTTTTCTCTTCGACAACAATCACCTCGGTGAGCCCATGAGCGAACTCTCGGATAACCCCAGCATCGAGAGGAAACGGAAGCCTCAAACACAACAGGCGAATACCGGCGGCTTTTACTTGATCATCGGTTCGCAAACCAAGCCGACTCAGTGCCTCTCGCAGTTCACCATACGTATAGCCACTTGCAGCGATTCCAATGCGTGCAGATGAACCCGGTTCGACGGTCACCCGATTTAGCTTATTGACCACCCCATAGAGGCGCGCTATTTCAAGGCGGGTATCCAACAGTTCCTTTTCCATTGCGAGGTTGTATGGCGGAAGAAAGCGCGCATACGGTTTTGGCACGAATTGAACACCATCAACGAGGTATTCAGGGATGATCGGTTGTACCCGGGTCGGGTTGAGGCTGATGGTCGCGGTACCGTCGGCAACATTGGCCACCATCTTCAAACCAGCCCACAAACCACTCGCCCGCGACAGTGCAATACCGTGGCGACCCAAATCGAGCGCGTCTTGTACATCGACCGGATACAAAATCGGGATATGTAGATCGATCAAGGTTGCATCAGAACTGCTGGGCAGGGTCGACGACTTCGCACCAGGGTCGTCGCCCACCACACACAGCACACCCCCGGTTGCATGCGAGCCTGCAAACACTCCGTGGCGAATCGAATCACACGCCCGGTCAAGACCTGGTGCCTTACCAAACCACATGCCAATCACCCCGTCGTAGCGATTGTCGGCATGGTTCATCGTGAGTTGACTGCCCATCACAGCCGTCGCTGCGAGCTCTTCGTTGAGGCCCGGCGAAACAATGAGCGGAAGGTTGCCAGCGACAAGTTTCGCGGCGATTGCAAGTTCTTTATCGAGGCTAGCCAACGGTGACCCGGGGTACCCCGACGCGAATGCTGCTGTATTCAAGCCATTCGTACGGTCGATGCGTAACTGCTCAACGAGAACTCTTGCGACGGCCTGAACACCGGACGCAAATACGGTACCGGTGTCTCGGGTAATCCGGTCACTAAAACGGTATGTCGAACCCGTTGGTCGCGGCGAAATCGCCACCGAGGTCACGTTCTGACTTGCAGACACGTCTGGGGCAAGATCAGTCATGGCAGCCTTCTTTCCATCAGAGTGACTGACGTCACGATAGGTGTACAGTGACGAAATAGCGGACGAGTTGCAAGTGTTCCGCCGATGATTCGGAAAAATCGCTTCGCGTCGATGATTACACGATGTTTCGCTCATTTCTCGTCTCATTCCAAGAATTCTGCGACTCCACACACACAAGGAAAGCCCATGATCGACGAAATCGACGTCAACCTGATTGCTTTGCTGCAAACTGATGCTCGACAAACCATCAAATCGCTCGCCGAACAACTCGATATCGCGGCATCGACCTGTATCGAACGAATGCGGTCACTTCAGACGCGCGGCGTCATTCGGGGGTATCACGCCGAAGTTGACCTAGCTAAAACGGGGCGTGACCTACAAGCCATGGTCTCGGTGCGTTTGATGCCAAAGTCGCAAGAAGTGCTCGAACGATTCGTCGAACATGTCTGGAATTTGCCCGAGACGGTCACGGTAACTCTCATGTCGGGTGTTGACGACGTGCAGGTACATCTCGCCGTGGCAGATTCAGAACAGTTGCGCCGAGTTGTCATTAATCAGATAGCGAACTACGCAGGTGTGGTTGATGAGCGAACATCGTTGGTGTTCGAGCACCGGCGAAAGCATGAGCTTGTTCCCCTCAATCACCGGGCGAAACACCGGTAGAAACACCGGTAGAAATATGCGGGTAGCAAGCGGGTGCGAAAGATTTCTCGGTTGGCGTGGAACTGTTCACGGTCTAGGTGCCGTCTGATGACATAACCGATCTGCACCACCGCCGATCGAACTCAGGGGAGTTTCGTTATGCGCACATTAGATTTCGGACGGCCATCGCACCGAAACATCCGATCACTTCAACGACGATCCATCATGACGACCGTTGCAATGACCGGTCTTGCTGTTGTCCTTTCAGCATGCAGCAGTTCATCTTCGTCCCAATCTTCTTCACGTTCACCAGTGGGCACGATCCGAGAGCAGCAGTCAGCGGGGCCCTCGGATCGATTGCCCGATACACGTCAAGGGGACGTCATCAGCGATGCACCCGTCGAGACTTCGGCCGCTGCGGCAAGCGACGATGAAGAGCTGGCGGCGGCTGCCCCAGAAACAGTTGTCACTCCGTCTGCCGGCGCATACAGGCCGACCCAAAAAGGCGGGTCTACATCGGAAAGAACACCGGCTGAACCAGGTCAATCAACGTCAGCGGGAGGGTGGTTTGAGGAGCAGTCACCTCCGCAGACCAACCCGAATCCCTCGATTCAGAGTAAAGACCCCGGGGTGAATCCGACACAAGTCGCCAGGTTGGACCCGCTCTCCACATTCGCCCTAGACGTTGACACATCGAGCTACACGTTGGCCAGGGCCCTCGTTCAGGGTGGAACGCTTCCAGACTATTCGAGCGTTCGAACCGAAGAATTCGTGAACTATTTCGATCAGGCGTACCGAAGCCCGAAAAGCGGCGACACCTTCGCCATTCATGTTGATGGAACTTCTGCACCGTTTCTTGCTTCCAACCAGCGAATCATTCGAGTGGGTGTCCAGGCCGAGCGAGTCGATAAGGCTGACCGTCCAACGGCTCACCTCACGTTCGTGATCGATACGTCGGGCTCGATGGAGGAAGACGGCAAACTCGAACTTGTCAAGCAGTCACTTCGCACCATGGTAAATAATCTGCGCGCTGACGATGAGGTCGCAATCGTTTCGTTTTCCGACGAGGCTGAGGTTGTGCTCGGGGCGACGCCGGCGAAACAGCGTGAAACGATCATTGCCGCGATAGACCGCCTTACCCCAACGAACAGCACCAACGCTGAAGCTGGCCTCCTTCTTGGGTATGGCCTTGCAGACCAGATGAGGTCGAATGATCGAGCAATTAGCTCTGATGGTGGTTCCATCCACCGAGTCGTTCTTGCGTCTGATGGTGTTGCAAATGTTGGACCGAACGGACCCGACGAAATTTTGCGTCGGATCAAAGAATCGACCACGAAGGGAATTGAACTCATCACGATTGGTGTCGGCACTTCGTCGTACAACGACGACATGATGGAGCGCCTCGCGGACGGTGGCGACGGATTCTCTGCGTACGTCGATTCTGCTGTTGAGTCAGATCGCCTGTTTCGAGATCGACTTGTGTCAACACTTCAAACGGTTGCCCGTGATGCAAAGGTTCAGGTTGAATTCAACCCCCAGTACGTAGAAAGTTATCGACTTCTCGGGTTTGAGAATCGCGCTGTTGCTGATGGTGACTTCCGAAATGATTCAGTCGACGCAGGAGAAATCGGGGCGGGCCATTCAGTCACTGCGCTCTACGAAGTCACACTCACTTCCGATAGCGACGACCGCAACATCGGTTCGGTTCGGTTGCGGTGGGATGACGTGAGGGCAGCGAAGATCAAGGAAACGTCGACCGAAATCAGGACCGGCAAATTCAGCGCACGCCTCTCCGACGCCGACCCCCGTCTTGGTCTCGATGTCACTGTTGCTGCGTATGCCGAAGTATTGCGACAAGGACCGTGGGCTCGCCTCACCAACCTTCGAGACATTGCATCACAAACCGCCTACCTCGACCGCCAACTTGGTGGCGACCCCGATGTGGTTGAGTTCATACAACTACTCAAGCAGGCAGCCAGTCTATAGAAGGCGCATTCCCGCCCTTTCGCTTCCCACCCCAAACGACATTTATTGACATACCCCCGTGCGAGGATGGTGGGTATGGCCCCTAAACGTCCCGCCAAGCTCAAACAGTCAATTGCAAAGCTGCGGGGGGTTGATCGCGATCGGGCTATTCATGCCGAGGGTCTCATTGAAAACCACGAGTACGCCCGCGAGTCTGCCGATTTGCTGGCCTATGTCACCTACCCCCTCGACGACGACGTGGTCACCACTAAGGAATTCATGAAAGAGGTCAATTCGCTCTCTATGGACGTGTCGGCCTTCGCTGAGACATCGACACCTGGTGCCGCCGTTCATGCTGCCGCCATGGCACTCCACGCATTTCGTAGTGCAGCGGTTACCCACAACGAAGCGTATTACGTCACCCGCCTCGATCGGCTCATGATCGACCTTCCCTCGATAGAGGCTCGCTTCGGCGACTAACTTCCCGTGGCCTTGACCCTCACTTGCGCATTCTTATGACCCTACGAATTCTCGGTATCAGCGTGGCAGTAATTGCGGCGTCCTGGGGTCTGATGATGGTGCTCGCTCGTCGGCTCCCTCCGGGGTCAGCAAAAGACTTGGCTTCATTTCTTCCATCGTGCGCAACAACGATGCGTCGGCTTCGTAAGCACCCAGGGGTTCCGAAATCCGCGAAGGCGGCTCTCGCATTCGCCCTCGTCTGGGTGCTATCCCCGATCGATCTCATTCCAGAGTTTTTGCCGATCATTGGGCCGCTCGATGACGTGGTTGTCGTGGCGCTTGCATTGCGATTTGCGGCCCGTCGAGTGCCCAAGTCGGTCCTCCTCGAAGCTTGGCCCGGCGACCCACGACTCATCGAACGACTTATCGGTGACGAGACGTTTACACCGGGGCGCTGGCGAGAGCGGCTTTAGCAAACGCGTCCATCGAAGGGTATCGCCACGCTGGCTCGGTGAAGCCAGTTGCCGGCGGAGGGGTGGCACCAAAACCATCGTTCCCCGCTCGTCGATCGATCCAAACCGATGGCATCCCCACCAATGCTGCAGGCTCGTGGTCGTGGAACAGTGATTGCGCAACATGAAGCAAATGGTTGCGGTTGAGCCCAATTGTTGGCAGATGTTCAAACAGGGTTGGAAAGCTCTGCGCGCTTGGCTTATAAGCACCAACGTCTTGAGCGGTGACGATGAGGTCAAACTCGACCTGTAACCGGGCGTTACTGGCTGCAAATGAGGCACGGTCAACGTTCGAAAGTATGACCAGTTGATAACGCTCCTTCAACCGTTTGAGGGCATCGACAGAGTCAGCGAACACAGGCCAGTTACCAACCGATGCCCCGAAGGCTGACGCCTCTTCGGGTGAAGCAACGGCATCGAATTGCCTCGCAACCCGGCGAAGTGTTTCTTCGAGAACGAGCGGATACAACATCGACGGCGACTCGGTTTGGATGCTCGATTCGTGGGCGGCGAACGCTTCCACAAGAAACTCCGGAGATATCTCTACCCGGTGAGTCTCAGCCCAGGGCGCAAAGGCGCTGGCGATACCGGTTTCCCAATCGATGAGTGTTCCGTAGCAATCGAAGCTCAGTGCGCGGTAGGTCGAGAATGATTCTGTTGTGGTCATGCGAAGGTCCTTTTGAGTGAAACGACAGCATCGTCATAGTGAATACGTAACAGCTTCCGGCACAGCTTCTCGTTTCTATTTTCGAGTGCTGCGAGAAGAGATGAATGTTCATCGACAAGATCAGCGACGAGTTCATATGCAGGCTAAAGGAGGGCAACCATGAGTTTGAGCTCATTTGTCATTTTGGGCTCATTTGTCACGTTGGGGACCGGCCCAAACTGACAACTGGGACTGAAAGTGACAATTGAGATTCGCTAGAAGCGCGCTCGTCGACTCCGCTCGATCGAATCGATCGGCTTGGGGGCATCCTACGAAGGGCGAGTAAACGTAACGTGCACTGTTGCGCTCTCGGCGGTTTCAGTTCGTACCTCGTAGCCGCTCTCGAAGCTACGAAGATCGTTCCACAGATTGATTCCGCGACCAAGAAGAATGGGCGCGATCGCAACGTGCAATTGGTCGACAAGACCAGCCCTAAGAAACTCTCGCACAGTGCTTGCACCTCCACCGACTCGCACATCCCTTTCACCTGCAGCAGCGGTCGCCCGAGACAGCACCTCCTGTGGCGTCGCGTCAACGAAGTGGAACGTTGTACCGCCAGACATGTTGATCGAATCGAGTTTGCGGTGGGTGAGCACGAATACTGGCATGCGAAATGGAGGTTCATCGCCCCACCAGCCCTTCCAATCAGGGTCATCGGGGTAAGTGTGAAAACCGAACATTCCCGCACCCATGATTTCGGCACCGACACCTTCGAAGTACGCCGCGGCATAGCGGTCGTCGACACCGGTCGTGCCCGCACCCGAACTGTCTTGAAATACCCGCTCACGGACCGTGCGTGTGGCGGCATACGCCGCGGTGAGCTTGGTCCAGTCATCACCAAAAGGGTTCTCTGGCGTGCCTCCTTCGGTCGTGGCGTAACCGTCGAGCGAGATGTTGAGGTCGACCCGGACTCCCATAATCAGATTCCTTTCAAGAGCTCGAATTTCGATTCAAGCACGACACTAGGTCACTTGCGTGGTTCAATTATGAAGCACATGCCGCGCTGTCGCCTCATGTAGCAGGCACACTTACGATGAATGTACAGCACGGCGGGCGCGCCGACCTCCTCGCCAGCTCGGGACGAGGTTTCGGGTTGGCGGAGGTGCCGATCCGGTTCGGCTGGGGATGGCGGAAAATATCGGTGGTGAATGGATCGTGGTGCCGTTTGGCCACGCAATCGTAAGGGTTGTTTGGTCGGTGTGCCAGGTGAGGATGAGGTGGTGTTTGTGGGTATGGCGGTGGTGGAAGCGACAGAGCGTGACGAGGTTTGGGGGTTCATGGCAGCCACCGTTTTCGCGGTAGATGATGTGGTGGATTTCGGTCCAGCGACCGGGTCGTCCGCATCCGGGGTACCTGCAGCCTTGGTCTCGGGCGATGACTGCTTTTCGGTTTCGGGCCGGGATATCGCTGGTTAGTGTTCCGACATCGAAGGGTTTCGGGGTTGCGTCTAGCCATACGGCAGTAACTGCTGCATCGCAAAGGATCATGTTGCGTGTGGTCTGTGAAAGATAGAAACGTTGAGGTGTGTGAGCAAGGCCGGTGGCAGCATCGATGTGTACGGTTACGTTTGGTTTCTCGCCACCAATGTTGGGTCGATTGGGGTTACGTAACGATTCGTTGCACAGGTCGATGAGGGCGTCGTGTCTGCGTTGTCCGACGGTTCGTAGGTCGTCGGTTGCTTGCTTTGGCATGGCTGCTTCGAGCGCAGCACGCACTGTTTCTCCTGACAAGGGGTCAAGTAATCCACCGAGGCGCCACATTCCGTTAGAGGGTTCGTGAAGGCTTAATGTTCGTTTCGTTACGTGTTCTTCATCGCCGGCGTTCGGGTCGCTGATCGCATCGTCGCAGAGCGCCGCCCAGTGGTTCATGAACTGAGCGAATTGCTTGACGGAAAGTGTTGCAGCAGCTTCGATAAGAAACGTTTGTTGTTCAACACCGATCGGGGCACGTTCAGTGGTGATCGTGTTTGTGAGAATGCGCAGATGACCCGTACCAATATGTCCGCTTGCTAACGCGGCGGCGAATGCTGGGAACCTGTTGAGTGTGTTGTCATCGTTTCGTCGGGTGAGCGCTTCGCTTTGGCGTGCGTAGTATTCGCAGCCATCCACGACCCAGTATCGGTGTGACCGTCAGTCAAGAAGTTGTGGTTACCGTCGAGCGATGCAACAGCGCGGGTACAAACAAGGTCACCCATATCAACAAGGCGACGGGCGGTAACCGACTCCCTAACCGCAACCCGGGTCGCCCGGCAAGACCGGCCTAGCTGACACTAGGTAGGTGTAACCGCTCGATGTCCACGGAGTCAGATCGTTGGCCGTCCTCAAGGCAGTGAAAGCTGCGATCGCCTCGGCTCCGGTTACTACCTTGCACCCGCCCATTTCCCGAAGATCTGACGCAGCAGCAGGCCACGGTCGGGGTGTTTGTTGCAATGAAGCGTCAGTCGACAATTGACCTTCAGCGTTTCGAGGCATCACTGCAATTGATGTAGGCCTACTTACTTTAGCCCCAGGCCGTGATTGTAGAAAAACAATAAGCGCTTTGAGCTTTTTGCGACCTTCTAACTGTTTGGTCGGCATCGTATCGTCGCCGATTCCGAAAGACTGAATAACGTTCGTGATGCCCACATAGGACACAATTAGGGGTGGTACGTCTGCTGTGGGCGGCGTACCAAGATCTAGTCGCCTGTTGAGGTTTGCTGCGACTGCCAACTTGATCATGCTTTGATAATCGGCTTTCGAGAGTTTCAACAGGCTGAACGCCTCAAGTGTCGGTCGGGGATACGACGAGGTCGTCGGCACCGATTGGTACAGTTCACCAGAACGGGTCGCCAGGAGAAGAGAGACGCTGCGAGCGCCCGACGACCCGAATCCGCCGGAACCGAAGGTAATTCTGAGCGTTGTTGCGGACGGAATCGCTGTTTTGGATTTCGCGGAAGCCAAAGCAGGTTTCGTCGGCGAGGCAATCAACGAACACAACGAAAAAAGGACCAAGGCGGAGAGTTTCGTGAACTGTTGCATGAACTTTTGACGGTCCTCCAGCTTGATCGGTTCCCACACGCTTGCCAAAACCTCAATCCTGATGACGTGGTGAAGGTGGGGTTTACCTCACCAAGAAAACGCCCGATTACCCCATCGTTTTCGGCCCCGAGCGTCGCATATCCTGATCTCTATGGAAACGACCGACCGGCGACTGTGGGGCGCAATTACCCCGGGCCGGGTTGTTTCGTATCTTGCCTACCTCGCTCTTGACCTGTGGGTTGCCATCGTTTGCATCGTTGTGGGTACTGTCGGGGTCGCTCTCTCGCTTGGGTTGGCGATCACCGTGGTGGGAGGGGTAGTCGCACTCACGACCACCCTTGCCGGTGCCCAACTCATCGCAACATTTGAGCGAGCCCGTGTCTCGGCTTTGCTCGGTGAAGCGATACCAGCACCAGCACCTTCACCACGTTCGTTACAGGCCACAAGATTGAATGTGGTGAGCCGCTTGGTACACAACGCATCAGCTTGGAAGGCTCTTGCATACTTGTTTGTGCAACCCATCATAGGTGTACTGATGTTCTCGGTCACCATCTGCGTCTGGTGTCTCGGGCCTTTGTTGGTCAGTATGCCTATGTCAAGAAATCTCTTTCCGAACGACTCAGCAAACCTTCTCGTTGCCGACGTTGATTCATTGAAACTGGCCTTCGTTGCGGCTGCCCTGGGTATCGGGGTAATCATCGCAGCTCCCATCGTTACTATCGCAGCCGGGTCCGTCGATCTTTGGCTCGTACGTACACTTCTTGGTTCCAACAAAGAAGCCGTGCTTCAGGCCGAACTCGTCGAAGTGTCGGCCCGCCGCAGTGCAGCAGTTGAAGCAGCCGATGCTGAACGCCGTCGCATCGAACGCGACCTTCACGATGGCGCCCAGCAACGTTTGGTTGCGCTGGGTATGACCCTCGGCCTAGCTCGAGAAAAGCTTGATGACGACCCACAAGCCGTGAAACTTTTGCTCGACGAGGCTCACCTCGAAGCAAAGGCTGCCATGACAGAACTTCGCTCGATTGCTCGCGGAATCCATCCAGCGATCCTTGATGATCGGGGTCTCGATGCCGCCCTCTCTGCGGTAGCTGCCCGCTGCCCCATCCCGGTTGCTGTCAAGGTTGACCTACCAGAACGTCTTGGCCAAACGCTTGAAAGCTCAGCCTATTACGTTGTGTCGGAAGCACTCACAAACGTAGCGAAGCACGCCGACGCTGATCACGTGTCGGTCACCGTCTTTCTCGGGTCTTCACCCGGCGTCGCAACACCGAGACGCGTAACAAAATCGCTCATCGTTATCATTAGCGATGACGGTCAGGGTGGCGCCACATTCGCGGTCGATGGTGGCCTTTCAGGGTTGCAAGACAGGGTTCGAGCCGTGAATGGGCAACTCACGCTGTACAGCCCGGTTGGCGGCCCCACAGTACTGACTGCAGAGATTCCAACATGAACAACGACGACTCCACAACAACCAACAAACGACCGACACCCTCCCTTCGCGCCCCGGTGCGGGTTGTCATCGCTGAAGACAGCGTGCTGCTTCGTTCCGGAATAGTTCGTCTACTAGCCGATGCTGGTGACGCGGTCGTTGCTGAAGTCGATAACGCCAACGATTTGATCGCAGCCGTTGAGCAACACCAACCCGATGTGTGCGTAGTAGATGTTCGTATGCCGCCAACATTCAGCGACGAAGGCATTCGGGCATCAGTCGAAATTCGACGACGTTTCCCAGACGTAGGTGTACTTGTTTTAAGTCAGTACGTCGAAGAACGTTACGCGTCTGAGCTTCTGGCTGTAGGAGACAATCGAGGCGTTGGTTACCTGTTGAAAGATCGGGTTGCCGACGTAAGAGAGTTCATCGATGCCCTGCACCGGGTTGCTTCAGGTGGGTCGGCCCTCGACCCGGAAGTAGTTGCACAAATCTTCGCGCGCAGACGATCTCGCGACGTACTTGGCGATCTCACACCTCGCGAGACCGACGTACTTCGTCTCATGGCTGAGGGTCGATCAAACGGTGGCATCGCTGAAACACTCGTCGTATCGGCCGGTGCAGTCGAAAAGCACGTAAACAACATCCTAACGAAACTTGGTCTTCCCCAAACAAGTGGTGACCACCGTCGAGTACTCGCCGTACTGAGATTTGTCGAAGGAGACCGATCATGACGAACAACCCAAAACGCAGCGCCTTCTTGGCAGTTGGTCTCACGCTCGCAACAGTGTCCATCGGTTATGCCGCGTGGATGGCATTTGATGTGTTGTCTCGAAGTGAAACAACCGAGGAGTTATGGAACGTCAACCCGAAACAGACCCGAGATATACGGGTCATCAAACTCGACCACGGTGCCGGAAGTATCCGCCTTGTCGGTGGAAGCACCGATGGGATAACCGGAACTCGAACGGTAAAGCATGGGCTACGTAAACCTAGGTACACAGAACAAATAAAGGGTGACACCCTTACGTTGAAAACCAATTGTCCTAACTCACCGGTTTGCGCGGTCGACTATGCACTGAGTGTTCCGGAGGGCGTTCGTATTATCGGAACCGTCGATGGTGGGAAATTCGCTGCCAGCAAGATCTCGGGTGACATCAGCATTTCTGCATCGGGTGGTTCCATTTCTCTCGCCGATACGTCAGGCGCCGTTAAAGCGTCATCCTCCGGTGGCGGAGTGCGCACGGCTCGATCAAGCGGACCCCTCGATCTGATGAGTTCTGGAGGGTCAGTTGACGCCACTGGGGTCGCCGGGTCAACTCTCGTCGCCGACTCTTCGGGTGGTGAGGTCTCCATCGTCTTCACCAAGAGCCCAGATACGGCTGAAGTGTCTTCGAGTGGTGGTTCAGTGAACGTCGTCGTTCCAAATGATGATGCTTCGTACCAGGTCGACGCTTCGAGCAGTGGGGGCGACGCCAAAGTCGAGGTTCGCACAGACCCCGCCTCCAAGAAAACCCTAGATGTTTCGAGTTCGGGTGGCGACGTACGCGTCAAATACCCAGCGACAAACCCGTAATCCTCACTTCCAAACTTCTCCCGCTCGGCGTGTCCTGACCAGATATCTGTTCGAACGCGTCCGTTGTCATCACTAAAAAGGAACGAATCATGATTACAAGATTGACTGCCATATCAATTCGACGCCGATGGGTCGTGATCGCGCTCTGGATCATCGCTCTTGTCGGGGTGACGGTCGCGAACGGTCAGTTTGGTGGCGATTGGCGCGGAGGCGGACGCCTCGATGGAACTGATTCACAGCGCGCGTATGACCTTTTGAATGAGAAGATGCCTTCGAAAACCGGGGACACGGCTAGCGTTGTCTTCCAAACAACGACCGGGGTAACAGCAAAACGAGTTGAGATTGACTCTTACTTAAAGAAAATCAAATCCATTCCTGGGATTGCGAGCGTGACCTCACCGTTCGCTTCGAAGGGCCAGATCTCACCCGAGGGAACAGTCGCATTCGCCGCTGTTGAGTTCGACCCAGACGTCAACCTTCAAACCACCGCTAATCGCATGGTTGAGTTGGCCCCTGAACTTCGCAAAGCCGGGGTAACAACAGAATTTTCTGGAGGATGGTTTACTCAAGGTGGCCTTCCCGCTACCGAGATCTTTGGTCTACTCGCCGCTGTTGTCATCTTGCTGATCGCGTTCGGGTCGGTATTGGCAGCGGGGCTGCCGATCGTAACCGCCGTCATCGGTATCGGGATAGGCCTCGGTTCGGTAGGGCTGTGGGCTTCGGTGGTCGACACACCTGACTTCACCGTTCAGGTTGCGTCGATGATTGGCATCGGTGTTGGAATCGATTATGCGTTGTTCATTGTCACCCGTTTCAGGGAAGCTCGCGGGCGGGGAAAGGACGTTCCCAATTCGATTCACGAAGCAACAGCAACGGCTGGTCGCGCCGTCGTCTTCGCTGGCATCACGGTAATGGTTTCGTTGCTTGGCATGATTCTCATGCGCCTTAAGTTTGTGAACGGGCTAGCAATCGGGTCATCGACAGCGGTAGCGGTCGCAGTACTTGCTGCCATCACCTTGCTACCTGCGCTTCTTTCGGTCGTAGGTTCGCGGATCAAGCCTGTCGTCATGACGAACAGCCAAGACGCCGGACATCATGTTTCCGTGTGGGAACGGTGGAGTCGACTCTTGCAGCGTCGCCCGTGGCAGGCTGCGATTGCTGGGCTCGCCGTCTTGGTCGTACTCGGGGCACCGACCTTAGCCATACGACTCGGGTCGGCCGACGCCGGAAGCCTTCCGAAAACCCAGACTAATAGGCTCGCATATGACATGCTTGCCGAAGGATTTACGCCCGGTTTCGCCGGACCGTTTCTTTTAGTCGCAAACACACCCACCGATAATGCACGAGCGGTACTGCCTTCGCTCATCGAACAGGTACGAGCAACCCCAGGCATTGCCTTCGTCACCGACGCCCAACCATCGGCAGATGGAACCGCCGCTGTATTCACTGCTATTGCGACAACGTCACCGCAGGATGAGGCCACCGGTAGGCTTCTGAAGCAACTCCGCGCCAAGGTTCTTCCCAATGCCTCGGCTGGGTCAGGCGCCTCAGTGTATGTAGGTGGGCCTACGGCCAGCGGAGATGACTTTGCAACCTTTGTTGGGGCACGACTCCCATGGTTCATTGGCTCAGTACTCGTGATCAGTTTTCTCCTCCTACTGGCTATGTTCCGATCAATACTTGTTCCCCTTAAGGCGGTGGTTCTCAACTTATTGTCGATTGGAGCAGCCTACGGAATCATGGTTGCCGTGTTTCAATGGGGTTGGTTCGGATCCATCTTTGGTGTGGGCAAGGGGGCCCCGATTGAACCATGGGCACCTATGATGCTGTTTGCCATCGTGTTTGGTCTATCGATGGACTACGAAGTGTTCCTGCTTTCGAAAATTCGCGAGCGTTTCGACGCAACCGGCGACAACTCAAATGCTGTCGCTGAAGGTGTTGCATCAACGGCCAGGGTCATCACGGCGGCAGCAGCAATCATGGTGTTCGTCTTCGGGTTCTTCGTGTTCGGATCACTACGAGAAATCAAATTAGTCGGGCTCGGATTGGCCACTGCAGTTTTCATCGATGCAACCATCGTTCGTTTGGTCCTTGTGCCAGCCACAATGGAACTTCTTGGTTCAAGAAACTGGTGGATGCCAACATGGGTTGACCGGTTGGTTCCGAACCTATCGATTGAGCACGAGCCGCCCTCACGGTCGCCATTAGTGTCATGAGGTGACATTGAAAGAACGATGGTTGGCAGTGCTCGTGGCTGCCATTTGGGGATACAACTTTGTGCCAGCCCGTTATGGCATTCAACAATTCCCACCATTGCTCTTTGCGGCCCTGCGGTTTGCGGTCGTTGCGATACCTGCAATCTTTTTCGTAAAACGTCCCACCGTGGCTTGGAAGTCGATTGTTGGCGTTGGCCTATTCATGGGAGTGGGCCAATTCGGATCACTTTACGTATCAATGCATAACGGCATGCCAGCTGGTCTTGCGTCGATTGTCATGCAAATGCAGGCCCTGTGGACGGTCGTGTTTGCTGTTTCGTTCCTCGGTGAACGATTGCAACCCCGACACATCGTCGGTATGGTCGTGGCCTTCGCTGGGCTCGGGGTTATTGCAACAAATAGAGCGAAGGCAACCCCTTGGAGTGCGCTGGGTCTTTGTGTGTTGGGGTCCGTGTTTTGGGCGTGCTCGAACATTGCCACCCGGCAGGCCCGTTCGAGCCAGCCCTTTGCGTTGATCATTTGGGCCAGTGCGGTCGCGCCAATCCCGCTACTTGTACTTTCGCTGGTGGTCGACGGGCCAAGCACGATCCGGGGTTCATTTCAACAAGTGCCAGGAAAAGCAGTTTACGGAGTGGTGTTTGCTGCAATCGTCGGAACTATTGGTGCTTACGGTTTATGGACTCAACTGTTGGCGTCACGACCTGCGTCTGAGGTTGCACCGTATTCGCTGCTCGTCCCATTTTTTGGAATCAGTGCTGCGTGGGTCTTTCTCGCTGAGCGTCCGGCCGGCACCGAACTGATCGGTGCCGCCATCATGATCGTCGGCGTCGTGATCGTCAGTGGCCTTCGGTTTTCACGGCCTCAGACGTCACGCAATGTTGAACAGCTCAGACGGTCATTGCGCCGGTCATAATCGCAACGGCATCAGACATTGAGATGTCTTTGGGGTTCACCACGGCGGCGCGTCGACCAAGGCGCTGAATATGAACTCGATCAGCAACCTCGAACACATGTGGCATGTTGTGACTGATCAAAATCACGGGCATCCCTTTTGAGCGAAGGTCGCGAATCAGCTGCAATACCTGCCCTGATTCCTTCACACCAAGCGCAGCCGTTGGCTCATCGAGGATAATAACTTTGCTTCCGAATGCACCGGCCCTGGCGACAGCAACGGCTTGACGCTGACCACCTGAAAGGCTCTCGACCGTTTGGGTAATGTCTTGCAGAGTACCGATACCGAGCTCGTCAAGTGCTGCACGAGCAGCAGTTCGCATTCCCGATTTATCGAGCATTCGAAACACTGACCCCAGCACCCCGGCTTTTCGCTTCTCGCGACCCAAAAAGAGATTCGATGAAATATCGAGTGCTGGTGCTACGGCAAGCGTTTGGTACACCGACTCGATTCCTGCCGCACGCGCGTCTTGGGGTTTGCGAAACGACACTGTGCGCCCATCAAGTTCGATGGTTCCGGCATCAGGAACCATCGCGCCCGAGAGGCATTTGATGAGCGACGACTTTCCGGCCCCGTTGTCGCCAATGACGGCAAGCACCTCGCCAGGGTAGAGTTCAAGATCGGCTGATTCAAGGGCAGTAACGCGTCCGAAGCGTTTGGTAAGGCCTCGCGCAGCCAGAACCGGCTGGCCGACCGGCATAATTGCGTCGCTCATTTTCCGACCTTTCGAATCCACTGATCGAGCGCTACGGCAACGAGAATGAGGGCGCCAATAGCAAAATTCTTGAGTTGCGGATCAACCCCGAACAACGAAAGACCTTTATCGAAAACAGCCACAATTGCCGCACCAATTAGTGTGCCTATTATTCGACCTCGCCCGCCGAATACGCTGGTGCCACCGATGACAACTGCAGTGATCGATTCCAGGTTGACGTCTGTTGCTGCGTTTGAGCTTGCCGACAACGAACGACCTAGCTGAACCCAGCCTCCGATGGCATAGACCAAACCGGCGACCGTATAAACGCTTATTAACACCCGAGTCACGTCGATTCCAGCCAAACGGGCGGCTTCCTTGTCATTACCTGTTGCGTACACGTGTTTTCCCCACGCAGTATTTGCCAGCACATACGCCATGACGGCATACAAAAGCAATGCCACCACTACCCCGTAGTTGATCGGTATGCCGAATACGTCGAACGTTTTTCCGGTGAAGGTAAGTATGCCGTTGATTTGCTCTTCAGATGTTGTTTGAGCCTTGCTGTATACCAAGCCAGCAGATTGGAACATGTAAAAGGTTCCGAGCGTGATGATGAACGGTGGAAGTGAAATTTTGGTAACAAGAAAGCCGTGGAACGCACCGAGGGTCATGCCCACTATGCCGCCAACGATCAAAGCCAAGAGGCCTGGCATTCCCTGGTCAGCGACTAACTTCGCAATGATCAAGTGCACAAGAATCATCGACGCACCGACCGAAAGATCGACACCGGCAGTGAGAATGATGAGCGTTTGACCAACCGCCAACGTGGCCATAACTGCGGTGGCCTGCAGCATCTGACCAACGGTTGCCCCACTTCGAAAGGCTGCACCGCAACTTCGCGGCCCGCACTCGTTTGAGTTGAAGAACCCAAAAACTATGAATGCCAGCGCAAGCACTGCCGCCGGGCTGAGAACGGGAAAACGGTGCAACACATGCTGCACGGTTGCGAGCAGGCCTCGGCGACGAACGAAAGCGTCAGCAGCATCGCCAGCAAGTGGTGGTGTTTGTGCAAGAGACGGCTCTGCAGCCATGCGAAATCCCCTAATGAATACGTGATTTACAAAAACGAACAACTCGGTTCACCTAAGAGGGCGACCCACCGGGCCGCCCTCCTCAAGTTTGAAACTTTCTCGATGTCTACTTTACGAAGCGATCGAGGTCAACGGGCGTTTGAAGAACTAGCCCCAACAAATCTTCTGGCCTTCGGCAACCGAAATGCTGTCGACGCCAGCTGCCTTCGTGTCAGTGACCAAGGCAACGCCGGTGTTGAAGAACGTCAGGCCGGAGGTTACGGTTGGCTTTGCGCCACCAGTAGCAAGTGACTTAATGGCCTTAACGCCCAAGCTGGCCATACGCCCTGGGTACTGCTGAGCGGTTGCACCAATGACACCCTTTGAAACCAATTCAAGACCAGGCTTGCAACCACCGTCAACAGACACGATGATCACACCCTTTTCTTTTCCGGCAGCCTTGAGGGCATCGAATGCACCCTGGGCAGCTGGCTCGTTGATCGTGTACACGACGTTGACGTCAGGGTTGGCAGCCAAACATGTTTCCATAGCCTTCTTTCCACCATCGGCGTTTCCATTGGTTGGTTCGTGACAAACAACCTGGTAATCGCCACCTGAGTACTTGCCGGTCTTTGGCTCTTTGCCATTGCCAGACTTGTCTTCTTTGGCAACAATGCCCATTCCGTTGAGGAAGCCTTGATCGCGACCGGTGTCAACTGAAACAACCTTATCGGTGAAGAGGTCGAGCATGGCAATGGTGGCCTTCTTACCTTTGACCTGAACAGCAGCCCACTGGCCAATGAGTTGGCCAGCGTTGTAGTTGTCGGTAGCGAAGGTGATGTCGACTGCTGATGCTGGTTCTGGCGGGGTGTCGAGGGCAATGACCAAGAGACCGGCCTTACGAGCCTTGTTGAGCGCAGGAACAACGTCATTTGTTGCCGGGGTGATAAGGATGCCTTTGTCACCGCGAGCAACGGCGTCTTCAATGGCTTTTACCTGAGTGGCAAAGTCACCATCTTGTTTACCGGCAGCCGTTGTGAGCTTGACACCCGAGGTTTTTGCTTCCTTCTCGGCTTCTTTTTGCATGGCTACGAAGAACGGGTTCGAGGTTGTCTTCAAGATGAGCGTCACCCCGATTGTTTTGACCTTGGTTGTCTTCTTTTTAGTGGCAGCGCCAACAACTGGTGTGACTGCCAAAGCGAGGGCCATGGCCCCCGCTGCAGCCACGATGAGCTTCTTGTTGCGATTCATTTCGATTCCCCTTTTCGATGGTGGACAAGGACAAGGTTGCCAAACTCCTAGACATTGACAACGTTGTCATATGTGACTCTACATGGATATGCCAGACGTCACAAGTAGAAATCTGCAAAAGCGAGAGCAAACACTTAGGCATCTGTCAGGAAGCTCCGAGCTGGCTCCGACCCTTCCATCAATGAGAGCATCAGCCAAGAGGCCGGTGAGAACTGAATCAGGTACCGATCGCCTCACCATCCGTGCCAGGTTTACCTGTTCTGTGCCACGTTTCACCGCCGTACAACACGGCACAGAACAGCGCAACCCGGCACAAGACCGGAGAAGCAAATCACTGCGACATGAATTTCTCAGCGAATGAGGAACCAATTTCCAAGCTGCGGGGTAGTAGCTGTATGAAAACAAAATTGCTCGGGTGCCTCCTGGTTTTCTTCGTCACGACCATCACGTCACTCGGCACGTCACTGGGCACGTCAGCGTCCGCTGGTGGTTGGGCACTCACCACCGTTGATTCGGTGCCAACACCACATGCGGGTCAAACCCTCGAAATTGGCTTCACGATTCGTCAACACGGGGTCACCCTGGTCAACCTGGATGGTGTCGCCGTCATAATTACGACGAGCAATAGGTCGGCCAAGTTCGAGGCCAGACAATTTGGGTCGATTGGTCACTACGTCGCTGATGTGACGTTCCCTGAAGCAGACGACGTTTCATGGTCGGTCGAACAGGGCTGGTTCGGGGTTCAGGAACTCGGAAAGCTCACTGTGTCGGAAACTAACCAATCAGCCAGCAGTCGTACGTACGCTTATCCTCTGTTCACCAGGCTAAGTCTGGCGATCATATCCGTTCTATTCACCGGATATTCAGTCACCGGGGGCCGACGATTTGCGAAGCGACGGACGAAACCTACCGTGCTGGCATGACCAGGCCTTCGCCCGTACTTGCATCAGGCACCCTCGCCGCCGTATTTGTGGCCGCCACTATCTTCAGCTGGCAAACCCGTCTGCCCACTCAGCAAAATACGCTTCAGAATGCGAAAACCGGGGCGGCACTTTTTGTCGCCAAAGGATGTTCGAGCTGTCACATCGGGCCAGAAACCTTCTCAAAATTCGCAAGTGCTCCGAGCCTTGCGGAAGTGTCACTTTGGGCCGGTACCCGCCGGGATGGAATGACAGCCGAGGCGTACATTACCGAGTCAATTGAAAACCCAGCAGCGTTCTGGTCACCTGCGGCGACGAATGGGAATGGTCCGTTTGCCGGAATGCCAATCCTCTTAGTGGACAAGCAAGAGATCACCAGCATTGTTGCTTACCTCCTGCAAGGCTAACCACCTATCGATGACGACACAGCCCTCGTGCAGCGAGCTATTGCAGGCGACGCTGCAGCGTTTGGCGAACTCATTGCTCGCCATCACACCAGCGCGCTCCGTTTGGCAACGGTGATTCTTGGAACATCGACCGGTACAGACGACGTTATGCAGGAAGCAACGATTCGAGCTTGGCGGCAAAAGCAATCAATCATTGCCGATCTGGGTTTCAGAAATTGGTATCTACGCGTAGTAACCAATACTGCTCGAAATAGTCGCCGCGCCAGTTGGCGCCGATCCAATCTCGAAATGAGGGCTGCGGTTTCAGAAGGAACACTTTCGCCGAATACCGGACCAGCCGACCCCGCCGAACTTGCGGTGAAATCAAGCGAGCGCGAAATCGTGCTGGCCGCGATGAACCAATTGAAACGAAATGATCGAACCGTGCTCGCACTTCGCTTCTTTGAACAGTTGACCGAAACCGAAATGGCGGGTGTCATGGATTGCTCGCCTGGAACCGTCAAGTCACGGCTGTCTCGAGCCTTGGTAAGACTTCGAAAACAAATCGAGCCACTGGCGAAGGTTACCGACCCATGAGTAGGAACATCGACAACTTCGACAACCTTGACGATGCCCACCTTGAGACGATTCTCAGAAGTATCGGTGCCGAGTTACACCTTCAGCACACACTTCAACCCATTCAAGCCGAACGAATCGTCCATGTCACAAAAGCCCGAAAAAGGCTTCGTGCCTATGCGATCACCTTCATTTCGATCTGCGCGCTTGTCTTTGCTACGCCGGCTGTTCGTGCCGCAGTCGCAAATTGGTTCGGTATCGGGTCAACAGAGATCAAAATCTCACCAAACCTGACATCGTTAGAACCACTTTCAGACTGCCGGTCGGGCAATGAAACTTCGTGCACTTTTCCAAAGATCGATCAGGCCCTCGCGGAGATAAATGGTTCGTCCGCAGCAGCGTCGCTGGGCTTTGCATTGCCCGACCTATCAACCACGCCACTTGGGAAACAGGTACGGTTCGCCACCATGCCCGAAGGAGGGGTACTTGTTATATGGGCGGACAACAGCACCCTCTGGTTGCATTCCGTCAGTATTGAACCCGCAATGCTGTTGAAGAAGTTGGGTGGTTCTGGGGTAACTACAAGTGCGGTGAACAATTTAGGAGACGCCGCCATTGCGATTTCAGGCCCGCATTGGTTGCAGACACCCCATCGCAAGATCTTGGCCACGAATACGATTTTGTGGGTTCGAGGGATGAACGAGTTTCGCCTCGAATCCAATCTCCCCCCTGATCAACTCATCAACGTGGCCAGAGAGTTGGATGATCAATTCAAACTTGTTGAGATGCCGTAGCGACCGACCACACCAACAAGCGCGAACTACCGCTCGATTGCGTTAACGATGATGGTCCACACGTCTGGGTCAATACCCAAACCGATATGTGAGCTTTTTACTTCAAGGCTTCGAGTCGTTGGCTCTGGGTCGATGCAGGTTCGCCAATCGACCACACCATCAGCCTTGCTGTAGATCGCCGTGACCGGAACCTTGATAGGGATATCGGCGCGCGCAGCAATTTGGTTCTCGATCTCACGGATACCAACTTCGCTATAGAAGCCTACGGCACTCGTGAACCGTGGCCCAAACAACGGGGTGCCGAACGTGACAACTTTCGAGATGAGATCAGGGCGATCTCGGGCGGCTTCGCGAGCGAGAACCCCACCCAGGCTCCAACCGAGCACCACACAACGCTCACCATGGCGTTGCGCGTGTAAATAGATCTGCTCGATGACCGCATCGAGGGTTCCGGCGACCTCACCACCGTTGACGCCAAGCCCCCAACCAACACACCGATGACCCCGACCGATAAGGTATGCGCGCAGAGGGATCGTCGAGACATCATTGGTGCCAAACCCCGGAAGAACAATTACGGAACTTGGTTCAGATGAACGCTTCCGCATTAGTTTGGGTGCAGCTAGGGGAAGCCGCAAAAACTGGATTGCGGTTCGTACTTCACCAATTCGTTGCAATGTCGAAGGTGCCTTAAACAATTGCTTAGTTGTGGAATCGGGCACCCCGTCACTGTAGGGCGAAACAGGCAATGACTCGTATTGGAAGCAAACTATCACCCCCGATAGTCTTCGGCTATGCAGACCAAAGTCAGTTCCATGCTCGGAATCGAATTTCCAATTCTGGCCTTCAGTCATTGCCGCGATGTGGTTGCGGCTGTAAGTAAGGCCGGAGGAATGGGCGTTCTAGGGGTAACAGCACACACCCCGCAGCAACTCGAAATTGATTGCGATTGGATCGAAGAGCAAATTGGTCCGAATCGAAGCTACGGCATAGATGTTCTCATCCCCGCCAAGTACACGGGTTCTGACGAAGGTGGCCTCACAGCCGAGCGACTCGCCCCAATGATCCCCGCTGAACATCGTATGTTCGTCAATGAAATCTTGGCCCGGTACGACGTTCCACCGCTTCCGGACGGCGAATTGGCCCCGACCGGAGAGGGAACGTGGTCACACAAGGGTGCCCAGCCTCTCGTTGATATCGCACTGTCACGCAAAATTCGTCTCATCGTCAATGCACTTGGCCCCGCCCCAGCATCGCTCGTTGCCCAAGCCCACGACGCGGGAGTACACGTTGCCGGCTTGGTTGGAACCAAGGTTCACGCAGAACGCCAAGTGAACAATGGTGTCGATTTTGTAGTCGCCCAGGGTTACGAAGCTGGCGGACACACCGGCGACATCGCAACGATGGTGCTTATTCCAGAAGTCGTTGATGCAGTCGCACCGGTTCCGGTTGTGGCTGCTGGCGGTATTGGCCGCGGCCGCCAAATCGCTGCAGCTATGGCACTTGGAGCACAAGGTGTGTGGACTGGCTCGGTATGGCTGACCACCGAAGAGGCCGAGACGCATCCGGTCGTGAAACAAAAATTTCTGACCGCAACCTCCAGCGACACCCTGAGGTCGCGGGCCAGTACCGGTAAACCAGCCCGCCAGCTTCGTACGGCCTGGACCGACGAGTGGGAAAACCCTGAAAACCCTCAACCCCTCGGAATGCCGCTACACGGAATGCTGATTGCGGAGGCGCAACGCCGAATAGCGCGCGGCGCCAACGTGCCAGGCTCGGGAGCCGAACGCCTCGTCAACTATTTCGTGGGTCAGATCGTAGGAAATATGAATCAGATCAAACCAGCGGGACGAGTAGTGATGGATATGGTTGCCGAATACCTCGACGTTGTCGAAGCCTTGGCCGCCAGTCTGCGAATCGACGACTAACTCGGGTGAGTACAACCTCAGCAGGTCAGCACGATGGCCTCGAAGAGGTAAGCGCTTAGATCATTTTGTACCTCACTGAGCAGCAATCGATGTAGCTCAGGAAAGGAGACCGTTACCGTCATGCCCTTTGGTCCACCGAGACGCGCTTCAACGTTCACATCGCGGACTCTATACTTTTCGATGAGCACCTTACGCACCACACGAACAACCGCATCACGTCGAAGATCGGGTTTGTATATTTCCCGACGCTCGTCCTTGGTATGGCAGCGACCACATAAATGTGTTTTGGCCATAAGTACAGCTCTCTTGTTCAAAACGGATCACGTCTTCAAGGGTTCTGATTGGGTGTTCGGTCCAATTGGTTGTGATCATCTTCCGAGGTAATCGAGGGTACCAGTAGGTTTACAAGCGTTCGTCAGGAAACCATATTCGGGCATCGCTACTCGCAATATGGACCAGGAAGCTTCCGATGCCAGACGCACCCTGCATGTAACCGGTTTGGGTTTGAAGAAATGTTGGTCGAGCCCGATGCTCGGCCTGAACCCAAGAACGCTGAGCTCCCACGAGGTTTGATTGCGCCACCACTACCTCGGCACACCGTTGGGCAAGATCAAGATATCCGGCATCACCCGTTGCCGCCCACATCGCTAGTGCGCTGTCGCCAAGGCCGGCGTCTCCGCAGCACTGCCCGTGGTTTTGCCACCATCCGTCTGACCGCAATTCGGGTGCACCAATCGCGTGAAGCCCATCAAGAAGTACGCGCGCATGTGACCACCACTCGGTATCGCCTGTGAGGCGACCTAACGTCGCAAGAAGTCGCCAGGTTCCGGCTGGCCCATGACACTCGCCCAGGTAAAACATCGGCGGAAGTTGCTCTTCCGTGTGACACACCAACTTTGCGTTACTCTCACCCACCGAGCAGGCGCGGCTCATCACATACTTCGCTGCGGAAGCCGCCGCATCAAGGTGACGCTGATCACCGGTGGCATCAAAGAGTTGCGCGAAAAAGTATCCGACGCCAGCACCACCATGAGCAAAGTTAGGGGCAGTAAACGGAAAAGGCATATCTGACATCAACCCCCAACGCACACCGTCGGGGGTATGTTCGCCAACGTCCAGGAGCCGTTCACCAACCGAAATGGCCCAACCAAGTGCACGGTCGTCGAGACCGCCACGGTGCGCATGGAGAAACATCAGCGCAGCACCACCAGCCCCCACCGACAGATCATAAATTTCACGATCACCAGTTTTCCCAGTGATGTCAGAGAAGGGCATGGGTTCGATCCACGCCATCCCAGCCCCGAGTTGTTGCGATTGTGCCACTAGTTGTTCCAAACACCACACTGCTGCTTCCCGAAAGGTGTCATCGCTAGTCACCTCCCACAATGCCTGCAGAACAAACGCATACCCCGGCCAACCCGTCGCGAAGGCCACTGACGACCACTGCTTTGTGCGCAGATGATCGGCAAGGCGTACACCTTCAGCAACTGCTAAGTCTCTATATGAAGCATCACCGGTCGAATCACTCAGCTCCAGCAGAAACACGATGATGCCGGCGGTGCCGTGATAGAGCGACGAATCACTGCGCTCATTCGCGTCGGTTGACTTGAGCCATCCCCCCACCAGTGGGTCAGGTGCCCGAAGCAACTCAACAAATGCGGCGGTCTGAACAGCAGCTTCTGAGGCAAGGGAGGCTTCCATAAGCTGAACCTAGCTCGCGGGCAGCCGACTTTTCCATCTACGAAATCGCTACGAGAAGAACGCTGTGAACTCATCTACCGCGGCTCTCTCGGTTCTCAGCGTGTTGATTGGGTTGTTCGGGTCGGCATACCCAATTGCCATGCCACAATACATTTGTAAGTCGTCAGACAGGCCGAAGTACGAGCGAGTCAGGCCGTGGCGAAGCATCCAAAATTCCTGCATGCACGATGCCATTCCTTTCTCTTGAGTGACCAACGCAATCGTCTGCATGAACATGCCAAGGTGAGCCCATTGCCCGGTGCCCATTGACCGATCAATAGCAAAAAATAGCGCAGCAGGCGCCCCGAAGAAGTCGTAGTTCTTGACCATCTGGGTGAGCCGTGCCGTTTTGTCATCTCTTGGAATGCCGATCGTGGCATAGAGGTCTTCGCCACACTTAAATCGCCGAGATCGATACGGCTCTTTCAATTCCTTCGGATACATATCAAATTCAGTTGGGTCGCCAAATGGAGACATCTGGGGCTGCGCTTGCACCAACAATTTGAAGTCAATCATCGACTGCCCACACAGGGCATAAACGTTCCAAGGCTGCACGTTTCCGCCTGATGGCGACCAACGAGAAATCTCCAGAATCGATCGCAAGTCGGCTTCGGTCACTGGCGTATCAAGAAAAGCACGGGTAGAGATTCGTTTTGTAACAGCTTCACTGACGTTCATGGTTGATTTTTATAGCCGTAGGATCTCGACGGATGCGAATCGGACTGGTTTCTCAGGCTCTGAAATGAGTGACATGCAAAGCAATGCTCAGAAGCGACTCGACCTACAGGCACGGCTGGCAACCATGGCTGAACGAGGGAAACCGAACCCGCGCATCGAAGCCGTTCCGGACCAACTCTTCCACGACGAACCAGTCCCGATCGTCGAAACTGAACAACTTGCAGACACGCTGCAAACGAACGAAAAGTATATGAACGTCACGCTGACTGCAGGCGACTACAACCAAGCCAACCTGGAAGATCTCGCCCTAGAACGTTGCGTATTGACCAACACACGCTTTGCCGGCACCAACCTTCACAACGCTTCGATCATTGGTTCGACGCTTAGAACCGTAGACGGTGCTGGTGCCGTATTTGATGGGGCCACTATCGCAGACACCGGGTTCTTCGAGTCTCGCCTTACCGGTACAGATTTCGGACGGACAACACTTTCGCGAGTGACCTTCACTGAAACAAATTTGACCCTCGCACGATTCTGTTTCGCGAAGCTGTCGAACGTCACGTTTCGTGATTGTGACCTCACCAACACTGACTTCCAAGGCTGCAAAGCTTCCAATATCGTTTTCGAACGATGTCGCTTACACCGAACAGAGTTCTCTCAATCAACGGTAAAGTCAGGTGCCATTAGAAACTGTGATCTTGAATTGGTCCGTGGGCTTACTTTTCTGGCAGGCATCACCCTCGACAAGTCAGCTGTGATTTCACTCGCCCCGGCCTTCGCCGTAAGTATGGGTTTCAAGGTCGAAGGCTGAGCGGCCGAACCGGAAATTGATCAAGCCAACGAGGCAAACGGCTATCGAGTAATTCGAATACCAAGAATTGAAACCCCACGGCCGCAGCGATCAACACGACCGTCATTCCACCGAACCCAGAAGCTATACCCATGGCCAACGCATTTTGCGTGGTGTGGATCGCCATCGCTGGGCGAAGCGAATCGGCATACCAAGCCACGGCTCCCAGAACACCACCAAGCATCATGTACGGCACGACGAGTACTAGAGGAATAGAGCCGAGGTGCACTGCGCCGAAGATCACCGAACTCATGACAACACCCCCCACAGGCCCAACTAGCTCGGTGAGTTGGCGCATCAGAAACCCACGAAAGATGAGTTCTTCAACGATTGGGGCAACCACAACACCGGCAAGCAACAAGATGACCACCGGGAGCGTGGGAGGATCGCCTTTCAGGATCGTCACAATCGAATGTTCAGGCTGATTCTCTGGGTCAACACCGGTAGCCACGAGGTAGATCCCTGCGCAAATCGCATAGGCAATGTATGTACCTATAGCAAAGCCAAGTGCCTGGCCCCACGATTTGGGTTTCGCATAACCGAGCCTGCGGCCGTTGATCATCCATCGTCGCGCCGCCCACCAGATTGGAACAACTGAGATCGCTTGACTGAAGAAAATACCCGAGCTGATAAGGACCAATCGACCGGTTCGGCTGAACTCGCGTTGTGACTGAACAGCATCGGCGCCCTTCCCAAGCACCCACCCAACTACCAGAGCCAACCCCAAAGCAACCCCAACCACACCGAGTGTCTCAACAACGGAACGAGGTGTTCGGGGTCGACCGTTGGGAAACGACCCGGTACTCACGTGGTGCAATGAGCCTAGTTTCACCACCACACGGTAGCGGCCGTTGCGCAGCTAGCGATCAGGTTGGATGAACTCAATCACGTGTCCATCAGGGTCTTGAACCCAAAACTGAGCAAGACGCGAACCGGGGGCGTTGACGGTGATGCCGTTTGCCTCAAGATGGGCTTTTGTTGCTTCAAGATCTGCTATTGCAAACGCCTCATGACGACCACGGGGGTTGGCCGACTCGACCACCTCAACACCAACCGATTCAGGATGATCAATAAGATGAAGCTGAGCATTTCCGAGCTCTAACCAGACGCCGGGCACCCCCATATCCGGACGCGGAATGGTCTGAAGCCCGAGAACGCCACAGTAAAAGTCAATTGACCGCTGCAGGTTGTTGACGGGCAACGACGTGTGGTGCACACCAAGCACAATCATGAGCTGAACGCCGCAAATACTTCGCTCAGGGCCTTGGCCTGACCGCCGGTTGTAGAACTCGGCGCGAGAATTGGTGTGGATACCCCGGCATCAAGCCACTTTTCCACCCCATCACGTACCTCGTTTGCGGGTCCGTAAAGGGTTACTTCCTTCAGCCACCGCTCAGACATCAAACCGGAAAGCGCATCGCGGTCTCGGCGAGCAAGTGCCTCCTCGATTGCCGTCATTTCTTCTTCGTACCCGCTCGCTTTCCAATAGTTACGATAATTTGGTAGCTGTACATACATAGTGAGGGTTTTGCGGCAAACAGCAGCGGCAGCAGCTCGATCATCGTCGATCACTGTCGGAAGCATGTCGCCAACGAAGAATCCGTCGGCGATACGTGCAGCCGGAATGTTCGCCAGTTGTGTTGGCATCGCACTTCGAGCAGAGTTCGCCCACACTGCCCCATCAGCAATTTCAATGGCCAAGTCAAGCATCTTGTTTCGAAGCGTGGCCAACACAATTGGGGGAAGCGGACCTACGGACTTCGAAGCAGCGTGCAACGCTTCAACATAGGCACGCATATCAGCGAGCGGGGTGGCACGTTCAACGTTCATGTTGTCGAGCACGGCATCGTGGCTCACACCAATTCCTAGCTGAAAGCGCCCTCCACTCATCTCGTGAAGGTACGCAGCCTGAGACGCCAACTGCGAAGCATGTTGAAAATAAATCGGTTGAATTGAGGTAGCAACTTTCAAGGTCGTCGTTGCGTGAGCGACCGAGAGGCACAGGCCGAGCGCATCACCGAAACTTGGGCAGTGCACGCCGGTAAAGCCAATCTTTTCAGCTTCAACCGCTGCTGCGACCGCTACTGCACGCTTTCCCGGTGATGCTGCAAGACTGATGGCTGGCATTCGACGTTCGCTCATAGGGAAGAAGTTACTGGCAATGATGGAAGAAATCACTTTGAGCAACACAACTCCTGCGCCCACCAAGCCAACCGACCCTTTGCACGGCATGACCCTCGAGGCCATTCTCAATGCGCTAGTCGACCATTTTGGGTGGTTCGACCTTGGTTGCCTGATCCGGATCAACTGCTTTAACGACGACCCGTCGATCAAATCGAGTCTCAAGTTTCTTCGCAAAACTCCGTGGGCGCGCACCAAAGTCGAAGCCCTCTACATCTCGATGGTGACCGAGGCAATGCCCCATGACGTCGTTCAGTGAACTAGACCATTTATTTCGCCAAGCGCTCGAACTTGCGTGGGATTCTGCGCGCGCAGGAAGTCTCGGAATTGGCGCAGTATTCACTCGCCATGATGGATCAGTGGTTACCACCGGTGCAACCGACTGTTCGAACGTGATCCGGGTGAAGACGTACTCGCCGGAACCTCGTTGGCTCACGCCGAGATGAATGCTCTTGCCAAGCTTCCCTGGGGCCAATACAAAGACCAACATCTCACCCTATGGACCACCCTGCAACCCTGCATTCAGTGTTTAGGTGCCGTTCGGCTTAGCGGTCGGTCTTTGCGTTGCTTTTGCCAAGTCACGCCGCAGCATTTTGGCAAGCTTGGGCTCCCGGGTGGAGGGAGGACCTTCCCGAACTTTCAGCCCTAGCCACCGACCTGGCCGATACGGGGCAATTGATCGAGGCAGCAACGCTTAAGTGCCCGCTCGAATTGCTTGTTGTCGACCTACACCCGAGGCTCGGAATGTGCCTTGACGAGGTACGAGCCTTAGCGGCTCAAGAGTGACGATCTGAGTGGGAAGGCTGAATCTGACGCGCCGGCTGCACCATTCGAGAGGGTGAGCTTTCGAAGCCGTTTGTCTGCGTACATAGCTCTATCTGCGCTCGCTAGAACTTCGGCCGGGCGAAGGGTTCCGTCGCTTAAGGCGGCACCAAGGCTGATCGAAACTGCTGTCGCTACGCCGGAGTGAATTACATCATGCTCAAGATTGTTGCGAATTCGTTCAACGATCGAAGACAAATCTGCCTCGCTCTCGATGTTGCGAAGCAAAACACCGAACTCATCTCCACCGAGCCGAGCAACGGTGTCACCTGACTTCACCACAGACGCAAGTCGTTGAGCGATCGACACCAGAACCTGATCGCCCACCTCGTGTCCGAAGGTGTCGTTCATACCCTTGAACCGATCAACATCGGCCACAACAATGCCGAAGCGGCTGGCGCGGTCTTCACTGGCAATCGCTTCGACAATGGCCTCGTTCCAACCATGTCGGTTAACAATCCCAGTGAGCGCATCGGTCTTCGCCAGCTTCTCGAGTTGACTGCTCAAATCAAGATTCTCCGAAAAAGTCCTTCCGATTTCGCGTTGCAAACCCTGCAGGAACAGACCGAAGAGCACAATTCCGGCAGCCACGATGTGCTGAAGCCGACCACCAATCACCATGTTCGAAATTACAGTACACACCACAAGTGGCAACGAAAACACCAAGTACCGGAACCGATCGGTACCCAAACTGATGGTCGTTATCGAAAGCAGGGAACCTTGGAAGATAACAATTACCGCACTTGGCGCAGGGTCAATTGTGAGGCCAAGCAACAACGGGGCAAGACCCCAAATGCAGCCACCGAGGCCAGAAAGCAACATCTCACACTTCAACAGCCACTGAACGTCAGATACACCTGACTTTAGGAAACGAAGTGCTCGCGAAGCCATCAGGGCCGAAGCTACGTTCGATACCGCGATAACAGCGGCGAACAAAAGATAACGGCGGATTGGAACCCATTCAGTGATTCCTGCGCCCAGCATCGTAAGGGTCAGCGCAACCCCAGCGGAACTTCTGGCCTCATTTCGGAGGACAAAGATCAGGGCGCGGTCGTTTGAGCTACCGACCCGTCCTTTGTGCGTATCCTTGCCCACGAGGCTCTATCGGCCATTTTCTCCACATTCTTGAGTTTTCAAACTTCGGATTTCAGAACGGAATAGTGCGACCAAGGCGACTGGCAGTTGTCGATACGCCGATTTCACCCATGTCGTGAAGCAATTCAAAGTACTTCGGCGAGTTCAAGCGCCCACTGTTTAGCCCGGCCATCAAGGCTGAGCTGACGGTGACCAACGCACCATGTCGCTGATGATTGGCTCGTGCCGCATGAAACACCGCCAACGTGTCTGCGAACCGACCCGGCTTTGCCTGCCAAATGGTTTGACGTCAACGGGTATCTGAACATTAGGGAAAACCCTATTTTTGTGTCGGCAACCGTCCGGGGCTGATCAACTGTTAGGCACCCTCAAAACCGCTCAGCACGTTAACTGCGTTGACCCCAATGTCATCGACGGCGTACCCGCCTTCGAAAACGAACAAAGTCGGAACACCGAGCGATGCAATCGCCGCACCCATTCGAAGGTAGTCATCGTGGGTGAGTTTGAACTCAGAGATCGGGTCGTGTTCAAACGTATCAACACCGAGCGAAACCACCAATGCATCAATCTTATGTGCACGTAGTGATTCACAGCCGGTCGCTAGTGCCGCTGAGTACGAATCCCACTTAGTGCCGAAGGGCAACGGAACATTAAGATTCGCACCGATACCAGCACCAATTCCTACTTCATCGTCGTACCCAAGAAAGTAGGGGTACTCAACACTGGGGTCAGCATGCAACGACACGAAAGGAACATCGCCACGGTCATAGAAAATCGACTGAGTTCCGTTGCCATGATGATAGTCAACGTCGAGAATACCCACCTTTGCCGCCCCACCGTCACGAAGGTATTGGGCAGCAATGGCAGCGTTATTGAAAAAGCAATATCCGCCGTACAGGTCAGCCGCGGCATGATGTCCGGGTGGCCTGCAGAGTGAAAATGCCACCCGTTCACCAGACTGAATCAGTGACGCACCCGTGAGTGCAACATTGACAGACGACCGAATTGCTTGGTAGGTACCAGCGGTAATCGGCGAGCCAGCATCGAACGAAAAATACGAGACCTTCCCATCGATAGCTTTCGGAATGCGATCGCTTCGAAGCGTTCGAGTTACCCACGTCATAGGAAGGGCGTCGAAGTCGCGACCTTCAGCCGACCATTCACCCCAAATGTCTCGCAAAAACTCGATAAAGGGTGTTGTATGCACACGTGCTATTGGCTCAACACCATATTCGTTGGGCGCCAAAACATCGCCGAGCCCCACCTCCCGCACCCGAGCAAGTACCAAATCAGCTCGGCGAGGCATTTCGAAACAAGGAACCAATTGCCCGCCTGCAAGTTCAGACTTTCCGTCTTGCAGGCGATGATCGTCAGAGTAAACAGTCTTCATAGATGCCCAACATCACCCAGCGATAGAGGTCAGAATCGCAGCCAGGCCAGCCGGGTCTGAGTAGAACGGAGAATGACTGGTACCCATGGGGTGAACCGTCGTCGCCGTTCCCATCGCAGCATCAACCGAGGCCACCATGAAATCTTGACCGGCCGGGGTAACTGCGTTGTCGTCGGCACAACGAATGTAATGGCGTGCGATCTGCCCAAAACCCTCAGCTGTGATGATTGACGGCACACCGCCAACCTGGGCTGGCTCGTCGGGGTGAAGATGGGTGGTGGCCTCAGCGAACTGTTCATCAGACAGATCTCCATAAAACGCCTCCTTGAGCGTCGCCCGGTACCCAGCGTCTTCAGACGCCACATCTAGACGCAGCGCACCAACCTGACCGGGGTCGGCTACAAGAGGCACCTTCGACGCAACCATTGTTTCGTGCCCAATCATTTCACCAGCCACCATTCCCGGCGGAAGTAAGAACGCTGATAGGTAGACGACTGCCGAAAGTTCAGTTGGAATCGTTTCGGCAACAGGCGAAACAGTAAGCCCACCTAGTGAATGCCCAACAAGTACGACCTGACCATTTCCCTGAGTTGCCGCCTCGCGAACTGCAGCAATCGTTGCCTCAGTTCGTTCCGTCTGATTGACCCCGGCGTTAGGAGACGGTTCAGTTGAAAACGCAGCCATGTCGATTGGGCGGGCGGTGAACGAAGCAGGTACGGCAGCACTCACCCCAGCCCCCGGAAGATCGATCGTAACTACCGCATGACCACTTGCTTCAAGCAATGGAACCAACGCATCCCAGGTGTGATGGTCGTGCCACGCGCCATGTACCAATACAAATGCTGCTTTGTCGTTGTTGTCAGCTTTGCCTGTATTCGTCATGGTTACGTTCTACAGGCAAATGTGGCCGGTACACACACCCGGTCACGCCTTTTTGAGGGGGGTCCAGGCCAGCAGAAAACGTTTTTCACCGACACTCGGAAACCGCACAACCGCTTCAGTTTTGTCGCCCTCACCGAGCAACTCTGAAATGGTGCCCAAACCGTATCGACCGTGCATGATGTCGTCACCGACAACGAGCCCTAGCGTTTCGGCCCCTGTTGTTTTGGCCGGAGACGCTGAACCCCTCATTGCGGCGTCGACCACGGCCTCGGTATGGGCCCCTCCACCAAACACCCGACCGGCCGGTTCATCGTAGAGACGTGATTCGCGCCCACGCTCTTGACGATTTTCCCATGACCGCCCCGCATCGCTCCAGCTACCGCCCCGTTGGCGGTCACCTTGCACCGTGATTAAACCCTCTGGGATTTCGCCGATGAACCGGCTAATCGGGTTGTACTGGGTGCTACCGAACAGACTGCGACACCACGCATGGGTGAGATACAACCGAGCCTTCGCCCTGGTGATGCCGACGTAGGCCAAACGACGTTCTTCTTCCAACTCGTGAGGCTCTCCGAGCGACCGCGAATGAGGAAACACCCCGTCTTCCATACCCATCAAAAAGACCACCGGGAACTCAAGGCCCTTGGCGGTATGCAGGGTCATGAGCGTGACCTGCGTGCCGTCGACTGCTACTTCTTCAACGTCAGCGATCAACGAAGTCGACTCAAGAAAGGCTTGCAAGGTTTCGTGATCGCGGGCTTGGCCCATCAGTTCATTGAGGTTTTCTAACCGACCAGCCGCTTCGATACCGCCTTCGGCTTCGAGTTCTTCTTTGTACCCAGTGCGATCAAGGACCGCCTCGATAGTTGCCGCAGGGCCACCTTCGACTTCGCGAAGCGCGTCGAGAAGGTTGAGCACATCTCTGCACCCCTTCAGCGCACGGCCGGTGAGACCAGCCTCTTCTGCCATTTCCATCGCTTTAAAATATGGGATGCCCTGTATGCGCGCATAGGCGTCGAGCCGACCAACCGACGTATCACCAACACCACGTTTCGGAACGTTGATGACGCGCTTTAATGACACTTCATCGCTGGGGTTCACGATAACGCGAAGGTATGAGAGCAGATCTTTTACTTCACGACGATCGTAGAACTTTGTGCCACCCACAACCCGGTAAGGGATGCCGACCCGCACGAGGGCTTCTTCAACGGAACGAGATGACGCATTCGTTCGGTAAAACACTGCGAAGTCTCCCCAGGTTCGACCGTCGGTTCGCCGCACCCGATCAATTTCACGGGAAATAAAGCTTGCCTCATCGCGTTCATCTTCGGCATGAAAGCGAATAATGCCCTCGCCAGCACCAATCTCAGACCACAACGACTTCTTCGAACGGCCGGTGTTGTTTGAAATGACGGCGTTGGCGGCATCTAAAATCGTTTGTGTTGATCGATAATTTTGGTCAAGCACGATCTCGGTTGCGTCGTTGAATGTTCGGCTGAATTCATTGATGTTTCGAACGTCGGCACCACGAAACCGGTAAATCGACTGATCGCCGTCGCCAACTACCGTGACGTTGCGATGCCCTTCGGCTAACAACACGACTAGTGCATTTTGCGCCGCGTTCGTGTCTTGGTATTCGTCAACAAGGAGGTGTTGAAAACGGTTGCGGTAGTGAGCGAGCACTTCACCTTCGCTACGCAACAGTTGAACCGTTACCAACAAAAGATCGTCAAAGTCCATGGCACTTGCCGCTAGCAACCGCCGCTGGTACTCGGCGTACACCTCAGCAATACGTTTCTCGTAGATATTGCTGGCCCGCTTTTGATATTCGTCAACGTCAACCAGGTCATTTTTCGCCGCACTAATCGTATTGTGAACCGTTCGTGGCGGAAATTTCTTTGGGTCGAGATTCTGATCTCGCAACACGTATTGCACCAACCGAACGGCATCAGATTGGTCGTAGATAGTGAATGTCGACCGGTACCCAAGGCGATGGGCGTCGCGCCGCAGTATTCGTACGCATGCAGAGTGGAATGTGCATACCCACATACGCTCTGCGACCGGGCCAACCAACGCGGCAACACGATGGCGCATTTCATCGGCTGCCTTGTTAGTGAAGGTGATCGCCAAAATCTGAAACGGAGAAACTTTGCGAGCACCGATCAGAAACGCTATCCGACTCGTAAGTACACGTGTTTTACCCGACCCGGCACCGGCAACGACCAAGAGCGGACCACCGTCGTGCAAGACAGCCCCCGCCTGGTTGGGGTTTAGGCCAGCAAGTAGTTCGTCGGGTGATACGGCGCGTCGACGAGGTTTGGGGGTCTCAGGCTGATAGTCAACCCCGACCCCGACATCGCCACCGAAGAATGACGCGGCCCCATAATCGCCTTGAGGCGCATCATGATCATTCGGCGGAGGGGCCTCACCCGGTTCGGGTGGTCGAAACGTTGTACGGCCCCGGAAATCAAAAAGGGTGGTTTCGGTGTTCGACATGACCCCACCACCCTACGCCGGGGGTACGACAACGAGTCGCGGGGCCAGAAGTTTGAAGAGTCAGCTCGTTGTGCGTTCGAGTATCCGAACGGGCAGCACTCGGGGGCCACGAACTTGGCCTTGGGCCCATTCGACAGCTGTGGGGTCTTCGAGGATGAAATCAGGAAAACGCTTCATCCAACGTTCGACGGCGACCTGCATTTCTAGGCGGGCAAGATTTGACCCAAGGCAGCGGTGGATTCCGAGGCCGAACGCCGAATGGCGGTTCTCGGCCCGATCGATAATGACCTGATCAGCATCAACAAATTGTTCGGGGTCTCGGTTGGCGGCCGGGAAAGGGAGCAGACACCACTGGCCTGCTTTCATTTCAGTTCCACTAATCGTCACGTCTTCTTTCACAATGCGAGCCATCGTGACGGGCGCATACGCCCGAAGAAATTCCTCAATGGCCGTCGGCAACAGTTCAGGTTCACGCGCCAAACGATTGCGGTCGGCATCGTTGCCAGCCAAGTGGAAAATGGACGCCCCGATACCGGACCATGTTGTATCGATGCCAGCAATCATCAACAGCGCCATTGTGCCGCGGACGTGTTCGTGCGAAAGCTTCTGCCCAAAGACTTCCTGGTTCAACAGATAAGAAATCAAATCGTCTTGCGGGGTTTCGACGTGAAGCTGAATGTGGTGGTCGAGGTACTTGTCGATCTTCTCAAAGGCCGCTTGGCGATCTTCGGCTGAGGCCGCAACGTTTACCAGTGCGTTGTGAATGAACTCGCGAAACAGGTCGCCATCTTCCTCGGGCACACCAAGCATTCGGGCGATAACAGCTGGCGGAATGTGTTGCGCGTAATCGATTGCAGCGTCAACCACATCCCGTCCCTCCATCTTGTCGAGCAGAGAATCGCACAGTGCAACAACCGATGGTCGAAGGGCTTCGATCACCTTCGGCCCGAAAGCAGGAAGTAGCAATTTTCGGGCATGCTGGTGAAACGGTGGATCGCTCGTGATGGGAGGCGCGCCGCCAATCGGGGCTTGCGCCAACACCTCGTTATTAGAAACGACGACCGCCTTCGACGTGAAGTGCTCGGTGTCGTAGGCGATTGCAGCAATATCTTCATGCCGGGTTGGCAGGTACACCCCGTTGAATCGATCAGAGTGCGCAACCGGACACACCTTACGAAGGTTGTCCCAAATAGGGAACGGGTTATCGACCCACACCGGATCGGTATGGTCGAAGTCGGTCGCCCAGTCAACCACTGGGGGCATCGTGCGCTCTGGGCTATTCATTGCCTGACTCCTCGAGTGAAATCGCAAATTCGGGGCAGTTGGCGACTACGAGTCGGGCCTTACCCTCTAACGCTTCGGGCACTTCATCGTCGATCAACACGAACGCCATGCCGAGATCATCGACGTCAATCAGTTCAGGTGCGATGGCATAACAGCGGTTATGGCCCTGGCATTTTTCAGCGTCAATGACGATGCGCATACGTTCTCCGGAGGGGTCGAATTAGAAACCGAGCAAATACTCGCATTTCTCGGCGGAAATAGCCACCCCTATTCCCATTCAATGGTTCCGGGTGGTTTCGACGTCACGTCGAGCACCACCCGGTTCACGCCTTTCACCTCATTCACGATACGGCGAGAGATGGTGTCAACCAGGTCCCATGGCAAACGAGCCCAGTCGGCCGTCATTGCGTCATCGCTGGTCACCGCCCGAATCACAATGGGAAACGCATAGGTTCGTTCGTCGCCCATAACACCAACCGAACGCACGATGGGAAGCACTGCGAAGGCCTGCCAAATTTCGCGCTCTAACCCGGCAGCACGAACTTCGGCTCGAACAATCGTGTCAGCAGCCCGAACAATTTCCACCCGTTCCCGAGTGATGGCACCAACGACGCGAACACCAAGCCCAGGCCCCGGGAACGGTTGACGCCAAGTGATTTCATCGGGCAATCCAAGCTCGGTTCCTACCGCTCGAACCTCATCTTTGAACAGTTCACGTAGCGGTTCGATCAGGGAAAAATCCATATCGTCTGGAAGCCCGCCTACATTGTGATGGCTCTTAATCGTAGAGGCATGACCACCGCCGGACTCGATCACATCGGGATACAGCGTTCCTTGCACCAGCCACTTACAACCGTCATCTGACAAGGCCCTGGCTTGCTCTTCAAATACCCGAATGAACTGCTCACCAATAATTTTACGTTTCCGTTCGGGCTCGTCAACACCTTCAAGGGCTGAGTAAAACCGTTCGGCAGCATCGGCCCGGATCAAGCGCACACCGAAATGGTCAGCAAACGTTTCTTCAATCTGGTCAGATTCGCCCTCGCGCATCAGGCCGGTATCGACATACACGCACGTGAGTTGGTCACCAATCGCTTTATACACAAGCGCAGCGGCAACTGCAGAATCGACGCCGCCACTCAAGGCACACATAACTTTATCGGTGCCGACTTTCGCCCGAATAGCGGCAACCTGGGTGTCAATGATCGACTCGTTGGTCCAACTTCCATCGCAGCCGGCAACATCGAAGAGGAAATGTCGCAACACATCTTGGCCAAACGCGGTGTGCTTAACCTCGGGGTGGTATTGGACCCCGTGAATCTTGCGCTCGTCGCACGCGATCGCAGCGATCGGAATTTCGTTTGTTCGAGCAGTAGCTACAAAGCCTTCGGGCAACGTTTGGATCGAGTCAAAATGGCTCATCCAAACGTCTTGCTCAACGGGCTGGCCCCTCAGCAGTGCCGAGTCAGCATCGGTGACAGTCAATACCGTTCGGCCGTATTCGCCTCGACCCGTATTGGCGACCAAACCACCTAACACCCGGGCGATCAACTGAACCCCGTAACAAATACCAAAAATAGGTATTTCGAGATCAAACACCCCCGGATCGATGGTCGGGGCCCCGGCGACATGTACGCTCGCAGGACCGCCACTCAAGATAATCGCAATTGGCTTTCGGGCCAAGATTTCCGCTGGTGACAGCGTGGGGGGAACTATTTCCGAGTGAACGTTGAGTTCGCGGACCCGCCGTGCGATGAGCTGCGCGTATTGGGCTCCGAAGTCAACAACGAATACGGTCTGACGAGTGTTCAAGCAAGAAATGTAGCTGACGTCAACGGTCCAGATCTCAACTACGTCCCCACCTCAACTGCAGCCCCTAATTTGCCGATGAAAGTACCAATGAAACAACGCCAATCGACGATTGCACTTTTCGAAGGTGGCCGCCGCCGCCACGACAGTCGAGTCACCAGCCGAATGGCCCAGAGTGACGACGCAGTACTTCTACTACGAGGTTCAATTGTTCGTTCGGCAACGCCTTCCGTTCGCACATTGCTTGGCTGGGAACCAGAACTCTGCCTTGACCGGTCGCTGACCGAGCTTTTCGGAACCGAAACATACGAGCTACTTGACGAGCTTCAAACTGCGGCCGAACAGGCTGGGGGGCACTTCGCCACGCTCCACGCACTGCCAATGGAAAACGTTGATGGAGAACGAATCTGGATCGATGCCACCATCGGCGATCTTCGGCACGACCCCGAAGTCGGCGCAACTGTGTTCACACTTCACGATGTGACCGACCGGGTGAAACTCGAACACAGCATTGGTCTGCACGACCACCACGACCCACTGACCGCAACGCCGAATCAGCGGATGTTTGAGTTACTACTCACCCAATCGATTCAGTCAAACGAACCCGTCGGCGTCATCATCGCGAACGTTACGCACCCAGACGAAATTTCTACCGACGAGGCCATCGTACGTATGGCTCGGCGTCTCGAAGAAAGCCTGCGCGCTGGCGACCACGTAGGTCGACTCAACGATGGAAGTTTCGGGTTAGTGATCCATCGACTTGATTTGGAAAACCCTGACGCCGACATGGCTGAGGTAGCGCTGCGAATCACGGTTTCGCTTCATTCAATTCGGTCATTCGTCGAAATCGGATCAAGCCACTCGTGTGATCGAAAAGTGACAGCAGCCCAGTTGATGGTTGAAGCGCGCAACCAAGCAACCGAGGCGTAACCGAACTAGTGTTCGCTGCATGACGCGGCGACCTGAACAGATCTCGTTAGCAACAGCGCGGCGAATCGCATTGGCCGCACAGGGTTTTAGCGATAAGCGTCCAACCCCGATGGCTGCCGATCGGCGACACCTGCGCCGAGTCATCAATCGGTTGGGCATTATCCAAGTTGACAGCGTCAACGTCTTGACTCGCAGCCAAGAACTTCCGGTGTTCGCGCGGCTCGGCCCCCACCGTCGCGACCTCATTCCGTCAATGATCAGCAGCGGCGAACTCTTCGAATACTGGGCTCATGAAGCATCACTGCTACCCGTCGAAACCGAACCTCTGCTTCGTTGGCGAATGGACGGGGCGAGAAAACTAGAAACGGGTTGGGGCGGTTTAATTCGACTGGGGCGAGAACGACCAGACTTTATCGAAACCGTGTACAAAGCAGTTGTTACCCAAGGACCCATTGCAGCTTCAGATCTGGCCCCGCCAAGAACCACGAAAGCCGGCTCGTGGTGGAGTTGGGGTGACGAAAAGGTGGCACTCGAATTTCTCTTTTGGTGCGGTCGAATTTCGGCTCGACGTCGACCTCAATCGTTCGAACGCGAATACGTTGCGTTCGAGCACATCATCCCGGCTTCAATTCGGGCGCTTCCTACCCCCACCGTTGAAGCGGCTCACCGCGAGTTGCTTATGCTCTCGGCGGCCAGTCACGGAATTGGTACGCGCACAGATATCGATGACTACTTCCGGTTGAAACAGGCCCAACCCCGCATCGACGAACTCGTTGAGGAAGGCCGATTGATTCAAGTTGAGGTCGAGGGCTGGAGTAAGCCTGCTTACCTTCACCCTGCAGCCGCTGTTCCTCGCCGAGTGACGGCACGGGCACTGCTTTCACCGTTTGATTCGTTGATCTGGGAACGTACGCGCACAGAGAGCCTGTTCGGCATGAGGTACCGGATTGAGATTTACGTTCCTCAAGAAAAGCGGCAATACGGTTACTACGTATTGCCATTCCTTCTCGGTGAAGCATTGGTAGCGCGCGTCGACCTGAAATCAGACCGCAAGGCCAACACCTTGTTGGTACAGGCTGGTTGGGGTGAACCCGGAATTCAGATAGCCGAAGTAGTGAACGAGCTCGCCAGCGAACTTATTATCATGTCGAGCTGGCTGGGTTTAGAAAGCGTGACCGTCACCGGGCGTGGCGACCTAGGACCTCCACTCAAAAGGTCGTTGGCCAAGCAGGCAGGTTAAATTCCTTGAGTCAACAATGGGTTTGCTAGGCATTTCGTCACAAATAAGAGTGAATTTCTTCTTTTGGCGATTGAAAAGCCGGGATACAGAAGAATGTTCGCATACCATCTTCGGTGGGTTCCGCTAGGAACCGATACTCAGGAGTGAGTGATGATTCGAAACATACTTTCCGCTTCAGCAATCATGGCGGCGATGGCAGTGGGGGTGGCAGCGTTACCGGCTTCGGCTGCTCCACCTGTTCGGCCCACCACCATCGATTGTCCGGCTGGGTCTACCAAGGTGATCAACCCATCTACCCAACCGCTAGTAAGACTGTTTGCAATTGATCCGCGAACCCGAATCAGCACGAACATTGCAGTTCCGGCAGGCACACTACGAATTGTTAACTATCTCTCCTGGGATGGATATGAAACTCGGATTACCACCACGCAGCTCTTCGAGCAGTGGGCTGTTGAAATCATTGGATCACCAACCGTTCAAACCGCACTGACCGCTGACGTTCCAGATCGAGTCATAGAAGGAACCGCAACGGGGTCCCTACCGGATATCGTGACAAACGGTGGAACCGTTGATTTTGTGCATTCGTCGATTGTCTCTGCCGCCGCCAATGACGGAAACTACAACTCGGTACATCCGATTGGATTTTGCTACACCATCCAACCAGCGGCAACAACTACGACGAGTACCACCACGACCACGACCACCACCGCACTTCCTGACGTAACCACTACGACGGCTGCGACAACGACCACAACTCTTGCGGCGACCCCCTGCGTAACGATTAAACGCTACGTCCGTCAAACAGGCACCACCGGACCGTTCCTCGACGCGCAAACCCCCGAAGCAGCAGCACTCATCGCCAACGGAACCACCGCCGAATACCAAATCGTGGTCACCAACTGCGGAACCACCGACCTCACCAACGTCACCGTCACCGACACCATCCCCGGATGCAACAAAACCATCGGCAACCTCGCACCCGGAGCCACAACCACCTACACCACAGCAACCGACGCCAACAACACCTGCAACACCCCGAACGCCACAAACACCACACCAACATGCGGCACCGCAACCGTCACCGCCCAACAATCGGTCAATGGCGTAGCCACTGGACCAACCCTCACCGCATCCGACCCCGCCTGCATCACCACCACCGCACTACCAACAACACCCACGGGTGCAGCAACAACCCTTGTGCTCATCGTTCCGCCGGTGACACAGGCGCCGGTTACACAGGCACCAGTTACACAGGCACCGACGACGACTCCGCCCGTTTCGGCACCTGCTGCTTCGGCCGCACCGTTGCCAACTGCATCGGTACTGTCAGCCACGATTCTCGCTACCGCCACCACGCCAGTGGCGACAACCGAGCCGCCAACAACCGTGCTTCAGGTGAAGGTACTCGGCAAAACCATCGCCCAGTCAACCGAAGGCACCCTTCCGGTAACCGGCCAAAACTCGGCGACCCTGCTGATGATCAGTGCTGGCCTGATGACGCTCGGTCTCGCTATCCTGTTCAGCGGTCGGCTTAAGCGCCGCCAAATCTAGGAACCAAGCGCTTGATTGGAGGAATTCCGGCTTGTTAAGCCGGAATTCCTCCAATTAGTGCGAAACGGGGCTGTCTAAGGCCTACTTCTTTCCTTGATTTGCCACCGCGGCAGCGGCAGACGCTGCGGCTTCGGGGTCAAGGTAACCGCTCGACACCGGTCGAAGGTTGGCGTCGAGTTCATAACGCAGCGGCATTCCGGTCGGAACATTGAGCGCGACAACTTCATCTTTTGTGAGTCGATCCAAATGCATGACGAGCGCCCGCAGACTATTGCCGTGGGCCGCAACCATCACCGTTTTGCCAGCTCGCAAATCGGGCACGATTGAGTCTTGCCAGTATGGCAACATACGATCCAAAACGTCAGCAAGGCATTCCGTTGCTGGCAAAACTTCGGGCGGAAGGTCTGCGTACCGGGCATCGTGCGACGGGTGATACTCCGATTCGAGTGACACGGCCGGCGGTGGAACATCGAAGCTACGACGCCAAATCAAGAACTGTTCATCGCCGAATGCAGCCAATGTCTCGGCCTTGTCGCGGCCCTGCAAATCGCCGTAATGACGCTCGTTCAACCGCCATGACCGCTGAACCGGAATCCAATGACGATCGCATGCCTCAAGGGCAAGGTTCGTAGTTCGGATCGCCCGACGAAGCAATGACGTGTGAACGACATCGGGCAGAACGCCGGCTTCAGCGAGAAGTCGGCCTCCATGCGATGCTTCCTCGACGCCCTTCTCGGTGAGATCAACATCGACCCACCCGGTAAAACGGTTCTCGACATTCCACTGGCTTTCACCATGGCGTAACAACATCAAAGTACTCATACTGATCAGTCTCACATCTTCTGTTGCATGGCTTCGGCAACTCTGCGATGCCACACCAACTTTTGATCGAGGTCGTTAGCCACCAACTCACCGTTTCGAACAACAAATTTCCCATTGATTACGGTGTGCTTCGCCGCCGTCGGGCCGCATCGAAGCCATGCGTCGATCGGGTCACTCCACGCCCCCGCAAACTGCAACCCATCCATGGGCCAAACCACAACGTCACCAACGGCGCCGACACTGAGTTGCCCGAGTTCAGCGTCACGACCCAAACACGTGGCACCACCCCTGGTAGCAATCTCAAGGGCGTCACGGGCCGACATCTGATCGGGTCCGTGTCGCATCCGGCCAATCAACATGGCGTTGCGAGCTTCCATCCACAACGAAGCCGAGTCAGTCGAGGCCGACCCGTCGCAGCCAAGACCGACTGGCACACCGGCACGTCGGAGGTCGCGAACAGGTGCAATTCGAGCGTTTCCGAGCAGCAAATTTGAGCTGGGGCAGTGCGCAACCCCCGTACCCCATTTACCCAAACGCACAACTTCAGCCTCGTTCGGAAACACGCAATGAGCGACCCATGACCTACTGGTACCCCAGCCAACTTCCTCAAATTGTTCAATTGGGCGTCGGCCAAATCGTTCCAGGCAAAAGGTATCTTCATCTGCGTCTTCAGCAAGATGGGTATGTAAGCGCACATCGAGTTTTTCAGCGAGTTCGGCAGTCGCCTTCATGAGTGCCGGGGTCACCGAAAATGGTGAACACGGGGCCAGCGCTATCTGAACCATGGCACCGTGCGACCTGTCGTGATGGGTTGTTACGAGCCGTTGCGATTCCGACAGAATTTCGTCATCGGTCTGCACGACAGAGTCAGGCGGAAGCCCACCATCTTTTTGGCTGAGACTCATCGAACCTCGCGTCGGATGGAATCGAAAACCTAACTCTTGGGCAGCCTTGATTTCAGCAGCAATCAAGTCGCCGCCACCACGCGGGTGAACGTACAAATGATCCATCGACGTGGTGCAGCCACCCACGGCAAGTTCAGCCAAACCAACCCAGGCGGAAATGTAGGCGGCCTCTTCGTCAAGTCGACTCCACATTGGATACAACGTCGTGAGCCACTGAAACAAGGTTCCGTTGACGGCTGGAGCATACGAACGCGTGAGGTTTTGGTAGATGTGATGGTGGGTGTTAATCAGCCCGGGTGTCACGAGACATCCCGACACAGACACCGTTTCGGCAGCATTGAGGGGCTCGGAGCCGGCACTTCCCACACCGCTCACCTTCCCGTTGGTTATGGCAACCCACCCACCCGGAATTTCTTGACGTAGGTCATCAACGGTGGCGACGAGCCGGGCATCGCGAAGTAAAAGATCGGTCATAACCACAGGCTGTCACGACATATGAATGGCTGCGTTCCATTCTGGCGAATATTCGGCCAAAAAGGGAAGGGCAACACGAACTGAGTCAAGGCACCAAACGTCTGACCCGAGCCGACTTCTTAATTCCAACGGTGTCACCCAGGCAGTTTGCTCAATTTCGCCATCAGTAAAGACAAACGGTCCTTCATGAAACGCCACCTCAACCACACCACCGGCTGCCACATCCCACCGCAGCGGCCAAACATCTTTGAACCGAGATCGTTGATGAACAAGCAGCGAACCCGTCGTCGGATGAAGCACCAACACCGCGGTACATCGATGCAAGAGATTATCTGCGCGCATACGGGATCGAAGGTCAGTACCCACCACCTGGTCGCTATCGTTAACTATGTCGAAGAGGGTGTCGGCATAGGGCATCGCACAAGTGTGACCGACCAGCGCAGGTTGTCAGATACGGTCAAGGCGTGTCGACTGAACCCTTGCACCGCACCACCCCTTTGCACCGAACGACGCTATCTGGCGGTCGGCTTGATCGCCTGCACGACCAACGAGCTGACGAGGCTTGGTTGGTTGAGGCTCAAGCAACAGGGCAGGTACACGTCGTGTGGAACGGACAGGTGGCCATTTCCGACGGAAACCTAGCGAGCCTCGCTGCCGCCATTGCACCGCGACCAAACGATTGGGTGCTGCTTGGTGACCTCGACGGTCATGTTCATTGGGCGCTCGATCGTTCCCATGAAGACCGGGCGCTTGTGGAAGCAGAACTTGCTGAGCATCACCCCGACGCGAAACTGACCGGGCTGCGAGAGGCGGCTAGTGGCCTCGACGAAGACCTCGCTAACGTTGCCGCGTTTGCTTCCGGCATGACCCAGTGGCAGTCAACCCACCGTCACTGCCCGGTGTGCGGAGGCCATCTGGTTGCCAATCTTGGTGGACACGAGCGGAAGTGTGTCGACTGCTCAACCGTGCAATGGCCCCGAACGGATCCGGCTGTCATCATGCTGATCATCGATACCGCCGGAGATCGATGTCTCTTGGGACGACAGAAGATCTGGCCGCAGAATATGTATTCAACGCTCGCCGGTTTTGTTGAACCTGGCGAGTCTTTAGAAGACGCAGTTGCCCGAGAAACGTATGAAGAAGCTGGGGTTCGCGTTGGTCGGGTTCAGTACTTTTGCTCACAGCCCTGGCCATTTCCTCGATCGGTCATGGTTGGCTTTCATGCCGAGTATCACTCAGGCAACGTGGTTCCGCATCCAATTGAGATGGACGACGTGGCGTGGTTCGATCGTCAAACAATGTTGGACGCGCGAAGCGATAGTCGGCCGATGGCCCAACGAGGTAAGCCAATGATTCCACCGGCCGTAACCATTTCACGTGCACTTATCGATGCATGGCTCGACGATCGTGTGCGGTTTTAGTCCGATCGAATGAGTTTATTTTGTTCAACTGTTCAACGAACGATTTGGTTGTTACATCGTTTCGCAAATCGTCGATTAGCCGTGCCCCCTTCGTGTGCCTTTTGTTTACAAACGATGTTTTACAACCAGACGAAATCCTTCAAATTTCTTGCTCTGGGGGATTGAGACTTTCGAAACTTTGGGTTAACATTTAGTTGCTACCGGTTGAGTCGTCCGCCCGACTCCCGGCTGAAGTGACTACCCGCCTACCCGCCGAAGGCGGGTAGTTGCGCGCCTGGGCCCAAACATCTAGGCATTGGCTCCTACGAATCTGCGCCGTCGACAAATGCGTCCCAGAGCGCTGCCGCACGCAACGCCGAATCAGGTGACATGGCGCGAGTGATCGCAATATGTTCGTCAGTCGACATTCCGCTTGCGATCTGACCACCAACATCAGACATCGGCCATTCACTCGCCTGTTGCACATCAGCTTCCGGATGAAACTGAACGGCCAAATGGCGGCCCACTCGATAGGCCTGCACGCCGCTGTCTGAAGTCGCCAGAATTTCCGCTTGCTGAGGGGCGATGATCGTGTCGACATGCCATTGAAACCAGGGACCTTCCGAGATGACCGATGGCGCATTTGAGTCGATCATTTTCCAGCCGTATTCAGGAATCGCTGAACGCTCAACACTTCCGCCGAGTGCGACAGCCAACGCCTGGGCCCCAAAACAAATGCCAAAAATCGGAACCTCGCCCTGGTCGGCCGCTTTCATCAATGCAAGCTCGGCGTCAAACCAACCGCGAATACCGGGGTCGTTCACTGACGGGCTTGCGCCAAGGACGACCAACGCATCAAAGCCGCCGGCACTCGATGGAAGGGCGTCGGTACCCGGTCGAAGCGTCGTGACAATCAAGTCTTCCCGAGAAAAAATTTCGGCGAAAAGCCCAATTCCGGAATCTGCTTCGTGTTCTAGGACGAGGACGTGTTTCACGAGCACTACATTAGAGAGGCGTCGTTAGCTCAGCTGGTAGAGCATCGGACTTTTAATCCGCCGGTCGTGGGTTCGAGCCCCACACGACGCACTCGCTATTTTCCACCACCCCTCATCGGGGTTCGTTGACTGAGAAATCTTTATTTCTCGTACAACTTTGGCTGCAGTGGTTGATTCTTAGTGCTCAGGTCGTTACCGTACGTCTTGTCAGAAGAGACCTTCCCTCGAGGAAGGCGCCGACGGCGCAGGGCCCAAACCGTCACCGGCCAGGTTCGAACGCTCAGGCAAAGAGGACTGACAAGGCGTGAGTTAGTTACGCAACTTACGTTCCTCGCTGGAGAGAGGCTCACCAACGAGTGAGCCCACCGAAGGGGCAACGAGCACTCGTGCTTGCGAATCTCTCAGGTATCACGGACAGCGCGGCATCCCATAAGCAACTCAGCAAAAAGCTCAGTTCCCGATGCCCTGAACCCGAAAACCGAGGTAAACCCGTGCCCGAAAGTGCCAGCCCACTCCGCTGTACCGCCCTTCATATTCTTCATCAGGAATTGGGTGGTCGAATGGTTCCCTTTGCCGGATGGTCGATGCCGGTTCAGTACCCGACAGGTGTTGCAGCAGAACATCTTCATTGTCGTGCAGCTGCTTCGTTGTTCGACGTGTCGCATATGGCGCAACTCAGTCTTCGATCTGCGGACGGTACCCACGCAGTGTTGGCGGCCCTTGAGAGCGTCATCCCCGCTGACCTGATTGGTCTGGCCCCGTTTCAGCAGCGATACGGGCTCTTGACGACGCAATCCGGTGGGATTCGTGACGATTGCATGGTGACCAGGCGAGACAGCGACGTGTTCATGGTGGTGAACGCATCGAATGCTGAAGCAGACATTGACTACCTCCGGGCGGCCCTTCCGCCCTCGATCGCCATCACGCCTCTCGCCGACCAGTCACTCGTTGCGTTACAGGGGCCGCTGGCAGTGTCAGCTATTCGCAGCCTCGACCCGGCGGTCGACAGCCTGATCTTTATGACGGGCGAGTTTCTCTCGCTCGACGGAATCGATTGCTTCACCACTCGGTCGGGCTACACCGGAGAAGACGGATTTGAGATATCGGTTCCGACGAATTCAGCCGAGCACCTCGCCCGATTCTTACTGAACATTGCCAATGTGGCACCCGCCGGGCTGGGGGCACGCGACACACTTCGACTCGAAGCCGGTTTGTGCCTCCATGGGCACGACATCTCGCTTGATACTTCTCCGATTGAGGCTGCACTGACCTGGGCCATTCCCAAAGTACGTCGCGCTGGCGGTGAGCGAGCAGGTTGCTACCCGGGCGCCGAGATAATCGAACACCAACTCACCAGCGGGCCGACTCGCCGAAGGGTTGGGCTTACTTCTGATGAACGTGTCCCGGTTCGTGAAGGCGCAACGATTGTGAATCATCACGGCGTACAAGTCGGCAGAGTTACGAGTGGCACCGTCACGCCAACGCTTGGCCGACCCATCGCAATGGCCTATCTCGATACTGAACTCGCTACAGCCAGCGCTGCCGCCCCCACCAAGGGTTCAGTGTTCGCCGAGGTACGCGGCAAACAGGTTCTCATGGCCATAACAACCATGCCGTTTGTGCCACATAAATATGTACGCAGACCTTCTGTACGCACACCAACCACTAGCACCTCACCTGACTCGGAGCAATCATGACCACATACTTCACCCCAGAACATGAATGGATCACCATTGATGAGGCCGGCAACGCTACGGTTGGCATCACTGACCACGCCCAAGAAGCACTTGGCGACGTCGTGTTCGTCGATTTTCCGACTGTCGGTTTTGCGATTGATGCAGGAGGAAACGCCGGTGTCGTTGAATCGGTGAAAGCCGTAAGCGACATTTACTGTCCGGTCGCCGGCACCGTAACTGAAGTCAACGACGCCCTGTCGACTGACCCAACCACGGTGAATTCAGACCCACAGGGTGCCGGGTGGTTCTTTAAACTCTCTGGCGTCGACCCCTCCGCGCTTGACGGCATGATGGACGAAGCCGCCTACACCACCTACCTCACGACGCTGCCATGAGTGCACTCGATGAACTGCGAGAACTTGAGTTCGCCACAGAATTCACTGGCCGACATATCGGTATCGATGCCGAGGAAGAAGCAACGATGCTTCGGGTCATTGGGGTGTCAAGCCGGGCCGAGCTTATCGCCGAGGTGCTGCCTCCATCAATAGCGCGGATACACCCCATGATGCTTCCAGAGCCGGTGACCGAGCAGGACGCGCTGAGTGAACTACGCATGATCGCCAACCGCAATTCGGTGTTGAGGTCATTTATCGGACAGGGGTATTCGCCGTGTCACATACCGGCTGTCATTCAACGCAACATTCTTGAAAGCCCGGCCTGGTACACCGCCTACACGCCGTACCAGGCAGAAATTTCCCAAGGACGCCTTGAAGCTCTGATCAATTTTCAGACCATGGTGTGCGACCTCACCGCAATGGACATATCAAATGCTTCAATGCTCGACGAAGCAACCGCTGCCGCAGAAGCCATCATGTTGGCCCACCGGGTCAGCAAGTCAACCAGCGAAGTAGTTCTGGTCGATGATGGTTGCCACCCGCAAACCATTGCTGTGATCAAGACCCGTTGCGAACCCCTCGACATTGAAGTAATCGTAGGTTCACTTACACTCCTTATCGAAACCACTGATTGTTTTGCCGTTGTTGCGCAGTACCCGTCAACCACCGGGGTCATCAACGATATCCAACCAATCGTTGACGGCGCTCACCAACAGGGCGCCCTCGTGATCGTCGCAACCGATCTGCTTGCCCTCACGCTTCTGAGGCCACCAGGCGAATGGGGAGCCGACATCGTTGTAGGAAATAGCCAACGATTTGGCGTACCCATGGCCGGTGGCGGCCCACACGCCGCGTTCTTCGCCTGCCGCGATTCCCACAAGCGGTCGCTTCCCGGCCGGCTCGTTGGGGTGAGCGTTGATGCACATGGTAAGCCCGCGTATCGTTTGGCGTTACAAACCCGTGAACAGCACATTCGCCGTGAGAAGGCGACGTCAAACATTTGTACGGCGCAAGTTCTACTGGCGGTGATGGCCAGTATGTATGCCGTTTACCACGGGCCGAACGGGCTGCGCCGAATTGCCAACCGAACGGCACAACTCACGAGCATTCTCGCATCTGGCTTGCGTTCCATAGGGTGGGGCATCAGCGGAGCAACAGCATTCGACACCATCACCGTCGATTCAGGAGAAAACACCGAGGTGATTTTGGCTACGGCTATCGAAGGCGGAGCAAATTTGCGCCGCACTTCAAACTCAGAAATCGGAATCAGTTTGGATGAAACATGTACGCGCGCAGATGTTGAAAGGATTTGGTCGTGGTTTGCGTTGACCCCCGGAAACATCCCCGACTTCGACACCACAGCAGTACGTTCACCGTCGCTCATTCCTGAACCGCAGCGACGCACAACCTCGTTTCTGAGTCATCCGGTATTTAACACACACCGCTCTGAAACCCAGATGCTTCGCTACATACGTTCGCTCTCAGATAAAGACTTGGCCCTTGACCGAACCATGATCCCGCTTGGCTCGTGCACCATGAAACTGAACGCCACAAGCGAGATGCTTCCAATCACGTGGCCCGAGTTCGCGAACATGCATCCGTTTGCACCAGCTGAACAACAGGCTGGCTATCACGAACTTGATCGACAGCTCTGTAGTTGGTTGGCAGAGGTGACCGGTTATACCGGTGTGTCACTACAACCCAATGCTGGCTCTCAAGGTGAGTTCGCCGGCCTTCTCACTATTCGCGCGTATCACCGCGCCATGGGTGAACACCATCGCAGCGTTTGTCTCATTCCCGAATCTGCCCACGGAACGAATCCGGCCAGCGCGCAGATGGCTGGCATGAAGGTCGTTGTTGTTGCTTGCGATGAGCGGGGCAACATTGATATCGACGACTTACGGGCCAAATGCGTGCTTCACTCTGCCAATTTGGCGGCCGCAATGATCACGTACCCATCGACCTACGGGGTGTTTGATAATCGTGTCAGAGAACTGTGCGCGCTGGTTCATGACCATGGGGGTCGGGTGTACATCGACGGGGCCAACATGAATGCTTTGGTCGGTCTTGCCGGGCCCGGAGAATTTGGAGGCGACGTCAGTCATCTGAACCTTCACAAAACGTTCTGCATCCCCCACGGTGGTGGCGGGCCAGGCGTTGGCCCAGTTTGTGTGGTCGATGATCTTGTTCCGTTTCTGCCTCACCACATCACGACCACGACACCGACGCCGAATGGCCCACGTGTCGGTGCGGTGTCAGCTGCCCCGTTGGGTAACGCTGGGGTTCTACCTATTAGTTGGATGTACATCCGAATGATGGGGTCAGCTGGGCTCACTGCGGCCACAGAAGTAGCAATCCTCAACGCCAACTACGTAGCGGCTCGGCTCGCACCGCACTACGACATTCGCTTTCACAGTGGATCAGCCGGTGTCGTCGGTGGAGGCGTTGCGCACGAATGCATTCTCGACCTACGTGAGCTTAAAGAGGCGACGGGCGTGAGTGCTGAAGACGTCGCGAAGCGCCTCATCGACTACGGCTTTCACGCGCCAACACTGAGCTTTCCGGTAGCTGGGACGCTCATGGTTGAACCTACCGAGAGTGAATCGCTCGAAGAACTCGACCGGTTCTGTGACGCAATGATCAGCATTCGCCACGAAATTTCCCTGATCGAACAAGGCGAGTGGGACCGCGATGACAACCCGCTGAAGCATGCTCCACATACCGCGCTGAGTATCGCTGCTGATGACTGGAAACATGGATACAGCCGAGAAGATGCGGCGTACCCAGTTGCGTCGCTCAAAACGGGTGGAAAGTATTGGCCGCCGGTTGGCCGGGTCGACAACGTTCACGGTGACCGAAACCTGTTTTGCTCGTGTGTTCCGACGTAATAAGACGATCACCGCACCTTTGAAATACCACTCATAGTGGTGCTATTCGGTTTGGTGACTCTTGGGTGTTTTGACTCTGTCAGACTGGGAGTGCGCAACGGAGCGCTAAAGGTCAAAGGGGGGCGACGACCTGTGACAACTGCATCATCCATTTTTGCCCGGCTACTACGTCTACCGCTACCTCGAACGTTTCACCGTTGGTTCGGTGCAATCAAGGTAGGGCTCGATGTCGCTGCCTGGGCTACAGCCCTTATCTGTGCTGCGATAGTGCGCTATCGCATTGCTGGAATTGGGATGTCTAACACCACGGTTTTACGGGCGATCGGCGTTGTCACGCTTGCGCAGGTTGCCTCTGGCTGGAAGTTCAATTTGTACCGAGGCGGATGGCGTTATGGAAGCTTCGACGAAGTAGCTGCGTTGACGCGAACAGTGGGATTTGCCACCCTCATCGGTGGAATTTCTGAACTTTTCCGTAACCCAAGAGTACCGCTCTCTGCGTTTTTTATTGGTTCGTGTTTCGCGTTACTCATCATGATCTCGACTCGCTATGTATGGAGGCTGGTGCAAGAACTTCGACGTCGACCAGAAGCGACGGACGCTGAGCGTTTACTCATTTACGGTGCCGGTGACCGAGGGTTCGGCATCGTCCAAGACCTGCTCACCGATAAAGTTGGTCAGTACGTGCCGGTTGCGTTTATCGACGACGACCCAACGAAAAGTCGACTGACCATACGCGGCATACACGTACGCGGGTCGCGTGCTTCAATTGGACTGGTGGCCCGCGAGTACCGAGCATCGTCGCTTCTCATCGCAATGACGTCGGTTCCGGCGGACCTCATGCGTGAAGTACTTGCAATCGCTGACAGTTGCGACCCGCCTCTTCAAGTGAAGGTGCTATCACCACTTGCGGAGCTCTTCGGGACTGACTCATCGCAGATACAAGATCTCACCGAAGAAGACCTTCTTGGCCGACGACGCATCGATACTGACGTCGAATCGATAGCAGCATATGTGCGCGGCAAACGGGTACTCGTTACCGGTGCTGGGGGAAGCATCGGCAGCGAACTTTGCCGTCAACTTGTGGCTCACCAGCCAGCGGAACTTCTCATGCTCGACCGCGACGAATCGGCCCTTCATGCCGTGCAGTTAACCCTTGAAGGTCGGGCCCTACTTGACACGCCAAACGTGATTTTGGCCGATCTTCGCGACCAGCCAAGAGTCGATCAAATCTTTGATCTTCATCGCCCGCAAGTGGTCTTTCATGCCGCTGCACTTAAGCATCTTCCCCTGCTCGAGTCATATCCGGCCGAAGCGGTTAAGAGCAACGTATGGGGCACCAGCACGGTTCTGCAAGCTGCCATGAAGTATGACGTTGAACGGTTCGTGAACATATCAACCGATAAGGCTGCCGACCCGACGAGCGTGCTCGGGTATTCAAAGCGACTCGCTGAACGGCTGACGGCCTTCGCCGCAGATACCGCTACTACCGGAACGTATGTGAGCGTACGGTTTGGAAATGTTCTTGGGAGTCGTGGAAGCGTGTTGCACACGTTCCGAAGTCAAATTGCTGAGGGTGGCCCGCTTACGCTTACTCATCCAGATATAACTCGTTTCTTTATGCTGATTCCTGAAGCTGTTCAGCTCGTCATACAAGCTGGTGCCATAGGGCGGCAGGGTGAAGTGATGGTGCTCGACATGGGTGAACCGGTAAAAATTGCTGACATGGCCAACGCGCTTATTCGGCGAAGCCGACGCCCAATCGAATTGGTCTATACCGGCCTGCGCGAAGGCGAAAAACTGCACGAAGACTTACTCGGCGCTCAAGATATTGATTCGCGACCCTTTCACCACCTCATCGTGCACAGCACGGTTCCGCCACTCTGTTTCGGGTCGGTCCGCGGCGTTGACGTGAAATCGTCACCCGATTTGTTACGCAATTCGCTCAAAGGGCTGTGCAACGTTTCGGGGCAATGTCGACACTCAAGCTGAACCTTCGCCTTCACGCAAGATGATGATTCAGTGTTCTCCCATTGTTTTTGGGGATTTTCGTCTGCAAGACTGACCACCCGCAAAGCATCTTTGGGCTGGAAACAGAGCAACGGAACCTATGAAAACAACGAATTCGTTTGTGCGCCGTTGGATGCGTCGACCGCTTCCACGAGCGGTTCATCGCTGGTTTGGCCCCATCAAACTCAGCTTTGATATTTTGGCTTGGGCGTGTTCGATTGTGTTTTCATCGCTCATCCGGCTGCAAATTGCCGGATCTGGAATCTCAACGCTGACCCTGCTGCGCGCGATTGGTTTCCTCGTTCTTGGACAACTGGGCTTCGGTTGGTACTTCGGCCTCTATCGCGGCGCTTGGCGGTACGGGAGCTTCGATGAGGTGGCGGCCCTCACCAAAACGGCGTTTATGGCGACTCTCGCTGGTTGTGGCGCCGAATACGCTTTTCATCCTCGAACGCCACTTTCCGCCGTACTCATAGGGGGTGTTATCGCCCTACTCATCATGATTTCAGTGAGGTACATATGGCGGCTGGTGCAAGAGGCCCGACGACGGCCCGACCCCGAAGAAGCTGAACGTTTATTGATTTATGGCGCAGGCGACAGAGGCTTTGGAATAGTTCAAGATCTTCTTAACGACAAGGGTGGCCGATACGTTCCGGTTGCGCTCATCGATGACGATCCGGGGAAACGTCGACTGTCAATTCGAGGGATTCACGTTGAAGGCGACCGTCAGATGATCACCCTCTTGGCTCGCGAATATCGTGCAACCGCCCTCTTGGTCGCAATGACCTCGGTACCAGCCGAGCTCATCGCTGAGGTTCTTGCAATTGCCGACGAGATCGACCCGCCACTGAGGGTAAAAGTGCTTTCGCCACTGACCCACCTATTTGGTGGAGCCGATGCGTCGCAGATCCAAGACCTCACCGAAGAAGACCTACTTGGTCGCCGACGAGTGGAAACCGATGTCGAAGGTATAGCCGCATACGTTCGAGACAAACGTGTTTTGGTAACGGGGGCAGGTGGAAGCATCGGAAGCGAACTATGTCGCCAACTGATTCGCTTCAACCCCGAAGCTTTACTGATGCTCGATCGCGACGAATCAGCACTGCATGCCGTGCAACTTTCCATCGAAGGAAAAGCGTTACTTGACACACCAAACATGTTGCTGGCCGACCTCCGTGATGCGCCCCGAATCGATGAGATTTTTGATCTCCATCGGCCTCATGTCGTATTTCACGCTGCAGCTTTGAAACACCTTCCGCTGCTTGAGTCGTATCCGGCCGAAGCAGTTAAGAGCAATGTTTGGGGCACCTGGGCAGTACTCGATGCTGCCATGAAGTACGGCGTCGATCGATTCGTCAACATCTCGACAGACAAAGCAGCTGACCCAACCAGCGTACTGGGGTATTCCAAACGTCTCGCAGAACGACTCACAGCCTTTGCGGCCACAACGGCCAACACCGGAACCTACGTGAGCGTACGATTTGGAAATGTGTTGGGAAGCCGTGGCAGCGTATTGCATACCTTCCGAAGCCAGGTTGCCGGTGGGGGCCCGGTGACACTCACCCACCCCGATATCACCCGATACTTTATGCTTATACCTGAAGCTGTTCAGCTGGTGATCCAGGCCGGAGCCATTGGCAGCCAAGGCGAAGTACTCGTGCTTGACATGGGTACACCCGTGAAAATTGCTGACATGGCGAACGCATTGATTCGTCGAAGCCGCCGACCAATAGAAATCGTCTACACCGGTCTACGAGACGGAGAGAAGCTCCATGAAGACCTGCTGGGAACGACGGAAAACGACGAGCGACCCCACCACCCACTGATTACCCACGCATCCGTCCCAGCCCTCTCCTTCGAAGCTGTTCGAGACATCGACCTTGATGTCAAGCCCGACGAACTGCGAACAACATTGAGTGTGCTGTGCGACTACGAAACCGCGCAGTAGCTAGGGTGGGGTGATGGAGCGGATTCACCTTTCACCACCCGATGTTGGCGCACGGGAACGAGAGTTGCTCATCGCAGCCTTCGACTCGAACTGGATAGCTCCGGCCGGGCCTGACCTGGCGAAATTTGAAGAGCAGATTGCCGACTGGTGTGGCCGCCGCCATGCGGTGGCGTTGTCGAGTGGAACCGCAGCAATTCACCTTGGGTTCATTGTTTCTGGCGTTCAACGCGGCGACGACATACTAGTAAGCACATTTACATTTTCTGGGTCAGTGAACCCTGTTGCTTATGTTGGTGCTCGTCCTGTCTTTGTCGATAGCGAAGACCAAAGCTGGAACATCGACCCGAGCCTCGTCGAACGAGAGTTGGCCCGCAGGGTTACTTCGGGCGAGACCATGCCTGTTGCACTATTGGCCGTTGACCTATACGGCCAAACCCCAAATATGCCTGCCCTCTTTGAAGTCTGCGAACGATACGGGGTGCCCGTCTATGAAGATGCTGCCGAGGCTGTCGGAACCGTGTCGTTCGGTAAACGGGGCGGAAGCTTTGGGTCGTGGTCGGCGGTATCGTTCAACGGAAACAAAATTGCTACAACAGGTGGTGGTGGCGCCTTTGTAACAGACGATGAACAATTGGCTGCACGCGTACGATCGCTGTCTACCCAAGCACGGCTACCTGTTGCGCACTACGAGCATGCCGAGATCGGATACAACTATCGACTTTCGAATCTTCTCGCAGCTGTCGGACGCGGTCAGCTTGAATCGCTTCAACGTCGAATTGATCGAAGGCGTGAGATCTTCGAGCAATATCAACACGCATTTGTAGATGTTGCAGGACTAACCTGGCAACCGATTCCCAAATGGTCACGCCCAAACCATTGGCTTTCGTGTTTGGTGCTTGACCCTTCAATACATGGTTCCGGCCGTACTGAAGAAGTTCGCCTGGCAATGGAGGCCCACAACATTGAAACACGACCGCTGTGGAAGCCTATGCACCGCCAGCCCATATTCGAACGTTACCCCTCGATTCTAAACGGTTTGTCCGATCGGTTGTTTGAAAACGGAATGTGCTTGCCTTCTGGTTCGTCGATGACTGACTCTGATCTTGACCGAGTGATCGAAGCTTTGGCACCCTTGTTACGCCGATGATCGGCTACCGTTTTATTAAGCGTGCTTTCGATATTGTTGTTTCCTCGCTGGTTCTCGCTGTCGGTGCGCCCGTAATCGCTTTCGTTGCGTTCGTTGTTCGAGCCAAGTTGGGGTCACCGATACTTTTTAAGCAGCAGCGGCCTGGCCTGCATGAAACGGTGTTCGAAATCGTTAAGTTTCGAACAATGACAGATGCTCGGGACAAACACGGTGATTTACTGTCAGACGATATTCGCCTCACAAGCTTTGGCAGGTTTCTGCGTTCAACGAGCCTTGATGAACTTCCAGAGCTGCTTAACGTAGTGCGGGGCGACATGAGTTTGGTCGGACCACGGCCGCTTAAAGTTGAGTACCTCGGGCGCTACTCCCCCGCCCAACGTCGACGCCACAATGTTCGGCCAGGCATTACGGGGCTGGCCCAGGTAAGCGGGCGAAATAGTCTCCCGTGGGAAGAGCGATTCGAACTGGACGTTTACTACGTTGACAACCTTTCTCTCAAGCTCGACCTACAAGTGCTGGCCAAAACGATCAGCTCGGTTCTCAAGCGAGATGGAATTAGCGAAGCTGGCGAAGCCACCATGACCGAGTTTCGGGGTTAGCTGCATGGGCCTCTTACCCACAGCAGTTGTTGCGTTGGGTTTTGGGGTATTTCTCGGTGCACTGTTCGGTGTTTTGATTTCGGCTCGCCAACTACACCAAGCACATACGATTGCATTCTGCCTGGTGGTTGGTGTTTCCGCTGTCGGCGGACACTTTGCGAGTGGGAAACCGACTGAAGTTCCGCAAGCAGATACCGTGCTTAGGTGTTTGGTAGCTGGGGTCTTCGTTGTCGTTATGAGTCGTTGTCGCCCCAGAATCGGGTTGCTTGTCGGCTGGGTCTTCGCTGCCATCAGCATCTACGCGATGTTTTCCGGATCAGGTCGCCCGTCGTTGGCCAGTGTGGCATTTGCGTTCGGTGCCGCTGGGGTAGCTACCGCAAGTCACGTGTTTCCCAAACAGAGCACTTTGCTTCGTATTTTCGTGGGTGGCGCGTTGTCGCAAAGTGCGCTGCGACTTCCTACAAACCTGCCGCCAAGACTTCCATCGATAGTTGCCGCTCTCGCTCTTGCAGCTCTGGTTCTCTCGGCCCTCACGCGACGAAGTGCCAACAAGCAGCGCAGCGCTGCGAGTCGCGCTGTGGCGGTCGGAGTCGGTATCTTCGCAGTGACGGCCACCGTTTGTGCGGTCGTTGGCGGTGTGGCGCTTCTTCGGGCCCGAACACACGCCGAACTTGGATTGCGCTCAGCTCGCGCTGGGGTGGCCGCCGCTTCAGACGGAGATACGACGTCGGCCGTAACCGAATTCGACCGTTCCCAGAAAGCAATCGACCTCGCTCAGCGGAGTATTGATTCCGGACCAGCAAAGCTCGGACTGCTGGTCCCGATCCTTGCTCAAAACATGAGCGAAATCAGTGGCCTTCTCAACACCGCCCACAGTGTCGTGGCATCGGCGCAGTCGGCAACTGTACTCAGCCGGCCCGGAGACCTCCGAGATAACACCGGACGCTTTGATCTGAAGAAATTCGAGGTAACAGGGTCCGAACTCGGCGAGGCACGTTTGGTGCTCCTTCATGCTCGAAGCGACCTTGCTCAGTCACCATCGCCTTGGCTCCTTCCTCAAGTAAAATTTCGGCTCAACAGTATCCTGCCCGACATCGAGTCAGCGATCGAAGCGACCGAACGCATCGAAGGTGCGCTTACGCGACTACCCGGTTTTCTAGGTGGTGAAGGTCCGCGCCGCTACCTACTTGTCGTACCAACGCCAGCCGAAACACGCGGAAGTGGCGGCGTGATTGGAAATTTTGGCGAAATAGTTGCTGACAACGGATCGCTTACGCTCACCAGATTCGGTCGATCACTGGATCTCACCGGAAACGGTTTGGCGTTAGAGGATCGGGTACTTAACGCCCCCGAAGACTACAAAGCAAGATACGTTCGCTTCGGTGCACCGGGTATTTGGTCAAACCTGACGATGAGTCCAGATTTTCCGACGACCGCTACGGTGCTCGCCGACCAGTACACACAATCGGGGGGTAGCCCGGTCGACGGCGTCATGAGCGTTGACCCAATTGCGCTGCAGGCACTGTTGAGCGTATTGGGCCCGGTTTCCGTTCCGAGTTGGCCTCAACCCCTCACGGCGGACAACGCAGCAAAGGTCTTGTTACACGATGCCTACGTCACGATTGGTGGTGCTTCGGCGGAACGCCTCGCACTTCTTGAAGAGCTTGCTCTCACGGTTTGGGCCGACCTCACCCAGACCCAAGTTCCGAGTCCGTCAAAACTCGCTCGATCGCTCGGGCCAGTTATTCGAAACCGCCACCTCCAAGTATGGATGCGAAATGCAGCAGAACAGCACTACATAAGTGATTTGAATCTAAGTGGATCGGTGCCCGAACTGCGGGGTGACAGCTTTGGGGTAATTGTCAATAATGCTTCGCAAAGCAAGATTGACTACTTCTTGACGAGAGACACGCAAATCGATGTGTCAATCAATCCAGCGACGGGTGACGTCACTTCAACCGCAACCTTATTGTTTACGAACGGTGCGCCAGCATCAGGTGAATCGGCTTACATCTTGGGTGACGGTAGCTTCACACCGATCGGAAGTAGTCGCTTGTTCGTGTCGGTCTACTCGCCCTATGTGATGACATCCTCCAAGAGGCAAGATGGAACTGAGCTGAAAGTAACCAACGAGGTTGAACTCGGCCGGAATGTGTTCAGTTTCTACCTGGAAACACCTTCACAAACATCGACCTCTGTCACTTTGACGTTCGCCGGGAAAATGGTTGATCCGCGCACTTACGTTCTTGACCTGTTTACGCAACCATTGGTGAATCGTGACAACGTACGGGTATCGATTTCGACAACCGACCAATCTGATTTGGTCGGAACATCGTTGTTGACTGGCCAAGGACACGATCTCAGCATCAACTTTCAGCCATCGTCAACAGCTACTCTTTCTGCTCGCCGCGTTCCGTAAGAAAGCTGTACCTAGGCGCTTTTGCGGCGACGCGAGGCTGCAAGGAGCGCTGCTCCGGCACCTGCCAAACCGAGGCCAACAACCACTCCGGGCCATGCATTCGAGCCTGTGAGGGCAACCGGGCTGGTTTCAATCTGAACGCCGGCCACCTGAGCAACCGGCTTTTTTGGTGCCAGGCCCGGGTCAGCAGCAGGAACAACCTGGATTCCAGCAACCTCAGCACCAGCCTTGGCAACGAGAGGAGCAGGGGCAAGCGTAACCACCGATTTCAGACCGGGATCAGCCACAATTGGTGCAGGAGTAACTACAGGGGCCAGGGTGACGACGGGTCCAGGAACCGGCGGATCAATGAGCTTGAGTGTTGTCGGTGCATACGGAAACGCTTGACCAGAAGAAGTTGAAACGCCGACGAATGTGATGAGCCCCGCGACGCTTACGCCGATGAGCACAAAACGCTTTGCGTGCGATGTGGCAGCTACATGTTTCGATCTGATACTCATGGTAAAACCCCCAGAATTTTCCGTCAACCTTCACGTTAGTCGTGGATTGCGTAGGGAGCAATACCCTCATCACCTTCAGTGAGGGGAGGCCCCTGTTCGGAAGGATGTCCCCCGACACGAATCCAGTAGGCACGAACCGATATTGCAAGCACCCAAAGTGCGATCACTCCAGCCAAAGCTACCGATTCGTCTGGCAACTTAACGAATCGTGCGAGTGCCGCCAACCCGGCGTGAAGCATCAAAGACCCCAAAATGAGCCACGAAAAGACCCGAAGGTAGCTCGCATCCCGCGTTCGGGTTGCTATCCACACGTAGCAAAACGCTGGAAGAGAAATGAGCAACACAAGCAGCCAAGAGCGAAGACCGAGGAACGTCGCCGGAACCCCAAGGTCAACAAAGCGAGCATCGTCAATCAACAATGTTGATGAGATCACCAGCATGCCCAACCCGGCTGCGGCCGCCGAAATAATGATGATTCGGTTGATCGAAACCCCGAGTGGCACCGACGCGAGTGCACGGGTAGCGAACGGCCCGGCGAGAATGATTCCGGCAGCCACAACCATTCCGTTGGTCACGTTGGCCTCGGTGGCGACGCCGGGGTGCATACCGATGCTGACCAGTCGACTCATCAGCATTTGACCTTGGAACAGCGCTGCAAAAACTACCGTCAGCGAACCACTAATCGTGCTGTCGTGGAATGCCGGCCGTAACGGTCGGCGAACCAACATCGCGAGGCATGCCACCTGGATTGTGGTTCCGACCGCAAAGGCAAAGATGATGCGGCCCGATGTAGCGTTTTTCGAAGCGATGAGCAACAAAATGCTTGGGATCGAAGCGAGCGTGGTTACGACCGAAGTCGCAAGCTGCCGGTGACGATTCGCCATCGAAACGACCAAGACCGTTGTCCAGGCAAGACCGAGCGCTTGGATGACCAGCAACACCGGAAGCGCAGAGCCGATAACGAAGCCAACACCGGTAAGGGTTGCGACCCCAGCGGTAACTGCCAGTGTCCATCGGTGTCCGCGGAACGAACCAAGCGGCAAAGCCACCCCGAGCACGGTACCCAGAAAAGCCACTACCGAAAGCACCAAAATTGCGGTGTCTATTTCGCTGGATTGCCCCTTGGCAAGTAACACAAGCTCTCGCATGAAGCTCGTTACATAACTCAGCAACGAAGCGCCGATGAGCACCCCGGGCCTTACCGCCCTGTGCCCATCTTTGGAACGAGGCGCCCAGAGAACATCAGGACTCCTCACGGTTGAAACCCTAGTCGTGGTTAGTAGTTTGCCGAAAGTATTCGTTCAAAAACTACAGGATCGGGGTTATAAATACTCACCTTTTGTGGTGCATGAAGCACAATGTCGGTGATACCAACCTCGGCATAGCGATTGGCAAGGTCCACGAACGATTCGACTGAGTCCGTCCATGGTTCTTTCGAACCACCAACGAGTAGTAGCCGACGGATCTCTGACGGATCACGATGCTGTTGGCGACATGCGTCATTCAGGCCATCCACTTGAGCATTCACCGATGCAAGGCATTCAGATGGCGACATTTCAGAAGCTCGGAGCGCGTCGCCAAAGGTGATCCACCAGTCGGCGTGACGAGCGGCCAATTTCAAACCTCTCGGCCCCGTCGCAGCGATCCCTACGGGTACTGAAGTGTTCGGAATCATTCGAGCATCGTTCGAGGAGTAATATGTACCACTACGACTTGTCGTTTCGTTCTGTAACAGCTCAACCATAGTTCCAACGAACTCTTCGAACCGCTCAGTTCGCTCTGCTCGCGACCATGGTTCGTTTCCGAGCACCGTGGCATCGGCTCCCGAGCCTCCTGCACCAACTGCGCATACGAAACGGCCGCCACTGATATCGGCCAATGTCATGACTTCCTTGGCGAACGACACTGGGTGCCGGTAGTTAGGTGACACCACTAGCGGCCCAAGCGTCACGGTTTCAGTAACCGCAGCCATTGCACTGAGCAAAGGTATTGCCCCAAACCAAGGACCATCACGCATGTCGCGCCATGACAGGTGATCGTATGTCCACAGGTGATCGACTCCGGCGACTTCCAAATCAATCCACGTAGCCCGGGCGTCCGCCCAACGACTCGTCGGAAGTACACAAACCCCAAGGCGAACGGGAAGGCCCATCCCTAAAGTTCAGCACGTTTGCCACGTGAGGTAGCGGATTTCGGAATGTAACCCTATCGACAAGTGTTTTCATGGGGTATGCGATGGTTCAGCTTTCCTCTGGTCGTGTTACTTGCAAGCGGCTGTTCTCCATCGACGCGAGAGGCCGTGGGGACATGCCCGGCTAGCGCTTTTCGACGTGCCACACCAATGGTGATCGCCCATGCAAGCAGCACCGAATTAGGTCCGGCCAACACGATCGAGATGATGAAAGCGGCACTTGAAGTAGGGGCTGATGTGATCGACGCCGACATGAGAATTACCTCGGACGGGATACTCGTCGCAGCTCATGACGACGCATTGGTCGCTAGTGACGGCACCTCTGTGTCGATCGAGACCAGCACCCTCGCTGAAATTCAACGATTCGACGCAGCTGCTTCATGGGCAGGCCCGAAGGGTGATTACCCCCTGCGGGCAACCGGGGTCACGGTGCCAACGATCGAAGCCATCTTGACCACGTTTCCCGAGCGGCTCACATCGCTTGAGTTCAAGGTACCGGGTGCTGAACAAACACTGTGCGATATGTTGCGCCGCCTCAAACGCACAAAGTCTGTGTACGTAGGATCTGCCGGTGATGAAGCTGTCGACACCTTCTCACCACTCTGTCCTGAGGTCGTCACCACGGTCACCGATGCGATGGTTTCGGTAATGCGCGCAGCACGCGAAAGTGGCCAGACCTGGTGTTCGCCGTCGCCGATCGGTCAACCCCCGTATTCTGAAGATCGACTGACGGTCGAGTCGGTCACATGGAACCACGAGCACGGCATGGCTACGTTTACGTGGACGATCGACGACGAAGCCACGTTGCGAAAACTCGCCGATATCGGAGTCGATGCCGTGTACACCGGACGAGCTGACATAGCGCGGAACGTCTTCGACGAGCCATCAGCCTGAACCTCAGACTGCTGGTCAGACTTTCGGTCGGGCTACGCGAGAGAACCCGGCACCGGGAACGATCCATAGGTCGATCGGTAGGCAAAAACGACGAGCAGAGCAATTAAATTAACGGGTAACCACGATCGTTCGGTGAGCCTTGGGATCGAGCGACCGGTCATCTTCCAGATGGCAAATACGATCGCTTCAATCACAAGCACAACAGCCAACGGGTGATAAGCGAACGACGTAGAAACATCACCACGAAACAGCGCCAGCACGCCCCGTGTCATGCCACAACCGGGGCACCAGTGCCCCGTTACCTGGCGAAACACGCACAGGCCAGGGCCAACGTCAGATGGGCGCCACACCGTCGACAACCCAACAGCACCAACTAAAGCCGCCGCCGGAGAAAGACGATGAAAGTGAGAATGCCCAAACAGTGTCGCAAACACACGGTGAGTCAACCACAAATTGACCACTTACACCGTTCGTCACTATGGTTAAAAGCAGGTAAATCAGCTCATGACGGGGTATGAAGTGAAAGTAGCAACGCTGTTTCTTGGTCGCGACGAGATGCGACCCTGGCTCCTGGGCGCGCGGGCCTTCGAGGATCTCATCGTGAGTGCTACCGGAGCCCAGCAATGGTCGCTCGAACGCAATCCGAAAGCGATAACCCTCGAAGCGCGGCTGGGTACGAAAGTTATCAACCTCATGCGCCGCCTCGGAAAACATACCGTCCATCTCGAAGCAGTAGAGCCAGACCTCGAAGTTGATTTGCTCTTTGTTTTCTCGGCCGACCTCGGCGACACCTGCCATTTGAGAGAAACACTCGACGTGATCAGCAGGGCCAAAAAAGCTGTGCTCATCGAAACCGAGATTTGGAACACCGACATCCTCGCTTCGACAAAATGCATCACCGAGGTCACTCGGCGGTTCAGTCACGTCTTGGTTGGTCACCATTCGGTCGTTGATCAGTATTCGCAATCACTTGGTCGACCGGTCCACTTTTTGGCACCGTCAACAGATGCGTTGGCCTTTTCCGGACAACCTTGTAACCGCAACGACGACCTCGACGCCTATGGTGCTGCTCGACCGGTCGATTTCTACAACGTTGGGAGACGAGACCCTGCCCAGCATGGTGCGCTCACACGCTGGGCGAAAGAAACCGGGGGCTGGTACTCGTTTTCGAGCCTGACGGCGAAGGGAATGACCTCAGAACATGATCACCTCAATCAAATGTCGCAGCTACTCAACCGGTCATCAGTATCGATCTGTAACTATGCCCGCTTCAATGACCCCAACCGAATCGGAACTTCGGTTGAATATGGTGGTCGATACTTTGACTCACTCGCAGCCGGTTGCGTCATCGCCGGGCAGCATCCAACCCACCCAATACTGACTTCGCTTATGGAAGGCGCCACCATGATCGAGATGCCGCTCGGGTCGACCGAGATTCCAACTGAACTCACCGAACTACTCAACGACGCTGAGCTTTTTGCCCACACCTCAGACCGACAACGATCGGTGGCTCTCAGCCGACACGACGTTTCCCATCGAGCGGCAAACGTTTTTGAGTCCATTGGCGTTCCCACACCGCAAAAAATCACCCAACGAATCGCCGAACTTGGTGAAATGGCTCGCCAACTTGCACCGTCACTCTCCGGGCTATCCTGAACATACCGTTTGCCCTTTCGGCGCCAACATTTTTGTGCGAACGCACCAACCCAGGAGATTGACCCGTATGACCGTGAAGGTCGAAGTGTGCACAAGCGCAACCCCCGAAGTGGTCGGCGCGTTTGCTCGGCTCATTCCGCAACTATCGTCTTCGTCGCCAGCTCCAACGGCAGAGGAGCTTCAATCGCTCATCGACCACGAGGCCTGCCGATTGCTGATTGCCCGTAACGAAACTGGCACCATTTTGGGCTCGCTCACGCTTGTGGTCTTCCCGATTCCGACTGCGATTCGGGCTTGGATTGAAGACGTGGTCGTTGACGGCGAAGCTCGCGGGCAAGGCGTAGGCGACCTACTCAACCAGACTGCCCTTGACCTGGCCAGGGCCGACGGTGCTAAAACCGTCGAATTGACCTCTCGGCCCTCCCGCGAGGCGGCAAATCGTCTGTACCAGCGCCTCGGGTTCGCAATCCGTGAAACCAATGTGTACCGACACACCCTTTTGACTCACTAGTTTCATCGATATGACCTGCAACGACACAACGAACGAGACTGATCATGCCTGACACATTTACGATCACCGACAACCGCACGGGCAAGCAGGTCGAGGTGCCCATCGCCGATGGCGGCATCACCTCGAAAGCAATCCGTGAGCTGGACCCGGGCCTGTGGGTATACGACCCGGCGTACATGCAGACCGCCTCGTGTCGATCGTCAATCACGTTCATCGACGGCGACGCTGGCATTTTGAGGTACCGCGGATACCCCATCGAACAACTCGCCGAGCATTCGACGTACCTTGAAGTTGCCTACCTATTACTAAACGGCGAACTGCCAACCAAAGAGCAATACGACACATGGGTGTACAACGTCACCCATCACACCTTCCTTCATGAAAACGTTCGTAAACGCTTTATGGAGGGTTTCAACCACGATGCCCATCCAATGGGCATGTTCGTCTCGGGTACCGCTGCGCTCAGCACGTACTATCCCGATGCCAAAGACATCGATAATCCGGTGTCTCGTGAGAAACAGATACTGCGCCTCATTGCGAAGTCGCCGACCCTTGCGGCGTACTGCCACCGGTTCTCGATCGGGCAGCCAACGGTGTACCCAGACAATGGTCTTGATTACACCTCAAACTTTCTCAACATGATGTGGAAGGTTGGCGGCGACTACGAAATCAACCCGAAGCTGGCCCGCGCCCTCGATATCTTGTTCATTCTTCACGCTGACCACGAACAAAACTGCGGCACTACCGCGATGCGAGTTATTGGTTCATCGCAAGCCGACCCATATGTCTCGGCCGCAGGTGCTGCATCGGCACTGTATGGCCCGCTACACGGCGGGGCCAACGAGGCCGTCGTTCGCATGTTGCAAGACATCGGCCATGTATCGAACGTGCCGGCCTTCCTCGAAGAAGTGAAAAGCGGAAAGGCCGAAACCCGGTTGATGGGCTTCGGACACCGGGTATACAAGAACTACGACCCTCGGGCCACCATCGTGAAGAAAACCGCTTACGACGTCTTTGAGATCACTGGCACAAACCCGCTGCTCGATATTGCCCTGAAGCTTGAAGAAGCTGCGCTCAGCGACGAGTACTTCATCAAGCGTCGGCTGTATCCAAACGTTGACTTCTATTCGGGGCTGATTTACCAGGCAATGGGCTTTCCGATGGATATGTTCACGGTGCTCTTCGCGATCCCACGCATGTCGGGCTGGTTGGCTCACTGGACCGAACTTCTCGATGACCCAGAGCAAAAGATCAGCCGGCCACGCCAACTGTACGTGGGCGCACCAGAGCGTGACTACGTACCGGTAGCCAATCGAACCTGATGTCCCCGTCCCAAAGGGGCGGATGCAGGGTTTGACAAGTAAGGATTCAGGGTTGATCGGGGAGCTAGTTTTGAAGACTCGAGAAGCCCTACCTGGTAGTCGTTCATTATCCACCAAACTGACCGGGTGACCGGTTTGCCGTACGACGCCATCTTGTTTATGTCTTTTGGTGGGCCTGAGAGCCCCGACGATGTTATTCCGTTCATGGAAAACGTCACTCGGGGACGAGGAATTCCAAGGGAACGCTTGGTGCAGGTGAGCGGCCACTACGACCTCTTCGGTGGGGTATCGCCTATCAACGGGCAAAATCGTTTGCTTATCGAAGCGCTGACCAGCGAACTAAATACCGCCGGAATCGCGCTGCCAATCTATTGGGGAAACCGTAACTGGCACCCAATGATCGCCGACACACTACAAACCATGAGCGGGGACGGCATCAAACGTGCACTTATGTTTGTGACCTCGGCATACTCTTCGGCAAGCGGCTGCCGTCAGTACCGTGAAGACGTATCGAAAGCGTGCGAGTTAATCGGTGACGAAGCACCAATCGTCGACAAGATTCGGGTTTTCTACAATCACCCGGGGTTCATTGAACCAATGGTTGACCGGGTCGTTGAATCCCTTGCGTCGCTGAGTGAAGTCGAACGGTCGTCGGTACACATAGCGTTTACTGCACACTCGATTCCGATGTCGATGGCTTCCACTAGTGACTACGTTCAGCAACTTTCAGAAACAGCTCGGCTCGTATCAGAGGCAGTCAACGAGCGGACCGGCCAACAACGGCCATCGGCACTCGTGTACCAAAGCCGAAGCGGCGCACCTGGTTCACCCTGGCTAGAACCCGATATCTGTGAGCATCTCACTGCGGCTCATGACGGCGGGGCAACAGCCGTGGTGATGGTTCCGATTGGTTTCATAAGCGATCATATGGAAGTTGTCTACGACCTCGATACCCAAGCAGCAGAGCGGGCCAGCGAGTTAGGTCTTACCATTCGAAGGACTGCGACGGTAGGCACCGACCCCCGGTTTGTTTCGATGATTCGAGAACTGATCGTTGAGCGTATTGCCGCGGCCAATGGGCAAGACCCGGTCAGGCTTGCGCTTGGTCTGTATCCGCCGAATCACGACGTGTGCCCTACCGGTTGTTGCCCGATGCCCGCAGTTCCCGCTGCGCGCCCATCTGAATCAACGGTTAGTCAAACAGCGGCGAGTGGGCCAACGAGGCCTTCGTAGCGACGGCGGTGAGCACCTGCGCCAGCGAACGGCCAGCAGCCACATCGGTGCAGTTCGCTTCGGCAAACTGCAGCGCATTGAGATTCATACGACTTCGCAATTCGGGCGATTCCCAGATCGTTTTGATCTTTGCCGCCAAATCGGCAGCATCGCCACGCCGAGCATGTAGGCCGGTATGCCCATCTTTGACGTACTCGTGGACACCGGTTCGATCGGTGATAACCACCGCACGGCCCAGCCGAAGTGTCTCGACGATCGTGATCGTTCCGGCGACAATACCGGCGTCAGTCATCGGGATTACGTTCACTCGGCTTCGCCGAACCATCCGTCGAATCTCATCACGGGGCATGTCGAGGATTTCTACAGTGGGTGGCGGGGTCAAACCCTCCAACACTCGTTCACCCGCGACAACTTTCGTTGGGTAACCGAGTATCGCCATTGCTTCAAAAAAGGTCTTATAGTCGCGTGCACCAGAGCCGGTAGCAAAAACGAACGGCTGATCAAGATCTTCGCCGTCTGGAGGTAGGTCGTAATCGACCTGAAGCGGCACAAACTTGATTTTGTCGAGAGGAATGCTGAACCATTCGCTATACGCCTGGCGTTCAGCATCGGCATGCACTACGAAAAGATCGATTTTCGAAAATGCGAATACTGAAATTTTTCTGCGAAGGCCCGACTGCTCGGTCGTATTAAAAAACCAAGCAACCGTCGGGCCTCTCAAAAGACCGATACCTCGGAACAAACCGACGAGCAACGCCAATTGAGGGAACGCTGTGATGACACCGCCGCGCCGAGCAGGGACTGCCCGTATGACTTGGCGCAAAAACTCTCGCCACTCGTTGGCCGGTGTTCCGACCTTTTTACGAAGGTTCCAGTTTCCGGGTGCTTTTGCAGGCGGAATGAGGGAAAAGGTATGGCCGCCATCGGTCGCAAAATCGGTCAACCATTTTCCGTCAAAAGGTGTGAGCACTGTCCAATGCATCAGCCGAACAAATCGATCTTCCAAACCACCTTTATAGCGTAATGCCCTCCGTCACCCCGCAAAAATCGGTCTCTCCACCGAAATCTGGCAAGCGGGTTCCACGTCCCAAAAGTTCCGCCATCGCAGCCACACAACGATCGACCGCCAGCCCATCGCCGTAGGGATTCACGGCCCGAGCCATCAACACATACGCAACTGGGTCATCGAGAAGTCTCAACACTTCGGAAGTGATAACCGCTTGATTGGTGCCGACAAGCTTTGCAGTACCAGCGGTAACCGCTTCGGGTCGTTCGGTGGTGTCTCGCATCACCAGCACCGGCTTACCGAGGCTCGGCGCCTCTTCCTGCACGCCACCCGAATCCGTGAGCACTACATGGGCGCGGTCGATGAGCCTCGAAAAGACGCCGTAGGGCTGCGGCTCAATGACCGTCACATTCGGTATTCGTTCAACCAGCGGAACTATTGCGTCACGAACCAACGGATTGCGGTGGATTGGGAACACAAACTCAACATCTGGACGTGCGACGGCGAGTTCAGCAATTGAACGACCAATGGCCATCATGGGTTCACCCCACGATTCGCGTCGATGGGCGGTGATCAACACCATTCGACGACCCGACGCATCAATACGCTCAAGGTCGTTGTCACCCCACGACTCGCGACGGGCCACCGCCAACTGCAGCGCATCAATGACAGTGTTTCCGGTGACCGTCACGTCGGCCGGATTCACGCCATCACGAACCAGGTTGCGCGACGCCTGAGGCGTGGCTGCGAGGTGCAGAGAACTGAGTTGTGTCGTAAGGCGGCGGTTAATTTCTTCGGGGTATGGCGATTGCGGATTATCGGTTCGCAAACCAGCCTCAACGTGAACGACGGGTACCTGGCGATAGAACGAAGCAAGAGCGCCGACAAAGGTTGAGGTGGTGTCACCCTGAACAACCACAGCATCAGGGGCACGTCGCTCAATGATGGGGTCAAGCGCCATGAGCGCCCGAGACGTGAGTTGAGGAAGTGTCTGCCCCGGAACCAATAAATCAAGGTCGTCGTCAGGAACCACGCCAAAGAAATCCATCACCTGATCAAGCATTTCGCGATGCTGTGCCGTCACCGTGACAATCGGTTTACACCATGTGGTTTTCGCTAACGCCAGAACTAAAGGGGCCAGCTTGATCGCCTCTGGTCGGGTACCAAAGATCAACATCACTCGTTTACGGCTGGTCATAACACCTCGTTGTCCATCATCTTTTTCATCATTCGGATGAACGTCTCGGGTTCTTGAGCCCCTGAGACCGCAAATTCCTGATTAAACACGAAGGTTGGCACGGCCGTCACCCCAATCGCCGTCGCTTCAGCTAATTCGTGGGTTACCTCGCCTAACCCCTGATCGGAAGCGAACATAGTTACTACCTCGGATTCGTCAAGGCCAACGTGAACAGCTAATCGAATCAGCGAAGCGTGGTCTGCAATATTGATTCCTTCGGCAAAGTATGCGCGCAGAAGAACTTCTTTCATCTCATCTTGTTTACCTTTAGTGTGCGCAAACCACAACAGGCGATGCGCCGACAAGGTGTTCGCCCGTTGAGCAATGTCCATCCGAAACTCGAGACCTTCACCGGCAGCAGCTTTGGTGACCGACTCAATAATCTGGGTTGCCTTTTCGATGCCACCAAACTTCTTGGCGTACGCCTCGATCACCGGGCTGGGCGTGAGCGGCGCCGACGGGTCGAGCTGGAATGGCTTGAATACCACCTCGATTTCAGGGTTACCCAACTCACGTAGCGCTGCCTCCCACCGACGCTTACCGATGTAACACCATGGGCACACGACGTCGGAATAGATCTCAACCAACATGTAGGAAAGTGTAACCAAGCCTCGCATTGAGCGTCGACTACGGACCAACGCCAGACGACGAGCAAACGTGACAAACAACGCACGTGACGTTGGTCCGGGTTCATTTGCCGTTAACAATCACCCGTCAGACTGAACGCATGCAGGGAGATAACGACACCTTTGAATCAAGCGCCAAATCAGCGGTCGATCCGAATCGGATACTTGAATCGATCGTCAACGAACTTGAGTTGCTACAAACCATGACCCCACTCAGCGGCCAGCACGAACTTGTTGACCTTCACGCAGCCCTGCTCGTGTACGAATTGGCTGGCGACAAAGCCCTACTCCCAAATACTTCGTTTAGTTTGTCTCCAAGGCGGGTTCTTGAAGCCCGGGTTGTTCGGGCTGCGCGACGCCTGGTTCAAGCTGGTGGAGAGTCAAATAGATCCAAAGAACTCGCCGCTCAGCAAATCGAAGAGCTTGTTCATCTCATTGACCCAGAACTTCAAATCATGGCTGCATTGCGTCACGAAGTCGCCTGAGGGCGGATAACGGGTGCTGAGGGGCTGCTAGCGGGTACCACCGTGACGTCGGAAGACCGTTAAGCGGTCTTCGCCAACTTTCGACCGAAACTCGGGGTCGTCGATGCCCATACCTTCTTGGGGGGCCAAACACAGCACCCCAATTTTGCCCTCGTGCTGGTTGTGGTGCACCTGATTGGCTGCTTCGGCTGTGTTCGCTAGCGTGTGCACAGCAGACAGTGCCGGCACAATCTTTCCCTCAGCGAGCAGTTTGTTTGCAGCCCAAGATTCTGAATAGTTCGCGAAGTGGGAACTCTTGATTGACTTGAGCTTCATCCACAAATGCCGGTTGTCGTATTCGATCATGTAGCCGCTCGTAGCTGCGCACGTCACGATGGTTCCGCCACGTTTGGCAATGAACACGCTTGCGCCCATCGTCGAGCGGCCCGGATGTTCGAACACAATGTCGGGGTCTTCACCAATAAGCGCACGTACGTCTTTGCCGAGGCGTCGCCATTCCGTTTCATCTTGGGTGGTTTCGTCTGCCCAGAATTTGTAGTTGGCTGCTCGGCGATCGATCACGGCTTCGCACCCCAGCTCGTGTAACAACGCAACCTTGTCAGGTGATGACACCACACCAACCGGTGTTCCTCCACCGTTAAGCACGTATTGAATCGCGTAGGCACCAATGCCGCCTGTCGCGCCCCACACAAACACGGAGTCGCCCTGCTTCATTTGGGCACCATTGCTCGACACCAACATTCGATAGCTCGTCGAAGAACAGAGTGCGTTAACAGCAGATTCTTCCCAGGAAAGGTGGGCGGGTTTCGGCATCAGTTGGTTCGCCTTCACCACACAAAGATCGGCTAGCCCCCCGAAGTTGGTTTCGAACCCCCAAATGCGTTGATTGGCTGCCAACATCGAATCGTCATGGGCAGATGGGTCTTGGTCGTCAACATGATTGCAATGAATGGTGACCCGGTCGCCGGGCTTCCAGTTTCGTACCGCCGAACCCACTCGAAGCACCACGCCAGAGCCATCTGAACCCACCACGTGATACGGCAAGGCGTGACGGCGGCCCCACTCACTTTCTTTGGCAAGTCGGTCAAGAAACCCGAACGTTGGCATCGGTTCAAAAATAGATGTCCACACGGTATTGAAATTGATCGAACTGGCCATAACCGCCACGTATGCCTCGTCGGGGGCTAACTCAGGCACCGCAACGTCAATGATTTTGAGGCTCTTACGTGGGTCTTTTTCAGCTGAGGTCAACCCCTCGAACATGTTTACATCTTCACGCCTCACCACAACGGCCCGGTATGCCTCGGGAAGTGTCAGCGCACCAATTTCAGGTCCGGAAGCACCAGCAAGAATTGCGTCGAGAATGTGTTGCATTTATTCACCCTAGGGGGTGCATATTCAACAATTCCATTCACGCAGCTATTGGCCGCCAATGAAACTGAATGGTCGCTCAGTTTCGTCAATATCGACGAAGCAAAAAGCACAGAAACGGGATAGCGTTTCATGAGCGATGGGATACACGGCTCATAGGGAAAAGGCGACATGACGATATCTACACTGGTGACAAATTGCCGATCATGCGGGAGCACCGGTCTCGAGACCGTCATTGATCTCGGGAAAACGCCCATTGCTAACGCAATCCTGACGTTAGACGCCGACCTTTCTATAGAAGGGACGTTCCCGCTTGTTGTTGCGGTTTGTCTTGCCTGTCGCTTGGTGCAGTTGCTCTACCAGCTTCCGGCCGACGCAATCTTCAATGCCGAATACCCGTATTACTCATCGTTTTCAGATGATCTCTGCCGACACGCGAACGACCACGCCACAAACATGATTTCGCTTAGGTCTCTCACCGAGTCAAACTTTGTCGTCGAAGTTGCCAGCAACGACGGGTACATGCTTCGAAACTTCGCCGATAAGGGTGTTCGAGTACTGGGTATTGATCCGTCACCCGGCCCCGCAGCTGAAGCCGAAAAGGTAGGGGTACCGACGATCGTCGACTTTTTCGGGGTCGAAGTTGCCACACGGGTTCGTGCCGAACATGGGCCGGCCGACGTGATCATGGCAAACAATGTCATGGCTCACGTTCCTTTTCTCAATGATTTCGTCGGGGGCTTTGCAGCTCTTCTGGCCGACGATGGGGTGCTCACCGTCGAAAACCCATCAGTAAGCGAACTTATCGACAAGGTTGAGTTCGATACCATTTACCACGAGCACTATTGCTACTTCTCGTGTATCGCAGTCGATTCATTGATGAAGCGACATGGTCTTTTTCTGAACGACGTGGAGTTTTTTCCAAATATGCATGGTGGTTCGCTTCGGTGGTACATGGAAAAAACCGAACGACCAACGCAGCGCCTGCTCGACCGACTTGCTGATGAGCGAGCTCGCAGTCTAGAGACAACGCCGTACTACGCATCACTCGCAAGCCGGGTAAAGCAAGGAAGCCTCGAGTTACTCGATTTACTCAAAAAGTTGAAAGCCGACGGGGCTTCGATCGCTGGGTATGGTGCAGCCGCGAAAGGAAGCACTCTCCTCAACACCATCGGCATTGGCTCCGAATATCTCGACTACGTCGTTGACAAAAACGTGCACAAGCAGAACCACCTCATGCCCGGGGTTCACATCCCTATTTATGACGTGACGGCTCTCACCGAAAAACCCGTCGACTATTTGTTGCTGCTCGCCTGGAATTTCAAGGACGAAATCATGCGACAACAATCGGCATTTGCAGAGCGGGGCGGTAAATTCATCACGCCGATGCCAACACCAGTCGTGCTGTGAATCGAGAGCTCTTCGAGAGCCTCCTCCCGCTGTGTAGAAGCATTACCGGCAACGGTGTTCGTGAGACGCTAGCGTTGATTGCAGCAGAGATCCCGCTCAACGTTGTTGAGATTCCGAGTGGTGAGCCGATGCTCGATTGGACGACACCGCAAGAGTGGAATATTCGTGATGCGTTCGTAGCCGATGCAACAGGGAATCGACTGATTGATTTCGCGCAATCACCGCTTCATGTGGTGAGTTATAGCGAACCAGTACGCCGAACCATGACCTTTGACGAGTTGCGGCTGCATCTCCATACGTTGCCCGATCGACCAGATTGGATTCCGTACCGAACGTCGTATTGGAATCAAACATGGGGCTTCTGTTTGCGACACAACGATTTGGTTGCGCTCGAACAAGCATCACAACCGTTTCAAGTTGTCATCGACAGCGAGTTTTCTGATGGAAGCCTGACCTATGGCGAAATCTTGGTCCGCGGAACCGGGGCCAGCAACGAAGAAATTGTCGTGACCACCCACATCTGTCACCCCGCCATGGCCAACGACAACGTCTCAGGGATGGTCGCACTGACCGCCATTGCAAAACAGTTGCTGAAACATCCGGTGAAACTTTCTGTTCGGTGCTTGTTTTTGCCCGGTACCGTTGGCTCGCTGGCGTGGCTCGATCGAAACCAAAGCACCCTCGACAACGTCAAAGCCGGGCTAGTACTGACGGGTCTGGGCGACCAAAACCCATTAACCTATAAGGCATCTCGGGGTGGAAAATCGCGGATCGACCGGGTTGCCCAACGAACACTTTTGCGCCGAGACCCTGAAACAAGGTTGCTGCCCTGGGACCCCTACGGGTACGACGAACGACAGTTTTGTTCACCCGGTTTTGATTTGCCGTTCGGGCGACTAACGCGTGGAGTTCACGGTCAATATCCCGAGTATCACACGTCGAGCGATAATGCCGAATTTGTTTCAGGCGATCAACTCGATGCAGCAGTTGAAGCCGTGTTGGATATCATAAGCACCTTTAGTAATGACATCGTCCCTGTAAATTTGGTGTCGTTGGGTGAACCGCAACTCGGGCGACGAGGGCTGTACTCACCATTGGGCGGGGCCATCAATACGAAGTCTGTCGAGATGGGATACCTCTGGATTCTCAGCCTCGCCGATGGCAACCATTCAGTGGATGACATCGCAGCGCAGTCTGGGCTCGAAACGTCAGATGTACTCGCTGCGCTTGATCGGCTTATTGCGTCAGGTTTAGTTTCAACTACATAGGAGGGGGTTTTTACATGACGACAGTCTTGATTGATCCGGTTTGTGAACCGGGCGAACTTCGCGCGCACCTCTATAGCGGACAACTCGTTGTCTTAACGAAACTTGCGTCGGTATCAAAGTTTGTGCAGTTAGCGCGTGATCAGCTCACCGAGTTGTTTGCTCCACACGAACCGCAGTTGGCTCACGAGCACTTCTCACCGGAAGAACTTGCTCGACTTCTCGGTGTGTGGAAGCCGTCATTTATTCACTCTCAAACAGCCAAGGCACTCACGGCTGAGATAATCGGGGAAGCAGGTTTTGACCCGACAATCACGCTGTACGACGTTCCGAAACCCAGAACGGCTTACCCCGTTGGACACTTAACGATCGGGATTGCCTACGCATTTCCTTGGCATCGAGACACTTGGTACGGCGCGCCGGCACAACAAATAAATTGGTGGCTACCGATCTGGCAGCCCAGAACCAATAACGCGATGGGTTTCGACACCACCGCCTTTTCTGCCGCCGTTGCAAACAATTCGGCGGGGTTTGACTATTACCAAGCGAACAAAGAACGGGCCAATGTTTCTCAGCACACGAAAAGTGACCCACGATCGCGTCCAGGTGCGTTTGAGTGGTCAACCGATACTGAGACGGTTTTGCTTCCAGCACCCGGCTCAATCATTCTATTTTCCGGGTCTCACCTGCACCGCACCATTCCAAACACGTCAGCGCTCTCGCGTTATAGCATCGATTTTCGAACCATAAACGAGCCTGATGTCATCGCTGGGATCGGGGCAAAACAGGTTGACGTGGAAAGCACAGGAACTGCGCTCCGAGATTTCGTTCGGCTCTCTGACGGAACCCGTCTTGACGAGACCGTCGTTCGAAACGCGTACCCCGAAGTGCCACCCGAAGATGCCATGTTGATCTTCGAACCCAGCACTAACGACTGAAACCGAAGCGTATGAAAAGACGATCATTGGCTGTGGTGACCGGCGCAAACTCGGGTATTGGTCGAGCGGTTGCCCTCAGATGTGCAGCCGATGGTCGAGATCTGGTGTTGGTGGGTCGAGATTCGAAGCGACTTTTTGAAGTGAGTGAACTTTGCAACGGGTACGGAGTCGACACCACAACTTGTCAGGCCGATATTTCGCTCGCCAGTTCAGTCGATCTGCTTCACGAAGCTGTTGGTGGGCGAACAGTTGACCTGTTGGTTTCGTCGGCCGGATTGTATTTATCTGGTGGGCTCACTCAAACCAGCGAAGACGCGTTCGCTGCGATATTGACGACCAACGTCATCGGAACGTTTCGAGTGGTTCGATCACTCATCGAATCGCTACGATCTGCACAAGGCGACGTGGTGTTCGTGAGTTCAACCCAGGCACTTGCAGCACGGCCTGGCGTCGGGGCATTTGCCGCCACCCAACAAGCCATCAAAGCATTCGCCGATGCACTCCGAGCAGAAGAATTCGAACATGGAGTTCGGGTACTCACGGTATACGCGGGCAGAACAGCAACCCCCCGCCAAGAGCTGATTTTCCAATCAGAGGGCCGTGCATGGAAACCCGAAACACTCATCGACCCGGCCGACCTAGCAGCAACGATTCTGCATGCAGTTAACCTGCCCCGCACTATCGAGATTAGCGAGTTGACTGCACTTCCAATGTGGAAAGCCCCTTAGGTCCGACCAACCCTTCAAACGGCTCAGATTGCGAACTTTTGGGTTTGCTCGATTCGTAGCTGATCAATGAGACGACCTGCTGGTAGTTCGACGTCGGCGTAGGTCAACACCGCATCCTTCGGAACCGCTCGAAGTACACGGCAATGCTCGACAATCCCTTCGGGAAGGTAATTCATGTCCCGCATCTCTTTTGCACTGACGGCCTGACCGTAGGTCATGTAATTGCCGTAATCATCGAGGGTTTCACCAGCAGCCAAATCACGTTTCGCAACTGCACATACTTCGACCATCGGGGCACCAATCGGAGCACCGGTTGCATCGTTGAAATCAACAACACGCGCAATGGTGTTAGGCACCTCAAGATGACAGAGATGATACGGCGTATAAAAGCTGTACAACGGCCCCTCGCCCAGCTTGAACAGGTTCAAGTAGTGACGCTGCTTAGCGTCGGTGTGCTCAGCTAAACAAAACACTCCGGGCCCTGGCCGCGACTTCACGACGTAGTCGACGACACCACCAAGTTCGCGGAGTTTGTCGATGTCGTACTTCGTGGTGAGTTCATCGACATGGCCATCGTGGTCTTGCCCGAGCATGCCGCGTTTGTGCACAGTCATACCGGTCGCATTGGCAACCACGGCTTGTTCGAAGCTGACCTTAGAACCGTCGGCAAAGCTCGTAACCATTGCCGGGTTTTGGCCCCACTGGGCGGCAAACCCAGCCTGGGTAGTTGGGGTTCGGTATTCGTCCTGCAGACCCTTAATGTTGCCAAGTACCCGTGGAATGAGACCAAGCCCCTTTACGAAGCGATACAGGTTGATTTGCACACCGGGTTGGTCGCCGTCGCATGCCGAAACAATAACGCCCTCGGCATCGGCGAAGGTTTTCAAAATTGGCCCAACGGTCGCATCAAGCTCGGCATTCATAAGAATGGTGTGCTTATGGTTTCGTATGGCGTCCATGGTGACGTGCGCGCCAAGTTCAACGGCACCGGTCACATCGACAAGCACGTCAATTTGCTCGCAACGAGTTAGAAGAAACGGATCGCCGGTCACAACGGGTTTTCCGGCCGAAACCGCTGCATTGAGAGCAGCCTGAGACTCGACGATCGACGGTTCGAACGACTCGTCAGCGAACTTGTAAGCGTCAACACCGCGAGTCACGGTACGGTTGTAAATCGCAGCCACTTCGATGCCGGGTGCGAAATGGGTGATTTGGTGAACCAAGCCTTTTCCCATAAACCCAGCACCGATCAGGCCAACTCGAATAGGCCGACCTTCAGCAGCGCGCTTAGCAAGGGCAGTATCAATAATTTGCATCACTAGGTTCGCTTACTCTTCAATCTTTAATGGAGTCATGCCCGAACTAATCTCGGCCCGTTGCGATTCAAACGTTGGCCACCCACTGTCTTTGTCAGACATCACCGCAGGGGTCATTGGCCACGAGATTCCCAGCGTCGGGTCGTCAAATCGTAGGCCACCCTCTTTTCCTGGCGTATAAAATTCGCCTACTTGGTAACTCGCCTCGGTACCATCGACAAGGGTCATAAAACCGTGACCAAATCGTTCAGGAACATACAAAGCCACATGGTTGGCTGCACTCAGTTCAACGCCAATGTGTTGGCCAAACGTCGATGATTCGGGCCTAAGATCAACAATCACGTCGTAGAGCGAACCTGTCGTGCAGCGAATAAGTTTCGTTTCAGCCGCAGGCGGATACTGGAAATGCATACCTCGCAATGTTCCGGCTTTGTGATTAAACGAGAGGTTGGCTTGCGCAATTGAAGTTTTCAGGCCGTGCTCAGCAAACTCGTTTTGGCAGAACGACCGAGCGAAAAAACCGCGATCATCTTCTTTTGGTTCAAGGTGCACTATGAAAGCACCCTGAAGCTTTGTCTCTTCAAACCGCATACTGCTCAGCCAACCTTCCAAAAAAAGTCGGCGTCTAGTTGGCCCGAGTTGATCAGGTACTCAAGTTGCTTGAGCCGGGTGAACCCACGATGCTCAAACATCTCTTTGTCGAGGCTGATACGCGTAAACACTTCGGCAAGTTGCTCGGCACCGCGTTGCGCATTCCATTCACACGAGAACGTTGGTAGCGCTGCGTGAATCTTGTCGAAGTTGACTTTGTACGAGCGATTGTCTGCACCGTCACCGAAACTCAGTTCACAACCTGGCACCACCGAAGCAACGATCTCGGCGACCTGCTTGACCTGATAGTTCTGTTCGTTTGAACCAACGTTAAAGATCTGTCCGCGTACGGCCTCTTCGGGGGCATTCAACACGCAGCTGATGGCCTTAGCAATATCGAGGCCATGAACAAGCGGACGCCAGGGTGACCCGTCTGAGGTCATTGCGATTTTACGGGTTGTCCACGCCAAACCCATGAGGTTGTTGAGCACGAGGTCAAATCGTTGACGCGGGCTGGCACCAAATGCGGTTGAGTTGCGCATGAAGGTTGGTACAAAATCGTCGGCGGCCATTGGCTGCACATCGCGCTCGACCAACACCTTGCATTCCGCATACGCAGTTTGGGGGTTGACTTCAGTAAGTTCACTTACAATAGGTTCTTTGCCGATTCCGTATACTGAGCAACTCGACATGTACACAAAACGACGTACGCCAGCTTCATGGGCAAGATTCGCCAAACGAACAGAGCCCTTGTGGTTTACATCGAACGTAATGTTCGGCATCAGCTGACCAAGCGGATCATTTGATAGTTCAGCCATATGAACAACCGCATCAACACCCTGCAAGTCGTCAAGGGTGATGTTACGAAGGTCTTTCTGTAGTGTCTTCGGTGAAAGATCGACACCGTTGTACAACCATCCCGCCTTGTAGTAGCCAGTGTCAACACCAACCACATCGTGTCCTTCGCGCATCAACACGCCAGCGAGCAAGCACCCGAGATAGCCCTCGGTTCCTGTGACAAGAATCTTCATAACATACCGTCTTTCATTAACAGTTTAAGAATTGATGAACGCAGGTACTCGTGAAGCGATCTCGCGACCTATCTCGAGTGATGCGGTTGCTGCCGGTGAAGGTGCGTTACACACGTTGAGCATGCCAGCACCTTCGATAATCAAAAAGTCATCGACCATGGAACCATCGGGCTTAAGGGCCTGAGCCCTCACCCCAGCATGGGTTGGAATGACGTCGGCGCTAGTCACTTCGGGGATCAATTCTTGAAGTGAACGAACAAACGCCGCCCGGTTAACGGAACGCCACATTTCACGTGCACCCTCTCGCCAATTTTTGGCCGCCAGGTGATGAAAACCCCTATACTTCAAGATCTCGGCCAACTCTTTCGCGTCGACATCGGTCTTTTTGTAACCCTCACGTTTGAAGGCCAGTACCGCATTCGGCCCAGCGTGAACGCTGCCGTCAATCATGCGAGTGAAATGAACACCGAGAAACGGAAAGTCTGGGTTGGGTACCGGGTACACCAAACCCTTAACCAAATGACGACGGTGAGCAACAAGCTCAAAGTATTCGCCGCGGAACGGAACGATCTGAGCGGTTGGGTCTGAACCACCCATCCGAGTCACTCGATCGGAATAAAGGCCAGCACAATTCACTACAAACTTGGCTTCGATGTCGCCTTTGGTCGTCGAAACTCGATGAACGCCCGCAACGCGTTGCATCGCCGTTACCTGGGTACCCAGTCGAATTTCACCACCGTGGCTCGTCACGTAGTCGGCATAAACCTTACAAACACCTTTGTAGTCGGCGATGCCAGTCGTACGTAACCACAGCGCCCCAATCGAAGCAACGTGGGGTTCCTTTTCTTTGCTTTGATGAGCGTCAAACTTTTCGACAGGCAGCCCATTTTCGAGCCCCCGTTTATACAGATTCTCAAGTTGACCAAGTTCCGACGTCTTCGTAGCCACCACTAACTTGCCGCATACCTCATGGGCCACACCGTTTTCGGCACAGAACTTCACCATCGACTCGGCACCGGCTTTCGCCATGATCGCCTTGAGGCTTCCAGGCTTGTAGTACAACCCAGAGTGAATCACCCCCGAGTTGTTTCCGGTTTGGTGCGCGGCCAGTAACGCCTCTTTTTCAACAACCACAACTCGAACACCGGGTTGACTCAGCACAAGGTGGTACGCCGTCGACAACCCAACAATGCCGCCGCCGATCACGACAACATCGATTGCAGCGTCACGATTCACCAGACCCTCGCTGCTATTCACCACACCCTCCATGGAGCTGTTCCGGTCGACCACAACTTCTCGAGCGTTTGCTTGTCGTTCAGGCTATCCATCGGTTGCCAAAAACCGGTATGTCGGAATGCGGAGAGCTGACCCTTCGCCGCGAGGTTTCGAAGTGGGTCCTGTTCCCAAACGGTGGCGTCGTTTTCAATTTCGGCCAGAACCGATGGTTCACACACAAAGAAGCCGCCGTTAACCCAAGCACCATCACCCTTAGGCTTCTCGTGGAACGCAGCAATGTCGTTTCGATCGGCTTCGAGGCCCAACGCCCCGAATCGGCCAGCAGGTTGCACCGCAGTAAGCGTTGCAGCCCGGCCCTCAGCGTTATGGAACTTCACCAGTTCGGTGATATTCACATCGGAAACACCATCGCCGTAGGTCAAACAGAACGTGGAATCAAGGTGTTCGGCAACCCGCTTGATGCGACCGCCAGTCATTGTTGCTTCGCCGGTATCAACCAACGTGACTTTCCACGGTTCAGCGCGCTGGCCGTGGACCTCGACGGTATTCGTCGAAAGATCAAACGTGACATCGGCCGACCTCAGGAAATACGACGAAAAGTACTCTTTGATGACATAGCCCTTGTACCCGCAACACACCACAAATTCGTTGACGCCGTGATGCGAATACATCTTCATGATGTGCCACAAAATTGGTAGACCACCGACCTCGACCATGGGCTTCGGTCGAACTGATGTCTCTTCACTCAGTCGAGTACCGAGACCACCAGCAAGCAGAACCGCCTTCATATGAACTTCTTCATTCGTAACCCGCTTCGGTAGTCGTCTCGAGCCGTCTCAAAACGACGTTGGAGACGCTAGTTGGGTGTAATCAAAGACTCCAACAAAATCATGCTCATATGACCAAGATCATCAAAACTGATGTACGAATATTCAGGAATGAGCACGGCTTCAACCGCCGAGCGCCTCAGTGGCCTGTCGGGCCTCGCCCTGCTCGATCGCATCAAGTAAATGCATTGAAATGTCTTGCACCAAAATGTCGTCGCGACCGTTCGCTTTCACGCCATCGTCCATCATGATGTAGCAAAACGGGCACGCGGTTGCCACTCGAGAAGCACCTGTTTGGGTGAGTTCAAGGGCACGTTCGTCGTTGACTTTCGTCCCAGTTGACTCTTCCATCCACATACGACCCCCACCGGCGCCGCAACACATGCCCTTGGTGCCGTTTCGAGGGGCCTCAACGATTTGGATACCCTTCAACGCCCCGAGCACCTTTCGAGGTGCTGCGTACACGTCGTTGTGGCGGCCGAGGTAGCACGAATCGTGGTAAACAACCCGTTCTTCGAGAGTCGCACCCTTCATATCAAGGCGACCCGAAGCAATCAAATCTTCGAGTAGTTGGCTGTGGTGAACCACTTCGTAGTGGCCACCGAGTTGCGGATACTCGTTCAGCATGGTGTTGAAACAATGCGGGCACTGCGTGATGATCTTTTTCACGCCCATGGTGTTGAGGTTTTCAACGTTCGCCATGGCCAACATTTGGAACACGTATTCGTTGCCCGAACGCCGGGCCGGGTCGCCGGTACATTGTTCATTTGGTCCGAGAATGGCGAAGTCAACACCGGCACGCTCAAGCAATTTCGCAGTGGCTGAGGTGACCTTCTTGTTTTTATCGTCAAACGAACCAGCACAACCAACCCAGTACAGGTATTCATGATCGAGCGGTGAGCCAGGTTCGACAATGGCAACCTGTGGCATTCCCTTGGCCCAGTCCGCCCTTTCTCCCTGGCTGATACCCCACGGATTACCGGTGTTTTCCATTGACCGGTAAGCGTTTCCGAGCTCAGAAGGAAAGTTAGATTCCATCAATGAAAGGTATCTACGCATATCAAGTATTTTGTCGAGAATTTCGATGTTGACCGGGCAGTTTTCGTCGCACGCTTTGCAAGTCGTACAGGCCCATACTTCTTCAGCACTAATACGTTCGAATACGTTCGACGTAGAAACCGTGATTTCTTTGTCAATCGAGATTGGGGGTGATACCTTCGAGGCACCAGAACCCGAGAGCGCCATAACGGTGCCTATCTTCAATACGATTTCACGGGGGTCGAGGGGTTTACCGGTGGCATGTGCCGGGCACACAGCGGTGCATCGACCACACATGGTGCAGGCGTCGGTATCGAGCAACTGCTTCCAGGTGAAATCTTCGATGTTCGCAGCACCGAATGATTCAAGCGATGTTTCCATCAGGTTCGGCATGGGGCGCATGGCACCCTTGGGTCGAGTGCGATCTTTGAGGTACATGTTCATTGGGCTGGTGAACATGTGTCGCAGTTTCGTGATGGGAAGGATGATCAAGAACATTCCGAACGACAACACGTGGGTCATCCATGAAACGCGATGCCATGTGGTCAGATTTGATCCGCCTTCAAACAACGCACTCAGTGTGTAACCCACAAAGCCAGACTGTTCGTGCGATGGGCGACCCGCATCAGCGACTCGAAATGCCTCAGAGAAGAACCCCGAGAGACCAAGCACCAAAAACATCACCAAAATGACTGCATCTTCTGGCCGGTTCTTAATACGAATTCGATAGGGCCGCTGAATGTAACGGCGAACCATCGCCCACACGATGCCGGTCACGAACAGCACCCCGAAGAAATCTCCAAAAAAGTTATGAGTCTGGTAACCCTTTCCTTTGAGGAACTTCAGGCTTACCGGCAACTGGTGATCGATTTCAAGCACGGTAGTCACCGCAAACAGCCCGAGAAACCCGAAGTACATTAACGAATGCATTAGGCCAGCGGCCCGATCACGCATCAACGTCTTCATGTAGACACCGGCACGGAAGTCGGCCATTCGGCGCTTAACGTTGGTTTTGTTCGTCGACCGGTCGTCGGGGGTACCCCGCTGCCAGTTTTTGACCCGATTTGATGTGGCTACTCCTCCAAAAAGCAAAAGCAAAGGCAGCGCCACATAGAAACCAAGTTCGAGTGCCTTGGGGATGTTCCAAAACACCTCACGACTTACCGGATCTTTGACGTGGGCAGTGTTGAGTGCACCGGTAATCCCAGAAACCGCCGTAACGAGTGCAAGACCCCCGCCAATAGCGAGGGCAATGTGGCTGGGTGACAAGCGGCGGAGGCCGGTCGGTGCAACAACAGGTTGGGCGTGAGACTCAGAAGCCATAAGTATTTCGTAGGTTAGCCGTACAGGCGGAGCCATCTGTAGACGACATAACATCATCAACAACATCTGATGACGGCTGATGATGGAGGCTCCGTGCCAAAAAGTTTGAAGGATCGAAACCAGGCCCACGAGTATGACGTCATCGTGGTTGGCACCGGTTTGTGTGGTGCCGCAGCCGCCGACACGTTGGCGAGTGCAGGACTGAAGGTGTTGGTTATCGACGCCGGACCAGTCTTGACCTCTGCGGCCTTCCGCCGTAAACCCCCGGTTAAGAACCTCTTCAGCCCACGCCACCAGTTGTTTCGCCTAAAACTGTTGCTTCAAGGAGACCACGCAGGGGCTTTCAACAAGTTCTTTGATGAACAAACCGAGGCTTTATATGTGAAGGAAAAAGCCCAACCCTTCGCCACCCCACCCTCACGTGGCTTTTCCTGGTGGCGAGTTCGGACGGTTGGTGGTCGCGGCCACCTTTGGGGTCGAGTCATGCTTCGGCTGTCTGATGAATCAATTCACCAGCCGGGTTATGAATGGCCGTTAAGCGTGTCAGAACTTACCGAGCACTACACCCACATTGAGATGTGTCTTGAACTGGGCGGGGCTATCGAAAACCACCCAGAGGTCGAAGATGGCCAGTACATGCACGAACGAACCCTCGGAACCCATGAGCAAACGTTTAGAGCAGCTGTAGAGCGACGCTGGCCGACCCGCCGGGTATTGGTCAACCGTGTGGCCCAGTACGACCCCGGGCCGCTTAGCCCCCTGATGACTCGGGCGATGAGCACGGGGCGCACCACGATTCGCCCACAGACGGTTGTTGCCCGCTTGGCAGAGGATGAGCATGGGGCGATTGTTGGTGTTGAATGCATCGACACGGCCACCGGGTCGCGCGACACGTGCCGAGCCCCGAACGTCGTTTTGGCTGCATCACCGTTCGAAACGGTTCGATTGTTACTGAATTCCACCTCGAAGCTGCACCCGCAAGGAATTGGCAATAGCGCAGGCCTTCTTGGAACACGGATCTTGGAACACATAACGGCGAGCGCCATGTTCGAGTTGCCGAAGAAGTCGCGTTCAAATGCACCTCGATTGATGCCGTATGCATTCAAACTTAACGAAGAACCGCAAGGCTTTTACCTACCGTCATTTGCGTTGGCCGAACATCTTGGGCTTGCGCATGGTTTCGGCATTCAGGGCATTTTTTCGCAAGGAAGCGGCCTGTGTTACATCGGTACGTTCGGTGAAACGGTACCAAACGATCGAAACAGACTGACACTGCACAAAACCATGATTGATGAATGGGGAATTCCATCTGCACACATAGATTTCGACTGGTCGCCCGACGACCTTCGTAGTTTTGAAGCAGCAAAAATTGCCCTTGACGAGTTGCTTGCAGAGTTTGAATCGGCTTCCGGTTTCAAAGTCAAACGACCGGTAACCACCCAGGTGTATAACCTTCATACGGCTAGTCGACCAACGCCAGGTTCGAACCACGAATGTGGGGGTGCACGAATGGGAACCGACCCAAAAACCAGTGTTACGAATTCGTTCGGAGCACTTTGGGACGCACCAAATGTGATCTTGGCTGACGCGTCAGTGTTTCCAAGCCTTCCAGATCGCAACCCGACCCTCACCTCTATGGCCCTTGCTCGCCGTGCTTGTACAGAGCTAGCCAATCGTCTTGTCGCTGGCTAGCTCAGCCTTGTTCGGAAATATGGGCTGCCGTTCTGCGACCAAGCGCCATTGCAATCAAGGTGGGGTTCGCATGACCGCTTTGCGGAATCAAGGCATTTCCTGCGACAAATAAATTGTCGACACCACGAACGTTGCCGAACTCATTTGCGGCAGAAGTCTGTGCGTCAGTTCCCATAGGAACCGTGCCGAGCATGTGACATGACGAGACCAACGCAAGGTTGTTTTCCCAGGTAACCGAGCCCAAACCAGATGCCTGTAACGAGTTGCCCATTTGGGCCAAAGCCGCTGTGAGCTGAGGCGTTACGGTGGCCGGGGAACCCCAGACCAACCGGGCGCGGCGTTGGCCGAGAGGGTCTAGCTCGTCAGTCAGTTCGATGCGATTATCAGGCGAAGCAAACTGTTCAAACAGTGTGGTGATCTTCCAGGTACGAGTCGCCTTCCACGCACGATTCGACCAATCTGACCATTCGGTATCGAATGAATGCCGGATTGCCTGGCGATGCGCGCCCGCTCTCAGAGGGTACGACCCGTCGATCAACCGATTAACCGGTGCGGCCAGAACCCCGGGAAACTTGCCGTTCGTAAGTTGACGTACTGATGCCGGGGTGTCGATAAGTGCCTGTTTGACAAGCCGTTCAACTCGCGCCGAAACGTTTGATCGATTCACCGGCTGGCCCAACTGAGGTGTCAACAGAAACGAAGCGCTGACGTTTCCCGCTGCCACTAAATGTTGTGGGGTAGTCAAGCGTTCCATCGAAAACGATTGACCATCGCGTTGCAAAGCGAACTTACTGAACCAATCCGGAGGATCAACATCGAGGGTTAACTCGCCCATAACCCGGGGACGGTCCATCAGGTTACGACCGATACATTTGTTGGCCGCCAATTGCGAGAAGCTCGACTGAGCGTTGAGAAGAATGCGAGTGGTATCAACCGTACCCGTCGCCAAAATGACGGCACCACACATCACTTCGACTGAACCCCCAGCCTCGTTACGAGCAATCACAGAACGAACCGAACTGCCAGTGCTTTCGGCAACAATTTCGGTGAGCGTTGCGTCGATAAGTAACTCAACCCTGGCTTGGTTGAAAAGGCTGCGAATTCGTTCGCCCCGGTACGCGGCAGCCGGGCCGAAAACATATTTGGCCGTGTCGACGCCTTGAAGTGTCGATGAAGGAGTTTGCAATAGATCGTTCACCGAGCACCTGACCTGGGCAAAGTTCAGCGCTTCGGCGTACCAGGGTGTTACTTCGTACGCCTCAATTGGCCACCAAGGTTGCCCAGCAACAACTCGATCGAAGAGCCCCGGCTCGACGGCCGCATAGCGAACCCCTGCCCCCAGACCAGGCAAATCGACACACCAATTCCATGATGCACCACCAACGGCTCGCCCGAGCCGGGGGTACAGCAAACCGAACCGATCGTCACCAACCACCTGCGCTTCGGCTAGGCGGCGGGTCCTTTGCATATTCGGCCCGAAACCTCCGCTTTCAATGACCACCACAGACAACCCAAGTTCGATGCATTTGTCGGCAACGCTGAGGCCGACCGGCCCTGCCCCAACAATGCACACCGCAGCGGTCATCGACAACTGAGGGAAAGCCAATAGAGAAGTGATCACGGAACTCGCCCTTGCTGTTAACGGCGCTTAGTTGTTGGAGCTTTCTTCTTCGACTTTTTCTTTGCGGTAGTTGAGGACTGGCTTGTTGATTTCGGTTGAGCTTTGGTTGCAGCCGGGTTAGCGGTTCCTGTTGATTTCGTTGCCGTCCCCGGTTCGCCAACCGTGACGCCACTTCCGCCGAAACCGACGTACACCTTGCCAAACACATCGAGGTCACCCTCGATGGATACGACATTGTCGAGCGAATCACCGGCAAAATCGCCGATTTTCACCCATGTTTTCGTGTCGTCGGTCGACCGCCAGAACCCGAACCTTGAATCGACTCGACCGAAGATAAATATGGTTGGGTATCCGCCCGGCGTTGCTGGTTTGCCAAAACCAAACTTCGAGACCCAGTCAACACGCGATACTCCTGCCCAACTTCGGCCACCGTCAGTTGATCGATAGAACGGTAAACCACCAAGTTCATTCGGACCAATTTCACGATTGCCACCCTGGCCACCATCGGTGAGGAACAAGTGCCCGGCACGATCTGGAACGGATTGAAAATCGACGTTGAACTTGTACGAATCGCCGGCCGGCGTTGCCGACATCCGTTCCCAAGTTTTACCCTGATCGGCCGATCGAAACGTTCCAGCGGTACCGTGGAAGAGGTAAAACATGCCCGGTGTGACTTTGTCGGCCGCAATATTTCGACGGGCCAAGAAGTATTCGAAATCAAAGGCGCTGACCTCGCCCTCCGACAGGCCAACCCCAGGAAGCTCAATTTTTTGCCAGGTTCGGCCACCGTCGGTTGTGATGTGCGGAAGCAGCGCATCGCGAGAATCGGCGGTTCGAAAACAGCCTCCGTAACGGTTGTCATTCCATGGCATGAACTGCCCGGTTGGTTGCCAAAGAATGTTTCCGGGTTGCGAGACAGCAATTGACCCACACCCGGTAAATCGAACTTCCTGCAAATTTCGGCCCGTTGACTTTTCGTCGCGAGGTCGTGCCGGGAATACCTCCCAGCGGCGGCCCCCATCGAGCGAGGTACCAGACAACATGTCGCCCTCGTTGATGATGTTCACCACATCAGAGGCGAGATATTTCGAGTCGAACGGCGAGTAGTCGACGCTCCATGCCCCGATGAAACGGTTTACCGGACCCTTGACGACTGCGAAGCGATTTTCGTCTTCAACGTAGAAGGTTCCGAAGTCGTGGACAGCCACCACTGGCTTACCTCCAGGCGGAACAATTACTCGGCTCACCACGAGTTGTTCGATACCTTTCGTAACCGACGTGACTTTCGACGACACCGCACCGGCTGCAAGCCCACTGAACTTGAGTACTCCAACGCCCATTGTCACCCACACCGTCGACGGATCTGTTGGGTCAAACTGGGCATCGCCGGTAGTGAGATACCGATTGTCTTTCTCACGACCCAATTCGACAAGCCACGGAACGTCACCACCAACCAGGTCCCATTCGATGGTTCGCCAACTCGCACCGCCGTCCTCGGTCATCGACACATTTCCAGGACCATCGATAACCACTATTCGTCGGGAATTTTTGCGATCGATCGTGACCACTGTCGTAGCAATTTGTTCGTTTCCACCTTCAAACGTTGACGGAAGCGCCTGTTGCCGCCATTCGTTGCCTTTCAGAATCCAAATACCTTTTTTGGGGTCTTCATTCTCGGTGAATGCCGACACTACGAGGGTTCCGTCATCAGCAAACTCAGCGTTCGAAATGGTCTTCGGCCCGCCTTCGATGCGGGCCCAGGTGCGACCAGCATCGTTTGATGCAAAGAGCCCTGACCCAGCCGAGGCAACGACAAGTCGTTGTGTCACACCGCTGGTCGAGCCACCGGATGGGTCGAAGGCCACGAACGATATTCCCGCATCCCAGCCGTTTGAGAGTTGGCTTCCACGATCAACGGAGACTGCTTGCCAAGTTGCGGCCCCGTCGGTCGACAGAAACGCACCGCCCTTCGGGGTACCGAGCAAGACGCGATCGGCGTTCACCGGGTCAACGGCAAGCCTCGGACCCCACGTTCGCGTCGGGCCGTTGGCGTCTACCGGTGTTCCGGCAAAACCTGTCCGTTTCCAGTTTTCCCCACCATCATCAGATCGATAGATCAAGCCTCGATACAAGTGATATGCGCGCTTTGAATTGGAAGGGGCGGTTGCAACAGCCAAAACCCCGCCCGCATTGTTTGGCACCCTTTGCTCAGCAGGCATACGAGATGCAAGTAGTTGTTGCTGCCACTCGTTTCCTTCTCGCAGGTACGTTCCGTAGGTATCGGTTCGCACACGCATCACACCGCTGGAGGTGATGTCGATACCAGTGACCATTCCTCCGCCACCCAGTGGCAGTGGCTTCCACGAATACGCCGAACTTGTCTTGCTGGGTGCGGCGGCCGCAACCGCCGCCGGAACCGCCGACTCGACCTCGAGAACAGCGGGTACCGTCGGAGATACTGCTGAGGGTCCCGCCTCGGTTACTGCGCAAGCAGCAACCACCAAACTTGCCAACAAAAAACCTGCCCTACCTCTCAGTTTCATATCGCCGGGGCCCGTGAATTGAACACTTCGTTTCCAGCCCCACTACCCACTGCGCGTTCGTCCATTTGTCCACCCTTCCAGAAAGAAGCCCCGCGACCCGTTCGCAAGATGTGAGTGGCCTTGAGCACCACAAGTTGATCGAATATCCATGCGCCGATTGTCAGTGGAAGACGCTTCATACGTTGCACCGGCGGCAACACTTTTGCCCGACGAATTCGACGATTGCGCACACCTTTTGGCACGCACGCCCAACGACGACTGTCGATCTCACTTCTCATGAACTTGCTGAACCAATCTGGGTCGCCTTGAGCCGCTTCGCGAAGCCAAGTGGCCGCGTTGAAGTTTTTCGTGGATCGCCGTTGGTGATCAAAAATCTCGAAAAGATATGCATTCACAGACATCCCCACCGTCAAGCTCGTCTCGTGAGTAAAAAGCCCTCGAATTGTTGTCTCTGGAACATAGCGGACCGAGGTCGTTAAACGCACAAAGCGTTGAAGCAAATCTGGATCACTTCGGCTGAACAAGTCAGTAGTGACCATTGCCTTGAGGAAACCGTCGTCGAGTACACCCAGCGGAAGCGTCAGTTGCCGGGCGATATCGGCCCGAATGGTGTAGCTCTGGCCGCAAAGTGCCTGATCATCGAACGAAAAGTTGCTTGATGCGCCAGCGATTCTCGAAAGCAATGTGCTGCCGGTGATAACACGCTCGGCCCATGGTGCGGCAACCCACGCCACGGGGTTCACCTCCAACAACTCAACACCCTCACTCAAATGATCAACCGAACTAAACGACACATCAGCATCAACCAACACCAACACATCAGCATCACCACTCAACCGATGCACAAACGCATTCCACGCCCCAACCTTGCCCACCCGCTCTTTAATCTCCACCACCCGCAACCCAGCGACCACCCCAGCACCTGCGCCCGACAAACCCTCACAAGCCGCCACGGCCCGCACAACAGTGTCATCGGAGCAACCATTCGCGACTACGACGACCTCAACGATACGCGATGTGTCCCGCAGCAACGACTGCTCAACCAATCGCCCGACCATCGCCTCAATACCAACCGCCTCGTTATGAGCAAGAACCCCAACACATACCCGACTACCAGCCACCACCATCACCCCCCGAAACCTAAACCGTCAACTTATCTTATGGCCGCAACACCCCTGTCTAGAAGAGTTCCCTCGGGTAGCCGTCGACCCGGCCACCCTTCCACAGTCCGAATCCTCGGTCACTACGCAGCATGACCGTCGCCCGTGCGACGACAACACGGTCAAAGGCCCATGATCCGAAGATCAGCGGTGCGCGTTTGAAACGATCTCTGTTTGAGAGTGTTTTCCACTTACTTTGACGCCTCTTTCTAATACTCACGGGTACCGTCTCAATGCCGCGTTTTTTAACCTCTGACGCAATAAACCCTTTCAGCCAAAGTGGGTCGCGTTCGTAGTTGGAACGTAACCAGGCGAGCGCATCGAACTGTTCGGTTTGGTGCGCATGGAAATACTCAAATATGTAAGCGTTAATGGCCATGCCCATCGTGAGGCCAACTTCGTGGGCAAACAATCCCCTGATGGTCGATTCGGCGATAAACCGGATTTTGTTATGCATCCGCACAACTCGATCAGCGCGATTCCAGGTGAACATGTCAGTCGTGACCATTGCCTTCAGGAATCCGTCATCGACCAACACTCCGGGTGGCAAAACAATCTGCCGTGCAACGTTCGCCCTGATGGTGTAGTTCTGACCTCCGAAAGCATCTTTGTCAAAGGGGAACCCACCAGAAGCACCGGCTATCCGGGTTACCCATGTCACTGGGTCAACGACACGCTCGGTCCATGGTGCTGCAACCCACGCCTCAGGGTTCGCCTCCAACAGCTCAACACCCTCAGTCAAATGATCAACCGAACTAAACGACACATCAGCATCAACCAACACCAACACGTCAGCATCAGTACTCAACTTGTGGACAAACGCATTCCACGCCCCAACTTTCCCAACGCGCTCTTTAATCTCCACCACCCGCACGCACGCTTTAACCCTTGAGCCCTCGCCGCCAACGCGCTCGCATGCCTCGACCGCGCGAACAAACGTGTCATCAGAGCAACCATTCGCGACCACTACCACCTCAACGATGCGCGATTCGTCGCGCAACAACGACTGCTCAACCAACCGCCCCACCATTGTCGCAATACCAACTGCCTCATTATGAGCAAGGACCCCCACACACACTTTGGTGGTGCCCAACAAAGATCCCCCACCACTTTTACTCACTAGGTGTTGCTCGTTTCGACTGATGACCACTGATGCGGGCAGCTGAAAATAGGGTAGTCATTGGACAACGTTCGATTCTTCTAAGATCCATCGGCAACTCGGGCGGTGTGTCCACAGATTCTTTGTTGTTCGACCTTCAGGCGGAACGACTTGAGGCCGAAACCATTGTCAATCCGTTTTACTTTCTCCAACAACTATGCCCACACTACGCAAACGATCAATTTGGATCGGAGTCAACGAAACCATCGGCCTAGCCGCTGGCATTATTTCGTTGTTCACACTTGTTCCGGTACTTACCCCCGCTCAATGGGGTGCATACGGAGCAATGTTTGGCATTGTTGGGCCAATTGCTGCCTTTACGCAGAGTGGCGTGGTGCTTTCTGTACTTGAACGAATCTTGCACCTTGAGCATAAATCGGAGGCGGTTGCTCGATCTTCGATCAGCATCGTCCTCTTTCTTGGGTCGCTTGGGGTGCCCGTGGCCAGCGCCTTCGGTTACTTCGTCATTCCAAATCTTTCGCTGTGGACAGTCATTGGAATCGCAGCAACCGAACTTCTTCTTAGTGCCTCTGTATTTACCCTTGGGGCAGTCATCCAATGCGTAGACAGTTTCGAAAACGGCCTTGCCGTAAAGATTGCTGCGGTCACCCTTCGGACTTCGGTCGTGCTCGGCTTGTTCTTCACTCACACCATCAGCATCCCCCGAGTGGTCGCCGGCCATGCGCTCTCGATGTTGTTAGTAACGATCGGCGCAATCATTCGACTTCACCACTTGGGGGTCTCGACCAAACCGACTCGACAGGTCGATCGAGCTGATCTGGGAAGAGTGGCGTTATATTCGTTTGGCCTCAGCGCATCAATCGTTCAAAACGACGGGGACAAGGTCTTTTTGCAGGGCTCTGGGTATGCCGACGATGGTGGTCGTTATGCGGTGGCGTATCGACTGGCCTCGATAGCCATGTTACCGATGACAATTCTTTCGACCTCGACGCATTTCCAAACGCTTGAGGAATCGAAGATCGAAAAGAACCCGGTTCAGAAGGCTGCCCGTTACACCCAAATAGCGTTGCTTGTGGCTGTGCCCTGCGCCATCATTGCGTTCATTTCGACGTTCTTTATACCGGCGATCCTCGGTGAAGAGTATCGAGGGAGCATAACCATGCTTCGGGTATTACTACCCGTACTTACTATCCGCGGTCTTTCAGCGTTTCCGATGAACGGGCTACTCGGGATCGATTGCAACAGTTATCGAACCAGGCTTCTTGTCGCAGGCGGTACCGTCTCACTCGTGTTATATGCAGCACTCATTCCTGCCTTTTCATGGAAGGGTGCCGTACTCGCCAGTCTTATTGTTGAGAGCTTGTTGGTCGCAACAACCTGGAAAGTCTTTAAGAATCAGGTAAAACTGAAGTCTCTCGACCGAAAGCCTCGCCATGCGAAACCGTGAGGCCGACGGTGCCACCCATCAGAAGCTTGCGGTATTTGTTGCTGTGTGTACTTACCAACGTAACGAACCGCTTCGGGCATTGCTTGATGCATTACTTGTTTGCCAGTCACATTCCGGTGAGTTAGTTGATCTCGGAGTGGTAGTCGTTGATGACAATGTCGACGGTCGGGCACTTGAAGTAGTTTCGTCGTATGAGCATGCGTTCACGCTCGGGCTCAGATACCGGCAACTCGGGTCTGGAAACATCTCGATGGGGCGGAACCTGGGCATTGCAACAGCACTCGAGCCGGGGTCGGTTCCAGTCGATTGGATCGCGATGACCGACGATGATTGCATTCCGGCGCCGGGTTGGATTACCGCGTACGCCAATGCGGCCGGAACGGTCGGTGCCGAAGTGTTCACGGGTTTTTGTTCTCTAGAGGCTCCACCATCGGCCCCGCGTTGGCTTACCGAACAACCATTCCTAGACGATGCCCGAATCCTCGGCGAAAACCTTCAACTCTGTGAAACGGCCGCTACCAACAATTCGTTTATTAACGCAGCAATGCTTCGCAGGCCAAACGCACCACGTTTTCTTGAACATCTCGGTGTCATCGGAGGTGAAGACATGGTCTTCTTCGGAACCCTGCACGATTCAGGGGTCGAGATGAGGTTTGTCACCGGAGCGACGGTTGCAGGGCAAGAACCAGAGTCGCGCACCACTTTTTCGTACGTAATGCGTGCTCGATATTGGTTAGGAAATACTGAAACAATCACCAATATTGAGCTTGGGCGCGCCTCGAAGGGTCGATTAGCCTTAAGGGCCTGTCGGGTTGGCCTGTCATCACTGTGGCGGCCAGTCGGACGCCTCACCCAGGGGAAATCACCACAATTCATGTATGCGTTCGGTTCAGTCTTAAGAGCAGTCGGAATGCTTCTTGGGGTGGTCGGCGCCCGAATCAAACATCACTAAATCTATGACTGCCATCGACAACAACCTCATCAACCGAACCGTGCGCCTTGTTCCTCAGCAAACTGCTGCTGGGCTTATCCGACGGTCGATTGGTACTTTCAGCTCAGTCTTTTCGGTGAAGTTGCATGATATTTCTGCAGGCATTGCGATTGTTGTGGTGTTTTTGGCCAGTTTCGACCTTGTACCAACCGGGCCCCGACCGGTCGCAGTTTTGCTGCTTTTGCTCGTTGCGCTGACCTGGGGCTTTTCACCAAAAGACTCAATGGGGCGGTTGTTTCTTCCTGCTTCAAGCACTTGCTTTGTCGTATGGGCGTTGGTGTCACGATTTTGGACACTCAACGTATTCGGCTGGGGCGACAAATTCTTCGCGTCGGTAGTGCTCGTTGGGGCGGTTGCCATGGTGACTGCATGTGTTGGCCTTGAAACAATTCAACGTTCTTTAGCGATCTCTACCATTTCGGTCATTGTCTACAACTTTGTATACACCGTGCTTCATTGGTCAACCGCTACCGTCAGTATTGACGAAGTCAGCGGTGGAGTCACTTCGATCGGTTGGCGAGGGGCGCTCAACCACAAAAACACGTTGGCAACGTTCGGGGTTATCGCTTTCGTCATTTGTCGAACATTGGTGAAGAACCGTTTCATTCGTTTCGGTTTTGCTGGCCTGAGTGTGGCGCTTGTGTTGCTTTCACGATCCGCAACTGGGCTCTTTGGGCTCGCCGCAGCGTTCGCAATGATGTGGTTCATGCGTGGCCTGCAGAAGCGCACCGGAGCGGCCCGCGGCACGTACACATTGGGGTCAAGCCTCCTGGCCATGCTGGCAGTGGTCGCCTGGAATTCGTTCGGAACGCACGTTTTAACGTTCCTCGGCAAGAACTCAACACTGACCGGCCGGACAAAAATTTGGTCAGAGTCATTTCGCGTTATTCGTCAACGGCCCTGGGTCGGCACGGGTATGGGCGGCATGTGGGCTGACCAGTCAATCGAACCAACCAGAACCCTCGTCAGGCACCTCGGCTTCACTGTTTTTCACGCCCACAATGGGTACATCGAAACCGTTCTCATTTTGGGTGTCGTTGGCCTGGTTTTGCACGTTTGGGTGCTACTCGCAACCATCAAGTGTGGGCTGAGAGTGTTGACGCTGAACCCACGAGTGGCCGAGTTCGCCGCTGCGTCAGCAGTGGCAATTGTTTGTCTTTCGTTTTCTGAATCGTTGGTGCTTGGCGCGTGGTTGTGGATGCCATACCTAGCAATGACGATGTGTCGACGTGCACAGAAAGACGTACTGTGACTCGCACCGCACCACGGGGTCTCATTTCGCTTCCCACGCTTCACAATGCGCCGCGGGGGGCGGAGGTTGCCCTTGAGTCAATCGCCGATGGGCTCGCTCAACGCGGACACCACATTACGGTTGTCGGTTCAGGCCCTGAAAACCTAACGCGAAACTACGCATACATACAGAAGAAAACCGTCGATCACAAAAAGTTTGAGCGTTGGCCAAAGATTCCACCGTTTCGAAACGAAGGACACATCGGAAGCATGCTCTTCGCTCCACGACTACTTCGAGCTTTTGATCCGAGTAAAACCGACTACACGATGACCTGTGGCTACCCGTTCGAAAACTGGGCCTTCCGTCGCCCCGGTAAAAAGCGAACCCCCACTGTTTTTGTGACACAGAATGGCGATTGGCCAGCGTTTGCCGATAACTCTGAATACAAGCTCTTTTCTTGCGAAGGCTTGGTCTGCACGAACCCTGTGTACTTCGAGCGAAACAAAGACAAATGGAATGCCGCACTTATTCCGAACGGTGTCGACCCGGAACGGTTTTTACCTCTACCGCCAAACCGCTTGTCACTCGGTCTTCCGGAAGGTCCACTTATTATTATGGTAAGTGCACTTATCGCAAGTAAGCGGGTTGAAGAGGGTTTGAGAGCAGCCTCGCGCATTCCGGGGGTCGCCTTCGCAGTTTTCGGCGACGGCCCCTTACGAACCGAAGTTGATGCGCTCGGCCAAGAGTTATTCGGCAACCGGTACTCACGACAGGTAGTAAAGCCCGAGCAAATGCCGGCCGTTTATAACGCTGCCGATGTATTGCTGCACATGTCGATGGACGAATCATTCGGAAACGTATACGTCGAAGCCATGAGTTGTGGCATACCGGTAGTCGCCCACGACTGGGCGGTCACACGCTGGATCCTCACGTCACCATCGAAATTAGTCGATTCAACTGACGGTGACGCTGTTCGTGGCGCTCTACTTTCCGTCTTCGAGGCTTCCCCGGCCGATAGGCACCAAATGCATACCGAAACTGCCAAAAGATTTGGTTGGGCCGAAGTGGCTCGACAGTACGACGAGTTCATTCACAAAGTGATTGCGTAACAACTATGACAACTGACCTAAACCCAAAAAAGGCCCCCCAATGGAACTAGCTTTCCTTTTCTCGACCATCAAGCGGTTCTTCCTCTTGGTTCTTATTTGTGCGATTGGTTCAACCGTCGCGCTCGTTGGTCTCCGCCAACGCCAGGCAACGGTCTACGAGGCAAAAGCCGTGGTGCTGCTTCGCCAGCCGGCCGGGGAAGCCGAGCAAAACCCTGACCGGTATATGGAAACGCAAGTGAGTTACCTGCAGAGCAGTCGCTTCATCGAACAGGTTGTGTCAAAAATCGACGGGGCGACACGGTTATCAGTTCGTTCGAACACCAAGATTGAACCTCGCCCGGGCACCGATGTACTTGACATTTCGGCGTTCGCCAACACCCCAGCTGAATCAGAAAAACTCGCAGCAACGTACGCCAACGAGTATCTCCGCGATTTGAAATCGCGAACCTCTGATCGAACGGCCGAACAAGTTTCGTTGCTGACCGGCCAAATCGTCGAACTTGACGATTTGATTGCGAAGGCTCAACGGAAGCGTTCGTTTTACCCGGCCGTTCCCGTATCTGCGGCCGATCTCACGTCAGTCGGCGAAACTGAGCGCGAAATCGCCGCCCTGTTCAATCGACGCTCCGCCCTCGACACCACTCGTGAGACCAACGCTCTTAAAGCAAACCTCACCCAGGTCAGTGAAATTGTGCAGGTGCCGGAAGGCGAAGCCAGCCCTAAACGACTTCCCATCTTTGGAGCACTTGGCCTGATTTTTGGTCTTGGGCTCGGTTCCCTCCTTGCGCTGTTTTTGGGAAGCACACGACGCCGAGTACTTCAGTCGGCCGAAGTATCAACCGTGTTGGGCACGCCGCTAATGGCGCAATTCGGCAAGGTCCATGTACTCAAAAAGCGCCCATGGGAAAGGTTCTCGCCGCTGCCAACCAAGGTTGCCGAAGAGGTCGACCGGTTATGTGTGCGAATTGAATCAATGTCGTCGGTGTCGTCACAGACCCTCGTTGTCACAGTCACGAGCGCGCAAAGCGGAGCCGGAGTCACGACACTCGCTTCAATGATCGCAATGCGGTTCGCTGAACGCGGATTAATGACAGTCCTGATGGACGGCGACCTTTCTGACCCTGAGCTTTCTCGTACTTGGACTGACGACCCGCAGATTGGCCTCGCCAATTTGCTGACTGGTTCCGGGGTCGACATGCGCCACTTCGCCCCGACGCCGATTCGCGGACTGCGCGTCTTGGGTCTTGGAGACATTTGGGGCATGCGCCGAGTTCTCTCAAAAACCGACACTCACGAGGTACTCGATCGCATTTGCCAGCACGCGGAGGTACTCGTGATCGACGGTGGCTCGATTCGTGACGTCGCATCAACCGTGCGTTTCGCAGTCGAAGCTGACGCAGTAGTCCTGGCGATTCCAAGCCATTCACAGCAACCAGATGTGTTCCGATCTGCCGCTGACATTCTCGGCCCTGCTCGGGCCCGTTCACTCCCCGTCGAGACAACCCCTACCGGTGTCGGATCAATCCGGCAGAGTTTTGGGCTCAACGCGAAGAAGCGCCCGAGCCAGGCCAAGCGCGAAATGAAGCAGCGCAAGCGACAAAGCGGTGGCACCCGACGACCCGTGATCGATGATCCACAAATTATCGAACACCAGAAGGTTCAAAACACGGTTACCGGCCACGAAAACGGTGGGCAGCCAGTTGTCGAACAAATGCCAGTGACACAGAAGGAAACGACTCCGGCCCGTCGCAAACGCTGACATGTCTCGTGTAGCTCCGCCTATTGCGTTTGTGATGACGCATTATCCCCAAACTGCTGCCACGTTCGTCAGTTTGGAGATTCGTCAATTGCGCGACTGCGGTGTCGACATCAAAACCTTTTCTATCAATCGTCCAGGCACACCGTCGACCGTCGAGTTCGAACGTGAAGCCAGCGCGACGGTATTTTTGAAAGAGAATCCCGCTGGTATCGCGAAAGCGTTTGGTCGTCTACTGATGCGACATCCGGTTGCGCTCGGTGGGCTGCTGTGGCAGGCAGCGCGACTCGGTGGAACCGATTTCAAACGGGTCGTCTGGCGGATGTTGCACTTCTGTGAGGCACTCGTTGTGTGGAACGAATCTCGGTCGGTCGGGGTTCGGCACGTGCATGCCCAATTCGGTGGAACTACCGCCAATATTGCGTGGTTCGCAGCCCAAATCGGAACCGCGTTTGACAAGGAACCATGGACGTGGAGTTTTACGATTCATGGCTTTCAAGACTTTGTGAACGAACCAGACACCCGCTTTGATCTCAAGGTTGAGTCGGTTGCCTTCGTGACCTGTATTTCAGACTTCACCCGGTCGCAGTTAATGCGCTGCACCGACCCGAAGTACTGGCGTAAGTATCACGTGGTGCGATGCGGGGTTGAACTCGACAAAATCCCTCAACGAGCGGCCCAGTCTCACTCGCCGCGAACGATTGTTCTGCCTGCTCGACTCAGTGCCGAAAAGGGACACGTGGTGTTGCTTGATGCACTTGTCGGTCTCGTTGCCGATGGGTTTGATCTGGTTGTTGATTGCATCGGTGACGGCGAACAACGTGCCCAGCTTCAGCGAGAAATCGACAAGCGCAACATGGGTGACCGGTTTCGTTTGCTTGGCGAAATGCCTCACGAACAGGTGCTGGCTCATCTGCGTAACGCCGATATTTTTTGTCTTCCATCGTTTGCAGAAGGCGTACCGGTTTCGATCATGGAAGCAATGGCATGTGGTGTTCCGGTGGTTACCACGACCGTTGGCGGTATCCCTGAAATTGCTGAAAACGGGGCGGCTGCGTTACTCGTTGCCCCTGGCGATTCGGTCTCGTTACAGGAAGCAATCGCACAACTCGTTACCAATAGTGAACTACGACAAAGCCTGATTACGCATGCCAGAGCGACGATTGAGCGCTCGTATGTGTCGGCAACGAACGTTGCGGCCCAGGCGAGGCTTCTTAGCGCAACCGCTTCGAAGTAGCGTTCAGTTCGATCGCAAGCGAAGCTACAACTGCTTCGCGTGCTGAAAACTTTGGGGTCCAACCCAATAGCCGTCGGGCACCATCGTTCGGGCATTCAATGTCTGACCATCGGGCTTGCTGACGGAACCTGTGCATCGATTCTGGAAGACGCAGGGTGCTGCTGAATTTCAATTTGTTGACAGCTTCGAGCGGCCAAACTAACGCGCGCATAACAGCGAACGGAATCGGAACGATTCTTCTCGGTACATCAGCACCAGCGCTACGACACATCTCGTAATACTCAGCGTACGTAGGTAAATCGCTATCGATAACGTTGACAGTAATTGAACCAGCGCATGGGGCAGTGACACTCAATGCAATCGCGTCGGCACAATTTTCGATGTAGGTCAACCTGAATCGCGAATCTGACCCGAAGACGATCCCGACATGTTTTGATGCTCGGCCAAGACCGTAATCCCACAGACGATCCGGGCCGATGATTGCGCCTGGGCGAATCACCACCAAATCAATGGACTGGTCACGGGTGAAATCGCGAGCCATTTGCTCTTGATACAGCTTGACTTCGGTGTATGCGTCGCGATCTGAGGTTCGACGTTCCAGAGGTGTTTCTTCGGTCAGCAGATTCTTTGAGACGGCCGCTTCGTAGTCGTATACCGAGAACGAACTGATGTGAACGAGGCGCGTTACCGGTGATGCTTTCAACGCATCAAAGAGGTTCGCCGTGCCAACCACGGTCGTCGCAATCTGTTCGGCAAGGTCGCCAGAGGTCAGCGCGGCCCCGTGAATGACAACATCGTGGAAACCAACCTCATCGGCCCATTCGCCAAGTTGACGAAGGTCGCCACGAATGATCGAGAGGTTTTCGTGCTCATCGAAGCCGCCTTTCGAGACAGGGCGGACCATCGCCGTTACCTGATGACCTGCCTTGAGTAACGCAAGCACGGTGGCGCGACCCAAAAACCCACTGGCCCCGGTGACAAGAACCTTCTTCATCATGGTTTTCCTAGCTCGACAATCGCATCGATCAACTTCGCCGAATCGAGCATATGTTGGGGTGTCACCGGCGGGGCTTGCCCGGTTGCTAGTGCCGCATACGTTTCACCCAGCATGTAATGCAATCCATGAAGAGGGCCTTGGTTGGCTACCTTTTTTAATAAATTGTCGACACCACTTTTGGCCATCGACGCCCCACTTCGAAGTTGTTCGAGCGACGAGCGAACCTTGATGTTTGGCAACCCTTCTCGACGAACGAATGGATTAAACAAATCTGTTTCGAACGATCCTTCGGTGCCACGAACCACGATTCGAAACGCATCGGGAAGAACGTCGGGTGCGAATCGAAGGCGACCACGAACGTTGCCCATAATGACCACGTCAAGCGTGTCGAAACCGACGCGCGGATTACCGCTTCGGTTGACCAGGTAGCCGCTCACAGCAACCTCAGTTGCATGCGACCCAACGAGTGACACCCCGCTGAGTGCACACCAGAGGTAGGTGAGGTGCGGAAGGAAATCGTGGATGGCCCCTGCCCCAAGATTGACCGAAGGGCCCTTCAGGTTTTCGTCGGCAAATTTCGAGTCAAGAATGGGAAGTGCCATCAGTATGTCGACTTCCTTCACCTTTCCGAGGGCGCCGTCAGCAATGCAGGCAAGCGCCTCGCTGACCGTTTTGTTGAAGCGATAGTTGTGCGATTCGGTAAAGTGCCGACCGACCGATTTCGCATGGTCGAGCAGACGTTGGGTGGTAAGAAAATCTGGTGCGGCCGGCTTCTCACAAATCACATGAATGTTGTGATCGAGGCAATCATTGATGATCGCAGCGTGCGACGACGGTGGGGTCAGAATGTGAACCACGTCTGGCCGGTATTCGGTCATGACCTGATCAAAGCTGGTCGCCTGGGTTACCCCGTATTTGCGGCATACAAAGTCAGTGAGTACAGCTGATTGGTCGAACACCGCTACGACTTCGGCCGCGTTGGTATTCAGAAGAAACGCCAGATGTTCGTGGGCGATTGAACCGCACCCAATCACTGCTGCTCGTAGTGCCATATCGTGTATTTCCTCAACGCCATAGCGCAGTTTCGCTGTTGTGGATCGGCCAAATCCTAGACCCTCTCTAACTTCGACCAAAGTGAGAAACACCTTGAGTTGAATGTCGGTTGTTCAGTTTCGGCGGCTTCACCGGTACTCGTCGGTATGCAGGTAAACTGTTTGCTTCGTAAAGAATTGAGTGGCGACAGTCACACCCTGAAATGTGAAGTAGCAACGTGTATCTACCCCCCGAACAAATTCTTGATCATGGTGCCCCATGAGCGGCAGCAGCCTTTGTAAAGTTCGGGTGTTAGTAACCGGGGCCACTGGGTTTCTCGGTCGCCATTTGTGTCGACGACTGATTGGGTACGGTGCCGAAGTTCATTCCACCACTCGGACTGGGTCGATTCGACCTGAAACTTCCGGTACTGAAGACCTTGGCACGATTTGGCGTCTCGACCTTGTCGACCCCGAGGCCACACTATCGATGGTCAACACGGTCAAACCCGACATTATTTTCCATCTAGCTGGTCATGCTGCCGCCAAACTCGAACTGGTTGAAGTTCACAATTGCCTTCGTGACGATCTGACAGTGGCAGTAAATGTGCTCACCGCAGCCGTTGAAGCGCAGTGTCAGCGGGTGGTACTTCCTGGTTCGCTAGAAGAGCCGACGAGCTTTGGTGAAGCTGCCGTATCACCGTATGCGTGGTCGAAGCAGTCGATCCAAGGAGCGGCGGCGATGTTTCGACAGGTATACAACCTTGATGTGGTTTCGGGGAAAGTTTTCATGACATACGGTCCAGGGCAGGATGCCGCGAAGTTGATCCCATCAATCATTGACGACCTTCTCAGCGGGCAAAACCCCGTCCTCAATTCGCCTCATCGGTACCTCGATTGGATTTACGTTGATGATGTTGTTGATGGCCTCATTCGTCTCGCTGTAGTCGACGATTTGGCGATTTCTTCCGTTGACCTGGGTACCGGTCAACTGACTTCGATCAAACACATCGCGGAACTGCTGTGCCAGATCGATGCACGAGGACGAACGCCCGTCTTTCGGAGCAACCAGGCCAGAGGATACGAACGTGCTGCAGCCGATGTAGGCCACCAGTCGTTGATTAAATGGAAACCCAACCTGAGCCTTGAAGACGGCCTACAGCGCACCTACCGGTTGCAGAAAGCGTTGAGTGCTAGGGCTTAATTTAGGCAGTGCTGCTAGGGATCGGTGAGCAGGACGAGGTCCAGTAGGCGGCGGATCATTCGACCGGTGGCGCCCCAGATCGTGTCGTCTTCCACTTCGAAGAACCAAATCGGGAAAGTTCCGTCTGAGAATTCCCAGATCTCTTCGCGGTAACACTCGGGATGGGTGAGTTCGTGAAGTGAAACGTCAAAAATTCGGTCGACTTCCCCAGGGTTCGCAGTGAGCTGTGGCAACTGACCATCGATAAAACCAACTACCGGGGTGATGGCGGCCGAGCTCACAATGGTCGTGAGCGGGTCAAGTTGACCAATGACTTTCACCCGATGTTGTGGAAGTGCGGTCTCCTCGAACGCTTCGCGCAACGCAGCCTCGGTCGGAGTTTCACCTGGGTCAATTCGCCCACCCGGGAACGCAACCTCGCCGCTGTGATCCCTTAGTCGACCGTCACGCCGGGTGAGTAGCAACCGGGTATCACCTGCGTTGCCGACATACAGCGGAATGAGTACGCCCGACCGTTTGTTTGCCGTTGGGCTGAGCGGGCGTAAAGGAGTTTCTGGGAGGTCTATTTCGGCGTTCGGGATTTCACGTAATACTGCGGCGATATGGCCGGGGTCGTAGCGCCAGTGCTCATCACGACGGTGCAACCAAGGGTTCGGGGCACCCGGAAGCCACGAGTCACGCCGGGGGATGACCTGATTGCCGCCACGAGCCATACAGAGGTGTTCAGGCCCCTTCGGAGGCGGCGAGCGCAGCTGCGGTTTCTTTGGCGACCAGTGAGTCAAGCATGTCTCGCAATCCGCCCGTCTTGAGGTTTGCGATGACCCGGCCCGGGGTTTCGCTTCCGTTTTCCCACTCCATCCAGAATGCAAGCAGCTTGGCGGCAGTTGGGGCTGGACGGTCGGTCATGCATTCAGTTTCTCACGCTTGGCCAAGATTCAGAGCGAGCGCATTTCGCAGGATCTCGTTAACCGATTGGCACGACGCGCCGTCAAGCACGCCAAGACGTTCGACCAATCGGCTCATTGATACAGACCTCAACTGTTCAATTTGAAAAGCTGTCGGAACTGACAGCCCGTTTTCGGGTTCAGGTTGCACCTCGACGTGAAGACCAATGCACGACGGCGAGAAGCTTGTTCAGGATCTTGCGGATCGTGGATCGTGGATCGTTTTCCTAAGCGAGACTGGAACCCGAATAGTAATGGTTTTAGCAGACACAAAAGTCGCCTACCTCGTCGCTAAGTGAAACCTCAACCGCTGGTCGCGACAGGCCCGATGAGACGTCATTTTCACGGTCAAATCCATGGACTAATTACACCCTTGTAACACCGTGCAGCCCAACGAATATCAACATTTCCGGCGGACATGTTGTCGGACGTGACTAAGGTCAGATCTATGGAGCACCTTGGATCAAGTTCCGTCTCGACCTAGGTCAAATGAGCCCGCACTTCTGGATGTTGCTCGGTGAAGCTCGATCGAAGTGTGACCACCAAGCCGATGTTCCGACGCCACCTGCGTACGCAAAAGACCTGCACATGATTTCGATGTCCAAAGGTGTGCACGCAACCACCGCCATCGAAGGCAACACGCTCAGTCATCAAGATGTTGAAGCGAGAGTTCGTGACGGCGGCCAGACGGCCTCAACTACTAGTTACCGTGAGAGCGAAGTTGACAATGTCTCTTCGCCTACAACGACGTTCTAGCCAACATTACTCTCGAACCACTGCAACGACACACGCGACGAGTACTACCGTCAGCTCCAATTTGCCAGCGAAAGCGGGGGCGATGTGACCAGATTTCTGAGCTATTGCGCCGAAGGTTTTGTTACCGGACTCACTGCACAGCTCGACTGGATCTATGACCGTCAATTTCAGTTGACCTGGCACGAATACGTGGGTGAAAAGGTTACCGGCCGCGACCCCGACGTTCGGGAGCGTCGAATGCTTATTGCTGAGGCCCTCTTTCGTCGTGAGCCAGTTCCGAAGAATGGGATTAGCCATCTGACGACCCGCCTTGCCGAATTGTATGCCGTTTGCGGCGTCAAAACCATGGCCCGCGATCTTCGAGAACTGGTCGACTCCGGGCTGCTCAGGGCTACTCCCACCGGCTTCGTCGCCGACACCGACGCCCTGCTCTCATTACTACCCCTGGTCGTTCCACCGGCAGGCATCTGAACCCAAAGCCGTACCAATACGGATTTGGGCTGTGGGTGTGGAATTCATCTCGATCTTTCAACTTACGACTACACGAGGTGGCGTTTTATTTTTCCGGAGTCTGTTTTGGGAAGTTGTTCTACTAACTCGATTGCCCTGGGTGCATACCAAGTGGGCAACACTTCCCTCACGGCCGATCTGAGTTGCTCAAGCGACGGAAATACCTGGCCTTGCTCGGCAACGATGACTGCGGTCACTACCTGACCCCACTCGGGGTTCGGCCTGCCTACCACCGCAACTTCGGCGACGCCGACCATCGCCCCAATGAGTTGCTCGACCCTAGTAGGCCACACTTTTTCGCCACCGGTAACAATCACATCACCTGCCCGACCTGAGACACCTATTCGGCCGTCGGCATGATAGAACCCGAGGTCACCTGATGGGAACCACCCATTGGTATCTTTCGGATCAATATCGCTATGCGCGCTTCGATACACGCGCAGCAACATTGGTGCCCTCACCCAAATCTGTTCATCGCCATCGACCCTAAGTTCAACACCGACGAGTGGCCAACCCTCGTACACCACGCCCGACCCGGTTTCAGTCATTCCGTAAGTGGCTATACAGTTCACCGCTCGGTTGGGGGGTGGGGCTGCACCGCCTAGCAACACCGTCGTGAAAAGCGAAGGATCTACCTGGGAGAGGGTCTTTGTCACTAACGAAACCCTCGTCACCCCACCCTGCAGCGCAGCGTCGCGCACCCTTGCAGCATCGAAGCGGTCATGCACGGTGACCGGCGTTCGGGTCACCATCGAGCGAAGCACCACTGACAAACCACCAATGTGCGCGAGCGGAAGACACGCCAACCAACGATCGCTTGCAGGGTCAATCTGTAGTGCAGCGGTCGTTGCTCGCGCCGAAGCTTCAACAGATGCGTGAGTGTGAACAACGCCCTTCGGGAGACCGGTTGTTCCGCTGGTCGCGATCACGAGTGCATCGCCTGGCTCGACCGGTCGACCACCTGTGAGGGCGGTCAGGTTTCCGTTGGCGTCCAACGACTGTGTGGGCGCGAGCGCCTCAACTACCCGACGCCCTTCGCCTGAAGGAAGGCGCGGATCGATAGGCATAAACGCGTCGCCGGCATCCCAGACCCTCTGAATAGCCTCGATATACGCGGGCCCGGCCGGTAAATCAATAACGACAAGTTCAGGCACAGTGTTCGTGGTTACTTTTCAAGATAGGCGCGCAGACGGTCGCGGGCCACATCGACCTGCGACCCGAGCACCACATCAAGTGGCCCAGACCACAAACCGCCGCTGTAGTTCAGTTCTACCGTGACCGAACTACCCGTTTGAGCGTCGCCGGGCCCCACGGGACTAGACGGACTAATTTTCGCTTCCATCACCCATGCAGAGTGTTGCTTGCCATCAACTTCGTTTCGTTCGTATCGCACGTGTTCATTTGGATGAGACAGCACCTGCACCATGCGCAAACGTTTCGACCGGGCAAAGGGACCCACTTTGGCTCGAAGGGTAACGTACCAAGCAGGCCCGAGGTCACCTTCAGAACCAACCGCCCGCTCGCACCGCTCGATGAGCGACATCCACTCAGCGTACGTACCAAGATCGTTCATGGCGGCAAACAGTTGTTCCGTCGCCACGGTTGTTTCGGCGGAGATGATTCGATGCACTCCCCTATTCTGCCTCGATATCGGCGCAACCAGCCCGCTTTCGGTTCACCAAACAGGCTGAACAGATGTCACACTTGAGGCGTGTCCGACACCACGAACTCGACAACGCGCAGCCTAGGCGGGCGGTCAGTGCGAACGACTACCGTTCGGCTGCGACACGACGTCGACCCATTTGCCCTTGGAGCGCGAACCGGTTTGCTGTGGTCACGGGCAGGTTTCACCGTTGCCGGAATTGGAGTTGCTGCTCGAATCCCACTGAATCGGCCCTCGAGTGCCGGCGCCGTTGCCGCCCAGCGTGCGCTTCACGACCTTCTGGCCCGAGACGATGTGAAGCAACCCGGTACCGGCCCGCTCGCGTTCACCGTGCTTGCGTTTGACCCAACCGAGAGTGGTGAACTCATCGTTCCCGAAATTGTGGTTGGTGCGGCCGCTGACGGAACGAAATGGGTCACCATTGCCCACGCAGAAGACGCCGAGCCCGACCTCGATAATGCAGTCGCTCGTATTGCGGCGGCACGCAACAGCGCCTCAACCGCAAGTCAACCAACCACGATGACCGTCACGTCGTGTTTGACGCCCGAGCATTGGCGAGACACCGTGGTTGCTGAAGGTATCGCCAGAATCAGGGCTGGTGATGTTCGCAAAGTTGTGTTGGCCCGCGAACTGCGGGTGGAAGCCGATCAGCCATTCAATACGGTCGACGTGATTGAACGTCTTCGCCAAACCTTCTCTGCTGCCATTCTTTTTGCTGTTGACGGGTTCATTGGTGCCTCACCTGAACTTCTGGTGTCGCGAATGGGTGACATCGTACGTGCGCATCCTTTAGCTGGAACCGCCCCGCGTTCTTCTGACCCAATTATCGACCAACGTCTTTCGGCTGAACTTCACGTCAGCACCAAAAACCGTTACGAGCACCGCATCACCATTGATTGGTTGCTCAACACACTTCTGCCATTTTGTTCATATGTTGATGCTGAACCGGAACCGTCGATTGTGACCCTCGCAAACGTGCATCACCTCGGCACACTGGTGGAAGGTGTGCTCTCACACCCGACTCCTTCGATTCTTGAACTGGTGGCTGCGTTGCACCCAACACCAGCGGTGGCCGGCGACCCGCAAGGTGCCGCGCTTGATTGCATTTCTGAGCTTGAAGGTATGGATCGCGGCCGCTATGCCGGAACCACTGGTTGGATTGACGGTGCTGGGAACGGTGCGTTCGCAGTCAACGTGCGGGTTGCCCAAATCACCGATCGCACCGCGCACGTGTACGCAGGGTGCGGCATCGTGAGCGACAGCGACCCGACAGCTGAACTCGCCGAAACTCGAACCAAGTTTCAGGCAATTTTGGGTGCCCTCATCCGCCCGTAGACGTCTTGGAGGACGCTAATAGTGGTACGGGAAGTCTGACCAGTCGGGGGTTCGCTTTTCGAGGAACGCATCTCTGCCTTCTTGCGCTTCGTCGGTCATGTACGCCAACCTGGTCGCTTCGCCCGCAAACACCTGTTGCCCCACGAGGCCGTCATCGACAAGGTTAAACGCAAACTTGGCCATACGTTGGGCCATCGGGCTTTTGCCACAAATTTCTCGGGCCCACTGCAAACCCTGAACCTCTAGCTCAGCGTGGGGATACACCGCATTCACCGCACCCATCTGATGCGCTTCATCGGCTGTATACGTACGACCCAGGAAGAAAATTTCGCGCGCCACTTTTTGCCCGACCTGCTTAGCAAGGTATGCAGACCCGAACCCACCATCAAACGAGGCCACGTCGGTGTCGGTTTGTTTGAACTTGCCATGTTCACGACTCGCAAGGGTCAAGTCGCTCACAACATGCAAACTGTGTCCACCGCCCGCTGCCCAACCGTTTACCAGTGAAATAACAACCTTCGGCATAAAACGAATAAGGCGCTGGCACTCCAGAATGTGTAGCCGTCCACTACGTCCTGGTTCAATGGTGGCTGCGGTATCACCATCTGCGTACTTATAACCATCCTTGCCTCGAATTCGTTGATCACCACCCGAACAAAAGGCGTGACCTCCATCTTTTGCCGATGGCCCGTTTCCAGTAAGCAGCACACATCCAATGTCGGTAGCTTGACGTGCGTGGTCGAGTGCCGTGTACAACTCGTCAACCGTTTTCGGACGGAACGCATTGCGAATTTCAGGACGATTAAACGCTATACGCACCGCCCCAACACTGCGGGCACGGTGATAGGTAATGTCGCCAAAGTCGAACCCCGCTACAACATCCCAATCGGATGGTACAAAGTTGTCAGAGATTGGGTCGACAGGCATTTCACCACCCTATACACCTTCAGAGCGCAATAGCCGATGCCACCGCTGCGTTAATTGCCCGGTGAACTTCTACATTTGCCCCTCGTTCGGTAGCGACGATAACAACACGAGGTGTTTGCGACCCCCTGATTGCATCAATAAGTTGCTGGGCAGAATTTGCATGGGTGACTGGCAGCCCGTGGGCCTGAGCCAGTACACCCAAATCGGTTCCGTGCGGGGTGCCGAACAGCTGCTCGTAGCGAGCTAATGGCAGATCGGTGGCTTGCGGGAGAAACGAGAAGATCGCGCCTCCGTCATTGTCGTTGATCACCACGCATAGGTCGATATTGCGATGCGCCAACGCAACCAACGACGACGAATCATGGAGCGCTGCGACATCACCAATCAGGCAAAGCGTAGGACCGTTGGTAGCCACAGCGACTCCGACCGACGTGGCAATCACGCCGTCGATTCCGTTTGCCCCACGGTTGGAAAGCAGGGTGACGTCAGACCGTGTGTCTGCGTACCATTCAACATCTCGCACCGGCATCGAAGATGAAACAACAATCGAACTTCCGGAAACCGCTGCCGCCACAACGGTTCGGGCGGTAAGCGGCTCGCTCAGGGTGCCTGGCTCTGCCAGAGTTGCTGCTATGACGTTGGCCGCAATCGCATCGGCTCCTTCCCACACGTCAGAGAATCGAACGGCAGGTTGGGGGCGATTCGTCAGTCGCTCTCGAACCCCGTTAAGTACTTCGTGGCCAACGATCATTGCCCCTGCGACGTGTTCCGGATCTATCCATCGACCGGGGCTAGTGATCACGTGCAGGTTCGCCCCGCCAGCTACACATGCCATCAGCCACTGATTCGTAACCTTGCTTGCTATGAGCTCACCAATACGAACAACCACATCAACCCTGTGCGTTTCCGCAAAACCAGGCTCGCGCAGAATGGAATCGTTATGACGAATCGACCGGCCGACGACGCGACATCGCGATCGATGGTCAGCAAACACTGGCCATCCCAAAAGTTCAGCAACTTCTAGAACAACCGCCGGATCATGATCGCCAGCACCGACGACGAACACCCCAGACTTATCTGCCCAGGCGTCAACGAGAGCTTCAGTCAATTCGGTATGCGCACGTGGCATCGATCGAACTACAGAATGCCAAGGTGCATGGTGGGCCCGGCCGGGGGGCAGTTCGCCAACAACGCCAACCAATGGTTCGCGGAACGAGAGGTTGAGATGCACCGGGCCCGGACGACCCGAGTATCCGACAGACTCAGCGAACGACCTCGCCCCAAGCGAACGCCAGGTATGCGAACTCACTGTGTCGGCAACACCAGGTTCAAAAAACCAGCGGGTAGCTGTGCCAAACATATTAGTTTGATGGACAGTTTGCGCTGCCCCAACTTCCCAAAGTTCGGTTGGACGATCGGCCGTACAAACAATCATTGGGATCGAAGAAAGATGGGCCTCGATGACGCTTGCATAAAAGTGAGCGGCGGCGGTTCCGCTGGTGCACAACAACACCGCTGGCACCTTTGTCGCCAACCCAACCCCCAAAGCCGCGAAGGCAGCCGAGCGTTCATCATGAAACACTTCAATACGAAATCGTTCGTCGGTCGCCAGGGCAAGCGCCATCGGGGTAGAGCGAGAACCCGGGGCGATACAGGCCACCCGAACACCGGCGCGCACCCATTCGTCAACGAGGGTTGCGCAAAATGTTGCCGCAACATCGGCAGGACTACTGGCAGTATCGACAAGCATCTCTGATAGCTGATCACACGATTGCACACAACAGTGGTTTGGTTGTCAGACTCGTACCTATGGTTCCGCTTGCTGCACGGTCGTCTGGGGTTGGCCGACCGATTGTTGCGCTACACGGTTTCACCCAGAATGCCCAATGCTGGGGGCCATTCGGCGAGGCGCTAACGACCTTTGGGGCAGCGACATTTGTTGATGCGCCGGGTCATGGAGGGTCGCTTCACGACACGGCAGGCCTGTGGGAGACGGCGGAGTTGACCCACCAAGTTGGCGGGACCGGGGTGTACGTTGGCTATTCCATGGGTGGCCGTTGCGCCCTTCATCTTGCGCTGAGTTCTCCTGAGGCCGTCACCGGCCTGGTGCTCATTGGGGCTACGGCAGGACTTCGTTCAGCAGCGCAACGATTGGCGAGACGCGAAACCGACGAGCTACTCGCTGCGACACTCGAAACCGACGGGCTTGAACAGTTCATCGACCGGTGGCTGGCCGGTCCACTGTTTTCGGCGATGACCGACGAACAATCATGTCGATCACAACGCCTGACGAACCGACCTGCCGGTTTGGCTGCCAGCCTTCGCGCCTGCGGAACCGGAAACCAAGACGACCTCTGGGGCCGTCTCTACGAGATCACTGTTCCGGTGCTGTTACTAAGCGGTTCGCAAGATCGTAAGTTCACAGAGCTTGCCGAGGAAATGCTTCCGCTCTTCGGCGGGCCAACTCAGCATTCGGCGATCGATGGCGTCGGACACAGTGTTCATTTAGAAGCTCCCGAGCAAACTGCCGCCATCGTTCACACCTGGCTTGAGCGCCTATGAAACCGGTTTGCCTGGCACAGGTTCGTCTTCTTCGCGCATCCTTGGGATCGTAGCCCTGCGGTTTGTGAGGCCAGTCTTTCCCGAGTAGAAGGCCCGCACCCGGTTCATATCGGCAACCACATCGCCCGTTGGCATCAACACAATTCCGAAACCTCCGGTGTTCGTGGTGCCGTCAACGAACGAACACAAAATCGGAACCTTCGCCGCAAGCGCAATTCGGTAAAACCCTGACTTCCAGTATTCGACTTCCGACCGGGTACCTTCAGCGGGAATGACGAGGGCGAACCGATCTCGTTTCGCGAACTCTTCGGCCAACCCGGCGACGAGACCCTGATTCGATGACCGCTGCACCGACACCCCACCAAGCGCCCGCATCAACGGACCCATCGGGCCGCGAAACAACTGCTTCTTCCCGAGCCATTTCACCGGAAGGTTGCTTGCTTCAGCGACCGACAACATCGCCGGAAAGTCCCAGTTGGTGGTGTGGGGATACGCAATGACCACACACTTCACCGGAATAGGTTCGAGAGGCGCAACCACCGTGAACTTTGAGAATTTCCGGTATGCCTTCAGCAGCATGCGTTTCATGGGCTGAGGCTACAGGTGCGGCTAGGCGCTGGCGCACCTTTCGCGAACGTCCGGTGGATCACAACAGTTCGAGAAACCGGTAGGTTTTGTAGTGACGGAGTCTTCATGAAGACATCCACATGGATGACGAAACTACTTTGGGTGACAAAACATCACTCAATGTGCCCATGCTGCATACCGATACGGACAGTGCATGAAAAGATCTTTTCGCCTCATATCGCTCGTTGGCGCAGCCATGCTGGCTGCAAGCCTTATGTCTGCTGCTCTCCCTGCGACCGGGGCCAGCGCCGGATTGGCCAACGATTATCACTCTGACGCTTTCGGCGACCCGATGGATTTTTCGAACCCTGAAGACCTCGTGATCAACACGAATGAAGCAATGTTCGTCGGTGGTTCAAATAAGTCAATCTCTGATGGTCAACTGCACTTCGATGCGGCTGGCGCGTTTCAATTTGACCCGGTTTGGCCCGGTTCGCCAACGGCAATACCCCAGGGTCGTGAAGGCGCAAACAAACCAATCGACGCCGATCATTATAAGCGATTCATTATTCGTATGAATGCCCCAGAGGGCGCGCCCGTTGGGCTTCGCTGGTTCAATTGCCGTGCTGCCAACTCGACATGTGCCGGTGGATTGGCCTGGTTCGCGACCGGTGGATGGCAAACGTATGACATTCGAATTGCGTTCGATGGCACCGTACCGTCGCTCACGACCCCGTGGAGCGGCCAGATGCTTGGGCTTCGCTTTGTGGGCACGGTGTCGGGCCATTTCGATATTGATTACATCCGCATTGCGCCGGATGGTGTTGATGGTGGCGAAATAGTCGGTGGGCCATCGATTGATTTGCGACCAACCAGCAAGCTTGATTTTGCGACTGCCGCTGGAAACCCGTGGGATCTTGACTCACTTGGTGACATTGCCGAAGTGGTTGCTATCAAACCCGGTTACTCGTTGGCTAACAACGTGTTTTCGGGTTGCACCGTTGGAACCGACTCAACCCAGTTTCCTGGGCTTGTGTACAACATGCCTGGAAACGCCATGATCGATGCGGGCCGCTTCAAAACGTTGACCTTCGAATACAGCTATGAGGGTGCGTTCTCGACCCAGTTCCGTCCGGGTGGCGGAACCTTCGCTCGGGTCTTTTGGTTCTCTCCTGATGGAAAACGCCATCCGACGAATTCAATCAACCTGTATCCGAATGTTGGTGTTGCCCAGATTCGTATGGACCACCCTGTTACCCAGTTTCAAGGAATCGAACCGACCAAGGGTGTTGCTACCGGGGCACCATGGGCCGGATACGTGACCTCATTTCGGATCAACCCCAACGACACTCGCGACTCCCGTTGCTTCAAAATGGGACGGGTGTGGTTGACTTCCGATGATCCGAGTGGAACCGTGATCGAAATTCCTCGACGCCCGGCAGGTATCCCAAAGACGCTGGCCCTGAAAACCTCGAAGAAGAAGGCCAAACTCAAGAAGTAGTACCGGTTCATCCGTCACTTAGGGAGGGTTTTCCCAGCCAAAGTGACGGATCGTTCGGTCGCAACGGCGAGTGTCGAACGTAGGGCTTCAATGAAAGCCGGAGGCGAGCGCGTATCGGCAACCACACAAGGAACAATCAGCCAACCCAACGCTTGCAGAGCCCGGTCTCGGGTTCGGGTACGGCCCCAGTCACCGGGGCTTTCGTGATGTTGCCAACTGTCTCCTTCGACCCCGACGCGCACCTCAGGCCAAGCAATGTCGAGCACCCGTTTACGACGGCCGATATGAACCTCGAAATTGCGAATTCCCTTCGGTAAGCCAGCACGCTGGATCACCTGCGCACACTGTTGCTCCAGCCAACTTCGTACGATTCCGCTGCCGTTGAGGCGATCGGAAACGAGTTGGGTCACCACGGGCATACCGGTTCCTCGGCCCCACACCCCGACCAACTGTTGCAAACGAACAAGGTTTACCTGTCTTGTGTGTAGGTAATGATCGAGGATCAACTCGGTCAAATCAGGGTCAACGACCTGGGAAAGCTCTAACACGTTGCGATTTGCCGAAGTCACTCGAACCCCATGAAGCCAAGAGGTGTGCCCGATGAGAAAGGGGCGACTGCTTTCGTGGCAATTCACGCCGCGCAACCTGGTTCGCTCACCGTTCGGTACCGTCAGGTCGGCCCTTACTAACTCTTCCGGTATCGGTGCGCCCCGAAGGGCAGCGGCTGCCCGATGAGAAACCACCGAATTTGGGATTATCAGCCCAGCCGCGATGGCCCGTTTGGCGCTTGATACTTCGCCGGTCTCACTGGTTGAAACGCCCCGAAGCACCGGGAACAGCAGGCCTTCTTTGAGGCGCCGTTGGATCACCGCCTTTTCAACTCCTGACTGTAGGAGTACGCCGTGAGGGACCAAGCCAGCGTGGTTGCGGGCAAGGTCAGCGATTTGGCGATCGATGTGTAGAGAAGAAGTCATGGGGACCCTCCGTGTGGGCAGAACCGAACAGAAACGGAGGGGGAAGTAGCAACGATCCTACGGAGGGGGTATGACACTTTCGTGACCCCACATTCAGTGGGTTCATCCGTCACTTAGGGAGGGTTTTCCCACCCGAACTGACGGATCAACCAAAACCTGGCACGAAAACAAAATGAGCGGCAACCTCCGAAGAAGTCACCGCTCATCTAAAAACCCAAAGGGTTTCGTTACATCATGCCGCCCATGCCGCCCATTCCACCCATGCCGCCGCCACCGCCGCCCATAGGGGCACCGGCCGCTTCTGGCTTGTCGGCCACAACGGCCTCGGTGGTAAGCAACAGTGCAGCGATTGACGACGCGTTCTGCAATGCAGAGCGGGTGACCTTGGCTGGGTCAATGACGCCAGCCTTGACCAGGTCAACCATTTCGCCAGTCGCCGCGTTCAAGCCCATATGGCCTGATTCGGTTTCGACGGCACGCACAACAACGGCGCCTTCGAGACCAGCGTTTTGGGCAATCCAGAACAACGGAGCCTCAAGTGCCTTGCGAACAATCGCGGCACCAGTAGCTTCGTCACCGGTGAGTACCAAGGCATCGATGGCCTTGCGGCTACGTACCAATGCGGTTCCGCCACCGGGGACAACGCCCTCTTCGATAGCAGCACGTGTCGCCGACAAAGCGTCTTCGATACGGTGCTTCTTCTCTTTGAGTTCGACTTCGGTAGCCGCACCAACACGGACGATGGCAACGCCACCGGCCAACTTGGCAAGACGTTCCTGCAACTTCTCACGGTCCCAATCGGAATCGGTGTCGTCAATTTCACGTTTGATCTGGGCGATCCGGCCCTTAACGTCTTCTTCCGAGCCAGCACCCTCAACAATGGTGGTGTTGTCTTTGGTGACTACAACCTTGCGAGCCTTGCCAAGCAAGTCAAGCGAAACGTTGTCGAGCTTCAAGCCGATTTCTTCGCTGATGACGGTTCCACCGGTAAGGATGGCCATATCCTGCATCATTGCCTTACGACGATCGCCGAACCCAGGAGCCTTAACAGCTACCGAATTGAACGTGCCACGAATCTTGTTGACCACGAGAGTCGCAAGTGCTTCGCCTTCGATGTCTTCGGCAACAATCAACAGTGGCTTTCCGGCGGCCATAACCTTTTCGAGAACAGGAACAAGGTCATGTACTGACCCAATCTTGGAGTTCACGAACAAAATTACGGGGTCGTTGAGCACTGCTTCTTGACGCTCGGGGTCGCTCACCATGTACGGCGACAGGTAACCCTTGTCGAACTGCATACCTTCGGTGAATTCAAGCTCGATGCCAAACGTATTTGACTCTTCGACGGTAACAACGCCGTCTTTGCCGACCTTGTCGATCGCGTCAGCAAGCACTGAACCAATTGCGGGGTCAGCAGCAGAAATCGATGCAACCTGTGCAATCTCTTCCTTGCCGTCAACCTCTTTCGACTGTTCTTTGATTGAGGCAACGACGGCAGCAACTGCCTTTTCAATACCCTTCTTCAAGCCCATTGGGTTCGCGCCAGCAGCAACGTTACGAAGGCCCTCTTTAACCATGGCCTGCGCAAGCACCGTGGCCGTGGTGGTGCCGTCACCGGCAACATCGTTGGTCTTCGTCGCTACTTCTTTAACAAGCTGAGCGCCCATGTTCTCGAAGTGGTCTTCGAGTTCGATCTCTTTGGCGATGGTTACACCGTCATTAGTGATCGTTGGGGCACCGAACTTCTTTTCGATGACAACGTTACGGCCCTTTGGCCCAAGCGTCACCTTTACTGCGTCGGCCAGCTTGTTTACGCCAGCTTCGAGACCACGACGAGCGGCCTCATCAAATTTGAGAATTTTTGACATATGTATTCAGCGGCTCACTTCTCGATGATGGCGAGCACGTCACGGCTGGTGAGGATCAAGAGATCTTCGCCTTTTACCGTCACTTCGGTTCCGCCGTACTTTGAGTACAACACGGTGTCGCCAACGCTGACTGCGGATGGGATGACTTTGCCTTCGTCGGTCGTGCGGCCGGGGCCAACTGCAAGAACTTCGCCCTGTTGGGGCTTTTCTTTTGCAGTGTCAGGGATTACAAGGCCTGAAGCCGTGGTGGTCTCTGATTCGTTTGGCCGGACGACGATCCGGTCTTCGAGGGGCTTGACGTTCATTGCGTCCTCCATGAGGGATGGTTTTCGACGGTACATCGAGGCGGAATTAGCACTCGACCTATGCGAGTGCCAACCTTAGACGACGGCGCGGGGGTAGTTGGCAATCTCGGGGGGAGAGTGCTGATTTGGCGACAATTGTCTACGCTGAGGGTGTCTCGGTGGTAATCATGAGCGATGAGACGGAAGAATCAAACAGTTTTTGGACGCAGTATTGCCGGTTGCGCCCTGGCTCTCGGTGCAGTGAGCTTGATCGGTGTGAAGGTTCCAGTGTCGGCGGCCGTTCCGGTGTTGGCGGCCGATGTCAACACCGCGATTCGTTCGGTTGACTTCCGAAATTTTTCGTATGACGCCGGTGAAGGCGAAGTAATCACCACTAAGAACGGTGAATATTTTCGGGAGGATCCTGACGACAAGTTGTACCTACAAGTCGTTGGGGTTGATTACGGCGACCTTGACGGCAACAAAACCGAGGAGGCTGCCGTTTGGCTGCTGCTCAATACTGGCGGGACCGGCCAGTTCACGTACACCGAGGTGTTCCAACTAGTTGGCGGAAAACCGAAGCGGGCTGCATTGACTGCCATTGGCGACCGCGCCGACGACGGAATCCACGATGTGTTCGTCGATGCTGGGCAACTCGTAGAAGATCGGTACTCCAACGGACAGGGTGCGTGTTGCCCCAACGAGATTTCTCGCTTTCGCTACCGACTGACCGGTTCAAAATTGGTGTCTACCGGCTCAAAACCGAAACGAAGCGTGGTGTTTTTGGGTGCTGAAGCAACTAATGGAACCGCCGTTTCACTCAAGTTCTTGAAGGGAACATCGGCCTCGACCTTGTATACCGACAACACGCAACCAGTTGACGTCACCCTCTCGGCCCGGGCAGGTCAAACGATTGTGATTAAACCGGTGCAGACCAGAGATACGAGTGGCCTTCCTGGTGTTTCGGTGTTTGACAACGGCAAGAGGGTTGTCTCGACGACCGGGAAGGCAATCACGGCGAAGCTTGCGACGGGCAAGGTGCGCCTCACCTTCACCGGCGAGGGTTTTGTCGATATTGCCATCAGATAGATAGCGACTGGCTTGCACCCGCTGGCCGCCGACAGGTGACCTAGCGTCGTAATCGCAGCGACGGCGTCACGCCGGTATCAAGCCCCATCGGTGCATCAACAGTCGACCGCCACCACGCAGCCGCAGCGATCATGGCAGCGTTGTCTGTACACATAGCTCGTGGTGGAAGGAATACCTGATACCCCGCCGCGACCCCAGCAAGTTCCATCTGCGCACGTAGGGACGAGTTAGCCGCCACCCCTCCACCAAGGGCAATACTCTGAGCATCGTGGTCGCGTGCTGCCCGAAGGGTTTTCTCAAGCAACACATCAACCACCGACGCTTGAAACGCAAACGCGACGTCGGTGTTGGAAAGCTCCGGGTGGGCCTTCACATATTTGATCACTGCCGTCTTCAGACCACTGAACGAAAAGTTGTAGCCATCTTTCCAGAGCCCCCGAGGAAACTTCACGACCGCGTCAGTACGTCCATCGGTTGAAGATGCGAGCCGATCGATAACCGGACCTCCCGGATACGCAAGCCCCAGGTAACGAGCAACCTTGTCGTAGGCCTCACCGGCAGCATCGTCGATAGTTGACCCAAGTACCCGGTATTCGGTTGGTGAAACCATCAACACAATCAGGGTGTGTCCACCCGAAACCAGCAACGTAACAAGCGGAAGCGGAACCTCACCGTGCTCAAGAAACGGTGAAAGTAAGTGCCCCTCTAAATGATTGACACCAAGGAACGGTGCACCCCACGAGAGGGCAAGTGACTTTGCCGCACTGACCCCGATTAACAGCGACCCAACAAGACCGGGCCCGATGGTTGCCGCTACGGCATCAATACCGGTTCCGGTTCGGTCGTATCCAGCCTGCTTCAGCGCTTCAGCAATGACGGGGACAATGTCACCGACGTGGGCACGACCCGCTATCTCGGGTACAACACCTCCAAAGCGCGCATGTAAATCGATTTGGCTCGACACCACTGAAGACAACACCGTGCGACCATCAACAACGATCGATGCTGCCGTTTCATCGCATGATGTTTCGATACCCAAGATCACAGATGGACGCGAGATCACAGATAGGACCTCGGTCTGGCTCATCGGTCACCCTTCGCGTCGGCCAGACGTATCGCTGCAAGTCGCTCGAGGTAGGGGCCTTCGGAAATGTCGTTGGCCCACATGATCAATGCATCTTCTCGGTCTTGGTAGTAACGAGGTCGTATCCCTGCCGGAACAAACCCGAATCGGTGGTACATCTTCTGGGCGCCTACGTTCGATGATCGCACTTCAAGTGTTGCTGCGAGCGCGCCACGCTCGATCGCCACCTCCAAAACGGAACCCAGCAGCAAAGACGCAACGCCACGGCGCCGCCAGGCTTCAAGCACTGCGACGTTCGTGATGTGAGCCTCACCTACCTGTGTGAGAACCCCAGCAAAGCCGATGACAACCTCATCGACTAGAGCGATACGATATGTACGCGTATCACCATGCGTCAGTTCGTCGGAGAAGATACTGCGAGTCCAGGGGTGTGGCGCTACAAGTTGTTCGATGGCCAAGACTTCGTCAATATGACGCAGAGTCATGGTTTCAACGCAAATCGAAGCGTTCACCGGAACGCTCATGATGTTGCCGCTGGCCCGTGACGGTTATCCCACGTGATCTCGGCGTCGGGGGCTCGAAGGTATGCGATTTCGGCTTCCTCACCAATTGGTCCGAGGTGAAGTCGAGGTAACACCGCTTCGATCAGCCCAACAGCAGTCGGCGCAAGCGGTCCACCAATCGACGCCAAAGGAAGTGCAAGCAGTCGTTGCAATGCATCGGGGTGAGTAAGCACACCATCGCCCACAACCCGCACCGGTAAGTCCGCAATCGCTTCGAGAAGTACCTCAACGACAAGGTCTGGTTTTCCGGCGATGGGCTCAACGATGGTGCTCAACCCGCCATCGAGGTCCATGCGAAACAACCCTACGTACACTTCAGATCTTCGCGCGTCTAACACAGAGGCGACGAGTTCACCGGGTCGACCGCCTTCCACCGCAACAGCTTCGAGTGAAGTCGACGAGAACAGTGGGATATCATTTGCGAAGGCAAGAGTGCGAGCCGTCGCCACACCCACTCGAAGACCCGTGAACAGGCCAGGGCCGCGGTCAACCACCATGTGGGTAAGGTCGGCCAGGGCGACGCCGCACTGCCTGCACAAAAACTCTATAGCAGGAAGCAACGTTTCCGCATGGCGCGGCCCACCAACACCACGAGCCGAAACGGCATCGCGCATTCCGAACGACAAAGTATTCACAGCGATGATTCCACCAAGGTCACTGGCGACACCGGTTGAAAGGGCCACGCTGACCGAAGTGGTAGCGGTATCTATCCCGAGGATCAGGCTGCTCATCGTGAGCCTTCCACTTGATCAACAGTCACAGCCCAAGATTGCAGCGCCGAACGAAGGTCAACAAGCGCACTAGTCCACCGATCACCATTTGCTTCCAACGAAACAAAGCGAACATCGTCACCCTCATTTTGATCACCATGGGTGAAGCGCAGCAACAGGTAGTCATTCCCCAGCGCTCCTACGATCCGTTCACCCCACTCAATCACTGCCACCGCACCCCTATCCAACAATTCGGTCAGCCCAATGTCATCAACGTCAGACGCACCGTTGAGTCGGTAGGCATCAAGATGGAGAAACAGGCCTCCGTCACGAAGTTCGTGTTCACGCATAATGGTGAACGTTGGGCTGGTGACTGGGTCGAGTGCACCAAGCCCGCAACCGAACCCTCTGGAAAACGCGGTTTTGCCGGCCCCGAGGTCGCCCGACAAAATCAAGACGTCACTTGGCACGCAAAACGATGCCACGATCGACCCGATGTTCTCGGTAACTGTTACCGACTCTGAACGCACGACAAGCACCCCTCTATCGTTACCGATCCCGTTGACCCGTCGAACCACTAGCTTCTTATCTTCATGATGACCGAATTGGGGGTTCACAACACGAGCACTATTGCTTGGCGGCCCATTCGATGGGCGCTCTCTTTGGCGTATCTGGCCGGCACCCTGGTCATAACGAACCGTCTTCAAGGTGATGGGTCTCGCTACAATTCGGTTGGCGATGCACTCGGTCAGATTCCGACCGATAGAGAAATCATCATTGGTTGGCTGGTTGGCCTTATTGTCGTCAACCTCGTTGGTCGAACGTGGCGTCAACTCGGTGTCACGCTACTTTCATGGGCGCCGTTCATCGTTGCACTGTTTGCCTATGATTTTGCTCGAAGCGTCGGGTACCGAATTCACGGTGGTAGTAGTGCTCGACCGATGTCGGTGGTTCCTCAAATCCGAATTGATGAATGGTTCGGATTCGGCCGGCTACCAACAGCAATCCTGCAGGAACGGCTATACGACGAAAACGTCATTCGTTGGTACGACGTGATGGTTTCGGCCGTGTATACCTCGCACTTTATGGTTCCGTACCTATTTGCCGGGTACGTATGGGCTCGCGGTCAGCGGTTGTGGCGATGGTATGCGGGCATGTTTGTTTCCATCAACTTTACGGCCTGCGCCCTTTTTGCCTTCGTGACCACTGCACCACCCTGGTACGCCTCAAACGAGAAATTGATTCCCCCGTTCGAGCGAGTAATCGCCGGAAGAGGCTGGTCTCGAATTGGTCTCAATCTGATGTCGCGAGTGATCGACAAGGGCCAAGACACCGTGAACCCGTATGCGGCGATCCCATCGCTACACAGTGCACAGTCGTTGCTCATCGTTGCGTGCCTGTGGCCCATGGTTTGGCGTTGGGTGCGCCCGTTCCTTTTGCTCTACCCGATTGCCATGACGTTCACATTGGTCTATGCCGGTGAACATTATTTTGTTGACGTACTGGCTGGCTGGGGCCTGGTGGCGTTGGCCCTCACCGGCGGATGGCTACTTCGTCGACGCTTTGGTTGGCAAAGCCCGTTTATTGCGCCGCGCTTTCTTTCGGCTGATCCTGAGCCTGAGCAGCTAACACGCGAACCAACGAATGAAAGCGTGATTGGCGTTCGAGCATGATCATGTGACCGGCGCCCTCCATTTCGATAAGTTCGGAATCAGGAATCCGCGAAGCAATTTTTCTCGCCTGCCTGACCGGTGTCACCCGATCTGCCGTACCAACCACCACCATCGTTGGAACACTGATGGTGGACAGAACAGCGGTTGCATCGTGGGTGAGTAGCGGGATAACTGAAGCTGCCGTTGCATCAGGATCCATTTCAGCGACGATATGGCGGGCATGTTCAACCCAGACTGCTTGGGGTTTTTCGCCAAACGTCACCCTCACCATCGAGTATCCGAGGTCACCGGGGAGGGTCCACGACGCCCGACGAGCTATAAAGTTTCTGCTGCCGATCGCCTTAATCGCCCCACGCAACGCCGATGGAATAGTCGAAACGGCCACGTCAGCACACGCAGTGGAAAGAAACATCAGCGCCGAAACCCGTTTTTCGAACACTGTTCGGTGATCACCACAGAAACGCATCAATGCCATACCGCCCATCGAATGGCCAACAACGACCGCACCCTTAATGTCGAGTTGTTCGAGTACTTCAGCCAGGTCATCGGCCAAAATCTCGAGGCCGTAGCCGAGGTCTCCGGCAACAGAACGGCCGTGTCCGCGCCAGTCGATTGCTACCGTTCTCAGGTCGTCACCCAGCGCATCAAGAGCGTGATGCCAAACCCGTGTGGACAACGTCACCCCATGAAGTAGCACTATGGTTCCGGCATCGGCCGAACCCCGTTCAACAACATGAATGCTTGCACCGTCTCTTAGGGTGAGTTGGTGATGGATCGCATCGGATGGATCAGTGAGCGCAGCGGCAACTAACGCTGCTTGCTTACTGGTTCCAGTGCGACGACGATCGCGAATTGCGACACCCTTCGCCGTTGCCAAGCCAGCCGTGGTTACAGCAGCCAAAACCGCACCGGCGATGCCAGCGTTTCGCCCCAAATGCTCAGCCATTGATGTACACCCTCGGAACTCGATTACTCAGCGCGCAGCTGATTTCGTAGGAGATGGTGTCGAGCTTCGTTGCCATCTCCCAAATCGAGATTGTTTCTTCGCCCTGAGAACCGAGGAGTACCACTTCGTCGCCCACCGCAACTGCACTTAGTGGGTCGGCTTCCGGCCCACAATCAACCACGATTTGGTCCATAGTTACACGGCCGATAATGGGTCGGCGCGCACCACCAATGAGTACCTGCCCGCCTACGGCTGACCAATTACGGAACAGCCCATCGGCGTACCCAATGGGTATGGTGGCCACCACCGAATCGACCTCGACGCCTGCAGTGAGTCCGTAACTCACCCGTTCGCCAGCAGCCAATATTTTTACGTGGCTAACTGCACTCACGATGGCCAACACCGGGCGCAGCGGCACCCCGTGATCGCCGGCTGGGAGGCCACCATCGGGGTCTTGCCCGTAGATAGCAACGCCGCACCGAACCATGTCATACCTTGCACGTGGATGCGCGATCGCAGCAGCTGAGTTTGCGGCATGCACAATTCCAGGGTCAACTCCAGCAGCCCGCATATTTTCTAAGCATGCATTGAATCGCGCAAGCTGTTGATTCGTCTCAGGTCGATCGACAGCATCGGCCACTGCCATGTGCGTGAATGTTCCGACATGCAATACGTTTGGCGCTGCAGCAATCCGTTTGGCTAGCGCCACAGCGTCGCTCGGTGCGCAACCGACGCGGTTCATACCCGTGTCGATTTTGAGGTGTACCGGCGTCACGACCCCGACCATGGCTGCCATCGCACTTTGCCCATCAATGGCGCGCTCGGAATAAACGGTCGCTGTCAAATTGTGAGTCGCTATGGCCGTTTCTGACCCCCTTGGTGCCTCAGAAAGCACGATGATCGGCACGTCGATTCCACTGGCCCGAAGTTCGATACCCTCTTCAACGAGAGCGACGGCGAGGTGGGTGGCGCCACCTCGAATCGCAGCCTGCGCACACTGAACTGCACCGTGACCGTACCCGTTGGCCTTGACCACAGCGCAGTACAACGCCGAGCCAACAGCTTTCTTAAGTGCACGTACGTTAGCTTCGATGGCTGAAAGGTCAACAACGGCCTGCGTTGATCGATACTGTTCGGTAGGTGAGACAGACCCCGAAACCGACCCGGACATCGTGGTCACGCCATTGCCCACGGTCACGATAGGGCCCGCACCCGTGACATCACCGACGCAACCAACTGCGGAAGGTCTGATGCAACTAAGCCATCACTGAGGCCCGACGCAGCGGCGGTTCCGTGCAGCCACGCACCCACAGCTGCGGCCTTTTGTGTAGTCAAACCCTGAGCAAGTAAGGCGCCAATGACCCCAGCCAACACATCACCGGTTCCGGCCGTTGCGAGCCGTTGGTCGCCGGTCATCACCACATCGACCCATCCATCGGGACGGGCAACCAGCGTCGTTGGTCCTTTCAGCAACACCACTGCACCCGTCGCAGCGGCGAGGCGGCGTGCGTCACCGAATCGGTCGGCACTTACCGGGCTTCCGGTCAGTGACTGAAATTCACCATCGTGCGGGGTCAAGACCGTGCGACCAGGTTGGCGACCCGCAAGGCCTCGAACCGATGCGTCAAGGTCGGCGGTCTCAGCGGTACCGGTTGCCGCAACGGCACTCGGGCTCGCACCGATGCGACGGGCGGCGGCTTGAAGCACAGCACGTTGACCGGGTAGCAAGTCGCCGGCGTTGTAAGAAATGTCTACCGTTGGTCGTTCACGATCAGAACTGAATGCCCGGCGCACCATCGATCGCGGGTCTTCTTCCATCGGCCCGGGGGCTAAGGCAATCAGCGCATCGGCGTCGACGACGATTGGTAGCTGACATCGATTCAGCAGTTGACGCACTGCGGCTCGGGTACCGCGTTCACGGCCCAATCCGGGCCCGACTACCACCGAGGTGCAACGCTCAGCAAGGGTAAGCGCCGTGCCAGACCACTGATCGGGCGGAAGCGCAACCCCTACCGCTTCGGTACCACCAACCACTTCACCGGGCACCGCCAGACGAACCATCCCGGCCCCGGCCCTAAGTGCACCCTGCGAAACCAACAGCGGGGCACCGGTCATTCCGGGTGAGCCGGCGATGACGAGCACCGCCGCGTTCCATTTATGCGAATCACGCAGTCGATGCGGCAACAGGGCAGCCACGTCGCTTTGTTCGACCACCCCTGCTCTAACGTGTACGCCAAGGTCAAGACCAATGTCGGCGACAACGATACGACCGGCGCTCGCGGGGCCTTCACCTAGCACCAAACCTGGCTTCAACGCAGCGAACGTGACCGTCGTATGCGCGCGTACCGGAATACTTTCCGGATTCACTTCACCGGTCAACGGGTCAACCCCAGACGGAATGTCGACGGCAAGAACCAATGCACCCATAGGGTCAGGGGCGACATAGGGCCCCTTCAACGATGTTCCGTAGGCGCCGTCGATGACGAGATCACTGAGCGGCAATCGAACGGGAGGGGGATTCGTTCGGCTCACATCGATGACGGTTACTCGAACGTTGCGGGCGACGAGAAGTTCGGCTGCTGCTTTGGCGTCAGCCCCATTAGAGCCTGGTCCGGCAACCACAACAACCCGACGCCCGTAGGTGCCGCCAAGCATTTCGAGTGCTTGGCGGGCAACGGCGTGGCCAGCACGGGCGATCAGCACCTCTTTTGAAACCGGGGCCGATGCATCAACGATGGCCATTTCCGCCGGGGTAACTATGGGAATCACGACTGCACGCTTTCTACGGATCGTTCGGCGATCACCATGGCGATGGCAGTACTTTCAGTGTGCGAAAGCGTGAGGTGCCAGGTAGTGATGCCAGCTTCGGTAGCGAGTTCGGCGGCCCGGCCCGTCAACTTCAGCGAAGGTTGTCCTGATTCGGCCAGCACTGTTTCAACGTCGTGAAAACCGAATGCTCCAAGACCCAACCCCATTGACTTCATGACCGCTTCTTTTGCGGCGAATCGGGCCGAGAAACGTTCCGTCGGGTCGCGACGCTTGTCGGCGTCAGCACATTCGCCCGGGGTAAACACTCGGGCTCGAAACGTAGGTGTGCGTTCCAACACCTCTCGCATTCGGGGCACGTCAACGACGTCAACCCCGATGCCAACGATCATCAGCTTTTCTTGGCGGCCCAGCGTTCGCGAGCTACCCGTGACCGCTCAACGAGATGCCCCGGAATTCCGTTGACGCTTTCCATCACTGAACTACCTTCGACCACAGCCGCCCCAGCGTCAACCGTGGCACCAGTCGGTGACACAGCCACTTCGACATCCGTGCTCGGGTTGAGCGACAATTCCCATTCGGCTGCGGTTGCGAGCTTCGAACGGTCGATGGTGCCAAGGCGTTCACCGTTTTCAAACCGAACCCAGTAACGGGGCCAGGTAAGGCCCTGGGTGTGGATCACCGTACCTTTTGTGCCCACCGGAATGCGGCGAAGCGCGCTGACCGCAATAACCTTATCGCCGGTTTTAAATTCGGAAAGAACTGTCGTAGCCATGCAGTTGCCAGGTTAGTCGGCCTTTGGTTATCGGCCGTATCCGACATCTTTGGGGCGATCCATCCGTCACTTAGGCTGGCAAAACCCTCCCTAAGTGACGGATCAACTCGAGAGGCTCTACCGTAGAAACCCTTGGCATGAGCCGCACAAAGTGTTCGTTCTGACAGATCTCAAGAATAACGCCTATCGGACGGTTTACCGGAATTACATCTGCCAGCCTTGGGCCTTCCCGGTTTATGCCCTCGGCAACGATCTCGTCATCGATGTAGAACTCGTCGTATGCAATCAGGTACGGAGTATGTGAGTTCACGTACACCCGAGTCCAGATACACGGGAGTTCAACCCGTGCAGGAAGCTCCCAGGTCAATGGGTCGAAATCGACCGGCTCTTTAACGGCCGGATGATCGAAAATCTGAAAGAGGCTTCCAGAACGAAAGGGTGACCCCGTGCCGTCCAAGTCGAGAAAATCACTCTCGGCTAAGCCTCCGGTGGTGTATAAATATACCTTTCCACCCACATAGGCAATCGTGACTGCCATCACCACGCCGTGCCTTTGCGCAAAGCCAACGGCTTCATTCCCTGAGGCTGATTCAATCAGCGAGACCAACCAATCATTGATCGTCGCATGGACCCAACCGGCACTGGCGTCCGGTTGAACGAGGTTGTCAAGGATTGGAACATCTACCGGATCACCACTGCCATCCCACGGCCCCTCAAAGACCAGCGTCCCGTCTGTGTCATAGACCCGAACCAAATCTGGAAACGGAGACTCCACTGTCACAAACGAACTGAACCACTCCGAGTCGGTTGTCAACAAGTTGCCTTGCGGGGTGCGTGACTCAATCACACGAAAAAACCCCGTTTCATGCCATCGGCATTCGAGAATATCTAGCCGGATTGGGTCCTCACCGGACCAAGGGTTTCCCACAACGACAAACGAGTCATGCTCCGTAATAGCGGCGCCCAAACCTCGGCAAGAGATCTTGACGCTTTTGGAGACACCGGGAATCGGGACGACTAATAGATTCTCCCGCAAAAGCATTGGGGTCTCTGCCCGGATGGCAACTCCAAGGCAACCACCTTCTAGTACGTCTTGGATACCGCCAAGACAGGCGAATCTGTCAATGGCGACCCGATCATCCGGCAACAAAAACCAGTGTCCGTTTCGGTTTCCGCCTCGGCGATGCGCCCAAACACATTCCTCGCTTCCCTCGAAGGAAATGCAAAGTTCATCAAGCAGGCCCTCACTTCGAACTAAGCAAGAAACACCGTTATCGAGCGAGATCAAAAACTGACGCATTTCAAGGGCCACAAGGGAGTGTGTACGTCTGCGAAGTGAGTCCAATGCTCGTCAACGCCCCTGCGTAATTCTGAGAGTTTGATCGCCCGTTGTAAAAGAAAACTCGATTTTGCTCTCGGAACTCGCAACTCACGATATTCACCCAACGCTTTTCTTGAAGGCTCTCGTTCGGAACTACCAAGGAAATCTCCAGTCGAAAATGCATACCTGGGGTCGAATCTTGCCGAAAGACCGGGGTTAGATCCCAAACCTGCGTGTTAGTCGTCGGAAAGTGGGTTCTGTATTTGACATCTTGAGCTGAGGCTCCATTTCGACGCACCACCACCATGTCTATTTTTTCCAATGCACCGGTCTTATTCGAGGTTCTGACATAAACCGAGTTGAATCCGCACCCACTGGTATTCGCAAAAAACTCAATTTCAATGCCCCCACTCACTCCATTGACGACTCGAGTGAACCCTTCTCTAAACCGAAACGATGGCCAAAACCCAGGAGATTGCTGGTTTGGAGCGCCCGGGACCGTGCTTGGATTGATAACTTTTGTTGCGCCATTACAGGGACCAGTGATGGTTTTGTTTTTCTTTTTCGCATCAAACCAACGCTGAGTCGTGGTGAGGGGGATGCGCAGGAAACAAACTGCACGGTTGAGCCCGCCGAACCCGGCTCTGCACAAAAATTTGGTGGATTCCCACCCGTATCCCCCAACCGTAACGGGAAGGACAAGTTATCTTGTCCGGGTGAGTCAAAAATCAAAGCGTTGTCCGTAAAGCGCCCCGACGCCGAATAACAATCGAGGATGCCCAATCGAAAACCTTGAACTCGGCCTACGCATTTCGACCGATCCCCCTCTCTTTGAAGTAGCCACCCAATGATTACGGGATCTGCAGAGTTGACGTCACCCCCGACGGGAGTAGGAACGACGATTTCACAAGACTCAGTATCTGCTGCGGCCCCAGATCGCATAACTGCGAGGCCGCTTTCGATTGCGATGCACAAATCGCTATCAACGGCCCACTGAAGAGGGGTGGGCTCACCATTGAAGTAGTGGGCCCCGTCCGGTGCTGGTGGTTGCGTTGGTCCACCGCCACCACCACCTGGGTTGATGGGTTGTTGGCCACCGCACCCTCCCTGGTCCCAGGTTTGCGGGTCGTCGGCCATAGTGATCGTGAGATCATCCACAAACACCGCAGCACCAGGGGTTTGCGAACCAACATACGCAGACACCGTCGAATTCTGTGTCGACGTTTCACACATACTCAACGTGACTGTTTGCCACCCATTCGCGTTCAACGTGGTGTTCACCTGCCGTTGAGCAAACAGAGCACCCTGCCAAGGCGGGCCCTGCTGATCAATAATAAACTGCGACACCACCCCAGACTGCGCCGACTTAAGCTTCGCAGTCACCGTCATTTTGCGCATACCCGAACCATTCGTCCGATACACAGCACGTTGACACGCATACGACGTACCGTTCTGAGCAACGACCTTCCCGTACCGTTTCCCCGTCGCCGCGAACGTAGGCCCGTACTCAGCAGTAATCGCAACCGTGGTCGGGTTCACACACGACCCCCACTGATACCCACCCGACTCAAACCCCGCATTCACAAACATATTCGCCGTCGCAGGCTGAATCGGCTCGAACGGCTCTTCGTTGTACACAATTGATACCCACCCACCAGCAAGCGAACAACGATGCCCGGTACCATCCAAATCCATACGCAACCCAAAATTCGTCGCCGGGTTATCAATCCAGCCCTTCACCCAATCCGTGACATCCACATCAAACGGAACAAGCTGATAGTTGTTATTCGCCAACTTCGGTGCAGCGTTCTCAACCGCAGGCTGCGTATTCCAGGTCGTAACCGCAGCATTCAAATCAGGATTACGCCGCGTAATACGCGCCGAGTCAATAGCGATCGTCGTACCAGGCCCCGAATGGTGGACGGACAACCTCGCCCATTTCGCCCACACCGGAACCGTTGTCACACCACCAACAGTCCGGAACGGTAACGCTGCACTCGTGGCACCGACATCGACATTGAAACCCATCACGTTGTCCGTGAACTGATCCCAACCAGCCGCCGGAACTGACCCGTAGAACTCCACCCGAACCACCGACGTACCCCCGCCCGGAGAATGAAGTTCGGCAGAAGCAGTAAGTTCCTCCCCGGCCACAACCGCGACAGGCGTCGAGGCCATTGCGTTCCAACCACCATTGGAATTTATCCAACCGAACGAATTGTCAAACCCAAAATTTCCAGCGCCCGTACGAAGCGACCAACCGCCGCCACCAGCCGAGAAACTAGCGTTCGCAACCAAACTATTTGCGTCACGCAAGACCTTCACATTGTCCACATCTAGCGCCGGGCCATTGTGATGAATCGTGACCCGACCCCACTTCACAGCAGGCGGCACCGTCACCGTCCCCGCCTGGGTTCCATTCGAATTCGACCAAAGCGGATCGTTGAAGGCCGACAGCACACCATCTGTCATCTGACCCCACCCACTCGCCGGCACACCCGAGTAATACTCAACCCGCACAATACCCCAGAAGCCGCCGTTCGCGTGCCGCAAATCAGCCTGCACAAACAACGCTTCTCCCGGTGTCACCGCAAACGGTTCCGACCCAATCGCCATCCACCCGTGACCGAACCCGGAAGGAACAAGTCGCATCCCGTACTCACCCGCACCGAGCACCGACCCCGTGTTTCTCGTCGCTGACCCATACCCAACCCGCGACACCCAACCCGCTGCCCCCGACGGCGTCGAACCCGACTGCTCAAACCCACCGTTCAAAATAGCGTTGCCCACAAACTGACCGGCCCCAGAAACAACCTTCGAAAACCTGATTTGTTGCCCATAACCCGGCTCGCAATACTGCAACCGCGAATGCAACACCGCCTGATTCACCGCCGCAGCCGACCCCGCATACTGCGACACATCAAGACGTTCAAACGTCCGAACCGTATTCCCCGAAAACCCGCCATTAATGAACTCCGGTGCGGTCTGAAACGCAATATTCGGATTGTTCGCCTCAACATACACACGCCTCGTCGCCTCAACATTAATCGTCGGGTCAATAAACACCGGGAACACCGTCAACGGGTCACGCAACCAACCCATATCCGGCCGCGCAACCAACACATCACCATCCAACACCACACTCACCACCGCCTTACGAGTCCGGTCACGGTCGGCCGACGACGAATCCCACATTACACCCTGCGGCGCCGAAAACGCCACCTTCCCCGCCCCATCAACAAACTCGATACCCGCCCCTGTCACCCTGGACTTCACACCCGTCAACGACAACTTCGACCGGAACTGCACCACCTCGTTCGCACCCGGACGATCGCCCAACGTCAACACTTCCTTCACACCCGCCAACGTGACCTTCAACGACAACCCCGAACCTGCGCCGAACACCCCATCAAAATCGACGCCCTTCCCTCCAACACGCCCTTTCTGATTTGCGGCCTTAACCACCTTCGAAACCCCAAGCTTGTTGCCCTTAGCTGCAACATCAACCTTGCCTCCAACCCCACCAAGTCCAGGAACCACAGCAACCACCATCTCCGGTGTAAGCCGCAACACCCACACCATCGGCCCCCACCAACTCAAGAACAACACCATCAGGCTTCGCATCAACCGCAAACGACGCCACCACCGACCCAACCCGGCTCTCAACCCGCCCAGCCCGCGCTCCGACACCCGGCTTCACATCCTCAGGAACACCCGCCGAACCACCAACAGCGATCCGTTTCTCAACCTTCCCGTCCACCCGCCTCACCGAAATCGACCCATCCGAACCCTCACCGACAACCACCTCACCAGGCTTCACCGTGTCAGCCAAACCATCCGACACACCTAACGCACCACCACTGGGCCCAACCTCAGCTTTCGAAGCTGGAACCGTCACCTCCGGAGACGCCCCCGATCCAGGCTTCGCAGACTGCGCCACACCCGTCAACTCACCAGAAACAACCAACAGCCCGACACCCAAGACAACCACCGAAAGCAAACGAGAAGAACGCCCAACAATCCTTTCGTAAACCAACCCTTAACCGCACCATACACACCACCGACCAACCACGCCACAACACCCAGAGAAAAACTGTCCACGAACGCCAGTCAGGCTCATCCATCCGTCACTTAGGCTGGCAAAACCCTCCGTAAGTGACGGATCAACAAGTGACGGATCAACCGGCGAACGTGCAATCACGCTCGACGATTGCTACCAAACGCTGGGTTGCTGATTGGGCCATTTCCGTGGTCGGAGCTTCGACCATCACTCGCACCATGGGTTCGGTTCCGCTCGGACGAATCAACACCCGGCCGAGCCCGGCCAACTCAGACTCGACCACGGCTGCTTCAGCCCACAGCGCTGAAGCCCCTTCCAACTTGGACCGATCAACCCCGCGAACGTTATGCAAAATCTGCGGAAGACGCACCATGATCGACGCTAAATCGGCGAGCGACCGCCCGGTTCGAACCATCAGGTCCATCACCATCAAACCGGTCAACAAACCATCGCCGGTCGACGACACATCGGTGAAAATCACATGCCCGGATTGTTCGCCACCCAACGTGAATTTGCCACTCTCAAGCGCCTCAAGAACGTACCGATCACCAACCTGCGTTTCAACCACGTTGACACCACGTTCGGCCATCGCCAACTTGAACCCAAGGTTGGTCATCACCGTCACCACCACGGTGTCATCAACCAAACGGCCAGTCGAGCGGAGGTCATCGGCCAACATCGCCATAATTTGGTCACCGTCAATGATCACGCCATCGGCATCTACGGCCAGACAACGGTCTGCGTCACCATCGAAACCGAGGCCAAGGTTCGCTCCATGCTCCAAGACAGCCGCCGCCAAGTTCTGAAGATGCGTTGACCCGCAGTCTTCATTGATGTTGGTTCCTGTCGGCTCATTATGAAGTACCACTACTTCTGCGCCTAAGGATGAGACAATCGGGCCGGCAAGCGTCGATAACGCACCGTTCGCGGTATCAAGCACCACTTTCAATCCCGCGAGATTCCGACCGCTCAACGCATCGTTCATGGCGGTTGCAAACGCATCGGTAGCCATCGCGCCATCAGCGATTTGAGAGCCAACCCCGCTCCCAGCCACCGCTACACCAGTGTCCATTCCGGTTAGCAGGCCCGTGTAGATCGCATCGATCTCACGTTCGGTTGCATCATCAAGCTTACGACCACCGACCTGAAAGAACTTGATTCCGTTATCTTGAAACGGATTGTGGCTGGCGGAAATCATCGCAGCCGGAACCCGCCGTTGTGCCGAAGCAAGCGCGACTGCCGGGGTGGGAAGCACCCCAAGATCGACGACATTTGCACCCTCCGCCATGATTCCGGCGGCCAACGCAGCAAACATCAACGGGCCCGATTGGCGGGTATCGCAACCAATCAAGAACGTCACCGGGCCCTCGTTCGCATCGTGGCGACCGAGTACCCGGGCCGCGGCCCGCCCAAGAGCCATCACAACTTCGGGGGTCAGTTCAGAATTTGCGACGCCGCGAACACCGTCGGTTCCGAAGCGGGGGATGTCAGCTGCCACAGCCATATTCGACCTTCATTCAGTTCGCACGTCAAGCCCTTGTTCGGGGTAAAGAAACAGCCGCCGCCCAAACCCAACCGGGAAGGAACGACGGCCGCAAACCGTGGCGGGCAAATAAGTGCCCTGCCCGGCCGGAAATCAGCGCTTCGAGTACTGAGGAGCCTTACGAGCTTTCTTGAGGCCGTATTTCTTCGATTCTTTCTTTCGGTCGTCACGGGTCAAGAAACCAGCTTTACGCATGGTTGGGCGTGACTCTTCGTCGAGAACAACCAGTGCACGGGCAATGCCCATACGAAGGGCACCGGCTTGGCCAGCGATTCCGCCGCCGTCCATGGTTACAGCAACGTCGTACTTCTCAACTGCATCAATCGCCACGAGAGGAGCAAGAGCAGTCATGCGAAGCAGTTCACTCGGGAGGTAATCGGTGATGTCACGACCGTTAATGGTGACCTTGCCGGTACCTTCACGGAGTGAAACACGGGCAATTGCACGCTTTCGGCGGCCAGTTGATTGGACCAGGGGTTTCGACACGATGTTTCCTTCGGCTTCTTTGCGACTCAGGCTTGGGGCTTGCGGCGGGCTTGTGGGAGTTCAAGTTTCACGGGCTGTTGGGCTTCGTGAGGATGCGTGGCACCCGAGTACACCTTGAGCTTGCGCAGCTGCTGGCGGCCAAGGCTGTTCTTCGGGAGCATTCCTTTGACGGCTTGACGAATGACTTCGTCTGGCTTGGTAGCCAAGCGATCGGTCATCGAATACTGCTTGATGCCGCCCGGGTAACCCGAATGCGTGAAGAAGAAGGTCTTCGCGGCCTTACCCGTTTCCATGTACACCTTTGAAGCATTAATGATCACAATGTGGTCACCGGTGTCAACGTGAGGCGAATAGATCGGCTTGTGCTTCCCTTTGAGGCGCATGGCCACTTCGGTCGCCAAGCGACCAAGTGTGAGATCGGTTGCGTCGATCTCGAACCAGGTTCGGGTGATGTCGGATTGTTTCGGGCTGAACGTACGCACGTGCAGGACCATCTCTCTTTGAAGCGCTGGGAACTCACAGCCTGGGAGGGCATCTACCCGTCCTTGCGTGAGCCGTGAAAGGTTAGCGGATTTTGCGGCAGCCTAAAAACGCACCCGACCCCCACCCGCTTAATTGGAGGAAATCCGGCTTGTTAAGCCGGATTTCCTCCATTTAGTGGTGGCCTAACCTCTCGTGCATCGGAATCTCTCGTCGTTTCTCGTTGTCTGCCACAGTTCTTTCTGGTGCCGTGCTTTCTGGTGCCGTTATTGCCGGATTGGCGGTCCCGGACGCCGTCATGGCCAAAACCGCCACGTCGACGCCATCAGTTGTCACCGGTTCCCCTTGCACCGCAGCCCCAAAGCTCAGCCAACGAGCCAAACTGCGCCAACTCGTGGTCGTGGGCTTTCGCACCGAGTCGGCGGCTGAACTCAAAAAGGTGGCGGCTACCGGCGTGGGCGGCTTCATGCTGCTCGGCAACTATTCTACCCCGACCGCCATCGCCTCTGATGTCAGCCCTCGGCTAACGGCCATCAAGTCTGGGGTCTCCTCGACATCACCAACCCAACCCTGGATCGCCGTTGACGAGGAAGGCGGTCGCGTTCAGCGCCTTGTCGGTCTCGGTCGTGTCCCGTCGGCTCGATTGCTCGCAAAACAAACGCCGTCCGACATCACCAAAATGGTCGCCACGCATGCGGCCGGAATGCGAGCGCTCGGCTTCAACCTCAACTTCGCACCGGTTCTTGATCTCGATAATCGAGTTGACGGTGTTATTGCGTCCCGATCTTTTTCGTCTGACCCGATCACCGCCTGGAATAGCGCCTCGGCCTATGCCGCTGGTCTGACGGCGCAGAACGTGACCCCCGTGTATAAACACTTTCCGGGTCACGGAACCGCTAACGGTGATTCACACAAAGTACTGCCGACAACCAAGCCCCTTGCAACGTTGAAGGCAGGTGAGTTAACCCTGTTTCAGAAGGCCATCGACCAGCGAACCGACCAACAAACGTTGATGATCATGGTCGGGCACCTCATCGTTCCGGGTTTGTCGAGTAGCAAAACCACACCGACCTCAGCCGACCCTACGACGTACCGGTTACTTCGCTCGATGGGATTTACGGGTGTTGCGATTACCGATGCGCTTGACATGAACGCCCTCTCTGGTTTTGGAACCATCGGGCAACGTGCGGCAGCAGCGATGATTGCGGGTGCCGATGTGGTTCTTCTAACGACGGTGAGTCAGTTGGAAGACACCGTTGACGAACTCGATGCTGCCGTAACCACCGGGCGCTTATCGGCAACTCGAATTGACGAAGCGTGGCAGCGGGTGTGGTGCCACAAAGTGTCGGCCCCCAAGTAACACCGAGCAGCTGAATCACATTTCATAAGCGAGCATTCATACAGGGTCGTTCGGCCTATCGACCAGCACACCTAGAGCAACAATGCTAGCCACCGTGATTCGATTTCTTGCCTGGCTGGCGAACTGGTGGTCGCTACTCGCTATGGTACTGGCAGCAACTTGGTGGTCGGTTCGAGCCTGGAAACGCTCGGGCAGTAGCACCAAGAAAAAGATCAACTCGGTCATCATTGCTGGATGTGTTGGTTACGTAGGCGTACAGATGATCCCAATGACTTGGAAGGCTCAGCATCATCGAGAACGAGCAAGGTCGATGGATGTTCGCTTTGTCGAGACACCGCACCTGTTAAGCGCGATGCCAGAGGTGGCTGCGTTTCTCGCCACCGTCGCGCCAAACCAGAAGCCATTCGCCCGGGTCTTTACCGTTGACGACCAAGTGGTGGTCTCGATGGTTCGTCGGCAAAGCAATCGTGATCTAAGCGTTGCGATCGACACGCTCATTGCAGACGTGTCTTCGACAAGAATTTCAGCGGGCGAACTTGGAGGCACAGCTGCTTGTCAGGGCCTCGGAAGTGGTGCGATCTGCGGATGGACAAACTATGGGATCACAGGAACAATCTCAAGCAAATCAATGACCCCCGAGTTGCTTGGCCAACAGCTTCCCGCATTGAGAGGTCGGGTAGAGCAAAGAGTTGACCGATACCACCCGTACACGGAAGGCTTGAACTTCTCGCTTCTCATTCTCGGTTTAGTTCTGCTCGTTGTGGCGTGCACCATTTCTCACGAGCTCAGCCATGCCAGCTTCGCCCGTCTCCTCGGATGCGATGTATTGGTCATAAGTATCGGAGCAGGACGAACCTTGATCGACCGCGATTTTCGAGGCGTACGTGTACTTATAAAAATGATTCCGCTTGGTGGCTACGTGCAGAATGTTCACGGAAGTCACCGGGGTTACCGTTGGCGTCAAGCAATCATTAGTGCCGCCGGACCAATCGAAAATTTCGCTCTCGCCTTAGCTTTTTCCCAACTTCTTTCGCCGAACCACCCGACTGTCATATTGAACCTGGTAATGGGTGCTGTGAACCTCGTACCGTTTTCGAAATTCATACCCGATGCAGGCACACGCATCGGAACCGACGGATACCAAATGATTCAGGTTCTCACTGGTAAGCGAACATACAACCCCGATTCAGTAACCGCAGGCTTCGAGGTGCGAGCCGAGATAGCACTCGAACGAAATCGGCCCGAAATAGCTTCGCAATGGATCAACAACGGTTTGACAATTCACCCTAACAACCCTGCCCTACTCGAACTCCAGCAACAGGTTTCAGCGAGGCCGAATCTCGCCTGATCCTCGTGTAATGAGCGTAGTTGGAACAACAATCTGTCGAAAAGCTGAACGGTCACCATCGATGCGAGCAAAGAGTAATTCGGCTGCCACGTGGCCAAGCTGCAGCGGGTCTTGGGCAACAACAGTAATCCCAGGTTTCAAAAGATCGGCAAGTGTCACTTCATCAAAACCAACTAGCGCGATTGATCCTTCAAGTCCGCATGCGTGTAGGGCGCGAATTGCACCAATGGTCACCAAGTTTTGTGACGTAAAGATGGCGGTCGGCGGATCGGTTTCACGCAACAGGTCGTGCAGTGCAGGTGCAGCTGCGTCACTTGACCTCAGACCTCGACGAACAAGCCGCTCGTCAAGGTTCAAACCGGCGACACCTAGTGCTTCCACGTAACCGAGATAGCGTTGTTCTGCAGTAACGATTGATTCAAGATCACCGAGAAAACCGATGCGACGGTGACCAGCCTGTACGAGGTGGGTCACACCGGCGAACGCCCCCGCTGTGTTATCACTCACCACACTGTCAACATCTAACGAGGACGTGGGTCGGTCGACGAAAACGATCGGGGTGCCATTACGTTGTTCGGCAACAAGGTATTCGTGATCTGTTCCAGCTGGAACCAAAATCATGCCGTCAACGTGTCGGCCGGAAAATGCGTTCACAAGATGTTGTTGGCGTTGCGGGTCTTCATCAGAGCTTCCAGCAAACACCAACATGCCTCTCGCGCTTGCGGCGTTTTCAATGGCCCGGTTCAGTGCCGACGAAAAAGGGTTGCCAACGTCTTCGAGAACAATCCCGATACTTGCTGTTGTACGACCCGTTCGTCGTAGGCTGCTCGCCGCCACGTCATGGCGATAGTTCAACTGACGCGCAGCCGTCATCACTTTCACTTCAACAGCCGCAGTGACCCCTTGCTCGCCATTGATCACCCGCGAAACCGTTTTGAGGCTTACGCCCGCCAGGTCAGCAACGTGGCGCATCGTGGGCCGCATGCCACGTCGAGCCGTTTCAAGGTCAGTCATCGTTTGCGACCCTGGAGACCGATTCCTGGAGATGTTGCAATTGTCACATAAACAGTGTACCGGTTGACAACGTTGTCAAAAGCAGCGACGCCCCGCTATGACGCCAGCGCCACCCGGCCCATGATTCTGTCAACTTGAATCACTATCGCGACTCGTAACGGGTTTTCCCTCGGAACGCGGTATCGATCTGCGTACCGGGCGACTGCTTCAGCCACCTCGTTTGGGTCGCTCGAAACCGTGGCTCGGCCTTCAAGGGTCAACCACTGCCCACCGTCGACCTGGCAAATTGAAACCCGTGAATCAGCTGCCGCAAGAATGGCCTTACGAGCCCCGGCCGAGGTAATCACCCTCGCCGTTCGGGTACCAACATCGTAGGTAAAGCCAACCGGCGAAACATGGGGCGAACCGTCGGCACGCAACACCGTAAGCGTCGCAAGGTGACGCACAGTGAGAAACGATTGCACCTCGGTTGCAAGTGCATCGAGATCTAGCGCCACGGGTTAGTCACCAGTTGACAGGCAGGCCGGCAATGGTTCGATATGAACAATGGTGAGCGCCTTTGTGGGCCGGGTAAGCGAAACGAACAACGACCGAAGACCTTGCGGTGATTCGGCGACGATTCGTGCCGGCTCAACCACCACCACGCCATCGAACTCAAGACCCTTGACAACTCGAACCGGAACCAACGTGATATTCGAACGACCTTCGCCATCGTCGAGTGCGACCTTGTGCGCGAACAACGCAGCTTCAACGCGATCGAACAGCGAATCGGGAACCAACACGCCGACGGTGCCATCGTCGACCGTTCGAACGATGCTGTCGAGGGCACGCACGACCAACTGGGCAATGTCGTCGGTCGATTCACCCCCAACAAATGTGGGACCGTAGCCAACCGATCGAACCGATTTTGGAACACTGAGTTGAGGAGCAGCCACTTCAAGCACTCTCGCTGCGACCGCCATAATCTCGGCTGGTGTCCGGTACCCGACGGTCAATTCCGCATGCCGAGCGTCGCGCTTCTTCGGTAAATGTTTCGCGACGTCGTCCCACGAATCGGGGGCCCACATTCCTGTGGCCTGACCGATATCACCAACAATCGTCATAGAACCCGAAAGTGATCGACGCGTCAGCATACGAAGTTGCATCGGCGACAAATCTTGGGCCTCATCAACCACGATATGGCCGTATGTACGAAGATCATTATCGAGATTGATTTCTTTGTGGCCCGGCTGATCATGCAACGTGTGAGCGGTGGGTGGCAGAGGCCCAAGGTGCGTTGCCGCCTCGTCAAGTAGAGCAACGTCACCCGACGTCCACGGAACATCGTCGATCGAAGCACCCCGTGGCCGTTCAAGCAACGCCTGTTCCTGATCGGTGAGAATGTCTTTAGAAGCAGCGCGAATCAACGCCGCAGCACCAAAGAAATCGCGCAAGAGAACTTCTGGCGTGAGTAATGGCCACATACGATCAACCGCAGCCTTGACGATTGGATCCGCCTTCATTGCTACGACAAAATCGTGATGCTGTACGCCACCGGTGCCATCGTCACGTAGACGTCCGCTTCGCCCGAGAGCTTCACGATAACGGTGCCACAGCTTGTCGGTCAGCGCAATGACGAGTTGTTTGCGTGCCGCATTATGCAACCTATGCCCTCGACGAACGCCTTGAACCATCGCCGCCATTTCTTCAGGGGTCAATTTTAACTGCGTGATTCCGTAGGGGACCGACAGGGTTTCCTTGAGACCTCGCTCGCGGGTGGTGACCGCTTTGCTCATCACCGCAGCCATGCGAAGGTCTCCCTTCACCCTTGCCACCTCTGAGCTGTCACGAGCCACTACATCGATACCCGGAAGTAGATCGTCGACAGCTGCCAACGAAACCCCCGTGTCTCCGAGCGAAGGAAGCACCCGGGAGATATACCTCATAAACATACGGTTCGGCCCGACCACCAAAACCCCTTGGCGTTCAAGCGGGAATCGATGCGCATACAAAAGATAGGAAGCACGGTGCAGGGCTACGGCCGTCTTGCCGGTTCCGGGGCCGCCCTGAACAATAAGTACACCGTTCATATCTGAGCGGATGATCTCGTCTTGCTCAACTTGGATGGTTCCGACGATGTCACGCATGTGCGCGCCTCTGGCTCGACCCAGAGCAGCAAGAAGCGCACCGCTACCGACGAGCGTCGAATCATCTTGTTCCAGCATGTCGACCGAGAAAACCTCGTCATCAATAGCAACTAAAGAATCTTGTTTGGTGGTGATGTGACGTCGGCGGACCAGGCCCAACGGGCTACGTCCGGTCGCTCGATAAAATGACTCGGAAATCGGTGCACGCCAGTCAACCACGATTGGGTTTTGCTCGTCATCACTGATGGGAATACGCCCAATATGAAACCGTTCACCGTCGAGTCGGTCAATACGGCCGAAGATAAGTGACTCGGTCCCGAGTTGCAGTTTCGCCAATCGTTCGGCAGAACGTTCGCCCATAACATCACGTTCGAACCGCGCCTGGTGTGTTCCACCCGCTTCCGAAATCACATTCGAGGTGATTGATCGAGCGGCAGCCCGCATGGCATCCAAGCGGGAGTAGGCCAGTGTGAGGTATCCCTGTTCAATATCGAATTCGTTATGGGCTGACGCGGCTACATCAAAAGAAGCTTCTCGTGGCTGATTCTCCGCATCGGAAGCGGTTTCGGCCACCACGATCGGAGTCGGTGGAGTCGGGTTCGGTGTAGCCACGATCGGCATGGGTGTCGTCGGGATCGAAAGTTCATCCCAAGACAGATCGAGCTGCCCTTGGCCGAAGACACCTGCCGATTTGATATCACCTGAAGACGGAGACTGATGCGGACCCACGAAACTTCCTTGGCATCGAGCGAAGAACACACCCTGATTGGGGATGATCAACCATAGTCGTCGGCAACGTTGTTAACTGGATCAAGCAGAAATTTGCTGCACAGACGACTTTGTTGAAGCAACAGTTGAAGCAACATTGGAAATCACCAGTAGTGCAACGGCGGTAGCGATCACCACCGCGAAAGCCACCCGTAGGTTCACTGCGTCGGCTATGGCCCCAATAATAAACGGCCCGACCATAAATCCGGACCGCTGACCAACCGCCATGGCAGCCAGCCCAGCACCAGAAGTAACCCCGGGAAGCCGAGCAGCTCGGTCGTAGAGTTGCGGAAAGAGCACCGAAACGCCAAGCCCCCAAATGGCAAAGCCCACAAGTGCAACGACAAGCCCAGGCGAAAGAACCACCACACCAACCCCAACCGAAGTGAGTACGAGGGCCCCTGACAGCACACGCGGTGCCCCAAACCATTCAATGGCATGGTCGCCACTCAGGCGCCCAACGGTCATTGCTATCGCGAACGCTACGGTTCCGAGCCCCTTGTACTTCGCATGCAGAATGTCGTTCAGAAAAACGGTGCTCCAGTCGTTCGACGTTCCTTCCACGAAGGCAGCTCCGACTGCGGCTACAGCGATAAAGACCGCTATTCGCTGTAGCCCTACACGAGTCGGCTGTGACCCTGTCGTTTGCGTTGGTGTAGCGAAGGTGTTTGGTTCATCGGAAATCAGCCAACCTTGAACGCTCCAAAGCGTGGCCAACATCGCGATTGCGACCCCTGTGAAATGCGGCACTAAGCCAAGGTTGATTCCGGAAGCGAATGAGCCAAATATTGCCCCCAAAAGAAACCCGATGCTCCAAGCGCCGTGCAGCCTGTTCATGATGAGTCGGCCGAGGCGATCTTGTACGACGACACCTTGAGAGTTCATCGCCATGTCAGTCACGATGTCGGCAAGGCCGAAGAGGGTCAGTACGAGAAGCAATACCCAGGCTGATGGGGCGAGCGCAATCAATGGGATGGTGAGCGGCACAATCGATGCACCGACCAGCACACACCGTTTGCTGCCGAAGCGGTCGAGGAGGCGAGCCACGAAGAAGGAGCCAAAGAGTCCACCGAATCCTGCACCAAGTAGGGCGGTACCGAGCAGGGCGTTCGATGCACCAATTCCGTCACGAACCTCGGCGATACGAGGAAGAAAATTTGCATACGCCGACCCGTTCACGAAGAACAGCGCTGCGACAGCCAGGGCTGATCGGTTGTTACTTGGCACTTTTGACTCCACTTACTGCGATTTCAACTTGCGGCGATCTCCACGAATAGCGATCTCAGATGTGACAGCCTACGGACAAGATGTTCATGCACCCACCAATGAGGCCCGAAGGGGCCACCACCCGCAAAATTGACCGAGCTACCCTGAAGCGAGCTTGGGGCTTCGGCCGCCCCTACAAACGCCACCTCACCATCTACTTGGGGGTGACTGTAATCGGAACCATTTTGGGAGTGCTTCCAGCGTTTCTCTTTCGATCAATCATTGACACTGCCATTCCGCAAAAAGATCGGGGGCAGGTCACAACGATTATTATTGGCCTGCTCGCCATCGCAACTATTAATGCGGGTCTGAGCTTGGTTGCCCGCCTCAGTGGTTCACAAATGGGTGAGGGGCTCATTCGAGACATTCGAATTTCGTTGTTTGGCCACGTGATGAAGATGCCGTTGCCCTTCTTTACCCGTACCCAGACCGGGGCCCTGATGAGTCGCCTCAATAACGATGTGGTTGGTGCGCAACAAGCGTTCACGTTTGTATTGCGTTCAACGGTGACCGATGTACTGACCGTCACCATGACAATTGTTGCGATGCTCAAACTCAATTGGGTGATCACCGTGATGTCGCTCGTCATTGTTCCGCCATTGGTCATCATCAGCCGACGGGTAGGCAAAGTGCAAGAAAAAGCAGCCCGCGAACAAATGAAACTGAACGCCGAAATGAACACAACCATGACCGAGCGGTTCAATGTTGCGGGCGCTCTCTTGGTGATGTTGTTCGGTCGTCGAAAGGAAGAGCATCGAAGGTTTTCTGAAACGGCAACCAAAGTTGCAGCAATCGGTGTTCGAAGAGCGATCACCGGAATGACACTCACCATTGGGCTTCCACTGCTCGGAACGTTTGGTGTCGCTGCGGTGTACTGGTGGGGCTCACGTCAGGTGATGGCAGGCGCGCTTACGGTTGGAACCATGGTTGCGATGGCGACGCTTGTGCAGCGTTTGTATGGTCCGCTGACTGACTTAGCGAGTGCCAGGGTTGATTTTGTGACGGCATTCGTGTCGTTTGATCGGATTTTCGAAGTACTCGATGCCGCCCCGAAGATTGCCGATGCAACAAATGCTGTTGAACTCGAACCGCTTGGTTCAGGGGCAACCATTTCGTTCGATCATGTTGGTTTCGCGTACCCCGATGACGTCTCGGTTCCTTCGCTAGAGGCTGCCGGCACCACAAGCAATTCATCACCAATCACGATCTTGACGGACGTTTCGTTTGTGGCCGCACCAGGAACTTTGACTGCGATCGTCGGCCCGAGCGGCGCTGGCAAAAGTACGATTGCTTCGCTCATCAGTCGGCTTTACGACGTCAACAGCGGGTCTGTTTCGATTGATGGCCAAGATGTACGTGCGCTTACTCTCGATTCGGTTCGAGGGTCGGTCGGTGTTGTTTCTCAAGATGCTCACATGTTCCATGTTTCAATCGGTGAAAACCTTCGGTACGCGAAACCAGAAGCTACCGACGAAGAAGTGGTCGCAGCGGCAAAGGCCGCACGAATTCACGACATGATTTCGTCGCTACCTGAGGGTTACCGCACCATCGTCGGCGAACGCGGTTATCGACTTTCTGGAGGCGAAAAGCAGCGATTGGCTATCGCTCGGGTGCTACTTAAAGCACCACGCATCGTGATACTCGACGAAGCGACAGCCCATCTTGATTCCGAAACCGAGATCCTTGTTCAGGAGGCCTTGGCAGTCGCCCTTGCGGGTCGAACGACCATTGCCATTGCCCACCGTCTAGCGACCATTCAGGCCGCAGACCAAATACTTGTTGTTGAGGCTGGGCGTATCGTGGAACGAGGTACACATAGCGAACTTGTTTCAGCCGGTGGCTTATATTCGAACCTCACCGACGCCCAAGAACTAGGTGTATTGGCTGGCTGAACAACCTCGCTGAATATTGCGGCTGTACAACGGCGGGCGGGTGGGCCCGGTTATTTCACCACTGTGACCGGGCGGTGTCGAGCACACGCATCACTTCAACGCTCGCCGTCGGGGTCATCCGCTCGACAATTTTTGATCCGTCGTTCATAGCCTGTACAACTGCCAAGATTTGGTGAGCGTAACCCGCACCCATCGCGGCAACGTTTTGCATCTTCACTTGGTTCATGCCGGCTTTTGTTAAACCCTTGGCAGCTTCGAAGAACCGCAACCCTTTCGGGTTCGCCCGCACCTTTGCCACCATCGGGCTATCCAAAGTTGCGGCTTGAGCCGCGCCGCCAGTTGCCTGGGCAGCCGCTGGCATCATTGAAAACCTTTCGGTTGCAAAGAATGGTTCGGGCAAAACAATCGTTGCCTTCGTACCCTTTACGATGCCCTGATTGAGGCCACGACCTACCAACGATGCCGAAATCGTGGACCTCACACCGTTTCCGTGGGTCATAACTACCGATACGTCTTCGTCGACACCACTCGGCCCGACTGTTGCACGACTGTAGATTTCGGTTGGTACACCGAACAGGTCGAGCGCAAGGGACACCCCATACACACCACGGTCAAGTAGTGCCCCACCCCCCGGAAGTTGAAAGAGGTGGTGTTGGGTATTTGGTATTAGCGCATACGAAAAATCGGCGTCAAAGGTTCGAACGTCGCCCAGATCACCGGCAGCAATTCTTTTGCGAATCTCAGCGATCGACGGAAGGAATCGTGACCACATTGCTTCCATACAGAACTGATTCGTTTCGATGGCAACTTCAACAATCGATTTGGCTTCGATTTCGTTAAGCGCGAATGGCTTCTCAATCAGCACGGCTTTTCCGGCTCGCATCGCCCTGATTGCCTGATCGACATGAAGGGCTGGCGGGGTTGCGATGTATACAACGTCGACGTCATCACGTGCGATGAGTGGGTCGAACGAATCAACTACATGCGCGCTGTGTAGTGTCGCCAACCGAGACGCCGATTGACGAGATCGTGCAGCAACGGCGCTCAGTCGAGCTCCATCGACCAGCGAAAGGTCGGCTGCCATCTGATGGGCAACGGTTCCGGCTCCAACGAATCCGAACCTAACTTCGTTCATACTTTTCTCCTCATTGGTTCGCGAACGCTTCTACTTAGCCCAAGGCATCGGGGCGATCGGATCGAATCGCGACGTGATGGGCGTGGTCAGACCTGCCGGACCAGCGTGATGCATCGCTAGAACCAGTTCGTTGACGTGCAACGAGTACCGGGCCGAGAGACGATTTGGCCGACCTTCCTTGATCGACGAGACAAGTTCGTTTATGCCTCGCGAGAAGTCCATTTGCTGGGCCCCGGGGTAGTCATATTTGACCTTTTCGCCTGCGAGTTTTACTGGCAGTTTTGGGCTGGAAAAACGACGGCGACGAATATTGAACCGACGAACCACGCTCACCGGTGAGCTGTAATCCCAACAGTCTTCAGTTGCCAACACGCCGTTGTCACCAAACACCCGAAGCGTTCGATCATGATCTGGCAACATCGAGCAGGTAACTCGGGCTACGACACCTGATTCGAATTGAATGACTGCCACAGAAAAGTCTGCGGCGTTGGCAACAAGTGGTTGAGGTGTTCGTTTATCTTCGACCAGCGTCGTTGACATGGCCGTCACGTTGACTGCTGGACCGAAGAATGCGGGTAGCCAGCTCACGTAGTACCCGGCGTGTTCGAGTGTGAGGCCGGTCTCAAATTCGTTCTTCCACGGCCATTGGATGCCAATGGTCGACACCCAACCCTCGTAGCGCATTTGCCACAGATCACCATCGTCGAGGTTTGCGTAGACCGCACGAATGCGTCCAACTCGTTGGCGACGGATTTCACGCCAAAGTGTTTGTGCTGACTCACCGAGCAGACTGCAGGGCGCCCCGGAGAGTTGCAAGCCCTTTTCCTCAGCAAGATCGACTAAGGCGTGCACTTCCTCCATGTTCATTCCGAGAGGCTTTTCGCTATAGACGTGCTTACCGGCAAGCAATGCGAGCCGAGAAATCTCGAAGTGGCTTTGCGGGTTCGTGAGGTTGACAACGACCTCAACACTGTCGCCGAGTAACTCCTCGTACGACGAGTAGCGCCGCAAACCGTAGGCATTGGCAAAGAATTCGAGGGCAGCAGGGTTGTTGTCCCAGACACCGGTCAGCGTTAGGTTCGGGTAGCGCTTAAGCGTGGTGAAGTAATAGTCGGCAACAAAACCTGTGCCGACGAAGGCAATACGCACAAAAATCTCCTGCGTGGGATAAACACGCCGCTCTGAAGGACTGTCAACGTACCTCAACCATGGGGAATGGGTGCGGAAAAGGTACAGATTTAGTCCGATTGATTCTGTTTGTTAAGAGTGAAAGAGTTCTCGGCAGAATGGGTAAGGGCCTTGAGTTACTGCGCGAATCTGGTCCTTTGTTAAGGGACTAACTCCGCGCAGTGTTGCGGCTACGCTGCTTCCGCTGTCCTGCGGGTGTAGTTCAGAGGTAGAACATCAGCTTCCCAAGCTGAGAATGCGAGTCCGATTCTCGTCATCCGCTCCACCTGATTATGCAGTGTTTCCCCTGGTAAAAGCCTATTTCTGACCTCGTCTCCGTTGGCGGCAAGTGTCCGCCGGATGCCTCCAATGACCGCTGTTCTCCTGTGCTTGTTGCACGGATGTTGCACGAGATCGGCTCAACAGGGAGCTGATTCAGGCCTGTGTGGCCACCACGGGCCGAGTGATCCGGTCGATCTGAGCCGCGAGCACTCCATCTCGACCCTGTGCAACATGCTGGTAGATCATTGCCGCATCCGGCGATGCATGGCCGAGGCGAGCCTGAATCTCCTTGATCGTTCCGCCGGCAAGCGCTGTCAGTGTTCCGGCAAGGTGCCGAAGACCTCGGCCGAACGGTTGTTGGGGACTATTTGCCTATCGGTCGGCCACGATCACGTTCATCAACGCCTCCGACAGTGT
>JANPBU010000048.1:0-39112 GCA_031430595.1 Acidimicrobiia bacterium
GGTGTGCTGTGATGCAGCCGTGTCAGCCGTCTGGTTAAACACCTCAGGGAAACCATTCGATGTAGGCACCCCAACAACAGACATACCAGCGAGGAACCGTAAAGCAATCGCAGCCCGAGACCTGTGTTGCCGGTGGGGCGGGTGCGGACGCCCCGGCCGGTGGACCGACATTCACCACATCATGTACCGCTCGAGCGGTGGGGTTCATGATCTTGACAACCTCGTCACCCTCTGCCGGTTCCATCACCGACAAGCACACAAACTAGGTATCCCCCTGTTGAGCGGACATCTGAATTAGGAGATTGTCATGTCAACGAAGAAGAAGTTGTTGTCTGGGAGGGCTGGTCGGCCGTCTCGGTATGGGCCTGAGTTTCAGCGTGATGCTGTTTCGATGGTGTTAGACGAGAACCGGTCTGGTGCTGATGTGGCCAGGTCGCTTGGAGTGAACGAGGGAACACTTGGGAATTGGGTCTCGAAGGAACGATCGAAACGGGCATCGGGTTCTGTTCTTGGTGTGGATGAACGTGTCGAGCTGACCGAGTTACGCCGTCAGGTTGGTGAGTTGCGTATGGAGCGTGATTTGCTCAAACGATCGATGGCCTTCTGGGTCAAGGAGTCGACACAGTGAAACGCTTTGAGTGTGTCGATGCCCAGAAGGCTGCCGGGTTCCCGGTAACAGCAGCGTGCGACGCCGCTGACGTGTCTACGTCAGGGTTCTACGATTGGAAGCAACGAGTTGCTGCCGGGCCGACTGAACGTCAGGTTGCTGACCGTTTACTGGTTGAGTTGATGCAAGAAATCTTTGATGCTGCCGACGGGAACTACGGGGTGCCACGGATGCACCGTGCTCTGCGTCAAGGCGGCCTGAAAGTCAATAAGAAACGGGTTCACCGGTTGATGAGGACCAATGGGATGGTTGGCAGGTTCTGTCGTCGCCGAATCCAAACGACGGTGCACGGACCTACCGGATACCGGATTCCTGATCTCTTATCACGAGCTTTTACGCCCGGTGAAATTGATCGTGCGTGGTGTCAGGACATCACCTATGTTGAAACCCGTGAGGGTTGGTTGTATGTGGCGTCTGTGCTTGATGTTGGATCACGCAAACTTTTGGGTTACTCAATGGACGATAATATGCGCACAGACCTTGTACTTCGTGCACTTACTATGGCTGTCCTAGCACGGGGCGGGAACGTCGCTTCAATCATTGCTCACGCGGATCGCGGCAGCCAGTACACGTCGATTGAGTACCTCAACTTTTGTTCTGATCACGGACTCAGGCCCTCGGTTGGGAGGACCGCGGTATGCTGGGATAACGCTGTTGCTGAATCGTTCTGGGCATCACTCAAACGAGAATGCATCAAAGGTCGAATCTTCGAAACAAGAGCCACCGCACGCCAAGCGATCTTCAAATGGATCAACTGGTACAACACCACGAGACTGCATACCAGTCTCGGCTACACCACCCCTACCGCCTGGGAACAGACCCACCAAAAAGCCTCATAAACCCCCTCCGCCAAACGGGGAGATACTTAAACACCACCTCAAACTCGCCTGGGCGGCCGACGGCCTCACCCTCACCCTCCAACGGCCCAACGGCAACACCATCAACTCACCACCCCAACACGCCCGCACCACCTAGCGGCCCGAACGCCCGAAACCCTCGCCAAAGTCGGCGAGGCCACCGGCGCGACTCTTGGCTCGAATTGAATCTCAGGAATTTCCCAAGGAAAGGCAGATCATGTATTTCCGGGTTGATACTGAGCTCTTCAAAGAGTCGCCGATTTCCGGTGGCACTTGTGACAGGAGTGCGACGTGACCTCTCAAATCAACAAAGCTTTAGGTCTTCGAGACAAGACCAGTATTTTCTTCCATCCGAAAAACGACATCACCCTCGATCAGTTGCTGGAGGCTGTGAAACGAATGGTAGGAGAAAAAGGCTGCCCCTCTTGCGGACTCAACGGATTCGATCTGAACTTTGGGCGCGACGCAATAATCAACCCCAAAATCAACACTGTATTTGAAGGCCTCGATATTTCGAGGGTCGTCATCGATCAGGTTGGCCTTCCGTCGCACATTGTGACGCTCGGTCGATGATGGGGGGAGGGCGGGGGCCAACCAACACAGCCCTCGCCATCTCCTATGAAGGCCGCCCCTCAGCAATGCTCGAAGCTGTTGTTGATCTCTGCGACGCAGTTGAGATTGTTCCTGATTGTTTCCTCGACAACGGCACCGACCGGATTTCACATCGGCAAGCAGATGAAATCTGCCGGTTGGCAAACGGCAAACAAATCTTCGCTCACGGCATCGGGCTATCGATCGGCACGATTTCCGGATGGAACACGAATTATCTAGGCACGATCGAGTCGACCCTCGAATTGTTTCCGATAGATCACTTCAGTGAACATCTCGGCTTCACAACTGTTGAGGGCCACTTTTTGGGGTGTATGCCAGCAGTTCAGCGGACAATGCAGTTCGTCGATTTGATAGGCGAACGAGCAGCAGACTTGCGGTCACGGTTCAATCTCGATTTCATTTTTGAGCACGTAGCTAGCCCGATCGACTCCGGTGGCGACATGACCCACGCTGCGTTCCTAAACGCCGTTTCCGAGGCCACCAATTCTGGACTCATCCTTGACCTGCACAACCTCGAGTGTGAGGCGGACAACGGGAGAATCGATTTGGACCTCTTCTTTGAAGAGTTTGACGTATCTCACGTTGCCGAGATACATCTTGCAGGAGGAATATGGCGAGACGGGATGCACCTCGACGTTCACTCTCGCACGTGCATTCGCAGCACAATGAACCTTTTCGAAGCAACGATTTCAAAATGCACAAACCTAAAACTTGTGGTCTTTGAGCTTCTCGCCCAAGCAGTAACAGCAATCGGGCACGAAGCGATTAGGGAACAATTGCGAACGATCAAACGAAGTATTGGGGTCGCACTTGAGAGTGGCATGAGTTTGGAGAGTGATGTCGATTTCACAGCTACAACTGGCTCGCCAGCTACGGGGGCTTGATATTGCTTCTGATTTGGGAGTGCGCTACCAGGCCGTCTACATATTTGAATGGGCCGAAACACAGTTACAAGACTTCTGCCCGCTTACCATTGCGCTGTTAGATCATCGCGGAGTTCTTCGTGACCGGATCAGAGAATTCCTGCAAAACCACGATCGCGACGCTCATCTCCGAACCTTCGCAGCTGAATTTCTTCTCTGGTTGGGGTTCGACAGAGACCCAGGAGTGGGTGTACTCAGCCAGTGGGAATCAGAGGCGCTCGGCCCTTCACCAGTACAACCCACACTAAACATGTGCGATCTCGAAATGTTGCAACGAGTGCTGAATGAGATCGGAATCACCGTTTCGCTTCAACAGTGATTCGTCACCCAAATTCGTTCTTATGGCAACTCATCTCGGCAGCGCAGGTTTGTCCCGGGCCTCACGTAGGGTGGAGGTATGTCTTTGAACGACACCGCTGCCAAGCCCGAACCTACCCGAATCCCGCTTACCCCAGTCGGACCAAAGCGCACCTTGAGCGATGCGCAGTACGCCGAATGGGCGGCCGAGGTGAAGTCGTTGGCCAAGGCCCGGGGTGCTGTCATCCTCGCCCACAACTACATGGTCCCTGAGATACAAGATGTCGGCGATTACGTGGGCGACTCGCTGTACCTGTCACGAATTGCCGCACAAACCGAAGCCGACGAAATCATCTTCTGCGGTGTTCACTTCATGGCCGAAACCGCAAAGATCTTGTCACCAACGAAACGGGTGCTACTTCCCGATTTGGCGGCCGGGTGTTCGTTGGCCGACACCATCACCGCCGATGAACTGCGCGCCTGGAAGGCCGAGCATCCCGGCGCAGCGGTCGTCGCTTACGTGAACACCTCGGCTGCAGTCAAAGCCGAGGCCGACATCTGTTGCACCTCATCAAACGCCGCCGATGTCGTCAGGTCAATCCCCGCCGATCAAGACGTGCTTTTCCTTCCCGATCAGTTCCTTGGCGCGCATGTGAAACGCCAAACAGGTCGCGACAATATTCACATCTGGATGGGTGAATGCCATGTACACGCAGGTATTTCACCAAGCGACGTTCGCGAAAAGGTTGCTGCATACCCAGATGCGGAAGTAATGGTTCACCCCGAATGCGGTTGTACCACTTCCATTCTCTGGATGGCCTCTGAAGGTGACCTGCCAAAAGAACGTACGCATGTGTTATCAACCGGTGGCATGGTGAAGCTGGCTGAAACAACGAAGGCTAAAGAGGTACTGGTTGCTACCGAAATCGGAATCATTCATCAGTTAGAGCAACTGAACTCCACGACCAAGTTCATTCCAATGAACGAGAAAGCCAGCTGCCACTACATGAAAATGATCACACCCGAAAAACTGTTAGCCTGTGTTCGGGCTGGTCTGTGGGAGATCGATGTTCCAACCGAAATTGCCGACAAAGCACGGGCTTCGGTTGAACGAATGATCGCCATTGGCAACCCGTCGCGTGGTGGCGAGTGAAAACACCTCAGATCTTTAAGGTACCGACCCGTCTGTATTCGTCGGCGCCTACCTGGGAAAAGTCGGCCGATGTCGTAGTGGTTGGTTCGGGTGTGGCAGGCATCATGGTTGCCCTTTCGGCTGCGCGTCAAGGGTCTGTCATCTTGATCACTAAAGCCAAACTCGACGCCGGTTCAACGTCGTGGGCCCAGGGCGGGATCGCTGCGGTAATCGATGTGGCCGACACCACCCAAGCCCACTTCGAAGACACCATGACCGCCGGGGCTGGGTTGTGTTCTGAGCATGCGGTTCGGGTGCTCGTCGAAGAAGGGCCGTTGCAACTCGCTCGCCTCATTGGCTACGGGGCCCAACTCGATACCACTGCGACCGGCGAACTCTCACTCACCCGCGAGGGCGGCCACGGGGTTCCAAGAATTGTTCATGCTGGTGGAGACGCAACGGGTGCCGAAGTGCAACGCGCACTCACCAGCGCACTTACTGATTCAAACGTTACGGTTATCGAAGACGGGTTTGTGCTCGACCTACTAAAAACAGCAGATGGTGATCGATGTGTGGGTGTTCGAGCGTCAATACCAACCGACACGGGGGCTGAATCAATTGGCCTCATCCGGTCCCGCGCTGTTGTTCTTGCCTGCGGCGGAACCGGCCAGGTGTTTGGCTCAACGACGAATCCCCCGGTTGCTACCGGCGACGGAATCGCTGCCGCGCTTCGTGCCGGTGCCGCACTAGCCGATATCGAATTCGTTCAATTTCACCCAACCGTGTTTTACGCGGGGCCAAATGCCCGAGGTCAACAACAGTTGATCTCTGAAGCGGTTCGCGGTGAAGGTGCCGTTTTGCTCGATGCCACTGGCCGTCGAATCATGGAAGGCGTTCACCCGCTTGCCGATTTGGCCCCTCGCGACATCGTCGCCAAAGCAATAGCTATACGTATGGCCGAAGGTGCAGGTGGCGTCTTCGATCACGTGTTTCTCGACGCCACCCGTATCGGTGAAGAGAAACTTCTTGCTCGCTTCCCGAACATCGTTGCGGCGTGTCGAGAGCGCGGCATCAACCCGGTCGTCGACCCCATTCCGGTCGCGCCGGGTGAGCACTTCGAATGTGGTGGCATCTGGACTGATCGCCTCGGGCGAACCTCGCTATCGGGGCTCTACGCAGTAGGTGAAACTGCGTGTACCGGTGTGCATGGTGCCAACCGTTTGGCCAGCAATTCGCTGCTCGAAGGGCTGGTCTACGGTGAACGTGTTGGCGCACAACTTTTGCTGAACCTTGCGGCGCAGGGCGACGTCGACCCGGAGCAACTCGGCGCTGGCGGCACAACTCTGTGGGGAATGGCTCGCACCTCAATCGCTGCCACCATGAGCCGCCACGCAGCGGTTCGACGAACGTCGGAAGGTCTCGAAGAGGCGTCGCACCAGTTGGCTTCACATCGCGCTGGCCGACACGCCAAAGCCGGCCGCACTGACTGGGAAGCTACCAATGTGGCAACCGTCGCCGCGGCACTGCTTGGTGCAGCCGAACAACGCCAGGAAAGCCGCGGCTGCCATTGGCGAGAAGATTTTCCCGATACGTCAGATGCATGGCAAGTACGCATAGTAAGCACGCTCAACCCCGATGGAACTCTGAGCTACCGTACTGCCGGGCTAGAAGACACACCATGACCGAACTCTCCGCGTCCACTCGACTTGCGCTGACTGAAGCTGGTCTGCGCGCTGACGATATCGTTTCGTTCGCTGCACTATGTATTCGCGAAGACCTCGACGGAGGCGTCGATGTGACATCTGAGTCGACTATCCCCCACGACGATATGTCGATTGCCAAATTCGTCGTCCGTGGCACCGGGGTGTTGGCCGGTGTCCCGGTGTTGGCTGCCACCCTCGAAACGAACCTTCCCGACGGTTCGACTATCGAGATGCATGCAGTTGACGGGCAGCGAGTGGCGAAAGGTGACGTGGTCGCGACCGTTCGCGCACGAACCATCCCGCTGCTCACGGTCGAGCGAACCGCGTTGAACATTATGTGTCGACTAAGCGGTGTAGCTACGCACACTGGTAAATGGGTCGATGCGCTGGCTGGCACGTCAACTGAAGTTCGTGACACCCGCAAAACTACGCCTGGCATGCGTGACCTCGACAAATACGCGGTACGTTGCGGCGGCGGCGTAAATCATCGTCGAGGTCTCAGCGATGCAGTACTGATCAAAGACAACCATGTTGTCGCCGCCGGTGGTGTCCGCGAAGCCGTTACTAAAGCCTTGGACTACACGGCGGCGCATCGTGCACCAGGGGAACCGCTCATGGTCGTGCAATGCGAAATCGATCGTCTGAGTCAGCTTGACGAAGCGCTGAGTGCAGGGGCGACCCAAATACTGCTCGACAACATGACACCAGCCGACATGGCCGAAGCGGTACGACGAACACGGGCGATCAATCCAGCAATCAAGTTGGAGGCGAGTGGTGGGCTCACCCTCGATACCGTCGCCGCCGTCGCCGCAACAGGCGTCGACTACATCGCGGTTGGTGCACTCACCCACTCTTCCCCCATTCTCGATATCGCCCTCGATTTCATCTCGTGACGGTGGCCGCAGCAGGGCAACCTCGGAAACGACCTTTCTACGGATGGGTGATCGTTGCGACTGTTTTTGTTCAACTCACGTTTGTAGCCGGGCTGACGTTTTATGGCCTACCTCTCTATCTCAGTTCACTTACAAAGCAACGGGGGTTTAGCGTTACCGAGGTATCACTCGCCACGTCGTCGTTTTGGGTAGCTTCCGGTCTTACCGGTTTGTTAGTTGCTCGACTATTGGCCAAATTCGACCCCCGATTCTTCGTCGTTTTCGGTGCAACGGTCGGGGCATTTTGTATGGTGCTCATCGGCAAAGTAACCGAACTCTGGCAACTTTTTCCCGTGTACATGCTGTACGGGGCAGCCTTCACCTGTACCGCCGTGCTCGTTGCGAATACCGTTGTTACCCGCTGGTTTCACCGCAAACGGTCGGTCGCTCTATCGCTCGCAACTACCGGTTTGTCGTTCGGGGGAATCACCCTCACACCAATCGCCGCCCGGCTGTTACGAGACCGACCAATCGGCACAGCAATGACAACCCTCGCCCTCATGTTTGTGCTCGGGGTAACGATTATTCCGGTGCTGTTTCTTAGGCCCGACCCCGGTCGTATGGGCCTCAGCCCCGATGGCGATGCCGCAATACTCACGCCAGCCGATGGAACCGCTACTGCGACTCTGCCACCCGGTGTGCTGTTCGCCAGCGCTACGAAGTCAGTTGTCTTCGCAGCGATCACGGCAGCCTTCACGCTCGGACTACTTGGCCAAGTTGGAGGTATCACTCAAATAGTAAAACTTGCAACTGAACGAGCTGGTGATTCAACCGGCACGAAAGTAGTAAGCGTACTTGCGGCATGCTCAGTCATCGGAAGGCTAAGCGGTGGCGTTATCGTGTCAAAATTCTCATCGTTTCGATTCGCCTTGATCGCGCTCAGCATGCAGATGTCTGGTCTCGCTTTTTTAGCTTTCGCAACACAAACTGCAACCGTCTTCATCGGCGCCGCACTGTTCGGCCTTGGTGTGGGCAATGTTCTGCTGCTTCACCCACTCCTGCTTGCCGAGGTATTCGGGGTTCGCGACTACCCCCGCATTTATGGTCGATCAGCACTCTTCGTAGCCTGCGGAAACGCCGTTGGCCCCTTAGCTATGGGCTGGCTACGTGACCACGGGGGCGGTTATCGCACCTCATATCTTGTTGCCGCCGCTCTGAACCTGCTCGGGATCAGCATCTACGCCCGGTGGGGTTCCGCAGCGACCGATCGCATGAGGTAACGATCATGAGGTAACAATGACCCATGAGTTCTGAGCACCCTTTCGCTGATCGAGAAGTTCCGGCTTGGTTCAGCGCAGCCAAACTTGGCATTTTCATTCATTGGACCCCCGCAAGTGTTCCAGCATTTGCTCCGCTCACCGACGATCCGTTCACGTTGGCCGACCAGCATGGATGGGAATATGCCATGGCCCATTCGCCGTATAGCGAGTGGTACCAAAACAGCCTTGGGCTTGAGGGTTCGCCCGTCCAACAGCACCACGCAGCGACGTATGCGGGCCGCCGATACGAGGCGTTCATCGATGACTTCTCTGCCGGGCATCACACCTGGAACCCAACTGAGTGGGCCACTCAGTTCGCCGCAACCGGCGCCCGCTACGTCGTGCTCGTCACCAAACACCACGATGGATACCTCATGTGGCCAAGCACCACACCTAACCCCACTCATGGCGAGCGGTGGTCAGCGTCGCGAGACCTGGTCGGCGAACTTGGCAGAGCGATTCGCACTGAAGGTATGAAGTGGGGCGTGTATTACTCGGGTGGCCTTGACTGGACGTTCGGTGGTCTACCGATAACTGGTTTCACGGCGATGCTCGCAGCGATTCCGAGGTCAGGCGAATATGCAGAGTACTGCGAGGCTCATTGGCGCGAACTTATTGATCGAGAGCAGCCCGACATTCTTTGGAATGACATTCACCATGCAACAGCCGGCGATGCACATGCACTGTTTGCTTACTATTACGATCGGGTTCCTGAAGGGGTTGTGAATGACCGTTTCGATGTTCGTGGCGTTCGCAAAGGTACTCACCATGCTGACTACGTCACACCCGAGTACCGAATGGACAATCTTCCTAAAGAAGGTATGTGGGAAATTTGTCGAGGTATCGGGCGAAGCTTTGGATACAACCAACTCGAAACCGAAGATGACTACGTGCACCCAGATGATTTGGTGTGGATGTTTGTTGACATCGTGGCGCGCGGCGGCAACCTGCTGCTGAACGTGGGGCCCAAACCAGATGGGTCGATTCCTGAAGCACAACAAGTTCGCCTAGAAGCGCTCGGTCGTTTCACCTCGGCACACGAGGTGGCGATCTTCGAATCACAGGCCATACGAGGCATGGACTACGACCAAGCGAACGCCACATCGGGCTACCCAACGAGATTCACCCTTGGGGCCGATGGTCATACGTACGCCTTTGTTCAGGTACGGAGTTCAACGTCGCCGATTGCACCTGGTATGAATATCGACATCACGTTCCCTGACGGAACTGTTACAACCACCACGTGCGAAGCCGACGACGGGCCGGTGCTCGTGATTCGATCTACCTGACAGCCCCGGCTGCGGGGGCCGACCGGTAGCTGGCCTCCGCCAAGAAGACCAAGTAGTCGATGAATCCGGCTTGCGACCCCGTCGGCCCACGTCCCATATCGCGCAGTACTAAGCCCTGCATTGCCCAGGTCGACAGGTTGATCGCAGAAATGGCCTCATGAGCAGACATGCCAAATGCATCGGATACAACTGCCACTGCAATGTCATCCACTTCTTCAGTGTGGGCATTCAGAATCGGCGCAATCTGAGCGCGCAACTTCGCATCGGTGTTGGCTGCAGCAAACAACTCATACGTCCAGCCCATTTCAGGATGCGATATCAACTCCCAAAGCATTTCAAAGAGTGCTCGACGCTCAATCGGCAACTCAAGAGCAACAAATCGTTCGGTCATACGCTGAACATGGTTCTGCAGCGCCTGCTCAAGTGAAGCTTGGGTCAAATCGTACTTCGTTGGGAAGTAGCGAAACAAAGTGCCTTCACTTAGCTGGCTACGCTTTGCGACATCTGCTGTACGCATACGGTTATAACCAACGTCTTGCAGGGTTGATAGTGAGGCTTCGATCAGGCTGTCAAGAGCAATCGCCCTTCGTTCGCTGTTACGCATGTTCCTTCTTCGCTCAGAACGGGGGGATCTCTGAACCCGTCAACTTACTCGGGAAGAGCACGCAGTAGTGAGCATGTGCTTAAACAGTGACTCGTCGGCCTCCCAAATCACCCTTACTGCTGGGTGGTTTCCATCAGCACAGACAACAACCGTCTCGCCCCGATGGTCGCCAGAAACATCGCAGTTAATCTGGATTCCGCAGTCTTCAACCCGAATCGCTACGGCCGAATCGAGTGCGATGGCCATGGCGATGGGGTCTGGAAGGTCGTAGCCATCAAGACCGTTCATGCGAGCGTATTTGTCAACGCAGGTATTAATTTGCTGGCAGAACTCACCCAGCGGCCCAAGGGTTCCGAGAAGCGCTTGTTCGGCAGGTCGCATAACTGCATACAAACGTGAAATGTTCCAACCGACCATCGTTTTAGCACCCGGGGCATCCATCACGATTCGCGCGGCTTCCGGGTCGGCCCACACATTAAACTCGCCGTGCGCATTTACGTTGCCAACCCCGTCGGGTGCACCAGCCATCATGGTCGTATGGCGGTACTTGGTCAGCAGCAGAGGGTCAATCAGTAGCGCAGCAGCAACATTAGTAAGTGGACCGAGCGTTACCAGTTCAAGTTCAGCTTCGCCTGCAGCTAGATCAATGAGGGCTTGTACCCCGTCGTTTGACGTAACCGACCGCCGCTTCGGCATTGGTAAACCAATGTCACCCATCCCGTCTTCGCCATGCACGAATTGGGCAGTTTCGAGCGGTCTGGTCAGTGGCGTAGACCTTCCAGCATGCACGGCGATGTCCGGTTTGCCGCAACGTTCCAGGCTGATCATCGCATTGATGACTGCGCGTTCGAGACCCACGTTTCCGGCCACCACCGTTACCGCAACGACGTCTACGGCGGTGCTGGTCAGCGCGATCATCATTGCAACCGCATCATCGCTGGCGGTGTCGGTATCAATAACAATTCGGCGGCGTGCTGTCGTCATAGCAACCGAGTCTTGCCGACCACGCCGAGCTACAGTGTCATATCGTGACTGACGACGAACTGGCGAGCGAGCTAAAACACACTTGGGGCTCTATTGATTCCTTACTCGCCGGGCTCTCCGACGACGAGTGGAACCAACCAACGGCCTGTCCCGGCTGGACAGTTCGAGATCAGGTCAGTCATCTCATTGGGTTCGAGTCGCAATGGTTCTTGGGTCGAAAAGCAGCTCCGGTCGATGCGTCAAGCTATGACTACGTACAGAACCACTTAGGGGCCGAGAACGAGGCCTGGATCAACGAGCGCTCATTTCGGGCACCAAATGATATGCGCGCCGAATATAGCGAAGTTGTCGCAGCGCGGCTCGTGCAACTTAATGCTGCTCGCTATTACCCAAACGGATTCGCCACCGTCATCACAAGTTTTCGTGGCGACGAGACGATGCGCGATGTTTTGGCCCTCCGCCTCTTTGACATTTGGACCCACGAACAAGATATTCGCAGAGCACTCAACCGGCCAGGAAACCTTGATGGCCCGGCGATGCATCATGCTGTCGATCGAATGTTGTCGTCGCTACCCTGGGTGGCAGCCAAACGTGCCATGTTGCCAGACGGAACCGTCGTTGCCGTTTCGCTTTATGGTGCTCGACAACACACCACCATTCTCAAAGTTGAAGACGGAAAGGGTCGGGTCGCATCCGGGGCCGAAGATCGTCCGACTGCCGCCGTCACCATGCACGAGGAATCATTTCTGCTGGTGACAGCCGGACGAGTGCATCCAGCAGACCTCATCGCTGACAACAAGATCAGCCTGAGAGGCGATGTGGCAGTAGCCGAGGCTATGGCTCTCGCTCTGCGAGTGGTACTTCTGTAACGCTTTTCGAAGGTCGACCGAGGCGCATTGTACGCACGTCAATTGGTTCCCGGGTTTGCGAATCAACGACAATTGATCGCACTATGCGCCCGGTTTCGCGGTCTTTAAGTACCAGCGGCGCGCCAGACTCGCCGAATAGCCACCGATCACCAAAGGCCCACATGGCCGCCAAAACACTCCAAAAGGCTATGCCCTTTTCTGTTAAGAGGTACTCAAAGCGTGGAGGGTTTGGTTGGTACTCACGCTTAGCAAGTAAACCGTCAGTCACCAAGCGATCGAGGCGCTGAGACAACGTAGCGCGCGACACCCCTAAGCGCTCTTGCAATTGTTCAAAGCGACGCGGGCCAGCTAAGAACTCTCGCAATATGAGAGGGGTCCACGAGTCGCCCATTAGGTCGGTGGTTCGTGCCACCGGGCAGATATCGTCATCGAATCGAGTTCGTTTCACGACCCGTCGACCATTTCGTTGGCCAGCTTCATTGCATCGACCGGTACCAAACCAGCGCGCGCCGCTAACCAACATGCGACGGGGGCTGCAATGCGCTCGCTTGAATGAGCAGCAATACCAGCGAGTGCGAGAAGGTCTTCGAACTCGGCGTCTGTTGGTGCGCTCACACCAAGTTTGCTGGCAAACGCATGCACCCATTCCCGGCCAGTCGGTAACCCTGAACCCTCATCAGACGGCTTCGACACGAGCTGCTACCTGTTTGTGAAATGGAGTCAACGCAATCGGATCACGATGAAACGAATCAGTCAGTTCGTTTGGCGCAACACCGGCAACATCGTCACTATCGCCAACGCCCATTCCGTTCGGAAGGCTGATATGCCCTGAGCGCATCATGTGGGTGATTTCAACGCTTACTTTCACGGAACCACTTCGGGTCGTTACCTTGACCATTCCGCCGTGAGGTACCCCGATGCGGTCAGCATCTTCAGGGCTGATCCGAAGTGCACCGTTCGGATCTTTCTTGCGCCAGCTGTTATCTCGAATGATTGTATTTGCCGTAAACGACCGTCGTTCGCCTGCCGACAACATCATTGGAAAGTCTGTGTCAATGACAGGTGGTACATCAAGCTGAGTAAGCATTTCAAGAAGCTCAGGAATTTCGAGGTTGAGTTTTCCATCATCGGTTTTGACTCGACGCCACGAATCGTCGTACTCGTCAATCGTAAACGTCACCCCGCTTGGGCTGGTCATGATCGCCTCGAAAAGGGCCTCACCGGGCTCTAGCCCTTCGCCAGTGAACCCAGCCCGAGCGACAGACTGCGGAAACTGCAATGCGCACTTATGGGCTGCTCCCCACAAGAGTGCAGCACTCGAAGCGCCCGCACCATATTGACGATCAAGCGATGGGCCGAGGGCTCGGTACAGCAGTACCGGGGCTACACCACCAAGTTGTGGTTTCGCAGCCACTGCGGCAAAGAATGCATCGGCAAAGGCAGTCCTACCCAATTCGGCGGCAGCCGCCAAGGGCGCAACGTCGGCTTCGCTGAGTTTTCCGAACGCTTCAACGAGTCGCGCGTGAATCTCTGGTTCGGCAAGCGTGCCGGGCAGCGGGTCAATGAACGGGCGACGTAAGTGAAAGACGTTATTCGGGAACTCAAAGTTAAAGAAAGTCGACTCCCACTTTTCAAATTGGCTGGGTGCTGGAAGTACGTAGTGCGCCAACCGGGCAGTTTCCGTCATTGCAATATCGATCACCACAACCAGATCGAGCGCTAAAAGGGCTTCGCGCATACGATTGGAGTCCGCGATTGAATGAGCAGGATTTCCGGATTCAATAAGCATCGCTCTGAATCTGGCCGGGTGGTCAGTGAGAATCTCTTCAGCTATCGAGTTACACGGCATAAGCCCACCGATAATCCGGGCACCTATGACCGGCGTAACCAGCTTTGGCGTACCCGAACCCTTCGCACCTCCGCCGCCAGCAATTGGCACAAGGCTGCTCGGCATATACGACGTACCTTCACGCCCAAAATGCCCGGTCAACATCCACACCAGTTTTTCGAGATACGAGCACAGTGTTGAGTGGTTTCCCATTTGGATGCCAAGGTCTTCAGCAATCGAGCATGACGAAGCTGCTGCGATCATTCGGGCCGCATCACGTATGAGAGAAACATCGACGTCGCAAATGGCTGCGTACGTTTCGATGTTGATCGCCGCAAATGCCGACTCAACCGCAGCCACACCGTTGGCATGTTCAGCCAGCCAAGCCGATGCTTGCAATTTCTCTTGCACGATCACTGCACCAATGGCTGTGAGGCACCACGCATCGGTTCCCGGCTTCAATCGCAGGTGAATGTCTGCCATCTCTGCAGTTTCTGAAAGGCGTGGGTCGATCACGATCATTTTGCGAGCCGGATCGTTCGCAATTTCTTTCAGCACGGTTCGTGCATGGGGCATACCGTGACTTTGCCAGGGGTTCTTACCAACAAACACCGACACTTCGGCGTGTTCAAAATCGCCACGCACCACTCCGCCCAACATTTTGCCGTTTACCCAAAACTCGCCGGTCTTTTCCTGCGACAGCGCGCTCGCCCGGTACCGGGTACCAATGGCTCGAAGGGTCGCACCCGAGTATCCGCCGCCCAGGTGATTTCCCTGCCCGCCACCGCCGTAATAGGCCACGGCATTTCCACCGAATTCGCTGGTGACAGCCGAGAGCTTCGCCGTGATCTCTGAAATCGCCGTTTCCCAACTGATTTCTTCATAGGTACCTTCGGTGGTACGCCGAAGCGGGCTGGTGAGTCGCTGAGTTCCGTTTTGATAGCGGTCGAGACGCAACGCCTTCTCACAGGTATAGCCCTGGCTGCCAGGGTGCGCCTTATCACCACGAATACGTTCGAACTGTTTTCCGTCGTCGCCCAGGCGTACTTCGATACCGCAGTTGCTTTCACAAAGAATGCAGGCTGTCTTGTGCCAAGGCTTAGCGTCAGTTGTAGGTGCGTTCATCTGAGATCCTCCAGAGTAAGTTCAGTAGATGAACTTACTCTGACAGATCACATCGGGAAACACAAACCCTTACGACCGCTAGTGCAATACGACCCGAGCCGGGCGGTCGATTCCCGCAACGGCATAGGCGTCGAGTTCATCGAGCGTTTCTCGTTCAAGTAGCGCATTGGTGAGCGCATTGAGTTGCTCACGATGCTCACGAAGCTTGAGTTTGGCCTTCTCGTAACACTCTTCGACAATTCGGCGAACTTCACGGTCAACAAGCGCTCTTGTTTCAGCTGACGCACTGGTACCCGAGTCACCAAAGATTCCAACCTGGTCGTTTGGCCCAGGCAACACCGTAAGCGGGCCAATTGCCTGCGACATACCCCATCGCCCAACCATTGACTTCGCAATCTTCGTGACCATATCGAGGTCACTTTCGGCGCCGGTGGTGACGTTTCCGTACACAACTTCTTCAGCGGCACGCCCACCGAGGGCACCCGTGATTCGGCCGAGAAGGTATTGCTCGTCGTAGGAATAACGATCGTTATCTGGGGCTTGGAACGTAACGCCCAATGCCCCACCACGGGGCACAATCGAGATTTTGCGAATCGGGTCGGCGCCCTCTTGCAACATTCCCAGAAGAGCATGGCCACTCTCGTGGTAAGCCGTTCGTTCACGTTCTTCTTTACTGATCACGATGCGACGCTCGGTACCAAGAACGATTTTTTCCATTGCGTTTGTGAAGTCAGAATTCTCGACCCTGTCGTGACCCCGTTTGGCGGCCAACAGCGCTGCCTCGTTAACGAGGTTCTTGAGGTCTGCGCCGACCATTCCTGGCGTTGTTGAAGCCATAGCACCAAGGTCAACATTCGGATCGAGCGGAACCGATTTGGTATGCACACGAAGAATCTCTTGACGGCCGGCCTGGTCAGGAGGGCTTACGACCACACGTCGATCGAAGCGGCCAGGACGCAAAAGCGCCGCGTCAAGCACCTCCGGGCGGTTGGTAGACGCCAACACAATGACACCCTCTGAACCGGTGAACCCGTCCATTTCAGTAAGGATCTGGTTGAGGGTTTGTTCGCGTTCGTCATTGCCGCCAAGACCACCAGCAGAGGATCGCGACCGACCAATTGCGTCGATCTCGTCGATGAAGATAATGGCAGGAGCAACCGCTTTTGCCTGCTCGAACAGGTCGCGGACTCGTGATGCACCGACACCGACAATCATTTCGACAAACTCTGACGCACTCATCGAGAAAAACGGAACGTTTGCTTCGCCCGCGACAGCCCGAGCCAACAGGGTTTTGCCGGTTCCTGGAGGGCCAGAAAGCAACACACCCTTCGGAATGATGGCCCCAAGACGACGGTACTTGCCAGGATTTTTGAGGAAGTCGACGATTTCAACGAGTTCCTCCTCGGCCTCGTCGATCCCCGCGACATCTTGAAACGTGACCCGAATTTGATTAGCGGCGTCGTATCGCTTTGCCTTAGATCGACCAATTCCGGCCAAGCCGCCAGCGCCCATACCCGAAGCCATACGTCGGGTCATAAAAATCAACAAACCAACAATTAACAGCGTTGGACCAAACCCGAGCAACAGCGAATTCACTAACGAAGGCTGCGCAAACGGGTTACGAGCATTCTGAATAACGCCAGCTTCCTGCAGACGATCTTCGAGTCGAGATCCATCGACGTAGCTCGGAATCTCCATTCGGAAGGTTTTGCCCGAACGACTTCCGGTTTCACCCTTAGCTGGGTATGTGAATTCGGTTTTCAGTTCACCCAACACCGCAGCGCCCTTTGACGACACCTCTTTTACGTTGCCGGCAGCAAGTTGCTCTTGAAACGTTGGGAAGTACGGAAGGTCGAGTTCCGGGCCAGGGTTCGCCAAGCGGCTCACAATGGCCAGGTTCATGGCCACAAGCACCGCAATGAACGCACCGAAACGCCACCAGTTGCCAAACGGTACCCGCTTGCCAGGAGGCTTAGTAGACCCAGGCGAACCGGGTGTTCCCGGAGGTGCACCTTCTACCCGCCACGGAGGGGGAGGCGGAACTTCTCCTGGACCCAATCGCCCTGTGCCGCGATTTGGCGGCTGACCCTGGGAGTTCTTTGCTTCGGACATACACGTAGCGTACTGAACGCACACGACAACTCGGGCCTTGTTCAGCCAAAAGTCACAGGTCAACAGACAGGCTTCGCATGAGGGCAGGTTTGACGGATACGGTAAGACACCCAAGTGTGAGTACTGTCACATGAGTAATTGAATTCCCCCCTTTTCGTTCGACATACACGGAGCAATGACATGGCTACTGCAGGATCAATCCTTGGAAACAGTGTTCTTCGCCGCGAAGACCCGACCCTGCTGGAGGGCGCTGGCGATTACCTCGACGACGTTAAAGTCACAGGTACCCTCGCTATTCACTTCGTTCGGTCAAACGTTGCACACGGCACCCTGAATTCTGTCGACATTTCCGAGGCGGTCACGATGCCTGGCGTAGTGGCGATTTACACGGCCGATAACCTCACGCTTCCCGACTTTCAGGCGTTTCCGCTGTTGCCAGAGGCCGTCAATCGACCGATGCTCGCCAAGGGAAAGGTTCGTTTCGTAGGCGACATTGTGGCAGCCATCGTGGCTGAATCACGTTCGCAAGCTGCCGATGCTGCTGAAATGATCGTCGTCGACATCGATATCCTTCCGGCGGTCACCGACCCAGAGGCTGCACTTCTCGATGGCGCACCCGTACTGTTCGAAGGCCACGGCTCGAACCTGGCCTTCATGACCGCGATTGGCGACGAAGATCCGCTGGCCGGATCAGATGTTGTCGTTTCCGGCCGAGTAGTGAGCCAACGCCTAGCCGGTGTCCCGATGGAAACCAACGGAATACTCGTGGTTCCCGAAAACGGAAAACTCACGGCCTGGACCTCTACCCAAGCACCACACGCGGTAAAAGCCGTCGTTGGTGGCCTCATGGGTTTGGGCGAGCATGAATTGCGAGTGGTGTGCCCCCAGGTTGGGGGCGGCTTCGGGCCGAAAGCTGCTGTGTACGTGGAATTCGTTATCACGGCAACCGCCGCAAAAGCATTGAACCGCCCAGTTCGATGGGCCGAAACCCGATCCGAAAATATGTTGTCGCTGGTACACGGCCGCGGCATGGTGCTCAATTGTTCCATCGGGTTTACTCATGCCGGAAAGATCGTTGGCATCAAAGCCGACGTTGTGGCAGACGGCGGCGCCTACCCGGGAATAGGTGCTTTTCTTATTATCGGCACGCAGACGATGGCCCACGGTACATATCGTGTGCCGAAGCTTCACTACCAGGCTCGTGCCGCCATGACCAACACAACAACTACAGGTGCATATCGTGGTGCCGGTCGCCCCGAGGCCACCCAAATGCTTGAGCGAGTCATGGACATGGCCGCCGACCAATTGAACATCGACCCAGCCGAGCTTCGTCGCCGTAATCTGTTGCAACCGGCCGACTTCCCGTTGGTCACCTCTACCGGCGCAGCATACGATTCGGGCGACTACGAAAAGGCCCTCGACATGGCCCTCGAAAAGTCTGGGTACCAAGGTCTGTTGACCGAACAAGCCCGACGACGCGCCGCCAGCGATCCGAAACTTCTCGGTATTGGTCTGTCTACATACGTTGAAATCACGGCCCCGTTCGGCTTGCATGTTGAATACGGTGCCGTCGAGGTTCTACCCGACGGAACCGTGGTTGCGAAGGCCGGAACCAGCGGTCATGGCCAGGGTCACGAAACCATGTTCTCGATGCTTGTTTCTGAGCAAATGGGTGTTCCTATGGACGCAGTCAAATTCGTTCAGTCAGACACCGACCTTGTGCCACGAGGTGCTGGAACCATGGGTTCACGCTCACTTCAAACGGCCGGCTCTGCAGTGTTTACCGCGGCAGGGGTGGTCTTTGACAAGGCTCGTTTGCTTGCAGCGCATCTACTTGAAGCTTCAGCCGACGACATTGTGAAGGGTGACGGCGTATTGCATGTTGCTGGCGTTCCGTCACGCGCACTCACCTGGGCCGAGTTGGCGACCGCCGCAAACGATCCGGCCCAACTTCCTGAAGGTATGGATCCAGGACTATCGCATGAACTCGATTTTGATGGCCAAAATTCAACCTTCCCTTTCGGAGCGCATGTTGCAGTGGTCGAAGTCGATCGCGAAACCGGCAAAGTTGAACTGATGCGCCATATTGCCGTTGACGATTGCGGCAAGATTTTGAATCCGATGTTGGTTCGGGGCCAACAGCACGGTGGCATTGCTCAGGGTGCAGCCCAAGCTCTGTATGAATGGGTTCGCTATGACGAAGACGGCAACCCGGTCACCGCTACCCTCGTCGACTATTCGATTCCTTCTGCGGCTGAACTTCCAAGTTTCGAGACGTACAACACCGAAACCCCGTCACCTCGTAATCCGTTGGGGGCCAAGGGCATTGGTGAGTCAGGCACAATCGGTTCGACACCTGCAATTCAAAACGCCGTGGTTGATGCCGTGTCACATCTTGGGGTTCGCCATATTGATATGCCAACCACCCCAGAGCGAGTGTGGAGCGCCATCGCCGAGGCACAGGCAATAGCTAACAACTAGGGGCCCGCTAGCCGCCGTCGGACCTCGATGAATACGGACCTACAGGTTGCTCGCAATGATTCGGGCAACCTGGCTAGGCGCCTGCATTTCGACAAGGTGGGCGCACCTGTCAATATTGAAATACTCGCTTGGTGCCATCATTTTGTGCAGCAGTTCTGCGCGATTCGACACGTGAGGAAGATCCAAGTCCCCGCTCACGATCTTCGTACTGATTCGATGGCTCGGAACTTTGACTGGCGGTAACGCGTTCGCTCGTGCTTCCAACTTCCTCAGCCGCTTCCAGGCATTGAGCGTGTCATCTACACACTCACCAACATCGTCAGCACGCAGAGCAATTCCGTTCATATCGAGGAAGAGGTCGCGCGGCGTACCTTGGACTCGATTGTCCCACCCCACAGACCCGTCTAGCCACAATCTTGCCTCAAGCTCGTTGACAGAATCGAGGTCGTCCGACATTTCTGCCATCTCGATTTCGTCCATCAATAGTCGAGACCAGGTCGCAAACATCGAGTCTGGTGGTTTCGGCGCACCACTCACCGCAGGCGAAATCAGTACGAGTCCGCTGATTCGCTCGGGGTAGGCAAGCGATGCATCCAGAGCGACCTTGGCACCTTGCGAACATCCAACGAGCATCGCCGACTCAATCGAGCACGCGTCCAGAACGGCAATCAGATCACCCACATGTGAGTGCGGCTCGGGTAGCCACGTCGACGCACCAAAGCCCCGTCGATCGTAAGCAACCGACCGTATCGGCTTGAGTACCGCCAAGGCTTCAATAACTTCGCCCCACGAGCGTTTATCGGCAACGCCCGCATGTAGGAAAACTAGCGCTGCCCCCGAACCTCGGTCAGTAACGGCAAGGGTCGCCAACCCGGACTGAACGCTAGTTACGGCCACGTATGTTCACCTACGACTTGCCGACTTCTTGACAACCGGCTTCTTGGCGACCGGTTTCTTAGCAGCCGGCTGGCGCGTCACCGGACGAGGTGGTGGCGGTGGCGGGAGTACTTCGGCGCGTGGCGTGGTCCGGGCAGATGGTTTACCCAACCCCATGAGTGCCGAAGCGCCACCGAGTAAGTCACCGAATGGGCCGAGCTTTTTGGGCAGTTCGGCGAGGCCAGACATCACGCTGGTCAGTTGACCAACGAGCATCTCAACGGTGTCAGGAAGTTGATCGATGGGAAGACGCTCGAACATGTCGCCAAGAATGCTCATTCGACTGGCCAAACGTTGCATCTCTGGGCCGAGAACCTTCGCCGGTGCCTCGATTTGGGCGACCACGGTATCTACCCGTTCAAGAATCGATTCGAACGCTGCCGCCGAACGTTGTAGCGAGTTGACCGCCTCGATCAACCCGCTGAACGTTTTCTTGGCCGTATCGGCCGCCCCCATGGCCGACATAATCATCGCCATCGGGCTTTGAATGAACGAAGCAAAATCAAATTCCTGATCATCATCGGTGGAAGCCATATGCGAACCATACGCGCCCGTTGTACCCAGATGTCACTGTTTTCACGACAAGTTCCCTAGCATCAGACGTGATGACACTTTTTAGGTACGAACATGTCAGGGCACTACACACAGCCGTCGAAGTGCCAGGCGAACCCCCTTTCGACCGTGCCCACCTAAAAGTGTTCTACCCGTCTGGTATTCCAGGGAGTACGAAGGCCGAGCGAAGTTCGGGGATGGTTGCAGCCGCCGAGTCAGATCGCCCGTTTCCAATTGCCGTGTTTTGCAACCCGGTCAATATCGGACCTGAGTTCGCCAGGTGGATAGCCACAGCCCTAGCCAGACACGGAATCGTGACGGCCACATTTTCGTGGATGTCGAGCGTGCAGGGGTTTGACGTAATGGTCCCGGGCGTTCAGACCGGTCCAGGAACCGTCGCAGCAATAGTTGCTGGTATCGAGCGCCTCAATGGTCAGGCTGGCCCCCTAAAAGGCCGTCTCGATACCTCGACTGTTGTCGTCGGCGGACACTCCGCTGGTGGCTCAATCGCCTTGATGGCCGCTGATCTGACTACGCACCCGCAGGTTCGAGCTGTTTTTTCGATGGCTGGACACAACGCCCGGCCCCACGGCGACACAGTGAAATTTGAGCCTTTGGGCAACGGTGGAATTCCGGTATTCCTCATCGCCGGAACCAATGACGGGGTGATCGACCGATCGCGCTTTAGATACGGCGTTGCGCCGGGCGTCGAGTGGGACCCGATGGGCCGAACATTCAACGAGTCACTTACCGACCTACATCGACGCCACGTGTTTGCACGTTTAAGCGGGGCAAACCACTTCAGCTTCGCTGACCCTGACGATGATGCAACCGTGGGTCGCCCCTTCATGGATTCCCCTTCGTCGACACCCGGACCCGACGTGAGACGTTGGTGCGCCGCAGCCATTGGTGCCTTTTGTGTTTCTGCCATTGCTCCCGTTTCTTCGATTGGTGCAATCACCCCAGCGACCGTCTGGGGTGCGGCGAAGTCACTTGATCAACTTCTCAGCGACCCACTCGTTTGCGAATCGCGTCACCGGTGACTGGTCCTTCGCAACCTCTGAGGGTATGGTTTTCAAGTGAACGTTCCTACCCCACATATTGCTGCCGCTGCCGGAGAAATTGCTGACTCTGTTCTTCTGCCAGGCGACCCCCTACGCGCCCAAATGATTGCCGACACGTTTCTTACCGATGTGGTTTGTTACAGCAAAATTCGGAACATGCTTGGTTTTACCGGCACCTATCAGGGTCGACGAATTTCTGTTCAAGGCACCGGTATGGGAATGCCGTCGATGACCATTTACGTAACGGAACTGCTTCGGTTCTACGGGGTGAAAACGGCGATTCGTGTTGGGTCAGCCGGGGCGCTACGTGAAGATGTAAAGCTACGCGATGTGGTCATTGCCATGAGTACACATACTAATTCGAATATGACCGGACGATACTTTGACGGCCTGCACTTCGCCCCCACCGCCAATTTCGAACTACTTCGGGCTGCCGTCGATCTTGCGGGCAAGCAGGGTATCAACTGGCACGTTGGCCCAATATTCACCAGCGACTCATTTTATGACGACAATATGGAAACGTTTACAAAACTAGGTGCACATGGCACGTTGGCAGTTGAGATGGAAGGTGCTGCTTTGTATACGATCGCCGCCCGCGAAGGCGCTAAAGCGTTGTGCATCGCAACGATTTCCGACCATATCCTCACTCACGAAATGGCTACCACCGAGGAACGCCAAAACGGTTTCATGGCGATGGCCAAGCTTGGCCTCGATACGATCATCGCCGCCGGCTGAAGTTGAAGTTTGGCTAACTCGTCGAAGACAAAAACGACACGATCAACTCATTCACGATCTCCGGTTGTTCCAACTGAAGGAAGTGCCCAGCACGCTCGACGACCTCGACCCGAGATGACGGATGAGATAGGACGCCTCGAACCGACGGAACAAATTCCGACCCGATGCAACCGTCGTTCGCCCCATGCAGGTACAACGTGGGCTGCGCGATCGGTTGAGAACCCGCCGTTTGGATGAGGTCAAGCGCAGGGTCACGTAATCCACTCCCCAACGCGGCTCGGTAGTACCCCAGCGCGGCGCCAAGGTTCGCTGGTTCACGCAGGCAATCCTTCACATGGGTCACGTCGAACCCAGCGTCGAACCCCGGCGACCAGTCCTGCCAAAGCATGTCGATGAACGCCAAATCGTTCGCCGGAACCATCATGTCTGCGAGTGGATGCTGAAAGAAAAACATGTACCACGAACGCTTCAGCTGACGGGGGTCGAAAAATGCCGAGGCCATGGCTCCACCGGGAAGCACACTCATTCCAACAACCCGGCTCCAACGTTCGGGCGCATGTTTTGCCGCACCATATGTGGCCGGCGCCCCCCAATCGTGCCCAATGATCACGGCACGCGAATCTCCTCCCATGGCCTCGTGCAGGGCGTTCGCGTCTGCAGAAAGTGCCCCGGTTTGGTATCGACCATCAGCGGGAACCTGGGTCGGCGCATAACCACGCATAAACGGTGCCACCGGACGGTACCCGGCCGCGTCAAGTTCGGGCAACAGATGACGCCAAGTATGGGCCGAGTCAGGAAACCCATGGAGGCAAAGCGCAAGCGGACGAGAGTGGTCAGCGACAGACTCGGTATGTAGGTACGTGAAATTAAGCCCGTTTGCGTTAACGGTTGAGGTCTGAAGCATGCACATTGGCTACTACTCTCGGTCAGGCTATGTCCACCCAACCTGAAACCCCCGTGCGCTTAAGTGCTTACAGTCACGGGGCGGGTTGAGCCTGCAAACTCGGCGCTGCCGAGTTGACGCACGTGCTGCGTCGCTTACCCATACCTAAACATCCTGATTTGTTAGTCGGCACCACCTCTGGCGACGATGCTGCGGTGTGGCGCGTCGATGAACGCCGAGCATTGGTGGCCACGGTCGATGTGTTCACCCCAATTGTTGACGATGCGCGAACCTGGGGTGCAATCGCCGCGGCGAACTCGGCCAGCGACGTGTACGCCATGGGCGGGCAACCCCTCTTTGCCCTGAATATTGCGGGTTGGCCACGCGATGCCCTGTCACTCGATTTGTTAGCCGAGGTATTGGAAGGGGCGTCAGAGGTTGCCGAGCGAGGCCGATGGCTTGTAGTAGGTGGCCATACGATTGACGCACCCGAACCGTTCTTCGGTCAAAGCGTCACAGGTGAAGTAGATCCGAATCAGATTATCAGTAACGACGCAGCCAAAGCCGGCCAGGTCATCATCCTCACCAAGGCAATCGGAACCGGCCTAGTCGCGACAGCTGCGAAACACTCGGAGTTGGCTGATGTTGCGCCGGGTGGCAAATTCCATGCTCTCTATACCGAGGCTGTTAACTCAATGCTTCGCCTCAACGCCGAAGCAGCAGCCGTTGCTGTTCGTTACGGCGTTCGAGCCGGTACAGACATTACGGGGTTTGGGTTGCTTGGCCACCTCCATCGGCTTGCACTTTGTTGTGGGGTTAGTATTCGTCTGCACACAAACCAAATTCCGGTCTTTGATTGTTTGTTTGATCTGGTCGATCGCGGGTTTGTACCAGGAGGAACCGGCCGAAATCTTGAAGACATCTACTCTTTTCTTGCTGGACCAATGCTGAACGATGGTCGGTGGTTGAATGTACTTGCCGACCCCCAAACTTCCGGTGGTCTCGCCCTCTGCGTGCCCGAAGATAAAGCCGCCGATGCGTTGGCGGAGTTGCAGGGGCTCGGCCTTCCCGCAAAAATCATCGCAGAAATTGAACCGTCTCAAGCAGCCACAACGCTCATACTGGAGTAGAGCAACAAGTGACAACGATTTTGTTCAATAAGCCATTCGATGTGATCACGAGATTTACTGCCCCCGATAACGCGAAAGCCGACCAACTCACGTTGGCACATTTCATCAGCGATACCTCGGTATGGCCCGTGGGGCGCCTCGATCGAGACTCGGAAGGGTTACTGGTTCTCACGACCGATGCGAGGATTCGGGGCGGCCTTCTCGACCCATCCTTTGCTCATACGCGCGCTTATTGGGCCCAAGTTGAGCACGTTCCAACCAACGATGCGCTTGAGCAGCTCGAAAAAGGTGTGTCGCTCGACAATCGCCTCACGAGGCCCGCTCAGGCTCGACTGCTCGGCGCTCCCGCTGGGTTGTGGGAACGCACACCACCAATTCGTCATCGACTCTCGGTTCCAACGGCGTGGATCGAATTGAGCATTACCGAGGGCCGTAACCGTCAGGTCAGGCGAATGACAGCTGCAGTTGGACATCCGTGTCTGCGGCTTATCCGGGCATCGATCGGGGAAATTCGATTGGCTGGACTGGGGCTAGGGCCCGGTGAATGGCGGACGACCACACCCGAAGAACTTTCAGTACTGCGGTCAATGACGTAACTCACGGCAAGGTACGGTCAAGGGATGTCTACATTCCATGACTTCAATATGACCTCGATCACCGGTGACCCGGTGGCTTTTTCGCAGTACGAAGGTAAGGTTTCGCTGATTGTAAACGTAGCGAGCGCCTGAGGGCTTACCCCCCAGTACGCAGGTCTGCGTGCGCTTCAAGAAACCAACAACGCTGCTGGCTTTAATGTTTTAGCGTTCCCTTGTAACCAATTTGGTGCCCAAGAGCCAGGTACCGATGCCGAAATTCTCGAGTTTGCGACAACGAAGTACGACGCCAATTTTCCGATGTTTCACAAGATCGATGTAAACGGTGACGATTCGTGCGATCTATATCAGTGGCTTCGAACCGAACAGCCTGGCGCTGGCGAAACGAATGCGATCACCTGGAACTTCGAGAAGTTTCTTGTTGATCGAACCGGAACCGTCGTGGCCCGTTTCAGCCCAATGACGTCTCCGGAAGATATTGCTGCGGAGTTACCGAAGTACATGTAGGTCGACGTCGCTTCTTCCGAGCGGGCACTTTCGCTGGCTAAACCCAGCGTAAGTGCCCGCTCGTTTTGCTGTTGCATACTGGGATCATGCATTCTGCTCGACCTTGGATCCCTTCCCCCGCCCAGGCTCGTGAGGCCGAAATTCTCACCTCGATCAACACAGCCGACCTCTCGCATATTGACATGGCGGTGCACGGGCTCATCGAACGCAATCGCCTCATCCACAACGTTGAGTGCGTGAACCTCAATCCGGCAACAAATGTGATGAACCCACGGGCCGAAGCTGTGTTGGCGTCGGGACTAGGGGTTCGGCCTTCGCTTGGGTACCCAGGTGAGAAGTACGAAATGGGCCTTGAAGCCATCGAGCAGATCGAGGTTATTGCGGCGAACCTGGCCTGCCAGGTGTTTAACTCCCGTTTTGCCGAGGTACGTGTTGGGTCGGGCGCACTCGCAAACCTCTATGCATTCATGGCGACATGTAAACCGGGCGATTCGATCATTGCTCCACCGCCTTCCATAGGTGGGCATATCACTCACCACAACGCCGGTGCGGCCGGGCTATATGGCGTAACGATCCACTATGCGCCCGTTGATGCCAGCCGCTACACGATTGATGTGGACGGCCTCGAAGCGTTGGCACACAAGGTCAAACCGAAACTCATTACGATGGGCGCAAGCCTTAACCTGACCCCGCATCCCGTGGCAGAAGTGAAGGCAATCGCAAATGAAGTTGGGGCAAAGGTGCTGTTCGATGCGGCACACAATTGCGGCATGTTTGCCGGGAAGTCATGGCCAAACCCTCTCGATCTTGGCGCCGACCTCATGACTATGAGCACATATAAAAGCCTTGGCGGCCCTCCAGGCGGGTTACTCGTTACCAACGACGCAGCCATGGCCGAGCGAGTCGACGCCATTGCTTATCCTGGCCTAACCGCCAACTTCGATGCGAGCAAAACAGCGGCACTCGCGCTTTCGCTGCTTGATTGGCTTGATACGGGTGGGCCTCGGTATGGGCAAGCCATGATCGACACCGCACAAGCCCTGGCTGCTGGGCTTGCGAGCCGTGGGATTGATTTGTTCCAGACAGTAAGCGGACCTACCCTTTCGCATCAGTTCGCCGTGCAGGCCGACAATTTTGAGAATGGCGATGCCCATCAGGTTGCGGTTCGACTGCGAATGGCCAACATTTTGACGAGTGCGATCGGTCTACCAACCGTAAGCGGGCAGGGTATTCGCTTCGGCACACCAGAGATAGTGCGTTGGGGACTAGGGCCACAACATATGGACGAGCTAGCTGGCTACATAATTAGCGCACTCACGAATGACCCGTATACCGTCGCTCCACAGGTATCGACGTTCCGCCAGCAATTCACTACGCTCCACCACATTCGGGGCTAGATCGCAAGGCCGAGCATATCTTTGGCGAGTCGGTCAACTTCCAGGGCAAAGAAGGCGTCACCATCTTCAATGACGTTGTGGCGATGCCCGAACAGTTGGAAGCTGATCGAGCCGAAGAGATGCGTCCAGACCATAAGCCCGCGGACCATCAGATCTAAGCCAAGCAAATCCACTTCCAGTCCGAGGGTCGAAGCGATCCGAGCAATTTCTGGTCGAAGTTTCACCGGTACCTTCGGGTCAGGAAACGTGGTCGTTTTACGAACCTCAGCGAGGATGACCCCGAGGACTCTCGGCACCCGCGCCGCTGGTTCAACGGTGTCTTGCGGCGCAGCGTAACCAGGTACCGGCGAACCAAAAATGAGCGCATACTCGTGAGGGTTTGCGACCGCCCAATCTCGAACCGTGAAACACACGGCACGCCAACAGGTCAGCGGATCGCGATCAGCAACGGCACCGTAAGCCCGTTCCACCGACTCACCCATTGAGTTGTACGCATCAACGATGAGCTGAGTCAACAGATGATCGCGGCTCGGAAAGTAACGGTAAATCGCCGACGAAACCATGCCTGCATCGCGAGCGACCGCACGAAGCGACAACGAAGCAGCCCCCTGTGCCGCAAGATGACCTCTGGCGATACCCAACACTTCGGCCACGGTTTGTTGCCTCGCCCGAGCCCGCACACCGAGCACCGGTGTTTGTTTCAAGTCGTCTTTCATTGCCGACGTAGCTTCGCACGTGTTCGCTTTGCGGCGTGGTCACGAAGGCTACAACTTAACGACTCGATGAAGAGCTTCGTTCCGTAAACCCTGCGACCGTCTCTTTTGCGGCAACAGACAACTCGGTGGCTTCAAGACCAAACTCTGATGCGATGAGCGCCGCCGATGCAACAAAGTCATCGTCCCATTGGTAGCGGGTTTCCTTCAGTTCTCGAACCACCGGCATGAGCACACCGAGTGCTCGAAACACACCCCATGGAATAATCGAAATGTTCACTGATGGATGGCCAGCGGCCTTGCCGAAAGCAGTTGCTAATTCGCGCTGGGTGCAGGTGATCACCGGTGCAATAAGTGCTCGCCCTGCGGCAGCTGGATTCGTCGCAGCTATCGTAAGTGCACCAACCACATCAGGCATATAGGAAAAGGAGTGTGATCGGTCGGGGTTTCCGAACAGTATGCCGCTCTTACCCTTGAGCATTCGAACCATGAAGCGTTCGCCCAAGGCCGCTTCTCGCACAGTCACACCAAAGAAGTCGCCGGCGCGCACTTCAGTAACGCTTAGTTTCCCGGCATGTTGAGCCGCAAGTGCGCTTTCCCACATTTCGAAACGCACCCGCGCTTTCTTCCCAGCCGGTTTGAGCGGAAGGGCTTCAGTCATGACCCCCGAGTTTGGGCCGTATGCGTACAGATTTCCCATGATTACCAAATGCGCACCGGTTTTTTCGGCTGCTGTCATGAGAGCGGTGTGTACCGGGGGCCAGTCGGTGACCCACCGGTGATACGGCGGATTCACTGCATTAATGATCGATTGAGCTCCTACCCCCGCCGCAGTAATTCGAGCCGCCCCTTCCGGAGTTGCGGCATCGGCTACCACAAGGGTAACGAGCGGATGGACCGGACCCGACCCTGAACGAGTAACGACCGTTACGCTGTCACCTCGTTCGGCAAGCGAGATGGCAACCCCTGACCCGACTGGTCCGGCACCGACAACAACATGATGATTCGACATAACGACCCCTTGAATAGAGAGCACTGCTCTAGTACCGGATCAGTATTCACACAATGAGTTCACGAAGTCAAGAGCACTGCTCTTGTATTTTGGAAATCCGCGCAGAGCGGAAATAGCCAACCCTGAACATTGAGTAAGTTGTGGGTCTGCTTGCCAAACTCAACGAGTCGCAACACCCTTCTCAAGGAGCACCTCCCACATGACGCAATCCCCCGCAACTGTTCAGCCTGCCAGTGGCAAGCTCGGTGTTCTCATCGTCGGTCTTGGTGCCGTATCGAGCACCCTGATTGCAGGCGTTGAACTTGCTCGCAAGGGCCTTGCACCGCCAGTGGGTTCGTTGACCCAAATGGGAACCATTCGGCTAGGCAAACGTACCGACAACCGGTCGCCTCGAATCAACGACTTTGTGCCGCTTGCGCAACTTGACGACATTGTGTTCGGCTCTTGGGATCCATTTCCAGACGACGCCTACGTTGCGGCTTCTCGTGCCGGGGTACTTGAGACGAAACATCTTGAGCCCGTGGCCGACGCGCTTCGATCGGTTGTTCCCATGTCGGCCGCTTTCGACCAGCACTATGTGAAGCGCCTTGACGGACCAAACACGAAGCCGCTCAACAAGCGCGCCATGCTCGACGGTATCCGTACCGACATTCAGCGCTTTGCTGAACGTGAGGGCGTTTCCCGAATGGTCATGATTTGGTGCGCTTCAACCGAGATCTTCCTCGAGCCTTCTGAGGTTCACGACAACATCGAAAACTTCGAAGCAGCGATCGATGCGAATGACCCTCAGATTGCACCTTCAATGTTGTATGCGTACGCAGCACTTTTGGAAGGTGTTCCGTTCTGTAACGGTGCGCCGAACCTCACCGTCGACATTCCGGTTCTGCGAGATTACGCAACAGCCCACAAGATCCCGATTTCGGGTAAAGACTTTAAGACCGGCCAAACCCTGTTGAAAACCGTGCTTGCACCGATGTTGAAAGCTCGTCAGCTCGGCATTTCGGGCTGGTATTCCACGAACATTCTGGGTAACCGTGATGGCGAAGTACTCGACGATCCTGAATCGTTCAAGACCAAGGAAGAATCAAAGCTAGGTGTACTTGAGACCATCTTGAACCCGAGTGACAACACTGAGCTCTACGGAAACATTTTCCATAAGGTGAGCATCAATTACTACCCACCGCGTGGCGATAACAAGGAGGGCTGGGACAACATCGACATTTTCGGTTGGATGGGTTACCCCATGCAACTCAAAGTGAACTTCTTGTGCCGTGACTCGATTCTGGCCGCCCCGCTTGCGCTCGACCTCGTGCTGTTTAGTGACTTGGCGATGCGTGCCGGTATGGGCGGCATTCAAGAGTGGTTGAGCTTCTATTACAAGGCCCCTCAGACTGCACCCGGCCTGTATCCCGAACACGATTTGTTCATCCAGCTCACCAAGCTCAAGAACACGCTGCGTTGGATGATGAACGAAGACCAGATCACCCACCTAGGCCTCGACTACTACACCGAGGTCTAAGCGCTAGGGGCGGTAACGTCATTGACATGATGCTCGCCGAACAGATTTCAGAATTGCTAGCCACCCTGCCAAAACCGGTGGGGTGGTTCGGTTCTGACAACCAATCAGGCGCGCATGGCGAGGTCGTCGACGCCATAACGGAGGCCAATGCCGGCTACGCCAGCGGATACGGGGGCGACCCATGGACTGATCGTTGTAACGACTTGTTCCGCGACACGTTCGGGTCAGAAACCGAGACCTTTCTTACGTTCAACGGCACCGGGGCAAACGTTTTGGCACTGCAAGTTCTTCTTCCAAAGTACGGCGCAGTGATATGTGCCGCAGGTGCGCATATTGATGTCGACGAGACCGGTGCACCCGAACGAATACTCGGTGCGAAACTGATTGCTCTGCCGACTAGTGATGGAAAGTTGCGGCCAGAACAAATCACCGAGTTTGCCCACTTCACCGACGTGCAACATCACGTTCAACCATCGGTAGTGTCGGTCACTCAATCAACCGAACTCGGCACGCTCTATACGGTCGACGAACTTGCTCAGTTGGCTTACGTTGCCCACGAAAACGGAATGCTTTTGCACGTTGACGGGGCCAGACTGTCGAATGCCGCCGCGGCGCTCGGCGTTTCCCTTAAAACGATCACGTTCGACGTAGGTGTCGATGCAGTCTCGTTTGGTGGAACAAAAAACGGCATGCTCGGCGGTGAGGCCGTGGTGTTCAACAACCGGGTCACAGCCGGCGGAGCCACTTACCTCAGGAAGCAAGCCACACAACTTTCTTCGAAAATGCGATTCATAAGCGCGCAGTTCATCGCAATGCTGGAAAACGAGCTGTGGCTTCGCTCAGCTACCCACGCAAATGAAATGGCGACACTGCTTGATTCCCTCGTTCGAGATCAGCCTGGCGTCAGACTCGAACGACCCACGAAGGTCAACTCTCTGTTCCCGCTGTTACCGCAGGCCGCAATCGCCCCGCTTCAAGCATGGGTGCCGCATTACACGTGGAACGAACCCCTTAACCAGGTTCGTTGGGTGACCAGCTTTGACACAACCGCCGAAGACGTCACCAAATTCGCCGATGGGGTGGTCGCAGCCTGTGCCCTGACGACCCTACGTAGCTAACACCTTGCGTCGATCGTCGAAACGCCATATCGGCTGATGGTGTCATCCCCGGTCAGCAAAGGCATACTTGTTGTTATAGCTTGCGCAATCAAAAGGCGTCGAACGGATCGTTGTGAATCGGCGGCAATTTGGCCACTCTGATCACGTGTTCAAAGTCGATCATTCAGCATCAGGCTCCTGGCCGACGGCCCGAGTCGGTCATCATCGGCGGCCATCCAAAGCCAAGCATTGGTGTCAAGCAGTACCCGGGTCATGTGAAGTATTCGGTCAGCTCGCTTGGCGTTTCGTCGAAATCGGCGGGAACGCTGAATTGTCCGGCGAATGATTCGATGCGCTTATTTCCGACGGGATTGATGGCCACCAGCCTTGCCGCAGGCTCACCGCCGTTGGTGATGACAATCTCTTCACCGCTCGCAACCCGGCGCAGCAGCGCCGAGAGGTTGGTTTTCGCCTCGTGAACCCCCTATATTAGTCGTTAGGCTAACCGACTAAGCCGAGTGAGAGTAACCTTACGTTTGTTGGAGCAATTCCAGCGTATTAGGCCGACATTCCTACAATTAGCGTGATGCTGGCCGCTGTGAGGTCGGGTTTACTTCACCCGAGTAGTCAGGCATGATGGGCAATATGCAACAACTCTCGGGTGTCGACAACAGCTTCCTTTCGATGGAAACGGCCCGCCAGTTTGGCCATGTCGCGTCACTCACGATTTATGACCTCACCGACTGGTCTGGTCAAGCCGGTGAAACAAGCTTTTACGAATCGATTCTGCGAACGATTTCAGAGCGTATTCACCTGTTGCCCTTTATGCGGCGCCGCCTCGTCGAAGTTCCGCTCGGTCTTGACCACCCGTATTGGATCAACGACGCAGACTTCGATCTTGAGTTCCACGTTCGCAATCTTGCCCTCCCAGCCCCGGGTAACGACACCCAACTTTCCGAACAGGTGGCCCGCCTCGCAGCTCGCCCGCTAGATCGAACTCGCCCGCTTTGGGAGGTGTACATCATCGACGGCTTGGCCAACAATCGAGCTGCGATGTTCGTCAAGATTCACCACGCAACAATCGACGGGGTTCAAGGCGTAGAGGTACTTACTACCCTGCTCGATACCGACCCGAATGGGCGAACCATCGCTGCACCCCGGGGAAAGTTCCGCTCAGAGAAGACCCCGACCACGGCAGAGTTGATGACTCGGACCGCTATGAAGTATGCGACCCATCCTTTTCGAGCTGGCAAACTGCTCTCGGAAGCTGCGCAGTCGACCGTGTTGAGATCAGCCGGAACCGAACTCGCCCGTAAAGCCGTAAAGCCACTTATGGCTGTTCCATTGATCGGCCAGCTGGCAAAAACATTTGCAGAAGCGAACGGGTCGAACGAGAAGTTTCCGTTACTTACCGCCCGCCCTGCACCTAAGACGATCTTCAACAAAACCATCACATCACATCGTAGGTATGCATTCATATCGACATCGCTCGCAGACGCCAAGTTGGTGAAGACTGCATTCGGAGCAACTATCAACGATGTCGTGATGGCAATGTGCGCAACAGCACTTCGCCGGTACCTGGTGGAATCTGAAGCACTTCCGACTGAAAGTCTAGTTGCAATGGTGCCGGTTTCCGTTCGATCGGGCTCGGAAAAAGATGCATACTCAAACCAAGTTTCAGCAATGCTTGCCCCACTTGCTACCAACATCGAAGACCCGATCGAACGTCTTGCTGCAATTCATTTGGGTATGAAGGCTGCCAAGGGAATGAGCGAGGCAATCCCGGCGAACCTATTGACCGATCTCACCCAGTTTGCACCGCCGGCCTTGGCTGCACGGGCATCGCGGCTCATGACACGAACCGGAATGATGAACCGGATCAATCCCCCGTTCAACCTCATTATTTCGAATGTGCCGGGGCCGACGCAGCAGCTGTATACGTCAGGTGCCCGGCTTGAACACTTTTATCCGGTGTCAACGATTATTGATGGGCAAGGGATCAACATAACGGTGCAGTCGTATAGAGGCCAACTCGACTTCGGCGTGATTAGCTGCCGAGAGTTAGTAAGCGAACCTTCTGTAATCGCGGGTTACATTGCTGATGCATTAACCGAGTTGGTAGATCGAGCCCACGCTTTGGCCGACGAACCAACGCTGGCAAAAACAGTGGCGGTGGCAGTTGTTACACCGGTTCCGGCGATTGTGACCAGGGCGAAGACCAAGCCAAAGCCCCGGGCAACTCAAACCAAGGCCACCTCGACCAAACCGCTCAAACGCTGACAACCTGGCTCGGGTTTTTGGATTATTCGCTGTGCGGGCAGGCGAGGTGGACGAACGACGTGCGGGCCGATTGTTTAAACGGCTGCCATTGGTCGCCCAACGCCAGACGGTCGGCGATCACGCTGATGGCACCCGGGTCGTGACCAAACCCAAGGTGTGCGCAATAGACCTCAATGTTCTCGACCATCGGAGTTGGGTCGTCAATGCATGCTTCCCACGGAACAATTCCATCGAGGCGACTAAACAGATTCGTGGTCGGAACTGGAGGGGCACCGCGGTATCCAGGATGAAAAATGCCAGGCTCTTGCGCACTCGGGGCCTGTCGACCTCGCACCTTCGCGGTCGCACTGAAGAGGGTTCCGGCCCACGTGTCTGACCCGGTCGACACCCGAAACGGGCTCCCCATGGTGACGCATTGACGAATCTCATCGGGAAATCTTTCGGCAAGAGCCCTCGCATACAAACCACCCAGGCTCCAACCGACCAACGTCACCGACTGCCCGGTACCTTGGGTGATACCGTGTAAACGCTGTTGAACACCAGAAATGACCTTCGCCGAGGGGCCCATGTTGGTGCCGTGTTCCCAGGCATATACGTCATAGCCAAGGCTTGTCAACAGCCGCCGAAGTGTCGTAGTCGAGCGGTCACTCGCCGTGAAGCCCGGAAAGACCATGACCGGACGCCCATCACCTTGGGGCAGACGACTCAGCCAAAACCGATTCGTTTCGAACCAGGCCCGACCCAACAGTGACCGAGACAGTTCAGTCGTCAACAAGCCAAGGCTCGGTCGGCCGAAATGTTCAGGTGGGCGTGTATCAAAGGCATTCATTAGGTTCCTTGTTGGTCTAGCCCCCCAGACCGCTGAACAATCACTCTAGGCGCTCGGGTGCCCGGCGTCACATCACAACTGATGATCTTTGATATCAGCCAGAATGAGAACATGACCACCTGGCCCACGCAGACCACCTTGAACCTTCACCGATTCGGAGACCCCCAAGGTGTCCCGTTGTTAGCGATTCACGGGATCACCGCCCACGGTGCCAGGTACGCCCCTATGAGCGCCACCGTCTTCGCCGGACGAAACGTGGTTTCGCCCGATCTTCGAGGTCACGGAAACTCACCCTGCGAAGCCCCGTGGAATCTTGAAACTCACGTCGAAGACTTGATCGCGGTACTCGATTCGCTTGGGTGGGACTGCGTCGATGTGATGGGCCACTCGCTAGGGGGAAATCTCGCGCTCCGACTTCTGAGCGCGCACCCAGGGCGGGTGAAGCGCGTGATGCTGCTTGACCCGGCCTTTGATCTTCCGGCTGCTGATATGACGGGGGCCGCCCGATCAACGATGCCCGACGACAGTTTTGCAACGCAAGCCGAACTCATAGAAGCCCGCCGAGCCGGTCGAAGCGAGGCTGCGCTACCCCACTCTGATGCCGACGTGTTGATTTCGTCATTTGCGGGTGATGATGGACGCTGGAGAATGCGGTTCGAACGAGCGGCGGCTGTTGCTATGTGGGCAGAACTTGCCCGCCCACTTCCGCCAATCAATTCGCCCGTTGCCACCACACTGGTGGTCGCAACTCAGGCTGGCCTTGTCACCGATAAGCAGCGCGCGTACCTTCACACGAACTTCGAGGAACTACTGACCGAGATCGATCTTGACCTCGGTCATATGCTCTATTGGGATGACTTCGAACTGTCATGTCGAGTCATCGAGGGCTGGCTGAACGGCTAGCCGTCGAGGTTCGTCATGACGTGCTTGATTCGGGTGTAATCGTCCATCGCGTACATCGACAGGTCTTTGCCGTAGCCCGACTTTTTGAAACCACCGTGCGGCATTTCAGCGACCAACGGAATGTGGGTGTTGATCCATACGCACCCGAAGTCAAGCCGTTTGGCCATACGCATTGCCCGACCATGGTCTTTCGTCCACACGCTAGAAGCAAGCCCAAACGGAACACCGTTTGCCCAGCGAACGGCTTCTTCTTCATCGGAAAACTTTTGTACGGTGATGACCGGTCCGAAGATTTCGGTCTGAACTTGTTCGTCGCTTTGACGCAGATCTGCAAGAACAGTGGGGCTGTAGAAGAACCCTTCAGAGCCAGCGATTCGTGAACCACCAGCAGCTATGCGCGCATGCGATGGAAGACGATCAACCATTCCAGAAACATGCGCAAGCTGGTTCGGGTTATTTACCGGGCCCATGAATGCATCTTCGTTGTCGGGGCCGCCAACAACGGTGGCGTTAACCTGCTCAACGAGCGCAGCGACGAAAGCGTCATAGGCGCCAGCCTGAACGAGCACGCGGGTTGCTGCCGTGCAATCTTGACCAGCATTGAACAGGCCGGCCATTTGGATACCGGCGGCGGCGGCTTCGAGGTCGGCGTCATCGAACACCACGACCGGGGCTTTTCCACCCAGTTCAAGATGAACTCGCTTAAGTGAATCAGCAGCGGCTTTCGCGACCTCTATTCCGGCCCGAACCGATCCGGTGATCGACACAAGTGATGGCACATCGTGGGTGACCATTGCTCGACCGGTATCTCGGTCGCCACAGATCACATTGAAAACGCCAGGTGGAAGAAACTCGGCCGCGATTTGGGCGAGAATCGTGGTACTCAACGGGGTCGTGTCAGACGGCTTCAACACGACAGCATTGCCAGCGGCGAGGGCTGGCGCGAACTTCCACACCGCCATCATCATCGGGTAGTTCCACGGGGCAACCTGGGCGCACACACCAATGGGCTCACGCCGAATCATCGAGGTGTGACCCCTCATATATTCGCCAGCGGCGCGACCATCGAGCATACGAGCTGCTCCTGCGAAGAATCTGATTTGGTCGATCATCGGCGGTATTTCTTCGGATCGGGTCAGCGAAATTGGTTTACCGGTATTTTCGCATTCCGCCGCAATGAGTTCTTCAGATCGTGCTTCGACGGCGTCGGCAATTCGCAGCAACGCAAGGGAACGTTCTGATGGTGTTGAGTCGCGCCACACCTCGAAGCCGGCCTCAGCGGCTTTCATGGCCGCATCGACGTCGGCTGCGCTGGAGAGCGCAGCGGTACCGAGGGGTTGACCGGTTGCCGGATTAATTACTGACGTGATTCGTCCGTCGAGTGCGTCAACGAATTCGCCATTGATGAAGTTCTGAATCGCTCGGGCCATAAAGCGACGTTACAGCGTGCACAATGGGTGTGTGAGTAACGACGATCAACTCAGTGACTTTTCCGTGATCAGCCGGGTAGTGAAAGCCCGACGTACGAACCTTCGTATCGACAAAGACCGACCCGTTGACCACTCAACCGTTGAGGCGTTGATCGAACTTTCGACCTGGGCACCGAATCATCACCTGACGCAACCTTGGCTGTACAGCGTCGTGAGCGGTCCCGCTCGGGCGACTATGGGCGAAGTCACTGCTGAGTTTCTTCACAGCGGCGGAATGACCGACGAGGCAAAACTAGAGAAGACCCGCACCAAATACCTGCGGGCGCCAGTGTTGGTAATGATTGCGAGCCGGTCACGAGACTCGGCATCAGACTCAACTCGGATAGAAGACCGTGACGCAGTAGCGAGTGCGGTTCAAACCTTGCTTGTGGCGGCGAGTTCACTCGGCCTGTCGTCGTATTGGGGAACCGGCGCCATTTGCTACGCGCCGGCAGTGAAGGGATTTTGCGGGTTTCCTGACGACGCTGATGTGGTCGCTGCGATTTATCTCGGGTGGCCAATCGGTGGTGTTCCCGTGCCAAACCGACTTGCGCCTTCGATCACTTGGCGGTCATGACGTGATTCGTTCGGCATCTCCGATCACCATGGTTATACGTGGGCTTACCAAACGATGTGCGCGCTGCGGATCTAGAAAACTGTTTGAGCGATGGTTCACAATGAAAGGGGTTTGCCCGAAGTGCGACCTTCGTTTTCAGCGGGAAGAGGGTTTCTTTCTTGGGGCCATCGTGATGAGTTTTGCGATCATGCTTGCAGCCTGCGCCGCCGTTTTCGCGATCGGTTTCGGCACCCGTAAACCGGATGGTTCAGTGGTTCCGATCATGATTGCGGGTATCGGGATCGCTACTGTGCTGCCGATCATCATTTACCCGTTTTCGAAAACCTTGTGGCTCGCCGTTGACTTGATCATGCGCAAAAGTATGGGGGAACAATTCGATGGCACAGGCGATCAGCCCGGTTTCCGCCCAAAGACTTAAGTCGTTAACACGCCAAAAAAGTAGAGGTCTGCCACGCTGACGAGCAACCCCCAAAACGAACAGACAGATATCCTTCTCCAGCTCAGAATCCCCAAAATTGCACTATGCGTCGAACCAGAGTTTGTCGATTCACTCAGCATGAAAAAGGTTCTCAGGTTTCCGGGTGTAATTGGGCTTGCTTTCGTCATAATCGTCGGGTTGTTGACTAGAGATGCATCGGCGAAACCTGGATCAAAGCCTCCAGCTCCAACCACTGCTACCACCATGGTTCCAAATGTTATTGCCACGGGTTCGTGCGGTCCTGAACTCGGCGGTCAATCCTGGACATATGTTGAAAGGGCCTCATACAACAACCAGTGGTATCGATACGACCACTCCCAAGAGGGAATTGGATGGCCATACAGTTGTCCCCAAGCGGGCTCGGGCCCAGACGCTGGCCAGTCAGGGAGCCTCGGGGTTGCTCTTCTCATTCCGGAAGCAAATACGAGCCAGACCGGAATCGGGCAGTGCTTAGTCGGTGAACTCCTCACGGCGTCTCTGACCGCCAGTAGGGTGCCCTCAATCCAACCGTACGCCTGCATATATAACTCTTCGCCGCAACGATCAGTGACCTTGGCGCCTGTTCCTGCCTCCCGACAACAGCAGTGTCTCATCACCGCAATCAAACTCAACTGCCACGGAAACCATTCGACGTAGGAACACCACAAACCGACATCCCCTCGCGGAACCGCCGAGCAGTCGTCGTCCGCGATCGTTGCTGTCGATACCCGGGCTGCGACCGTCCGGCACGATGGGCTGACATCCATCACATCAAACAACGCGAA
>JANPBU010000049.1:0-2692 GCA_031430595.1 Acidimicrobiia bacterium
CTTGCCGACGCCGCCCTTGCCGGAAGCGACCGCAAGCACGTTCTTCACGCCCGGCAGCAGCTGCTCGGCGGTTCGCGGCGTGGCGCGCCGGACGCTGGCGCCCCAGGTAAGGTCCACCGATTCGACACCGATCGGATCAAGTGCCGCATGGACGCGGGTCTCGATCTCGTCCTTGAGCGGGCAGGCCGGCGTCGTCAGCTCGATCTGGAAGGCGACCTTCGCCCCGTCGATGACCAGGTCCCGGATCATGTTCCGGGTCACGAGATCGCCGCCCAGCTCGGGCTCCTGGACGTGCCGCAGCGCGTCCATGACGGCGGCCTCGGTGATCTGCAGCATTTCGGGGCGGGTCCTCGAGCAGCGCGTGGCTTGGCCTGGTTTCTGACGGCTTCTGCGTCGATATCCTAGCCCGCGTCCTCGATCCACGCGTCCGGCGCATCGACCTCCCGCGCATCGACCTCCGGCTCGTCCGGCACGGCCTTCCCGGGATGCGCCCCCAAGGTCCCCGCCTCCACGGGCCTGGGCCAACCAAGGCGACGATCGGCCTCGTCGGTCGCCCGTTTCCAGGGATCGCCGTACAACATGATTTCGAGGGCCGTCTGCGGGATGGTCGGCGGCTTCTCGAACAACTCATCCCCGACGGCCAGGGCGTCGAGGATCTTGCCCAGCCTTCGGATCGACAACCCGCGCTGAACACCCCGTTCAAGACGCGAGATCGTGGTCTGGTCGACGCCAGACCTCCGTTCCAGTTCCGCCTGCGACCAACCCCAGAAGAGGCGCATGCGAAGCACGCCGCGGCCGATCTTGGCCAATGCCTTTGGCCGAAACTCGGAGTCCAGGGCCGTGCCTCGCTCCTCCAGCGCAGAGCCTCGCTCCTCCGCCGCCGTCCGTCGCTCCACCATCGGGGTGCCTAATCCCCTCCGCAGAAATCCATGCCAATCGATGCATATGCGCACAGCGGTCGCTGCCGCGTGCACTAGTACAGCGGCGAACGATCACCCGGCGGTCACCCGGCGGTCACCCAGCGATCACCCGCGATCACCCGCGATCACCCGCCGCCCCACGCCCGGCTCCGCCCGAGTCGCGCCGCGCCCTCCAAATCCGAGTCACAATCTTGCGCCGCACCGCTGATTCATTCGTCATCTGAATCCCATTGTTGCGGCCCGCACCCTTATCCACCGATTCCGCGACCACCTGTGGATAAATCGGCACGAATCCCCTTTGCGGTCACCGGGAATCGTGACAGCTTTCTCTTACCGGGCGGACGGACTGGCACGGCAGGGATAGCTTAGGCTTCCCCAGCCAAGTGCCGGAACCGAAACCCAGCATCTGCTCTTTCAGACGGAGTTGGTGAAGCGGCAACGCGGAACCGAAGCTCGATGAGGAGTGGGAACGGAACCGGACGACGGCAGCGTTGCCTCCCCCGCGCAAGCAGGCGGCAACAAACCCGACGAAAGGGTCCAGGCAACAGCAAGACGCGAATCGCAAGAGACGCGACAAACTGAAGCCAAAAACGTCGGCCGGCGTACCGGGCGAGGCGGCGAAGGTGGCGACATCAACGTCGATTGCTCACGGGAAACCATTATGACCGGCGAAGTGGGCGCTGATCCTTCGGGCTCAGCGCCCATTTGCTGTGCCCCGCGCTCGCCTGTGAGCGGGAAAGGGCAGATGAAATCCCCCGCGCTCGCCTGCGAGCGGGAAAGGGTAGACGAAATCCCCCGCGCTTGCCTGCTAGCGGGAAAGGGCAGAGAAAGCCCCCGCTGGGCCACAGCTGAGATGACAATTTTTGTGTGAAACAGCCCGACCGTAGCCCCAAACGCATGATCCCCGACGCAGGGCAGTGCGCCGGGGACTATGCCTGACCCAGGGAGCAATCCCTGTGCCGCGCCGCCATAGAGGGCAATGGCGCCGCGACTCGGCCAGGCGCGTCGTGTCGCACATGCAAAAACAGCAAAGTGTGACGCGCGTCACGCTCATCGCACCGAATCGGCGGTAAACCACTGCTGCGACCCGAAGACATTCCTGTAAAAGGGATGGCTCAACTAAGGGCCCGGATTGGTTTCGGCCGCTCCGGGCCCTGCCTTTATCTGGATAATTTAGGCGGCGGGCGGGGCGCTGATACCATGCGCGAGCATCGCATTGGCCGCACTGGCCAGCACCCCCGCATCATCGCGCGCGTCCCACACGCCGAACCTCAGGCCGATGAACACGTTCATCCCCATGATCGCCCAGGCGTGGACTTCACTCAGGTCGCCGCGCAGTTCGCCCGCTGCCGCCCCGGCGTGCAGCCGCGCCAGGATGCGCTCGGCGGTCGTTTCATAATGGAGCCGGAAACTGGCCGGGTCGACGAACTCGGCCTCATCAACGATCCGGTAAATTTCCTTATGGTCGCGGGCAAATTCCAGAAATGCCTGGAGCGCGACGCGCTCAATCGCCAGCGCGCCCTCGGCCGCCGCAATCGCCGGGCCGACATGGTCGCGCACCCGACCGGACATATCGCGGACCAGCGCCTGGAATATCGCATCCTTGGAATCGAAATAGGTGTAAAAACTGCCTAGCGCGACGCCCGCCCGGCTGGTGATCCCGCTGATCGATCCGTCGTGAAAGCCCTTTTCGCCAAATTCGGTGGCGGCGGCGTCGAGCAGCGCGCGCAACGTCCGTTCGCCGCGCGCCGTGCGCGGGATTTTTGTGCCCG
>JANPBU010000050.1:0-1955 GCA_031430595.1 Acidimicrobiia bacterium
GCACCAAACCTGGTTCGGCCGATCGATCGTCAAATCGCCCAGCAGATACGGATATTTGATGTGGTCCTTGTTCGGAATTGTCGTGCGTGGCCGCTGATAAACAGCCGCCAAGCCCATTTTTGTCATCAGCCGCCGAATACGCTTTCGGCCGACCGTGTAGCCCTGGCGACGCAGATGGCGGGCCATCTGACGGGCGCCATAGAACGGCGTCTCCATATGCTGCTGGTCGATCCGGCGCATCAGTTCAAGATTCAATTCCGTTTCTCCAGCCGGCTGATAATAATATCCCGATCGGCTGATTGAAACCAACTCGCACTGACGCGCGATCGAAAGGATTTTGTGGTCACTGTCGATCAACATTCGTCTCCGGTCCATACTCAGCGGCCGGGGTCCCGTCCCAATCGTGGTGGAAATAGCGAAAAGCGCTCTCCGGCCATTGTCAGAGTATCGGGTCAGGCGGCGAGGTCAATCGGCTTGGCGAGTGGCGTCGGCAGGGTTGCCCAGCCGCCGACCTTGCGCAGCACGATCTGGCCTGAGGCGAGCAAGGCCCAGAACAGCATCGCCGCTGTCTCTGCCGAGGGAAGCACCGTCTGCGTCTTGATGCGCCGCTTGAACTCCTCGTGCAGGCGTTCGATGGCGTTGGTGGTGCGCGCCGATTTCCACTGTTCCACCGGCAGCCGCGTGAACGTGAACAGAAGCTCGCCGGCCTCCTCAAGACTCGCCGCGACGGCCTCGCATTTCACGAACCACTTGTTCAGGAATGCCTTGCGTTTCTTCGCCACCGTCGCTGCGTCGCTGGCATAGATCATGTCGGCGTAGTCGGCCGCGATCTCCTCGGCGAATTTTTTCGGCGCGTGCGCAATCAGATTGCGCAGTTTGTGCACCGTGCAGCGCTGGATGGGAAGATCCGACCACAGCGTGACGAGTGCTTTCTCCAATCCCGGCGCGCCATCGACAATCGCGAGTTCGGGTTTCCTCATGCCGCGCTTGGTCAGATCATCCAGGATGGTCCGCCACGCCGCCTCGCTCTCGCCGCCCATGTTCTTCACGGCCAGCAGCACTTTCTGACCATCGCGACGTATGCCGAGCACGACCAGCAGCGAGACGCCTGTCGCTTTTTTGTCCATGCGCACCTTGACGTGCGTGCCGTCGAGGATCAGGCGCACGATGTCCTCGTTCGCGAGGTCACGCTTGTTCCAGTTGTCCCAGTCGGCCTTGATCTTGCGCCACACGCGGCTGACCACCGACTTCGACACGGCGCCCTTGAACAGGCTCGCCAGCGCGCGTCCGACACGCCGCGTGTTGGTGCCCGAGAGATAGGCGCCAGCGATCAACGCATCGACCTCTTTGGTGCGGCGGCGATACTTCGGCAGCGTCGTGTTGACCCATTCTGTGGTCTTGCCGTCGGGCGTGTCGAGACGTGCTCGTGGAACGCTGACTGTCAGCTTGCCGAAGGTCCCCATGATCGTGCGCTCGCGGCGGCCGTTGCGGTGGCCACGGACGGTGTCGGCAAGTGTGGGCGCCGGTGCTGCCGCTAGCTCTTCATCGCCGAGCCCTTCCTGTTCTTCTGGCGCCGCTCGCGCCTCGGTCGACGCCGGCTTGCGCACGTAACGGCCGCGCCCGAGGAACGCGCGCAGTTCGGCTTCGACAAGCTCCTCGATGAAGCCCCGAACGTGGTCGCGCACGGTCGCTTCCAGCTGGTCGCGCCAGGCGGCGCCGGTCAGTGGCGATGACGCGTCAATTGCTGTAGATGTGGTCATGGCGTTGTCTCCGCTGGCGGCTGCTAACCGCCGGTTTGGCTTGAGGCTTCAAGCCGGAGATAACGCCTTTCCGTGATTCCCACCAAAGCCGGGACGGGACCGTCGGCTGGAACGTCGCACGGCAAACCGCTCTGCCAGAACTCGGTTGCGTATGATCCCTGACACTTGTCCTAAAACACTTATCCAATGTGATCA
>JANPBU010000051.1:0-200943 GCA_031430595.1 Acidimicrobiia bacterium
TTCGCGTTGTTTGATGTGATGGATGTCAGCCCATCGTGCCGGACGGTCGCAGCCCGGGTATCGACAGCAACGATCGCGGACGACGACTGCTCGGCGGTTCCGCGAGGGGATGTCGGTTTGTGGTGTTCCTACGTCGAATGGGTTTCCGTGGCAGTTGAGTTTGATTGCGGTGATGATCGAGTCACACATCAGCATGTCGCGGGTGAACGATGACATGAAGTAGCTGTTCATTGTGTGGGCTGATCCGTCATTGTTGACTATGAGGCTGATGTGCGCGTGTTGACCACCGGAAGCGAGAGGGTGGTCGTTGGTCGTTAGTGCTTCGATGGCGATGTCGTGCAGCGCATCGTGTCGCCGCTGCGTCAACGTCAGTTCTTCGTGGATGCCATCGTCGGGGTTGCCGTCGTCGGGGTTGGTGTTGACGGGTTTTGGTAGTGACATGACTGCTGCGACATCACGGAACCCGTCATCGACGCATGAACCGTCTGTTTCGTAGGCTGCAACGGTACGCGTGCAGAACAAATCTGTTCGGGATAGCAGGCGTTGAATATCGACAAGGTCACTGATCGAAACGCTTTGCATCGGTAGTACTGCGAACAGGTCGGTGACGAGTGGATCGATCGTAGAAACGATTTCGCCGATTCGTGTTTCCGTCCTCGTTTCCACTACTGAGAAGCATACCCGTCCGCTATACCAATACGAACATGTGTTCGTATTGGTATAGGTGATCTGAACGAGTGAACCCTGACCGCTTGTCACGGACGAAACACTCACACCTTTGGGCGGAAACCGGGCTGATCACCTGTGCCGTCGAATTGTTCCCCATACTTTGCGACATCTGAGTCACTTTGGCTACACCGTCGGAATGAATGCGCCTCCGGCCTTCGCTGAAGCCGCCCCTGGCAATCTGAGACTCTTGTTGTCGGGTCCGCTGAGTTCAGCTGGTCGAGCGATGACCGACGGTGAACTATCGGGCCCAGGCGGAGAACAGGTGCTTGCGATTGATCCAGCAGGAAACTTGATCGAGCTCTTTCAACCGGCCGCACGGTGATCGACAGATTCGTGCGAGCCAACGAGTGCAAAATTAGCGCTCGGTTCCGTGACAATCTGAGGCAATGTTCTACAACGACTTCAGGCGCTTCGGTCGCCCACATGATTCATATCTGATGGGCCAGCGACGCGAACTTGGCCGAACTCATCAAGCTGTCGCAGGCGCTCTACTGATCGCCATGTTGGTGGTTCCAGTTGTGAACACTAGCCGAGCAGCCGCAGCGCCAAACGTGGCAGCTAGCCCAACGACAAAGTCGACGCCGACCAAAAAGGTAAAGAGCCCTTTGCCCGTCATGAACGTTACCGACGTCAAAACCGGTAAGTCGGTTGCGCTCGCAGCGACGTTCAACGGAACCAAACCCATGTTGGTTTGGTTTTGGGCCCCGCATTGACCCGCCTGTAACGGGGAAGCCCCGGCCGTCGAGCAGTTTGCTCGGCAAAACATCTCAAAAATCACTGTTATCGGGCTTGGCACCCAAGATGACCTGAAGCAAGCCAAGTCATTCCAGAAACGCAACAAGGTAAGCACGGTTCGCTTGTTGTGGGACCGCACAGGAAAGTCGTGGTCGAAGCTCGGTGTTCCGGCTCAACCTGCGTGGATGCTGATCGCAGCGAACGGAACAGTCCTCAACACCGATCTTGGTGAGGTTCCGTTTGATGACATCCTCGCCCAGATCTAAGTATCTTTTCCAGATTAGGCGAAATGGCCGTCTGCGTCTACTGCACGCCGACGGCTTGAAGTTCTTTGACGCCGATGTCAAGTGTTGAAGTTGTCGGCGCATACAAATCAAAATATTCAAGTCCCAGAATATTTGATGTCACTTGAAGATGCCACTCAACACTCAACGACGTAGCCATCACCCCGCCTTTGGTGGTCGGAACATCGGTGATAAACACAAAACACTTACTGGGTCACCCCGGGACTGCTATCAGCAATAGTGACCACGATAGAAATCTGCGGCACAGTGTCTCCCCCGCCCGCACTCGCAAGTCCAGACCATGGCAGCACAACTCGCTTTCTGTGAACTTACGAACGCCGGATTTCCAATCGCCATGCAACTTGCAGATCGATACTGTGTGCCCCACTCACGACTAGCGCAGGTCAACCCACCTGACCGACCGTCCGCCCGATAGGTCTCCGGTGCGCGACAAGATGGTAAAACAAACTCATGATGACTGAACAGGAACTGACCGAGTTACGGTCTCACGGCATTGCGGTGTTTCGAAACCGAGTCATTTTTAACGCACAGCCACCGATCGATTCCGACACGCTCGCGTGGGTTCAGGCCCAATGTTCGGGTCCAATCCCGCAACCACTCCTCGATCTGTGGGCCAACACTGCTGGTGGAAATATCAACTACACCGTGAACATCAAAATGGGCGACGAAGTTCATTCTTTCAGTTGGACCGAACTCTTCTTTCGTGGAGCCACGACGTACTACGACCTCGACGGCTGGATCAAGCACGAACTCGAACTCGCTGAGCAAAGTGCGGCTGAGACCGGGGCCGTATGGACAGGCACTCTTGACTGGTTGCCGATCGGGGGTTTCGAATATCTCGACCGGGCCTACGTTCGCGTTGCAAACGACAGCGATCATGGCATGGTGCTGCTTTGGATGCAGGGGCTACCACCGGCATGGGTAGGTCGGCTTCATCAAGACACTTCTGGCAGCTTCGCGATTGATCTCAACTCAGCGTTCGACAAGTTGTTCCTTGCTGAACACCCGGTTCATGGTATCGAACAGTACCGGACAGGCCTTGAGCTCGTCGAGTATCTAGATGACCGTGTCGACTCTCATGGGCTAGCGCAGTCGTTGGCAGATCGACTGATTGATTTCTATGCCGAAGCGGTCGTCGTCCCACCGCCACCCAACACCACCAATTCCGGCTGGAGCAACCATGAGTAAGACCAAAAGCACGACGTCACAGGCAGTCACTACCTCGCGTGCACCACAGGTAGCTGACCAGCACGATTTGATACGTGTACAGGGGGCTCGGGTAAACAACCTCAACAACGTCAGCGTCGATATTCCAAAGCGCCGCCTCACTGTTTTCACTGGCGTTTCTGGCTCGGGTAAAAGTTCGCTGGTATTCGACACGATCGCAGCAGAGTCACAACGACTCATCAACGAGACGTATAGCGCATTCGTTCAGGGCTTCATGCCTACGCTGGCTAGGCCAGACGTCGACGTGCTCGAAGGTCTCACTACGGCCATCATTGTCGACCAAGAACGAATGGGGGCCAACAACCGCTCAACCGTGGGAACCGCAACTGACGCAAACGCCATGCTTCGCATCCTCTTCAGCCGTATCGGATCACCCAGTATCGGGTCACCGAATGCGTTCTCGTTCAACACAGCAACCGTCAGCGGAGCCGGTGCAATTACGGTTGAAAAGCGCGGTGAGAAAAAAGTTGAGAAACGCACGTTCAACCGGATAGGCGGAATGTGTCCGAAATGTGAAGGGGTCGGAAATGTCACTGATTTCGACCTGTCCCAACTCTATGACGACTCAAAGTCACTAAACGAAGGTGCACTTACGATCCCCGGTTACAGCATGGATGGCTGGTTTGGCCGCATCTTCAGTGGCTGCGGTTTCTTCGACCCCGATAAACCAATTCGTAAGTTCACAAAGAAGGAACTCAACGATCTGCTGTATAAGGAACCGACCAAGATCAAAGTTGACGGAATCAACCTCACGTACGAAGGGGTGATCCCGAAAATTCAGAAATCGATGCTGTCCAAAGACGTTGACTCAATGCAGCCCCACATTCGGGCGTTTGTAGAGCGGGCCATCACCTTTACCGTCTGCCCTGATTGCAACGGTACCCGCCTCAGCGAGATGGCACGATCCTCCAAAATAGGCGGGCTCAGCATCGCAGATGTATGCGCAATGCAGATCAGCGACCTAGCCATTTGGGTGCGCAACCTGAAGGCGCCGTCGGTGGCTCCCTTGCTGGCAAAAATCCAGCACACGCTCGACTCGTTCACTCAAATTGGGCTGGGTTATCTAAGCCTCGACCGATCGTCTGGAACGTTGTCGGGTGGCGAGTCACAGCGCACCAAGATGATCCGCCACCTCGGGTCGTCGCTCACCGATGTCACGTACGTGTTCGACGAGCCAACGATTGGATTACATCCGCACGATATACAGCGAATGAATAACCTGCTTCTGGAACTGCGCGACAAGGGCAATACGGTGCTCGTTGTCGAACATAAGCCCGAGACGATCGCTATCGCAGACCACATTGTCGACCTCGGACCTGGCGCCGGAACTGAAGGGGGCACCGTGACCTTCGAAGGAACCGTCGACGAGTTACGTGTCAGCGCCACCACCACAGGGCGCCACTTCGACGACCGGGCCGCTGTCAAGACTACGGTGCGAACATCTACGCGCGCTTTTGAGATTCGCGGCGCAACAACAAACAACCTTCGCAACATAAATGTCGACATTCCGCTCGGGGTGCTGGTAGTTATCACCGGGGTAGCCGGATCGGGCAAGAGCTCGCTGATTCGTGACTCGGTTTCTAGGCACGCCGGTGTCGTCATGATCGACCAGGCGGCTATCAAAGGTTCGCGGCGCAGCAATCCCGCGACCTACACCGGGATACTCGACCCCATTCGATCAGCATTTGCGAAGGCGAACGGGGTGAAGCCTGCGTTGTTCAGCCCCAATTCCGAAGGAGCATGTCCAACTTGCAGCGGTGCAGGCGTCATCTATACCGATCTGGCCATGTTGGCCAGCGTCGCCACAACGTGCGAGGACTGCGACGGAAAGCGGTTTGATTCATCAGTACTTGGCTATCGGTTCGGCGGCCGCAACATCGCAGAGGTACTTACGATGTCGGTGGCTGAAGCCAAAGACTTCTTCGGAAGCGGTGACGCAAAGACGCCCGTTGCACATGCCATCTTGCAGCGGCTCACCGATGTTGGGCTTGGATACTTACAGCTCGGCCAGCCGCTGACCACACTTTCCGGCGGCGAACGTCAACGGATAAAGTTAGCCACCCATATGGCTGAGAAAGGCAGCATCTATGTGCTCGACGAGCCCACCGCCGGTCTTCACCTCGCTGACGTAGAGCAACTACTCGGCCTGCTCGATCGACTCGTTGACTCTCAGACCTCCGGTCGGGCAACGGTCATCGTGATCGAGCACCATCAGGCCGTGATGGCTCATGCCGATTGGATTATCGACCTCGGGCCGGGTGCCGGCCATGAAGGTGGCCAAGTCGTATTCCAAGGCACACCCGCCGATCTCATTGCCGCCAAATCAACGCTCACCGGCACGCATCTCGCTGCCTACGTACGCAACTCGAAGTAGCCCCGGGCCGTTAAGACGTAGATGTATCTATGGTGGTAGATCTATGGTGAGATCCTTTCGACTGACGCCAACTCCATCGATCTAAGGTGACGGCAATGCCCGTCATACCCACAAAAAGCGTCAAACACCTTATCGGCCTCCTCCCCGTTCCCGGCGAAGATCGATTTCTGCTCGGGTTGGTTGGGCCGCCTGGCGGAGGCAAAAGTACTGTCGCAGTTGCGCTTTGCGACGAATTGAATCGTCGAGATGGCGATTGTTGGGCCGTGCTTGGTATGGACGGGTTTCACCTCTCGAACGCAATACTTCACGAACTCGGTCGACGAAACCGTAAAGGCGCATACGATACATTTGACGTTGCAGGGTTCACAAACACACTGCGACGAATTGTGACTGAAACAGCGTCACCTGTGTATCTACCCGTCTTTCATCGGGAGATTGAAGAATCCATCTCAGCAGAAGCGGCGATCGCACCGCATATTCGCGGCATCATCATCGAAGGCAACTACTTGCTCTGCGACGTTGGGGGTTGGGAACAAGTTCGCGACCTCTTGAACATCTGTTGGTATATCGATTCCGACGCAGAACTTCGACGAACTCGGCTGATAAATCGGGCCACCGAGACCTACGGTTCGCCAGCCGGCGAAGCGTGGGTGACCAATGTTGACGAGGTAAACGCTAAACTCATCGAATCGACTGCTGCGAGCGCTGACCTAGTCGTTCGAGTCGAAGACCTCGACGCTACGCCGCCTTCTTAGCAGGTACCTTCGCCGCAGCAGCCTTCTTGGCGGCTGCCTGAGCAATGATCGATGCAAGTGCAGGGTTCTCGCCAACCTGTGATGCCGGAGGTGGCGTGATGGTTACGGCTTCTCCAAAGGCAAAGAATTCGTACGTGCTTTTAACAGCCACCTTCTGTCCTTGGTTGTCGAGATCAAGCGTCAACTCAAAACGTCGGGCCCGTTGTTCACTGTCAACCCACACCGAAACCGGTATCGACTTCTTCGTCCCAAACATCGCGCGGGCCTGGGCTTGATCGACCGCTGGGGTATTCTTCAGCAGCGCATCAAGCTCAACAGTTGCGGTGTACTTCGTCGTCTCGACACCACGTACTTTTTCCTTGCCGGCTTCTATTGCAGTTGCACCGAGGCCGACCAACATGTCCAGCCCTTGGGTTGGGTCAGCACCCTGCGAGCCCACGACATCGCCAGCGTCTACACCCATCGCCGCAGCATCGATAAGCACCCATGGTTTCCCCTTTGTTGAGGTGCCACTGATGGACGACATCAACGGATAGTTCATCCAAATTTTGGTGTCGACGGCGATGACCTTTATCTTGAACAGATCGGGATCAGATAGTTCCTTAGGAAGTGGCTGACCAGATGCCGCACTGACCTTCTTCATAAAGTCGCCGGAATCAAGATCAATCGAACTAGCTTTCTTTGCCCGGTCAACCTTTCCGGTAGCGGTCAACTTACCGGAAACACTTTTACCGCCGACGGTGAACGACATATCGTTAGTCATTGAGTACTGCAGGGTTGGTGATGCTGTCGTTGCTTTGCCCACGTTATTGAGGTTGACCGCCTTACCTGCTGCGATTGACGTAGACGGAACTGCCATGACACACACGCCCGCAACGACAAGTGACACGCCGAGTCGTTGCCCAAACGAACTAATTGAAGTTTTCATCTGCCTAGTTTGGTCAACATTCACCTCAAGTGAGACATCCGAACTACTCAAGATGGGGTGAACCTGTGTTCAACCCAACTGGCCGCTTACTTGGGCGATGTCAAGTTCCACTTCCCTGGTCTGCCCGCCGCGTTCTAAGAACGTACGCATACGGTCTGTTGCGATCGGGTTATGTAACGTCTGCTGAAATGCAAAAGCTTCAGCGAGCAGGGCTGCTTTAGGGTCGGGCAACGAACCGAGTAACGACGCTTTTGCCAGCCTGACTGCGTTTGCCGGAAATGAAGCAATACGAACGGCGAGTTCGTCAACATAGCGATTGAGTTCGTCAATCATTTCGAACGACCTGTTGAGCCATCCCCATTCCTCGGCGGTGCACGCATCCAGATCAATTCCACCGAGCACCAGTTCCATGGCACGCCCTCGACCAATCAACCAGGCAAGCCGTTGAGTGCCCGATCCGCCTGGAAGGATGCCGAGCGGCACCTCCATTTGATTGATGATCGTTTTGCCCCGAAGCCCGAATCGCATATCCATCGAGGCTGCAACTTCCGCTCCCCCGCCGCCTACAAGGCCAGCAATTTTTGCCATGGTCGGCTTCGGCATGGTTCGAAACTGTTCACACATAACGTGAAACCCGTTCAACTCAGTCGCTTGTTCCGGTTCGGGATCCGTCGGGAACTGCAAAATCGCCTCAACATCGAAGTGGGCAAGGAAGAAGTCGGGGTCAGCACTCTGAATAACCAGTGCACCTACAGAATCATCTTGGGCCGCAACCGAGGACAGTTTCATAAGTTCACGTAATAATGCAAGGGTCATAATGTTTATCGGCGGTGCATCGATCGTCACCCAGCACACACGGTCTGAAATGGAAAGACTGAGCAACGAAAAACTCAGCTCAGAAACTCGTTCGTCCGTCAGTCACGCCATGGTGATGGTTGGTCAAATGGAACGTCGGCGAAGTGCGCTGCGGCGTCTCGTAATTCATCGACGGTCCATGTTTGCCCATCGTTACGAATCGAGTCGACGATATGCCACGGATGGAACAGATGCACACCGTCGGAATACACAAAGAAATTGCGACCTTTGATGGGACAATCTGCCGTGGCTAAGTACGCAACAAACGGCGAGATATTTTTCGGGTCAAACGGGTCAAATTCACCTTTCGCATCAAAACGACCTTCAGACCCCGGGATCGAGAGCGTCAATCGAGTACGAGCAGCAGGAGAAATGGCGTTGACACGAACCCCATACCGATCGAGTTCTTTTTGAACAATCTCAGTGAACGTAGCAATGCCCGATTTAGCTGCACCATAGTTTGATTGCCCTGGGTTCGAATGCAGCCCCGAGGTAGACGACGTATTGATTACCGAAGCACTTACGGTCTTGCCCGACTTTGACTGATCACGCCAATACATCGCAGCAAATTTTGTTGGAAGAAAATGGCCTTTCAGATGCACGTTGATGACGGAATCCCATTCCTCCTCCGTCATATTCACCAGGGTCCGGTCGCGCAGAATACCGGCGTTGTTTACCAGCACATGCAGGTCACCGTATGCGTTGATCGCAGCATTGATGAGGTTCTGGGCCCCCGCCCAGGTGGCCACATTGTCGCCGTTCGCAATCGCAACACCACCCATCGCTTCAATCTCGGTCACCACTTCTTGGGCAGGTGAAACATCAGACCCCGAACCGTCTTGGGCGCCACCGAGATCGTTGACCACCACGTGTGCCCCTTCGCTTGCGAACAACAGCGCATGCTCACGGCCAACGCCACGCCCAGCTCCGGTAATTACAGCGACTCGACCCTCAAGGTTTCTCATAACGAGAGTTTGCCGCAAACCCAGCATCCACTACGGACACAGACCCAGTTTTCCTAAAGCGTCGTCATATTTGAAGATGAGCCCAGGCCGTAATTCACGCAAGTCCAGCCTGCTGGCGAGCATTTGTTGCTCTAGGACGCATACAGTCACATCATCATGGTGAGCGCCCCCAAACCCGACTTCAATTCGTATGTGGTCACTAACGAGTTGATCGACATCCACGCAAGTGACCGTTGGGTTGCGCTCACATGGAACGACGGCTTCACGGCACGGTTCCATCACGTGTGGTTACGAGATAACTGCGCGTGTGAACACTGCGTGTATGACGTCACTCGGGAGCAGACATTTGAACTGTTGAGCATTCCCGAAGATGTTCGCCCGATCTCATCTTCCGTTGAAGATGGCTTACTTCACATGATTTGGAACGGCCCAGACCGCCACGAAAGTTGCTATGACTCGGGGTGGCTTCGTCACTATGCGTACAGCGAATTCCAGCCCCAAAGCGAACTTCCCGCCATGGTGCTTCGGGATGCAGGGCTCACAACACCCCCCAACTTTTTCAGCGGCCGAAATTCTTGAAAGCGACGATACATTGCACGATTGGCTGAACGCGCTTGCAGCATATGGGTGCTCGCTACTTCGGGGCGTGCCCGACGGCACCGATGTGGGTGACGTTGCCCGACGAATCGGACCAATCAGAGACACAAATTTCGGAACCACATGGGACGTCATCGCCGAACCCGGCCCGGTGACTAACGCGAACACCGCGCTCGCCCTACCGCCACACGTTGACCTTCCGACACGCGAATACCAGCCAGGAATCCATCTTCACTGTCTGATCAACGAAGCACAGGGCGGCGAGAGCGTTTTGGTTGACGGGTTTCGACTCGCTCAAGAAGTTCGTGAAACACGACCCGACCACTACGAACTTCTCACCAACCTCAGGTGGGATTGGGCAAACCGATCGAGAACCTCCGATTATCGAAGTACGTCCCCGATCTTCGTTACGAATCATCTGGGTGATATCGAAGAGGTACGTTTCGGTAACTGGCTACGGGCACCCCTTACCAGCGTTCCCTTCGATCAGGTCGAACAGGCGTACGCCGCGTACCGGTACGTTTTTGCCCTCTCGTTCGACCAGCGGTTTGCGATTCGTTTCCTACTAGCGCCCGGTGACTGCATGGTCTTTGACAACCGCCGAATCTTGCACGGCCGCAACCCTTTTCATCGGGTGGGCGACGGCACCTACGTGGTTGCTACACCGAACGCGACGAGTTGTATTCCCGGTTACGAATGTTGGCACGAACATCCGGCTAGTCGAACGAACTCGACCTGCAAAGTAGCGACGGTTCACGGTATGTTTGCCATACCATGCACGGTCAGAGTTCCCCTCGGGTTATTGCAAAAGAGATCGGCATCGTGCTTGGGTTGTCGCTCTTGCCATCGACTGCTTATGCGCTAGTGAGCCTTGCCGAACGCCCTATCCGAGGCACCCGTGTTTCACTCAATGCAGCTGCACTCGCCTGGCCTGACGGCATACGACAACTTATTTCGATTGTCGTTGGCCTCATGCCCGTTCTGCTGGTGGGTTACCTTCTCAGGCAGCAAGGTGATACTTGGTCTGATGTTGGCATGGATCGCACTCAGAAATCGAGCGACCTTGCTCAGGGGGTCACCATTGCTGCACTGATCGGCGGAGGAGGATTAGCCCTGTACCTTGCGGCCTTCCATCTCGGACTTAGCCGGGCCGTGATCCCAGTTGATGATGGTGGCGTCTGGTGGCAGATTCCAATCCTGATACTCAGCGCGCTTCGTTTCGGGCTACTTGAGGAAACGATCGTTGTTGGCTATCTTCTTCGTCGGCTACAACAGCTGGGCTGGGGAACCTGGCCGGCGACAATGCTCAGTGCGTTACTACGAGGCTCGTATCACCTCTACCAAGGGTATGGTGCCTTCGTGGGCAACGCGATCATGGGCGTGCTGTTCGCCCGTTGGAGGCTTTCGGGCCGTCGCACGATGCCGCTTGTCATTGCCCACTTCACCATAGATGCAGTTACATTTGTGGGTTGGATAGCCCTTAACCGACGCTTGAATTGGCTGCCACGTTAGGGCTGCCTCGAAAACTGGACCAAAGAATCAACGGGAAGGTTGCGCCGATTGCCAGCATGGGCGTAGCCGGGTGCTGTGTGTGGGCCATCCCTGTCACTGCAGACAGGCGAGCCCGAAGTGCTGAACCACCTCGCACCGAAACAAACTGAGCGATGGGGAGAGTTACTGCGGCAGACCCAGCGACGATAAACGGGAGCCACAATGCAGGGGTGTAGTCGTTAATGAAAATCATCATCGTCGCGGGCATCAGCGCCAGAAAAAACATCCCGAGCATCCCGGTGCCGAAACGGTGCTTTAACGCCAACAGAGGAATGAGTAGCAATAGTGTCGAGAAGACGTACCCATGAACGCTGGTCGAATCAAAGACCGACAACTCGCGTTGTTCACCCAAATACAACTGACCAAGTTGTGAAGCGTGCGCAGTAATTATATGGATTGTTGTGAATGAAAGAGCGGCCGAAGCGACCGTCATCACGTGTTCGCCCTTACTCAGCAAGCGCGATTCTTTCCACAACATGGCAAGCGGTGCCGACGAGACCAGAAACATTCCGGTGATGATTCCGAGATGGCTTGGGCTCACCAGTATCTCCAATCCCTTCTCGATTCCGAAGGTTGTGTGCCAGCCAGTATCGATCGCGCCACTTATGCTCAAAATCGCCATGCTTGCGACCGCCCCATGAAAGCCAGCGGGTATGGCAGCAAACCAATTCGGGGCACCGAATTTGACGTTCCTCCTCACAAACCAGGCGATCGTTCCTCCACACAATGCCATGCCCGCATACATAATGGCGTGCCACGGCGTGAAAAATGTTTCAAGGTCAGGGTCACTTGCATGCTTGAAAGCATCAAGTTGTAGGCCAACAATCATGACCACCGAGGCAGCAAAGAAACCCCAGAGGCTGAGACTCGAAAGCTTCGTTGCGGCAAGAGTAGCGGGGGTCGACGCCTGCGCACGCATTGCAGTCGGTACAAGGATTGTTGTCATACCTAAAAGCTGACAGACACCCAAACACTTTGCCTCGCCCAAAAGACTGATATCGAGGCAGCACTTCCGATGATTGTTCTACAGTCTTGAAGTATGACGCTTTCAGACTTTAAGGAATTTCTACCAACTGGGGACTCTTGGAGCCCGGCCATTTTGGGTGGGAGCGCCGTTGGTTTCTTGGCCAAGTCTACGGTGTGGGTAGATCGACGCGACGGGTCTGAGTACGGGTACGGCGAAGTTCGACACTTTGGCATCTTGTACGTCCTTTTGGCTGTCTCGGGTGTGTTCGGCCTCTGGGCACGCCGGTCCCGAATTGTGGCGGCCATGGCTTCCTTCCCAGCAATCCTCGCGGCAATCCTGATTGTATTTGCGCTGGCAATTGCAGCGAACGATGCAAGTGGCCTCAGGTTGGGAGGATTCTTCATGGTTGTCGCTGCGACCCTTCTTCTCGTCGGCTCAGTGAGGGCAATCAGTGACTCCAGCTCCGCGAACGCGGAAGAATCTGCTGCACTCGTTGCGGAGGAAGTGCGAGACCTAGGCTACCGAGTCACCAAATTACGCGATCAGCTGGAAAAGGCTGAGTAACCCTTCAACCACGATGAGCGCCACGATTTTGGGCTGCATACGATTTAACCGAGCTCCAACATCGCTCCAATTGGTCGATACCGTGCGGCCTTTCACCTTGGGCTGAGTCGAGCGGTGACTCCGGTAAATCCCGGCGGAGTCTGATGGCAAATTCCGATCTTGTTACTGAGCGCGCTTCGTTTCGGTGTTCTGGAAGAATCCATTGTTGTTGGTTATCTTTTGCGTCGGTTGCAACAACTCGGCTGGGGACCCTGGCCGACAACTTCTCAGTGCAGTGCTTCGAGGCGCCTATCACCGGTATCAGGGCTACGGTGCTTTCGTGGCAATGCAATCATGGGCATTTTGTTTGCTCGATGGAGGCTGTCTGGCCGTCGTACCGTGCCGCTAGTCATCGCTCACTTCGTTATCGATGCAGTCACGTTCGTTGGCTGGATCGCGCTCAACAAACGGATCGGTTGGCTTCCCCGATGCGCCGCAGTTAGCTCTTTCGGACCCCCTCTTAATCATTAGCCGCGATCATCCTCTCGAACCTGGTCTTCGCTACACGGCTCAACGTATCCTCAATCGAACTTTGAACGAGCCCCGTCAAAGTTGTAGGAGGGTACAAAGTGCAGCCAGCGGTTTACGTTGTTGGAACGCTCGACACCAAATTCGACGAATTGACTTACGTTCGCGATCTGGTGTCAGCCACTGGCCTACGCACTGTGCTTGTCGATGTAAGCACCAGCAAATACGATTCAATCGCTGATATCAAACCTTCCGACATAGCCAAATATCATCCGGCTGGCGAATCGGGCGTTGCCTCCTCAGACCGCGGTGAAGCAGTAGGTGCAATGGCCAGTGCTTTCGAGGCATACGTTGCAGCCAACGTTGCATCGATAGGCGGCATCATCGGCATCGGCGGCTCGGGAGGAACCGCTCTCATCACCCCCGGAATGCGGGCCTTACCCGTCGGGCGTCCAAAGGTCATGGTTTCGACAGTTGCCTCGGGCAACGTCGCCGCGTACATCGGGCCGGCAGACATCGCCATGATGTACTCGGTTACTGACGTGGCGGGACTCAACCGAATCTCACGTCAAGTACTTGGAAACGCCGCAAACGCCATCGCCGGAATGGTCGCTCACCCGATTGAGCAGGATAAAAGTGACCGTGAGACAATCGGCCTCACCATGTTCGGGGTAACGACTCCGCTCGTAACTCAATTAGTATGTATGCTTACCTCACGCTACGACCCGCTCGTTTTTCATGCGACGGGCACCGGCGGGCAGTCGATGGAGAAACTCGTCGACTCTGGAATGATTTCTGGTGTGCTCGACATGACAACAACCGAAATAGCAGATCTCATCGTCGGAGGCGTGTTCCCTGCCGGGTCAGACCGAATCGGCGCAATTGCTCGTACTGGCATCCCCTATGTGGGGTCGTGTGGAGCGCTCGATATGGTCAATTTCGGATCCCCCGATTCGATTCCCAGCAAATTCTCCGACCGGCTCTTCCATGCACATAACCCTCAGGTCACACTGATGAGAACAACTGAATCCGAGAACAAGCTGTTTGGTTCGTTCATCGCTGCGAAACTCAATGCGTGCAACGGACCGGTTCGTTTCCTGCTTCCCGAAGGTGGCCTTTCGTTGCTCGACTCGCCAGGGCAAGCTTTTTACGACCCGGCAGCCAACGAAGCTCTCTTCACCACGATTGAAGCCGAAACTCTGCATACAGACGATCGAAGGGTCATCCGGATTCCGTTTGCAATCAATGACGTTGAGTTCGGTAAAGCAGCCTTACGAGCCTTTGACGAGATCTCATGACCGCCCCCTCAAGGGCGCAGTGCCTTGCTCGATTCAGAGACATGATCGAACGCCGCCAGCCGATTGTAGGAGGTGGTGCCGGCACAGGCCTTTCAGCAAAATGTGAGGAGGCTGGTGGTATCGACCTTATAGTCATCTATAACTCTGGTCGGTATCGAATGGCCGGACGAGGTTCACTTGCTGGGCTGCTCGCATACGGTAACGCCAATGACATCGTCATGGATATGGCGAAGGAAGTACTTCCGGTGGTGAAACACACCCCTGTGCTTGCCGGGGTGAATGGCACCGATCCGTTCTATATGCCTGAGGTCTTTCTCGCCGAGTTAAAACGAATTGGTTTTGCTGGTGTGCAAAACTTTCCCACTGTTGGTCTCATCGATGGCGTGTTTCGGCAAAATCTTGAAGAAACCGGCATGGGCTATCACCATGAAGTCAACATGATCTCAATCGCCCACGGAGTCGACATGTTAACCACACCATATGTATTTGACGAAGACAGCGCAGTGGCCATGACTCAGGCCGGGGCCGACATCATCGTTTGCCACCTTGGCCTCACAACCGGTGGCAGCATCGGTGCCGAAACCAGTCGCTCGCTTGATGATTGCGTCGCCCTGATTGACCGTTGGGCGGCCGCCGCGCGCAGTGTTCGCTCTGACGTGATCGTGCTGTGCCACGGCGGACCCATTTCGTCGCCAGAAGATTCGGCCTACATCTTGCAGCAAGCGAAAAGCATTCATGGGTTTTACGGGGCGTCGAGCATGGAACGCCTTCCCACCGAACAGGCGCTCACAGCTCAAACTCAGGCCTTCAAAGCAATCACGTTCTAACAACATCAACATTTACTGGAGAGAGTCACATGTGTTTTGTTTGCGTAGCCGATGTTGAATGGGAAGAACTTGACTGGGGTCAGTTGGGCTGGGTCGTTCGGCCAGCCAACGTTCCTGAAGGTTCGAAACTCTGCGTCCTTGATGTCACTATTCAACCTGGGCAAGGCCACAACTTTCATAAGCATCCGAATCAAGAAGAGGTCATCTTCCTTCGAAGCGGCCAGGTTGAACAATGGATCGGCCAAGAACGTAAAGACCTAGCTCCTGGCGACGTCGCATTCATTCCGATGGGTGTGGTTCATGCCACGTTCGTCGCCGCGGATGCGTCCGAACCTGCGCGAATACTCGTAGTTCTCGGTCCAAGCCACGGGCTCGCCGGCTACGAAGCTGTTGATGCGTCAACCGAGGAACCGTATGCTTCACTGCGGATGAAGTGAGCGTGCGGTGGAATACGCACCAATTCAACACACCGTTGCGTTTCGGCTCAACCCTGACGCAGATGTTGCCAATTTTTTTGAACGGGCAAACCAGCTTGCGTCGATCGACGGTGTTCACAACTTTGAGATTCTTCGCCAAGTTGGAACGAAGAGCCCGTTCACTCACGGGCTTTCTATGTGTTTCGATAGTCAGCATGCCTACCATGAGTACAACGCTCACCCCCAACACCTAGCCTTCGTGGAAGAGGATTGGACAACAAACGTGGCAGAGTTTTCCGAGCTTGACTACGTACGAGGAACTCACCCAACCGAAGGTTAGGCATCAGCGGCAAATGTGATTTCGTAATTTCGGTGACTTAGCGGTTCGGCTTCGCCGGACCAAGCAGCATTGAAGTGGCTTCGGTACGCGACTGCGCTCCGAGTTTCATCAGGATCGAACTGATGTGATTCTTTACGGTGAACACGCTTAGTTCAAGCTTTCGCGCTATCTCGGAGTTGGTTCTTCCGTCAACCATCAACGCAGCAATGTCACGTTCACGAGGTGACAACGCATCAAGGGCCACTCGCTTCGGCTTGGTCCCCGACCGATTCAGAACTTGCATCACTTCCGGCGAGAAACTTCCGTGGCCACCGGCTGCGCTTCGCACTGCTGAAACCAGTGTTGCAGTGTCAACTGACTTGACGAGGTAGCCGGTCGCCCCTGCCGAAATTGCATCTTGGATGAGCGATTGCTCGGTGAAACTGCTGAGAGCCAATACGCCCATCAGTGGATACTTCGCTCGGAGAATTCGGATGGCTTCGATTCCACCCATCCCGCTCATCACCAAATCCATGATGATAACGTTTGGCGCCAACATGTCGGTGAGTTCTATGGCCCGCTCACCTGTCGAGGCTTCACCCACCACCGATATGTCGTCATATCCGCGCAGGCAGGCCACAACGCCCTCACGAAGAAGGTCGTGGTCGTCGACAACGATAACTGTCACCACGTCACTCATGATCGCCTATTCGAACCGTGACGGTAACGTTTACACCTTTGCCGGGGGTTGACTCGAGAGTGAAACTCGCCCCAACGCTGGCCGCACGCTCTTTCATAATCTTCACGCCCATATGCGACGCGGTCACACCCGCTGGTTCGAAACCAAGACCATCATCAGAGATGCGCAGAAACACGTTACGGACATCAGACCCCAATTGAATGTTCACAGTTGACGCTGTTGCGTGGCGGCTCACGTTATTCAGACACTCTTGAGCAATCCGGTAAAACACCAAACGTTTGGCCGCATCAAGTTCGACCGGTTGAATATCAAGTTTCAACTGAACAGTTCGACGACACTCAAGGGCTTCGGCCAATTGACCAATGAGCTGATGCAACTCAACCAGTTCTAACTCGGCGGGGCGAAGTTCCAAAAGCAATGTGCGCATTTCAGCTAACGCACCGCGCGCTAGCAACCGAAGTCGACTTACCCTCTCGTGTAACGGCGAATCGGGCCCCAGTTCGCGAAGCAAACTTTCGGCTGAGATAGCTGAGGTCCAGAGTGTTTGATTGATTGAATCGTGAAGGTCGCGGGCCAAACGTTGACGCTCATCACCGGCGGCAAGTTCAGAGGCTCGACTCAGTAAGCGCGCATTGGAAATAGCGGTCGTTGCCTGGTCGGTTACCGCTCTCAAACGCTCAGCATGAGTTTCCGTAAAAAAATTGGGGGTTGCACTCTCTAGTAGCAAGTACCCAATGACCTGATCGCCGAGACGCAGTTGTGTTCCGAGACAGGATTTGGCTGGGCCAAGGCACCGATCGGGAAGATTGATTATTTCAGGGCCAGGCCTATCACCGAGCAGCGCGACCAGTGACAGTTCTTCAAGACCATGCACGGCCAGGTGATCTTCAGAGGTGTAGTCGAGCCAAATACGGTGAGCAGCCAACTCAAGTTCATCGTCATCGTTGAACAACATCAAGGCGGTGAGATCGTTCGAAACCAATCGTTCAACGCCAACAATCACTTCCTCAATCACTTCGTCAAGAACCAACGTGCGAGAAATTGCTGCTGCTGTTTCTCGCAGTGCTTCAGCGTAAGCGCGTTGTTGACGTTCTTCTGATTGAATCCGAATTCGGTCTTCAACCTCTCGTCGTAAGCTTTCGTTTGCTCGGCTGAGATCAGTCGTTCGCTTTTTGACCCGTTCGTCGAGTTCCTCTAACACCCTTCGATGTTCGCGTTCAGCTTCTACTCTTTCGGTCACTTCTTCGAAGGTGCCAATAATGCCGATCACATCACCTGCCAAATTTCGAATCGGGACCTTATTGGTTTCTATCCAACGTTGCTCACCTGAGCCAACGAGCAGCCGTTCCAGGATTTTGTACTGAGGTTGACCGGTGTCGATAACCGTTCGATCCCATTCTTCGAACCAAGCTGCCCCAAATTCTTGGTCAAGCGCCCATGGCATCTCACGATCAGACAGACCAACTAATTCAGACTGCTCAACCCCAGCGAAGGCGGCACCTACTTTGTTGAACCAAAGGTACTTGTAGTTAGTATCTTTAAGGAATACCGCTGTGGTCATACAATCAAGCAAGCTTTCAAGTATGACCTGCCCGGCGTTCAGGGTTTCTTCGCTTGACGGTTGCCCGCTCACGAGCATGGCATACAGGTCGATCGCCTGGGGCTGCATACGTGTTTGCGAAAACGAAAGTGCCGGGTTCGGCAACGAGGACGGCGAAACCGATGGCACCATCTGTGAGACTTTACGCATATTTACTCGTGCCTCAGAACTCTAGTCAGGTAACACGCAATTCGTGTCAGGCACACCACCAGAAAGGATCGCCGCGGCAGCAACAGCGGGGCGAAGACAAATTTCTTTAAAGGTTCGATCAGTAAGGCCACTCACGTGCGGAGTAACAAGCACGTTCGGATGGTTGAGCAGTTCATCGGGAAATATCGGCGGCTCGGTTTCCCACACATCGGCACCGTAACCCCCAATACGGTTATTGACGATAGCTTCACGCAACGCAACATGGTCAACGATTGCTCCACGTGCAATATTTATAAGTAACGAAGATGGCCTCATCACACCAAGTTCGGCTGCCCCGATGAGATGTTTCGTTTCAGGGGTATTGGCCAAACAGATGTGTACTACATCGGCTGTAGCAAGTACCTGTTCGAGCGAGAGCGAAGGCCAACCCTCACGGCGAGATGATCGGCTGTAGGCGACGACGTTCATACCCAGCACATCGCCAAGGTTGCCAATTGCCCTGCCGATGTCACCAAGACCAACAATACCTAGCGTCTTACCAGCCAACTCGGTACCTTCGTATACCTCGCGCTCAGTCCAATGACCCGCCCGCACCGATGAATCCAATGCGCGCAGCTTTCTCGCAAGCGCCAGCATCAGCAGCAGGCCCATCTCGCTCACGGCCCGCGTTGTACTGCCAGGGGCAAACACAACCGGAATACCCCGTCTCGCGGCTGCGTCTGTGTCGATGTTGTCGAGCCCCACACCAAATCGGCCGACTACCTTCAAGTTCGGCATCTGTTTCATGAGTGATTCAGAAATTTGACCTCGGCTACGCGTCAGCACACACCGAACATCGCCGAGCTGGATGTCTGCATCAAGCACTGTCGGATTTGTAAGTACGCGGACGACATCTACTTCCGCTAGTACAGCCAGAGCGTCTGGGTGTACGTTTTCTGTCAATACAATCATTTATGATTGCCGACATTTCCTGTGTCAAACGTACCGATCTCTGACAAGACGAGGTCAAACAATTCAGCGTCTACTGGCTGATCAGCATCACAGGCCACCTCAACCAGGTTTCCAGACGGGTCACGAATGAACAGCTGCATAACCCCCGTTGGAAGACGGCGCATCGGGCCCCACGTGGTGACATCAATGCACCCCGTCGATAGCGCCCTCCGAAACACCGCGTTGAAATCATCGACACGAAGGCAAAAGTGCGCTCGCTCAGGTCGCAAGTCGGGTGCTTGGTTGATGTGAAGCTCTTGAGAACTACCAATCGAAAAGAAGGCCGTAGGAAACCTGAGGGGTGGCGCCGGCTTCTGGGGTAGCCCAACCACATCAGCATAAAAGTGGATTGCGGCGTCAAGATCGTCAACCAAAATATTGACGTGTTGCAAAGCGGTCATGCGTTTTCCTTTACGTGCACTTATAACCCGTGAACGAATTAGTGGCGGGCAAACTCTTCTATGAATTCAGGGCGGGGGGTTACCCCGAAACCCGGTCGAGTTGGTACCCGAAGACGTCCGCCGATTTGATCAACGTCTTCGAGAACCAATTCGTGAAGTAACGGGTTAGCCCCGAGGGAGTATTCAAGAATGATCGCAGACGGGCTGGCAAACGCAACAGCAAGTGCTGCATTAAACGAGAGCGCCGAACCCCAACAGTGCGGGGCTAACTCCAAGTGATGTGTCTCTGCAAGTGCTGCGATGCGCCGGGCTTCGGTCGGACCACCGCAAATCGCTAGATCGGGCTGCAACACATCAACTGACTGACGTTCGATGAGGTCTCGAAAGTCAAAACGAGTGAACTCACTCTCGCCTGCAGCAATCGGAATATGCGTCGCCTGACGCACACGAGCGGCACCCGCATGGTCGTCAGCGTTAACCGGTTCTTCGAACCAACGAAGCCCAAGGTCTTCGACACCACGTGCAAACCGAATCGCTTCGGTGGCGCTAAATGTTCCGTGGGCGTCGACCATCAATTCGACAGAAGGGCCCAAAGCAGCACGAGCTGCGCGAACCCGCGCGATGCTGTTTTCAACCGTTTTGTCCATGACACCGACGCGCATCTTCACGCCTCGGAAACCATGTGATGCATATCCACACAATTGCTCGCCGATCCCGTTGGCGTCAGCCCACCCTCCACTGGCGTAGGCATCCATTTCATCGGCGCAGGCACCACCCCACATATCGACGACTGGTACACCATGAGCTTTGCCAACTAAATCCCAAAGCGCCATATCAATGCCGCTGATGGCCGAAATCGTGAGACCACGGCGGCCAAGCACCGGAAAGCCACGGCCGCGGTCAAGTACATGGTGACCACGTGTACCTGAGTACATCAATTCCCAGAGTCGGTTGACGCGAAAGGCATCTTGGCCTATGAGCGTCGGACCGAGTTCATCGCTAATCGCGCTTACCAACGCTCGACAGGCACCAGCAGAGCCTACGGCGGCCTTGGCTTCACCCCAACCAACTAACCCGCCTTCAGCTTCGACCCGAACAAGCGCCATATCGAAGCTGACCATGCGACCGAAATCAGAAACATGTTGACGTTCAGGTGGGATTGGGCAGCTCAGCCACCAACTCTCTACTGCCGTAATCTCTAGCATGTATGTCCCGTCACTTGATGATCACCTTGCACCCAAAAATCATTTGATAAGTGGGAGTAGCGTCTCGGCGCACTTCGCAACAAGCATGTCGTAGAAGGTTTCCGACAGCAGGCTGCTTCCGTGGTCGATAATGAACTTCAACTCGTCATCGCTGATTTCAACCGGGTTCGTCTCAATCGAATCAGGATATTTGTTCGCAGGGGTACGGTCGACCGGGGCGACAAATTCAACCGTCAAAGCACCGTCGTAGTTAATGTCTTTCAACGCACCAACAATCGCTGGCCAGTTTAGCGAACCCATGCCACACGCCATTCGATTGTTGTCGGCCACATGAAAGTCGCGCAACCGAGGGCCAACCTGCTTGATGGTGGCCAACATATCTACCTCTTCAATATTCATATGGAACGTGTCGAGGCACACACCAACATCGTCGCCAACAGCTTCAGCCAGGGCCAGCGCCTGCTCGCCACGACTTACAAAGTGGGTTTCAAAACGGTTGAGGGCCTCAATCGCCATAACCACTCCAGCTGCCGAAGCATGCTCGTGTACCTGCTTCAAACTTTCAACTGCCCATGACCACTCTTCATCTGGCGTGCCGTCAGGAACAATCTTGCCAACGGTGCTGGGCACGATCGTGATCTCTGTGCCGTTCAGTTCTTTGATCATGGTCACCACGTTTTTGACATAATCAACTGAAGCTGCACGTTGCGCTGGGTCTTTGGCACAGAGGTTTCGCTGGCCGAGTGTGAGGGTTACCCCGCCCCAACAAGCAATCTTGTAATCGTCAAGAAGCTTACGAACGTCTTTCGTATTGTATTGATCTGGTTCACCCTTGATTTCGATACTGCCGTAACCATTTTTGGCAAGACGAGCAACGGTTACTTCAAGTGGTTCTGAGCGCATCCAATTGTGCATTGATAGGTGCATAGCGTTTTCTCCTGTGAGAGCGATTGATAGGTGTGTTGACGTAACCAAACGAGCAGTATCAGTCGGTGTTCAAGCCCTTGACTTGACCGAGAACCTCGACCAAGTCGTTGTGTGAGTGCGTGAAGCCGAGACTTCGTTCCTTACTTACCGCTTCGTCGGAACGAAGCGCAACTATGTACGCGCGCCTATAGGTGTCCGACGTATTGTTACCCCCTGAACCGTGCAACACACCTTCGTTGTGCACAGTGATGTCACCACGTTTAATCGGAACATGGGTCATCACCTCACCAGGACGAAGGTCGGTCAACAGCGTGTGGCTCTTCGAACGATCTTCATGCAATGGCCGATGCGGACGCACGGGTTCGAGGTGACTTCCGGTCAAAAACTGCATGCATCCGTTTTCGATCGTTGAGTCTTCGACGGCTAGCCAGCACGTTGCGGTGCGACGATCATCCGAGTCAATCCAGTAGGCCTGGTCTTGGTGCCAATTGAATACTGCTTCTGGTTTGTTCGGGCTTTTCGCGAGCAACTGATCAAAGTCAATCGTCATGCCCTCACCGCAAAGTTGTTCTGCGATTGAGGTGGCCCGTTGTTCAAAAATGTTGCCCTGCCACTGCGGGTAGTACCGACGGGGCACCATGACGTTGAGGATTGCGTAGTCACCGGGGTCGGTGCCATGTTCACCCGTGGTCATGTCGTTGAAGTCCTTACCCTCCACTTTGATTTCGCGTCGAAGAAAGGCGTTGTAGACCTTCTCGATCTCGTCAACTTCTTCCTGAGAAAGTACCCCTTTTAGGTGCAGGTAACCCTGACGAGCGAAGGCGGCGCGGTCGTCGTTCGTTACGACGTAGGTAGAGCCATTGCGTCGGTCAGATCCTGCGGTTGTGTCGGTCATGTGTAAGTCCTTTTCGATCGATGTAACAATTAGCTTCGGTATGCCTGACGGCCATTGCCCTGCACCGGAATGTTCTGTGCGCTGAGCACCTCGTGTTGAAGTGCATGCATTGATGCGGCCGCCCGGTCGATATGGCGGGTAAAGGCGATAGACCCGGCGAGGATGGGTTGCAACAATTCGCGTTGCTGTACGCGTGCTTTCGGGTACTCGTGTTCGACGATAAGTGGCGTCGTTCTGGGGTCAAAGTCGAGAAGCTCACGAGCGGCCAATTGGTGATCAAGCCAGTCGACGGTACGGTTTTGAAGGTAAGCAAGCGGATCATGTTTGGCGGTACCCGGAAGTTCATGTTCAGAGAACACAACCTGTTTGAGCCAACTGTTACCGAGGTCGGCTGGGTTGGGTGACACCTGCCCGTTTACCCAGTCGCCACGTTCGATCGTTTGACCGCCGTAACCCCACGCACTCACCCCCCGAGAGTCAATAACCTGACCTTTAACGTGCATTCCCGAGATGATGAAACTGTATCCCTCGTCTTTGAGATACTGAAAGATTGAGCGGGTATCTTGGCCCATCAAGATGGCATGCGAAGGGTCGTAGTGCACCCGAAACACATCGCCAACGCCATGCTTCTCGCAGATCCGGTGAAGCGCAATCCAGGTTCCAGGCGTATAGGCAATGTTGTTATGCCAGTTGTCGCTTGGGGTCCAGCCGGGCATCGGGCACTGTTCAACTCGATACTGCAACGATCGCGCTTGAGCTGCCTTCATGAGAGGGATAATGCTCTCTTCGAAGTCGATCACGTTCTGATCCATCGACAATTGTTGGTTACGTCCTATGAACCCACATACAGCGGGGGCACCCAAGAGGGCAGCAGCGTCCATCGTGGCAAGCATGAAGTCATGTTTTACTTTTCGCACCGCACGATCTTCATGAAGCATGTTGTCGAAGTAGCCAACATCGGCAATCGTCACACCGGTCGAATCGACGGAAGCTTGAACTCGCTTCGCCCTCGCAGCGGTGAAAGGCTGCCGCAGGTCAAGAGTGTTAGCTACCGGGTCGAGCATTGCCTCGGGCGGAACATCGGAAAGTGACGGATGCAGTGCCGCCGATAGCTGAATACAATCAGCATCAAGTACTTTGGCAAAGTCGAGCCACTCCTCAATCGCCAAATCAGGATCGGGGTCGCGCAGTTCACGAGGTGTAAGCTCTTGGAGGGCAGCCGTAAGTATACCTATTGGCATGAACTTCGGGTCGAAAGTAGCTGGTGAAGTCATTTTCTACTTCTCATTCTTGGATCAGTCGATGATTTTCTGATCAGCGACAACGGATGGTGCTTGCACGTCAATAGGCGAGCGATGACGAGCAGATTCAATGGCAGCGTGGAGTACGCGTTGGGTCTGAAGTGCATCGGCAAAATCAGGAAGGGCAACTACCGGCTGGCCACCGCCGATTACTGCCAATATGTCGGCAGCTTGATTCACAAACCCGTGCTCGTACCCGAGGCCGTGACCCTCTGGCCACCAAGCGGATGCATACGGATGCCGAGCACCTGACCGTGTGACATCGATGGTGGTCCACCCCTGACGACCATCGACCGCTTGCAGGTCGAACACATCAAGGTCGTTCATGTGCTCGAAGTTGAATCTGAGCGCTCCGCGGGAACCATGAATTTCAATTCGATTTGCGTTGGCGTAACCGGTCGCTAAGCGTGTTGCTTCGAACGTGGCGAGGCCACCCCCCGAAAGACGAGCTAGGAACAACACTGCATCGTCAACGGTACTCAAACCCTTCGTACCTGAAGTGGTGGCCCCGGCCGCCGCGATTTCACCACCGCTGGTATCGGTTTCATTAGCCAGAATCGACCTCTCTTTGATGAAGGTGTGCTCGATTGCCCCTTCAACCGTGGTGACTTCTTCGGCGGTAACAAACCTCACCATGTCGATCAGGTGAGCATTCAGATCGCCGTGAGCCCCTGAGCCGGCCACATCGCCTTGAAACCGCCAGATCAACGGGGTGTCGGGCCCGCCCCAGCTCTGCAAATAGTTGGCCCGAACATGGTAAATCTGGCCGAGTAGACCCGAAGCCACGAGTTGTCGAGCGTACGCAATGGCCGGAACCCGTCGATAGTTGAACCATACAAATGTGCGACCAACTGCTGACGCCGCGGCTGCGGCCATCTCTTCAGCGGCCGCGAGGGTTCCTGACAATGGCTTTTCGCAGGCAACGTGCTTCCCTGCTTCGAGGGCGGAAATAGCTTGCGCAGCGTGCATACTATTCGGGGTAACGATATCGACGAGCCCGATCATCGGATCATTGACAATGGTCCGCCAGTCGGTGGTGTAATTCTGCCAACCCCACCGTGGTGCAAATGCCTCAAGATCAGCGGCATTTCGTGCTGCCACGGTGTGCATGACCGGTGTTGGATCAACCGTAAAGAACTTACTGACCTTCATCCATGCGTTCGAGTGGGCCCGGCCCATGAACTTCGAGCCGATCATTCCGATGTTGATTTCTTTCATTACGCGTCAACCCCCAGGTAGCGTTTTTGCAATTCAGGACTGTTTCGAAATTCGGTAGCCCCAAACTCTGCTTCTAGGCGACCCGAAACCATAACCAAAATACGATCGGCGATTGAAGTGGCAGCCCATAGGTTCTGCTCGACAATCAAAATGCCGACGCCCTCCGCTACTAAGCGATGCGATACCGAAATCAGGGTATCTACGATTGTTGGGGCCAAACCCTCCGAGGGCTCGTCCATCAAAATAAGCGACCCGTTGAGCAGCAAAGCCCGACCGACCGACAGCATTTGTTGTTCTCCGCCCGATAGTTCAGAGCCACCATTTCGACGACGCTCAGCCAGCCGAGGAAACAAGTCGTAGACAGCTTCGGGGGTCCATCGTTTTCCTACCGTTCCCTTCGCCAACATACGGAGGTGCTCGTCGACTGTGAGCGAGGGAAACAGGCGTCGCCCCTGGGGAACATACGAAATTCCAGCCCTGGCCATCGCCTCGGGTGACGATCCGGTTAGTTGGTGATCAGCAAAGGTCACCGAGCCGGCTTCGATCGGCAGCAACCCCATGATTGCGTTACAGAGCGTGGTCTTGCCCATTCCATTTCGACCAACAATTGCAACGGCTTCGTTGGTCATTGAAAATGTCACACCATCCAGAACCCGAGAGGCGCCGTAGCCGGCAACCACATCTTGGACAGCAAGAAGCGTCGCAGCCATCAGCCTTGGCTCCCCAGGTAAATCTGGTGCACCAACGGGTTGGCCCGTATCTCAGTTGGTGAACCTTCGACCACCTTGCGACCATCGCTCATCACGACGACCCGGTCGGCCACGCCCAACGCAACTTCCATGTCATGTTCGATGAGCAACAACGTTGTCGTTGTTCTAATACTGCGAAGAAGCTCAAGTAGCCGCTCGCGTTCGCCCCGGGAAAGACCGGAAGCTGGTTCATCGAGCAGCATCAATTGCGGGTCGGTGACAAGGGCCATCCCTACTTCGAGTTGACGTTGTTGACCGTGCGAAAGGTCTCCAACTTTCGTCGAGAATTCGTTCGATAGCCAAACCGCTTTGGCTGTTTCGTTTGCCGCATCGTTCATGGTGCTCGTGACACCGCTTCGAAGCACCGACCGATGTTTCTTACCCTTGCCAATCAGCGAAAGGATCAGGTTATCTTGCACACTCAACCCAAGGAAGAGACGGGTCTTTTGATAGGTACGAGCCACACCTAGACTCGGACGAAACCTAGATGCCACCGACGTGCAGTCGTCACCATTGATATGCACACTTCCGAATGTTGGGGTGACGTCTCCTGCGATTGCGTTGAAGAGGGTCGTCTTTCCTGCTCCATTCGGACCCAACACGGCCAGGCGATCACCAGCGACGACATCAAGATCGATGCCGTCGACTGCAACCAATCCACCAAAAGCAACCGTCACACCACGAAGACAAAGAAGGGGAACCCTGTCATGAGCAGTACTGAGTGATTGGTGGGTGAGTGTTTGCATGGTGATGACCTGTGCCGTGAAGGGGAATGGTTTCTTTCGAAACTTACGGTGCAGGAACCCCGTCGACTACCGGAATACCCTTGCCCTGCCAAGGCAAGGTTGCGGTCTTGCAACCAGGGTTCTCGCGTGATGGCGCAGGGGTGGTGTCGCTGAATATTCCACCAAAGGTCTGGTCGACACCAGGGATGATGGCGATTGTCTTCGAAACGACTTCGCCTTTGTCGTTGAGAACCAGTTGCTGCACGGAAGTGTCAACGATTGCTTGACGGTTCTTGTCGAGCGAAATCTTTCCGAACGGGGCATCGAGCGTTTGCGAAGCGAGGGCCTTACGGAACGCAACATGGCCGTCAGAAAGGTCTCCCTTGACCGAGTTGAGCGCCTGGATCATCGCCATACCACCGGTGTAATACCCGTAGAAGAAACCAAAGCCGGCAGCAGTTGATGGCTTGGCCGGCTTGTTGGCACTCAGCGCCCCGGGAAGCGTGTCCCATGCTTTATCGGCACTGGCGAGGTACTCAGTTATCGCTGGGGTCTTGACGTCACCAGGAAGCGACGCAAAGCCACCGACATACGCACCAGCAATATTTTTGCCGAGTGCCGATGCCAATCCCGGGTTAAAGAAGAGGTTTCCAGCATGCTGCTTACCGCTGAGTTCGCCCTTTGAATTGACGAACGCTTCAAGCGACGCTTGGGTACCCGTGCCACCTACGGCCCAGAAGTAACCGTCAACTTCGTTGGTATCTGGCAATTGCGCGATGAACGTTGAGTAGTCGGTTGTACCGAGCGGAGGATATACGCGCTTAACAACCTGGCCGCCTGCAGCGCAGAAATCGGCGATGAAACCAGCGCTTGATGTCCAGCCGAAACTGTAATCATCGGCAATAACGGCGACCTTCTTCCACCCCGCCTTGCTGTATAGCGTGTCACCGAGTCCAGCGTTCCATTGAGCGCCGTCACCGTTGTACCGGAAGTAGTTTTCGGCTCGAACGGCGAGCGTCGTTTCTTGGGCGCCACCAATTCCGTTGATGAAGGTCACTTCTTTATGATCTTTGGCGTAGTTCGCTAGAGCGATACTTTCGTCACCTGAGGCTGGGCCAACCACGATTTCGGCTTTCTTTTCCTCGACCAGTTTACGAACTTCTTGGATCGCACGGTCGGCGGTATCGTCGCCGCAACCGATACCAACGATTTCGACGGGACGACCCGCGATGGTTGCACCTTCGACGCCGTCAAGAGCCGATGTTCGTGATTTCGCCTTCCCGCCAGCGAAGTTGATGAGGGCAAGCTCGACCCCGGCAACTACGTCTTCGTTAAAGCCGCCGAACGCACCTTCACATTCAGCCATGATGCCAAGCTTGATCGGGGTGGTGTCTCCCCCGCTCGCTGCTGCAACTGTTGTCGCTGCGCCAGCATCGGTTGCCTTTGGCGCATCAGTGGCTGGTGCTGCATCGGTTGCCGGGGAAGCCTCTGAAACTGGTGCTGCCTCTGAGGCTGGCGCTGCTTCAGACGATGGCGCTGCGTCGGAGGCAGGTGACGAGCCGCCACTGCTACTTCCGGCACAGGCACTTACGGTGATTGCAGCGGCAAAAACCGCAGCCAAATGGATGTGGGTTCTCTTCTTCGATTTCACGATTCGGTCTCCTCTTTCAATGGTGGTGTGGTGCAGCGAGATACTGCGGGTGCTTACTTCTTGAATGTTTGTTTCGAGGGGCGTCGACTAAAAATTCCAACCAAACCCTCGGGCGACAACACCATGATCAGAACGACAAGCGCCCCGATAAGAGTGTTGAATCGCGAAGGAGTAATGCCGATTTTGTCGACTAGGGGAATGAGACGGATGTAGCTGTTAGCGGCCACGAAGGTGAACGCGCCGAGCCAAGCGCCCTCAAGCCGTGAGATACCACCGATTACTGCGATGATAAGTAGACTCAACGTCGGTGCAATCGCAATCGATTTAGGATCAATCTGACCGTTCCACCATACGTACAAAACCCCGGCGATGGCCGAAACGAACCCGGCGAATGCAAAGGCAATTGTGCGATGTAACGACACGTTGAACCCAAGCGCAGCCATGCGCACAGGATCATCGCGAACACCTTGCATCGCTAAGCCAAACGGTGAGCGGATGACATACCTAAAACCCGCATATGTCAACGCCGAAAGGACTAAAGCTGCATAGTAAATACGGCTCGGATGCTTGTCGAAGACCGGCGGCGGCCGCACCCCGCTCACACCCCCAGCACCTGAGAATGTGGTGACCTGACTAAAGAAGTAGTAGCCGATCACCGAAAACGTCATCGTGAGCATCAAGAAATAAATACCCGTTGTGCGACTGGAAAGAGCCCCGAAAATGACTGCCACGATCGTGGCGAGGGCAATCGCGGTCACCATGCCAAGCCAAGGATTCCATCCAAGGTGTAATCCGTTACCTGAGGTCGTGACAGCATTTCCGACTGCGAATGCAGCGACGCCGGCAATGAGAAACTGACTCAGCGAAACCATGCCGCCATACGCTGAAAGGAAGATGAGCGATGCCGCTGCGATGCCGAGTATCAGCGTTCGGGTCAACACGAAATTGACGAAAAATGAGCTGCCAAAAAGTGGTGCAGAAATACCGAGCACGGCTACTAACAACACGACTATGCCCTCGATCGCTGGCGGTACCCGCTTCGTGCTCACGGAGCCTTCCCAAATAGGCCTTGCGGACGAACTGACAGCACAAGTGCCAACAGGGCAAAGGTCAAAATGATCGAATAGAACGTGTAGTCGCTCGGCAAATAGCTTGCGGCGAACGACACCACAATCCCGTACAGCAGTGAACCGGCAACTGCCCCTTTGATTGAGCCGAGCCCACCGATGATCACCACCACGAGAGAATTCAAAAGCCATTGACCATCAACACCGGTGGCCGCCCCAGCGAATGAGGCACCCATGACACCGCCGATACCGGCGAGGAATGCACCAACAAAGAACGTCACCGCCAAGACCAACGAGATATTGATGCCAAGCGCGCGTACCATCGGCTGGTCATCGACACCCGCACGGATCACCATTCCCATGCGTGTTCGGTTGAGCCAAAACCACAATGCGAACCCAAGCACGATTGCGAGAGCCAACATGAAGAGCCGACTGACGGCGTATCGCCTACCGAAGATTTTTATGAAGTGGGTAACGGCACCGGGCCAGCTCATTTTCTGGGCTAAGCCTCCGAATCGAGCCAACATTTGATCGGCCAGAATGACCGAGATGCCAATGGTGAGTAATGCTTGGCGTAGGTCTTGGCCCTGATTCCATCGGAGGAAAATGAAGTGTGTGAAGAGCCCGACCACTGCCGCCAGGAATGCTCCGGCGAAGAGGGGTAGAACCCACGATGCAATATTGACGTCGCTCGCCTCAATATTGCGGGCTTTTCCAACCATCTTTTGTTGCACGTCAATTGCTACATAGGCCGACAGCAAAAACAGCGAACCATGCGCCATGTTGACGGTTCTCATCAGCCCGAAGATGAGAGTGAAACCTGAAGCAACAACGAAAAGTAGGCCAGCCAACGTAAGCCCATCGAGCAGAGTCACCAAAAATTCGCCGGGGTTACGAATTGCTGGCTCAGCAGAAGTTCCTCTGGCAAAAATAAGCACCCAGAGCAAAACTAAAGCCAACGCGGCCACCCCAACCGAGCGAGAAACAGTAGACGCCAGTGTTCGTTTCGGTTTGTGCAAGGTACCGCTTGATGCTCTCGAACTCACGATTTCTGCAGACACTCACAACCTCCTCACCACTCGTCAAATTGGGACCATCGAACCGTAACGAGTGACCGATGTCTCAATAAGCGCCGGAGGATCTAAGCAGCAGGGGCTCTTGGCACTAGTTCCTAAGCACCACCCGAGTGCACACCGGCGCATCGATGAGAGATTGACGGGACGTCGGTGTTGGTGTTTGCCACAACACTCTCGCCATCCGAAGTCGAGTGTGCTGTCGAGCGAGCCTGGCAGCAAGTTCCTAGAGCGCAGCGAAGGTGGGCCGACGAACCAGCTCTGCGAGTTGATTCAGAACTTGGTGTGGTACTCGTGTGCGTTGGGATTCCGGCGTTCGGGCTTCCTTCTGCCGCAGTGTTACCTACCGTTCACGACCTCTTAGCTGCGGTTGCGTTGTCAGAGCTTGAGAGCTTTGGGGATTGCTGCGAGTCTCCCAAAAAGAGGTAGTCAATTTCACGGTCGCAAGCATTTACTGATTTCTTAACATCGTTTCACTGTCGGCATACTCAACTTCGACAAGATGTGGTTATGGTGGCAACGGCACCAACGACACTCGTTGTTCCAAGGACGGTTGTAAAAAAAGTTGTTCCGACCACGAAAAAGAAATCAAAGACAACCAAACGAACCGTTACCACTCTCAAGAAGAAAGAGTAGTGCAAACGCTCGTGACATCACCACACGCAAGGAACGGGTAAGCCTGAATTTATCAGCTGAAATAGCCAAAATGGCTGCTTCACGATAGGCCGAAGCGATGACAGTAACTGCATCGTTTGCCAAAGACCAGTTTGGGAGTTTGCTGGAACGAACTCGCTCCTCCGGCGAAAGAATCGTCATTGAAAAGCACGGCAAACCTGCCGCTGTCCTTGTCGGTATCGAAGATCTTGCTCGGCTTGAACAGCTTGACGCACGCGAGCGAGCAGCTAAACATCGTCCACTTACCGGAACTGTAAAGATGTTTACTGATCCGTTTGAGCCCGTTGGCGAGGACGATTGGGAGATGGCTTGATCCTGCTTGACACCCATATCTTCGTGTTCTGGGTGAACGAATCTAACCAACTCAAACCCCGCACACTTAGCTTAGTCGAAGCGGAAAAGGGCTCGATTCTTGTTAGTGCCATTAGCCTTTTGGAGATATGCAAACTTGTTGAAGGGGGCAGGCTCGCATTGTCGATCCCAGTCGAGGAATGGATCGAACAAGCGCTCGCTTACCCAAGTGTCGAACTAATTCCGTTGTCGCCTGCGATCGCGGTGGCCAGCACGCAGCTACCGCAGCCGTTCCACAAAGATCCAGCAGACCAAATAATCGTCGCAACATCACGAGTAGTGAACTGTCCTCTCATTACGTACGATGTCAAGATTTTAGAGTATGCACACGTAGTTTCACTAGGCTAGAGATATGAATAAAGTGGAAGCTTTCATTGCTCTGGGCTCGAACCTTGGCGACCGCCGCGCCGCATTGCGATTCGCCATCGATGGCCTTCCCGGTGTAACCAATGTCTCCCACGTGTACGAGACAGATCCGGTCGGTGGCCCCCAGGGCCAAGGGCCCTATCTCAATATGGTGGTTGCCTTACTCACCACGCTCGGGCCCTTTGAACTGTTGGCTCATTGCCAGCAACTTGAGGCTTCTATGGGACGAATTCGTACCGTTCTCGACGGCCCCAGAACACTCGATGTCGACGTGTTGCTTTACGGAGATCTGGTCATTAACGATACTGACCTGATAGTCCCCCACCCACGCATGTGGGAACGAAGATTTGTAATGGAACCGCTTGCCGATGTAGCCCCACACCGGATGCCACCGGATTGGGAGTGCTCGATTGCCCCGGGGGGCGTATGGCGAACAGAGCCATTCGAACCAGAATCAACGTGCCGGGTGATGGGAGTCCTGAATGTCACCCCAGACTCTTTCAGCGACGGCGGTCTCTTCGACAAAGACGCATCGGCAATCGAGCACGGCCTCACACTTTGGAATCAAGGCGCGCATATCATTGATGTTGGCGGCGAGTCAACTCGGCCGGGGGCGCAACGCGTCTCAGAAACACTCGAACTGTTCAGGGTGCTGCCCGTCGTCTCGGCTCTCTGTTCTCAGGGGGTTCGGGTAAGCATCGATACAACAAGAAGCGCCGTGGCCAGGGCGTGCGTGGCAGCCGGTGCGTCAATGGTGAACGATGTCAGCGGGGGTCTTGGCGACCCGCAAATGTTTCAACAGGTTGCAAAGCTTGCAGTCCCCTATGTACTGATGCATTGGCGTTCCCACAGTGCACATATGACCGAGCACGCCCGCTACGACGACGTTGTGGTCGATGTTAAGCGCGAGTTGCTCACCCAGGTTCGCCACGCGATGAGCAACGGCATTCGAGAAGACAACATCGTGATCGACCCGGGTATCGGCTTCTCGAAAACCGCAGATCACAATTGGAAGTTGTTACAGAATCTCAACGACCTCAAGCAACTTGGTTTTCCGTTGCTCATTGGCGCCTCTCGGAAGCGGTTTCTCGGTGAACTTCTCTCCGACGATACCGGCGCGACCCGCGAAGCGACCCAACGCGATGATGCGACCGCAGCGATTACGACCCTCGTTGCTTATCAAGGCGTTTGGGGGGTCCGGGTACACGATGTGAAAGGCAGTGTTGATGCGATTCGGGTTGTCTCAAGAATTGCCAAGGTTCGATGACTGCATCGAGGCGATGAGGCCAACACTCGGATCGATTGACCCACTGTGAAGAAGGTGCCATGCCTGTTGCGCCGCGGCGGGCCCGTGATGTTCTTCGATGCTCAACCACGCCTTGCTCGACTCGATGAATGCGGCAAGACCAGATTTGGTTCGATCCGAATACTCATCAGCACCCCATTCTGCAAGGCAGGCATCCATAGCTGTCGGCGCAAAAAACATCGAAGGTTGCGGTCCGCTAGATATCGGTACCATCGCTGCGTCGTGGTGGCTCTTCCCAACGACCATCGAATGAGCAATCAGATCACCAAGACGGTTGTGTACCGAGGCGACCACCGACCCCGAACCAGCCATATCGACGACCACTGAAGCAACTGCAGGAATAGTGTCGAGAGCGTCATAAGTGACGACCTGATCGTAAGCACCTGTAGCTTCCACGAACTCGCGATTCGACTGGGAAGTAACGCCGACTAAGCGAATCTGGACGCTGGTCTCGCGTGCTCGGCTCGCATAGCCAAGCGCAGTTTTGCTACTCGCCGACATAACAATCGCCTGTTCGGCACCCAAGTAATGTTGGTTCACGAAGAAGTGGTCGATCAGAAACCCAGTGATGTAGAGGCCACGAAGCAACTCATGTCGGTGCTCATCGGCTTCACCTGTGTACAGCCCATCATGATCGGTTCGAATAAAGCTTCGGTAAGCACCAGCGTGGGGGGTCCGATGCGGTCCGTCATCTCGGAATCCGGAGTTGCTTGGTTTAGCTTTTATATCGATGCTCGTCGCCATTGGGTACCACCCGTAGAACCGACTTCCCACCTCAAGACCAGCCACGTTTGACTCGGTGATTTGGGCCCATCCCATGGCCGGCACCCGGCCCCACTGCGCATCAACCGGAAAGAAGTTCCAGTAGTCGAGCATGTCACCAAATTGGGCGTAGGTAATGTTGTTCGCAGTCAAGGCGTAATGCTCGACACTCAATCTCACCTGCTCGGCGGCAAGTTCACCGAAAGGTACCGTCACCAATCTGGTGTCGCCAATCGAAGAGCGGTTTACGTGCAGTTCGGTGCGATCAGGGTTGGCGGCGGGTTCGGTCATGATCGGATCTTGGCACGTTGTACGGGCACTTCGAAAAACAATCCTCATACCAGTCAACAAAAAGCGGCGGCCGGTCGTAACTTGTCACTATGAGACTGGCAAGAAGAACCCACATCGGTGTGTGTGCCTTACTCGTGTTTCCCACATTTTTCGTAGACGCACGGCCCGCTTCAACCGCTCCAACTCAGACTTCCCAGGCGAATCCATTCCGTATTGGACGCCCACTGGTCATTCCCCATGCAGGTGGTGATGGCTTTTATCCCGAGAACACCATGACTGCATGGGTTCGAAGTATGTCCGAAGGTGGTGACGTCGTCGATATCGATGTTTCTATGTCAGCAGACGGTGTTTTGGTGGCGATTCATGACAGCACCGTCGACCGAACGACCAATGGCACCGGTTTAGTTGCCGACAAAACGTATGCCGCGTTAGCCAAGCTAGACGCAGGATTTCGATTCGAAAGAAACGGAACGTTTCCTTTCCGGGGTAAGAAAGTACGCATACCAACACTTCAATCTATTCTGCGTCGATTTCCGAGGTCGCTCACGACGTTAGATCTCAAAGATCAGCGACCAGCGTTGGCGCCACCACTATGTCGTCTGTTGGTGTCGCTCCATCGAACTTCGAACGTATACGTAGGTTCAGACAGCAACGATCAGGTGCTGGCGTTTCGGAAACATTGCCCAGAGATACATACATCTGGAACCTCAGACGAACGTAAAGCCATACGAGCAGCGCGCGAGGCTGGCGATACCACCTTCGCCACCAAGCAACTTGTCAGCCAACCGCCTTACCTCGCTGACGACGGAAGTAAACGGGTAACAGCAACAACGCTCACATTTTCCCATAGCCTGAACATTGCCGTCTTGACGTGGGTCGTTGACGATCCAGCCGATATTGCAGATCTGATCGACCTTGGCGTTGACGGTATCTATACGCGACGACCCGATCTGATGATTAAAGCGTTGAAGGCGAAGGGCTTCAAATAGCCCACCTCACGAGTAGGTGTGCACCACGAACACGTCGCACGGTGCTGATTTTGCAACTCCCCCTGCGACAGATCCGAGCACACGGGCAAGCCCCTTGACTCGTTTGTTTCCAATCACGATCACCTCGGCGTTCAGTCGAGTGGCTTCATCGCAAAGTGCAGATACCGGGTCACTTCGGAGGACGGCCGTTGTTACGACTAACTTCGATCGAAATTCGCCGGCGAGAGCCTCGACGGCCTGTTGGGCGATGTCGTAGTCATCAAAATGCCAATAATCAGACCCGACGCTGATGTCAACTGCGGTACCAGCCGGGGCTGCTGTAACTATGTGAAGCGGCAGCGAGTACATGCTGGCGAGGTTCGCAGCTTTCTCGACGGCTCGATGGGCTTCTTTGCTGCTGTCTGCTCCGACGATGATCGTGGTCACGATGATTCTCCTTCGAACGTAGATTGTGCTCGGACCTTACACAAGACCATGCTGCCAACGTATTGACTGTGATCGCAATCACAGTGCTATCGCGACCTTCGTCACCGAATCGTTCTGAGTACCATTGAGAAATGACGAAAAGCCAGCCAGTAGAGCCAAAGAAGTACGACCTCGTAGTGTTTGGTGCGACGAGCTTTGTTGGGGAGATCTTGTGCCGCTACCTGGTAGCAAGACACGGAGTTGCTGGCCCAATCAAATGGGCGATAGCTGGGCGAAGTGCCTCGAAACTCGACCAGGTCGCTTCGTCAACGGGCGCGCAAGTCGACCGCATAGTTGCCGATGCCGGGGATGCTTCAGCGATGAAAGAGCTTGCCGAGCAAACCTGCGTTGTCGTGTCAACCGTTGGCCCGTATGCCCTCTACGGATCTCAGCTGGTAGCCGCGTGCGCGAACGGAGGCACCGACTATTGCGACCTAACCGGCGAACCGCAGTGGATGCAAAAAATGATCGATACGTATGCAGACGATGCTAAAAAGAGTGGTGCGCGCATAGTTCATACGTGTGGCTTCGATTCAATTCCTTCCGACATGGGGGTTTGGTTTACACAACAACAGGCCACCAAACACCTCGGTGCAACGTGTACCGACATTGCAATGCGGGTGAAGTCAATGAAGGGCGGGGCGAGCGGCGGAACCATTGCCAGCATGATGAACCTTGTAGAAGAAGTCACCAAAAACCCAGCACTCAGAAAGATGCTGGCAAACCCCTATGCGCTTTGCCCAAGCGATCAACGAAGTGGCACCAAACAGCCAAACGTGACTGTTCCAAAGATGGACACGGCATCTAAAGGTTGGGTTGCTCCTTTCGTGATGGCTTCCGTAAACACCCGAATCGTTCACCGAAGCCATGCCCTACTCGGCCGACCCTGGGGTAACAACTTCCGATACGACGAAGCAATGCTGATGGGCGATGGCCCTGTCGGCATTGCAAAAGCAGGTGCACTTACGGCTGGTCTCGGGGTGTTCATGGGTGCAGCGGCGGTAAAACCTGTTCGGTCGTTACTGAATCGTTTCGTCTTGCCGAAGCCCGGTGAGGGCCCAACGCTTGCGGCTCAACAGGCCGGGTCATTTGACATCCGTTTTTATGGCACCGCAGCAAGCGGCAAGAAAATTGTGACGCAGGTGACCGGCGACCAAGATCCCGGGTACGGCTCAACCGCGAAGATGCTTGGCGAGGCTGCCGTCTGTTTGCTGGAACTCGACCGCGACAAAGTACCAGGTGGTTTTTGGACCCCAGCAACTGCCCTTGGCGAGGCACTGGTTGATCAATTGACAGCGCACGCCGGGCTCACATTCGAGGTCGTCAGTCATGACTGAAAACGAAACCTACTCGGGTGACGGTGTTGAGGCCTCGGTTCGACCAGACGGCAAAGTAGGGCAACTGCTCCTCAACACTCCGGCGAAACTGAACTCCCTTTCGACGGCGACCCTACGATCAATCGAACTGGCTGCTCGTTGGTTAGATACCCACGACGACCTTCGCGTTGTGGTGGTGCGCGGAGCCGGCCGAGCATTTTCTGCCGGTGCAGCGCTCACTGCTTTCCAGACTGCCGGTTCGGCAACGGACACGCAGTCTGATCCTCGACACGATTCCGATTCCGGCTGGCGGATGGCAAGGGCAATGGATGAGCTTCGGGCGGTTACCGTGGCCCAGATACATGGCTGGTGTGTTGGCGGGGGCTTGGTCGTTGCTGGTGTGTGCGATCTTCGAATTGCCAGCGATGACGCTCAGTTCTCGATCCCCGAAGTCGATCTCGGTATCCCACTAGCCTGGGGCGGAATCCCGAGGCTCGTTCGCGAGATTGGTCCGGCGGCGACCAAAGAACTCGTCATGACATGTCGGGTCTTCGGTCCAGACGAGGCACTGAGGCTAGGTTTTCTCAACCGCGTTGTTGCGGCCCCCGACCTAGAAGACGCGGTCAACCAACTCGTCGAAACGCTTGCTGCAAAGCCCAAGCTGGCACTTCTTTCAACCAAAGCGCACGTGAACGCTGTAACGGAATCGATGGTCGGAACCGGCCGCTCGTGGTCAGATGCAGATGGTTTGCTCGCTGGTCTTCGAGATGCTGAAGGCAAAGCGTCAGCGAAGGCCTACCTCGATCGAGTGAGAACACCAAAGAAGTAAGTCAGCCCTGCGCCAACCGTTGACGTCACGACTGGTTTGTTTTGTTGAGACTTCGAGAATCGGCAAGCGACAACAACCCAACGATGCTTTGGGCCACAACGAGAGTCGCCCCAACAAAGCGAAACTTCGGTAGCGCCACCGGGATCAAAAGAAGGCACACGATTGCCGAAATGAAGAAGAATCCTGCTCGTCGGTCAAAGTCTTTGAACACTGATTGCCTCAACGTTTCTAGTTAAACAGCGCGACGGCGCCGTAGATAAGGGCAGCGACTCCGGCCGCGCCGGGGATAGTGAGTACCCATGCGATTACTACCCGGCGGGCAACACCCCAGCGAACTGCACTGAAACGTTTTGCTGAGCCAACGCCCGCGATTGCTCCGGTGATCGTGTGGGTGGTCGAAACCGGTATTCCGTTCGCCGAAGCGAAGAACAGGGTTGCGGCAGCGGCCATCTCGGGACACACCCCGCTGATCGGGTCTAGTCGAGTGAGTTTGTTACCCATCGTTTTTACGATCTTCCAACCACCGAACAGCGTTCCCAAAGCAATGGCGGAATGGCACGACAACACCACCCAAAGCGGAGCCTCTTTCCCTGGGCCAAGACGCTTGGTGGCAATCAGAAGCGTAATAATCACACCCATCGTCTTTTGGGCATCGTTGGTACCGTGGCCAAGGCTGAACGCTGCGGCTGAGAGAAGCTGCAGTTTCTTGAACCGCTTGTTCACCGCCCGTGGGTTTCGATTTCGGTGAACCATCCACATCACGACGACGGAATCAAAAAACCGTGTGTGACGCCAATCATTGGTGAGTACCCAATGAACGGGGCAATTTTGCGAAGCGTTTCCACTTCCACGGCATGCCATCCACCCTTGGCGATTGCGGCGCCAGCGAGGCCACCGACTACGGCATGACTCGACGATGAAGGTAACCCCAACCGCGCAGGAGCGCGTTCCAAAAAATCGCCCCGAGTAAGCCTGCGAACACCACACCGATCGACGCCACATCTTTCGATACAACCTTGGCGATTTCGTCGGCGACCTTGAGAGGCAGAACAGCGAAGGCAATGAAGTTAAAGCTCGCAGCCCAAAACAGCACATTGGTCATGAAAAATTGCCTTTTGACCGGGGGGATCTATGCATTATGCGTGTTTGATCGCGATGCCCTGCACCAAACGTGCAGTCTTCTCAACGGCGTTGATTGCTTGTTCGATTCGCTCAAGCACGTTTGTCCATCGTGCATCGTTCACCGGTATGTTCGACAGCAGCGAATGTAGCGACTTCGCAGCTTCGACGGCACCCGCAGCCAGGCGATCAAAGGGAGGAAAGGGAGGAAAGGGAGGAAAGGGAGGAAAGAACGACTCGTCGCGTGGAATGAGCCGAAATGCCATGGATGTCTCGTCCAAAACCAGCATCGCGACGGCCGCTGTACGAGAACGCCGAACAGTAACGGGATCTCGGACCGAAATCCACGAATGTCCGATCCACCGTCCAGATAATGCACGACCTCACGCCCCTCTCCGTTCGTCCCGTAATGAATTGACGTACGTGACGACTTTCATTACGGGACAAACGGACAGGCGGACTGCAGCGAACTTAGCTGTGGAGTTAACTGGGGAGATGGAGCGCAAAAGTTCGCTCAGCTGCGTAAACGGCTTCGAGGCGAGTCGACCCAAAACCGAGTTTCACACCGTGAAGGGAAACTGACATGTTGGCATTGGAATGGTGGAAGGTAGCCTGGGGTGTTGCTGTGGGCATGACCGTGTCAACCCTCGGGCTGTGGGTAGCCAAAGAACGTTCGAAATCGGTCCTCATTACGGCAGCCACCGGGGTTGGTATTGGTACAGCAGTGTGGAACACGATGTTGAACGTGCGGCAGGCGCTGACCGTCGATGGCGATATCCCGTTTCGGCTCTTCCCAATTTCTTGGCAAGACGTAGGCACGGGGATATTTAGTGTCGCTGTCACTAGCGTCCTTTTACTCGCCACCGTTTATCGGCGCGAACCCGGTAGCAAAACTTTAAAAGTTGTAGGCATTGCTGCTGGGCTCGCGTTTTTGTTCGATGTCTATACGTGGTGATTGCGATTCAGCATTCTCAGTCTGCTTACTAACTCATCACGTTCTATATAACAACTTTGCAAATGGCGCGACCCGCCACTCGAGAAACCGGTTCGGCCGTGCATGACCCGGTGATTGTCGACAATGTACAAGTCACCAGCACCCATCTTCAATCGAAGCTGGTACTGGTCACTCTCACGCATCAAGCCGAAGGTACGGTAAGCCGCATAAAACGGTTCCATAAGGTCAGGGGCGAGGAGGAACGGTAAGGCCGAGTGATTCGAATATCGAATTGCCTTGATCGACCCGTCGGGGTTTAACGTAATGATCGGCCCTCGTGCGAAGTGTTCAGCCGTGGTATCTGCAAAGTGAAAATCGAGCATGGTGTTCGCCAGTAGCTCGAACTCGTCAGGCACCGTTCGACGCATATCCTCAGCCACCTTGAACCCATCAACCAGGGTTGATTCGCCGCCGCTCGCATCGGAGCGAAGGAAGTGTTGCAGCTGAACGGTTGGGGCCGGGTCACGGTATCCCTCGTCGGTATGGGTGACCAAAGGAAGGTTCGTATAGGCCAGCGAGTTCGCATCTTCCATCGAGACAACATCAAACACTTTGCCCCAACTCGTGCTTCGAATCTCACCAAGCAACGATGCAACGTCCAGCACCGTGCCGGGTTCGCACGGCACATCAGACAGCAAGCCTAAGCCGTAAGAAACAAACCCGGTCAGAAACGTACGTCGAACGCCATCGTCGGCAAGCAGCGTTGGATACGAAGCAGACGGAATCGCATTTCCGATCGACGCATCCCACAGTTTCGGCGCGATTGGCACATGTCGAGCGCCGTTGGAGTAATCGTTTTCCCGCAACCATTCCGCCGAAAAGATACTCACGTGCGAGTCGTAAGCCCACGTAATTTCGGCGTTGCCAGCACCATCGAGGTTCACTGAAGAGGGAAACACATCGACCGGTATTGACGAGGTTTCGACAGACCTATGACGGGTAGTTGCATGCAGCAACTGCGGGCAATTATCGCGAAGCCAGAGGTGAAGATACTGGCTGACATCACCGTTTGCCCAAGTAACTCTTAAGTGTTTCGGTTCAACAGTAAGTGTGCTGATTATATTGCTCATGAAGCGTACTCCGGGTTTTCAAGCTCAAGGATTCGGTGCAATTCGGCAAAATGCAGTGCTGCTACCTCGGGGTACTCGGCCCACTGTTTGCAGGCAAGCGAAGCGATTTCGTCAGAAACCAGTGCAAGCTCGCGTCCGGTCGACAGGGCCAATACTTGCAACTGAGCGGCCTTTTCTAGGTAGTACAGCTCGTCAAACGCTTCGGCAACGCTCTCACCAACCACAATCACCCCATGGTTGCCGAGGAACAGAACACTCTTGTCGTCGCCAAGCAATCGGGCGACTCGTTCGCCTTCAGCGTCATCAAGTGCCATGCCCGCATAGTTTCGGTCATATGCAATTCGGTTATGGAATCGGCATGCATTTTGGTCGAGCATCAAAAACTCGAAGTCGGCCAAACATGCCAGGGTCGTGGTGTATGGCATATGGGTGTGCAGGACGCACCGAGCCTGCGGAACGAAACGGTGAAGGTGTGCGTGCAAAAACCAAGCACTCGGGTCGGCTTCAGGATGTGCGGTTACGCCGACCATATCGGAATCGAGTAGCAACAACTCACTTGCACGAACCTGCGAGAAATGTCGACCTCTTGGGTTAAGTAAAAATTGGGATCCGTCTGCAGATGTAGCTGCGCTGAAATGATTTGCTGTCGCTTCATGAAAATTCAAGCGGGCAGCCCATCGAAACGCAGCAGCTAGGTCGAGGCGAACCTGGTGTTCATTCATCAAGATCTCCTGCTTAGAGTTCTGCCGGAAAACCGGGAGCGCGGAGATCGGTACTGAGGGCATCTTCAAGTAGCTTCACGACCTGTGACGACCACGCACCTCCACCGTATTGAGATCGGGCCCGAATAAAGGTTTGCTCGGTGAGGCCCGCTAGGTCAAGTGGCACACCAAACTCGCGCCCAAACGCCGTCGCAAACCCAAGGTCTTTGCAGGCAAGATCCATTGTGAAGTTGATGTTATAACTTCCGTTCAAGATGACCTGACTTTCAGTCTCGTGCACGAAGCTGTTACCCGAGCTTTCCTTGATCGCTTCGAATGACTTCGCCAGATCAAGACCCCCGCGCTTGGCCAGCATCAACGCTTCGCCGACCGATACCAAATTTACGAAAGCGAGCATGTTCGTAATGACCTTGATGATTGCCGCACTGCCCAACTCGCCCATATAGAGAACGGGGCTTCCGACAGCGCTCAACAGGTCTTTGTGTGTAGCGAAGAGCAGCTCAGGGCCGCCCACCAACACGGTGATTTCGCCCGCCGCAGCCTTATGGACTCCCCCGGTGACCGGTGCCTCCAACACCGAGATTCCCATCGATTCGCCAATCGCCGCGAGTCGTAGTGTTTCCGTTCGATCGTTTGTTGACATATCAATCCAGGTACCGGCTTTCCCGGAAAAGCCCTCGAACACCCCGTGAGCGCCACTGACGACTGCGTTAACGATTGCCGGCGACGGAAGACAGGTAAACACGACATCGCACTGCCGGGCAACGTCGGCCGCAGTATCGGCCCAGTTCGCCCCCGAAGCAACCAGCCCATCCCCCAGCGATCGATTCAAATCGTTGATCGTGACCTGATGCCCGGCTCGAACCAAGCTCGCCGCAAGATGCTGTCCGAGATTGCCAAGTCCTATAAACCCAATACTTCCCATGTAGCCATTCTGACTGAAGGCAGTTCACAAAGCGAGATTCGTTGTTCAATTCCTCACTTTGGACCGCAACAATGCTTCAACCTCTACGCGTTTGTTCATCACAGCGACATCGAGTGCCGATGTTCCGTTTGAGGCTTCCAGCGGATCAGCGCCTCCCTTGAGCAGGGCCACAACCGACGAAACGAAGCCGTACTGTGAAGCAGTGTGCAGAGGGGTCCAACCGTTTCGGTCAGCCACTCTGAACGATGCTCCCAGCCGAAGTAAGCGCTCAACGTCAGCCCGAGAAGGATCTTGGCCAACTAACCAGTGCAAGAGGGTTTTGCCGTCATCGTCTGTGTAGTTAAGGTCGGCACCGCTCGCAGCCAACTTGCTCACCATCTCGAACGCACCGCAATGATAGGCAAACTGCCAGAGAGGTACCCCGGTGACCAAGTCAATTGCATGTGCATTTGCGCCTTGACTCAGGAGGGCATCCACCACCGGTAAATCGTTTGCTTCCACTGCCTTTTCAAGCTCGTTTGCGGCGAATCCGTCATTGCCGGGAAGAAGACTGAAGCACTCCTCCAACGCCGTTCGCTCGTCCACGTTTTCGATGTGACCGAGTGCGCTTAACGTAGCGAGTGCAGTCGTTTCGGCATGAAGGAATCGGACAACCGACCTGAGATTTGCAGCAACATACGGAGGGCGTGATGTCCAAAAGGCGTTCGACAAACGACCCCGAGCGAGGTCGTCGTTCGATTGCAGAAGTTGGAGAAGGTGGCGCGCCGAATACGGTTCGTCAAAGGCCAACCATTTGGTCAGGTACGGGGTGATGTCGTTTACAGCCAAGCCAAATCCACACAGCAGCGTGTCAACAAAAGGAAACGGAAACGCCTCGGTTGGTGTTTGTAAGCGCACCTTCCAAAGCACCTCGAAAAATTTGGTGATCGCCCGCTGTTCCTCGTTTGGCCACCTTGACCACGGAGTGCTACCGAGGTTTGCACCGAAGTTCAGGCGAGCCAACACTGGCTCAAAGTCGGGCCAATCGAAACCAGTCGTGACAAGAATTTCGTATACCCTGGGCAGATAGTGGCGAAGCACATCAACGCCGCCACCAAGGTGGGGCAACTGATCGGCCACTTCTGCCAATTCGTCGGTTCCAAGCTCGTTTACTGGCCGATCACCACCCGGGGCAGTGACACGGATGCGACCATGAATTCCTCCGCCCTCGATGGGTTCACCTGACCCCCAACAACATGCACAACCTTCGAACCATGTTGGTCGTCTGTAGGTTGCGAAGACCCGGTACAGATCGTCGATCGCTGCCTTGAGCACATCGTTCGATGTCATGACCCGACACTACGTTCAATCCTCGGCCAGGATCGCATACAGCTTCTTGCGAGCTGACCTCAAAATTTCGGTCGCTGCTTCAATTTGGGATGGATTACCTGCCCTCGAAACTTGCGTTGCTGCAAGTGCAATTCCCTTTATGGCCTCAAGTAAACCGGTCTCGCGTTCGCGACCTTCAGACCCCCGTGACCATAATTGTTCACCTACTTCACTCTGTCGCCGTTCGTTTTCAGCCAGTCCCGTTTCGGTGAGTTGGAATGTACGCTTACCTTCTTGGTCAGGTGCAACGACCAGCCCTTCGTCTTCGAGCAACTGAAGGGTGGGGTACACCGACCCAGGGCTTGGCTTCCAGGTTCCTCCGGTTTTTTCTTCAATCCGTTGTATGAGGTCGTAGCCGTGGCCAGGGGCTTCAGCCAAAATGGCGAGAAGGGCCGTGCGGATCTCACCGCGACGCGTACGGCCGCGAAACCTTGATGGCCCATCTTCATGAGATCCGAATCGACCGCCGCGATGCCCCCCTCGCGAAGCTCCACGACCTTCACGTTGTTCATCTGATCCACCGCCGCGACCGTGCGGTCCGCCACGGTGTGGGCCACGACGACGGTGACCCGGGCCTTGTGATCCAAAGCCGAATGCTTGATTGTGTTCTGTTGAATGTGATCCACGCATGTGTTTTCCTTCCGCAAGACTCCTAGTTGAAGTCGATTGCGATACATTAACGATATATCGTGATTGTATCTTTGTCTAGGGGTTTGTTGGTGACCGCCGACACAACCACCTGGTGCTCGAAGCACATCAAATGCGAGACAGAACCCTAAACATCGCTGCTCAAAGTGATGCGACGGTGAATGTGAAGGTAGGTATGCATACGTTTACATCACCCGCACCCGGCTCGACTAATTTCATCGCCTACGAAACGAAAGGCAACGTAAAAACGCTTATCAACCCAACATTCAGTAACTACGTCTTGGTTGCAGGGGTGTACGCCGTAAATGCGAATGCTGCACAAAACTTCGACCCCACAACACAGGCGATACTGCTGGATGGTGTCGAGTTTGTAGGACCGTTCACTCAAAAGACCGGGCTATTTAGGGTGAAATCGTGACCAAGCTTTTTGCTCAGCGCGATTTCATTGAATACGCCGAAAACGAAGCGGGTACGTCAGGTACCTACGACCGAACGAAACAACCAACGAAAGCGCCATCCGTCGAATACCTGAACTATTCCGATATGCCGCCTATCGGGGATGCAACCGTCGAAGCAGCTACTGCCGACCTTCGAAAGCTTCATCGGGAATACCTCGCAACCACCGATTCGGCGAAGCTTGCTGGCCTTCGCAAACGCTACTTCGAGGTAAGCCGCAAGCTCACGAGCGATACCGCCACGCTGACTGGATCGCTCAGCGACGTTGATGAGCAAGCCTTCAATACGGTCGGGCAAACGGTCACCGATTTGCTTTCCGCCTCGATTCGAGTGGTTACAAAGTAGCACCCATTCCCAAAGTTGCGAAGCTAATGGCAGGTGCAAATTATCGGTGTTAACTCACATATCACCGTGTATACGAACACATGTTCGATTGTTGGTGGTATGGTTGTGTATGGAACCAGTCGGGTTGTTGGAACGAATCGTGGCGGTTGATGCTTCTCTTCGTGACATGAACCATGACGTTCAAACCGGGGTCGTCGCGGTGTGTGGTGACGTCGTTGCTGCGGCCCGGGCCCTGGTTGATCAGGTCGAGTTGTTGTGTACCCAGGTGGTTGGTGTGTTCGATGCCGATGATGCACACCGCGCTGGCGGGTTCCGAGACGCGGGGTCATGGCTTGGTGCGAATACGAACGCCAGGTCACGTGAAGGTGTCATTCGGGTCAAGCAAGCCGCTCTACTTGCCCGGTTCCCCGTCATTGGTGCGGCCGTTGGCGAGGGTCGTATTGGTATGAACCACCTCCGACTGTTTGTTGCAGCGTTCACGCCGACGCGTGACGGATACGCTTTTCGTGACGAAACCATGTTGGTCGGCATCGCTGAAACGGTGACCGTTGCGATGTTCGAAGATGTCATATCGAACTGGAAATCATTGTGTGACGACCGTCTCGGTGACGTTTCGTCCGATGATGTCGTCCACGAGAAACGGTTTCTGCAACTCACCAAAAACTTGGATGGGTCATGGGCACTCCGCGGTGTCCTCGACAAACTGGTCGGTGAAACAGTGAACACCGCGTTGAAAGCGGCCACACCAAAACCTGGTAGCGACGATGACCGAACCCCCGGGCAGCGACGCCACGACGCCCTTGGTGACATCGCCACCAAATCACTCAATTCCGCCGACCGGCCCGTTGTTGGTGGTGAACGACCACACGTGAGTGTTGTTGTCACCGCCGAAACCGGTCAAACGCGGACCGGGTCAATGATCTACCTGTCATCCTTCACTCGCGACATGCTCCTCTGCGACGCAACCACAACCAGTGTTTGGGTTAACTCTGAAGGTGTCCCATTCGATGTTGGAACACCCGACACGGCAATCCCGATCCGGCAACGCCGAGCAGTGCACGTCAGAGACACCCACTGCAGGTACCCCGGCTGCAACCACGAAGCCCGATGGTCAGACATCCACCACATCCGATACCGGCGAAACGGTGGACTAAACAACCTCGACAATTTGGTACTCATCTGCCGCTACCACCACCGAAAAATACACCGAGAAACACTCAAACTCGGCTGGGAACCCGACCAAATCACCCTCACCATCGAACACCCAAACGGCACCAAACTGCTCTCCCCACCAACCCCAAACCTCACGAGACTCCTCATCTGATTGATCGCGCTCAAAAGCATGACCTGAGGAGGTCAACTCAACTGACCAACACCCGTCAGCCGGATTGCTTCTCAGCCTTGCAATCGATTCACTGCCATCGAACTCAGGATGTACCAAGCAAAGTAGATTGCTAACTTCGCATAGCGATTCGTACGTATACCTTCCAAGCGCACGAAGAGCAGGAAAGCGACCGAAGAGGAGTAAACGAAAGCGTACATATTTCGCGAGTAGTACGAATAGATGAAGGCCAGTGCGGCAATGGGCCCCTGCATAGAAACAAGCCTGCCGTCACAAAACCCAACGAAAGACTCCATTCGGCCAAGCAGAAGCCCGACCAATCGAATCGCCCTTCGTTTCATACCCGGTCTCTCTCATCGGTATTTCCCAGCAAATCCATGGCTGTCTCACCACAGACCTTCTCACATCCGTTCGACCCATCGCCTGTACAAACGCTGTCAACGAATGTAGCGGGCGGCCCAACAACCACGAGTTGCGTTTTGTACATCAACGGAATTCGTTGTTTCGTTGCCCATGAACCTCAAAATGGTGACAGGTAGTTCGGCACCCTGATCGCCCACCTCGGCATCTCGAGGGCATTCTCTGCATGGGTAGCCAGGAAACTCGTCGGCAACGTAGACCAACCTTGTTTGGTTGCGCCGAAACTCAGCAGCAATATCTGGCGGGAAAGTAATTGGTTCGAACATGACACCCAATGTGACAGATAGGCGGCACGCAAAGCTGGCGGTAATCAGACCGCAGCATTGGGTGCCCTACGCGCAGATTCGCTAGTCTTCGCGCGCTTCACCTTCACCCCCTGCACGACTGGACCTTCGCTATGACTCTTTCAATCCCCGCTTCGATAGATGACGTTACCCTCGATTGGTTGGTCGCTGCGACGGGCCTTTCAGTTGCAACCATGGATCTCGAGCAGATTGGTGTGGGCGTCGGTGTCAGCAGCGCACTCTACCGAGCCGCACTCGAGGGTGACGGATGCCCCCAAAGCGTCATCATCAAACTTCCTGCGCTTGATGAAGCAGCGGTGTTCACCAGCAGCATCCTACGAATGTACATCCGAGAAGTTGGGTTCTTCAGGTCACTGGCGAGCGAGTCACCGATTCGGGTTCCGAAGACATTCCATTCAGCAGTCGATCTCGATACGTCAAAATTCGTCATTGTGATGGAAGACTTTGGCGACATGCGCTCGGTGGATCAAATTACCGGCATGAACATAGGCGATGCAGAACACGCCATCGATGAACTCGCAAAATGGCACGCCAAATGGTGGGGCGAGGGCCTCGCAATGGCCGAGAGCGGAGCAACCCTCAGCCTCAACAATCCTATCTATCATGCGATTCTTCCGATGGTATTTGCCGAAGGATGGACCAAACTCACCGAAGGCTTGAAACTTCCCGAATCGGTTCTGCAAATCGGCGAGAAGTGGATTGGGGCCCTCCCCCAGATGCTCGAAAAGCTCAGTACCGAACCGACCACGATGGTTCACGGCGATTTTCGGGCCGACAACATGATGTTTGCCAACGACGGATCCCTTGCACTCATTGACTTCCAGGTTGTCGGCACCGGAACCGCGGCCTATGACGTTGCGTACTTCATCACACAAAGCCTCGATGCCGATGTTGCGGCAGGTTCTGAACGGAGGCTCTTTGATCGGTGGGTTACGAAACTGCATGAAGCAGGAGTCTCGACGGACCAAACAGACCGTATGTGGAATGACTATCGCCTTGCCGCTCTTTTTTGTTTGGTGTACCCGGTGGTAGCCAGCCGAGGGATGGATCTTGATGACCCTCGCCAGCGTGCGCTTCTCGAATGTATGTCGTCGCGACTTGGGCGCGCTATCGCTCAACTGAACCTTGCTGAGCTACTCGACTGAACTACTCGCTTGGCAGCCCGATAGGTGCGACCGAAGGAGGTTGTGCCAAGATCCGCAGGTGCTTGTTTCAGATGGTCCACCGTTGCTCGCCCTACCGATTGTTTCGAACCTTGACACCCGGTCAGGCGTCTATCTAACGAATCGCGCACAGGTACTTGGCTTACTTGACGAAATCGACACATTGTTACTCGAGGCGGCCGCCGGCGGTGGGCCCAAATCGCACGCTCGCCTCAAGGAACGGGGCAAGCTTCCGGTTCGTGAACGCCTTGCCCTCGCCCTCGACCCTGATAGTCCGTTTTTAGAGATCAGCCCGCTCGCGGCGTACGATTCAGACTTCACAATCGGGGGCGGTGCCGTTATCGGCATTGGGGTAATCGCCGATGTGGAGTGCGTTATCTTTGCCTTCGACCCTTCAGTATTGGGCGGCGCGATGACCCCTTACGTAGTGAAAAAATGGCTGCGAGCCTTAGAGATTGCCCGCGTAAACCGCATTCCGTATGTGAGCTTTGTAGAGTCTGCCGGTGCTGACCTAAGAAAAGGTGATGACGTTGCAACTGGGGCGAGAAAACCAGCAAAGGTAGATCACTTCGCTGAAACAGGCCGCTTTTTCTACGAAATGACTGAACTCTCCAAGCTAGGCATTCCATCTGTATGCGTAGTATTTGGTTCGTCAACTGCGGGAGGTGCTTACCAACCTGGCCTGTCTGATTACAACGTCTTCGTCAAGGGGCAATCAAAGGTATTTCTGGCTGGTCCTCCTCTCGTCAAGATGGCGACTGGTGAAGACTCGGACGACGAAACGCTTGGCGGTGCGCAAATGCATGCCGATACATCTGGCCTCGCCGACTATCTGGCCGAAGATGAACACGATGCTCTGCGAATTTGTCGAGAGGTCGTGTCACATCTGAACTGGCGCAAGCACGGAACCGGCCCCTCGTTGCTTAGCGATGCGCCTGTGCTCGACCCAGAGGAACTTGTCGGAATCGTTGGCGCTGACCTCAAACTTCCAGTCGACATTCGCGAAGTCATTGGTCGTGTGGTCGATGGCAGCCGGTTCGAAGAATTCAAACCGCTGTACGGCCCAACGATGGTGTGCGGATGGGCTTCAATTCACGGCTACCCCATCGGCATTCTCGGAAACAACGGCGTGATATTTCCCGAGGCTGCCGAGAAGGGCGCACATTTCATCCAGCTGTGTAATCAGCAAGATATTCCGTTGGTGTTCTTGCAAAACATCACCGGATTCATGGTTGGCAAAGATTACGAGCAGGCCGGCATTGTAAAGAAAGGCTCACAACTCGTCAACGCAGTATCGAACTCAACGGTTCCGCATCTCACCGTAATCATCGGGTCATCGTTCGGTGCAGGAACGTACGGCATGTCCGGTCGTGCATTCGGAAATCGGTTCACCTTCATCTGGCCGTCGTCGAAAATTGCCGTGATGGGCCCCAAGCAAATTGCGGGGGTGATGTCAATTGTTCGAAGGGCCCAGGCGGCGCGGGCCGGTATCGAGTTTGATGAAGCGGCTGACCAAAAAATCGTCGACCGGGCAGAGGCCGAACAAGAGGCTGAGTCGCTTGCGCTCCAAGCAACCGGGGCCATTTCCGATGATGGAATCATTGACCCCAGAGATACTCGAAACGTACTCGGATTCTGCCTGAGCGTCGTGCAGAACCGTGTCGTTGAAGGAGCCGCAGGATACGGGGTTTTTCGACTATGAGTACACATACGATCACCACGTTGCTGATTGCAAACCGTGGAGAAATCGCTCGGCGCATCATGCGCACCGCCCGCGAAATGGGTATTCGAACCGCTGCTATCTATGTCGAAGCCGACGCCCGGTCTCCGCACGTTACTGAAGCCGATCAGGCCATCAAACTCGCCGGTGGTTCCTATCTCGATGGTGACGCAATCATCGAGTTGGCTAAGCAAACTGGTGCCGACGCTATCCATCCGGGTTACGGCTTCCTGTCGGAAAACGCAGCCTTTGCTCGCAACGTGAAGAACGCCGGAATCATCTGGGTGGGCCCACCCCCCGACGCTATGAGCGCTATGGGCGACAAGCTGGCCGCCAAACGCCTCGCCATCGAAGCCGGGGTCGCTACGCTCCCAAGTACCGAAGATCTCGCAAACGCTTCACATATCGGCTACCCCATTCTGGTGAAGGCAGCGGCTGGTGGCGGCGGTAAGGGAATGCGCATCGTCGAACGCAGGGATGACCTGGTTCAATCGGTTGAAGCTGCCCAACGTGAAGCGCTCGGAGGGTTCGGCGATGCAACCGTGTTTCTCGAGCGATACGTGGCGCGGTCACGTCACATTGAGATCCAAATTCTTGGTGATCAGCACGGAAACCTGTTGCACCTAGGCGAACGCGAGTGTTCGATTCAACGGCGCCACCAAAAAGTAATTGAAGAGTCACCTTCACCTGTCGTCGACGAACGTATGCGCGCAGAAATGGGGGCGGCGGCAATCTCGCTTGCTTCCAAGCTTGGCTACTACTCCACGGGCACTGTCGAGTTTCTTGTCGATGATGCACTCGATGAAAATGGTCGCCGAGCGTTCTGGTTTCTGGAGGTCAACACTCGACTTCAGGTAGAACATCCCGTAACCGAAGCCGTAACGGGGCTTGACCTTGTTCGCGAGCAACTTCGCATCGCTATGGGCGAGCAACTTGGCTACACCCAAAACGATATTCAGATGAACGGTCACGCGATCGAAGTTCGTCTGTACGCAGAAGATGTTGCGGGAGGTTTTCTTCCGGCAACCGGAACTCTGCACGCGTTTCAACCTGCCGTGTCACCGGCTGTGCGTTGGGATGCTGGAGTCGCAACGCATAGCGTTGTCGGCACTGATTTTGATCCAATGTTGGCCAAGGTCATTTCGTTTGCTGACACTCGTCCTGAGGCAGCCCGAAGGTTGGCACTAGCCCTCGAACGCTCACATATCGCTGGGGTCATCACGAACCGCGATCTTTTGGTATCGACGCTTCGTCATTGCGCATTTCTCGATGCCGACACAACGACCGACTTTTTCGAACGTCATCAGCCCTCACCAACCCGGCCCGTCAACATTGAGTTGAAAGAGCGCCTCATGACAGCGGCTGCCCTGTGGATTCAGGGTCAAAACCGAAGCAAAGCACGCGTACAAAACCGCATGCCATCTGGCTGGCGTACCGGAAAGCACCCCGACCAAACGGTGCATTTCAGATTCGAAGGAGTCCCTACGACAATTCACTATCGCTCACGTCGCGACGGCTCTTTTCTCACTCGCACCGCTGACCGCCCAGAACTTTGCGTCGCCACCATTTACGGGTGGTCACCCAATTCGATTGACGTTGAAATAGCTGGTCACCGCAGCCGAGCAACCATCACGATGGTTGGGTCGACACTGACCCTCAACGACGGGGCCGGTGACCTTGAGTTCACCGTGCTTCCGCGGTTCACCCCGCCAGACGCAGTCGCACCTCGGGGCGGCCTCAATGCACCGATGCCGGGTCGGGTTATTGACGTTCAGGTTGCAGTGGGCGACACTGTTGCTGTGGGGCAACTTTTGATGGTACTCGAGGCCATGAAGATGGAACATCGAGTCACCGCTTCCGAACCCGGCATCGTGACCAAAGTGTTCTTCGGGGTAGGCGATCAGGTTAAACGAGGCGTGGCTCTGCTGGTGATTGAGTAGAGCAGTCGGTAGTGATCGGTGCTTTTGTGGCCAGTGCTTAGTGGTGAAAGGTTTTGTCTGCTTCGCGAAGGCGGCGAGCCAAACCAACGGCGATCAGCCTCCACAAACCGGGCGACTGCTTCGCCACATCTTCGAATCCTTTGATTGTAAGCACGCCTATATCCATCGGAGTCGTTGCGATGATTGTTGCAGTTCGTGGCCCATGGTCAAGAAACGACATTTCACCAATAACTTCACCTGGCCCAAGTTCGGTAACTTTCGTTCCGCTGATGTCAACAGAGGCCGAACCGGTGAGCACCACGATGAGTTCAGACCCGAATTGGCCCTGCCGTGTGAGCTCATCTCCAGCATTCAACTTTCGAAGCTCGGTTACCTGGCCCACCGCCTTCAACTCGCTTTTTGAAAAGTCGGCGAATGGTGCCGCTTCAGCAAGCATCTTGGTCATGACATCGCGGTCAAACATGTGATCTCCTTGAAAAAAGGTAACTGGCCAACACGAACTTCAACTTAAGCATTGTGACACCGCCCGATGATGTGTACAACTTGTGCGGTTCGCGGTTGACAACAGGGGGACAACTTGTCGTTGTCGGTGGATATCGAGGAAATGTGTGGGATAACCTGGGGATGTTAGAAAACCCTCTTGACCTCGAAGTTTGTTTCTCTGATACTACTTTCAGCCAGTGCAATCGACGGTGCCGATGAAGGAAGAAATCTTGAGCTTCGGTTTAGGACAGAGACTTTCGAAGCGCCGGGACGAGGTACAGGTGAGGTGCAGGTCCGCAACATGATCATCCATCGAAAGATCGGTAATCGTGCGTTGGAACGCTGAAGGCCTTCGGGACGAAGCGGGAAAACGAGTTTGAAGAGCGCTAGAGCAATCTGTGCGACCCAAACAAAGCGACGTGCCCGCCAGTTCGTAAGAACCGACGGGCACGAATGGAATTGAGCTAAGGCTAATGCCTGACCACTCGATCTCCGTGGATCCCAAACCGCCGAAGGCCTCGTGACCACCCGACTTGTCGGAAATGGTGCGGGGCCTTCACCCATTTCTGGGCTGTTCCGGGTGCGTGTAGCCTTTGAGTGTGTCTGCTCTTACCTCCAAAATCTCCCCGACCACCGCTTCAACGAAAAGCCCTCTAGCGATTCTCGGTGGTGTTTGGGTAGGAAATGGGCACGGCATCTACCCAACCATCAAGGGGTTTGATTACAACGAGCGGGTTTCGTTCGTGTGGTCACCTAAGGGCTTCTTTGCGTACCAGCAGTCAACGAACCATCCTCAAACTGGTGCAGCGTTGCATGCCGAATCAGGGTTCCTTCGGGTTGCCGAGAAGTCGACGGTTATCGAATTGGTCATCGCTCAACCGAGCGGTGTCGTTGAGGTTCATGCCGGTAACTACGTCGTTCGGGAAGACGGCAGTGTGTTGCTGGAACTTGAACCAGTAAGCGTGGCTACCACCCCCACTGCAAAATCGGTCGTTTCGGTTCGACGCACCTTCACCCTTCAGGGCACCACCCTCAAGTACGACCTTGGCATGGAAGCCGAGGGTCTGCCAATGCAGCACCACCTGAGCGCCACGCTTCACCGCCAAAAGTAAGCCACCCAAAGAAGCCGCTAGCGCGCTTCGAAGCCGCGGAGTAGCGCTTCGAACGCCAGGTTCCAGCGCTGTTGTCCTTTCTGGCTTGGCCCCAGAAGACCCGTTCGTTCCTGGGCTGCCAAACCCTGAGCCAAGCCCACCATCACCAACGCAATTTCACGCGGGCTGCCAACGATTTCGCCTGCTTCGATGCAGCGTGAAACTTTTCGTATGAGGAACATCTGCATGTTCATTCCTGCACTGCTTTGCTCGGGGCGTGGATCAAAGTCAATGAACGGTCGAGAGAACATCAATTCGACGAGTACTGGATTTGCCAACGCGAAACTTCGAAAGGTTCGTACCGTTTGCAGAAGATCGGCTTTCGGATCGGTCGATTCGCTAAGTTCGTTAAATCGTTGGTCTAACAGCCTGAAACTGGCGAAAAACATGTCGCGGACCAACCCGGCTTTGTCGTCGAACAGTTCGTAGACCGCTGGTAACGAGGTTGACGCTTCTCGAGCAACTCGGCGTGTCGTGAACTCGCTTATTCCATTGACAGTAAGTACGCTAAGGGCCGAGTCGAGGACGTGCCCGCGAAGCGCTTCCGTTCGTAGCTTTTGCCGAGCCACTCAGCGAGCCTTAACCGGCAAGAAGGCTAATCAACTCGGCCGAATCAACTGCGATGCCAGCGTTGATCGCAGTCAGGGTTGCGGCGCGAGCTCGTTGCTTCGTTGCAGCGTGGGCCTTCATATTGAGCTGCGAAAACGTCGTAGCCATTGCTCGGGCAGTTGCCAACAGGTCATCGGGAGGAACGACCCGGTCAAGGAACCCTGCTTCGACGGCATTTACAGGTGAAAACTCTTCCGACAAGATCGCTGCACGATTGAATGCGGCCGGCGTTAGGCGCTGTCGAAGAATCTCCGTTGCGGCCATGGGCACCGTTATCCCGAGGGCAACCTCGTTGGCCACAAATTTGAACGTACCCTCAACGCCTATTCGGTAGTCAGCTGAGAGCAACAGGAAGGCACCCATCGCAATGGCATGGCCAGGGCAGGCGATCACAGTCGGGTAAGGAAAGGCCAAGATACGAGCGGCCAGTTTGAACCCACCGTCGCACATTTCAGCTGCTTCGATTCCGCCCCGGGCGAGGATTCCGAGGTCAAAGCCAGCGGAGAGAACTCGGGCCCTTCCAGTGATGATGACCACTGCCTCGTCGGCCTCGGCCCGATCGAGCGCCGCGTGAATTTGTCGTTGCATCTCGGCTGACATCACGTTGACCTTGCCATCATCAAGGGAAATGATCGCAATTGATTCAGCGAGTTCGTAGGTAACAAGTGTTTCCGAAGTCATGCCTGCTCACCCTAATCGGAACATTGTTACGAATCAGCCCTAAAGGAAGACATCCGACGTCGGCTTCAACGCTGTTAACCCTAGAAATGGGTGTCATGGTCGTAGAAGTGCAAGCGTCGGATCAGAGGCGACCACCACAAATACATCTTGAATGAGGCCTTCAGAACTACCGAGTGTCGCCGATCTAATATCTGCACCTGCTGCCGACAGCGCCTGAGTGATTCCGGCAAGCACCCCAATTCCATCGGTACCAGAAACTTTCACGAGCGTTGATCCGTCCGGCTGTGGCTCAATCGAATCGATTGAGAAGTCGCACGTCCACTCTTTCCCTTCAAATGATTGCGGCGATTCGTCATCGGCGAGGGCCGCTCGCAGTTTCTGACCAATAGAGATCCAGTCTGGTTCCTCAGAAGACTGTTCGGACGACCGAATGGGCTTTGGCGTGACGGTAAGTCGTTGCAACGCCAAACCGGGCCACGACGTGATTCGGGCTTCGTCTATCGAGAGTCCATTTCGTGCGCACACGATTGCTGTGCGAGCCAGTAGCCCGACTCGATCGGGGGCAACGATGCTCACTTGCCACGGTTCCCCGAGGTCAGGCGTGGTAACTCGCAGCCTCACCTCACGGGGTCGCAGACCGGGGGCGACCAGGAGCAAGTCTGATGCCAATTCACCTGGGCTTGCTAACCACCACCCGGTGGGTGCCAGGTCGGTCAGCGAGGTGGCCACACCAATGTCCACGCCAGCAGTTTGAACAACTGCGAGCAATGCTTCACGCCGCTCGGCTATTTCACGTTTGGACAAGGTTGAATTCACTCCCCCAGTTTGCCCCGCGCAGGTTTCGGCAGTGTTTCACGATCACGAAAGGGTCGGTTCGAACCCCGGTTCACCCCACCTGGTAACTGCATTTTCGAGCCTGGTTCGTGCAGTTGTAGGTTTCACCCACCCACGTGAATGGAAACTAGACGATCAGTGCCTTACTTACTATGGGCGGCTCGAACATCACAGGCGACCCGGTTTCAATTCTGAAATCGGGCCGTCACCCAACCGAAGTGACCGACGCGCTTACCTCGTGGCCGATGCATTCGCCTATGCGTGGAGAATTTGGGACAGAGTTGAACCCATGAAAAACCCGGGCGGGTATCTCTTTCGTCTTGCTGATCGCCTCGGTCAACGGCGAACCACAACGGCTGCACGAGAACTCGTGACCGACCCCCATGATCTTGAAGCGGCACCGTGGTTCGACAGCGAAACCAAGGACGAAATGGTAACTCTTTTGCGGCTGGGCTTCGCTGCAACCAAGAATGACCACTCCGCGCAACCCCAGATTTGCCAGTCTCACTTGGGTCACAGTTGCTGACGGTGTCATCGTTCGGGCTGAAGCTCAATTCCCCGATCAACACGTTGAAGAAATACCTTCCGCCGTAGACGATCGGGCTCCAACACTTCGAATCTTTGTGTGGGTTCAAAAAGATACCGACCCTCGTCCTACGACAATCAGATACTTCGACAAAAACAGCAAAGTCATCTACCAACAAGGCAGTTGATCTGGGTGCTTGTTAAGAAATGGGTTAACGTTTCGCTACGGTAGCGTATTGTATAAGTATCGCTACGGATTCGTAGCGAACTAGTTCCTCCGGAGGTTCGACACATGAACGTCAAAACGTCGCAACAGGTGTTGCAACAGTCAGCTATTCCCGACATTGAAATGGGCGGAGTCGACCCCAAGATCTTTGCTCGTCGATGGATCATCCTCGGGGTGTTGTGCCTTAGCCTGGTCTTGGTGGTCGCCGCTGTTAGTTCGGTCAACACAGCTATCCCGTCAATACGTGCGCAGCTGCTACCAACCGATAGCCAACTGCTTTGGATCGTCGACCTCTACGCAGTGGTCTTCGCTGGCCTGCTTCTTCCCGCCGGTGCGCTCGGTGACAAATTCGGCCGTCGAGGCGCGCTTCAGATCGGCCTTGCGATTTTTGCTGGAGGTTCAATTGCTGCCAGCCAAGCCAACACTGCCAACCAACTGCTTGGTTTCCGCGCAGTAATGGGCCTCGGTGCTGCGCTGATCATGCCATCGACACTGTCGCTACTCACGAGCGTGTTTCCCCCACAGGAACGGTCGCGAGCCATTGCGGTTTGGACCGGGTTTGCCGGGGCTGGCGGTGTGATCGGCACGCTTGTTGGCGGACTGGTCCTGAATTCCTTTTGGTGGGGTTCCGTATTTTTCGTATCTGTACCTATTGCTATAGCCGCATTAGTTCTCGTCACGTTGCTTTGCCCCTCATCCAAGGAAGAAGTCAATCGTCGACTCGACCCGATTGGCGCCTTGCTTTCGATGACCGGGTTCGGAGCGTTGCTGTACGGCATCATCGAGGGCCCAGAAAAGGGGTGGGGATCACTCCACTCGGTCGGGGCCTTTGCCTTAGCGGTCGTTGCGCTGGTTGGGTTCGTGCTGTGGGAACGTCGCACAATCGACCCCATGCTCGATATCAGTTTCTTCGGAATTCGCCGTTTCGGAATCGGAGCATTCGGCGTTACCTTCGTATTCCTAGCGATGTTCGCCATGTTCTTTCTCATTGCGCAGTACCTACAGTCAGTTCGGGGGTACTCACCTTTGCGATCAGGGTTTGCGACGCTTCCCTTCGCCATTGTTATGGTCGCCCTATCACCCCGCGGCCCCGCCTTTAGTGCGAAGTTCGGAACCAAGCGTGTTGTCACGGTCGGGTTTGCGATTGTTCCGATTGCCCTTGTTCTACTGTCGCTCATCACCACCACAACACCGTATGCGTTTATAGCATTTGCCCTCATTGTCATGGCTATTGGCCCCGCGTTGTGCATCCCAACACTTTCGAGTGGCATAGTGCTCTCGCTGCCCCTCGACAAGGCTGGGGTGGGGTCTGCCGTCAACGACACCACCCGTGAGGTCGGAGGGGCGGTTGGCATCGCAATACTCGGGTCGATTTTGAACTCAACGTATCGTTCCGGGATCGCTTCGTCGCTAGCAAAACTTCCGCCCGAGGCTGCGCAGGTGACACAAACAGCTCGACGTGGCGTCGGAGCTTTGGCTGGGCTCGCTGCAGCTGCCCCCGGTATCCCCGAGTTGAAAGATCGGCTCCCTCAAATCAACGAGCTTCTTTCGGTTGCCGAGCAGGAATTTACTCACGGAATGCAAACGGGGTTCCGCGTCGCGGCAGCATTGATGGCTATCGTGGCCGTTGTGATCGCAAGATGGTACCCAAACGAAGAGATGGAAGTGCCGGGCTTGGTTAAGGCGCACGACCAACACTGAGTTCACCATGCGCTCTAGTGCAGGATCCTCATCCTCATCATTGCCGTTGCGATCGCCCTCGTCGGAAGACCCCCGCGTCACCCGGTCGAAGTGCACTGTGATCGAAACGACGCGACAGATTCTTAAAGAGAAGGGTTTTGGCGGTGCCACGATTGAGGCAATAAGTGCACGTTCGGGTGTGGCCAAAACCACGATTTATCGTCACTGGCCAGATCCGAACCTGCTGATGCTCGATGCGTTTGCATTCAATCGAGACAGAATCCTTTTTGTTCCAACTGATGATCTGCGCGCCGACCTTTGTGATGGCCTACGGGTCTTGGCGAACGACCTTTCGAGCGATGAATGGGCGCCCCTCGCGCCTGCAATGTTCGAAGCTTCCGAGCGAGACGCTGCATTTCGCAAAGTTTCCAAACGCTTCATGGAAGAGAAACGGCACCCACTTTCTCATCGGCTGACCGTGGGTGTTGAACGCAATGAGCTTCCTCCAGATACAAACGTGGATCTCATTGCTTCAATGCTTGCTGGACCTCTTTTTTATCGCAGGCTTGTAAGTCGACAAACCATTCCAAAAGGCTTCGTTGAGTTGCTCGTTGATACCGTCTTGAGTGGTGTGCTCACTCGACAAACTTTGGCTGGTCCGCTCAACAAAAGATTTAGGTGAAGCTACCGTGACGTCCAGCTCCTGAAGCAAAGCGTGCTGCGCCTTCGCGAGTCTCTCCAGACCGCACGGTAACAAGACCGAGTTCAGTCTCGTTCGCAAGTGCTGGAATCATGTCAAGTGACCATTGTTCGTATGCTGACTGACGATCAGAGCGCAGGCATCGTTGCGGCATTTCAGCAAGCTCGTGAGCAAGTTTGATACTTTCCAGCAACGCAGTGCCATCCGCAACCAGCCGGTTTGCAAGACCGATTGCGAAGGCTTCGTTCGCCTCAACGGCTCGCCCAGTCAGGATGAGATCCATCGCTCGGCTTTGCCCAATCAGGCGGGGCAGACGAACGGTACCGCCATCGACGAGGGGAACGCCCCACCGACGACAGAAGACGCCAAACACAGCCGTTGTACTGGCGACCCGAAGGTCACACCACACCGCCAATTCAAGACCACCAGCAACACAATGGCCTTCAACGGCAGCAATCACTGGCTTCGAGAGCACCATTCGAGTCGGACCCATTGGTCCGTCTGCGCGCATATCTGCTTCAATTCGATTCCCGTTACCCGATCCAATCGCCTTGAGGTCGGCCCCGGCACAGAACGTGCCGTGGCTACCGGTCAAGACTGCAACCAACTGTGCTTCATCTTCGTCAAACAATCGGAACGCGTCCACTAACGAGTCAGCTGTCGTACGGTCAACCGCATTTCGGGCCAGCGGTCGGTCAATCGTGATCACAGTCACCGGACCATCATGGGTAATCGTTACAGTCATAGCGAACTGCTTAACAGATCGCTACGACCTCCGACAGCTAATCAACTCGGAAGCAGATGCTTACCGGAATTACCGAATTGGGGCTACTCACATCACCGGTCGAGACCGAATAGTGCTCGATGACAACTCGACCCGCGCCAACCGCAACAGGTGCGAGTGCACCAGTCGCTGTCGCCATGACGACGAGATCGGCGAGGTCAGTAGTGAAACCGGTACCAGCGGAACCAACCACAACACGCCATTGCTCATGTGGTTGGGTCACTGTTAGCCGGCTAAGATATGAATCGTAAGAAGTGTACGAAACAACCTTGAGAACACCGGCTGGCACATCAATGAGGGTGTCGATAGTGAGGTTGGTCGGTACGCCAACCACCAACTTTGTTCCAGTGACTCGGTCTTGGCTCCACAGGTATTCGCCGCCGGGACAGGGTTCCACCACGATCGGTCCGCCAACGGCGCACAGGAAAACTTGAGTGATGTTCCTCCCACTTCGTGGGGCAAGAACAGTCGGCGCGGTTGTTAAGCGTGGAGGTGACGCAAAAACGTATGCGGTTTTACCACCGGGGTAAACCCACACTTCAGCGAAGTATGCAGGTGCACCACTAACGACAAGAGAGTCAATACCAAACACCGGAAACCCGCCCGAACCGGCAAACTCGTCGTATGTCAACGTAGGGCTGCCAGGGGCCCCAACTTCGGTCTTGACCTGATCCATACCTCGGCCACCAGGAGTGAACTTCAACCACTTACCCGTTCCATCAAAGCACGGAGCGCCTTCCTTCGGAGGGTCGTTACTCGTTACCGTTGTGGTTACCTCGGTGGCCGCATTCGCTTGGGGAACAAATGGGGCAATGACAGCGCCGCACACGAACAGCCCGGTCACCGCTGCCAGCCTTACCTTGAGAGTTCGAACGTTCATTTTGGTGCATCCTCCGTCTGAGAAAAGTTGCTCACGTTCGAGTGTGAACCAACCATGCAAAATCCGGTATCACCACTATTGATGAGGCCCGAGGCGGGAAATTAGTCCGGTGACAAGGCCCGCAGTGCGGTCTCGACGAAGTTAAGGACCGCTTTTGAGGGCGTTCGATTCGCCGGCCAAGCCAGACAAATTCTTCGCTCTAGGCGTTCCTTAAGTGCGACTACGACACCACCGTGAACGAGGCTCGGTTCAACGGTTAAACCCGGAAGCACGGCGCAACCCAGCCCAGCGTCAACTAAGCGCTGCCGAGTCATGTTGTCATCGGTTCGAAACACGACGTTGGTGGCGACCCCGGCGTCATGAAATGCGCGCACAGCACGCATCGTGCAGTTGTCACCCGTTTCCCCGTCGATAATGTCTTCACCTTCGAAATCGGCGAGGCTGACTTGCTTTCGTTTCGCGAACCTGTGGGTAGGCGGAACAATTGCGACGAATCGATCAACAAATACTTCTACCCGGTCGATGCCAGCCCCAATCGAAGCGGCTTCGAGAAACGCAATGTCGATGGCACCTTCGTTGAGCAACTCAGACAGGTCGCCGTCGGCCACTTCGCTGCGAAGGTGGATGGTGATGTCTGGCCAATCGACGCGATACGCCGCAAGCACGTTGGGAAGCAGGCGTGCACCCGCCGACTGGAATGTACCGATCCGAATACTTCCGCTCAACCCGGCATTAAGGCTGGCAAGGTCGGCCTGAGCACAGCCAAGCCGCTCAAGAATTTTGGTGGCATGCCCGAGAAGCGTTTCGCCCGCATCGGTCAGCGTGACGGGCCTCGGACCCGTACCTCGATCAACCAGGCGGACACCGACAATACGTTCGAGAGCAGCGAGTTGTTGCGACACGGCACTTTGGCCATAACCCAATTCGTCGGCTGCCCTACTGACCGAGCGCGTCTTGGCGATCGCAACCAACGCCATGAGATGGCGAGTGTCGATCTCCCAGGGTTGATTCAAGTTCATCATCATCTCCATGAAGAATATTCGTTAGACAGATTAATGCAGGAATGCGAGGATCTTTTTAACATTCAACACGAAAGGACATTAACTCATGGCCGTACTTGTCACAACGTTTGTGTTCGTCCTACTTAACGTGGCCGTCGCACGATACGGAACCGATTCACGCTCACCCGGAGACTGGTAGCAAATGCACACAGACTTTATGCACCCAGATGATGCTCTCAGACTTGCGCATCAACGCATCGAAGCGTTCCACGTCACTGCACGCAATGAAGAATTGGCTCGAAGTGTTTCCCCAAGCCAGTTACGCCGACTGACCCAACTCGTACGATTCCTGCGCTCGTTACATCGGTCGCCGCACCAATCACCGCATCGACTGACCGCCTCCGTGAACACGGATTCGCTCACCTGTGACGTACCCTGCATCGGTTGAACAAAGGAACGCAACAACTCGTGCCACGTCTTCGGGCTCGCATACCCGCCCAAAAGGAAACGAAGCATCAAGTTCGTGGATGTCACTCACACCTGCCACGGCCTTCGCAAGTCGTCGGCCCATATCGCTCACGACAAGACCGGGGGCAACAACATTCACGTGTATGCCATTCGCAACTTCTTCTTTTGCGAGCGTAAACGCTAACGACTCCATCGCGGCCTTACCCATATTGTACGGGGCCCCGAAGGCAGCATGCGCGTCGGTAGCAACGCTCGACACCATCACAATGTCTGCCCGACCCACCGTTGACACCCGTTCTCGCATAGAGGGAAGAACCAGCCGACACAAGTGATGGGGCCCAATCGCATGCACGCGTAGTAGATGCTCTACCTCGTCAGGTCGAGACTGAGAAACGCTTCGCCCTCGTGACGCGACACCGGCGTTGTTGACCAAAAGATCAACGGCGCCAAAGTCTGCCGTGACACTTTCAAGCATCGCCTCGATCGCTTCCGGGTCGCCCACATCGGCACCGTATGCCCGAGCGACTCCACCGTTCGACGTGATGAAATCAACTGAATCGGCTGCGCTTTCGGCGTCTTTAGCGTAGTTCACCGCAACCGCTGCACCCCGTTCAGCGAGCAAAACCGATATGCCCCGCCCAATACCTCGACCACCACCGGTCACCAACGCAGTTCGTCCGTTGAAGTTACTCATGTTGGTACCGTACCCTTAACCTACGTAAGAGGAAGTGAACACGCCTGAATGCAACAACACCTCGGCGACCGCAAGATCGCCATCTTGGAGTGTGGTCCGGGTCCAATACGACTCGGTTCGTTTACTAGAACTGCGCGCCAGGATCTCGCGTTCGAGTCGATATGGCCGGCCTACAAAAACTGGGCCGTTGAGCAGTCGCACCTCGAGGTCAATGAAGAGACCAACGGATGGCTGGCGCACCTTAAAGTTCGACCGAGCCGAAGATGATCCGGTAAGCACACTGAGCATTTCGATAGGAACTATCTCGCCACCCCACGGAGTCGCCGCACCGGGTTGGAAGTACGCAATTTCTTCAGTGATCAATTGAAGTTTCTCCCTCAGACTGAACGGGTACAACTCACCCATATGATCATCGAACCCCATAGCAACAACATCATCATCTGCTCCTCGCTGGCCAACACGTAATTGATCGATGACTCGAAGCTCGACCGGTGGGCGTTCAATCGCTGCCGCCAAACGCTTCGCAAGTTCTGTCTCACTGTGATGCGGCCCGATCGACGCAGTACCCGTAAGCACGGGGGTTCCATCGGCCTTATAAGCATCGATTCGGCCAATGGTGTCACCAACGTGATCACAACATAGGTGGGCCTGAACTTGTTCACCTTCGATCACCATATTGAGAAAGTGCGAGCTAATACAACCGTTGGTAAACCATTTGTCGCCCCAGATTGCTGCAGCGAGCGGCTCGAACTGAGAAAAGTGGGTCGGTCCTTCGATCGGAGCACCGGCCAATCCGATTGCAGCAGCCGACTCGGCATCGTGCACACTTTTGTGGCCACCGTATGACTGGTTGGCCAACATTTGAGCCGGTGCTCGAAACGGCCCGGAAATCGTGATGGGGGTCTGAGCCAAGATCATCGCGACACGATAGGTTTATTTTCGGAGGAACACGATGCCAACACCTACGAAACCCACTTTGCTCGTCGGAACCAGAAAGGGTGTTTTTGTGATTCGGGGTGACGAACACCGAGCGACATGGACGACCAGCGAACCTATGTTCCTCGGCCACATCGCACAACACGTGGTTCTCGATCCGAGAAACCACCGCCGCTTGTTGCTTGCGGTCAGCACGGGCCACCTGGGACCAACCGTGTTTCGATCAGACGATCTTGGCGAGACGTGGACCGAAGCCAGTCAGCCGCCAGCATTCCACACCGGCGAACCCCTATTACGAAGTGTGAAAGCGGTGTTTTGGCTGACGCCAGGACACGCCTCTGAACCAGACGTCTGGTACGCAGGCTGCTCACCTCAGGGGTTGTTTCGTAGCGAAAATGGGGGTGATTCGTGGGCCCCGGTTGATGGCTGGAACGATCATCCGATGTGGTCGACGTGGGCAGAGTGGCCAGAACAGAACACCCCCGACGGTTCGATGTTGCATTCAATCATTATTGATCCTCGAGATCGTAAGCACATGTACATTGGGCTCTCGTCAGGTGGGGTGTTCGAAACGACTGATGCGGGCGTAGATTGGAGGCCTCTCAACGCCGGTTGCGAAACCCCATTTCCGTCGCAGGACGCCGAATTTGGGCACGACCCGCACTGCGTGCGAATGCACCCCCTGCAACCAGATCGGCTCTACCAACAAAATCATTGCGGCATCTACAAGATGGAACGGGGCACATCGAGGTGGGAGCGAATCGGGAATAACATGCCAGTTGCGATCGGTGACATTGGTTTCCCAATCGAGTTGCACCCACGCGACCCAAATACGGCATGGGTGTTCCCCATGGATGGAACCGATGTTTGGCCCCGCACAAGCCCCGGTGGTCGGCCAGCTGCTTACGTCACGCGTGATGCCGGCCAGACATGGGCTCGCGGTGACACGGGCCTTCCGTCAACCGCCTGGTTTACCGTGAAACGCCAGGCCATGACTGTCGACCGGTACGATACGGTCGGTGTGTATTTCGGAACGACGAGCGGCGAAGTTTGGGGAAGTTCCGATGAAGGTTCCTCGTGGCGTTGCATCGCGGCACATCTCCCTGAAATTTACTCTGTCGAATACGCGGACCCGGCTTAATGCACGTTCGCATACCATCTGCACTTCGATCGTATACAGGCGAAGCAAAGAGCGCTCAGGCGATCGGCGCAACCATTAATGAGGTGTTGGACGACCTTGACCGGCAGTACCCGGGGATGCGGTTTCGAGTGGTCGACGAGCAAGGTCAGCTGCGACAGCACATGCGAATTTTCGTGAACGATGAAGTGGTTCGTGACCTCTCGTCAAGCGTCGGTGAAGGTGACGACCTCACGCTCATGCAAGGCCTCTCCGGCGGTTAGGGTATTGGTTCGCAGCCGTTAGTTCTTTCGCGTCAGCCCTGACTGATGCGAGGTACCAATTTTGGGTTCGCCTCGACATAGTCCTACTGACTTTGAGGTGAACAATGACGCAGAAGCTTCCGCTCGATCGACTCATCGGTGAGCTTGCGCGCCGCTACGACGGTCTTATACCGACGAGAGACTTGTATGACGCAGGGCATTGCTGCGAAGCGGTTGGTAATCGGGCCAGGGTCAACAGCCTTGCTTGGATTACCCCCGGGGTAAGGTCGCTCGGAAGTATCGAACTAACCCCTCTCAGACGAGCGATGGCTGCGGCACTTGTTTTGCCTGACTCTTGGATTTCGCATACTTCGGCGCTTGCTGTTTATGGGCGAACTCATGACGAAGCAGGTCGGTATCGAGGTAAGGCGAAAACTGGCCAGACAGTTGAATGACCGTGTGAATGGACAGGAAATCGTCCGCAGCTTTTTAGAACAAGACCTCAGTGTTGCTCTGAAACGATCCGCCCTGCCTGCTCCGGTCCGATTGGGGGCGAACGATGATTCGCGACCGTGGTCTCGCTGCGATCGGGTGGACAATCCTGCCCGTTGTTGTGGCGGACACCCGCGACCCAAGTTCCCTTCTCGCGGATCTCAGTCAATTGTTCTTTCGCGTCAGGTCTAGCTGACGCGAAAGAACAAATTTTGCTGCAAGCGGGTCGCTGAGAGCGGTAGGCAGATTCGAACGGCTATGCCCGGCCCACCGTCAAGAGGGTCAACAAAGGTCACGTCGCCACCATGGTCCCTTGCGATCACCCGAGCAATCGACAAGCCCAAACCAGCACCACCAGAGTTACGAGTTCTTGCTGCGTCAAGGCGAGTGAAGCGATCAAACACTCGCAGTCGATCAGCTGCCTCTAACCCCGGACCACGATCTCGAACCTCAATAACGAGACCCTGTTCGATACCAACAGCGCCGACCGTAACGTCAATTGTCTTTCCGTCAGGCGCGTGAACCATTGCGTTATCAACAACGTTGATCAGCAGTTGGCGAAGGGAAGCCTGATCACCCAACACCACAGGGCTCACGACTTTCGCGCTGCCATCAGTCGCCCTCTCGAACACCAACTCGATATTTCGTTGAAGCGCGAGGGGCTGTAAGTCAGTCATAACCTCACCTACGAGTTGTTCGATATGTATCGGCTCCCAGTTTGATCGCCGGGCTTGATGGTCGGAACTATTCAAAGTGAGCAAATCTTCTACCAACTTCAGCAAACGATTCATCTCGGTATCAAGCGACATGAGAAATCGTTGACGCACCTCGGGGCGGGCGCCAGCTTCGGAACGAAGAATCTCGACAGCCCCGCGCATAGCAGTGAGTGGGGTTCGAAGTTCATGGCTGGCATCACCAACAAACGCTGAACGGGCGCGGAGTTCAGATTTTACGGCACTACGCAGCACATCAAACGATTTCGTCAGCTCTCCGAGTTCATCGGCTGATCGAGCAGGTGGAAGCGGAGCATCGAAGTTTCCGGCACTGAGTTGATTTGCCGCAACAGTAAGCTCACGTATTGGTTTGGCAATCGACCGGGCTCTCCAAACACCAATGAGCGATGCCAGAACCGCCGAGGCAATCAGTGCAATCAACACCTGCCGACGCACGTCATCAAGAACCGCCTGTACGTTAGCCAGCGTTCCTGACGCTTGTACTGCGGCAACTACTTTGCCATTGCGGCGAATGGGTACAACAGCAACAACTGCCTTTTGGGAGGTGGTCGTAGCCTCTCGACCGGCAAGTGCCAATTTCACTGGTGCCGTGAGGGTCGACCGATCGGCAGAGGCAGTAAAGATCAAAATGTTGCTCGGAACCAACGCCTGCAGATTTTGTTGTGCTGACGGGTCGACCTGACCTACCGAATAATCTGATGGTGCGTTTTGCTGATTGCGTGCGATGTTTGAGGCTGCCGGAAGATTCCCCTCGGTTAAGGTGAACTGACCATTTCCGCTGTCGACGCATACGTCATCGCACGACCGAGCAACGACCCGGGCCTGTACCAAAATCGATTGGCGTTCAGCGTCAACAAAGTACTTTTTGGTAAGCCCGAGAATGCCAATTCCCGCAACCGTAGTCATGGCGACTATCAAGGCAACGTAGGTAACCACGAGCCGTAACGCGAGCGACTTCATGGTTCAGCGTCAAGCAGTGCTGGTTGCAGCAGGTAACCCCGGTCGCGGCGACTCTCGATGAGGTCAGCGGGCGCCCCGGCATCGCGTAGTTTGCTACGAAGCCTCTTCACCATTGAGTCAACGGTACGAACGTCTTCGTTATACGACTGTCCCCAGACCTCAGTTAAAAGTTGGCCTCGCGGAAACACAATTCCGGGTCGGCGAAACAACACAGCTAACAGATCGAACTGAATTCGGGTGAGTTCGATCACAATGTCGTTCCAGGTGGCAATGAACGTCTCAAAGTCAAGGTGCAACAAGCCGTGAACAAGTGAGTTCGACGCTGCTGCAGTTTCACCCACGGCCGAGGCAGTGGGCTGAAATTCACGACGACTTCGTCGCAACACTGTTTGTATGCGCGCAGTGAGTTCCCCTAGGCTAAACGGTTTGACTACATAGTCATCGGCAAACAATTCAAGCCCGGCGATTCGCTCGGTGTCAGAACCCTTTGCGCTAACGATGACGATAGGAACATCACTCACCGAACGAACCTGTCGACATACTTCTAACCCATCAAGACCCGGCAACATAACGTCAAGCAAGATCAGGTCGATTGGTTCAGTGAGTGCCATACGAAGCGCGGTGGGGCCATCGGTTGCTACCGAGGTCCGGAAGCCAGCTTCGTCTAGTGCAAACGTCAGCACGTCGACGATGCCCGGCTCATCGTCAACCACGAGAATATGAGCGTTTTCGATGCGATCATTCTCGCGTCAATCTGGTGAGGGTGTGACCGCCCAATGCATCTCAACGCGCTCAGTTCATCTCGAAGGTCGCCGAAACCGATGCAGAGATACTGATGAGACCGCCACCGAATTGATCTTCCATCGAACCATCCCCGGCGTTGGCTGGGCCCGATGGCGTTTCACTTGAACGATTGTCACGTACAGAGTTTTGCTGGGTTGGTGCCCAGTACCCGAAGGTTCCTTCGCTGATTGAAATCACCTTCCCGACCGTCGCATCAACACCTTCGGTGAGGTCTCTAGCCTTATCTTTGGCAGCTTTGACAGCATCTTTTCGAGCCAGATCCCGGAGTTCTCGCAGGCGGCTCGTTTTGAATTCGACCCGGCCCGTGGTGGCACCGGCGGCGAACGACTTTTGAAGAACCAGACTGACATTTTTGAGGTCCTTTATCTCTATGTGCACTTCGGTTTGCACGATGTATTCGATGATGCGCACGTCATCGACGATTCGCTCATCTTCCGAGATATCCAGGCCCGAAGGGTTGATCTGCTTCGGGTCAACCCCTGCCGTGCGCACCGCTGCGATCACCGCCCGTTGGGTCTCGTCATTCGTGCGTTGCGAATCGGCCGGGCTGGCAGTCCGGGTTTTGACTACCAGGGTGATGCTCGCAAGATCGGGGGCAACTCGACGTACTGCACTGCCTTCGGTCGAAATACTGCGTGACGAATAGCTTGATGGGGTGGGGCTCGCCGGCGACACATTCGATTCGTCGACGTCTCGAAGCACTGCCGCTTCCTTCGAACCGCTGTTCGATAACTGACGTGAGAGGGCGAGAGTCGCCAACAATAGGGCGGCGACCACACCAATTAGCAAAACGACCAATAGGGTGCCGATCGGGACGGTCAAACTCGTTGATGCGTGCGAGGTGTGTGACGCAGGTTGGCTCGTGGAATGGGAATCTGACATGTTTGCTCCTGAGGTGTGGACTACACAAAGAGCTTGATCTGGGTTTGTGTCACAACGATGGCGCTGGCAAGGCACCCCGACGGCGCTATCGTGGCTGTGATGGCCTTGCAGAATCCACCCAGTTCGAACGCGTCTGGGGTTCGAACTATGGCCCTTCTGTTTGCATCATTTGCCTTGCCAGCTTCGATGCTTGGCGTCATCTGGCCTGAAGTACAAATTCGCTTCAACAAATCACTGGGAACACTTGGCTTCGTTGGATTTGTTTACGGGCTCAGCCGCCTATTGACCTCAATAAGCGGGCGTACCTTAATCCGACGGGTTGGAATGGGGCGTGCCCTGGTGGGTGGGATTTTCGCCTTTGTGCTTGCCGCTACCTCGCTCGCTGTTGCATCGAGTTGGCCGCTCTTTTTGTGCGCGGTTTCGGCGGTGGGCTTGGTCTCGGGGGTCATCGACTCGGTTGGGGCTGGTTTCATCACCAGAATCGGCGACGTAAGAGCCGGGCTAATTCATGGCTGTTACGGGGTAGGCGCGACCATCGGGCCGCTGGTCGTGGCACTCAGTGGCAATTGGCGCATCGCCGTTGGCTTAGTAGCGGCTTGGGGCATTGTGGTCGCCATCAGCACCTTACGAACGGGCGACGTGTGGCCTATTCCTGAAACACCCTCTCACCAGGTGACCGAACGACCCCGACTCGTGCCCCGTTGGGTCGCCATGACCCTCGCTCTCTACGCAGCCTTTGTTGGCCTAGAGGTCACCCTCGGAACGTGGGCAAACACGTACCTTGTAGATCACCGCAACCTTTCGACTCGCGCGGCAGCGCTAGGGGTCAGTGCATTTTGGGGTGGTCTCACAATCGGGCGTTTATTGCTCTCTCGACCTGCGATTTCAGAACGTACGAAGCGAATTGGTTTACTCAGTTTTAGTGCAACTGGTTTTGCCTTGGTCGGCGTTCTCCCCTTTTTACCTGCGGTGATGGCCGCTGCTGCCCTTCTACTCGTCGGTGTCGCTCTTGCGCCGATCATCCCTTCGCTACTAGCAAATACGGCTCAGCTTCACGGTTCTAGTAATGCTTCACGGCTTGCTGGGTATCAACTGGTTGCAGCAAATGTAGGTGCAATAAGCGCGCCTACATTTACCGGAAAACTAGTCGACCGCCTTGGCCCCGGGGTCATCATTGCAGTGACGCTCACACTTGCTGCCTTCGGAACTCTGCTGCTCGCAATGGCACCGACGTCTAACGAGTCCAGTCAATGAAGTGGGTTCCGGTATTGCTCCACAGGTCGTACAGCTGGCCAGCAGAACGTGATCGCACCAGGTGTGATCGAAACGAGCATCTCACAACCGATTGACCAGATACCCATGGTCAGGCTCGGCACGATCGGTGACGTTGTTTCCGCGGTTGGGTATTTCGTTTTCCCCAACGCGAATTACATCACGGGGCAATGACTGGAAGTTGCCGGGCGTGACCGATCACGACGGCTAATCTCTTGCTTTCGCAGCCCGATTGTGCGCTCGCGTCAGCCAAACCTGACGCAGGGTAACAATTCGGGTTCGCCTCGCAATAGTCCCTTACCGACTTTGAGGTGAACCATGACGCCCAACCTTGCGCTCGATCGTCTTATTGCTGAACTCGCCGCCAGATATGACGGTCTCGTGCCGACATCAGAACTTTACGCTGCAGGTCACTGCCGCGAAGCTATTGGCAACCGAATGAAAGCAAACACCCTTGCTGGCGTGGCTGTCGGCGTACGGCGTCTCGGCAATGTCGAGTTAACCCCGGCACGGCGAGCAATGGCCGCCGCTCTGGTATTGCCTGATTCCTGGGTTTCGCATACCTCAGCGCTAGCCGTATTCGGCGCTACTCAAAAGGCGAATTCGTTGAAGTCAGAAATTTCCAGCCCGCATCACTACCGCCCTCCGGGCATTCGAGCCCATCGGCGCGCCATTCCTTCCAAAGCAAACCTTCGAAGCTACTTCGAGATTCCGGTATCTCAACCTTGGTGGGCGGTGATCGAAAGCGCTTCAGTTCTCAACGAAAATGAGCTCGCCGTAGCCATGGATTCCTTGTTCCAATCTAAATCGATCTCATGGAAGCGACTTCAGCGTGCGCACGATGAAGCGGGTAAATACCGAGGCCGGCCGATGCTCGCGTACCTTCTCAACGAACGACTCAACGGGCAAGGAATTGTCCGAAGTTTCCTTGAGCAAGACCTCAGTCGCCTGTTGAAACAACATTTGCTTCCGACACCCGTACGAAACTTCGAGGTGATCCTTCCGAACGCAAGAAAGCGGGTTCTCGATGTGGCTTGGCCAGCAGTTCGATGCGGCCTTGAAGCGCAAAGTTGGAAGCACCACTCCAACCCAAGCGATTGGGGACGGACCATGGTGCGCGATCGGGGTCTTACAGTTATCGGGTGGTCGATCTTGCCTGTGGTCGTGGCTGATACTCGCGACCCAACATCGCTCATTGCGGGTCTACACGAATTGTTCTTTCGCGTCAGCCATACCTGACGCCGGATAACAATTAAGGTTCGGGCATGTCACCAACGACTAGCGGCTCCAGTCAATGAAGTGGGTTCCGGTGTTGTTCCACAAGTCATACAGACTGGCCAATACGATACGGTCAGCCCGAGTCTTTGTGGTGAGAGCTGACACCGTATTTGCCGAGATAGTTGCACTGGATTGCGGCCACGTCGACCCGATCAGCAACGTTGGATCAGTCTCGTTAAAACAGGCGTTGAGCCAAGCCGCAGTCGCAGCACGCAACAAGATTTCGTTGGCACCAGCATCACCGCTACCCCCTTGCAAACCAAGGGACTGGAGCATCGTCATTGGCCTACCGGTTCCGTTGTAGTTGGCGATGGTCACCCATGTTTTTTTGTCGCCCGGCTTTGCCACCACAACGGTTCCGATGCCTGGGAACACTGCAGTCAACGGGCTGTTCCAGTAGTCAGCCGCACCCACTGAGGTTTCGGTTAACGGCGGAATGCAGCGCCGGATATACACCGCACGCCAACCGTTGTTACTGTTTGTTGCGGTGTGATTCTTCCAAAAACCGGGGGTAAAGCCTTGGTATGTCGCAACGTAGGTTGCGGTATCGGTATGCGAAACACACGGCTTTGTTCCGATCGAAGCGCACCCGTTCGCCGTGGCTGTATTTGTACGTACCGAACCAGCGGTAAAGCTCGCAGTGTGCGACTGGACACACGATGTTGAAGCGCCAGGTGCAAGCGAGGTTGCACCGCATGGCACTGCGACAAGCCCAAGGAACGGGTCGCTAATGCTCACATTTTCAAGCAACGTTGAGCCGGTGTTAGTGATCGTGAATCGGTAACACAACGGTGTACTGGCCACCACAAGACTGAGGCTGTCAAGCCACACCTCATCATCACCGCAAGTAGCACCGACCCTGATTGCGATGTCTTTCACAATGCGCAGTTCAACCAGGCTGTTCGTGATCGTGCAGGAGACTGCAGCAGCCCGGGCGAGTACGACGGTCGAACCGTTCGACCCCGATTGCGAAGTCAGCCCCGTTCCACTGCACGTCCAGTCGCTTGCGACCCATGTTCCCGTAAGACCGACATTGCCAGTTTCGCTCAGTACCGTCGGCGTTCCAGCAACAACAGGCGACGGGGAAGCGCTGAGCGTCCAACTGCTCGCTGTCGCAGGGTTCGCACTGGTTGCCGGCTTGGCCACCACCTTGACGAGCGTGAGCTTCGGTGGGATAGCCGTGTTCGTGATTGCAACCACGTTTCTCGTTGAGGTGATCACGACACCGGTAGGAGGAGCGTTAACCGCGACGCCCCCGTTGACGGAATACGTCGTGGTGTAGCCGGCGGCACTGTTTTCAGTAACTTCGCATACTGATTGAGTCGCAAGACCCTCTACGACTATCGGTACAGACGATGAAACTGCGACATCGTCTCCTTGCGCAACAATAAGTGTACCTAGCTTACAGACGTAGTCGACGGTGAATGGGCCTGTCCCCCCATCGGAAACCAACTTCGTGATCGTTAGCGACCCGTAGTGCCGTTCGTTGGTTATGCCGCCGAGGGCTGTCGTCGCGTTAGTAACGACCTTCACCGAGTCGGTAGGCGAGCCCAAGATCAGCCAAGCCCCGACAGGTGTCGATGCCGTTTCGGCAACGGTACAGCTCACACCGGTCGGAATGTCACCACTGACCCACACAAGCGGATCGGCATCAGCTTCTGGCAACGTAAACGTCGTGTTGAAGGTTGCGTTGCTGCAAGTGAGCGCAAAGGTGAATGAATACACCTCGCCTCGCACGGCCCCACTGATCGTTTTGGTAAACGACAACTTTCCGGTCTTTCGAGTATTCACAAACGACTTCACGACCGGGGCAGCTGCTGATGATTCTGTGATCATAAAGGTCTGCGGCGCACCCTCGTCGTAGACGTCTGGATTGTCGGGGCGTTCCGAAATGGTGCACGACGTACCGGTCGAGAATGGTCCGAATGCTCCGGATGAACTACCTGAGTTGACCAACAGAATGTCGGTCACGGGCAGACCGCCACAGGTCACGTCGAAGGTAAACGGCGCAACCACCCCATCGTTAGTGGTCTTGGCAACGACGAAGTAACCAACCGTGTGGGTATTCGTGATGCTCGCAAGCGAAGTCGTGGTGTTGAATACCACTGCGACTGCCGCGGTGGGCGAGCCGGTCGCATTCCATGCCCCGGTCGGGGTTGATCCGGTTTCACTCACGGAACAGGTGACGAATGTCGGAATATTTCCGCTCGTCCAGGTCAGTGGATCAGCGTCAGCTTCGGGCAAGGTAAACGTCGTATTGAACGTCGAGTTGCTACAGGTGAGCGCGAACGAGAACGAATACACCTCGCCTTGCACTGCCCCACTGATCGTTTTCGTAAACGACAACTTGCCGGTCTTTCGGGTATTGACGAACGTCTTGATCGTGGGCAGGGCGAGCGTCGACTCGGTAACGATGAACGTCTGCGCGCTGCCGGTTGTGTACAGATCTGACGGAGGGGGATTTTCCGTAATGGTGCATTCAGTACCGGTCGGATACGGGCCAAGGACCGACGATGAACCACCAGAGTTCACGATGACGTCATCGCCGACAAGTGCTCCACCACACACCACATCGAAAGTGAACGGTGCGACTACCCCATCGCTCGTAGTCTTTGCGATCACAAAGTAACCTAACTTACGAGTATTTGTCACTCCAGCGGTTACCGTTGTAACGCCAGCAACCACTGCCGTGGCGACGGTAGGTGAGCCCGTTACCGCCCAAGCGCCCGCAGGGGTCGCAGCAGTTTCGGTGACAACGCAGGTAACACCTGACGGAACATCACCACTAATCCAGAGGAGAGGGTCAACACCAACGGCAGCGGAGGGAAGGGAGAAGGTTGTGTTGAAAGCAGGATTGTTGCAAGTGACGCTGAACGAAAAGTTGTAAGGCTCTCCGACAACTGCCCCCACAAGCGTCTTTCTGAACGACAACTTTCCGGCTCTGAGGATATTCGTGAACGTGAAGGTTGCGCCGGTCACCGTTGTTGCTTTCGACTGCGGGCCTTCGTGTGTGTACAGAGCTTCATCACCGGCTCCGGCCTTTTCGGTCGCGGTACAGTTCGCACCTACGGGCACAGATACTGGTGAAACAACAGTGACAGGGCCGCCACCCACGACGGCGACGGTTACCTCAAGTGGATAGCCGGCCCATGTCACTGCTGCTCCCTTCGAAATCACCGTGCAGGACACGGTGAAAACGAAATTGCCACTTCCGCCCTGGGCGACCGTCTTAGAGACAGCTACCGGGACGAGCGTGGCGTAAGCACAAAACCCCCAATGGGTGAAATTGTTTCCGTTGAAGTTCGCCATTTTCAACGAGTCGGCTGGGAAAACCCCACCAACGGTGTTCGACGAAACCGGGGTGCCGATGTCGAAGCGATACGTATCGTTTCCGCCGACAAACGAGAACGCCGCGACGTATTGCAAGACTGTTCCGGCGGCACTTCCAACCCGAAGCTCCAAGATCTCGGCCTCGACATTGTTAATCGTGCCAGCGACGGCAGTGAACGTCTCGCGCCATTTCAGGTAAAACCCATCGTTGACGGTCGTGTTAATCGCCCCGTTTGACACACCACCGGTCGAGATCACCACGGCGAGTGTGCCGGGGTAGTTAGTGGTGCAATAGGTCTGCAGACTATTGGTGTTCGGGTTCGGCACGTCAAGGGGACCTACGCCGTCAATAGCGTTTCCGGGAACCGCTATCAACCCAAATGTCACCAACGCAATGGCGAGAAGCCACGGCTGCAACCGACCGAGGTTGCGTCTGAGGTTGTGGTGCAGGCTGTGTCGCTGTAACCGCTCCATAATGGTTCTCCCGGCTCCGTGCTGAATACGCTGAACGCGCGTTCACTGACGTCAAGGTAAAGAAGTCTGCATAAAGTTGCGTCGTCAACCTTTAGTAGAAAAGGACCAATTGCTTCCCTACGAGGCGAAATTTGACATACCCCTCTGTCATCATTTTGGGGTGGGAACTCAAAGCCAGAAAAGACGCGACGCCAAACGACGCAACCTTCAACATCACAACCGTGAGGCTGCGGCCGAAGACGCGATGTTTCGGCGTTTGGCTCAAAACCCAAACCCGGCTAGCCCATCGCAATTCGACCCGGAAGCGGCCTCGGCGATAGGACGGTCTGCGATCATCCGAGCCATCCACGCGCTACAACGAGGAAACGAAGAAGACCTGCTTTGCGCCGTTGAAACACTTGCTGCGTTACCCGGAAACGTTGGTGCACACCTGGTTGAAACAAGATTATTTCAGTCCATGTCGATCTTGTGGTCATCGGGCTGGCAACCACTCGACATTGTGCACGTCATCACGAAACACTTCTCGCCCGATCACCGCGCCATGTGTGTGGCTGGCATTGGTGCAGAGTTTCACCAAGCCCAACCAGCATTTGTTGACCCTCGTTGGGCGAGCCAACTTGACCAACTCACGCCGACCGATGGTCAAAAGAGCACTTGCTTTTCTGAGCCAGCCAGCGGATCAATCCTTGACGAACTTCGTCGTATCAACGAACTTCGAGTCGCCTTAGAAATCATCGAATTCACCTCTCGATTACCGATCCTGCCCAGCTTTCTTCCGCCCCCCGGAACCCAACCTATCGGCGTTGCCGTTTCGCCTCGACGTACATCTCATCTCGATGAGAAGGTGCTTTCGAAGGTGCGATCGCTGTTGGCAAAGGCCGAATCGACCACATTCGAGGAAGAGGCCGATGCGCTTACTTCCAAGGCTCAAGAGCTGATGGCCCGACACGCTATTGATATTGCGATGCTCGATGCACGTAGCTCGGTTCATGATTCAGCCACGGCACGCCGCATACATCTTGACGACCCGTATAGCGATGCTAAGTCGATGTTGCTCGGTGCAGTGGCGAACGAAAATCGGTGTCGGGCTGTACTCACACCCAACTTCGCATTTTGCACCGTCTTCGGCTTCGACACAGACCTTGATATCGTCGAGTTACTGTTCACCTCGCTATTGACTCAGGCCACCACGTCAATGATGGCGGCCGGAAAAACCGTTGACTCGTGGGGTCAAAGTACAACGAGATCATTTCGCAAAGCCTTCTTGGTTGCGTTCGCGCAACGAATTGGTGAACGCCTGCGTAGTGCAACAAAGCATGCCACTGACGAGGCAAAACTTTCGATCGGCGACAGCTTGGTTCCGGTGCTGGCGACTCGAGAGGCTGCGGTCACAAATTTCTCCGACAAGATATTTCCGAAAACTGTTTCGCGTTCTACCTCAGTAACGAATGTCGCGGGATGGCATGCGGGTCGTCAAGCCGCTGATCGCGCGTCGCTTGATCATTCACTTCGAGGTATTCAATCGCGATAGCGGGTACTCTGCGAAGGGTACGCGTTCTCACCATCAAACTTTACGGCTTGAGTAAGGAATTTCATGACGAACATTCACGCCAAACCACCTGCGTTGCGCCGTACGTATGCGTTGTGCATGGTTATGACCTGCGCGTTGGCAAGCGCCGCTCTCGTCGGCTGCAGCAGTTCAAAAAGTTCGGCTGACTCTACGCTCACCGCCGACACCACCCTTTTGATCGTGGTGCCAACTTCAGCGGTGGTGGCCCAACCGAGTCGACTGAGTTGGCCGGCACTTGCGGTCGGAACAAAATCTGATCGGGTGCGCGTCATGCAAAAACTGATGATCGCCGCCGGGGTGAAGGTATCTTCTGATGGCGACTTTGGGCCGAAAACTGGTGTTGCACTCAAGGCATTCCAACGTGAAAAGCAACTTCCTGAAACCGACGCAACCAATCAGGCCACCTGGCTAGCCCTGGTTTCAGAAGTAACCACCAGTTCACCTAAAGAAACCATCGAAGCCCTGCAACTCGCACTGCGTATTAACAAATACGACGTGGCAGTTTCTGGAGCGCTCGACCAACCAACGATCGATGCGCTCGCAAAGTCACGAGCAGATTCCGGCTCGGTTGCCCAAGGAAACGCCTCCGTCGACGATTGGCTCACCCTGATTGGCACCGGTGACTAGTCGTCACGCAGATTCGACCTTGTCAAGGTCGGCACCTAGTCAAGGTAGGCGCGCCTAGTCAAGGTCGGCGGCAAGTTGATCGTTAACTAGCTGCTCCTGCACAAACCCGCCCGCAGGGTCGAACCGAAAGTGCTCATAGTCTTTTACGAACTCAAGGTCTATGGGCGCAACGCCACCCCGGTTTTTTTCGACGGTGAATACCACCCGTCTGGCGAAGCGATCAGCTTGGTCGGTGGTGTTAGCCAACTGATTCGCCGCAACGATGCGGGCCTTTTCTTCCAGTACCAACACAACGTCTGCGTCATAGGCCACGGAGGCCGCAGTATCGAGATGGGCGAGGTGCACTCGCCGCCGGTTCAGGCCAGTGCCGCTCAAAGCTGCGATGGCGATGATCGAGGTTTGCGTCTCAAGTGACAATTCACGCAGGTCGGCCATGACCTCAGAAACATGATCGGCATGACCCATCTTTTGGGTTGCTCGAACTTTTTGCAGGTAATCAACGCACAACACCGTCGGGCCTGAACGAACCCGATCAACGATTTGAGCAAGCTCCGCGACGCCCGTTTTCGACGGGGCGGCTTGAACAATGTGCAGCGAATCCGCATATTCATCAACGCACGCCCGTGCCGCTCGAAGTAGTGGATCAATACTTAACGAGGCCAACGATGCGCGCCCTGCCATCACCTGGTCGAGACGAGAACGCACGCCGTCCATTCGGTACCAATCGGTATGGGCGACCTTCACGCCACCAATTTCGAGGGCAAGTAGGCGAGCCAACAATGCTGCAGCATCGTGTTCGAAGCAGGCAAAGACGACCGTCGAGCCGCTACGAGCCAGGTTGCGAGCCATTTGCAGCACTGCCACTGTTTTCCCAATGCCGGGCCGCCCGGCAACGACCATCAGATCATGAAGATGTAGACCACCCCCCAGCACCCGGTCGAGGGGGTCGAACCCAAGGGGCTGGATTCCGGCATGATCTACGGCGACGTCGCCAGCGTCGAGGTTGTCAAGCAGGTGCCGCAAAGACGTTGATTGACTGACTGGCGATCGGCCGACCGCTACCCGGTCAGCGTCGATAGCGATCAAATCAATCGTCGTAGTGTTCATGGCAGGTTTTTCCGTTTCAATAAACGTGAGGAGCGCATCAAAGTGTCCGGGCAATGCGAATCACGGCTGGCCCAACAATCACCAGAAACAGTGTGGGCAAAATGCAGAAGATAAGTGGGAGTAACACTTTGACCGGAATCTTCATAGCCCGTTCTTGGGCCCTAGCCCAGCGCTTGTCTCGCAATTCAATAGTTTGAATGCGCAACACATTCGAGAGCGGCAGGCCATACTTACTCGACTGCAAAATGGCCGATACCACCAGTCTCAGATCGGAAACCGTTGTTCGATCGCTGAGCGATGCCATGGCCACATCACGAGGCACACCCAGCCGAAGGTCTTGCAAGACCCTCCGAAATTCGTCATGACAAGGGCCCTGCTTGTCAGCGACAACGTGAGCGAGTGCCGAATCGAAACCGAGACCGGCTTCCATCGAAATGGTGAGACGATCAAGCAAATCAGGAAGTTCCAGTTCAATCGATCGTTGCCGGTCTTCGGCTACCTGACCAATGCGCACCTCTGGCAACAGTACGGCTACCAAACCAACCAGCCACACGAGAATCGGCACACTCAACTTCTTCGTAGCAACTAGAACAAGCAACCCAAAGACAATCGAGCCAAGAGCAATCGCTGCTTTGATCACTTGAACATTGGCCGCCCGCCATGGCAGGCCGGCGCGGCTTATTCGTTTGGCCAACTCATCAGTAGACCGAAGGCCGGGAATGTGATTAAAAAGTGACAGCACTCGCCGACCACTTAAATCGTTAGTCAACCTGCTCGACGATATAGCCGGGCCAAGACGGTCTTTCACCAGTACACCGGTTCGCGGCCCCGATGATGAGAACGCCCATCGGAACAAACCGACTGACCCCACAACGCCACAAATTGCAACGTACACGTATATCGGCATTGATACTCCTAGTACTCGACCCGAATGATTCGCCGGAGCCACAGGGAACCGATCGTCATCGACACCCCTGCAGCCACCAGCAGTATTGGCCCAGGTCCGCTGAATAGCTCACGCGCATACGATCGGTTTGTCAAGAACAGCCAGCCGAACACAAGAAGAGGCATCGATAACAAAATACGCGCACTTATTTTTCCTTCGGCACTCAAGGCCGATACCTGGCGACCTAGACGATGCCTCGCCCGAATCGTCTCAGACACCGCAGCCAACAGTTCAGTGAGATTGCCCCCCACCTCCCGGTTGACGGCGATCGCATCAGTTACCCACTCAAGATCTTGAGATTTCATTCGGACTGCACACGCTTCGAGTGCCACGATTTGATCCATGCCCAGACCTGCCTCACGCACGACCCGCCGAAACTCATCTCGGGTGGGGGCTTCGGCTTCACGAGCCACCGTATCGATGGCCTGAGTGATCCCGTAGCCGGCTTTCAGACTGTTAGACATAATCTGAAGCGTTGACTCGAACTGTTCTGTAAACAGCTTCGATCGCTTATCTGCGCGCATACGTATCCAAGCGATGAGTCCGAAGACTGAAATAATCGCCCCGATCACGGCAGCGAGCGGCCCGGCTAGGAAAAAAATGACAGCAGCGCTGACAACCGCGACAAGCCCAGAAACAACGGCTGCTTCCTCGGGTAGTACTGACGAGCCAGCGCGCTCAAGTAACCCCAGCAGACGCCGCTTGGGGTCGCGCCTGCGAAGTGTTCTGTTTCCCGCCTTCACCGCTCGGCTAAATAGAACTGATCGGCCAAGAATCCCGAACCGCCCGGTCGTCGGAACCCCTTCTCCCATTGCAACAGCGATGGTTGAATATTCTCCCGCAAGACGACGTCGGGCGTCTCGAGGCCACATCAACGCCATCCAAGCAAAAAATAGTGCTGCAAAGCCTGTCAGCACCCCTACGACCCACAGCCATCGGTCATTGGGTAGAGCAGCCAAGATTGGTTGATCAACAGGCGTTGGGGCTGCGATGACTACCGTGTCCTTTTCGCCCACCGGTTCAGCCACGCTTGGTTTGGCAGGAAAAGCGGCCAGAGTTTTTGCTTGGTACACCGACTGATCTACCGCCAACTCGACCTCTATCGACGTTGGGCCACCATGCAACGAGACCCACGACAACTCATATTGGTTGAGTACCGAATCCGCAACACCCTTGAACACACCGTCGAGAGCTGCGGGGTCGGTTGCCGAAACGACCGTGCCGTTGGCTGATGATGCGAGCGAAGCCAACGCGGCCTGATCAGTCTCCCTCGTGGCTAAAGCAATTGCCTGTAATGAAACGTTGCTGGATCGCAGGGCGGAAGTCGCCTCAGCGAGCGAGGCAACACTTCGAGTGTCTCCCCCGTCGGTAAGCAACACAACTACCTTCCGGTATTCCGCGCCGCTGTCACGCTCGCCAAGTAATCCGATTGCTCGAATCACCGCGTCGTACAGGGTGGTGTTTCCCCTTGCCGTCAATTTTGCCAGCGCTGCGTTGGTGATGCCTCGATCGGTCCCGAATGCGCTGGCGACGGTCGGGGTATTTCCAAAACCGACAATCGCAACCGGTACGTCGGCTGGCAGCACCGCAACGAAAGCTTTGGCCGCAAGGCGGGCGGCAGCTAAGGCGGCCCCTTCCATACTCTTCGATGTGTCAATGACCAAAACGACTGAAAGCTCGGCGCTTGGGAGGCGCGTTGCGCTTATTGCCTGTGATTCACCACCTTCAATGACTCGAAAATTTGCTGCACTGATTTTTTGAGAAGAGAAGAGGCTCGGGGCTGTAGCGACGACCTTCACGTTCGGATAGTTGTCGGCGTTGATTGACGAAATCGAAAGTGGTGACGATGCGCCTTCATCAACCGCTCCCGATGCGACGCCCTTCCACGGCATCGTTTCAAGCAATACAATCAATGTGCATACGAATACGACGACAGTTACCGGGTGTCGCTTCAAGCCATCGAACCTCATCTGGAGAACCCACGTCGCGGTATTGCCGGCTCAACCGTAAACGTCTCGGCAGAGAAACTGCCTCCGACGCGACGCAATTTCGCCTCAAACGAGGGCCTGATGCCCGTTGGCATCACCGAACCGACGAAACGACCATTGGGGTCAGTTCCTGCCCCAAAGTCGAACGAAAAAAGCTCGTTGAGTTGAACAATCGCGCTTTCCATTCCTGCGACGTCACTCACATGAGTTACTCGCCGCGTTCCGTCAGCAAGCCTGTCAACGTGAACAATCACATCGATTGCTGACGCCATCTGTTCACGAACGGCGCTGAGTGGCAAATCAAGCCCGGCCATAAGAACCATTGTCTCTATTCGGGCCAATGCATCTCGGGGCGAGTTAGCGTGAAGCGTCGTCATCGAGCCTTCATGACCCGTATTCATGGCTTGCAACATGTCGAGTGCTTCGGCACCGCGAACTTCGCCCACCACAATTCGATCTGGGCGCATACGAAGTGCATTTCGTACCAGGTCTCGTATGGTTACTAAACCTTTCCCCTCGATGTTTGCCGGGCGGCTCTCTAAGCGAATTCGGTGACGTTGCTGCAACTGAAGTTCAACCGCATCTTCAATCGTGACGATTCGCTCGTCTTCAGGGACGAATGATGACAGACCGTTCAGTAGGGTCGTCTTACCTGATCCGGTTCCGCCGCTCACTACGATCGTGACCTTCCCCTTGACACAGGCCGAGAGAAAGTCGGCCAGTTGTCGTGACATGGTTCCCATGTCGATGAGATCTTCGATGGTGAGCGCCCGACGGGCGAACTTTCGGATGGTAAGAACGGGCCCATCAACCGCTAGCGGTGCAATGATTGCGTTTACCCGCGATCCATCAGCCAATCGAGCATCGACCATCGGCGACGACTCATCGATTCGTCGGCCCACCTGCGACGCGATCCGTTCGATCATGCGGCGCAAATGCTCGGCTGAATAGAAACGCGAGCCGGTATCGACGATTCGTCCGAAACGCTCAATATAAATTGATTCGGTCGAATTGACCATGATCTCAGTTACTGACGGGTCATCGAGAAACTCTTGAATAGGACCATAACCCAACACGTCTTCGGTAACAGCACCAACCAACGTGCGACGCTCTTCGGGTGTAAGTGCAAGCTCGTTGTCGGCAACGATTTCGGTAAGCTCAGATACAACTATGCTTCGAAGCTGGTCGGCTGACAATGATGCATCGTATAACCGATTACCAATTCGAGCAAACAGTGTCTCTTGCGCAGTGCGGCGAAGATCAGCAAGCGGATCGAGACGACCGTGGTTAGCCAATGCTCGACCGTTGGCGCCATCTTGAGACGCGCCACCGACAGTTGACACAGCAGATAGGACTGTCGCCGGTCGGGCCTGATCGAGACGGTCTTTGAGAGTCATCGCAGAAACCTCTTCATACCCTTGGGCGTCTCCTCGAGTTTCTGGGCAGCGAGAAAAAGTGAAGCAAGATGAATCATCCCGCGCGCCGCCGGGTTACGGCTATCGTGCTCAATAATAGGTATACCTACGTTTACTGATGTGGGCACGCCTCTTGAGCTGGGTACCTCGGCCGAGATCGCCATACCTGTTGTGGCAGCGATATCCGCAACAGACAGACCCACTTTGGCGTCTGACCTATTGAGAACAAAATGTCGATTTGCTTTCACCCCGAGTTGATCCATGATCTGCACTTCCTTCCGAATACCTCGAACACTCGGAACGTCGGTCGACGACACAAAAATGAGATCAGTAGCGACCTCGGCCATCGCAAGCGTCAAATCGTCAAGCCCAGCGCCAGTATCGACCACGACAAAGGCAAACAGCTTGGCAAGTTCTTTCACGATATGAACAGCATCCCCCTCTTTGATGTCATCAGCTTCTGCCGGGTCTTCGGGGGCACACATCACCAGCAATTGGCTTTGGTGAGGGGTGAGAAACGCTTTCAGTAACGAGGCTTCAGGACCCGACGCTTGAGTGGCTGTATACAACGTATACGTAGGGCTGAGGCTAAGCGAGCTCGCCACATCACCAAACTGTAAATCTAGATCGACGAGTACCACCTCACCCGGCCGTTTCTTCGCCATAGCGACGGCGAGATTCGTGGCGATAACCGTTTTGCCGCTGCCACCCTTCGGCGACACCACCACCATGATTTTACCTGATGCCGGTGGTGTTTCAACCGGTGGCCGGTGCTCGCGAATGCGTTCACGCCGATCAAGAGCCAGATCAGAAACCCTTGCTATTGAAGCAGTAATCAACCTCGCGTCAGCATGCGGGTCGATGATGTCTCTCGCACCGACCAACAAAGCGGTTCGCCACAGATCGGCTGTCGGGATGTGAACGAGTATCACACCCACTTCAGGAAAACGCCGATCGACGGCCTTGATCAGTTCGAGGGCCTGCGCCACTTCAAGATCAGGCCCAACTGACACCACCTCGGGGTTCATGGCGGTGATCTCGTCAAAAAGTAACTCGTAATTATCAAGCGCTAAGCGATTTGAATATGGGCGGACTCGCCCCATAACTGTGGCATCAATACCACCGCGTACCGTTTCACAAAACGAGTCGTCTGTGAATGCCAACAACATTCCGGCCATGTCACTTCCCCGCCAGTGTGGTTGAAACCACCGATGAGGACGAGACGACGGATGAGGGAACTTCCTTTGGTCGTTCCTCAAGTGAGACTAAGGGGTCGACCAGAAGTGACTTTGTCTGCGTATACACGTTGTCACGACTGATGACTTTGTTTTGCGCAGCATTCGCTGACTTCGGCTCGTACGAGAGCCACACGGAGCCGAATTCACTAGCGAAAACCGCCCGTTCAAGCCACGGTTGATCAACCGCAAGAGTCACGAACAACTCCTGAGTCGGGGCAACGGCAACTCCGTTTTTTTCTTTTGTACTGGTATTTGCGTCTTCAGGAAACTGCACCCGAACCACAGTCACGGAATTCAACAGCACATGCGAAATCTCGGGAAGATCATTGTTAGTCGGAAATGATGCCACGACCGTTACCTTGTCGCCCGGTCGCAATTGTCCACCCAACGCTCGTTCGGGTGTGAGTTTAAACGTGACCTCGTTGGCGTTCAGAGGCACCGCAGCCGACGCGCTGCGAGCGCCCTGGAAGTTCACTGGGTTCACGAAACGTGACGACAGAAGCTGCTCACCTGCGACAATATCGATAGCAGCCACCAGCCCGGCGATCTCTGTGAATGAACCGACTGAATCGGTTGCCCGTACCTTGGCCGGCACTCGTTGGGCAGCCACCGAACTGGCCAAATCACTGGCCGAGGAGCCCGCCGGAATGTTTTCCTTCGCAACAAAAACTTCCACGAGTTCTTCACCTGCCAAAGCGCGGTCTTCAGCACCTTGAACATATTTAATAAGTACACCTGTGGAAATGATCGCCAGCAACAATGCCGCCAGCGCCGCCACAACTTTGCGTCGATTCACTTCTACCCCGTCAATAGTTTTCTTGGTTGGTATTTGTTGTTACTCGGTAAGGCGCACAACGTAGGTGCCAAGGTCAGGACCGGGCACAATCGACCCGCCGTTAGATCCAAGGGTAAATTTCACGAAGTAACCGGCAACGCAGCGTCGCTGAGGCGAACAACTTGCCGGAGAATTCTGAGTCCACTGGTTGCCATTGCCCGAGAGTTGCATACCCGTCAAACGAATCGTTGCAATCCCATAGATGTGGTAGCACTTATTCGTCGAGCACTGGTTGGCCCACCCTGGCTCGTTGTTGTCGATGACATCGTCAAAAACGGGTACCTGTACATCCGATCCGATGAGGTCGCTTGGCGAGCAGGTGTTGGGCGCAGCGGCACCTGGGCTCGAAGATACCCAGCCGCCCGCGTTGACAGTGGCGGTACAACCACCGCTCGCATCCAACCAACCAAACCCACCATTGAGTTTGCTGTCACCGTCGGTATCTTGCCCCGCTGGAGCAACGGGGCATTCGGCGGCTCCTGGGTTGCCATTTCCGTTGCCGTTTCCATTCCCATTTCCGCTGCCGGCAGGGTCGTGAAAGAAAATGACTCTCGGTGTGGTCGAAAAAATTCCGCCGACCGTCAGGGCGTCCCATTCACACTTAGAAAACGTAAGTGCCAATGCCTTCCCGCCGCCCAGAACACCCCAAGAGGCCGTCGCCGTAGCGGTGACTTCGCCTCCGCTGGCCCCACCAAAAATGGGTGCCCAGTTGAAGTCGATGGTATTCGCATTACCATCTGTGTTGGCACCAACATCGGAGGTGCGGGTTACCACTCGCACTGAGTTGGTGCCAACGAGCGAAGCTGTAGCACGAGAGAAACTGTCAGCTGAGTTTAGGTTCGCATAGGTAACAGCGGTTGCGTTCAGATCGCCACACGCACCACGAGCGCAATCTTGAGCGAGCGCAAGCGCACCAGCGTCGGCACCGTTTTGTAGCTCCCGCCGTTCCTGTCGAGCCGCACCTACATCGATCACTAGTGCGGCAACGCCAAAAACTACTGTTGCACAAACGGCGACAATGACCGCAGCGATTCCACCTTCTGGCTCAGCAACCCGCCGGTTTGTCAGCCGCCGCATTTCATTCTCGCTGTTCTGGAAATTGATGTGCTCCCTGTTCGAACGAACGGGATGTCGTAACCAAACTGTGTACTTACCGTTGCGATCGCATCGGCTCCGGCAGTGCATGCAGGACCGGTAGAAACGCTTACGGTCAGTGGGCTTGCCGCCGATATCCCAGCCGCAGAAGCGTTACCTGTTCCTAAAGCCACCCTGCGCACTGCCTCCCGAGAAGCATGCGTAACCGTGATTGTTGCACTGTAAAATCGGCCAAACTCGATAATTGCAAAAACGACCATGATCAAGAGAGGAAGAAGCAAAGCAAGCTCAATTGCTACGGCACCCCCCTCTGTTGATTCCTCACTATCCTTGAGGAACGATGTGTTTGTGACCCGCTGAGTTTTCATATTCCCCGTCGATGCTCGGTGCGACTTGGGACGGGTTACTAGTGTGACCCGTCCCAACTCTTACTTGTCCGTGCTGGCCCCCCGAAAGCTAAAACCTAAGGAGGATTGGCAGAAAACCGTCAGAACGTTATGTTGTTGAACTTCGTTATCAAGCGGGTACCCACGCCAGTAACTGCGAGGATGATCGCAATGGCGATGAGGGTTGCCAACAACGCATACTCGATGGCTACAGCGCCGGTTTCTTTTCGGTCTTCAATCTTTGCGCTCACGAAGAAATAGAGCGTCATTAGTGGTGCAGTTAGCTTGTACATGTTGTGACTCCGTCCTGGTTAGTTGTTAGTTGAAAGTGGGTTGGCCTCGCCGCCCCTGCACACCACAATGGCGTGACGAATGCATGAGCGCCTCGTCACTGTTGAGTAGACGTTCACAGAAGAAATATTTGATTCTTTCCGTGACACGTGAAAGAGTTTCGTCACTAGCAGTGGGGGAACACCGAGATGGACGGTTACTCAACGGCGGCGATCACAGAGCATTCGTCTTTGGGATCGGTGCACCGCCGCAAAACCAGGCGAAACGTACGCAAGGCGATGGCTGGCGCCCCGCGACTTCAACCTTCACCGGGAAACCTTTTACTCAGTTCACTTTTGATCGGGGTCTTTGCAATCGGTTTGAGTTCAACCGTGTTACAGATCGACCGCTGGAATAGTCGCTACGACATTGGTCATCTCATTCCGATGTTGGCTACGGTCAACACCTGCCTGGCGCTGATCGCATCGTGGGTCGCGTTCATGCGCTGGCGACACGACGGCGATTTGTTGTCTGGTCGTTTGGCTGTCGCTATACCTTGCTTGATCTGGGGGTCTCAAGCGATCGTCAACACCCATGGTGCCACCCTCGGTTCACCGAGCAGTTCGACGGCACCACCCAACATGCTGCGCATCTTGATCGGGGTCTTAGGTACGGGACTTGTGCTTGCCCAGCTATTGGCCCCTCGTCGCTCGGTCACCACGTCTCTTGCGCTGAGAACGTTGCTTTGCGTTGTGGGCGTCGGGGCAGCCGCAGTCCTGAGTGCGATCGCCTTCAAAGACCACGCCGCAACCCACCGCGCTTTTCGCGCCGCAGTTTCTTCAACAGTGTTTCCCGTGGTTTGGATCATTCTCGCCTTCGCTCTGCTACTCGTGCGAGGTCGGCCCGCTGACCGTCGATTACATGTTCATGTCAGCGTGCTTCTCGCCCTTCTAGCAGTGGGCCAACTCACCAGGCTTCCGGGTCAGCTCACGCCCGATCAACAAACCCTGCTCGGCAGCACGTGCGGGTCTGTTGCGCTCGTAGGGGTGCTTATTGGCCTGGGTCAACAACTTCGCTTATGGAACCTTGAACAACAACGTCAACTCATTGCTTTCGAAATTGAAAGAGCCGTCGAATCACGGAGACGAGAAACAGAAAGCCTGACGCTGTCACGCAAAGTTCATGATCAGCGAGCATCGTTACTTTCGGTTGAGGCCGTCATCAGGGTGCTGGAAGATGACGGTCATTCACGGCTCGACCCAAGTGAACGACGGCGCCTCACAACGGCCGCTACCGAAGAACTGCAGCGTCTGAGATCACTCGACGACGGTGATCATTTCACGCGTCAATGCATTGACATCGACCTTCGATCGTTGCTCGAACCGCTCATCGCAGTGAGTCGCGCCGACGGAGCCAACGTCACCATGACAGTGCGGCCGGGGCTGATGGTTCACGCGTCGACAAGTGGGCTTGTAGACGTACTACGGAACCTCATCCTCAACGCCGTGCAACACGGCAACAACTCAGCGATTGTTGTCGATGCACGTCGGCTTGACTACGAATTCATCGAATTCAGCGTAAGCGACCAAGGCCCGGGTATTCCGCCAATTCGCCGGTTCGACCTTTTCGACGTGGGTCGAACTTCCGGCGGAACAGGGCGCTCAGGTTTGGGTCTCGATAGTGCTCGATCATTGCTTCGTGAAATGGGTGGAGACCTGACGCTTGACCGAACACGACAACGAGGGGCGCGCTTTGTAGGACGCCTGCAGGTGGCCCATGAATCAGCTAGTCATGAATCAGTACGTCATGATTCAGTAGTGTTGGTATGACGGCCACCGACCAACAGGTTCACCAGTTAATCGAATCTGACACTGTTCGTTCCGACGTTTGCGTCATTGATGACCACGCACTGCTGGCCGAGAGTGTCGTGATGGCCTTGCGGGCTGGAGACATCGCTTCGTACAGTTTGGCCTACGACACACCGAAACTTGCCGAGGTTGTGATCAACCGTCGGCCGGCGCTGGTGTTACTTGATCTCTTTCTGTGGAGTGAATCCTCGCCGTCGCTTCCTATCCTTTCAGCCCTCAGGAAAGGTGACATCAAAGTACTTATCGTGACGGCAACGTTCGACCGGCTGTTGCACGCCCGCTGCTTAGAGCTGGGGGCCATTGGAATCATCGTGAAATCTGAGCCGATCGAAACACTGATTGAAGCCGTCAGACGAGCGTTACACAACGAAACCGTCATGAGTAAAAGCAAGTCAACCGAGCTCTTATCCGAACTGTTGGTCTCACGCCAGAGAACCGTAGAAAGGTCGCTCTTCGATTCGTTGACCGGCCGAGAGCGCGAGGTGCTATTCGGGCTCACTAACGGCCATCCGGCAGGGTGGATCGCCCGACAGCATGGAACATCGTTAGTAACCGTACGCACCCACGTTCGTTCCATCTTGCACAAATTGGGAGTTCATTCGCAGTTAGAAGCGGTGAGCATGGCTGCACGTTTGCGCTGGTTTGAGTAACTGTTCGCACCCTTTCGGTTGCTGGTGCTTGCTAACGTCTTCATAAAGAGTTAGCGCCACTTTGTCGATTGTTGGTGCAACATCTGTACTGGAAGGCGAGCAATGGCACTACAACTCAGCGACACCGATGCCCGGGCGATTAATCGTCAGACCGTCATTGGTCATCATGACCTGGCAACGAACCCGCTATTCAGCGATGAATCGTTGATCGGTATCCTCGAAAACCATCCGGCGGAACATCTTTTTGCCCTGACGATGGGCGATGACCCGACCAGGTCAAGCGACAATGAGCGTCTCGTACACACCGGCCAAACTGGGCAACAACTGCTCGATGCGGTGACCAAAGGACGTCTTTGGCTCAACATCACCAAGATCGACGAAGCCGACGAACGCTTTCGCGCCCTGACCGATTCCCTGTACGCCGAGGTCGCAAACTACGCACCAGAAATGGCTGGCATCGAAACGCACTCCACCTTGCTGATCAGTTCACCAAAGGCGCTCGTCTACTTCCACGTTGACGGGCCAGGGTCATTCCTCTGGCATATTCGGGGTGGAAAACGGGTATGGGTGTATCCCGCCCTCGATGAACGCCTTGCCAAGCGAGAACTACTTGAAGATATTTTTGCTGGGGTGCGTCAGGAATACGTTCCCTACGAGATGTCGTTCGACGATGCAGCCGAGGTATTCGACCTTGAACCCGGTGAGGTCATTATGTGGCCACCGAACTCACCCCACCGAGTGACCAATCTTGATTCGGTAAACGTGTCGTTAGTAACCGATCACTACACGACAGCTGGCCGCGCTAGGGCTCGGGTGTATAAGGCCAACCGCTTTCTCCGAACACGGTTTCACGTTCCGACGAGTGCGTTGTCGACGAAACCCTCAGGCCCGATCGCATTCGCGAAGGTCGGCATACATAAGGTGGGCTCGGCAGCCAAACTCGATGTCGGCGGATCGAAGGCACACCGGCCCGCCACTCGGCGAGTAGACGCTTCATCACCAAACGCCATTTCCAACCTCTGAGATGGTGCTGGCTGTAGAAACGGCCGTCGGTATCGAGGGTCTCAAGAAGTACCGCGACATTCTTGATCGGTTGAATGACGAATCGGCCATGCCGTCGCCGTTCCGAACCTCGGCTTTCCTACTCGCATATTCGACGAACAGTGAATATTTCGCCGACGGTATCGTTCCGTATGTATACGTGGTTACTGATGAAGCAGTGCCTATCGGCGCTGTGGTCATGAAACGCCGCCTCGAGACCCTGGTGCCATTGGTCCGGGTGGCACGGGTCGAATTTCTTGCTACTCACGACGTTGACCGTCCAGAGATTGTGGCCGCACCTGGACGCGAGGCTGAGGTAATTGACGCCTTGCTCGATTGCTTGCTGGCCGAGAAAAGCTGGTCGATGGCCGAGCTACAAGCCCAGTTGCCATCGTCAGTAACCCATCGCCTCGCGCACGGGCGAGCATCGGCTCGGATTGGCGTTCGCGATATTCCGGTTCCGTCGATCAGCGAAGTGTCGGTCATTTGGCCCGACACTGCCACCTACTTCGCGGCGCTCTCCAAGCGAATGCGGTCGAACGTGAGCCGCCAAGCCCGTCACCTGTTTGCCGCCGGAGACGTTGAGTTTCTGTTTCTTGAAGGTGGTGCTGCAGTTGGAGGAGTATTTGAGGCTTACCTCGAACTTGAGTCTCGAAGCTGGAAAGACGGTGGCCCGGCCTCGGTGCGTCGGCACAACAACCGCACCAAGTTCTATAGGGAGTTAGCAAACGGAAAGGCGGGACTGCATCCAACGTTTATCGGAATCATTCTTGACGGAGTGCTCGTCGCCGGGTTGATCAATGGCCACTTCACCAACGGGTCCGGGGGCCAGCGGTCTTGGAGCATGGAGATGTGCTTCGATGAGTCGCACAGCGACCTCGGGGCCGGTCAGTTACTACTACTACTTACGATCGATGATGCGATAACTCGGGGTAGTCAGAGTGTCAACTTTCTTCAGCATCTCCCCTATTTCAAGCAACGGTGGTTGGCTGACTCGATCGAAGTCGTCAATATTCAACTCATCAAAAAGCCCGGGCTCTTTCATACTCGTGCGCTCGTTGGCGATGTGCTCAGAAAACGGCGCTCACCGGAAGATCTCGTCACCGATCAACAGGAAACCGAAACTGTGGTTAACGAACAGAAACAAGCAGACCTGCTCACGAAAGTCGCGCTGAAAACTGCGGACGGGCCCGGTTCACATGCGAACGGGGCTGAACTACTCAACGCCCTCTGCACATCAGGCCTTCCAGGAATACGCCGACTTGACTCCGTGTCAGCCGCCGCTCTGTTGCCCTTTTCGACGAAAAAGTAGCGTTGGTTCGCTACCGCCTCGGCTCCAGAAAGATGCCGTAGAGTCGACGGGGTGCGAGTACTGCGAGACTTTTCCTTATCCACAATTACGGCCGGTTTTGTGGCCTCGCTGGTCGGGTTAACAAGCTCAATCGCCATTGTGTTTAGTGCAGCCAAAGCCCTTGGGGCCGACGATGCCGAGATCACTTCGTGGGTATGGGCCATCGGCGTTGGTATGGGTGGCCTCACCATCGTTGCCTCACTCTGGTTCAATAAACCGGTGATGGTCGCCTACTCCACACCCGGTGCCGCCATCCTTGCCACCCTGAAACCCGGCGAATTCACCATGGCTCAAGGGGTTGGCGCATTTATAATATGCGCAGTGATGATCGCAGTTGTTGGCTTCAGCGGGATCTTCGAAAAACTGATGGATCGAATTCCGGTTTCGTTAGCGAGCGCCCTACTCGCTGGTGCGTTGACCCGCTTTGCACTGAATGGATTTTCTGACGCAAAGACCGCACCGTGGATGATCGCCATCACCACTGTCACCTACTTACTCATGCGACGCCTTGCGCCCCGGTATGCCGTTATGACGGTACTTGCCGTCGGGGTTGCCACCGCTGTGCTGTCCAACACGTTCAAGCCGGATCAGCTGCGCTGGTCGTTTGCCCGACCGATCTATACCGCACCGAACTTTACGTTCGCAGCATTGGTGAGCATCGCGCTTCCTTTGTTCATCGTGACAATGGCAGGCCAAAACCTTCCGGGTGTTGCCGCTCTTCGCAACGCCGACTATGACGTTCCGGTTTCCAAAGTTGTTGGAGCGACTGGCGTTGTAACCGCCGGGCTCGCGCCGTTCGGCGCCTACGCACTCAACCTTTCCGCCATCACCGCAGCCATCTGCATGGAACCAGCCGCCCACGAAGACAAAGACCGTCGTTACACGGCGGCCCTAGCCAACGGCATGTTCTACCTTGCGGCCGGAATATTCGGAACATCGATAACCGGCGCGCTCAACGCCTTCCCACCTGAGTTGGTTCACATCATTGCGGCACTTGCGCTACTTCCTACGATTGGTTCAAACCTCGCCACGGCAACTCGATACGACAGCCAACGAGAAGCAGCGATGCTTACCTTTCTCATCACGCTGTCAGGGGTTACCGTGGCGAAAATAGGCGCCCCTTTTTGGGGAGCCATAGCGGGAATCATTGCTCTCGCAGTCTCATCACCCACATTGACCCAAAGATGGCGACGCCAAGTAGGTTGACGTAGGCTGGTCAAGATGCAGGGAACATCAACCCGGACGATGCGAGTCGACAAACGAACCTATGAACGTTTGCTAGAAATCAGTCATGCGAGCGGTTACCGCCTGGGCGACGTGGTCAGCCAGGCAACCGAGGCGCTCGAACGAGTCCGTTTTGCCGAGACCGTCCGCGCTGAACTCGACGTCCTTCGATCCGACCGCGTGGCATGGGCTCAGTATCTCACCGAATTCGACCTCTGACCGAAAAATCAGGTGACTAACCGGACCGTTTCGGTCGCTACCGTAAAGTCTTTCAGGGCAGATACATCGGGACGCACTCCAATCCCAGCACCGGTAGGAACTCGAAGGTGACCACCATCGAGCACGAATGGGTCGGTCACGTCACGGTGAAAGTAACGACCTGAGGCCGAGAGATCGCCGGGAAGCATGAAACCGGGAAGTGCGGCCAGGGCAAGGTTCGCGGCCCGACCAATCCCCGTTTCCAACATGCCACCACACCAGGCAGCCACCCCCGAAGCAACACAGATATCGTGGATCTTCACGGCCTCCAAATAGCCGCCAACGCGACCCGGCTTGATGTTCACAATTCGACATGCTCCCATATCAATAGCATTGCGAGCGGATAGCGGCGAGATAATCGACTCGTCTAAACAAAGAGGTGTGCTTATTAACTTTGCTAGCCGGGCGTGGCCACCAAGGTCGTCTTCCGGCAGCGGCTGTTCGATCAGCAACAGGTTGTACCGGTCAAGCTGTTTCAGGTGTTCGGCATCATCGAGCGTGTATGCAGCGTTCGCATCGACTTGCAGCATGATGTCGCCGAACTCGCGACGAACCGCAGCAACCTGCGCAACATCATTTCCCGGTTCAATTTTTAGTTTGATGCGTTGGTAACCCTCGGCCAGGTAACCCGAAACGACAGTCAGCAATTCAGGAATCGAAGCCTGAATCCCGACGGCAACACCCGACGGAACCCGGTCCGTCACTGCGCCGAGCCTCACCGAAAGGGGTTGATCGACTAGTCGACACTCGGCGTCAAGTATCGCCGCCTCTAACCCGCCTTTGGCCATCGGGTTACCTCGAACCGGTGCCATCAACGCAGAAAGTTGGGCAGCAAAAACGTTGTTTGCATCAAGGCGAGGAAGCAGGAAGCGGGTGATAACCGCTTGAGCCCCTTCGGAATACTCTGCCGTGTAGAGCGGCTCTTGCTCAGCTACGCATTCGCCCCAGCCCTCGGTGTCTGGGCCAACTACCTGTACCAACAGTGCACTGCGCGTCGTTTCGATTCCGTATGAAGTACGAAATGGTGACACCAGCGGCATACGAAGCCGGTGAAAGACGACGTGAGTCAGTTTCATTCTGCGACTTTCATTGTGCGACGGCTTTCATTCTGCACCGAGCAACGTACTGGTGTGCGTGCGATCGGTATGCGTGGCGCGCCAAACCGACATTGCTTGGGCTAGCGGAAGAACAACTGCCGGATCGCTTACCACCGCACCCCATGTCGGGTCGGCGACCAAATCGAAACACAACCACGACCCATCGCCGAACTGTACATACGCGTGCTTATCATTGATGCTGACAGCTAGCCCCTTTTTCTGAAGCGAGGATTCACTTCGCTGGGTGCCGACTGCGTTTGTTAGAAAAGAGCTGCGCCAGTCGAACTCGTAGTGCGCCGCATCGCGCCATTCCTTAGGCAAACTACCGCTCAGCAACGGGGCTAACGACTCGCCATCGCATTGACGTGGGATTTCAGCCCCAATAGCTTCCGCGATCGTAGGCAATACATCGACGTTCTCGGTGAACTGCTGGATGACGGTGCCATGAGTTTGTGGGTATGTCGGATCACGAACAATGCCGAGCACTCGGTAACTTTGTTCATAGAAGCCACCCTTGCCGATCAACCCGTGGTCGCCAAGATACTCACCGTGGTCAGCAGTGATAACGATCAGGGTGTTGTCCCAAGAACCGTTCTGTTTGAGTACATCCCATACCCGCCCGAGCTGATGATCGACCTCGCTGACCATTCCGAAGTACTGCGCCTGACGCCTCTTTAGCCGGTCGACATCGACGGGCGCTTTCATCTCGTGATGGTCGAGTATTGCGTCGGCCAAGGGGTGTATTCCATTGCGTCTCGGTATCGGGAGAGCAATATCGTTCGGGTCGTACATCGTCGAAAACGACCCAGCGGCACGATACGGCGGGTGAGGGCGAAGATACGAAGCATGAACGAACCAAGATTGTTGTTGAGTCGCTATGAACTCAAGCAGATGGTCGGTCAGAAAAGCTGACAGCGAATACTCGGCCGATCGATGATTTTCTGTGTTCAACGCCCGGCCGACGGTTTCAATGTCTTCGCCTTCAAAACCCTGAGAGCCGAGCCACGCAAGCCAAGGCTCATGGTTATGTCGCAGGTCTAACACCGCATCAAAACCTGGAAGTATGCCCTCATACGTTTGAAGCCTTGGATCTTGCGGGTCGTCGATCGTCGATGGATCAACTGCTTGATCGGTATACCCAAACAACGAAGGTACGTAACCGTGTCGTCGGGCCATCAGCGCAACGTTGTCGAAGCGATGATCGAGCGGAGATCCGTTAGCTACCACCCGATTATTGAATTGGTACGTACCCGTATAGAGCGCGGCCCGCCCCGGCGCACAGGGGGCGGCTTGAGCAAAGTGATTCGCTAACCGAACACCGCTCGCCGCAAGCTTGTCAAGATTCGGCGTTTTTACCAGTGGATGCCCGGCGCACGAGAGCGCATCCCAACGAAACTGGTCGAGGGTGAGCAGTAAAACGTTGGGAGACATACGTTGTTAGCGTGCCGACCAGATGGCGTGGTTGACCTGGCCTTCAAGCCATTCCTGACGGCCCGATACCGGTTTCGGGTCAACCTCGCCAGCGACGGCCCGATCGGCCAGTTTCGCGAGCGTCGTTTTGCCAGCCAAGATCGATTTGCCAGCTTTTGAATCCCAACCCCGATACCGATCAGCCTTGGCTGTTTCAAGCACTCCGTTTTCCAACAGTTCGGCGGCAACCAACAGTGATTGTGCGAGCGTATCGATGCCGCCGATGTGACCGTGGAACAGGTCGGTTCGATCCATACTCTGGCGACGAAGCTTCGTGTCGAAGTTGAACCCGCCAGAGGTCAACCCACCGGCCCTCAAGATTTCGTACATAGCGAGTGAAAGCTCGTCAACCGAATTCGGGAACTGGTCGGTATCCCATCCATTTTGTGCGTCGCCACGATTCGCGTCGACCGAGCCGAAAATCTTGTTATCAAGCGCATAGGCAACCTCATGATGGAACGAGTGCCCACCTAGCGTCGCGTGGTTAACTTCTATGTTCACGTGGTATTCACCCATGAGGTCGTAGCGTTCTAGAAACCCGTGAACCGTGGCGCAATCGTAATCGTACTGATGTTTCGTCGGTTCCTGCGGCTTCGGTTCAAGAAGTAGCAGGCCTTTAAACCCGATCTTGCGCTTGTGCTCGGCCACCAAGTGTAGAAAGCGGGCGAGCTGATCAGACTCTTGCTTCATACGGGTATTGAGGAGGGTTTCGTAGCCCTCACGCCCGCCCCACAGAACATAGTTTTCACCACCAAGACGGTGCGTCGCTTCCAGCATATTGCGCACCTGACCCGCTGCGTAGGTGAACACATCGGGGTCAGGGTTTGTGGCCGCCCCAGCTGCGTACCTCGGATGTGAGAACACATTTGCGGTGCCCCACAACAATTTCACGCCCGACTTATCCATCTTCTTAGCTGCCCGCTCAACTAGCACGTCGAGGTTTGCTTTGCTCTTTTTGAGCGTCGACCCTTCGGGTGCCATATCAACATCGTGGAAACAGAAGTACGGGGTGCCGAGCTTCGAGAAGAATTCGAATGCTGCATCTTGTTTTGCAAATGCCGCCTTCATCGGATCGACACCAGCGGCAAGCCACGGTCGGTCAAACGTTCCGGCGCCAAACACGTCGCTTCCGGGCCAGTTAAAACTGTGCCAGTAGCAAACCGCAATTCGTAGGTGGTCTTCCATTCGCTTACCAGCAACAACACGGTCGGGGTTGTACACCCGGTAGCCGAGGCCATCGCCCGGATCGGTTCCGGCAAAAGCAACCGGACGGGGCACGGAAGTAAAGAACTCGCTCATTGCAAGCATCATACCGATGCGATGCCTGAGGTGGGATTCGGGCAGGCCTACCGGACAGTGCTAGCCGGCGAGGAACCATTCGGTGGTTTCGCACGACATGCGAACACCAAGTTGTTCGTTCGAGTCTGAAGATGACCCAACTGGTGTACCGACACCAGACACGCTCACAGCGGTGACACCGAAATTTGTGATGCACACCATATTGCCTCGTTTAATGGTCAGTACATCGCCCACCAAGGCAACCGACATTGGGGCATCGGGTAACTGCTTCCTGAGTTGCAGTGCAGTCTTGTAGCTGTTCAACACCGACGTCGGATCTTCGTGTTGAAAATCGGCAGCCAGCTCAGCGAAAATTTCCGGTTGGGGCATCCACGGCTGCGCCGGTTTGGTGTTTAGCGAGAACCCATAGTTGGTCAACGGATCGCTCGTCCACGGGAGTGGAACCCGACACCCGTCGCGCCCTCGTTCGCGCCCATCGGTACGGAAGAAGATCGGATCTTGCAGAGCCGAATCAGGAAGGTCGAGTACTTCTGGCAGGCCAAGCTCTTCTCCGGCATACAGAAATATCGGGCCAGGTAGAAAAGCCAATAACCAGGCCATTGCTCGCGCCCTACGCGTACCTACGGCAACGTTGACGGGCAGAAGCGAGTTGACCAAATTGTTTCCGGTGTAACTCGACGGCAACGCAGCGTCGGCGTGACCGTATCGGGAAACGTTTCGTTGGGCGTCATGGTTGTTAAGCGTCCAGGTGAAACGAACTTCCGGCAGTTTCGAGGCAGCGAGCAATGACTCAAACCATCTGTGTGCTTCCCAATTGTTGAGCAGTAACGAAAAATTGAACGTGCTGTGCAATTCGTCGGGGCGAACGTACGACGCGACCAAGTCAATGGATGGGGCGAACGTCTCGCCAATGAACACCAACGACCTACCGGGGTTTGCGACCTCGTAGGAATCGGCTGTCGTTCGCCACCGTCGAAACAGTTCGTGTACTTCGGGTCGATGGTAGATATGGGGGTTTTGGGAGGCGATATCGGTATCGAGCGTGCCATCTGGTACCGGTGGCGCATCGGGCAAACCAGGGGTCTTCCCGACGACAACCGGTGCGTCGATTCGAAAACCGGCAACGCCGCGGTCCCACCAAAAACGAAGAATGTCGTCGAAAGCGGCAGCGACGGGTTCGTGGTTCCAGTTCAGATCAGGTTGCTCGGGGGTGAAGAGATGCAAATACCACTGGCCGGGTTGACCGTTTGGTTCCACCACTCGTGTCCACGCCGGCCCACCAAACCATGCTCGCCAATTGTTGGGTGGTTCTGAACCGTCCTCACCCAAACCATCTCTGAACCAAAACCATTCTCGTTCGGCCGACCCGGGTCCGGCACTGACAGCATCGAGAAACCACCGGTGTTGGTTAGAGCAATGGTTCGGCACGATGTCCATCAGCACCCGAATGTGGCGTTCATTAGCTGCAGCGATCAAACGATCAAACGTATCGAGATCACCGTACTCAGCGTCGATATTGAGATAGTCGGCAACGTCGTACCCATGATCGACCTGGGGTGACGGGTAACAGGGGTTGAGCCAGATTGCGTCAATTCCAAGGTCTTGCAGGTAGTCAAGTCGCGAGATGATCCCATCAATGTCGCCGATTCCGTCTCCATTCGCATCGGCAAACGACCGAACGTAAATTTGGTAGGCCACACCGTGGAACCACCAAGGTTGTGCGTCGCTCTTGATTGATGCAAACCCAGTATCCATGCCGATGAAAACGCTACCAGTCGATGAAGGGCCTAGGGAAAAGCTGAGGAGAAATGCGCAGTCGTTAGTGTGAGGCCGCCTGGGCTCGTTTAACCATGCCGGGGATGATTGATCTTGGAGCAAATTTCGGGCTCATTGCTTGCCATTTATTCTTGAGGCCCGTCACAACCAAAGGCTTTCCTTTCAGCATGCCTGCAACCCCGAGAGCCGCTACTTTCTCAGCGCTCATAATCTTTTTGCCTTTCACGAGCTTCGAGTTCTCCATTGCCGCCCGTTGCTGAAAACCGGTTTCAGTTGGGCCAGGGCAAAGGGCCGTGATGGTCACACCAGAACCCTTCAATTCCTCATGAACCGCCTCACTGAAATGCAAGACGAACGCTTTCGTTGAGTAATAAACGGCCATCAGTGGCCCGGGCATAAATGCAGCAGTCGAAGCAACGTTCAGCACCCTCCCTTGTCGACGCGCAACCATTCCGGGTAGCAGCGCCTGCGTGAGCTCAGTAAGCGTGACCATGTTGAGTTGTGCCATTTGAATAGTTTTGTCTGGGTCGGCATCGACAAACGGTCCGAAGTCTGCGAACCCAGCGTTGTTAACCAAGACATCGATCACCAGACCGAGTTCGCGCACCTCACCCGCCAACACCCGACCTGCGCCAGGAACGGACAAATCAAGAGAAATCGTATGTGTCTTCACATTGTTTGCCTTTTCTAGTTCGAGGGCAAGCACGTTCAGTTTGTCAACCGAACGGGCAACGAGCACGAGATCGTGGCCCTTTGCGGCAAGCTCTCGAGCAAGCGCCTCACCGATTCCTCCTGATGCACCTGTGATGAGTGCAGTTTGATTATTCGACATGTTGAGTTCCTTTATGTTGGATAGTTGAGGTTGTGATTGGATGGGCCGCTGAATACACAAGTGATCGGACCATGAGTTCGAGTTCGGTTTCAAAATCGAGGCGAAGTAAGCGCAGCCGATCGTCCTGGAGTGCTTCCGCCACCACCGGGGCCGGAAACGCACAACTATGGAGACCTACGACTGCAGCATGAAGCTGAATAAATAGGCGAACTGCGCTTTCTGGCGAAATGGCTGGTAGCGCTGCGTTTACGGACCCCGCCATTGCTGATGTTCGTTCGAGCAACTGAAGCTTGAACGTCAGAGCAGTACCTACCGGGATATTGCGTTCAAGTAGTGCCGATAGTGCCCCGTTCAGCCGAACGAACGAGGGCCGTATGCAAATCGACCGCGTGATGATGATTGCCAAATCGTCGAATGCCATTGGCGTCCGCTGCGAAACTTCACTTCGAAGATCGATAAACCAGCTCTCAAACTCTTCGTCGAGCAGGCAAAGCAACAAAGCTTCTCTGGTCGGAAAGTACCGGTACAGCGTGCCTTTCGCTAACCCAAGTCGTTCCGCAACCGCATCCATCGTGAATGCCTCTAGCTCGACCGAAGCAAAGAGATCGGCGGCTGCGTGAACGATGTCTTGTTGCCGATCAGCTTTCGCAGTATCGGTCCGCGCTCGTTTCGTCACAAGAGCAGTATAACTGACGCTGCGTCATTTAGTTACCTGAGGGCCGCGAGCACCACGAACTTTGGATGCGAGGCCTGTTGCACGACCTCGCCGAACAGCCTTCTCAACTTCGCTGCATAGTCGAGGTGACGATTGCCAACCACCCATAACTCGCCGCCAGGTCGAATGACTTCGTAACTCTGCATAAACATCTGCCAGGCAACCTCATCGCTCATCGCATTGGAATGATGAAACGGCGGATTGCACAACACCAGGTCGGCAGACAGCTCATCGACGTCGGCCAATACATTCGACTGGGTAAAGGTCGAACGCAGCAAAGCACCCTCACCCAGATTAGCCAACACGTTTTGACGGGCAGATTCGACTGCACGGCTCGACTCGTCGACAAAATGTACGTGCGCATTCGGCATTGCCCGCAGCGCGACGATTCCGAGCACCCCGTTTCCGCAGCCAAGATCGATAACGTCGTTGGGCTGGGCATCGCTTGGGGCTGTTGAAAGCCGGTCTACTTCAGCGGCGAGTAACCGCGAACCAAGATCAAAGTGATCAGCTGAAAATACCCCAGCGCCGCTGGTGATCGAGAGGTCGTATTCGGGAATCGAAACCGTGGTTGGTGAGGGTTCGGCAACAACCCGAAACCGTGTTTCAGTTGACGCGACTCGAACCTCAAACAGGTGAGCCTTCCGCCGCCCTGGGTGGGTAGTGACGTCACCAAGTTGACGAAGGATGTCACCCGTCTTAGGAGGAAGGATCTTGTCCATTCCGGCCGCCAACAACACAGTCTCACGATGACTCACCGGCGCCAACTTCGACGCGATCTGTGAAACCACGTCGGTGGTGCGCTCAATGTTCCACACGATCAAATCGACCTGTCCGAGTTGATCCCAATCGCCAGTGAAAGACAGTTGTTTCAGTGGTCGCTTCACGTTTGCTCGTCGCCGATTCTTCAGAATCGCATGTTCGCTGACCATCGACTCGACGAACACCCACGGATCAAACGGGCTGAGAGCAACAGTCAGTGCCCCAAAGTTGTCGCCGATGATGAGAACTCGCGCATCAGGCTGCGTATTCAATGCCGCGATATGTTCGAGCAGCAACAGGTCGGCACCATCCCAAGCTCGCAAAGTTTCCGTTCGGTCGGCCAACGCCCGTTGCAACTCGAACGAACCGAAAGGGGTGACACACAATTCGCTTTGGCTCACAGAACGTCTACCTTAGTTGGCCGAGTCACCATGCTTTCGGCTAAACCTCGGGTATGGCAATCGACTTTTCCCTGTCACCAGAACTAGAAACCATCAGGTTGCGTATTCGAACATTTGTTAACGACGTCATAAAACCCGGCGAGCAACAAATTTCCGATTCGCGACTGGATGAAACCGACCGTGAGGCATACGTCGGGGTGCTGATGAGCATGCGCAAACAAGCGTTCAAGGAAGGCCTATGGCTGCCCCACATGCCTAAGGAGTGGGGCGGAATGGGCTTGGGCCACGTGGAACTCGCAATGGTTCAAGCCGAAGCAGCGAAGTCGAGTTACGGGCCCTGGGTGCTCAATTGTCAGGCCCCCGATGAAGGTAATATGCACACGTTGCTTCATTGGGGCACGGACGAGCAAAAGGAGAAGTACCTTCGCCCTCTGTGTGAAGGCAAGGGACAGTCATGTTTCGCAATGACGGAACCCGAGGTGGCTGGCTCTGACCCAACGTTGATACGTACACTTGCGGTACAAGACGGCGACGAATGGGTCATTAACGGACACAAGTGGTTTATCTCAGGGGCTGAGCGGGCAAAGTTCGCGATCCTCATTGCCCGTACCGAAGACGACCCAGATCTTCCCCAGGCTGCCAACACCGCGTTCATTGTCGACATCCCCTCAGATGGCTGGATTAACGAAAGGCAGATTTCCACCATGCACGGGTCAACCGGACACAACGAGATCGTCATCAAGGACTTACGCGTACATAAGGATCAGATGCTTGGTGGACGCGGGCAGGGCCACTTGCTGGGGCAGTATCGTCTCGGACCCGCGCGGCTCGCCCATTGCATGCGGTGGATTTCACAAGCCGAGACTGCGCTTGACATGATGGTCGACCGTTCGTTGAAGCGTTACTCACACGGGTCGCTGCTCGCTGAAAAGCAGGGTATTCAGTGGTTGATTGCTGACTCGGCCATGGAGCTTTACCAATGCAAACTTATGGTTTTGCATGCGGCGTACAAAATCGACCGGAAGGAAGACTTCAAGTCAGAGGTTTCGATGGCGAAGCACTTCGTTGCCAACACCTTGAATCGAATCATTGACCGAGCGATCCAGGTTCACGGAGCACTCGGGTACTCCAACGACACCCCCCTTGCTCATATGTACCAACAAGCCCGTTGGGCGCGGTTTGCTGACGGTGCCGACGAGATCCACCAAATGCGCATCGCCGAAAGAACGATTGCGGCCTATCGCGACCACGGCACCACCAAGACGGCAACCGGAAACCTACCGGTTTGATCCGCGCGTCGTCCCGATGAAAACACGGTTCAGTCGAACACGCCTGGGTTCAGAAACTGGCGATTCAAAAACACGTTGCTTTGCATTGCGGTTAGCTCGGCGGCATCACAGACGTCGTCCCATTGGTCACGGATCACAGAAACCTGATGGTCGACGATTGCCTGCGCTTCTTTGCGATCAAGGTGGTACACAGGGGCCGCCTTCGCCAGGTCTCCTACACGGGATGCACGACTGCCATCGGGTGCGTACGCCATTGCCTGGTGGGCATCTCGCCCGGTCCGGGCCTGCGGGCAAATGTCATAGGCTGGGCTGAGCTTCAGTCCGGCTGGTTCGATGCGGCATGCATGATTTCGGCCGTGATCGTCGGTGTTGCCGCACAGCATGTTAAACGTAATGCGCCCGTACAATTCGCGCAGTGCGGCGTCGGGTTCAATACAAAGCTCGCGTATCTTGTGAGCAAAGTCGACGTACGTTGCGTATCGACCCTCCGGGAATGCCGTGAGACCTAAGATAGTAAGCGCGGAAACGAAACGTCGGCGTGCGCCAACACCGTCGCGGTCGAACCGTTCAACGAGCAGAGCATGGCGGCCCGCAGTCTTTGCGAGCGTCACCGGGGCTGCGTTCAGGCCGACACGGCGGGCCAGCTCCATCGCCACGAACTCTCCCTGGACGACCGGGAACGAATCAGCGGACGACGAAAATTTAGCGATCAGACGGCGTTCACCGTCGGTCAGTAACGCTTTCGGACGGGCGCCCCCGACCGAGGTGCCGTGAATTAATGCTGCTTCCAACGCAGCGTTCAGGGGTTCTCCGGCTTCGATGCGCTGGGCCGCGGTGGCCAGGTCGTCGAGACTCGGATGATTTGAGAATCGGGCTTTGTAATCGGTCGCACTGGTTTGAAAGTCAAGCGCACCGATACGATCGGAACCCGATTCCAGCAGGTACGTGACTTCAGAGAACTCACTGGTAGTGGCGCCCAACCGGTAGTTGATGAGGCGTCGCCCCCACGAGTCGGGCAACGCGTCATCAAGGCAAAGCGGCAACCCGACACCTGAAATGGCGAACTGCGGGCCGGCGGTCAATGGCAATTCTTGGTCGTAGATCGCTGCAGCATGGGGACGTTCCCGGTACGACCGTGCGTAGGTGAACGAGATTCGGCCGCCGTCATCGTCGACACGGCCGCACACCACCGGCTCAGTTGCTTGAGGCAGCCAGATCCACACGAAGGCGGTCGTCGGCTCAGAAGTCATCGTCCACCACACGTCGCGGACGCGCCGCGGCCGGCAGCAACGCCAAGTCAGAACGCTTCTGCGCGTTGTAGCGCTCCCGGACTTCAGGGTGCTCATGGAAGAACGGCACGCCGACCATTTTTGCTGCTTCGAGGACCGTGCCGATCGCAACACCGGGGTCGCCGCGTTCAACCTTGATCACCGTTGGCGCCGACACCCCAACCCGCTCGGCAAGCTCGCGAATGGTCATGCCACGTCGGATTCGGCCGGCGCGTATAGCGTCGGCCAACGTCGACAACACTTCGGTAGTCAACGGCGAAACCACAATTGCCATGCAATTATTATTGCACGAATAGCTCTTCCGCAAAACTATAGATGTACAACATGCTGAGAGCCGATCAGCCCGGATCAATTCCGCAGTCGAGCCTTAATGGATAAGCGAGGTGCACGCAGCCAAACTGGTAGCTGTGCTGTCCGAATGTCAGAGGCCGAGGAGTTCTTCGACGGTGTCGACGACTTCGGCCAATCGACTGTCGGGTGCGGGCGAAGCCGAGTACAGCTCGAATGGTCGGAATGAGTGGGTGAGGTAACGCACGAGTGCTTGGGCTCGTGCAGCCACGCTTGGGTCGTCGAAGGTCTCCGGGTCGCTGAGTGCGAACGCTGGGTCGAGGATCGCGTATTCCGCGAGCGCATCACGAGCGGCGGTGGCAATGTGCTCGTGTCGAGAGTCTGGGTAGGTCCGGGCGTTTGTCCGGCCCGGATTGATAGCTGGCCAGAGACGGGCCCGTGCTCGGGCGGGGTCGAACGTAAAGCGGGCGTCGAATCCTTCGGGGAGTGCGAGAGGAACCGTTACAGGTTCGGCGGTGTAGGTGGCTAGAACGACGGTCGCAAGGATTGACGGACGACCGCTAGGCCAGGTAGCGCGACGATGATGTCGTGCTCGTGTCCCGGCGATGGAACGCATGTGACAACCTTGCCGCCCGGGGTAGCGGCCAGCCGTTCGAGGGTAGCTGCGAATTCGCGCCGACGGTCGGCTGAATCGCCGGGGTTCCTTGGACCGCAACACAAACCACCAAAGCGATGCAACGGTTTCTCAGTTCACTTTCCAATTGGATGACCCTCGAACCCGCAGAGCGGAACAATCTGTTGCAAGCAATCGGTCGTCTGTCAGCAGTACGAGCGTCCCTTGCATGGAGTGTTGGGGTCGATCGGAACAACAACGGTGTGATCGAGCGTGACGCATTGGGGTTCAATTACGAACCTTCGGATATTGAATTCCTTAAAGGTGTTCGACCTCCTCAAGGGTTCACCAAGATCGAGATGTCTTCGGACGTCGATGTTCGAGCCTGGCGAGGCAACTGGGAAGGATTTACGTGCAATCTGATGGTTGAGTTGACCTATGCCGTAGGTGGACACTCATATTATTTGACTGCTGACTGCAATCACTTAAAGGGTTCCTAGGTGCGACACAGATCGGGGGCATCCCGTTGGGCCTAGCTATTGAGTGGGTCTTAACCGGTCACCGACCGGATAGATCCACTCCGTAAAGGGGTTGGTCAACCGAGGCGGCGCTTGAAGAGGGAAAATAGGCGTTCCCAATGACGTTCAGCGGCATCACGGTCGTACACGGCACCGCGACGCTGGAATGCAAAACCATGGTGAACGCCGAGGTACCACTCAACCCGAGCGTTGGCGTCAATATCATGCAGGTGGGTTTCGAGCCCGTCGATCATTTCTTTGGGCGCATAGGTGTCGTGTTCCGCACAGGCAAAATAGAGCTCTGCCTTTGCCAAACTCAGTAAGTGAGCAGACGAACCTTCACCAAAAAGCCGAACGCCATAAATCGATGCAGCTGCTCGAATTCGCTCTGGGAACGTTGCAGCCATTGCCACCGAGAACGGGCCACTCATGCAATACCCGACGCAACCAACCCGGGCAGCATTGGCGTTCGGGTCGGCATCCACGAGGGCAAACAACGACTCGGTATCACTCGCAATGAGGTCGTCGTTCAATGAGGCCATCAGCTCAAACATTCGCTCGCGAGCACCGGGCGCTGCCAGGTCGAAACTCTCTTCGGTCGTCGTTCGGTAGTAGAGATTCGGAAGCACGACGTAGTAACCAACCGTACCCAGCCGTCGAGCCATGTCATGTAACTCTTCACGTTTACCCGGCGCATCCATATAGAAGAAGACAACCGGAAACGGACCACCCTCTTCCGGATGTGTCACGAAGGCTGGCATGACGCCGTCTCGGGTGGTGAGTTCAATATGGTGGTCGCGCATGAAGATGACCGTACCAGCGCGTCCCTTCAGGTGAAAAACGTGAAAGAGCTACCAGCCCCCACAGGTGCCGGGGTCGAGGCGTCACGGGAACCCCCGAAGGCACACGCAACCGCCCCTGGTAGTAGAACGACATGCCCGGCAAGCCCAGCAGGAACAATTCATTGCGATTATGAACGCCAATCGGAATGACCCTGTTTTCCGTCACCAACCCTGGAGCCTCAACCCGAACCGTCTGTTGATGATCGGTGTCTCGGTCGATAAAACAGGTGCCGAATTCATTCGTCCGCGATGACGCCACGACACACCCATCTCGCATGACACTGACCCTTGCGCCCACCATGGGCCAACCCTCGGGGTGTCGAACTGTCACCATAAATTGCGTCGCTGTTTGCATACCAATCATGAGGGAAACGGGAATGCAGAAATACACCAACTTCTCGAACCGAAAACCGCTTCTAGTGCGGTTACCGGTTCGCCAAGTTGGGGTGTTGTCGCAAGGTAAGGTCGGTTACTCGTCGATTTCGATCGTCCTCACTTTTACTCCGGGCCAAATTCACGGCACAAGGAACAAGGACGATCGCCATCAAAACGAAAACAGGCGCAACAACAAATCAGCGAATCACTTCGATTGCCGCCGACCAGTTATCGATCCTCACGGCAGCCGACCTCACTCGGTCGAACATAAGTAACGATGTTGGGCTCTACCGCGTAAACACAGGCGCATGGGAACGGACATCGCGGGGCATTTATCGCATTGCTTCGTCCGGGAAAACGCCTTCGGTGGATCAACGAATGTTGGCAGCGAACCTCGCCTTGCCAGGCTCAGTCATCGCCGGTTGGTTCGCGGCACACATCCACGGGCTACCGGTTCTAGTTGACTTGGAATCAATCGATGTCACACTGGCGGTTCGTGCTGGAAGTCGCTCCCGGATGCTCAACGTACGCCGCTGTAGTGGTCCACTTCCATCGAAACCATGGAACGCTGGACGGGTTGCAAATCCAGTACTAACGATTCTTACAATCGTTGCAAGTGGATCGTCGAAACAAAAGATTGAGACGGTTCTCGATGCATGCCTTACCCGGCGAATACTCACCGTGAAACATGTGGAGAAACTGTTAGCTGAACCGGGTTGGTTGCAATTCCGTGGGCGTCAACATTTGATGTCGTTACTTCTACAACGGGGCGAGGGTAGGGCACTCTTCCGCAGCCAAACCGAAGCCCGAGTCAGCCGTTGGTTACATGGATCGGGCTGTGAGGGCGGTATTCCTAACTTCAAAGTAGCAACCCCATTTGGCGAAATTGAGGTCGATCGCGCGTGGCCCGAAAGCAAGCTTGCGCTAGAAATCAGCCCCTTTTGGACCCACGGTTCACGCAAAACACAAGAACGCGACATCGACCGCCGTCACGCGTTGACCTCAGTGGATTGGACTGTCGTCGAGGCCGACGATCGGCATCTCGTAAATCGAAGAACTTTCGAGCCAATCATCAAGCTACTTTTGCGTGAACTTCGCTGAGTTGCTCCCAACTTGTCGAACCGGTAACCGCTTCCAGTGCGGTTACCGGTTCGACAAGTGCGGGTTGGATGTCGGGTCTTTGAGGGCGGCGCCAATTCGTTGGGCCGCCTCGACCAAACCGGGTACGTCGGACGACGCAAAACTCAACCGAACGAACCCTGATGGAGGTTCAGAAAGCCAGTAATCACGGCCCGCCCCAACCGCAACACCACGGGAACGACAGTCGCCCACAAACGACGCTTCATCGACCCCAGCTGGAAGGCGAGCCCAAAGAACCACTCCCCCGTTGGGGACGTTGAACGTAAGGCCCGGCGCATATTCAGTCAATGCATTCACGAGGGCGTCTCGGCGCATCCGAAGCTCGGTTCGAAGGTGCACTAGGTGTCTCTCCCACGAGCGATCTTCAAACACCTCACAAAGGGTCACCTGCAAAAGTGGGCTGGCAAAGAAATCGGCGATAGTACGCACGGCACGTAGCCGCGCTACCGCAGGCCCTTTCGCAACAATTGCACCGATTCGCATACCAGGCGCGCTTATCTTTGAAACAGACCTGAGATGCAACACATGCCCGTGCTCATCTTGCTGCACGAGCGGAGGCAAGGTTGGCCCGTCAAGATCGATGCCGCGAACCCAATCATCTTCGATAATGAACATTCCGAAACGCTGCGCAACCTCAAGCAGCTCAACACGGCGCTCGACAGATAGACACGTTCCCGTCGGGTTCGCATGTCGGGTTTGAACAAACACCAGCCGGGCGCCCGTTCGCTCAACAGCTGCTGCAATGTAATCAGTACGCATACCGTTGCCGTCGGTGGGAATCGGTACAACATTCAGGCCCGCGAATGTTGCAGCGGCAATTGCACCCGGATAACTCGGCTCTTCCATCAAAATCGAATCACCCGGACGAGCAAACGATCGGAAGATCGAATCGATGGCCGCCTGGGCACCGGGTGTAATGACGACGTCGGCCGCACTGAAGGTTGGCCCAAGGTCACTCGCAAATGCTCGGCGAAGCCGTTCAAGGCCCTCTGGCACGCAACGATCCCACGCCTCTGGTCGCTTCGCTGCCCTCGTTGCCGAGCGAGACAGCAGTGATTGCGCCTGAAGGCTGACATCAGGAAACCCCGAATCGAGCACGAGTACACCCGGGCCAGATTGGGTACGAAGATGATCGAGCCCGCCCGGAACCTGAGGCGCACGGCCGAGTACCCCAGACTGCCAAGTGAAGTCGTGCGAAACAGGCGGCGACATGGTTCGGGCAACATACGATCCGTCACCCGGTCTCGTGATCAAGATCCCGACACCGCTGAGCTGTCGAAACACCCGTTGGATAGTGAGTGGACTCGCTCGGAATTGCTGTTGGAGTTGCCGAACCCCCGGAAGGCGCGCCCCAGGACTCAAACGTAAACATTCCGACCGAAGGAACCCCTCGATTGCGTTATCCTCTTCCATGCCACCAGACGATAGCGTTATCGACCATTCACAGGAAACGGTTGGCCTGTTCCTCGGGCTAATCGGGGTTCTTTGCTTTAGCGTCTCGTTGCCTGCCACTCGGGTCGCTGTCAAAGCATTCAACGCAACGTTCGTGAGTTTCGGACGCGCGGTTGTTGCGGCGCTCGCTGCCCTCATCGTGCTCACAGCTACCAAACAAAGGCGACCAACGAAGGCCCAATGGAAACAACTGCTCTTCGTGACGGCCGGAGTCGTCATTGGCTTCCCAATGTTCACCGGGCTCGCACTTCGTAACGCACCGGCCGGCCACGGAGCGGTCGTGATTGGCCTCTTACCCGCTGCCACCGCCGGTATCTCGGTTTTTCGGTCAGGCGAACGGCCCTCTCGGAAATACTGGATGTTTGCAGCCCTTGGCGCAGGGGCTATCGCGACACTGGCTGTTACCCGATCTAACACCGCAGACCTTGCGCTTGGCGACTTCTTTTTCCTACTAGCAGTTGTCGCGGCAGCTATCGGCTACACCGAGGGTGCCCTACTCAGCCGTCAACTTGGCGGTTGGCAAACGATTAGCTGGGCAGTAGTGCTAGGGCTACCGTCACGCTTCCGTTGGCGATATCAAGTCTCGGATCCATCGACGGCGACGAGGCGATCACCGCTTGGGCATGTTTTGCGTACCTCGGCATCGTCTCCATGTTTCTTGGTTTCTTTGCATGGTACGCGGGCTTAGCAAAAGGCGGTATTGCTCGGGTAAGCCAGGTTCAATTGATTCAACCGTTACTCAGCGTTACCTGGGCTGTGCTTTTCCTTCACGAGTCAGCCGATTGGCTTCTCGTCACCGTCGCAGTCGTCGTGCTCGCAGCCGTGGCCGGGTCTCGCCGAAGCATCATCACCGTCAAACCGCTCGGACACCCGCCGGTAGACACCAAACCGTTGATTGGAGAAAAACCGGCCTATTAGGCTGGTTTTCCTTCAATTAGCGCAGTCTGCAACTGCGTATATAGGGTTGGCACATATGCGTTTCGGTACTTTTCTTGCCCCCCACCACCCCCTCGGCGAACACCCAGCCCTCCTCTACCGCCGAGACCTCGATTTTGCTGAACACCTCGACAAACTCGGGTTTGATGAGTTTTGGTGTGGCGAGCACCACTCAACCGGTTGGGAAATGATTGCCAGCCCAGAGATGTTTCTTGCGGCCGCTGGCGAACGCACCCATCGAATCATGCTTGGCACGGGTGTCATTTCGCTTCCGTACCATCACCCGTTCAACGTCGCCCAGCGCATGGTTCAACTCGATCACATGACTCGCGGTCGAGCACTGTTCGGAAGCGGGCCGGGTGCACTTCCGAGCGATGCAGACATGTTGATGCTGGACCCGTTACGCCAACGAGACATGCAAGACGAATCGCTGTCGGTGATCGTGAAACTTCTCCGAGGTGAGACAGTCAGCCATGAAACCGACTGGTTCAAAATGAAGAATGCGGAACTACAAATTCTTCCGTATCAAGATCACATACCAATGGCTGCAGCCTCTTCGCTATCACCTTCCGGAATGAAACTGGCCGGAAAGTACGGGATGGGGGTTTTGTCGATTGCGTCCAACAGCACCGAAGGTCTCATTGCCCTACCGACGCAATGGAGCTTCGCCGAACAGGCAGCAATTCAACACGCGGCCACCGGCGGAAAAGCAGATCGAGCTCAATGGCGGGTTCTCTCTTCCTGGCATCTGGCCGAATCAAGAGAGCAGGCTCGAAATGAAGCGGTCGATGGCCTCCAACGTTGGAACAATGAGTACACATACAAAGTGTTGGGGCAGCCAAGCCGCGTCCATCAAGAAGATAAGTGGGCGTTACTCGAACAAACCACGGCGAATGGGGCCGTCATTGGAACCCCAGATGACATGGTTGCAGCAATCCGAAAGATCATCGACCTAACGGGTGGCTTCGGAACAATTTTGGGTTTCGCTCACGACTGGGCGAACAAAGAGAACACCTTCCGAAGTTGGGACCTTTTCGCGCGATACGTCATTCCGGAAATCAACGGGTACCTCACCTCGATGCGGCGATCGGCTGATCGGGTCACACAAAACAAGGCCCGACTCATGGCCGGGGCAGGTGCCGCAGTGATCGATCAGATCAAACGCGACGACAACGCAAAAGCTGCGTTCGCTATTACGTTGTCGCAGGGCCAAAAAGCAGGCATCGGGGCATCGGCGGCTGGAAGCGCAGCCCTATCGCCGGCAAACGCAAAGAGCTAATCAACTGCGACTTACATAACGGCAGCGATTGAAGCGCAAACGTGCGCGATATTTCCGTCGTTGAGCGCAGCGACACAGATTCGGCCTGAGTCAAGGCCGAACACGCCGAACTCGTCGCGTAAGCGTTTCATTTGACTTTCCGACAAACCTGAGTAGCTGAACATTCCGCTTTGTTCAGTGATGTAACTCACATCGTCGGTGACACCGGCAGCGACCAGCCCGTTAGCCAACGCCAACCGCATCGCCTTAATTCGAACCCGCATGTTTCCGAGTTCGGCTTCCCACATCGAGCGAAGTTCAGGGGTGTTCAGAACGGTTGCGACCACCGAAGCACCATGAGTTGGTGGATTGGAATAGTTCGTACGAATAGCAATTTTCAGCTGGCTCAAAACTTTCGATGCATCGCCAGCCGACGAACAAACAACGCTCAACGCACCAACCCGCTCGCCGTACAGCGCGAAGCTTTTCGAGAACGAAGTCGACACCAAGAAGTCAAGGCCCGCGGCAACAAACATATTGACCACCGCGCCGTCTTCAACAATGCCTTCGCCGAAACCCTGGTACGCCATATCGAGGAAAGGAACAAGCCCGCGCGACTTCACAATGTCTACAACGCGAGCCCATTGGTCGGCATTCAGTTCGCAGCCGGTTGGGTTGTGGCAACACGCGTGCAACACCACGATTGTTCCGGCTTCGGTTGTTTCGAGAGCACCAAACATGGCCTCGGCGTTAATGCCACGCCGCCCCGCCTCGTAATACGGATAGGTCTCGACGACGAACCCGGCGTTTGTGAACAGGGCCCGATGGTTCTCCCAACTCGGATCACTAATCAATACCTTTGGCTGACCACCACTGCTGGCGGCACCGGCAGCATTCATTCGATAGAGGAAGTCGGCACCGACCTTCAAACCTCCGGTGCCACCAATAGCCTGAACGGTGGCGACGCGACCCTCAGAAACAACAGCCGAATCGGCTCCGAACACCAAACCCTTCACCGCAGCGTCATACGACGCGAGACCGTCCATGGGAAGGTACCCGCGAGCCTTCGATTCGTTCAGCACCAGTTTCTCGGCCGCTTGAACACAATTCAAAAGCGGAAGTTTGCCGGTTTCGTCAAGGTAAACGCCCACGCACAGGTTTACCTTGTTCGGAACGGTACTGAGACCAAATTGTTCGCTCAGACCGAAAATTGGGTCTTTGGGGGCCATCTCGACAGTGGAAAGCAACGACATAGTCACCAGTGTTTCACGCCTCATGGCATGACTCGTTGCCTTTTCGGAGTAACACACTCAACAGTCGACGTGACACATTCAACAGTTGGCGTGACACACTCGACGGGGTGGAACCTGAATCACTTGCAAATCACCAAATTCTCACCCCGAACGACCCAATCGAACGCGACCCCGAACCGGGCGACGTGAAACAGGTCATCGTCATACGCCGAGACCTTCACATGCGCCGAGGCAAAGAAATCGCTCAGGGCTCGCACGCATCGGGCGCGTGGCTTGCGGAACTAGTTACGCAGGCGATGGCAACGACTCAAACAGATTCACCGACGATTCGATTGACCGACATTCCCGTGGCAGCACGAGTTTGGCTAACCTCGTCATTTCGTAAAGTCACCCTGCAGGTACAAACCGAAGCAGAGTTAATGGAGCTTCACGACCACGCGACTGCCGCAGGTCTCCTGAGTCACCTCATCCTTGATTCAGGCAAAACCGAATTCGGCGGCGTCCCGACCGTGACCGCATTAGCGATTGGGCCCGGGATCGCAACCGACATCGACGCAATCACCGGGGCGTTATCCATTTATTGAAAGCCGTTGCCCGAGAGAAGTTCTGACCATTGTCTGACCTGGGGTCTAAGCGAATGAAAACTTCGAACCGCCTGGTTGTGACCGACGTACTTCTCTGCATGGCACCTGTAAGTATCAACGAGGTTCGCCATTGTGCCGTCCGGCCGACCCACTCGACATTCTCGGTAGCAGCAACATTTTCGTTGAGATCGGTCTACGCTCAACAAGCAATGACGGATGAAGACATCGTCGAAGCCTTCCGACGGGGTGATGATCGAGCAACTAGCGCGTTGTACGAACGCTATGGGCGTCTGGTCTTCACTGTGTGTCTTCGCGTTCTTGGAAATCGCACGCTCGCTGAAGACGCAACCCAACAAACGTTTGTGCAAGCTTGGAAGAACGCTCACTCGTTCGATGCCTCACGGCAATTTGGACCATGGCTGGCCACAATTTCACAGCGCGTCAGCATCGACATTCTGCGCCACGAACAGCGCCGAATTCACGGTTCGCTCGACGAATCGAACCATCGTCACCCCGGACAGACCGATACCGCGTTGACCACTGCCGGGCCAGACGCCGCACAAATCGAGGCTGTCTGGAAGGTTCGTGAAGCCATCGACGCACTTCCTGATGACGATCGCAAACTGATGAGGCTTCAACACCTCGAAGGGGTACCTCACAGCGAAATCGCCAAGATACTTGGATTACCGCTCGGAACCGTAAAGTCGAGGTCCCATCGAATCCACCGCCAATTGGCAGCATCACTTCGGGGGTTGAATGATGCCGGCCAACTAACCGGTTCCGGGTCTGCTGAGTACGATCGAAGAACAACAACATGACACCGCCAAACGATCCGTTCATATCCCCCAAATTCGACGATTCCGTAGACACCATTGATCCCGAACTTGCGGCCCTCCTCAAAGATCCGACCCTTTGGGAAGAGCCGACTGCTGATCTCGGCGAGAGGGTGCGCGCTGCGGTCGCCGACGAACGAAACCAACTCCGGCCCAAGATTTCAGCGCGGACAGTTGCCCCGGTCATTCAGTTGCAGCGCCGCTTTCCTACCAAATGGCTTGCCGCCGCAGCGGCGCTGCTGATTGCCGTTGGTGGTTTCGGGCTGGCCCGTCGATCTGCAAATGTCGAACCCGAATTTGTTTCGATTGCACTCGCCCCGACCGACCTCTTTCCGAATGCGACAGGTTCCGTTCAGATCACCGAGACTGAGTCAGGTTTACAAATCAAACTCGACGCGACCGGCCTGCCCCGCCGGGAGGGTCGCTTCTTTTACGAAGCCTGGATGAAAGGCGAGGGGGGTCTGGTTCCGATTGGCACCTTCCACATCGGTGAAAACGTGACGTTGTGGGCTGGCGTGTCGCTCGAAGACTTTCCAGCAATAACGATCACAGAGGAAGAAGTAGGCGACCAAAACTCGTCTGGTCGCAAGGTACTCACCGGAACGTCAAACAAATAGCCAACAGGTTTTACGAGTGTGGTGTAATCAAGTATTTTTCGCCGGTTGCCTGCTTTGCGTAACCCTGCACCGCATCAACAGATAGCGCTTCAGCCAACGACACTCGTCGGGTGTAGTGCGATGCGAACGTAGTTTTCACTTCGGAAGCGACCCTGGCTCGCATGGCCCCAACTGTCTCCATTCCAACCTTTCCGAGGAACGGTGTCAGCAACCAACCGCTCACACTCCACGACAACCCGAAGTTTCGGCTGAGCGTCGTTTCGCGACGATCAAGCCCACCGTAGATGTACACCTGCTTGAACACCGACGACCCGTATCGGCTGTACTCCTTGGCCGACGCATTCGCTGCACGTTCCATAGCCGACAAGATATCGCTTGCCAGGGTTCCGCCGCCGGTGGCATCGAACGCCAACGTTGCACCTGTTTCAATAAGCGCTGCGGTGAGATCATCTGCGAACGTGGTAGTGCTTGAATCGCATACATGTTTTGCGCCCATTGACCGAAGTAGGTCTGCCTGCTCGGGCTTACGAACGATATTGACTAGGGCAACGCCGTCGGCCAGACAAATTCTGTTAAGCATTTGGCCCAGGTTCGATGCAGCCGCCGTATGCACCAGTGCAGTGTGGCCCTCGCGTTTCATTACCTCGACCATGGCCAAAGCAGTAAGTGGGTTTACGAACGACGACGCTGCTTCTTCGGCCGTTGTTCCGTCAGGAAACGCCAAACAAAGCGCAGCCGGGACAACGCGGTACTGCGAATACATCGACCCACCAGCGAGCGCAACGGTTTTGCCAAGAAGGGCTTGCGCCATCTCTGATGATCCGGCAGCAACAACTGTTCCTGCACCTTCATTGCCGACCGGCATCGACTGCCCCACCCGACCAGCCATACCTTCAAGCGCTCGGGCCGAAATGTCGGCACTGAGAATCGGACTGGTTGCGCTGCCCGATACCGATGCTTTCGAGACATCTGCCCAGGCCAACAAAAGAGCAAGATCCGACGGATTAATCGGTGCCGCTTCAACACTGATCACCACTTCGTCGGGTTGTGGAGGCGCAATAGCGATGTCCACCAAAGACAACTCAAGTTTCCCGTCTGCTGTGACCAACGATCGAAGCTGAGATCCGGTTGCGGGAATATTGGCTGCGGCTAGTTCGGTTGTCATAGCTGAGACCTTAGGTCGCGCTGACTCACCCTCGCCAGCCACAGTCAGACTGCCTGTCGGGCAATGGACCTTTGGTCGGTCTCTCAGACCGCCTGTCGGGCATACAGCTTTCTTGCACAAGTTTGATGAATGTGCGAAGTCTCGGAATATAAGAAAGTTCTCATCGGGTTCTCATATTTGTTCTTTATTCGGCCATGTCAATGGTCACTTCGTTTGGCCGATACGCTGCTCTGCGTGCCGACTGATAAGACGCGGGAGGAGTTGTTTCAGTTGTACGTCACCGGCGAAATAGATCTGCTGTATCGAGTTGCGCTCTCGTTAACCCGACGACCACCCGATGCCGAAGACCTCGTGCAAGATACGCTCATTCGAGCCTACAAATCGATTGATCGATTCGATGGTCGATACCCACGGGCGTGGCTTCTTACCATTCTGAGAAACACAAACATCAACCGCGGTCGGCGTCGACGACCCGAACTGTTGCGAGACCCAGCTACTCACGCTGACCCCGTCTCAAACGAAAAAACCGACCGATCGGTCGATCTCATGCTCGACGGCGCGATCGAGAGTGCCCTAGGTCAACTTCCCGACCAATTTCGATGTGTCATTGAGCTTGTAGACGTTGGCGGCCTGTCTTATCAAGAAGCTGCGTCAACCCTCGGAATTCCGGCTGGAACCGTGATGAGCCGTTTGCATCGTGGGCGTGAACGGCTTCGAGATCTACTGCCCGCTTCGCTTCTCGTGGTCGAATCATGAGCATTCTGTCGTCGATCCTTCGAAGTCGGGCGAGCGAATACGACTGCGCCCAAACGGGGCGTTTACTGCAGCGCTACCTTGATGACCAACTCAACGAAACCCTTCGCAAGAAGGTAAGCGCACATCTCATGATGTGTGCTGATTGCGGGCTTGAAAAGGAAACCTTTGAACTGCTCAAAGCTGCCTTGGCGAACCACCGAGTTGTTCTTCACCCCGACGCAGTCGCTCGTCTTCGGGCATTTAGTACCGACATCGTCGACCATGCCGATCACACCGACTGACCGGCTTAAGGTAAATAGCTAACGAAGCCGTTTACGTAGTGTCGCCGACACCATGTCAACGGCAACAGTTAAAGCAATGAGCGCCAACAGGGTAAATAAAACACCCCGGTAGTCAAACGACGTGAACTGGGACTGCAACACTCGACCCAAGCCACCAGCGCCGACCATACCAACGACCACCGTCTCCCGAGTCGTCACCTCCCACCGGTATAGCGCGGCTGATGCCCAACCTGGCGCAACGGCGGGCAGCGCACCATATGCAAACGTACCTATGTTTGCGCCGCCAAGAGCTGTCAGCCCGGATCGAACCTGTTGATCGCTATTCTCCAAACCTTCACCAAAGAGACGGGCCAACACCGCTGCCGTGTAAATCGCAAGTGCGATTGCCCCCGGAAGAATCCCCGGCAAAATGATAAGCACCACCAATAACGCCCAGAGAGTTACCGGCACAGCTCGCACCGTAAGAATTAAGAATCGCAACACCACGCCAAGGCCTCGGCGGCCAACACTGCGTTGCCGCCCTGAACGTTGCGCGCCAAGAGCAAGCATCACGCCGAAGGTCGTTGCCAACCCCATTGCCAGAACCGACATCTGAATCGTTGCCTTCGTTTCTGTGGCCAACGTCATCCACCCACCACCTGGCAAACGTGGTGGCCAGGCACTCGACCCCACCAGCGCCAAGGAAGACCGTGACCGCTCAGACCACAGCGTCGATGGGTGTATGCCAAGCCTGAACCACGACCAAATGCACAGCGCGCTTCCAATAGCCACGGAAGAGACGAGCACCTTACGCGAGTCGCGAGTTCGAACTAACGCACTCCATTGCTCACCGATCAGGCACAGGATCACCAGCACGTACAGCACCGTCCACACTTCACGATACGCGTTACCTGAATTGCTTTGAGCTAACCGAAAGCCGAGGCCGCCCGCCCCAATGAACCCGACAACCGCAGCCGACCGAATCGCACACTCGAGTCGGTAGAACGCGTAGGCGACCATGTCACGCGAAACAATCGGAACGATTCCGTACAAGAAGGCGCTGGTGGTGGAAGCCCCAGCTGCCGTCAGCGTACCGAAGGTACGGATCGAGGCGTCGTCGATGAGTTCGGCGTACACCTTTGCGGTAATGGCCCCAAACGGAATTCCTAACGCAAAAATGGCCACCAATGGATTCATCCCAAGAACGCCGACAAAAAACAAACCCCACACGATTTCGTGAATTCCGCGTGGGATCGCTAGGAGCAGCCGCCCAAGTCGCCATCCTGACAGTCGTACGATTCCACCCTGTTGAGATCGCCACACGGTGCCAGACGAGAGGAACCCGAAGATCAGGCCGATAGCCACGGCGAGAAGGGTTCCGAGCATCGCGAACCCAATCGTGGTCAGCGTGTCTGCCCACAGGGAACGCAAAAAATCTGGCGACAACTCAGGGCGAACTGCAGCAGAAAAAAATGATCCGACGAACGTCCATCCCCCGCCGTTAACAACGTCACGACGACCGAACCCGAGCGACCACAGCATCCAACCGACCACAATTGCGAACGCAATCGCCCACCACCATCGAGTTGGCCTTTTCGCAGGTACCGCTCTGATTGCTCTCGCCTGAGCGGGGGTCAAATCATCCGTTGGGACTGAGCAACTCATGTTCCGTAAAGCTCGGCTGCCACCTGTGATGTCACTGCACTAGATGGAAGATCGAACATGATCCGCCCAGCCTTTAGCCCGATGAGCCGATCACACGTGCGCTTGGCAGTCTCGATGTCGTGTTGGCTCACCAGCAACGCTCGCCCGTCTTCCTTCGCCAAGCGGCACAGCAGTTGCATCACATCAAGCGACCGGGCCGGGTCAAGGCTTGCCGTTGGTTCATCAGCCAGCACCACCATCGGCCCCTGCCGAAGCGTTCGAGCGATCGCCACACGTTGTTGCTCGCCACCGGAAAGTCGATCGGTTCGTTGATCACGCTTGCCAGACAAGCCGACCCGATCGAGAATCTGGTCGACTTCTAACTCGTCTACCGGTCGCAACAACGATCTCAACGCCTTGAAGGTTGACCAACGCCCGAGCATGCCTGCATTGACGTTATGGATCACCCGCAAACGCCCGGCCAAATGAAGCTGCTGCGGGATGAACCCGATTTCACTCCCAAATTCGCGTTGCCAGTGAGCGGTCACAGCTACCGAATGGCCAGCTACGTGGGCTGAACCGGAAGCTATCGGCACACGGCCGCCGCAGACACCCAGCAACGTCGACTTTCCTGAACCAGATGACCCGAGCAATCCGACCGTTTCGCCAGCGGACACACTCAGCGATACGTCAGACAGTGCGATCAGATCGCCATAATTTACCGACACCGACCGAAGTTCGAAGGCCGACAACACCGATTTTCCAACCTTTTCCAACACTTCAGTCAGTTCTGACACTTCAGTCAGTTCAATGATCTCAGGCAATTGAATTATCTCGGGCATGTGAGTCGCTTGGATTGCATGAGTTGCTTCGGCCGCTTCGTGGAGAAGAACCGCTGGAAGTCGCATGCGCTCGTAAACCCTATCTAACTTGCCACCCATTCCCGACTGCTACTCAAAGACGACGTTTACTCGGTTCGGACCCAGGTTCCGGTTTCGGCACTTCGAGCTACCGCTTCACACACCCGAGCCGAAACGTGACCGTCGACAAACGTCGGGTAACTGGACCTGTCAGCCGGGCTTCCAAGGGCGATATCTCGATACACCGCGGCGAACAGTGCCCGGAACGTGTCTGGGTAACCCTCAACATGCCCCGAAGGGTATCGTGCCAATTGAGCTGCGCTCGGGTACATGAGACCGGGATCACGCTTCAAAATCTCGTTAGGTCGACCCCGATGACCAACCCACAGATCTTCAGGTGACTCGGTGCACCACGACAACGCCGACGTTGAACCGTCAATTTCCCAACTCAACAAATTCTTCCTTCCGGCCGATACCTGAGAAATCGTGCAGGTACCCCTTGCCCCGTTTTCGAACCTGAGTAGCAATCCTGCAGCATCGTCGCTCACCATACGTTCTTCAGTTCGGGCGTTGTCGTTCACCGTATGCGCACTGAACGATTCAACCTCGCCAAGCGGACGCTGGCGCATCTTTACAAACGTATGAAGGTCAGCAAACACCTCGACGATACGTGAGCCGGTGATGAAGGAAACGTTGTCGAACCAGTGCGATCCAATATCGGCGACCGCTCGCAGGTCGCCAGCGCGTTCACTTTCAAGACGCCAATTCCAATCTGTTTCGAGCAACAACCAATCTTGAAGGTATCCGCCACTTACCAATCGAACGGCTCCGACTTCACCTGCTTCAATCATGGCTTTTGCTTGATGAACAAGCGGATAAAACCGTTGGTTGAAACACACCGCATTCACCAAGCCAGATCGCTCAGCGGCTTGAACGAGATCCAAGGTTTGCGCAGAATTAAGCGCAAGGGGCTTCTCGCACACGACATGTTTTCCAGCCGCCAGCGCGGCGAGTACCTGCTGGTGATGTGCGTTGTTGGGCGAGGTGATGTGAACGGCGTCAACATTCGGATCGGCCAACATTGCGTCGAACGACGCGAAGGCGTTTGGAAGGTTGGCAGCCGATGCTTTGGCTTGGGCACGTTCAGGGGTAGACCCCACGACGCCTACGACGTTCACCCCGAGGCGTCGAAGCGCCTCGGTATGTGCGACACCCATAAATCCGGTTCCGACAACTGCAACATTGATTGCAGAGAGCGCTTTAGTCATGCGCCTCAGAATACGGGCTGATGGTCCACCACGGCGCACCGAAGGTCTAGGAAACTCTCATCGTGATCACCACCTGTGCCGTCTACCAAAATGGGGTACGAGACCCGAACCCACTTCCGATAGTTGATGCCTTCGAGGCCGGCCGCGAGCTTGGCGCGTTTGTATGGGTTGCGCTCCAAACACCGACAGAGGAAGAGTTTGCTGCGGTCAACGTTGAACTCAGCCTTCACCCAGTGGCCGTTGAAGATGCGATGCAACCGCACCAACGAGCGAAACTTGAGGTGTTCGACAATTCGATTTTTGTGGTGGTCAAGACCGCCCGCTACAACGACGAACTTGAAACTATTGCCACGACCGAGGTACATGTTTTCATCGGTGACGGTTTCGTTGTAAGCGTCGATCACAGCGACGGACTCGAGAGTCATCGCATCGACCTTGAACTTGCTCCGATTGCGCTCACTAGGTTCGGGCAGGGTGCCATCCTGCATGCGTTTCTTGACCACGCAGTGAACGGATACGAGCGAGTCATCGACGGAATCGAAAACGATATCGACGAACTAGAAGCCCAGGTGTTTGCCGCAGAACGCACGAACTCTGCTGAACGAATCTTTCGATTGAAACGCCAAGTACTCGCGTTTCATCGAGCTGTGTTGCCCCTCGAAGTTGTGCTCGATCAGCTCGTACGAAATCAGGTTCCCGATGTGTGTAGCGATGAAGCTCTGCGCGAATACTTTCGTGCAATTCTTGATCACACCATTCGAGTGCTCGCTCGTATCGATACTGCAAAGGAAACCCTCGGAGCAGCCTTGGAGGCGAATTTGGCGCAGGTCTCGGTGCGACAAAACGAAGACATGCGAGCCATGTCTGGGTGGGCTGCGGTGATCGCGGTACCAACCCTCTTCGCCGGCATATGGGGCATGAACTTCCAACATATGCCCGAATTGAACGTCTGGATTGGCTACCCGGTTGCGTTAGCGACCATCGTCGTGAGTGCCGCCATTGTGCGATGGAAACTGCACCGAAACGGTTGGCTCTAACACCGGACCGACCTCGGGTCACGCAACGGTCCTTCAGGCTGACTCAACTTCCTCATGCGGAGATCACATCTACATCACGAATGAAGTGGAAGGTAGTCACGTCAAACCGACCTTGAAAGGACCCATACACATGATTCGCAAATACGTCGCCATCGCCGCACTCACAACCGCCAGCCTTACAGGTTTTGCTGGTGTAGCTACCGCGCAAAATGCCTCAAAACCAAATCCACTGAAGTGTGTTGGTGCCGCTGATCATGCCAAAGCACAAGGCTTTCGATTGCAAGCACTCGACGCGGAACTGGCGGCTCTCAATGCCCGGCTCTCGGCAGCAACCCAGGCCGGAAAAACCGAAGCTGTTGCCCGTATAACCGCACGTATTGCGAAAGTAAAAGCACGAATGGTAACCGTCCAGGCCAATCAGGCCAAGCTTGCCGCCAAGTGCCCTGTCGTCTAGAAGCGTTCATTTTTGTCACAACTCTTACCTCAGCCTTGCCTTCCTTTGTGATCTCTCTCGTACAGTTTGATCATGTCGCTGAGCAACAATTCCCATGATGACCGCAGCCTCGTCGAGGATCATGATCGCGGGTTGAATTTTGACCGTCGTCGGTTCCTCGGCTTGGCCGCAGGAACTGGGCTGTTCCTCGCCGGGTGCAGTTCGTCTACCAAAACTGAGTCTCAGACCGCTGGTCTTGGTGCACCTGAAACAACCGTTGCACCCACTTCGACGATTGCCGATCTTGCTGTTGGCGACAACAGTGTGTGTGAGGTGATCCCTCAAGAAACCGGTGGACCTTTCCCCGGTGACGGCTCAAACGGCCCGAATGTACTCAACGCTACGGGGGTTGTTCGATCTGACATTCGATCAAGTTTTGGGTCGTCAACCACGACCGCCGAAGGAACAAAGATTTCGGTGAAATTGGCGGTTGTCTCAACCGCTTCAGGATGCGACAGCCCAATGGCTGGTGCCGCCGTGTACATCTGGCACTGCGATGCCCTCGGGCGCTACTCAATGTATTCATCGGGGGCAGAAAACGATAACTACTTACGAGGCGTGCAAGTCAGCGACGAGACCGGCTCAGTCACCTTCACCACCATTGTGCCTGGCGCCTACCCTGGCCGTTGGCCGCATATGCATTTCGAGGTGTATCCCTCTCTCGCTGAAGCAGTGAGTGCCTCCGGGCCAATCGCTACTTCGCAGCTTGCCCTTCCTGCCGAACTTTGCCAGCAGGTGTACGCCCGGAGCGGGTACGACGCAAGCGCCGACACCTTGGCGACGATGTCGGTGGAAACCGACATGGTGTTTGCCGACAGCTTCGCCCAACAACTCGCCACCGTTAGCGGAACGATTGGGTCTGCCCTGACGGCAAGCCTGGTTGTGCCTGTTTAATCGACACCTCCAACGACAAATGTAAATCTTCCTTGACGTAAAGAGTTGTTTACGTATAGATTACTTTACATGACCAAGACCCAAGCACCCCACCTCGTCGACCGCATTGTTGATGCCCTCATCGATCGACAACATCCGTTCTGGAAAGACGAACGACAAGCAGCAATTTTCAACGAAGCGTCAAATGCTGCGCTCAACCTGCAATCGTTGCTTCTTCCCATTGTTGGCAGCGTTGGCCTGCTGATCGTTGGGCGACCAGCAATTGGAATCGTCACAGCAATGGTGCTCACGGGCAGTGTTGGCCAGTGGCTGGTACTCAGCGTGTTGGTTCGTCGACACGTAGCGGTAGATATGAAGGGTTGGATGTCCAGCACGTCACGAACTCGACGCCTCATAAGCGGTGCCGTTATTGTTGGGTATATTGCCAGCCTCGCTAGAGCGTGGACGATGGGGGAAACGTTTGATCGTCCCGATTGGTCGACGACCCTCAGCTTCGGCGGCGGACTGCTCTTCTCACTTGCAATTGCAAGCGCGGCGTACCTCGCCGTTACTCGTACGGTTCGGCAGAAAAACAACGAAGCAAACAACAAATCAAACACCGAAGACAGCGAATGAAACCGCAGACGGTTGAGAACGCATCGCCAACACATCATCCAGTTCGCATCGCTCGAACCAAGCAGGGATTCACGCAAGAAAGTCTGGCTGCAGCGGTCGGGGTCACACGCCAGACGGTCATCTCGATCGAATCAGGCGATTATGCCCCATCGGTCGTTCTCGCGATCCGAATTGCACGAGTCGTGCAAGCCGACGTGGAGCAACTTTGGGGACCTGCCGCAGATGCTGCCAGCTAGCGCAGTTTGTCTCGGCGGTTCGGCACTATTCGCTTCAACAAACGCTGCGACGGTTCTTCCCGTGCACTAAGCACACCTTCGATATCTGAGCGGATGGCCTTTCGGCTGAGATCTTCAAACCACTCAAGATGCCCTCGAACGATAACCCCGCACACTGGCCCATCACAAATCTTTTGACATCCGACTTCATTGACGTGTGCATGCGAATCAAGGCTGTCGCAAAGCTTGCGCCAAGCTTTGGTGCCAGAGCAACTCTTACCGCTACAAACAAAAACAGATGGCTTGTCCACTAGCTAACGAACCACAAGTCGTAAGCGTAGGTACTATGCCGACGGAGCAAAATCGCGAAGCATCTTGCGAAGCTCAAGGCCATGCAGTTCCTCTTGCCCAATCATCGTACGAGCGAATTCTTCGAGATACACACTGGCACCATCGACACAGTTCAGCAGGTCTCGATACAACCCGAGTGCTTCACGTTCGTGGTTCCAAGCTTCTTCCAGGATGTCGTGAATACCGTGACGGTGAGTTTCTTCAATCACACCAATGACCTGGGTTGGATGCCCGCCAAGGCCCGTCAAAATTTCGCCAACCTGTTGAGCGTGCAACAGCGACTCGGTTGCCTGGGCCTTCATAAAGGCCACCAAAGGAATACGGTTCGGGCCGGTGATCATGAGGCTTGAATGGGTATAGCGAACAACACCTGCCAATTCGGCCTGCAAAATCAGGTCAAGAATGCGTTGCGTGTTTTCGAGGTCAAGATTGTCTTCCACCACTACAGCTTAGGAGCACCTAAGCGCAACCAATACCTAACGGCCGTGATGCTGATCTTTGCTCGCCGCAACCCGCTTCGCCGCCTCTATAAAGTCACTTGCCTCAAGCGTGCCAACGCTCAGCGCATCTAGGCGTTCCACGTTCTTTACTGCCGTCAACCGCACCGCCTGACAGTTAATGGCCTGCTCGAAGAGGGTTCGCGACACCCGAGCATTACCGAAACGCTCGTTTCGAACCGCAAGCGCGAACACCGTCGTGAGTGCTTCGTGAGTACCTTCACCAAGCGTGTACTGGCCATCGGCGGCAATCTTTTCAGTAATAGCAACTAACTCATCGGTGTTGTAATCCTGAAATTCAATCTCACGCGAAAAACGAGATCGAAGCCCAGGATTCGAGTTTAAGAACGCGTTCATCAGCTTCGGGTACCCGGCAACAATGACGACGATTCGGTCGCGGTGATCTTCCATTCGTTTCAGCAACGTCTCGATCGACTCTGAACCGAAATCGTGTCCGATCATGTTCTGCGGCGACAACGAATACGCCTCATCAATAAACAGCACCCCATCAAGCGCTTGTTTTATCGCACGATCAGTTTTGGCTGCCGTATGCCCCACGTACTGCCCAACCAGCCCAGCCCGATCGACCTCAACAAGGTGCCCTTTTTTTAGTAACCCAACCGACCCATACGTTTCTGCCAGTAACCGAGCAACCGTCGTCTTGCCCGTTCCTGGGTTTCCTAAAAACACAAGATGCTGACTCATAGGAACATCAGCAAACCCATGTTCACGCCGACGCGCCTGAACCTGCAGAAACGCGATGAGCGTACGAACCTGTTCCTTCACAGATTCAAGACCAACCAACGCATCAAGGTCGGTCTGAATCTCGTTCAACGGACGAACCACTACAGGTTTCGAGATCGGACGAGGTGCCACTGAAGAGAGCGACCGACCGGTTTTTTCTTCGAGGACTCGGTCGGCCTGGCGCAGAACCTTGCCGGCTTTACCTCCGGCCTCGGTAAGGCGACGTCGTATTTCCTCTGGCCTAAGAATACTTACAGACTACTGGTGAGCAAACGTCAGACGAAAACAGCTACCTCATCAAGCGATTTACGGCGGAGTGCAGGAACCAAACAACCGCAACCGGAAACCCGATCGGAAAAAGAACAAACGGACGCTCGTTCTCTGGTCGGCCAAGCAATTTGGTCAAAGTTTGACCGGGCACGTGTGCTCATGTCGGTGTCGTCGCGGTAGACAAAATCGAGCGGCACAGACGGATACTCGGCAAGCACACTGGGGTCTGGATGCGGGAATTCGTAGTGCTTCACAGAAGAACACTACGTTCGACTCACTAAGGTGAACGCGCTCATGTCAAACAACCCTTCGGCGACTCGTCGCTCCATTCGACGATTACAACTCACCGCCGCTGCACTTTCAGCCGGTTATGGCGTTATGTTCGCCGTCATGGCCAAAATTCGCGATACCTACGGAATCTCGGAAACTCTTCTCGGTCTTATTGTAGGTGTTGGGTTTTTTGCATCGTTCGCCGCTCAGATTTTACTGGCACCTCTCGCTGATAGAGGGTACGCACGCTTACTACTCCTCGGTGGCCTGCTCACCAACTTTTTCGGATTGATGCTGGTATCGCAAGCGTCGTCACCCGCCCCATTCCTCATTGGGCGAACCGTCATGGGCCTCGGAGTTGGCGCCGCGTACCCAGCGCTTCGACGATCGATCACCATCATCGACCCCGAGAACGTTGGACGAAACCTGGGCGGCCTTAACTCCTTCGACGTCACAGGATTTTTGTTGGGTCCAGCTATCGCAGCACTACTCGTTGGAAGTGTAGGAATTCGATGGCCATTCGCAATAGCTGCGGCTCTCTCGTTGGTCATGCTGCCGCTCACCTGGTCGGCCCCCTTCGGCGAGGCCACTGGCGAACGCACGAGGTTGCAAGCATCGCAACATGGAACACCACGGCTGGCGATTGGATTGCTGCGACACGACTGGATGCAAGCGTGCGTCCTTTACGGCGTTGCGTTCTTTACCATGATTGGCATCTTCGATGCCCTTTGGGCTGTACGCATAAAAGATATCGGCGGTCGCGATTGGTTCGTCACGGTTGGCATCATCATTTTTGCTAGCCCGATGGTGATTCTCGGCCAAAAAGGTGGGGCCTTCGTCGGTCGTACCGGGCCGTTCAAAACCGGTGCACTTGGCCTATTGGCTGGCGCATGTCTACTCTCGCTTTACGGGCTGATTCCGATTCCGCTTCTGCTACTCGGTGTCGGGGTTATACACGCCACCAACGACGGCATGACCGCAGCAAGCGTTCCGGTCGCAGTGTCGATGTGCGCTCCAACCGAGCAACAGGCTGGTGCTCAAGGCCTTGTCGGTGCAGCGCAAACCCTCGTTGGTGGGTGTTCTGCATTCGCAGCAGGTTGGGCATACGAACACATCGGCCCCGTCGCAACCTATGTCGGTGGCACGATCTTTATGGTCACCTGTGTTGTTTTCGGATGGTCCCTGGCAGGAGAGCACCGACACCGAACCCTCCTCGCAACCAATTCAGTCTGAACTCAAACGCAAAGTTACGCGTGGCAGGTCGCCGTCAACCGTCCATCAGGGTTGCTGTTTGTAGACACATGTAACCACGCAACCGACCGAGTTTCGGAAACCCCGATATTGCTCATCCAACTTTCAGTGGCCTGGACTGTCGCGCCCGACCCCAGTGGTCTCGCGTTGGGGGCCAATAGGGTGAACGATTGCCCGTCAGGTAACTGTGCATCGATCGTCCACGCTTTCAATACAGTTGTGCCCGTGTTGACAACTTTGAAGTGAACCCCGTAGCCGCCGTAATAGGGAAGAACCTCGACGGCAACATCGCAGGTTTCCCTCGCAACGATGGTCGTTGTGGTTACGATAGTGGTGCTGGTCGTTTCTGCGATCGTGGTCGGCACAATCGTGGTCGGCACAATCGTGGTCGACGGTGGTGGTTCGACAACAGAGAAAGACATTTCTGGCGTCGTCGATTCGTTTCCGTTCATAAGCGCGTTGGTATACGCGATGCCACGAGACGATCCCGGTTCGATTCGTTGCATCCAAGACTGATTCGCCACAATTACCGACGTCGACTCGGATATCGACACATTCGACGAAACCGAGTCGAACGATTGCCCAGAAGGAAGTGTGAGGGTGACCGCCCAATCGTTGAGTTCACCGGAACCGGTATTAGTCACACATACCGACATGCCGTAATCGCCAAACCACTTCTGAGCCGCCACTGAGGCACGACACGACCTCGATTCCCCAATCGTCGTCGTGGTTCCATCATGAGACAAACCCCCGTTGTGACCCACCCCATGGCTGATGGCCTCAGCAATAGTCTTGGTTGAGCCAAGCGCTCCTCCGTACACCCGTGCCGGTTGAAAAAAGTCGTGGTTGAGTTGGCTACTAAAGGCACTGCGATACGCCCTTCCACCGAACGCCGTGTCGCCAACCTCAGACCCTTGACCGCCAGAAACAACAACCCTGGTTCCGAAGACAGTGTCATTTGCGTCTGATCGGCTGATGCGATCTTGCGGAACCTGTTCCGTGGTGACATCGACGTCGAACGAGGCGTAGTCTTCGGCCACCTGGGCCCAAATCTGTTGAATCGATTGGCGCTCAAACGTTGAGAACGTGGTGCTATCGGCATCAAAGGTAAATGGTTTTGTTTCGATCAACGGCTTATTGAAGTATTGATTCCAGCCTGTACTTTCCACACGGGATCCCGTGAAATCAAGCAGAACGTTCTGTTGGAACCGGCTTTGCTGTGCAGTGCAAAGGTTTCGCTTTCAGCAGCCCACCTAGTAGGTAGATCCCACCCCGATCGCTGCGACACACACGAGAATCAATACCCCGAATTTAATTGCGTTGCCACGTGCTTTGATCATGATGAAAGTCCGCTCATAACCGCACAAAGTATCATTTTGACCACTGTCCGTGCGCGTCGCCACGATTTCATAACCAGCGACCATCCGCCATACCTCAGCCAATTTTCAATTGTTGGTGTGACCGACTACACATTTCGGTTGTGATTGATCATCTTCAAAGCACCTGGGCCGAATTGACGGCGCCCGGGGCACCATTTGCCCTGACCGAAACCACGATTCGCGGAGTTCCGGTCAAGGTGTTCGCTTCGGCTCCACCAAACATGAGGGTTGTGTGGGAAATGGCTGCCGGACGGGGCGAGGCCGACTACATCGTGTACGAAGACGAACGCTTTTCGTTCGCCGATATTGCCGCTCAGGTCCGTTCGCTCGCCCACCTGCTTCGCACCGAGCACGGGGTTGGGCCGGGTGATCGGGTCGCCATCGCCATGCGTAACTACCCCGAATGGATTGTTTCGTATTGGGCGACGCTTGCCATCGGTGCGGCAGTTGTCGGAATGAATGCGTGGTGGACCGGCCCCGAAATGCAATACGGCCTCGCCGACTCGCAACCAAAGGTACTTATCGCAGATGGCGAACGACTGGCTCGAATCGATGACCAACTCGATACTCTGCGCGCTGACGGTCGCCTCGGCATTATTGCGGTTCGAACAGTTACGGCGCTACCTGCCGACAGCGTTCATTGGAACGATGTCGTGCGAGGAGACCAGGCACCCGCAACACTTCCCGATGCGCTCATCAACCCCGACGATGATGCTTGCATCTTTTACACATCCGGAACCACCGGTTTTCCGAAAGGGGCTCAGCTCACACATCGAGGGTGCGTCACCAACCTTATGCATATTGGCTTTTGGTCCAACGCCCTCAACGGGTCGCTCGCAAAAGCAGCCGGATTGCAAACCGGTGACCCACAGTCCGTTCCGCTCACGCAGTCAGCCACTCCGTCGCAGCCTTGTTTTATGGCACCGACTCCCCTCTTTCACGTCACGGCAAACAACTGCATTCTTCACCCGGCCACCCTCGCTGGCGGAAAAATCGTGCTGACCTACAAATGGGATCCGGCACGAGCCCTCGAACTCATTGAACGCGAACGGGTAACCAACTTTTCCGGCGTCCCCACGATGAGTCGCGAATTGCTCCTGCACCCCGATTGGGCAACTCGCGACACATCATCGCTTGTTGGAATGGGTGGAGGTGGGGCTGCGGTTCAACCAGACCTCGTTGCGAAAATCGACACGTCACTCAAAACGGGGGCCCCATCAACGGGGTACGGCCTCACCGAGACCCACGGGATAGTGACCGCAAACGGCAACATTTTCTTCACAACCAAACCAGCGTCGTGCGGCCCAATCATGCCAACGTTCGACGCCAAACTCGTCGACGATGAAAACAATGAAGTGCCAAAGGGCGAACGCGGGCAACTGTGTGTGAGAGGTCCGGGTGTCATCAAGGGGTATCTCAACCGGCCAGAAGCAACGGCAGAGGCTATTCGCGATGGTTGGTTCAACACCGGTGATATCGCCGAAATTGACGAAGATGGTTTTGTCTACATTGTTGACCGGGCCAAAGACATGGTGTTGCGGGGCGGCGAGAATGTGTACTGCTCAGAAGTTGAAGCAGCTATGTATACCCACGAGGCCATCCTCGAAGCAGCGGTATTCGGTATACCCGACGAACGCCTAGGCGAAGAAGTCGCTTGCGGCATTTTGTTAAAAGATGGGGCGACACTCACAGAAGCTGAATTGATCTCGCATCTTTCATCGACACTCGCGAAGTACAAAATACCTGCACGCGTCTGGTTTCTTGATAGCCCCATCCCACGCGGAGCAACCGGAAAGTTGCTTAAGCGTCAGCTCAAAACCGAACTTCTCGAGCGGTCTTCGTAAGCCCAATGCCTGTCGCAAGGGTCAGCGGCCTCAATCTGTACTTTGAACGCCAAGGTGTCGAAAGTGGTCCTCGTGTACTGCTCATTTCTGGAACCGGAAATGATCTGCGCACTGAGCCTCAGCGCGCTGAGCATCCCCTGGTTTTGGCAGGATTCGATGTGCTGATGTTCGATCAGCGTGGCCTCGGTCAAAGCGACAAGCCAGATGTGACTTACTCGATGGCCGACTACGCCGACGATGCTGCACTGCTGATGACTTCGATCGGCTGGGCTTCAGCCAGCGTCGTCGGAATCAGTTTCGGAGGCATGGTTGCCCAACACCTGGCGATCTGCCATCCTGGAAGTGTTGAACACCTGGTGTTGGCGTGTACCTCGAGCGGTGGCGAGGGCGGATCGTCGTTTGATTTGCTCACGATCCACGCGCTGCCCGACAACGAACGAATACGGATTTCCGCCTCGATAATGGACACCAGAAATGACGTGACCACTACCCCACCAACATGGGCGCCGGGTTTCGAAAAACTCGCACGAACCAGTGCCGCTTCAAGGCGGTTCGCCGCCCTTGACCCGGCCTCACCCGTTGGTGCCTTACGCCAACTCGAAGCTCGGGCTGCTCACAACACCTGGAACGACCTTTCGTTGATCACCGTTCCGGTGTTGTGCATCGGCGGTCGATTTGACGGCCAGGCGCCACCCGAGAACATGCAAAACCTAAGCGACCAACTGCAAGACTCACACCTCGAACTTTTTGATGGTGGACACGGATTCTTGGTGCAAGATCTATCTGCGTGGCCTCGAGTGGTCGAATGGCTCAGGCAAAACAGGTAGCTAGGGTACGTGCCGTCTAGGGCAGCGTGGTCGTTGAACTGAGTTGCTTGTCTCGTTGCTCGAAACTCAGTTTCGGCGGCGGGTCATCTTTAATGACGTTGATGTAGACCCAGGGGATTCCGACGACCCCAGCGACGAGCAACACCAAGCCGACAAGCAACAAACGACCCTTACGTTTGACCGCCACGTTTTACGCTGCCTTCTCAAACACCAACAGCCACTCAATGAAGCCCTTTTCACCGACTTCAACGAACGGTTTGAAACTTGGGTCGAGAATGCCGAAATCAGCAAACGTCAACTCATACGCGCCGAGCACTTCAATGTTTGATCCGTTCAGGCGAGCATCGAGGCTTAACTCGACGGGCTTCGTGGTGCCGTGCACCGTCAGCGTTCCCTTCGCTGGGATCGTCACGGTTTCTTTGTCGGCAGGTACCTTGCCAAAATCGATGGGCTCGGTGAGTTCGAACGTGGCCGTGGGGAACTTCGCCGTTTCCATAATGCGACCCTGTACCTGACTGTCACGCTTACCCGAGTCACTCGCCAACTTGGTGAGATCAAAAACGAATTGGGTCGAGGTCACTTTGGTTCCCACGACGGTCAGCGAACCAGTCACCCCTGACGTTCGGCCTACGCCCTCGCTCTTTTGACCGTTGAGTACCTCTGGAACCCGGTATCCGGCCTCGGAACCAGAAGTAATCTGCCATGAACCATCGAGCTCAGTCGCTGCCGCAGCATCAGTTGGTGTGTCGGTTTTCGCAACCGTTTCGGTAACAACATCCGCACCGGCGATCGTTTGCTCACTTGCACTCTCAGTGGCGGTGCCCGAAGCATCTGACCCACCACATGCGACGAGTGTTGTGGCGGCCATGAAAGCAAGGCCCAGCAATACAGACCTGCGTGAAGTCAAAATCCTCATTCCCCAGTATTGCATGGGGCGACTTTTTAGCGGACCCGCACAATGCGAAGCACGTCAGTTGACCCGTACCCCGACGTCGGGTCGCCAGCAAGCACCATCACGTAATCGGAGGCAATGGCAAGGCCATCGTGAACGACCCGCTCAACGGTGTGCCAAACGAGCGCATCTGTCGAATCGTAAAATTCAACCTGCATCGGAACCACACCCCACGACAGGGCCAATCGGCGAACAACGGTTGGGTCGGGGCTTGCACCAACAAGTGTTGCCAACGGCCGAAACCGTGCCATTGCTCTGGCCGTTCGCCCGCTCGTTGTGCAGCAAATAATCACACGTACGCCAACATCTTCAGCAGCCTGCCACGCAGCATGGGTCATGGCCTGCGTCACACGCAATTCGCCGGCGGTGTCTCGCTGACGCTGAACGCGCCCGAGTCGCGAACCCCACTGCCGGTACGAAGCCTCTTTTTCGGCGTGGACCAAAATACGACTCATAGTTTCAATAACTGTCACCGGATGATCACCAATCGCTGTCTCACCGGACAGCATCACTGCATCGGTGCCGTCGAATACTGCGTTTGCGACGTCGCTCACTTCAGCGCGGGTAGGCGCCGGAGACGTAATCATCGACTCAAGCATTTGGGTAGCGGTGATGACCGGCACACCTGCTTCGACGCATGCCCGGATGATCTTCTTTTGTAAGTGCGGAACATCTTCAAGCGCACAGTCGATGCCAAGATCGCCGCGAGCAACCATCACCGCGTCAGCAACCTCAATGATTGCGGCCAAATCTTCGACGGCGGCCCGAGTTTCGATTTTCGCCACGAGCGCGGGGCCGTTGACACCAGCAACATCGCGAACCTTTTGAACGTCGGCCGCAGAACGAACGAACGACACTGCCGCAAAGTCGATTCCTGCCGGAATCATTACTTTGAGTAACTCAAGATCTTCATCGGTCGGTGTCGTCAACCGCAGCCGCTCACCCGGAAGATGCACGCCAGGTCGACCACGAAGACGCCCGCCGGTGCGAACCTCGACCTCGGCAAATTCATTCGACACACTTAACACCAACAGGGTGATGTCACCATCGCCGAGGGCCACACGATCACCTGCGCGCAGATCATCTAGCAAACTTTCGTACTCAACAAAGATTGTGTTGTCACTGCTGGCAAGGTCGCCAGGTCGCATCTGTAATCGCTGGCCCGGAACTATCGCAACACCAGCATCGGGAAACCGGCCAGACCGCACCTTTGGGCCAGGAAGGTCAGCTAAGACCGCTACTTCGCGACCCACTTCGGCGCTGGCGGCTCGGATAGCTGCAAGTCGAGCAAGATGCTCATCAACGGTTCCGTGCGACAAATTGAGTCGAAACACATCGACCCCGGCGGTGATAAGTGCCTGCAGTATTTCCGGCCGATCAGACGATGGCCCGACAGTGGCAACAATTTTCGTACGACCACTTGATGCCGCCGATCCCAAACTTGGGCGGATGATACTTGGCATCAAAGCTTGCATCGAAGTTTTTGCGGGCTGGGAATTTGGCATATCAATCGCCTGTTACTTTCTCGCTACGTTTCTTCATGATCAGACGAGCCAACACACCGATAACAATCAGTGCACCTACTAATGAGCCACCTCGGCCCAGCCATGACTCAAGTTTCGAGAAGTTCTCGCCCAGCAAATAGCCGCCGACCACACAGGTCGTCGCCCACGACACTGCACCAACAATGTCGTATGGCAAAAACTGGGCGAACTTCATGCCAGACATACCGGCACTTGCCGGCATGATCGCCCGAAGAAACCCAATCCACCGACCCATCAACACAATGAGACCTTTGCGTTCAACAACTAGGCGCTCGGCCCGAGACCAAGACTCTGCGCTGAGGCGACGCCCCACCCATGATGATTTTAAACGGGGGCCAAATCGTTGACCTAGATGGAAACCGGTCGCATCACCCAACAGGGCCGCCACGATGGCAACGGCAATCAGCCAAACCAACTTCACATCGCCTTGAGCCGCCGCCGCACCGACGAACAGCAACGTCACCTCACCGGGTATGAAAAACAGGAGGGTGCCGGTTTCGGCAAACGTCATAATGAAGGCAATAACGTACAGAGAAGGAGGAGGCACCCGCGCCAACCACTTCTCGAGAAATTGCCCGATAACCGCTACGTTCGCCACCGTCTAAACGTCGAGAAAACGACTGACAGCAATCGCTGATCCAACAGCACCGACCAGCGCACCAACGGCCAGCATAAAGATGCCGGTACTCAAAATTTGACCACTACTGACCGAAAGTGTTTTGAACAGCGTCGTCGAAGAATTTCGTATAGACGCTTGTAATCGGTCAACACCGACATACACCGCACCGAAGGCAATCAAGGCCCCAATGAGCCCCTGAAGTAGGCCTTCGAGCATGAACGGCAGCCGGATAAACCAGTTAGTTCCGCCGACGAGTTTCATCACCGCCACTTCTCGACGGCGACTAAAAATTGCCAACTGAATCGTATTCAGAATCAACAAAACCGCCGCTACGAGCAACGCAATAGCCACGGAAAGCAACACAACTTGAATTCGGCTGGCGATGCGCAACAAAATCTTGATGTCTTCGTCGGTCGATACGTCGTAGACCCCTTCTCGATTTCGAAACTTTGCTCCCAAAAGTGAAATTTTCTCGGCTTGACCGGGGACAACTCGAAACGACGTGGGCAAATCTTTAGGGTCGGTTGCAATATCGAGTTGTTCTGGGCTGTTGCGAAACATTTCCCGGTACTCCGCAAGCGCTGCAACCTGATCGACGAACACATAACCCTTTACCTGTTTCGTTCGTTTCAACTCATCGAGATCACTACGCACACTTGCAATCTGAGCATCGGTAGCTTCGGGCACCATGTACACATTGAGTTCAACACCGTTTCGGAACTGAACTGCATAGTTGTTCATACCCTGGCGAAGTAGAAGGGCCGAACCAACAATGCTTAACGACACCGTAATCGTGAGCACAGCGGTAACCGTCATCAGTACATTGCGCCGAAGGTTCGAGATACTTTCTTTTATTAGATAACCGGGTCGTGCAGCCATGATCTCAGTGCTCTCAATGCTCTCAGTCGAGGGTTCCGTAGACGCCGCGAACCTGGTCGCGAACCAAGGTGCCTCGGTCGAGTTCGATAACACGTCGACGCATCGAATCAACGATTCCTTGATCGTGCGTCGCCATCAACACGGTGGTTCCGGTGCGGTTAATTCGGTCGAGTAACCGCATGATGCCAATGCTCGTATTCGGATCAAGGTTGCCGGTTGGTTCGTCAGCCAACAGAATCAGCGGACGATTGATAAACGCCCTGGCAATCGACACACGCTGTTGCTCACCACCCGAAAGTTCGCTAGGAAACGCATCTTGTTTTTTGGCCAAGCCAACCAGATCAAGAATCTGTGGCACCTGAGCTTGGATGACGTCTTTTGGTCGACCGATGACATCTAAGGCAAACGCCACGTTCTCGTACACGGTTTTGTTAGGAAGCAGCTTGAAGTCTTGAAAGATGCAGCCAATGTTTCGCCGCAGGTACGGTACTTTTTTCGACGCCAGTTCTGGCACGTTTTTGCCGGCCACCCACACCGCACCCTCAGTTGGAAGTTCCTCTTTCAACAGCAACCGCATAAACGTTGATTTACCGGAACCTGACGAACCCACGAGAAAGACAAACTCACCCTTCGCAATTTCAGCGGATACGTTACGGAGCGCGACGGCACCGTTTTTATACACTTTGGTAACGTCGTCGAGCCGGATCATCAGCCACGAACCTTAGTTCGCGCAACTACCGAAGTCGGGCACCTACCCAGCAGATGTATCGGCCGTGGCCCGTCGCCACCGTAACCATGACTCCATAAAGTCGTCGAGATCGCCGTCCAGCACCTGTTGTGGCGAGCCAACCTCATACTCAGTACGCAGATCTTTCACCATTTGGTACGGGGCCAAAACATATGACCGAATTTGGTTTCCCCATGCCGCTTCTTTAGCGGGGCCGGTAATATCGGCCATCATCTGATCGTGCTCTTGACGCTGCCGCTCAATCATTTTGGCAGCCAACATATCGAGCGCACGAGCCCGGTTCTGAATTTGCGACCGTTCTATTTGGCACGAAACAACGATGCCCGTCGGAATATGCGTCATACGAACCGCCGAGTCAGTTGTGTTGACATGCTGACCACCGGCGCCTGATGACCGAAACACATCGACGCGTAGGTCTTTTTCGTCAATATTTACCTTTGAGCTGGCATCTTCAATCACTGGTGTGACTGAAACGCCAGCAAACGAGGTTTGACGGCGCGCTTGGGAATCGAACGGTGAAATACGAACGAGGCGATGCACGCCGCGCTCCGCAGAAAGAAGACCATAAGCATACCTACCTTTAATGATCAGGATTGCCGTCGAAATACCTGCTTCATTACCCTCGGTAACCGACTCGATTTCTACGTCGAAGCCGCGCCGTTCACCCCACCGCACATACATGCGAAGCATCATCTCGGCCCAGTCTTGGGCATCGACACCACCTGCACCGGAATGAATTTCGAAAATGGCATCGCCTGCGTCATATTCGCCAGTGAAAAGGCTGCGCAATTCAAGTTCGCTCAACTTGGCTTTCGCCGCCACGAGGTGTTCAACCAACTCGGGTTCAACACTGTCATCTTCCATTTCGAGGCCAAGCTCAAGCAGGGTCGAAGCATCTTCAAGATGGCGATTTACCCCGGTCAGCGATTCAAGATCGTCTTTCACCAGCGCATACTCTTCACCAACTTTGCGCGCTATCGCGGCATCATCCCAAAGGTCAGGTCTGGCCAACTCTGATTCGAGGCGAACGAACTCGGTACGAAGCCGCTCGAAACCCAAATACGTCTCGGCTTCACTGAGGCGCGTTCGGGCCTCAGTTATTGCCTCGGCGTGAAGATTAATGGCCATTGTGGTTTACTTGCCGTGGCAGTTCTTAAACTTCTTACCGGTTCCGCACCAGCACGGCTCGTTGCGACCAAGTTTCTCGTGTTCGGCCTTGACGATTGGTTGCTGCGGGGCCTCGTCGTCGTCTTCATCGTCACCATCTTCGGCACCCGATAGAACGAGCCGACTGTCATTCGGCGCCTTTGCGTCACCCCTCACGTCACCCTTGTCGACCCCGACGGGGGCATCGGCACCAATCAACCCAGCCAAACGTGACGGTGCGGTTCCTTCTTCGGCCGACACATATTCAAGGCCGGTGATTTCAGGAGCCTGTTGCTCAACAACAACCTCTGCGTGCATACAATATCGAACAAAGTCGCCATCGATGGAATCGATAAGGTTACCGAAGGCGGCGAAACCGTCGCGTTGCCATTCAACCAGCGGATCCTTTTGACCAACCGCTCGAAGATGAATACCTTCCTGCAGATAGTCCATATCGGCAAGATGCTCACGCCAACGTTGATCGATCACCGACAGCGAAATATTGCGCTCAACATCACGCATCACTTCGGAGGTAAGCCGTTCTTCTTTGGCCTCGTAAAACTCGGTGGCTTCAGACACAAACGAATCGGTCAACACCGAACGACTCGACGCCTGCTCAAGATCTTCCAACGTGAATTGGGTTGGATACGTATTTTGCGCATCGGCGAGTAAGCCTTCGAGGTTCCAGTCGTCGTTAGCCTCGCTTGGGCAATGCTGTTCGACGAGTTGCTTCAACACCGTTGACACGTTTTGGTTCAACACATCGTGCAGGTCGCCACCGGTGAGCACACGATCACGCTTCGCATAAATCACTTTGCGCTGTTCGTTCATTACTTCGTCGTACTTCAACACGTTTTTACGAATTTCGGCGTTTCGACCCTCAACTGTATTTTGGGCTCGCTCAATTGCCTTGGTCACCATCTTTGCTTCGATAGGAACATCGTCAGGCAGCGCACGACCCATCACCCAATTCATGGCGCCGGTAGCGAACAAACGCATTAACTCGTCATCAAGCGACAGATAAAAGCGGCTCTCACCGGGGTCACCCTGCCGAGCGGATCGACCTCGAAGCTGGTTGTCAATTCGGCGGCTTTCATGTCGTTCAGTACCCAGCACGTACAAGCCGCCGTACTCGCGAACCTTCTTGCCTTCCTCAGCGCAATCAGCCACGTAATGAGCCTGGGCCGCAGCGAGCGCATCGACGACTTTACGACGGCGAGCTGCCAAATCAGCATCGGCCTCAAGCATTGCGAACACTGCTTCTTCGCCCGGGTCAAGATCGAGCAACGCCATCTCGTGGCCAGCTTCAGCAACTTCCCGTCGAGCGAGACCGTCAGGGTTTCCGCCCAAAATGATGTCGACACCACGCCCAGCCATGTTGGTAGCAACGGTCACTGAACCGAGGCGACCGGCTTGGGCCACAATTTCGCCCTCGCGGGCATGCTGCTTGGCATTCAACACCGCATGAGGAATACCGCGTTGTTGCAGCAACGACGACAGGTGCTCGCTCTTCTCGACGGAAACGGTACCAACCAACACCGGTTGGCCCTTTTCGTGACGTTCAGCAATGTCGTCGGCCGCTGCTTCAAACTTTGCCAGTTCGCTTTTATAAATCAGGTCGGCCTGGTCGATACGAACCATTGGGCGATGGGTTGGAATTGGCACCACTGACAACCCGTACGTCGCATGAAACTCGCCAGCTTCGGTTTCGGCTGTACCGGTCATTCCCGCAAGCTTTTCGTACAGGCGGAAATAATTCTGCAACGTTGTCGTCGCCAGGGTCTGGTTTTCTTCTTTGATCTTGACCCGCTCTTTAGCCTCAACAGCTTGATGCAAGCCCTCTGACCATCGACGACCCTCAAGCACTCGACCGGTGAACTCGTCAACGATATTTATCTCGCCACTTTGAACGAGGTAATCAACGTCGCGGCGGTACAACTCTTTGGCCCGAAGCGCAGCATTGAGATGATGCACAAAGTCGGCGGCCGGATCGTCGTAAATATTGTCGACTCCAAGTGCTGCTTCAACCTTGTCGACGCCCGACTCGGTAGGAAACACCTGCTTCTTTTCTTCGTCGACCTCATAGTCAGTGCCACGAACAAGGCTTCGAGAAATAGCTGCAAACTGCACATATAACTTCGCCGCATCAGCCACTCGACCGCTAATGATGTGCGGCGTACGAGCCTCGTCGATCAGGATCGAGTCAACTTCGTCAACGATCGCGTAATACGGCTTTCGCTGCACGCGCTCTTCAAGGCTCATAGCCATGTTGTCGCGCAAGTAATCGAAACCGAGTTCAGAGTTCGTTGAGTAGGTGACATCAGCCCCGTACGCTGCGCGCTTAACCGCCGAGTCGCTGAATTCGGCCGTCACGATACCCATGGTTAAACCCATCCATCGGTGAATCTGGCCCATCCATTCAGCGTCACGTTTCGCCAGGTAATCGTTGACGGTGACCACATGAACACCTTTGCCCGTCAACCCATTCAGGTACACCGGAAGCGTTGACACCAACGTTTTGCCTTCTCCGGTCCGCATTTCAGCAATCCAACCGAAGTGCAGCGCAGCCCCACCCATCAGTTGAACGTCGTAGTGACGTTGCCCAATCACCCGTCGAGACGCCTCACGGGTAACAGCAAACGATTCGATGAGTAGATCATTGAGGTCAATTCCGTTAGCTAGCCGCTGGCGGAACTCTGGGGTCTTCGCCCGAAGCTCGTCGTCGGTGAGCCGTTCAATTTGCGCCTCAAGCGCATTGATATCTGGCACCAAGTCTTGTAGGGCACGAACTTTCTTGCCCTCACCGGCGCGTAGAACCCGCTTGAAAATCGACATAAGAGCACCATGTTACCGGCGAGTACAAGCCTTGAGGCACAAACGCGAGGTGAATTAGTGGCAGGAATTCGATACATTCAAGTGACCGGCGCCACACCGCGCCTTCATTACATGAACGAGGTCAACCGTATGAAAACTCGTGCAGGCTTATTGTTTCAAACCCCTGGAAAATGGGAGGTTGCCGAAGTCGAACTTGAAGAACCCCGCCACGGCGAACTCTTACTCAGAATGGTGGCCTCCGGGCTCTGCCACTCTGACGATCACCTCACAACCGGCGACATTCCGTTTGGTATTTACCCGGTTTGTGGCGGTCACGAAGGGGCCGGAGTGGTTGAGAAGGTCGGACCAAACACCGCTGGCTATGAAGTCGGTGACCATGTCGTGATGTCGTTCCTGCCGGGCTGCGGTCGATGTCGTTGGTGTGCCAGCGGTATGCAAAACCTGTGCGATACCGGCGCAACACTGCTGCTTGGCTCACGCGAAGATATGAGTTACCGCATGTCGCTTGACGGCAAACCCGTCGGACAAATGTGTGGCATCTCAACGTTCGCCGAGTACACGGTCTGCTCGGTCAACAACGCGGTGAAGGTACCCAAAGATATTCCGCTCGACAAAGCATGTCTTGTCGGCTGCGGCGTCGGAACCGGGTTCGGGTCAGCGGAAAAGTCAGCGAATGTACAGCCCGGCGACACCGTCATCATCATGGGCATCGGCGGCATTGGTATCAACGCAGTGCAGGGCGCAGCCATTAAGGGTGCCTCACACGTCATTGCCGTTGACCCCGTCGAATTCAAACGCGAAAAAGCCATGGAATTTGGGGCAACTCACGCGTTCGCTACCATGGAGGAAGCGACCGCCTTCGCCCAAGGCGTAACCAACGGACAGGGCGCAGACTCAGCCATCGTGACCGTTGGTGTGACCAAGGGTGTTCATATTGCTCAAGCATTCGACGCTATTCGAAAAGCCGGAACCGTCGTCGTTACCGGTCTGGGCGACCTTACCGAGACTGGCATCCCCATTTCGCCAGGAATGCTCACACTGTTCCAAAAGCGAATTCAAGGTTCACTCTTCGGTGAATCGAGCCCGTCGAAAGACATACTTCGCCTACTTGCGATGTATCAAGCCGGAACCCTCAAACTCGACGAGCTGGTAACCAACACCTACACGCTCGAAACGTTGAACCAGGGCTATGAAGATATGCACTCCGGCAAAAACCTACGCGGCGTATTGATCCACCGCACGTAAACGCGTACTTCGGCGACTCAACCACACTAATTGGAGGAATTCCGGCTTATTAGGCCGGAATTCCAACATTTAGTGGAGCAATCGGAGTTTGTTAGGCGGCGTCAATCAGGCCGAGATGGCCATCTTCGCGGCGGTAGACCACGGCGGCCTTCCCTGTTTCGGCGTTCGTAAACAGGAAAAAATCGTGTTGCAACAGGTCCATCCTCAGGCCAGCTTCTTCCGCTGAAATTGGATCGACCACAAACTGCTTTCGTCGAACAATTTTTGCTTCGTTCGTGTCGACCGGCGCAGTTTCAACCGGAGCCTCGAGAACCGCGAGAGCTGAAGCCGGAACCTGATGCAAGCCCGGCGAGTGGTGATGGCCACGCTTTGGCCCACCGTGATTGGAACCGTCAACCTTGCCCTTGAGCCGCAGCATCTGATGTTCAAGTTTTTCAACCACAAGATCAAGAGCAGCAGCACTAGTTTCGGCTGTGGCCTTCGCCCGAACTATGTGTCCGGCACCCTTCATCGTTACCTCGCAGAATTCCTTCCGGCCAATTCGCGGGTTCTTTTCTTCCATGAACGTGATTTCGGCATGGTCTATGCCGGTCACAAATCTGCACAATCGCGTAACTTTTTCGTTTGCCGCTGCCTTCACGATGTCGTCAATGACGAGGTTGCGATGACGAATGCTGATGTGCACCATTTTGAGGGTTCCTCCTAAGAGTCAGGAATGAAAACAACCCCCGGACGATTCCGGAGGTTGTGCTGGGTTACTAACTGCGTGGTGGCGCATGGTTGTGTGTTGCTGTTTACCGCTTGGGTCTTGCGTGGGGAGACCCCATATTTGATCGTCATGAAACCTCATGGCGACTGAATCGAGTTGCTCCCATGTGGCATCGTAACCACGTCTGAGGGGTAACTGTCCACACTGGGGAACAATTTTTTTGTGAACCAAAATTCAGATTGAAATCGGGTCATGCCGTGGGGTAAACGCAGCACAAACACCCCACACCTCTCGCACCCCAAAATCCCTCAGAACTCTGGCTGCAGCCGACATCGTGGCACCAGAAGTCACGACATCATCGACTAGCAACACAGACCGGACGGGCACACTGCCGCCGCCGAAACCCGGATGCATGGCAAAACGAACCCCACCTTGGCGTTGAGCAAATGACCGGCCGGTTTGTGAACTCGTTCCAGGTAACCGTTCGAGAGTTGACATCGCACCCGTTCCAATTAGTTGCCCTAATTCTACGGCCAACAATTCAGCCTGATCAAAACCCCGCTTTCGGCGTCGAGCTACTGACGTCGGGGCCCAGGTAATTAGGTCAACTTCAAGGTCGTCGGGAAGTGAAGTTGCCATCAATGCTGCCAAACCAGACGCAATTGGTTTTTCGCCGCGATACTTGAGGGCGGTGATCAGCGACCGAGCGTCATGTTCATAGGCCGTAGCTGCGAACACGGCCGTGACCCCAAACGGAACCTTTGGCAGGGTGGGTTTAGTCGGTTCGAGTTTGCGCACAGCACAGTGTTCACACGGAGAACGTTGGCCGACGACCCCGCATAACAAACAGCGCACTGGAAACAAGGCGTTCTGGCAAGACTGACCAAGTTTGCGAACCTGTTCCTGCAGTTTCATGTTTGCGGTCTCATTCCATCAAGCATGAACTGACCCTGTGACAGAAACTCGGCGCGGTGACAGAAAGTTCCGATCCCCGGGTACCATTCGATCTATGTCCACTCGTTCTTCTCGAACCGCTTCGGTTGGATCAACCGCCCCAGCCATTGATCTGCCCCTTTCTGACGGAACCCGGTGGAGCCTCGCCGAAGCCCGCACGACAGGGCCCGTTGCTCTCGTTTTTTTGCGTGGCTTTTCTTGACCGTTTTGCCGAAAACATCTTGCGCAGTTGCGTGAGGACTTTTCATCAATCGACGCAACCGGCGCGTCGATCGTGGCCATCGCCCCCGATTCGCTTGACGGTCTCAAGCGGTTCAGCGCAAATAACACGTATCCGTTCCCATTAATCGCCGACACCGACGGATCAGTGTTTGAGGCATACGACGTGACAAGCCGCCTCATTTCGCTTGGTCAGCAGCCCGCCATGTTCATTGTCGACACCGCAGGCAAGGTCGTATTTGACGCCATCGGTGCCCAGCAATGGGACTTGATCTCTGCAGCAGATCTGGTCAAGCAAATAACAGGCGTCGCTTAGCGGACTTGCACGTGAATAAAAGATGAAACCTCGGTTGTTTCGACCGAGCATCCCGGCCTGAGGATTCCCTGTTCGTCAAGATCTTGGCATGACAGTCAGAACAGAGTTTCGTAGCCCGACAGGCAGTCTGAGAGTTAACAGACAAACCTATGTCCTCGATACTTCAGTCCTGCTCGCAGACCCTCTTGCTCTCTCGAAATTCGAAGAACATGCCGTCGTACTCCCGTTGGCTGTCATCTGCGAGCTGGAAGGGAAACGAAATCACCCTGAACTTGGATGGTTAGCCCGCCGTGCGCTACGAGACCTTGAACGGCTCAGGCTTAATCACGGCAGTTTGACCGTCGAGCTTCCCGTGAACTCACTGGGTGGCACTCTCAGAGTCGAACTCAACCACATCGACGGCAGCAAACTTCCCGCAGCCTTTCAGAACGACACCAACGACAATCGAATTCTCGCGGTCGCTCATCAACTTTTGTTGGAAAGACACGATGTCACGTTGGTTTCGAAAGACCTTCCGTTGCGGTTGAAGGCCAGCATTATTGGTCTGCGTGTCGATGAGTACCGCAACGAACATGCAGTCGATCCCGGCTGGAGCGGTTTCGTAGAACTTGAGGCTGAATCCGAAAGCATCGACCGGCTCCACCTCGAATTGACCCTCGAGATTGGCCTACCAGACTTTTGCGGGATCAATACGGGCCTGGCCCTTCATTGCGGCTCCCAATCAGCACTTGGCCGAATTCGAGCAGACAAACTCATCCACTTGATTCGACCCGATCGCGAACTTTTTGGTGTGAGAGGTAGGTCGGCCGAGCAGCGTTTGGCCATCGATCTGCTGCTTGATGAATCGGTTGGCATCGTTTCGCTTGGCGGAAACGCTGGCACTGGGAAAAGTGTCCTCGCAATTGCCGCTGGTCTTGAAGCAGTTCTTGAACGTCGGGTCCAGCGCAAGGTTATGGTTTTTCGGCCACTCTACGCAGTAGGTGGTCAAGATCTTGGTTTTCTTCCCGGAGCGGAAAGCGAAAAAATGAATCCGTGGTCGGCCGCCGTCTTCGATGCTCTCGAGTCAATTTGTTCGCGAAGCGTCATCGACGAGGTTATTGACCGAAGGCTCCTGGAAGTACTTCCGCTCACTCATCTCAGGGGTCGAACCCTCAGTGACGTGTTCGTAATCGTCGATGAGGCGCAAAACTTAGAGCGTCAGGTTCTCCTTACAGCTATGAGTCGCCTAGGCCGCAACAGTCGAGTTGTTCTCACCCATGATGTTGCCCAGCGAGACAACCTTCGCGTGGGGCGCCATGACGGAGTGGTTTCGGTCGTCGATGCGCTACGAGGGCACGAACTCTTTGGCCACGTCACCTTGACACGGGCCGAACGGTCTCCTATCGCTGCGCTGGTTACCGACCTTCTTGATACAGGAAACTGAGTCGGCCAGTGAAGGAAGAAGTGCGCTCAGGCTGTCGAACCTGTGCGTCGGGCCGACTCGGCCCCCAACATGAGTCGAGCATGTTCGGCTTCATCGACGGCGGTGGCATCTTCGATCAACAGATCGGGAATGCCGTCGATGATTCGATAGACCCGGTGTAGGCGATCGTTGTACAGCATCGACTCGACAGGCAGGTAGACCAGCGGCAGGCGATCTTCGGGGCACACCAACACGTCGAGTAGCAACGGAGCGAGAGCAGAGGAAGACGGTGATGCCATGTGCCCACCTTAACCGGGCGGCGCGACCTCAGCCGTCAGACCACCGGGTACGTTGGAAGGGTGACTGAGATTGCAATGTCAGGCGTCGACGCGCCGCAAGACGGCGCCGCTATCGATATTTTCGATGCGCCGACCCTGCTTTCCTTGCGAACGCGTACCTGGCAAGGCATCCGCTCGCAACCAGCACCATATTGGTTAGCCGTCGCAGCAAGCGTGGTATTCGGGGTCATATTCGGTCGACTTGGGGTTCAACACCATACGAACTTCGGAAGCTGGTCGTTTGACCTAGCCATCTACGACCAAGCCTTCTGGTTGGCTTCACATTTCAACAAAACGTTCATTACGGTTCGAGGGCTCGAACTGTGGGGCCACCACGTCAATATAGTCGCTTACCTATTCGCGCCGGCGTATTGGTTAGGTGCTGGGCCACGCTTCCTGTACGTCGCTCAGGCAGTGATTATCGGCTTAGGGGGAATTCCGACGTACCTGATCGCCCGAGACCGATTGAACAATGCGTGGCTAGGTCTCGGATTTTGCCTCGCATACTTAATGTATGCGCCTATACAATTCATTTCGTGGGCCAACTTTCACCCCGAGGCATTGGTGTTCACCCCCCTGCTCTTCGCCTGGTGGTGTGCCCGCAAACGGTACTGGCGAGCCATGCTTATTTTTCTGCTGATTGCGCTGAGCACTCGAGAAGATACCGCGCTGGCAGTCATCATGATGGGCGTCGTACTTGTGCTCATTCACCTTCGGTCACACCGTGAAAACAGGGCGGCCATTCGCTGGGGGCTCGGCATCTCGGTTCTAGGTGCCGTTTGGTACACCCTGGCAACCAAGGTCATTATCAAGCACTACAACAACGGAATGGACCCCTTCTACGTAAAGTATTTTTACGGCGAGTTCGGCTCAACCACGTTCGAAGTGGCAAAAAATATGGCTTCTCGTCCGGGTGACGTTTACCGGCTTGCAACGGAACCAGACCGTATTGATTTCTACAAGAAGTTGATGTTGCCACTTGGCGGGCTTCCGCTACTTGGGCTTCCGTTTCTTTTGATGGCCGCGCCGCAGATGCTGGCGAGCGTCACCGGATCAACCCCGTACGCCCGGTCGATTGAGTATCAGTATCCGTCAGTGATGATCGCGGCAATCATCATTGCTGCAATCGAAGGGACGGCCTTCTTCCTTCGCAAACGCGTACTTCAAATCGTCGCAATGGTTTGGCTTTTGGGAAGTTCAGTCATCACGAACAAGGAGTGGTCACCATCACCCATCGGAAAAAACAACTATTACTGGGCAACCCCGAATCCTCAGGTTGCGGCACGCAACGAGGCAGTGGCGCTCGTTCCCGATGATGCGCGCGTTGCCGCAACCTACCAACTACTTCCACACCTAGCACACCGCAAGTACGCATACGATTGGCCCAACCCTTGGGTACCTGCCTACTGGGGGAACGATCTCGACGATGGCACGCAGTGGCCAGTTCCGCATGACCCGAACACGATTGACTGGTTGGTCATCGACCGGGCGCAAATTGGTGAAGCTCAGCAAGAACTTCTTCAACGTCTCATTGGTGAGAATGGGGAATTTCGGATTGTGTTTGAGCGTGATGGCGCGGTAGCAGCGCAGCGAGTCCGGCCCGGGCCGCCACCGGTTAACGGACTCCCGGTTCCCTAACTGCTGCAATGGCAACGGCGGCTTCAGCCGCAGCCGTTTCAGCACGTGCTTCACGAGCGACCACCCGCACGGCGAACAGGTTCACAAAGAACTCACCACAGTCACGCAAGGTGAGCTTCGACAAACCAGCAGCCCGGGGCCGAAACGTGATCGGTGATTCGTGTACAGCAAAACCCCGGGCCTGGGCAAGAGCAATAAATGCACTGAAAAAGGCGTAACCGTCGACCTTCAAACGGCCCGGATCAAACAGCGCCACCACTTCGGGACGGATCACCCGAAACGAAGTCGTTGCATCGCGCACCCCCCGGGTTCCGGTGATAACTCGAAACGCCCAGTTGCCACCACGGCTCAAATACGATCGCGCCACCGAGGTTCCCGGGCTCGACCCGCCTGGCGTCCAGCGAGACCCAATCATGACGCCCGAACCCCGTTCGAAGAACGCCTCGACGAGACTTGGAATTTGTCGAGCGTCGTGTTGGCCGTCGGCGTCAAGGGTCACGATAAACGCCGACTGTTCGGTTCCGGGTCGCTCAAGATGTCGAAACCCTCGAACCAATGCTGCGCCAAGACCTTCCTTGTTTCCCGAAAGAACCTCAAGGCGGAGACCGGTCTCAGCAGCAACCTGTCGAGCAATTTCCGCGGTTCCGTCAGGGGAATTGTCGTCGACGAGCAAAACCTTCAACGCAATGCCCTGATGCCCGAGTGTTTCGGCCGCCGCTGCCACCTCGCCAAGCACCGAGGCGATTGAGCCGGCCTCGTTGTAGCTCGCCATCAACACGGTGCCCCGTATGGGCTTTTCCCGTCGCTCATCACCCCACGGGTTAATGATGGTTGGCGCCGAGACAACTTCTTTCACCCGCTCAACATAGGCGCGCATGGTGTCGTCGACCGTTCTTTACTTTCGACCTCTGACCGAGTTCGCCAGACCCGGTCAGACAACGGACATCAACTCGAAGATCAGTACCGATACGTTTCGGGCTTGAACGGACCACTCAACGGAACGTCAAGGTACTCGGCCTGCTCATCTGAAAGCTGCGTTACTTTTGCGCCAAGAGCCTCGGCGTGAATTCGAGCTACCTTTTCGTCGAGGGCCTTCGGAAGCACGTAAACGCCAACCGGATATTTCGCGGTGTCAACAAACAGTTCAATTTGGGCGAGCACCTGGTTCGAGAACGAGCAACTCATCACGAAACTTGGGTGGCCGGTGGCACAACCGAGGTTCACGAGGCGACCTTCAGCCAAAATGATGATCGAGTGGCCATCGTCGAAGGTCCACAGGTCGGTTTGTGGCTTGATTTCCATGCGGGTTGCGCCGCTGCGAGCCAACCCAGCCATATCGATTTCGTTGTCAAAATGGCCAATGTTGCAAACGATGGCGTTGTGCTTCATTTGCGCCATATGTGCAGCGGTGATCACGTTGGTGTTACCGGTGGCTGTGACAAAAATGTCGACCTTACCGATTACTTCTTCCAAAATGACGGCTTCGTAGCCTTCCATGGCGGCCTGCAAGACGTTGATCGGGTCGATGTCGGTGATCATTACTCGACAACCCTGGCCCCGCAGTGACTGAGCAGAACCCTTGCCCACGTCGCCGTAACCACAGACAATTGCGGTTTTGCCGCCGAGCATGACGTCGGTGGCCCGGTTCAGCGCGTCGATCAACGAATGGCGGCACCCATACAGATTGTCAAACTTTGACTTGGTCACCGAATCGTTGACGTTGATTGCCGGAATCTTGAGTTCGCCCTTGGCGTGCATTTGGTACAGCCGATGTACACCGGTCGTGGTTTCTTCAGTAACGCCCTTAATGCCAGCGAGCATACGAGTGAACTTTGTTTTGTCTTCCTTGAGTGTTTTGTTAAGTACACTTAAGATAACAGCCAATTCGGGGTTCGATGCCGAACCGGGATCGGGAACTTCTCCGGCCTTTTCAAACTCAACACCCTTATGAACAAGCATGGTGGCGTCTCCGCCGTCGTCGAGAATCATGTTTGGGCCGTCACCGTCGGGCCAGGTCATCATCTGCTCGGTGCACCACCAATAGTCTTCGAGGGTTTCGCCCTTCCAGGCAAACACCGGAACACCTTGCGGGTCGTCAACGGTTCCATTTGGACCCACAGCAATAGCGGCTGCCGCGTGATCTTGGGTTGAGAAGATATTGCATGACGCCCACCGAACCTCGGCACCCAACTCAACCAACGTCTCGATGAGCACTGCGGTCTGAATCGTCATATGCAACGACCCCGAGATACGCGCACCGGTGAGCGGCTTGGTGGTTCCGAACTCTTTACGCAAGGCACGAAGCCCCGGCATTTCGTGCTCGGCAAGGTGAATCTCTCGGCGCCCGAACGGGGCCATTGAGAGGTCGGCAACTTTGAAGTCGCGGGCGGTAAGGGTACGGGCAGGGGTATTCATTGGTGCTCCTGAAAATTGTGCTGACGAGGTAAAAAACTTCATCGGCCCGGAGCACCGGGTGACAACCGTAGAACGGCCCGACCTTTCCTCTATCGTAGATCACACCGAAGCCACTGTGGGTGTGTCCAACGTGGTTGACTTTTGGGGCATGTCCGAATCGATTACGCCTTCGCTACCTCAAACCGCCGCCCGAGGGAAGGACCAGCGCCGGATCGTCACCCTGGTTGCCGCCGGTCTCAGTGTCGCTGTTGCCCTTGGTATTGCGGCGATGTTTATCCGTCTGATTCCTAAATTTAGCGTCGATGTTCCGTTCTATGACGATTGGGTCACCGCCAACCTGCTCGATAAACAAGACCGAGGAACGCTGGCATGGGCCGACTTTTGGAAGAGCAATAACGAACACCGTGTGCCGGTGCCGTTACTGGCGATGCTGGTGGTTTCTCGAGTGACCCGAATGAACCTGAGGGTTCAGATGGGCGTAAGCCTTGCGACCTTGCTCGGCACGTGTTCGTTCATCATGTGGACAGCTCGAAAGTTTGCCCGAACCATTGGGGTGTCAGCCATCGCTTGCTACTGCTTAATTGCCACGTTCGTGCTTACCAGAGCCCAATGGAACAATGTGTTGTGGGGTTGGCAAATGACCCTCACGTTTGGCGCATTTTTCGGAATGGCCACCCTGTTTCTTCTTGCCCCGGTAGACACCACCAAAGCGATCTCATGGAAGCGGTGGTGCTCAGCCGTCAGTGTTGCCTTACTGTGCCAATACTCGTTCGCGAGCGGAATTTTGATCTGGCCCATTGGTTTCGTTCTGCTGGTGCTTCGAGTCGGCCACCATCGGTGGCAGAAGCTGGCCGGGTGGTCAACTATCGGTGTACTGAGTATTTTCTTGTACATTCAAGGAATCGGCCGAGCTGGCGGCACCGGAGGGGCCGACCCAATTCATACCGTCGATTATTCACTTACCCAACTCGGTGCACCGTTTGCGGTAAGGGTATGGGAATGTGCAAACAAGGTCAGGTGTCAACCAATTCATCGCGAACCCCTCCTCGCCGGAAGTATTGGGGTGGCACTGCTTATGCTTACGTTTGTGTTCATCTGGCGTTTGAAGTTGCTCACTCAAACATCAGCAATTCTTGCCTGGGGTACCTGGGCTATTGCTTCGGCACTTCTCACGGCCATTGGTCGAGCCTCACTCGGAACAGATCAAGCCCTTGCCAGTCGCTACGTCACTCTGACAACACCGCTATGGGCTTCACTAGCCATTTTGATTCCGATCATTATTCAGAAAAATTTGACCCTCGCGAAATTCGCTGCCCACAAATTGGTGTTGGTGCTTACTGTTATCAGCGTAACGTTTTCGGTTTCGATGACACGACGAATGGGTAATTGGGAGCAGGCCGCAGCCGGATATGAAGCAGGCTTACTGTTCTCACGGGGGTCACTTCGAAACGCTGCCGCCACCGATGACCAGCTACGACCGCTGTTCATCGACGTCAAAGAAATTCGTCGACTGCTGCCGACGATGGAACGACAACGAATTTCGGTGTACCGAGATACAAAACCCGTTACTCCTTGACTGTTGCGAGACCCGTCACCAACGTCAGCACCTCGGCAACACGGGCTTCACAGTCAACTTGATTTGCTGCTTCAAGGTTAAGTCGAAGCAGTGGTTCAGTGTTCGACGGTCGCAGATTGAACCACCATCCACCAAAGTCGACTGTCAGGCCGTCGAGGCGATCAATCACAGCGCCCTTTCCGAGATACGCAGCTTCAACCCGTTCAATGACAGCCTTCGGCGAATCAACCTTTGTATTGATTTCACCAGAGCCAACGTAGCGTTCAAACGGCTTTCGAAGCTCTGACAGCGGCTGCTTCTGGTTACCCATCAACTCAAGAACATGAAGCGCCGCGATCAGACCAGAGTCTGCCCGCCAGTTTTCGCGGAAGTAGTAGTGACCGCTGTGCTCACCGCCGAACACCGCGCCGGTTTCGGCCATTACCGCCTTGATGAAACTGTGACCAACTCGGGTTCGAACCGGCTCACCACCACGTTCGCTTACGACTTCACTAACAGTCTTTGAACAGATGAGGTTGTGAACAATTTTCGAGCCGGGGTTCTTTTCGAGAATCGAAGCAGCGACCATGGCGGTCGTCAATGAACCCGAAATCGAATGACCTTTCTCGTCGATAAGGAACACCCGGTCTGCGTCACCATCAAACGCCAAACCAACATCGGCACCGGTGGCCACCACTCTGGCTTGTAGATCTCGAACATTTTCTGGTTGGATCGGGTCGGCTGGGTGATTCGGGAAAGTCCCATCAAGCTCTGCGTACATAACTTCGTACTCAACGCCAAGCCGATCGAATACTGCGGGAACTACCAGCCCGCCCATACCGTTGGCGGTGTCGGCAACAATTTTGACCCGCCCAATTTTCGTGGTGTCGATGAAGCTCAGACAATGTTCGACGAACCCATCAAGCAGCGACATTTCGGTAACCGTGCCAGTTTTCGTCGACCAGGCAATCGTTCCATCGATCAAACCGACGGCTTCATCTCGGATGACCTGTAGACCCGTGTCATCGCCGATTGGCTTGGCGCCTTCTAAACACATTTTGATGCCGTTGTATTGGGCAGGATTATGCGAAGCAGTGAACGTGGCACCGGGCAGGCCGAGGTGACCGGATGCGTAGTAAAGCAAGTCGGTTGACGCCAACCCAATATCGATCACCGAAACGCCTTCGGTACTTGCTCCGGCGGCAAAGGCGGCGACAAGTTCGATTCCGGTTGTGCGCATATCTCTGGCAACCACAATTTGTTGGGTGCCTGCGAATCGAGCGAATGCCGCACCAATCGCCTTCGCCATGGCCGCATCGAACTGCCCGGGACACAACCCGCGCACGTCATACGCCTTGAAGATGGCAGCAAACTTCGCGGCGGTTGGTGTCTTGCTGGTTGATTCAGAAATGATGCCCATGTGAGCCTCCGATTAAATGTTGTTCACGACATACAGGGACTAAAGGTGCAACGAACCGTGCGTGTCGATATCTGCGTTCTATCAGTCAGAACCGGCCAACAAATCCTGAATGAAAGAAATGGTTTTCGTGAGTATGTACCTGACTCAGCGCCATCCACCGTATTCTGTAGAAATGAAGACCATGGACCCGACCATGGAGGCGTTTCCCCCAGTGCAAGCCGAGTCTCCCGGACCCGACAATGCATCGGCTCGAATCGTCGCCGAAGTTGAGCGCAATCTTGGAGATTCTGAGCGGGTTTCGCTCAGTGTCGACGAGTCAAACGCCGAAGCACTTGAGATGAGTGCTGCGCCGCCCACGCCTCCCCCATCAGCTTCACGCGTGCGAGAGCCGTGGAAGCCGACCGAGCACTTCGAAAAGCTTCTCGCGGTCCTCATCGTTGGCGTTGCGGCAATTGTGGTGTTTGCCATGCTCGACGGGCGAGACATTTTGTTCAATAACAGCACCCCGACCGGTGGCGACATGGGTGCACACGTCTGGACCGGCGATTTCGTCTGGCGAAAGCTTCTCAGCCAGGGACGCCTTACCGGCTGGTCCGACGACTGGTTTGCCGGGTTCCCGGTACTCGGGTTTTACTTCCCGTTCCCGTTCTGGGTCATGACCGCACTGAACGTGATCTTGCCTTACAACATCGCAATGAAAATTGTCACGGCGATTGGTTTGGTGACCTACCCCATTACCGGGTGGGCGCTCGGGCACCACGCTGGCCTCAAAAAGCCACTTCCCGTGTTTCTTGGCTTGGCCACACTTCCCTACATGGTCGACCGCCAATGGGCTATCTACGGCGGAAATGTCGCCTCCACGATGGCTGGAGAGTTTTCATTCACCCTGTCAGTTTCGTCTGCATTGCTGTTCCTCGGCCTACTCGCGAAAGTTATGCGCAAGGGCGAACGGCGAGCATCTGCGGGCATCGTATTGGCCATGGTCGGGCTCTCCCATCTTCTACCCACGATGTGGGTTGGGGTAGCCGGAACCTTCGTCATCCTCACGCACCTCGATAAACGCCGAACCAATCTTCGTAACGCCTATGGAGTATTTGCGGCAGCTGCTCTGGTCGCTGCGGGTTTTTGGTTTGCGGGCGCACACCGCGTTGGTGTCGTTGCTGCAGCCCTGATTGCCCTCGGGTCGGTTGTCTTCGACCAACGCACCAAACGACTTGGTCTCGGGCAGTTTGGTGATGCATTTGCCGCCATCGCCACTGGCACCGCACTGGCCATGTTTTGGATTTGGCCGTTCTGGCATCACCTTGACTACACCAACGACATGGGCTACGAAAAGGAAAGCAAGTACCTCGTCAACCTTTTCCCCTGGCTCAGGGACAAACCCGAACCAGGCTCAGCCGTCTTCTTCTTTGCCTTCGTGCTTGGGCTTATTGGTGCCGCGTATGCCCTGTGGGGTTTTGCCCGGGCAATTTCTCGAGCCCGAAGCGAAGCCCCTGGCGGCTGGCACAATCTTGGTCTCTTGTTTTGTTCGCTGGTTGGTGCTGCTGGTACCGCCGCAGTTTGGCCATGGCTACGCCTTCCAGCTGCTGTAAAAGTGCTCGGTAGCGAAGAAGTGAAGAGCAATATTTTGTTCAACACCACGAACTTCGTACGCCTCGGAACCTTCGTACTCATTTCCCTTATTGCGCTTGTGCTGGTCTTCGCCTGGGAGGTTGACGACGACTGGAACCGCCTAGGCGTTGCTCTGACGCTAGTAACAGCATTGTGTGCCGTTGTGTTCCGGGTGATCCCCTTCGGATTTCGACTCTGGAACAACCGGGTACTTCCGTTCTGGCTTCTTGGCACGTTCTTACTGGCCGCGATGGGCCTCCATGCCCTCGGTTCGCTGGCCCTCGCCAGTCTTCGACAACTCACCGGCGGAATTGCCACGTTCCCAGCCGCACGGGTCTACGGCATGCTCGGTGCAGTAATCGTGACGCACGCAGCAATCGCCCTGCCGCTTGGGGCTGTTCCAAAGTTCTTTCCTGCCCCCAAATTCACAAAACAAACGGTGACCGAAACCCCGCAAAACGGTGGCGCTGCCGTCACCAGGCGCACCGGCGGATGGCTTGTTGGTTTACAACGGGTACAAGACTCGGGCGATTTCAATGCTTCGAATGCGAAGGGCTGGCCCCCATACAACTACCAAGGCTACGAGGGTCGTGGCGCCAACTGGATTGATTACAAACGAATCATTGCGACCATGAAACAGGTCGGCCAAGATAACGGTTGCGGTCGAGCCCAATGGGAGTACGAACCCGACCAAGACCGTTGGGGTACCCCAATGGCACTCATGCTGCTTCCGTACTGGACGAAATCATGTATCGGCTCGATGGAAGGTTTGTACTTCGAATCGTCACCTACGGCGCCCTACCACTGGTTGAACGTCAAACTCACTTCCAAAGATGGCGGCGCACCACAACGAGAACTTCCGTATCAGGGTCTCGATGTTGCGACCGGCGTCAAGAAGTTGCAGCAGTGGGGTGTTCGCTACTACATGGCGTTCTCGCCTGCTGCGATCGACGCCGCCGACAAGATTTCTGACCTTCAACTGCTGACGACGACTAAATACGAGCGGGCGTGTGATCCGGCCGAAGTCAAGGCCAAAACGTGTCCAAAGCAATGGAAGATTTATTTGGTCAAGGGCTCTGAAGCTGTGGAGGGGTTGAAATTTCAACCAGCCGTGGTAACCGGGATCAAGCAAAACCAAACGGGTGGTTGGCTTGATATGGCTGTAGCCCAGTACAACAACCCCGAAAACTATCCGGTTCCGTTTGCCGCCGACGGACCATCGTCGTGGCAGCGAGTCGCCGGTTCAACCGCTCGAAGCCGTGCCGAACCTACCTACGGTAAAACGTTCGCTGTAGTTCAGGCAAAGCAGGTCCCGCTTCCTGCCGTCAACGTCACCAACATCGTCACGTCGTTCTCCGGAAAAGACCCGAAGGGAAAGCCTGGTTCAGTGTCGTTTACCGTCGACAAAATCGGGGTTCCGGTCACGGTAAAGATGTCGTACTTCCCGAACTTCCGGGTGAAGGGTGCCAAAGGACCGTACCGGCTGGCGCCAAACATGATGGTGGTCATCCCAACCCAGAAGAATGTTTCGGTTGCCTACAAGTGGGACACGATTGACTACACGGGCTTTTTGGCCGGTTTGGCCGGATTGGCGCTCGCCATTGGATTGTGGCAACAAGACAAGCGTCGTCGAGTCGCCGTTGCCTCAGCAGGAATGGCCGACTGGCGAACCGCACGGACTGCCAACCGCAGCGCCCCTACCAGCGACGCGTCATCGGTTGCCGATGTCGTTCAGCCAGTTACTCAGGTTTCGGTGACAGACCAATTGACGACTGATTGGTCTGTGGAAGCGAAAGCGCCTAACGCCGCCGACCTCGAGACTCTTGAACCAGGGCTACCTTCAGGCGAAACAGACCCGTTAGCGACCTAGCGATACGACGAGCAATCGGGGTTCGAGCGTCACGCATTTCTTCGACCCGTACCCCGATTTCACCAGTAAGCAGCCCGGCCTGCTCGGTGCGAAGTACCAGTTCGGTATCGAACAAGTCCGTCCCGAACTTGCACTCGCGGGCCAGGTCAACAACGGCCGAGCGGCGAAGCACTTTCATGCCATGAGTGTCAGAAACCTTGAGCCCGAACCCGAGTCGAAGAATGGTTGTGAATGAAGCCGTCACGATTTTTCGTGGTAGCGGGCGTTTGTCTTCGGCACCCTCTCCTCGCTTCGAACCAACAACTATTGCTAAGCCCTCGGCCTCAGCTTTTACGATCGCTAAACCAGCAAACGCCAGGTCATAGAGGTCAACATCGAAATTGACAACAAACTCGTACTTCGCCGCAAGTAGGCCGGCTCGCAGGGCTTTGCCATAATCAGGTTCTGGGCTCGCCATCGAAACCACTTCGGGGTACTGCTTAGCCAGCTCGTCGGCGACCTCACGGGTACGATCTCGCGAGCCGTTTTCAACCACGATCACTTCAAAGGTCGCCCCGTGGGCCCGAAGCCCGGCGACCACGTCATTTACCGCAGCTGAAAGGTAGTCCTCTTCTTGGTACGCCGGAAAGATGACCGATATTGAGTGGGCCCAAGGTTCCATAGAAATCAGTAAGCGAGCATAGGCCGGTTTTCCGCAATCCTCAATGACCTCGAATTTCGTTTCTGTAGTTACGTAATTGCAAACTGCCGCAACTGCAGAAACCACCCAATCGGGTCACTGGTGATTGGCACTACATTTGAAGAAAAGCCACTTTGGTTCCTTCACCGATAAGCCGATAGATACGCATGCGAGTTCGAACCCGGGCCAACCATTTACATCACGCCAAACGTTTGATCGTGGTGTCTGCTGTCGCTTTTTCGCTGTTGGTAGCCATTTTGCCCGTTGGTCCGGTTGCCAGTGCCGCTTCAAAAGCCACCCCTACAACCGTTCCTGCGGCGACTGTTGAGCAAACTTCTATTGCTCCTCAAGATCTCGTCATTCCCCCTCCCCCTGTTACCGGCGTGGTTACGACCAAGACCCTGGTGGCGGCCGCTCTCGGCCGGTACGTCAAGGTGTTCGATTCGCCGACGGCCAAGAAACCGTCACTCACCTTCGATAATCGCAAAAACTTCTCGGGTCGGCATGTATTCATCGTGATCGCCAAAGCCGATGGTGGATGGCTCAAGGTGCTGGTACCCGCTCGACCGAATGGTCGAACGGGGTGGGTCAACATTCGTGAAGTCGGTGTGTTTGAGCACGACTATTCGCTGGTGATCTCGCTCACGTCTAAAACTTTGACCCTATACAAGGCGGGCCAGGTGGTTCAAACGGAAACTGTCGCCATCGGCCAGGCGAAATATCCGACACCGGTCGGCATGTTTTTCACCCGCGAACTCGCCCGCCCGGCAAACCCCAAGGGCGCCTACGGTACCTATGCGTTCGGCCTTTCGGCCTACTCAAACGTACTCACGAAGTTTGGACGTGGCGATGGCCAGATTGGTATCCACGGCACTAACCAGCCGAATGCACTCGGAACCGCAGCAAGCCACGGTTGCATTCGGGTGGCCAACGCAGGTATTACCAAGCTGGCCAAAACGCTACCGCAGGGTGTTCCGGTCGACATTCGAGCGTAGGCAGGGTGCATCTCAGCGAGCCAGCCGTCTGCAAGGATCTATGGTGCATGGTGTTCAAACCTAAGTTCCGCTCTCGATCTGCTGCCATTTTCACGATCTGCCTGTTGGCAACCGGCTTGACTGCCGCCGATGCGTCGGCAAAATCGACTGCTGGTAAGCCTGAGCTTGTTCAACCGGGTACCCCCTTCGTGGGCTGGGGAAAGCTGGGCGACAACGATTGGCCGGTGGTGGGGTCGGCCCTGATTGTTCGGCCGGTTGGCTCCACTTTGACCATTCGTAGCGAAGCAAAGCCGGGTTCGAAGGCCCTTAATCTGGTTGCAGGCACCTCTGTTTCAGGAGACCTCGGTTTACTTGCCGTCGGCGAAACCAATGACTGGTGGAAGGTACTGCTTCCCGTCCGCCCAAATGGCACGGTTGGGTGGGTGCAAAAGTCGACGGCGAAGGTGCAACCGACCGCTCAACGAATTGTCATCGACCTGTCAACAAACACCCTCACCTATTTTGACGGCGCAAAACAGGTGCTCACCGAGCCGGTTGCAACAGGCACCAACGGAACCCCCACGCCGACGGGCCTGTTCTTCGTCAAATCAATCGTTGCGCAGAAGAACCCGGTCGGCGGCCTTGGGCCCTGGGTGCTTGTCACCTCCGGCTTCTCTAATGCCCTTTTTTCGTTCGCTGGAGGTTCCGGGGCAGTCGGAATCCATGGCACAAGCGCCCCGGGGAAACTCGGTCAAAATGTTTCGCATGGATGTGTTCGCATGAAAAACACAGCAATCGTGCAACTTGCTGCCGCCATCTCCGCTGGGGTGCCTATCGAAATCGTCGCCAAGCCAGCCGATTTGCAGCGCACAAGGTGGGAGCCAACAAAGGCTCAGCAAACCGGTCCGTCAACCGTCGTAGGCTCAAACGGCCAAAAACAACCAACTACCACCGTCGACACACCGGCAGGTTCAGGGGTCGAGGTTCCACGACCACCTATCACTGCCCTTCCTTAGGGGATCACGGTAACCGGAGTACCAAGCGGCATTCGAGCAACTAAAAAGTCGATATCGGTGTTGTTCATTCGGATACACCCGTTGCTCGCCTTGGTGCCTACGAGGTCGGGCCGGTTCGTACCGTGCAGGCCGAGTCGCCCTATGCCGGTACCGAAGGTTTGAAGCACGTCTGAGAACCCCGAAAGACCGATCACAAAGTTTCCGTAGACCGAATTGGCTGACTTCGGTTTGGCGTTGTAAATCGTGTAGTAAAAGCCATCCGGGGTTGGTACTTCGTCTTTGCCTATACCAATCTTGTTTTCGTGGATCTTCTTCCCTTTTTCAAACACCGAGAGTTGGAAGTTACTGAGCTTGATTTCGATCGAGTAGAAGTTAGACCGAAGCTCTACATCAGACTTGTTGATCCAGCCCATCGACTTGTTCGGGCGGGTCGGCAGATGCACAAAGAGTCGATCGGGTGTGCTTCCTTGCGCAACAAAGACGATTTCGTTTGTCGTTGTTCGTTCGATCGTTTGAGAAACGCTTTTGGTCGTTTCGTCGGCGAAGACATCAATGTTCTGATTTCCGGCGAGCAACGTGGCAACGACAGCAACACCGTCTTCGTATTTGCTGTACCCGGTCGACGATTCGGTTGGCGTCGTCGGAGAAAGTTCGGCGATTACTTCGGGAGGGGTTTCGATGATTTCGGAACTGTACGACGGCGTCACCTGACCCCCCGAAGTGGGGGCGACTGCCGCCGGGGTCTTTTCTGTGCCGGCGCAGCCGCTCAGTACAATCCCGGCGGCCGAGATTCCAGCAACCAGCACCGAGCGACGATCGACGACGCGCAACATCATGGTGTGATCACAACCGGGGTTCCAGGAAAAATGGTTTCTTTAAGGAACGTGATGTCAGCATTTGACATTCGAACACAACCAGCGCTGGCCGGACTTCCGAGCACGGCCTCGTCATATGTTCCGTGCAGCCCAATTCGCCCGTCACCGGCGCCGTACTTCTTGAAGACATCGGAGAAGCCCGAAAGCCCAATAATGAAGACCCCGTAACCTCGTTGACCAACCTTCGGCCGACGAGTCCAGTACGTATAAAACTCACCGGTCGGCGTTGGCGTCGCCGCTGCGCCAATCGCAATTTTCGTGGAGCGGATCAAGATATCGCCCTTATACGCCGACATTCGCTTATCGGTCAGCGAAATGAGAATTCGATATGGGTTCTCGAAGCCCGCAGTTACATCAGCTTTTCTGACGTACCCTTTCGATCCGTTAGGTCGAGACGGGAGGTTGACGTAAAAAGAGTCTCCTTCCGCCCTAATGACCGTAAAGAGCAGCCGAGATTTCTTAGGGCTCTTAATCGTGATCTGCACCGCGGACGATTTTAACGACGTTTTGTAGACCTTGAACGACCCGCCGCGGACACCACTTTTGCTGGACACAACCAATGTGCCTTTGACGGCGCTCGCATCTGACGAAATTACCGACGACGAGACCGGTGGTGTACTCGATTGTGCCGCGGTGGCCGGTTTTGGGGCCACCTTTGATGCAGCCGAAGCTGGCAGAGTTGTTGGTGCTAGCAGCGCAAACCCAAGGGCGGCTACCAGGCTGAGGGAAGTAGCGGACTTGTTCATCGATCCTCCTGTAGTACCTAAAAGTTAGTACGTACGGGTGGCTGGGTCGGACAATTGACGGTTTCTGTCGGAAAGTAATGCCCACGCGCGCCGCGTGCTTCCGCACGCAAAGAAGCCCCCGGCGAACCGAGGGCTTCTTTGAGAAAAGTGGAATTGGTACTGCGAGCCCCCGAGTAATCAGGGGTTCGCCGCACCGGTCAGCGGCCAAATCAGCCGGTAACTACTTCTTCGTCGTCCAGAACTTCGACCTCTGCTGGTGGAGCAGCGGCGATTGGAGCAGCGGTAGCTGGAGCAGCGGTAGCTGGAGCAGCAGTTGTGGCCGCAGCGGTGGTCGTAGCAACGACGTAGCTATTTGTCACGATGACATTTGCACGGCAATCTGGGAATGAGCTGAGGTTTGCGTCACGGCAACCGGAAGCGGTTCCCTTGATGGTTACTCGGCCGTCAGTGGTGTTATCTCCGCTGTTGTCAGCATACGTTGCTTCGGCTCCATCTGAACGGGTTTCCGACACGAGGCAGCTAGTACCGGTGTTGATGTTCGTGAACACCTTCGACTGGCGGTCCTTCAAGAGGAAGGTTTCCTTCGGGCCATTGTTGTTACACGAAACGTTAATTTCGTAGATTGCGATTGAGGTCTTTGGGTCGCCGGTAACAACCTTCGAGACGATTAGGTCACCAACGAACGAGTTGGTCACGGTAATTGTCTGGCCGCTGGCGATGGTTCCACCCGAGGCGAAGGTGACGGTGCTGAAACCAGCAGCTGCGAATGGGTTGAAATTAAATGCTGCGGTGGGTGGCGTTGCAGTTGTGTTCGCTGGGATCGGCACAGGAATAGCGATCCCTGAGGCGGTCGTTCCGTCAGCCTTTGTGCTGGAATATGAGGTGCTGGCAGCGCCTCCAGTGTTGAGTTCAGCAGCGTGACAAGTTGCGCCCGCTACAAGGCCCGGAATATCAGTAGTGGTGACAGTCTTTGAAGCGCCAGCCTTAAGTTTGAAGGAGGTCTTTCCGGCTGACGTGAGGTCGTTGTAGTAGCAAATAACGGCCATTTCGTATTCGGTACCGACAGTGATTTCGTCGCCGGCAATAACCTTTTTGACGGTCACCGACGGGTACGTGACGCTGAATACTGCGTTTGTTCCGGCGATGATTGGGACTGCTGGACTTGTGTCTCCGAGAGCAACAGGTCCGATATCTCGGCCACCGATGTTGTGGACGACGGCACCGGCAGCAGCAGCGGTATTAGCTGGAAGTGCATTGACCTGGAAGGTACAGCTGTTCACGCCCGAGACTGAGAAGAACAACGGGATTGGTCCGCCGCCTGCTGCTGGGAATGAAGAAGTTTGCTGTTGCGACGTTGGAGCTGAACAGTTCACAACGACGTTGTAGCCAGTCACGCCCGCAGGTGCGCCTGCTGGGTTAACTTTGACGCTGGTGTTGATTGCGACCTGGCTGCTTGATTGAGCGTTTGCTGAGCCGGCAAGAAGCCCGGCTACAGCCAATGCGCTGGTTGCCGTGATGGCAATCGCTTTGCGCAAAGTGATCATGTGATCCTCCTGGATAGGAATCGGTCACGATTCGTTGCCTGAATCGAAGACCGAATCGGGAAACAGAACCACAGACCAACATCGAGCGATGTGCCCGACATGAACACCATAACGACCAATTGTTACGAAATCAACATGATGTGACGACTTTTCGTAACAATTTCAACACAACTCGTCGAATTGTTACAAACAGTGGTCAAAACGGTCGATTCCGTCATCTTTGGTCACAAATCAGGGATGTCACCGAGTGCACCCGGGGTGCAAGACCCCAATTTAGGTGAAATTCCTGACGAATCAGAAATGAGCCTCAAGTTCAGTGATGAACCAGTCGATGTTTTTGATCCGCTGACCGTGAGGGGTTCAGCGTTCATATGAAAGTAGCTACTTAAGTGATTTGTCCGCTCTGCCACATCGCACGTCTTGTCACCATCTCGATGAACGTGAACGAACGCAGTTTGACCCTGCATTCCTGCGCCCGCTGCGAAACCCGCTGGTGGGATTGCGACGGGGAAAACGTAAGCCTGTCAAAGGTTCTCGACACCGCAGCATCAACTCGACGTTCGGCGTAACTCGCTCAAAACGTTATTCGGGCTAGTTCGATCATGGCCGCAGTATTGAACCCAATATGCAGCCAGACCGCCGGACCAATTCGCCCGAACTTGTAGGCAAGCGTGCCAGCCACAGCCCCAAAAAAGGCGAGAGCCAAAGCCTGTAGGGGTTGAAAGTGAAACGCACCGAAAAGCAGGGCTGTGAGGCCAACGGCAACTGCGGGTTTTGATACAAGGCGATGTTTCGTTCGAAGCAGCGCCCGTTGCGCAAAGCCACGGAAAAACAGTTCTTCGACAATCGGCGCACCGATGGCCGTTGCGAGGGCAAGCAGCACAAACGGAACGACCTGACCATTCGCTCGGTCGGCTAGCGCTTTTGCTGGTGCCCCAAGGTCTTCCGACGACACAAACGGACGATACGCGGAGCTGATAATCAGTTGAAGTACGGGTCCGAGAAATGCCCAGAGCGCATCCACCGGTCTGAAATGCAAGCCGACAAATTCACGAAACGTGCCGATGGCACGCTGGGCGTTCAACACAAAGGCCTGACGGTAAGCAAAGTACGGACCTCCAATAAAGCCAGACCACAATCCGACTTGACTAAAGGCAAGTAGCCCGAGACTGACATCGTCAGCCGGTGATTTAGTAATCGCCATTCCGAGCACCAGAAACAATCCAGACATCACGATTGCGGCGAAGAGCGAGAGGAAAATGAGGGCTACCTCAGGCACACTGCCGATGACTGGACGTTCATACATTCGATTACCAGCGCTCATGCAGTGGCTGCTCGATCGATCCCCTGACTGAGTTCGTGATGTTGCGCAGCCCTCGGGGTTACTGGTGTTGAAAGGTCAACTGTGATGTGCCATCCACGCGGAACCGTGAGTGAAACCGTGTGAACCGCACAAAGGTCGTACAACGTTGGATGTTTCGGGGCCAGGGCTTCGACCAACACTGCACTGTTCGAATAGTCGTACGACATCGACGTGACCGCTGTTCCACCACAACTTTGGCGACGGCACAACCGAGGCCGGCCACCTGACTCGGTCGCTTCAGATTTCAACACTTCACGAAGTCGGGTTGTTGTAGACACTGAATCAAATCTACCGACCGAGGCACTCAAAACAGCGGATAGGTAGTGAGGAATTGCTATTCGCCAACAAACGCAATGGTGGACGACCAGCCCGAATCGACGATGTCTTGCTGCACGACGATCGGCGCTTCGGTAGAGCGGATTCGTACTGTTGATCCACCTGCAAGATCGTCGAGATCGCCCGACCCAACACTCAACCTGCGACCATCGAGAAGTCGTTTTCGTAGAATGACAACAGCCTTTTTCCCAGGCTGAATAGATTCGATTATCACGTCGGTCGGTACGTCGTAGGGGTTAAGGATCCCGATTCGAACATCGGCTTTACGTTCCGTCGCCGATGCAGCCCATCCGTCGAGCAACCACATCTGCGATGTTCTAGCCGATCCCCCCACTGTGACCAATCTTTTTCCACCGGTAGCCGATGGTGTCGACGTTGAACGAGAGGTCAACGAAGCCACAAACTTCGAGCCATCGGCTACTGAAGCAGTCATCGAATATGAGGTGGCTTCAGGGATGCGTTCGTCTTCGGTTGGGTCGAACAGCACTACTGACTGGGCTGGAACGTTTACCGCGAACGGCTCAACATCGCCATTATCAAGCGTTGCGACGACGTCGATGTCGATCTCTCGAGAGTTCGGATTCGTAAACACATATTGCTCGGCTCGTTTTGGCCCGAACATTGCGTGTGGAAAGTACCAACGGTCAACCAACTCCGGCGAACCAACAGAAAGTGCGGTTCCGACCCCATCGATTCGCTGGCGTTGACCAACCACGATGCGACCAACACGCGCAACGACCGCGGTCGACATGACCTCACGTCGCCGAACAAACTCGCCAAGTTCGATGATACGAACCGCGCCCGATTGCACCGCAAGCCCTTGAAGGTCTGTTGGCTGTGCTGCTCCGCGATCGGTGATGAAGTTGAGGTCAACGAGGGCGGATTCTGGAAACGGGTTAAAGAGTGCAATCGAGGTGGCCGAACCCAAAACGGTTGAACCGGAACCTAACCACCATGTGGGCCCCACCGCGGTCGAACATGGGGCGGACGACCCACCCGATCCGGGGATTGAGGCGGAAACCAATGCACCGGGTTCATTCACTTCAACGATCGCAGCAAGCGACGGAAGATCCTGGGGATTTGCGTCACCGAGAAGTTCGATCACATTGAATCGTTGCGAACCGGTCGAAACTGCCAGCTCTTGTTTCGCCATTACTCCCGCAGGAGAATGCAGCGTGACGGTCGCTACGGCCGAGGTAGCCGACGAAGCAGGTCGAGACCTACTGACAGTGATTGTGCCGGGACCAACTGATGTATCACTCACTAGCGGGCAGAACCACAACGAACCAAGCGACGTCGACGGATTCAAAAGCGCGCTTACTGCTACACCGGAAGTTGTTTGCAACGATTCGGTCATGGGGAAAAACCGTTCAGCACCGAGCGCAGCTCCTACAAGCCCTGCCGCCAGACCGATCGCAATAATCCGGCCCTTCATAGCGTGTCCCCATTTGGTTCGTCTTGCTCATTTGCATCTTGGTCATTTGTATCTTGGCTATCCGTGACTGACCGTGTTCTGGGCAACCGGGACTGGCGAGCGGTTCCAACCAATTCAAAGTCTTCAGCGGCTTCGTCATCAGAGCGAAACGCACGATTCATAGACAACGCAGACTCCACGTAGTCATCGGTGCCGACCGTTTCGTGTCTGGCGCCATGCTCGGCACTCAGTACATCGTCATACTCAACAACCAGTTGGTCGAGGTGACGGCGGCGACGACGAAAATCGGTCAGGAACCCGGCAAGGGCGGCAACCCACATTGCGAGATGCAACCACTTTCCGGCCAGCGAAAGCGGACTCGAACGATATGCGTACTGGGCATCTATGCCAAATGACCCATCGGCGAGCCCGCCACTCGGCAGCCAGGACGAGTTCTCGTACACCTGGACCCCCGCGTCGGAGGTCACCTGTTTAAGGTCAAGCTGCAGCGAAAACGCACTGGTCAACGAGTCGGGTAGAGCATCGGTGGCACGATGCTTGCCCGGGGCATCGACGTTGAGAAGCACGATGTAGCGAATGGCAAGATCGGCTAGCGGCCTCCCCGAGCGGTTCGTAGATCCAGCCCACACGTTGGTAATTACAGAACTGGCCACACGCGTTTGCCCCCTGGAAACTCCGGCGAAACCAAGTCGAATGTCCGGTCGAGATCCGTAGCTGGTAGCGAAGCGTAAACGGGTGCCGGGCGAACCCGATGCAACTGCAATACTGCGATTGGGTCGCCGAAAAGCAAATCCGTCAAGCGGAAGTGTTCGCGTTGTTCCAATCCAAAGCACCCTCGAATCTCCATCGACACTATTTTCGTCGATCCAAGAGAGATTTGTTATGTGATCAGACGTTGGAGCGTTCCACGAACCAGATTTCGAATCGAGAAGTATTGGTAAGCACGCAGCAGAAATACCGAGGGCAGCTAGCCCTGCTGCTATTTGACGCCAACCGAACTGAACAGAGCGAAGCTCAGCTGAGAATCCGGAAACGCCGAGGGCAATCACGATCGACCATCCAAGTGCCGCCGGGACAAGCAGCGATTCTTGTGAAGGGAGGGCAATACTCGTCGCGAATCTTCCAATGGCCCAAGCACCAGCCAGAGATGGCAATGCCATAATCCAGAATCGGATCGCAAATCGCAAACGTTCGCCGGTAAGTAACAGCATTGCGATGAATGCAGCCGCGACCAACCCCGCTGACAAATACCCACCGACACCAAATCGCGTGCTGCGCTCTATGTTCGTGGCAAGACGCAACAGGTCGGACACAAGCACCGGTCCAGAAATTGGTCCTCTGCCACTGATAAGGCGAGGCGAACGAACCAACTGAACAAGCCACGGACCGAGCAGCAGTACCGAGACAATCGTCGAACTCAGGCACCGTCGAATGAGTCGACGACGGTCAAATGTTCCGCCCGAAACCACCGACCCAACAAGGAGGCCGATCACTGACACCACCAAAATGATCAGCAAAACCGGTGCAAACGAAACCACGACGGCAAGCGGCACCCCAACCCGCAAAGCAGAATCCAAAACTGTGCGGCGGCCGGTTGCCCGACCAGCAGTTTGAGCATCTTGCGGGGTCCGGCGCCGAAGTAGCACATGAAGCACCCATGGCAAAGCGGCCGTTGTGGCAAGCACCTCCCATGATCCGCTCCGTAGCGCACCGATTCCGATCGGCGACACGCCGTAGATTACGGCTGCAACGAGCCCGGCCAAAAGAGCGGCCTGGTGACCTACCGCTCGGCCGGCAATCTGAACGTCAGAGCGTAGTTCCATTGCCCGACCGGCAGTCTGAGCGTCAGTTTGGGCGTCAGAACGTTCGCGTTCGGCGACAAGTTGTACAACGAGAGATGCCAAGCGTCCGGCACCAAGCGCCCCAAGGGGAATGAGCCCAATGGTGCTGAGAAGCCGAAGCGCTCCGCCCTGGCCAAAGGTGAGAATCCGCCCAATAGCCAAGAGAAAAAGGGTGGGTGATGCTGGGCCTGAAGATCCGATTCCGGCTGGCCTTGAATCGGTACCGAAGGATCGAAGAAGATCTGGGATCGACACATCGGGGGTGAATTGCCCAAATATCGGGACGCCACCCGTGATGTAGTGGCGTGAACCCACAAGATAGGCCGCTAACAAAATGAAACACACGCCGGAGGCAATGCGAAGTGGTCCTCGGCGGAAGCCAGCAGCGACGGTTCCTCCGGCCAACGACAACGCCCTGGCCGAATCCTGCGCCAGATCAGTCTTGACCGTTTGACTGAATCGATGCCCAGTGGACACAAGCATCGACTCCCATGCCGTCGCACCTTTGCCCCGCGCCCGTGCCCGTTGCACGACGCGACGTCGGCTGCGAAGTAGGGAGACCCCGGACGGTTGGACCGCTTTCGCTACTGCTGCCATCGGAAGATCTCGTCGACGCAACACCAATCGCTCAAACATCCGCTCGAACATCAATGCCAGAAGCGACGAGATCAGCCCGAAACCGGTGCGAGTACTGAACACGGTGAGTACCTGGTTGCGTCGTGCAACGAGCGATCGAACTGCCTGAACCGTTGGTTCATGGGCGACGTCTTGAATTCGATGAAAGTTTTGGGCATGGGCGACCCGGGCGGCAGGAACCGCCTGAACGAGACCACCGGCGCTCAACACCCTCCAAGACAAGTCGAGATCTTCCCCATTTTCTGGGCCAGCCACGGTTTGAGCAAGGGCTGCAACTTTTGCTGGGGGATGTTCCCTTGGACGTGTCATTGCTGCAGTAAACCCGCCGATTGATCTAAATCGCTCGGCTGCGATGAGGAAACAGGCGCTACTCGCTACTGTGACCGGTCGCATGAAATCGTGCTGGGCCTGATCGAGGTCGCCTGGCTCGATAGTAGGAACAAGGCGAGCGGTACCGTCGGAATCAAAACCGATCGAAAGTAGTCGGTCGTGATTGTCCCAGCTAACTAGCTTCGGGGCAACAATGTCGGCACCGGCCATAAGCGCACCGGCAATCAGTTCGCTTACGGCATCGGGGGCCGGGGCTACATCGTCGTGGCATATCAGTAGCCAATCAGCGCCCTCAACAAGGTCAAGGCTGACATTCGCTGCGGCGGCCCAGCCCACGACCGAGTCGAGGCGTCGCACATAGGCCGACGGAGCCACCGATGCAATTCTTGGCGTGGGGTCGATGGCTGATGCATCGTCAATCACCAGAATCGACACGGCGTGATCTTGAGTGACCAGCGAACGAAGGCACGACTCAAGTTCGGGTCCGGGGTCACCGGTTACAACTACGGCAACGACTCGTTGCGCTGCGATGACCTGAGGGTTGGCTTCGAGGGTGTGCTCGGGTTCGTTTGTTGATTTTGTAGCAACCATCGTCCTCCAGGGTAGTGGCCCCCTCCCCCGAAACCAGGTCACTCAAAGTTCGCTACCTGCGCCTCCCCTCCTTACGCCCAAAACCCCCAAAAGGGGGCGTATTTCTCGATGAATCGGGTGGTTTCTGGGGGTTTTGGGCGTGGAGAGGGGGTTTTGGGCGTGGAGAGGGGGTGGAGGTGTGCCGGTGTGGCGAATCGCACATAGTCCACCTTCCCAAGTGCTAGCTATTGCAAGCACTTTGCTGTACGGTGTATCTATGCGTTTCGAACTCCCTAACTCAATCACCCCATCCGTTCTTGGCGAAAAGGTCATGAAGGCCTTGCCATCAGATCTTTCCAAAGGCATCACCGACGCCGGCCACACCGTTGTTGGCTTCGCCACGATGGCCACCAAGCGTTTGAACGACAACCGCCTCGACGTCAACTCCAAGTACGAGGCTCAGGTTCGTGAAATGCGCAAGGGTGCCCTTTCAGCAGTGAAGGCCGTCAAAGTTGTTCGCCAGCGCGTCGAATCAACCGTCGATCCAATCGTTGACCGTGCCGTCGAGCGTTTCCCCGAAACAGTGCAAGACACCGTGACCGAGTTTCGCAAAGTGACCCGTCAAGCAGTCGCCCAAACCGAGCGTCGCGTCGTCAACGTCATAGAGTTCGCTACGGCCGTTCCGACAAAGGCAGTTCGCCGTTCGGTGAAGCCGGTAGTCGCCCCTAAGGCTGCTGCAAAGTCGGCAGTAAAAGCAGCTTCAAAGGCAACATCGGTCAAGAAGTCACCTGTAGTCAAGGCCGTCAAATCAGTTCCGGCCGTAAAATCTTTGAAGCCTGTTGCGACCCGCAAGTCGGTTTCCGCCAAACCTGTCGCAGCCAAGAAGGCTATCGCCACACGTACCGCTCGTGTTGCTCGTCCGGTCGCTGCAGCAAAGAAGACCGTGAAGAAAGCAGCTTGATCAACTGATCTAACCGATCACATTTCTGTTCGGCGTCCAGCGCCAAATCCCTTAACTTTGGGCCCGCTTTCGAGCGGGCCCAGTTTGTTTTTCAGACCACCGAGGCCATAACGTCAAGCAATGTTTGGTCGAGGGAAATGGCCGGTGACCAACCGGTGGCCGTTCGGAGCGCCGTGCTATCACCGCACAGATCAGGAACGTCGACGGCTCGGCGGTGTACCTCGTCAATGTGAAGCGTCAGTTGCCCACCAGCCAGTTCAATCATTCGTTGGGCGAGCGCACCAATCGACATCGAGGCACCGGTTGAGATGTTGTAAATCGTACCGGGCGCACCTCGAAGTACCAGCAACCGGTAGGCAGCAGCAATGTCACGAACATCGGTGAAGTCGCGCCTTGGATCGGGGTTACCGAGCGTGACGACGTGTTGCCCGTCGCGTTTCGCCTCGACAATTCTTCGGGCGAGCGCACTCACCACAAACGATTCGGCCTGCCCTGGGCCAATATGGTTAAACGGACGCGCGACAATCACCGGTAAGCCGTGGGCCCGGAAGGCTTGGAGTGCGACCTGCTCGGCGGCAACCTTAGATGCTGCATACGGCGAAACCGGTGCAACGGGTTGGGACTCGGGAACAGGCACCAGGTCAGGCGGGATGGTTCCGTAAACCTCGGCTGAGCTGACAAGCAGAAACGTAGGAAGCCTAAGAAGCATCTCAGAAGCACCTTTGCCGTATTCAACGAGGGCTTGGGTGATTTGCAAGGTGCCTTCGGCATTCACCCGGAAGGTTTCGATCGGGTGGGTCCAACTTTGAGCAACGTTGGCTTGCCCAGCCAGGTGATATACCGCCTCGGGTGCCACCTCGTGCAGCCCAGCCAATACGGCAACACCATCGTTGATATCGCCCTCGTACACGACGACCTGATCGCCTTCAGATTCAAGATGGCGACAGAGCCACGTCCCGGCAAAGCCGGTTCCGCCGGTAACAAACACACGCATAACCGAGAAAAGTTAGCCCAGAGAGCGCCGCGCCAATTTCTCTAAGGCCATCTCATAGGCCCGCCGATGGTTTTCAGCGCTGGCGATCCAAGTGAATTTTTCGGCGCGTTGACGCCGGGCGATGGGGTCATACATTGGCTCGTTGACCTCTTGTTGGGGCATGCCTCGCACGGTTCGGATGCATTTGACAAGTTCACTTACCACGTCGCCGTTAACCGGTAAGTAACACGCAACTGGCCCCGCCGCCTCGTGCATCGCTGAACCGTCCGTGGTGATAACTGGGGCCGCGCAGGCAAGCGCCTCAATAACCGGCAGCCCGAAACCTTCTTCGGCCGACGGGTACACCACGGCGTCGGCTGCCCGCAACAGGGCCTCGCTCACGTCATCGGGAACATACCCAAGGCGCCGCTCGAATGGTTTCGCCACCGGAAATGACTTGGCAAAAGACGGCCAGATCTGCCCGGCCAACACGAGTTGCAAGTTGTCATCACCCAATCGCGATACCGCTTCAATCAGTAACTCAACACGTTTGCGCGGTTCAATCGTACCGAGGTGAAGCACGAACGGCTTCTCTACGCCGACCCGATCCAAGAGTTGTACATCGTTTGCGCGCTGACTTTCCGTAAGCCGCCATGTCGGAACGAATCGGTCAAGGTCAACACCGTGCTGCGCCACCACTACACCGGCTCGAACCGCGACGAAGCGACGCAAAGCGTTCTCAGTAGCCGTTGAAACACAAATCAAAGCGTCAGCCTGATCGCTGGCAATTCGAATCGCCCGGCGAAAGATCAACCGCTTAGATGCATCGTGATCTAACGGCCGACTAAAGAAGGTGAGGTCGTGGATCGTAACGACGCTCGCAACACCTTGGGGTAGCCGACGCGGTTTCGTGTAGTGCGGCGAATGCAAAACAATCGGTTGTTTGTTTCGACTGGAATCAACGATCGAAGCAAGCTTTGTCTGCTCCCATATCAATCGACGTACCCGGCTGTCGGGAGCAACCCTAAGTACACGTTCGGCACCTGTCCAAGGCGTTAAGTCGCTTCGACGAGCGATAACGATTGGAGCGACACCAACGCCTGGCAGGTGTGCGACCAATGCTCGCAGGTAGGTTCCGGCCCCTCCCGAGGTTGGATGCACTGCGCTTGCATCGATCACTACAAACATGATGTCCAGGCTTCCACGTGTTTGGTTGCTGTTAGGGCCCACGTTTGTTGGGAGGATGCAACAAGCCCTGCCGTGATTGCCGCCGCACGCCAGGCATCGTCGGTCGACGCTTGAACGAGCGCCTCGCCGATCGCCACCGTGTCGAAGCAGTCAACGAGAAGCGCTGCCTTCGGACGTGAAGCCGCCGCAGGAACCCCCGTCGATGCGACTACGGCCAGCCCCGCCCGTTGCGCTTCAACGACTGGCAAACCAAACCCTTCATCGAGTGGAACGTATGCGAACAGATGAGCCGATGCATACAGCGACACGAGCGATGCCTCACTGACTGAACCAAGCCACTCGACACCTTGAAGTTGGTCCGCCGGAATGGTCGCGGCGCCGTTTTCCCCCCATCCATCAGGGCCAACAATACGCAGCGGGAATGGTTGTGGCAGCCGATGCCTTATGCGCGCATACGCTTCGATTAGGCGCGCTAAGTTCTTTCGAGGTTGGAGGGTTCCGACCGACAGTATGAAAGGCGCCTGATGTTCTGTTCGGGGTTGAACCGCGAGATGGTCAGATCCCTCCCCCGTGATCGCAATACGATTTGCGTCGATGCCGGTTTTCACGAGGTCATCGGCGACCTGTGCTGACGGCACCAGAAACAAGTCAGCCCGTTTTCGAGCACGATCGAGAGCTGCGCGATGCCAGCGTAAACCCCGGGCGGGATACGCATCGGGGTACCTTAAAAAACTGACATCATGAACAAACACGGTCAACGGAACGTGCGCTGGCCGTCGGGGCAGCAAAAGCGAGGTCGCATGAAGCACCGAGCAGTTGCTCAGCGACCTGGAACCCACACCAACCCCATAATCCCAGGCGACACGTTGCACCTTAGGAGGCAACGCCGAATACAACTGGCGACCTTGATCGATGGAAGGAAACTGCGAAGCCAGCGAGTTACCCCGAGAAGCCAACGTCGAAGGACTTCCACCAATCTGATGGAGCCCTTCGGCGAGTCCCTTGATATAGGTTCCAATTCCACCAGGAACCTTTTGCCGAAGCTGCTCAGCAATGATAAGTGGGCGAACGTTTGGCTCACCCACGTGATGCCAGGGCTTCTCTGTACAGGCCGATAACACCAGACGCCATAGTGTCCCACCGGTAACGCGAGGCTCTTGCTTGCCTAGCTGCGATGAGATTCGGTTGCGGGCCCAAACCAAGGGCATCAATAAGCCCGCTTGCTAATGCGTCACTATCGCCAACAGCAATGAGGGTTGCTGTGTCGCCAAGCACTTCGCGTAGTACGGCAATATTAGAGGCGACAACCGGCGTACCAACCGCCATCGCTTCCAACGGTGGAAGACCGAAACCTTCGTATACCGAGGGGTACGCGAAGACGGTGGCGCGTTCCAAAAGTGCTGTGCGTTGAGGGCCAGAGACGTAACCAAGGCGAAAGATTCGATCTTGCATGGTGCGCGGAAGTTCCGCCACCCGCCGATCGATTTGGTCGCTCTGCCAACCACGTGGCCCTGCATGTACCGAAATAATGTCGTCACCTGTTTTAAACACTTCTTCGAGTGCATCGAACAACGTAAGTAGACCCTTTCGTGGCTCTTCGGTGCCGACGGAGAGCACCATCCGACGACCCGGCCCCAACACCGAAATCAGCCGTGGATCAAGCCCGCTCAGGTCGCCAATATCGAGGGTGGGAACCCCGGCGTAAACGGTACGTATTCGAGGACGAGCCTCGGGTAGCCACTCGGCTACTTCGGCAGCAACTGAGTGAGACACAGCGTGAATCCATGAGCCTCGGCGCACGGCTCGTTTCACGAGGGGCGCGAAGGCATGATTGGCAGTCAGTGTGAGTTCCGGATATTTTACGGGTGTTAAATCGTGGACCGTAACCACCTCTACGGCGCGTTTCGCGGGCGGAACCACAAAGTTGGTGCCATGCACGACGTCAACATCACCAACGAACCATTCGATTGGCGGTACGTCCATTCGTCGCCACAGTTGGCGCAGTTTGGCGGGCAGCGGCCGATGGGTGGCACCGCCTTCGCTTCGACCAGACCAGCTCAAAACCATTGGAATAATTTCAACTGCTTCAGGCCGGCCAGAGAAGGCCGCCAGAAGACCAGCGACGTGATGACCGATTCCGGTGGCCGGGCCAATCGTTGGTGTGACGTCAAGCGCCACGCGAATCCGTTCGGTATTGACGGTGCTCGACATTTCTGATGGTGTCTGAGCCTGAGACACTGCGCGAAACGTCACAGCCATCGATGTTACTGGCGGTATCCTCTGCCCTGATGTCTTCTCCCAACACATTGGGCCAGGTTGCGAGTGTCGGTGCAATTTTCCTGCGGTTCAACGGGCCACAAGAGAAATTGGAATTAGCCGTTCGGTCGATTCTGGCCGATCAATTTGACAGTGAATTCATTGGTGAAGTGCTACTTATCGACAATGCTTCTACCGATAACCCCGAGGCCGTTGAAGCCGTGGCTGCGCTCATCGGCGACCCGCGGATTCGAGTCATTCGCCATCGAAAGAACTTCGGTTTCGCCGGTGGTGTCAACCGAGGGATTGGCTTACTTGGCGCAACGATCACTTCGGTGTTACTTATGAACGACGATGCGACCCTTCATAGCGGGGCGTTGGCGAAGATGGTCGTTACTCTGCGTGCTGTCGATTCTGATGTTGTGGCCGTGGCACCGAAGCTGTATCTCGAATCGTTTCCCGGCATTGTCGAGTCATGCGGGATGGTTGTGAACGCGCGTGCCGAAGCTCGTAACAACGGGTTGGGTCAATTCGATATCGGCCAATTTGAAGTGGCCGCAAACACACTCGGTCCGTCGTTCGCGGCAGGCCTATTTCGGCGATCGGCGTTCAACGCTGATGAGGTTGGCTTACTTGAGGAAGAGTATTTTCTGTACTACGAAGACGTTGAATGGAATTGGCGGGCGAACCTGTTTGGCTATCGAAGCATTACGTGTCCGGCTGCGACCGGAACCCATGCGGTGTCAGCTTCGAGCCGTGATAACGACGGCGGCAAAGGCAGCGGCAAAGGCACCGGCACCGGCACCGGGGTTAACGATTGGGAAGTGTCGTATGCCTTTAAACACCGTTTCATCGAAACCAACCTTCTGGCTACAGCGGCACGTTGTCTTGAGGGCCGGGCCGCGGTCAAGGTGTGGGCGCATCGATTTCCGAGGCTGGTGAAGGGTCGAATCACTGGCAGGTTTCCGAAGGCTTCGTTCGGGGCCGCGGTTGACTCTGTTCGCCGACTTCGTAAAACGCTGACAGCTCGACGCAAGGTTCAACAACGTCGATTGGTAGCCGACGCCGCCATTCTGAGCTTTAGCGATGCAGCTCTACCAATCCTGTTTGATCCGGTGACGTATCTACCGAACCACACGTGGGCGGCGCTTGATAAAACGGCTACCGCTGCCGCAGTGTTAGCTCGAACACTGTTACCAGTCAATGCTGATTCGATTGCTCGTTTCGAAGCGATCAGCAACGCAGCGGCTCGACGTCACCACACAGATTGTCAGGAAGCATTCGCCCGACCGGTCGGTGATTCAAACGCAAACACAGTCGAACATATGCGCGCATTCGAGCAATATATTGACCGGCTAACTTAGCCAGATGTTCGGGCTTGCGACCACTGACCGAAGGTCGTGATCACGCCTTCGCTCTCGTACACCTCAGCGGGAAGTACCTCGAATCGGTGCCCGTCGAACCACCAGTCGTAGGTGACGGTCGAATACTCGTCTTGAATTGCCGCCGACAAATCGTAGGTGCCCGTCAGTAGGCCGAGACGCGGGATGGCAAAATCGAAGTGACCCCGCCCTTCAAGTAGCTCGGGCACCAAGCCCTGTTCGCGAGAGTTCGCACCGCTTACCAAGACCCCGTCAATGCGATGTAACCCAAAGCCAATGATTGGTCGCTTTATACCTCCTGCAACGTTCACTTCGTAGTTGACCCGAAGTGTCACGTTGTCGCCGGTATGTACTTGTTCAGTTGGCTTACCTTTGGGCCCAATGAGCTCAATACTGTTGATGGTGACTTCGCCGCTTCCCCACCGCTTCGCAACGCCGTCATGGCCAGCGAGTCGAGAAACGCTTACGGTTCCCAAGTAGTCATCGATCACGTCTTTGGTGGGTCCGAGACCGGCAAGTTTTCCGTTTTGCAACCAAGCAAGCCGGTCACAAAGCGATCGAAGTTGACCGAGGGCATGGCTCACAACAACAATTGTTTTGCCCTCGCGTTGCATTTCACCAAATTTTTCGGCGCAACGCCGTTGAAACGTTTCGTCGCCAACGGCGAGCACTTCATCAACTAGAAGCACATCGGGGTCGACATTGATTGCCACACTAAACCCTAGGCGTACATACATTCCTGATGAATAGTTTTTGACCGGAGTATCAATGAACCGACCAAGACCAGCAAAATCGACGATTTGATCAAACTTCGAATCGATCTCTTTCTTGCTCAATCCCAAAATGGATCCGTTTAGGTACACGTTTTCTCGCCCCGAAAGTTCTTGGTGAAAGCCGGCACCGAGTTCGAGCAGGGCCACAAGTTTGCCTTTGACGGCTACCGATCCTTTGTCTGGTCGAAAAATGCGGGCCATGCATTTCAGCAAAGTTGATTTACCCGAACCGTTTTGGCCGATGATTCCGAAGGTTTCGCCGGGATACACGTCGAAGGCGACGTCGTCGACCGCCCAAAATTCTTCGTACTCTGCTCGCTTACCTCTCATAACGCTGACTTTGAGACTGTCGTTTCGCTCATGGTAAATACGAAATCGTTTTGAAACGGCTTTAACCTGGATTGCCGGAGAAGCCATATCGGACAGGCTTACCGAGCGGGTCGCCCCGGGAAGTACAAACGAACCAATGAGCGAGGGGTCGACGGCGGCGGCTGCTGCTGGCGACTGTTCACTAGGGGTGTGGTCGGAAAGAGGTTCGATAGACATATGGCGGCTCAGCGATCGAGTGTACCGGTGGTCATGAACAGTTCGGTTTCTTCGTCGCTCGATCGCTTAAGGGGCGCCAGCCGCCGTCGCCTTCGAAGTGCGTACCTTGTCAGCCCAATTCCTCGAACACGGCCCCGCCAAAGCGCCACAAACTCTGCAGACAAGCCTTGGTGTCTGAGGTGTTTGATAGCGTCGCGATCGGCGTTGATCAGGCCGATGAGCCGTTTTCGGAGGGTGGTCCAGCCGAGGTTAGTGATCAGCAATATCGGTTGGTTTCGCCAAGTTTGCTCTAAAGAAAAGCCGCTGGATCTGGTTTTTGTGGTCGCTGACCCAAGATGTGTGGCGTAGGCGCCAGCGACGAACCAATTCTCCCAGCCCATCACGATGGCGCGAGCTGCGACGTCAACGTCTTCAAGGTACATGAACATTTTTTCGTCGAAGAAGTCGTCAAAGGGTTGCGCTTCGATAAATGACCGGGTGTAGAGCGCAGCTGCAGCATTGACGCCGAACACACGCCGGGTTGTGAATTGATCTGTGTACACGTCACCTTGGTTTGCTTGGCGGGCCTGTAGCCGGGCATCAAGGTAGATGTGGTGACTGTCAACAATATGAGGTCGACGGTGGTCGAGGGTAATGGTTTGAAACGCTGCACCGTTTGGTCGCGTTGCTGCAAAGTGCGTAACGGTTTCAATCCAGTTTGGTCCAAGTCGTGCGTCGCTGTTCAACAACACTACGGCCGTTACCTCCGGGTCGGCGAAGGCTGTTTTGATTGCGAGGTTGTTCGCTGCGGCAAACCCGCTGTTCCATCCAACGTTAAGCAGTTCTACCTCGGCCATCAATGAAATGAGCTCAACAGATCCGTCTGACGAGCCGTTGTCAACAACGTAGGTACAAATACGACCCGCCGGAAACGTTTGGGCGCGTACAGAGTCGATACATTCAGCAAGTAGCGCCTCGTTGTTCCAACACACAATAATTACGGCGACTTTATGAACCGAAGCGAATGCCGTTACTGTCACCACACGCCCTCGCCGATACGCGCCGGTGCCGGGTGATGGGGTTCAATTGTTGGGTCAACCCATTGCCCAAGCCGGCCTTGCTTCCATGCGGCAAGGGCTGGGGTGAGGGGGCTGACCCCATCAAACGACGCATCCATTCGCCAACGTTGGTGGGCCCAAATAAGACACGTTCGCTTGGTTGTTCGGGCGAGGGAATACAGGTCTCGGGTGGTGAACTGGGCCAACAGGGCAGCATCATATGAACGAATAACTACGACGCGCGTCGACAAGCTTGCAACTGGTGTCACTCGGGCCATGTCGTACGGGGGAAAGTCGAGCCGACCAGACCGAGCTTTCAAACTCACCGTTTTGGAGTCGTCTTCGGTGATAACCATCCCAATGTTCGTCAGTTCGATACCAGCATCGAATGCGACCCCCGAAGGCGCCAAAATGACGGGCGCAACGGCCAACACGTGTGGCCTCATAAGCGCGCCTACCAGGTCATCAAGCCAGTTCGATTCCGGTGGTGTGACTGATCCGTCGATGATGACCGTGACTTCACCGGTTCCGAGTCGAAACGGCTCGGTATTCATCCAAACGCTCGTTCCGACAATCGTGGTTCGTTCACCAGTATCGGCCTGAACCTTGGCGAGATGTTGGGCTCCTCGCATGCCGTCAAAGGCATCGCGAATGACGAGATCTACCGTGGTTCCCTTGGGGGCGAGGTGACGAATGCGTGTACCGCTTCCCCGCCCAGCTTCGTCGGCCGCGACAGCACCGTGTGTGCCGTTTCGTGTTGTTGCCGCCAACAGGGCAACACGTGGAGGCTGGGTTCGTTTTCGGTGGAGTACAACCCGGGGCGTGTAGGCGACCTTGCCATCTTGAACTAGCGCTTCGACCGAACCCTCGGACACAGCACTTCGGGCGATGCATGCCGAAGTGATGTCGTATTGTTCAACGAGATCCGCGTGAGGTTCGGGCATCAACATGGGAAATTCACGCCGCCGCGTGACCGGTACGAGCGAGTCGGCATCGGCCACCACTGCTACGAAACCGTCGCCAGTATCAGCTGGATCGTGGCGACCGAGCACCGTTGCGAGTTCATTGAGCCCACGCAAAGCCAGCGTCGAACCGGCATCAATCGAAAGCACATACGTTGCCTCGTCCGTGACAGCTGGCGAGGTAAGGGCAAGTCGTTTGTCGCCGTCGATGGCACGCTGAGCGCTGCGCAATGTCTCTGGGGTACATCGTTCGCAGTTCATCACTGCCGACCATCGAGGGTACGACTGGTCGGAAAGTGAAATTGCGGTAGCGGTGATGTCGGCTGGTGAAGTTTCAGCGTCGCACTTCACCTGGATGAGAAAATTCGGAAACTCACCTAACGAAGGAGCGGTGGCCGTGTGAGGGTCTGGACGAAGTTCCATTGCCCGACCGGAAGTATGAGGGTCAAATTGCGCCGACCACAAATGTGGCTCAACCCGTTCGACCCATCGCTCGTAGTCTGTCTGAATTGGTTTTGGTGCTAGGCCGAGGGATCGGGCCGCGTCGACGACTTTTCGTCGTCGCGTTGACCCGACCGGAAACAAACCTTGAGCAAGTTGTTGTTGAAGACCCACGGGCAGTGGGTCTACTACAGCTGAGCGAAGCGGTAGAGCTTCACCGGGTGTTGGAAGTGGTTAGGGTTGGAAGTGGTTAGTGACGGCTTAGTTACCGAGCACGCCGTCGACCAGGTCGGCCGAAACCGAGGCAACCATGGCCTCGTCGAGCTTGATGACTTCAGAACCACCAACATTTTCAGGAACACCCTGAACGACCTGGGTCTTTAGGGTGGTTGGGTCTATAGCCCGAGCAATTTGTGCGTAGTACATAAGGTCACCGACCTTCATGTTGGTGACCGTGTTCGTTCGAATAATCTTCGTCCAATTCACCAACGCCTGGATGTTGTCGGTCGATTCACGTAGACGGGCGAACGAAGCGAGAATCACTTTTTGCTGATTAGCTGACCGGTCAAAGTCGCCCTTCGGAAGGGTTTTCCGGGCCCGCGAATAGGCCAGGGCCGCATTGCCGTTGAACTGGAACCAACCTTGCTGAAACTGGGCACCCGACGCTTTGTCGTTGATTTGTGGGTTGACCTGCACGTTAACGCCACCAACACCGTCAACCATTTTCTTGAATCCGTCGAAACCCGTGAGAAGGTACCGGTCGATTTTCGTGCCCATAAGTTTGTTGATTGTTGCCAAAAATTCGTCTGGGCCAGCAACCGACATCACTTCGGTGAGTTTGCGTTTTTCACCGCTTGTCATCGTCACGTAGCTGTCTCGGGGGAACCCTACCAACGCACCCTTTTTGAGGGTTGGGTTGTAGGTAAAGATGTGGATGGCATCGCCGCGAGTTTTGTCTGGCTTTTCGCCAGGACGGGCGTCGGTACCCACGATGAGCAGCGTAAACACTTTTCCGTCTGGCTGAACTTTTGAATACGCTTCAGTTTCGTTCTTGGCGCTCGGAAGAGACTTATCTTTCGATGGTGGCATCGGGTCGAAATTGAGTGCAGCGACCGGCGGACGACCATTGGGTGCGTACATTCCGTTGACACGCTTTGAACCCTTCGCCGGTGCGGGGGCTTTTCGGCGCTTCGTCGTCGTGGTCTTCTTTTTGGAAACGACTTTTCGGGTGGTCTTCGTGGCGGCGCTCACCGACGTGCTTGGCGCGGTGAGGGCGAGGGCCATCACCGAGGCGGTGACGCCAATCACCACACGGCGGGCGGTTCGAGACCGCGTTTGAGCGAGGGAAGTGAATTTGATGTTCATTTGCAGAACCTCCGGATGTTCGCGGCCGCTAGGCGACCGTCACCTCGTATACGAGGACAGTGACGCACGTTGCGCCGGAATACGAACAATGTACCCTGCCCGCATTATCGAGTTGTGAACAAACGCCTGATCGGCGTTCATTTGACCTGATTATCCATGTGGAGCGACACAAAATCAAGGATGACTTGCATCGCTTCGATGTGCAGATCGGCTTCGGTGCGCAGCAAGGTTCCACTCGCCGTTTCAAGATGCCAACTCGACATGCTCTGGTCGAAGTTGTTCGCAATGGTGAAGTGTGAGGCGTTTGGCAGCAATTCGGAGCGTGACAATGGCCCGGCCTCCAACGCCGTCAGCCGAAGGCAATCTTCGACCGAGATTCGGGGCCCGTATCGGCCTTGAGAAAGTGCGGCCCCGATGACCCCGTCGAACGCTCCACCAGCGACGAGTACCGGGGTGGAAGTTCCGAGCGGCGCAACCTGGCCAGGGGTCCATCCAGCGAGCGCAGTTCCGAGGGCGTGTCCGCCCCAGGTGGCGATGACACGTAGACCGACCAGCCAGTCGCGTCCGGCATATGACAGGGCTAAGGCTGCACCGGCGGAGTGTCCGAATAACGCAATACGTTGTAGGTCGAGGGCGTTGTACAGCGGCGAACTGGGGTTCGAGTTGGCTACAGTCAACATGTCAACCAGTGGACGAACTATCCGGCAGGGTTCACGTGTTCCGTATTGACCCGCACTCAGTGCAGCAAGATCGCCACCCGGCCCATACACCGAAACACCGCCACCTTGAGGGGTTTGCCCGAAAGGCGGTCCGAGGGTTTCAAGGTATGCGTACGTAACAGCAACGTATCCTGCTGTCGCGAAACAATGAGCAAGATCGGTGTAAGACGCTGGTCCGCAGCCGAACCCGGGAAGGATCAGAACAACGGGCAGGCACGCCCCGGCGACGGCGGCAATCGGCCCCACACCTGCAACGCGGGTTCCATCGGTTGGCGCTGGGTAGGTGACCTGAACATGCACACTTGCGTCAAGAACCGCCGTGACCATCGTTTGCACAACGGTCATCGTCGGTTCGCTACCGGGTTCATGCTCACAGTTCTTCGACGATCCTGGTCTCGAGTTTCTTAAAAGTAAGCGTACCTAGCACCATCACAAATAAGGTGAAACCAACGAGGTAAATCATTGACTGTGTGCCAGGCACTCGGCCGTGATAAAGCATGTCGCGGTAGGCATTCACCACATGAACCATCGGGTTCACCGAGTAAATCGCGCGGATTGGAATGTTCACTCCACCAACCCGAGTCATCTCGGGGATGTATCCGTCCATCGTGTACACCACGGGGGTCAAGTAAAACCACGCCTGCAGTGCAATCCCGATGAGGTGCGTCATGTCTCGGAAGTAGACGTTGATCGCACTTAACGCCAACGAGTAGCCAAGCGCCAAAAATGCCTGAATTACGGCCAAAAGCAGTACAAACGGAACCCATCGCAGCACCACGTGACCAAACATTGCGTACACAGCCCCGAGCACGCTGAGTTCAATAAGGAACGACACGAAACACGCAAGCACGGTTGAACCAACGATGTATTCACGGGGGAAGTACACCTTCTTCAGCAGGCCAGCTTGGGCAACAAGTGATCCGGTTGACGACCCAATCGAGGCCGACAAAAAGTTCCATGGCAGCAATGCCGTTGACAGGTACAGCGTGAAGTTCTTTAGCCCTGAAGGATCACCGATTGGGGCGGCGCCTTTAAGAATCAATTTGAATACAACGGTAAAGATGGCGATGGATGACAGCGGATTAAGTAGTGACCAGAACCATCCGAGTGCTGAGCGTTTGTATTTGCCTCGAAGTTCGCGCTGGGTCAGGCTCCATAACAGCTCACGACCTTGCCACAGTTCGCTGAGTGAGGCGCCGCCTTGAAATCGTCTGAGTTCTCCTGTGTTTGAACCTACGCCTGCAGACGAACTCACTGACCGCCCTCGCGAAGCCGTTTGCTTGCTTCTTCGAGGCGGGTTCGGTCGTCGTTACTCAGGCTTTCCATACCGGAGGCGGCGATCTTGTCGAGTAGCCGGTCGACTTCTTCACGATCATTTCGATTGAGGCCCGTTCGGGTCGATGAACCCGATGCGCTTGGCCCGGCGGTTCCGGTTCCGGTTTCGCCCCACGGACCGGTCACAACTGAACCCTCCTTCGACCGACTCGGCCGTTTGGCCTTTGCTGTACTTTTCACCCGCACCGATGCGCCACTGCGACCAGTTTGCTGACCATTACCAAGGCCCGGTATCTGAATAACTGGCACCCAACTCGGAAGGTTGCTGCCCATCCCAAATGAGCGCAACGCAATCAGCGCCACGGCTACAACCACCAGTTCGAAGATCACAGCACCCCAAAGCTGGTCGCCGAGCAGTTGCAAGATATCGATGGCTATGAATACTGCTGCGATGATTCGTGCCGGTATTCCGAACAGAAATCGCATCGTTGGAAACTCAACGGCCACCGCAGCAAGAAGGGCTACTTCTAGCGTTCTAATACCGCCCACGATCGAAGTGCCAAGCAGAAACGAGGTGTCGGCACCCGCAACCTTAACGACGAGGTAGAGAGCCGTCATCAGTACCGAAGGGACGATCACGCAGAACATCACGTATTTGAGAAATTGGATTCGGCCGAGAAACTGTTCGAGTTGGGTTCCGAACAGATAGAAAAGGTACAACGCCAGTGCCACAAAAATGTCGGGTGGGTTTGGGATTGGCCAAGTGACTAATCGCCATATCTGGGCTTTGGCGACCAGATTGGGTTCAAACGAGAGGTGAGCAAGTAGCACCTTGTCAATTGCGTAGACCAGCATCGACACTGCCCCAATCATGGGGATCAGGGCGCTGGTCGTCACGTCGAAGGTTCCGATTTGGAACCAGCCATCTCTACTTGGTGCCTGGTTCTGCCATGAGCGGTCTGCCATAACATTTCAGCCTAGAGCGCACTGGCGGTTGTGAGATGCCGCCGCCGAACTTTCAGTTTGGGCGGGGTCGGCTCGCGCGATAGGGGCCGGGCTGGTGAATCAGGTTCGCAATTGGGGCAACTACCCGAGACCATCGGTATTGCTCGGCCAGCGATGCTGCTGCAGCCGAGCAGCGGTTTCGCAAGTCAACGTCGCCGAGCAGTCGACGCATCGCCGCAGTCAATGCGTCAAGATCGTTTGGGGCAACAACAAGCCCGGCACCTTCTGCTTCAATGAGGTCGGCGAGCACGTCGCCCGAGGTGGAGAGGGTTGGTAATCCAGCCCAAAAATGGTCAAGTACCCGTGTTCGAAAAGCCAGGCGTGTTTCGGCCATTGCTTTTGCGGCGACTACGCCAATGTCTGCTTCGGAAAGGAAGGCTCCACGCTGATCGTAGTCAATCCATGGTCCGAGTACTACCTTGCCGTTCGCGATCAACCCAAGTTCGGTGGCCCGCTCGACAACTCGTGCACTCATCGCCATGGTGGGTACGCCGCGCCCTTCGAGTTCCAAACCCATGAAGAACAATCGTGCATCAGGAAATTCATCCGTCAGGGCGTTAAACGCATCGAGCACACCGATTGGATCAAACCAATCCCATGTTCCGCCTCCCCACAGAACGACTGTGTTGTTGTGCTGTATCGATGAAAATCGCCCGCCTTTGAGAGGCCCAAGTTTGTTGGCTACGGCACGTTGCTCTGGTACGCCAAAGGGCACAACGTCGATCAGTTTTCGCAGGTGAGGGTCCAGGTCGTGGGCGGCTTTATTCAAGCGACCTCGCGATGCCAACATGCCCATCCAAAAGTCGCGTTGACGTTCTGAGGCACACACAAACATGTCGCCAACATCTAGTAGCTGATTCAACGCATTGATCTCGTGGTCTTTGGTGGCATCGGCCTGCGAGTTGGTCATGCCGTCGTATTGTTCGAGGCTTCCGAATATCCATGGGTCGTACAGGTCGACCACTCGCAATGCTGTCGAGTTTGCAATGAACGGATACCGAACCAGGTCGAACCCGAACACAAACACCACGTCTGCTCCATCGATCAGTTGTCTCAGCGCTTCATGACCAACTTCGCCGTTGATGAACAGCGTATCGACCCCCGGAAAGCTTCGTTCGACTGGGCGATCGCAAGCCACGGTGACACGGGCGTGTTGGGCCAGCGCGCAGGCTGTTTCCCATGCCCTGATGGCGGTACCAGCCATGCGCGGCCCAATGAGATCGTGGCACAACACAACAACATGGCGGGCTGGGGCGTCTTGAAAAATGTCACGAATGTTGAGAAGTTCAACGACCCGACGGAACGCTTCGCTGTAGTCATCGCTTCCATTACCCATCGGCACCAGCGGTTGCCGGAAGGTGCTGAACATGTCGGCGTCGTTGACCTGTCGCTTCGCCTGAATGCCTTTGCGAAGCTTGAGCAGTTCTGGCAGATCGTCAACGATGTCATTGACAGCGTGCATACGAGAAAGACCTAATCGGTGAACGGTTGTCATTTCGTCATGACCTTCACCAATTTCGTATTCGGCACGGTCGCTTCGCGCATCAAACGAAGCGCGTTCTGATTGCAAGAGCAGCGCACCGGCCAGCAGACGGGGAAGGTGTTCATCTGACACGTTTTTGATGAGCAGTCGAAGAGCGTTTCGTTCGAGCAGAACCATTCGCTCATGCCATCGAAAGCGCGCAGATGTTCCGTGATGGCGGTGAAAGCTTCGGGCATCTGCAGCGAGAACCGTTTTGTGCCCAGAGAGTTGCAATCGAAGCCCGAAGTCAACATCTTCAAAGTAGGCAAAGAACTGAGGGTCAAACCCGCCAAGTTCAACGAACAGTTCGCGATCCACAAGTAGTGATCCGCCACAGGCAAACGGCTGTATAGATCCGTCGATTACCGTAACTTCGCTGAGTGATTTACCAACATTTGGTTGGTCGCCAAAGCCATGAAAATTGACGGCACCTCCCGAATAGTCGAGGTGTGTCCCGTCCCAATCAAGGATGGTTCCGGCCACACAGTAGATACCCTGTGCCCGATCGAGTTTGGCAACCAGGGCCCGCATCCAGTTGGGGTCAACTCGCATATCGTTGTTGAGCAGAGCAATGACGTCGTTTGCTGATACGGCCGCTGCGAGGTTGACGGCGGGCGCGAATCCTAGATTCGTTCCTTGGGGAAGCACGGTGACCCACGGGTACGCCGTTGCCAACAGCTCGAGGGAACCGTCGGTCGAGCCGTTATCGACGAGCAAGGTTTCGATCAGGTGCGGGGGGTAATCGAGGGCGGCAACCGAATCAAGACAGGCCGGAAGGTGTTCGATCCCATTCCAGTTGACACAAATGATTGACACCGAGGGAAGCCTGCTCACAGCAACTCACGTTAGCGACCTTGTAACCCAGCGGTGACTTTGTGCTGGTCTGCCCCTAGAAAGTGACCGTTTCGCCAGGGCGTTTCACTGCGAAACCGAGGGACGAAACGATCGCAGGCACCATAAGGGGATCGCTATCGGCCGGTATAGTTGACATCGATGTCGTTCCCGCTCGCTAGCAAACTCACTCGCAACGCCACCACAGACCTCAATCTTTCGGTGCTGATCGTGACCACGGTTGAACAATGTGCCGAAGCTGCAATTACCGCTGAAACCCTGTTGGCCCACCACGGTAATGCCCTGTTGCGTGTGTGCGTGGTTGATGATCGATTTGGAGCCGCCTCCAACCGTTGGCGGTCTGCTGGCGGTTCATGGCATCCGCCGAGTGCCAGCGAAGTTGGGTTGAGCGAGGAAGACTTCCGCAACCTTGGGATGGCACTTGGTCCTACCCAATTGGTCTCGGCGCTCACTCCCTATCTCGCTCACTTGATCGGATCACAGCATGGCTCTGTGGTGTTGCTCGCTGACAATGTCGAAGTACTCGGTTCGCTTACCAAACTCGTTCGTTCAGCTGAACATCGTGGCGTTGCTGTAATTCGGCGACGAGACACCCCGATTCCGTTAGACGGACGACTTCCAGACCACTGCGATCTTTTGCGTTTTGGTCGTTTCCACAACGACCTTGGAGCCTTCACCGGAGATGCAGGTCTTGACGCTCTGCGCTGGTGGGCCGAGCGAGTTCGGCTGGTGTCTTTCCTCGACATCGACCGAGTGAATCCATGGACCCACCATTGGCTCGACGAGCTTTGCGTTACCCACCCCGAAAAAGTGACGGTATGTGGCGCTGGGTTAGTTGCCTCGTACCAAAACCTCGATGAAATCGAACTTAGCGACGCTACGATGATTCGCTTCGACGGGCTCGATGTCAACCGGCCGTGGCAGCTTTCGTCACAAGCAGGAATCTGGCCACGAGTACTCCTCAGCGAACATATAAATGTTGCTCAAAAAGTTACCGCACGATGTCAACGTTTGAAGTTGGCCCCAATACCGTCGGTGGTAGAGCACGGATTCACCACACTTCCGAACGGACATCAGGTAGATGAAGCAATGCGGAGGTTGTTTCTTGAGGCGTTAGTCGCAGCCAAGCGACATGGTTCGCCGCAACCGCCAAACCCATTCTCGCCGAATTCGTTCTCCCGATTTCGCGATTGGTTGGCCGAACCCGACCTTGCCCACACCCCATGGACCCGTCACCTCACAGCACTGATTGCCCTTCGACCAGATCTTGGCTTGGCGTTTGGCAACGACCCCGAAGTGCTGCTGAGTTGGGCTCGACGAGATGCCCAACGCGAGGGAATCTGGACTCCCCTGCCTCAAGCCGAACTTCCCGCACCATTGAACAACCGGTTGCGAGAATCAGAACGAAGTTCCGTTACCCGACAGGCGGATTGGGACTCACCGCCGAAGCAAGCTGTCGCAGGCATGAACGTTGTTGGGCTGATGAGCGCTCAACTCGGAAATGGTGAGCATGCTCGCCTCATGCTCGACACACTCGCACGGGCGCGAGTTCCATTTTCCATCGTCGACCACGACGCCACGGTAAGCAAACGCGATGAATCGCTGCTTGCTGTCGAGACGCCACGCGGATTTCTGCACGATGTCGATGTGTTGATGCTCAACGCGGACCTCGTTGAAGCTACCCTGCGCGCTTATGGTCGACCTGGTCGGCCAACATGCCCAACTGCTGCATTCTGGGCATGGGAGACGACAGTATTTCCCGAAAGATTCCTTCCTGCGTTACATCGGGTAAACGAAGTCTGGGGTGTCAGCAAGTTCGTTGCCGACGCTATTTCTCCCCTGGCGGCCTATGCACATACCGGCATCTTTGCGATGCCAGCCCCGATGCCTGCGATTCGAGACCGCACGCCCCGCAAGACAGTTGACCCTCTTGGTATCGGGCTTGGTATACCGGCTGGCCGACATGTCGTGTTTTTCTCGTTTGACTATTTCAGTGTGGCCGAACGGAAGCTGCCGTGGGCTGCCGTCGAAGCATTCACAACTGCTTTTCCGGTGTCATCAAAGGCATCGGGCGCACCAATGCTTGTTATCAAAAGTCTCAATCACGAATATTTTCCGCTTGACCGCGAGCGCCTCGTGTACGCCGCCCGTGGCCGAGATGACATCGTGCTCATCGAGCAATACGTAACTTCGCAACAACGTGATGCCTTGGTTATGCGCGCTGACACGTATCTTTCGCTACACCGCTCAGAGGGTTTTGGTCTCACACTTGCTGAAGCGATGGCGATCGGCACACCAGTCATCGCCACGGGTTGGTCAGGGAATATGTCATTCATGACCGAGGAAAACAGTTTTTGTGTCGATTTCGAACTTGTCGATGTGGCCAAAGATGTTCGAGTGTATGGCGGTCACGGCCAATGGGCAGAACCGTCAGTAAGTCATGCAGCTCAACTACTCGGACAGGTAGTCGATCAACCGACCGTGGCAGCGGCACGTGCAGCGCAGGCCACTGCCGACTTAACAAAACGAGCCTTCGAGCAACCTGACGCCACATTTGTTATTGAGCGACTTCGCTCGATACGTCGATCTCATCACGCCGAAATTAGGAGCAACTCATGAATCCCCGCCAAAATGTTCAAAAGGCCGCTGTGAGAGTGATCGCCTCAGAACTCGACCGTCGTTCTGGGTCACTTGAGCAGGCATTGCGAGATGTACGCGAGCAGATGAACGAGGTTGCAGCTGCATCGGCAACACGCGACGCATCACTCGCACAAATGAGATCGATGCTAAACAACCTCAGCGCATCACACGAACGAATCACCGCCCGCCTTGATCAGCTTGGCGGTCAAATGACGGCACGTGAACAGGCTGATTTTTCGCTTGACGATGCGGTTCGAAGTTTGCGGTTCGATCTTGACGCAACCTCAACAACGGTTGCCGATTTACAAACGATGATCGCACAGTCGGTAGCTTCTCAAGTGATTGATCAGGGCGAACGGCCCTAGGCGAACACTTAGGCGATGGCCTCGTGCTCGCTGAAAATGACTTCTCGAAAGTGACCGCGGGCTGCATCGTCGAGGCGTGCCTGTACGCGAGTTCCAGTTTCGTCGTACACGATTGACAACACTTCGCCTTCTCGATGCACAGCGGCAAGAAGATCACCTCGATCGTACGGGATCATGAGTTCGGTGACTACGGTCAATGATCGAACCCGTTCACCGAGCACCCCAAGCATTCCTTCTACACCCTGGCCAGTGACCGCCGAGATCGCGACCGACCCTGGATGCTGTCGAAGGAGCCCCTTCACCGCATCGGGCCAGGCAACATCGGCCTTGTTGAACACGATCATTTGTGGAACGTTTGATGCGCCGATCTCTTCAAGAACAATTTGAACAGCGCGCATATTTCCTTCTGGATCTGCGGCGCTGGCGTCAACAACGTGAATGAGTAGGTCGGCTTCGGCCGTTTCGTCAAGCGTTGATTTGAACGCCTCAACCAGCGCATGCGGAAGGTCGCGTACGAAACCCACCGTGTCAGAGAGCAACACGATTTCACCGCCGGGCATAGCAAGCCGACGAACTGTGGGGTCAAGGGTGGAGAACAGCCGGTTTTCGACGAGTACCCCGGCGTCGGTTAGGCGGTTGAGTACGGTCGATTTTCCGGCGTTTGTGTAGCCGACTAGCGCGACCGTTGCTTGACGGTTTCGACGGCGACCTTTCCGTTGGGTCAACCTCACCTTTTGTAGGTCTTTGAGTTGACCTTCCAGGCGGGTGACACGTTCAAGCAGACGACGACGGTCAACTTCAAGTTTTGTTTCGCCGGGGCCTCGAGTTCCGATGCCACCGCCCTGTTGTGAAAGTGCGCCACCCTTACCCTTCAGCCGAGGAAGTCGATATCGCAGTTGAGCGAGTTCAACCTGGGCCTTACCTTCAGCGGTGCGAGCGTTTTGAGCGAAAATGTCGAGGATGACAGCCGTGCGATCGATGGCCGTTCGGCCAAGTAAACGTTCGAGATTCTTCGACTGCACGGGGCTGAGTTCGGTATCAAACACGACGGTGTCGGCGTCGACGGTTTCTGACACCATCTTCAGCTCTTCAGCCTTTCCTTTGCCTACGTAGTAGGTGCGGTCTGGTTCATCGCGACGCTGTACGACTCGCGCATGTTCATCGGCACCGGCCGTATCGATAAGCGCGCTGAGTTCATCGAGGCCTGCTTCGGCATCGTCGAGAGTTTCGTTTCCTACGGCAACACCGACCAGCACAATTTTTTCTCGGATTGCGCGGTCGATAAGTTGAGATCTTCGACGGTCTTCTTCAGCCATGGGTTCCTCCATCTATCCAGGGAAATTCAATCGTGCAGATGTATTGCGAGGGGCCAATGAGCGTTGCCCTTGAGCCGTTGATTTCAACAATCGCATCGCCACCCGGTTGCCTAACGGTAACCCGTGAGCCCACGAGGCCGAGCCGATGAGCGACGGCGGCCGAGGCTGTGGCACCGGTGCCGCAAGCCTGAGTCACGCCGACACCACGTTCCCATACGACCATTTCAATAGTCGCATCGTTGATCGCCTTCATCACTTCGACGTTGATGCCGTGGGTTGGGCCGGCGAGATACGGCGCCTCGTATTCGGGGCCAACAACACTTATGTCGATGTCGTCGAGCGTGTCGACGGCGATCACTAGATGCGGGTTGCCCAGATCAACTGTGGTTCCGCCCGAACCTCCGTAGACGGGGTGCGCTTCGTGAGCAACTTCACCCATATCGACTGTTACCTGTGCGATACCCGATGATGGGTCAGTTGACGAAACATGAACTTGCCGCAGCCCAGCATCGGTATGTATACGGATAGTTCCGGTTGGCAAGGTTCCTGCCATCGTGACAGCCTGTGCGAAACATCGAATCCCGTTACCCGACATTTCGGCGACTGACCCATCAGCATTGATAAGTCGCATGGCGATGTCGGCGGACGAATCGGGGGCTGCGAGAATGAGGAGTAGGCCATCGGCACCGATTCCTCGATGCCGATCACACGTCGCTAGGGCCAGCGAAGTTGCTTCGACCGGTGTCAGCCAACCAGCGTCAGCCAACACCAAGAAGTCGTTTCCAAGCCCGTGGTGCTTGGTGAGCGTACGTGACGTTTGCATCCTTAGGTCATTCTCACCTATTTGTCGGCCAATCGCGACCCCAATTACACAATCAGTGCGTTACCCGTTCAGCAATCAACCCGCGAACGAGTTCGGTACTAGCTGCTTCGTCTGGGGTTAGCCACACAATGTTCGGGTTTCGCCGAAACCAGCGTTGTTGACGTTTGGCGAACGAGAACGTGGAAACACAAGCCACTTCGATCGCCGCTTCGACACTCTTGTATTCGCCATGTAGGTAGCCAAGTAGTTGGCGGTATCCGAGGCCCTGTTTCGCGGTTCGGGACCAACGCCCCGACCAGCGTTGGTCGAGCGCCTGCACTTCGAACAAGAAACCCTCGTCGAGTTGCTGTTCGTATCGAGCCCTGATGCGTTTTTCAAGCAGGTCACGGTCTATCTCTAGCCCAATGATGGTCCAGCCGCTGGCGTTGCGTTGTGAAGCACCGACGCCGGGCCCAAATGATGAAAACGGTTGGCCGCTTCCTAAGCACACCTCTAATGCCCGTTCCACACGACGATGGTTTGTGGCTTCCATGCGCGAAGCTGCCAACGGGTCGAGCTGAACGAGTTGCGAGTACTTTACATCTGCATCGGTATTGGCTTCGAGTTCAGCACGAATTTCTGGATACTGCGGTGGTTGCGTGAGTTCCCCAATCAACGAATCGGCGTACAAACCGGTTCCGCCTACCAACACTGCGGGTGTGTTCGTTGTGGCTAGTCGCTCAAGGACGGGCCGGGCAAGATCGCAGAATTTCGAGACCGAGAAATCGGTGTCAGGATCTGACACATCGATGAGGTGATGGGTGACGCGTGCTCGTTCAGCCTGTGTTGGCTTGGCGGTGCCGATATCCATTCCTCGGTACACGCACATCGAGTCGCCTGAAATGATCTCGCCGTCTACCGCTTCGGCGACACGCATACCGAGGTCGCTTTTGCCACTCGCCGTGGGCCCAACAATTGCGATTCGAAGGGGAAGGTGTGTAACCGGCGTAGCCATCACTTCACATCGTAAGCGCTCTATTGCGGCAGGAACCGCTTAACGTTCCGACGAACGAGGGTTTTGACTCTCGGAACGATTGGTACGCATGTCTTGCAGCGCAGTACCAAACTCTCGTGGGATTCGAACAATCCTTTCTCGTTCGGTTGCTGATGTAGCCAGAACGTCGCACTACAAACCAATACCGAACAGATTTCACTAGACATTGAAAAATCCTTCGGCTGCGGCGGCACGTTTCAAATCTTTGTCAAATGCTGCGAACCCAGTACAATCAGCTACCACGTTCCGTGAAACCAGTGCTGAGGCTAATTGAAGAGCATCGTATGCGCGCAGCCCATGTATCCCGGTTAGGCGTGCTGCGGTAGTGACCACTTCAGAGTTGACTGCCACCGGATGAAAGCGGGGCTCTGAATCGTCTCCGCCAAACAGATCGAATTCAAATGTCGAGATTAGTAACTGCGCATCAGCGGGAGCAACTTCGTTTATTCGAACTTTCTTCCAGAGTGCAGCGGCAACTTCAACCCTTGCGATTTCGCTGATCAGAATGAGACTTTTGATCGCCCGCACTTCTTCATGGCCAACCTCATCAACGTAAAACTTCACGATTGCCGATGTGTCAGCGAAAACGATCATCTCGCTTCGGAAACCAGATCGGAAAGCGAAGAGCCAACCGCTACCCGCTTACTTGCAGCCCCCACTACTTCTGCAGAAGGTCGCGCACCTTGGCGAGGTATACCTGTGGCTAACAAACCCGCAGACGCCAACCGTTCACGGATTTCCAACGCTTTCGAACCGGCGAGCGCTGGATTGGTAGCCGCATCAAGAACCATAACCACAAACTCATTCATTGACTTCCCAGATGCGGCCGCAGCGCTTCGGACTCGGTCCGCCAATAGAGCTTCAGTGCGGATGGTCAACTGGGTCATGACATTACGGTAGCAGGCACGCCTGCATGGCTTCCACTCGCTGTTAGGCCCAACAATTGCGATTCGAAGGGGAAGGTGTGTAACCGGCGTAGGCATCACCCCACAGCGCAAGCGCTCTATTGCGGCAGAAACCGCTCAACGTTTCGAAGAACCAGATTTTTGAGTTCGGCGTGTTGCACGTCTTTGACCAATCCTCGCATTCGGTTGGCGATTGTCAACCCGATGGTGGCCGCGGTATCGCGATCTAGACCCCACCGTTGCCCTTCCAACATGACGTCGGCTAGCCGGGTTTTCGAAAGCACCATTTGGTCACCAACCATAAGAGCATTTCGGTCTTTGAGGCTTGGCCAAAGCAGCGTGGGAACCGTGTCGTAGAGCGGAGCAAGTTTTACGCCACCAAGTTCATCGATGAGAATCGAGTAGTTCTTAGCATGGGCGTCACCGTTTCCGATGAGTGTATTGAAGGTGACGCACGCAAGCAGACGAATGAGTTCACTTTCACCCGCGTACTTACGAAGAATCTCTGCCATGTGCCAGAGACTGGGTGGCCCCGTCTTGCCATCTTGATACTTTTGTCGACCGTCTGGTTTCAACCCCATGGCTTGCAGGAAGTCTTCTTGATGGATTCTTGAAGTGACCCCGTTGGTCGTTCTGCGGTCGTAGCGCGAGACGACGATGCAGCGATGATCGCCTAACAATTGGACTTCTGCATCGACCGTAGTGAGTTCGAGCGCCTTCGCTAGGCCGAGTGCAGAGGCTTCGGCATCAACGAGACCAATACGCGTGGGTGAATCGAGCTTCGCAATGTGGGTTGACGGGTATCCGAACTGTGGACGAGCCCACCCATTGGCGGTCTTCACGAGTAGCAATTTGCTTTGCAGCCCGGCGAGTGAAAGTTCGCTGTCGTCGTCGATTGCCAGCGGGCGCGAGCCATCTGCAACCGCCGCAACTTCATCACGAAGCGAATCAGTCGAATAGAGTTCCGAAGCCTGAGGTCGAGACTTCCTGTCGGGCCATGCGACGATTTCATACGCACCAGCAACGTCTCGTCCGTATCGCCGAAGCAATGCATACGTATTGCTTACCGACACGTTGATATCTGCGGCGAGGTGGGCTAGGTGTTGGCCTTCCGGAAGTAGGCCTCGACACCAGGCTGTGGCATCGTGTGGTGTGACTGATACTGGCAGCGAGCACGAGACGCCAGGCCGCCCACTTTCGCGGTGAGCTTGGAAATTCGGAGAATAGCTCAGCAAAATCTTTCGAAGACCGAAGTTCAGATCAGCGACTAATTGACCGTCACGAGTGATGGAAAGTTGCTCAGTCATGATCCGTCGTGCTGGTCTGGGAACAGTCTCTTGAGCAGCTTTGCGTTTGCCGCCATCTCGTCATCGGTGAGTTTGAGCACATCGTGCATGACTCTGTTTTCGTGTTCCGTCGATTGAGCAACAAGAATTGGTTCTGATTCTTCTGGGTCAGGCGGATCAACGTTCCATGAAATTGACATGACAGCACCGAGGTGCCCGAGGATCGCGAACACATTCTCGAGGTACCGCCCGGCTCGCCCACCTTCCATGTGTGCGAGTTGGCTTCGATCGATGCCCGCGAGATTGGCAACTTCCGCCTGAGTTGAATTTCGATGTGCTCGAACTTCACTCAGCGCTTCGCCAAACTCTTTTGGAGTTCGGACTGCCCGTTCTCGTTCGGTTATTGATGTGGCCATAAAGTCACACTACACCGACTCCCTTGTTTGCGTCTACATAGCCACACAAACCGATTGTGGCTCGCTGTGGCGACATAGCCACCGGACCCGTCTTGTCGGCGTCCCTGCTCGGATCCGCACTACAACCCCTACCTTCTGAGTTCGTGGAAGGTATTGCTACCCCTACTTAGAGTTCGGCTAACTCCTTGTATGCGAGACGACGTCATTCGAAGGCGGCTCTCCGAAGCAAATCCTTGGTGGAATCTCACCACCGCAAACGGTGATCCCATCGCCTGGACGTCACACGACTTGCTCTTGGAGGGTCGTCGTCGCTTCGACATTGGTTACCGATCATCGTTGCTAAACGACATCGCCACGCAGCCAATTGATGATTCATTTGTACTGCTCCGGGGGCCGTCCTCGAAACAATCCGTTTTGGAATCGATGACTACGACCTCGTCTGGCAGGCATTTCTTTCGAGCGGTGGATTTCCCCGGGCCGTGCACGCGTTCGAAACTTCCGGCCATCACGATCGTGGGTATCTCGAGGATCTTCAGGCTTGGCTTCGCAGAGATATCGATCCGGACGGACCGCAGGAATCGATCCCGTTGTTGTTGGGAACATTAAGCTCACGTGCCACCAGTCCGCTGAACCGCGCAGACACCGCTAACGACCTCGGGTACGCGAGCAAAAACACATTCGACCGACGGCTGGCACGACTGGTCAATTCCTTCGCTGCGCTTTTGTGCCCGCAGCGCAACCAGCACGGGCGAACGGTTACAGGCACTCAGGCCAAGCTCTACCTTGTTGACCCAATTATTTCCTGGATACCTAACGGCCTACGGTCCGCAGCGGCGCAGCCCGATTTCACCTCGCTTACCGAACAAGCAATCGGAGTAGCTCTGGCCCGAGCGATCGACACCCTAGAGCCAGGCAAGTGGATCGCTGGCGACACAATTGGTTACGAACGAACCAATAGCGCTAACGAGATCGACCTCACCGCAATCAGCGTGCACTCAACAGTCGGACCTCAGCAAACCGTGCCGATTGACTCGAAGTGGGTAAATAAGAGTTGGCGTCGAGAAGCCCTCACCATGGAAGCACAACACGGGAACGGGATCCTCGCCACAAAAACAATCCTCGACCTAGACCACCCAACCTGAGCGATACCAGCACCCCTTTTAGCATTGTTGCTCGGGTGACGGTCCAGTCAACGGTGACGGTCTCGCCCCCTGCCTACTCTCAAGTGGCTCAGCAGAAACAAGTGCCGCACGAACATCAAGACGATGAACCCTGAACCGTTTCGCGAACGCACGATTCCCCAAACCTTCATCACGAGCTGCGATCCGAATTTGCTCATACAACTCCACTTTGAACCTCACTTTCCCCCTCGCCCCACCACCCCAACCGATAGAACCCGCCAAGACCTAGTAGTTCAAAATGGGGCCAGATTTCTCAAGGGTGGATTCAGCGGGTCGTCGCTACACCTACCTGAATAGTTGGTGTCTGATGAGTCGTGGTCGTGCGGGTATCCCGTTGGTAAGCAAGCGTGTTTTCTACATTGAGTTGATGAAGACTGGGATTGGTAATTCTGAAGCTTGTCGCCGGGTTGGAGTCAACCGGAAAACGGGTGATCATTGCGGACGCGGCGCGTGCCGGGGCGACGTGTCGAAGTATCGCAAAGCTTTTGCCGGGCCGTGCGGTGTCGACGATTTGTCGTGAGATTGAGATCGCCCGGAACAGTCATGCGCAGTCGGGTGAGTATCAGCCATCTAATGCGCAATCAAAAATGCTGGGGCGGCGGCCACGACCCAAGACACACAAGCTTGCCGACCCGGTCATAAACGAGGCTGTTCAAGGCTTGTTGGAGAAGCAGTGGAGCCCTGAACAGATTTCGGTTTCGTTGGCCAAACGCGCTGTCGCTGTGCTTATCTCGCCGGAATCAATCTACCGTGGGGTGTTCAATCCGTTGATTACACTACGCCGCGAGAAAGCACTACGTACTAGGCGGTTCAGCGACGCAAGCGGCGGCGTGGTGAGAAACCGCAGCGTTTCACGACCCCAATACGACCGTTGATTGAACGGTCTCCAAAGGCCGCTGGCCGTTCCCAGGCTGGTCATTGGGAAGGTGATTTGATTATTGGTGAGTTCAACGGCTCCGCGATCGGGACGCTCGTGGAACGAGTTACACGAATGACGATGCTCGTCCACATCGTTGGCGCTCGGACGGCGGAGCAGCTCAAAGAAGCAATGATTCGCCGGTTCAACGAGTTACCTGCACACTTACGGTTGTCGTTGACTTGGGATCAAGGGATTGAGATGGTCCGCCATCACGAGTTCACTGAGGAAACGGGTATTCCCGTGTTCTTTTGCGAGCCTCATTCGCCTGGGCAACGGCCGAGTAACGAGAACACCAACGGGCCCTTACGCTGTTACTTCCCGAAAGTAACGACCTCCGTGCACAGCCCCGAACGGCTCCTCGAACTCAACGCCCGACCCCGAAAAACACTCGGATGGGACACCCCGCAGCAACGATTCGATGCACTGAGAATCCAAGCCGTGTAAGCAACGACCGATAGAACCCGCCGAGACGTAATAGTTGAAAGTGGGGCCAAATCAGACCAGCGTTCTCAGCCGTTGTACGGGGCACGCAAATTGTTGATGCTCGCGGCGGAGAAACTTGATCCGACCACCCGGAAACGACTCGATGTGCTCCTTGCGTTCGGTGACCCGCATGGTGCTGTGTTCGAGGCGTGGGAAGCGAAAGAGAACACCCGTGACTTGTACACGTTGTGGGGTGAACCGGACCTGGCTGCGTTGTGGATCGATTCGATCATCGAAGACGGTCGTGGTTCGAACGTGAAAGAGATTCGTGGGCTCGCGCGGACACTCAAGCAGTGGCGTAAACCGATACTTGCTTGGCATACAACGGGTGCATCGAACGGACCTACCGAGGGTTTGAACTCGATCATCAAGAAGATCAAAAGGGTTGCTGCGGGGTTCACGAACTTCAACCATTACCGAACCCGGATCCTCCTCGCGATCGGCGGCTGCAACTGGGCACTACTCACCACCCACCCCGCAAGATTGTGAAGAGCCGTCAAAACGGGGGAACTCCACCACCCGCGTTAACTACGAAGACCGCACATTGCTGCGGGCATCTTTCACGTTCTCCATGTTCCCACCAACAACAAACCCCACCTGAGACACCGCCGTGGCAGCAACACCGCTAGTACCAATATCGATTGGTGACTTCACCAAGCGATTTACAGCAGATCGTTAGGCGCCCCGGCAACAATGAAAAATCTCGTCGCTGGTTTCACTCACCTCGGGAGCTCTTCGAGCGCTTCATAAAAATCGAAGTAGTCACGAGGCCCAAAACCCTCAAGGTCAGTAGACTGCACAAAAAACATTTGGTCTGACTTAACCGCTTTCAGGTTTTTCCAACGAGCATCTTCAGCGATTTCATTTGGCACCTTCCCTTCGTTCAAGACGTTTGAGAAGAAAATTACGTCTGGATCGATATCAACAAGTTCATCCAAACTTACGTCGAGACGGTAATTCTTGGTGGTGCCATCAAGAACCCTCACAAAGTACTTGGCCAGTAACGAATCCTCATCCGACGGCGCAATCGCGTCGTTGTTAAAATAGGGTACATTGTCGCTCGACCCGGACAACCATACCGCTGTCATCGTTAGGCCCTGAGGAGAGACACTGTTTTGCTCAGCCTTTTTCAGATCGACAACCAAGCGGGCCGCCTCCGACTTTCGGTCAACCGCCTCCCCGACACGGCGAATGTCTCGGTAAAGTTCAGAAAGCCCCTGACCACTCAATCGGAGGACTGGAATGTCATCCGGTAACTTTTGTGAGCCAGGGGAACTATCCACAATGAGACCCGGTTTACGTATGCTCGAATAGGTACGCAATTCGGTGAGTGGGTCTGGATCTCCATATATCGACCCGTAGTAGGGGAAGAACTTGACATCCGGAACGCCGATTCCCGAGAAGATTTGTGCGCAGCGCGTCGTCAAACAGACAGGACGAACTATGGGCGGCCCAGGGGAAACCGACCGTGATCCAACCTGCCCACACCCAACCACGAAAATCGCCAAACTGCCGATGAAAGAGCGAGCCAGTGCACCGCATTTTTTTGGTCGGCTCATCACTTTGCGATCTTTTCGGTGAGCACGATCCCGGTCGAGGTTCCGCCGCCAAAACCTTTCCCTCCAACGCCGATCGATGCTGACCAAATGTAATCTGCAGGGTCGTTCGGCACCGTCGTTTTTCCTGTCGTTGGATCGAAGCCAATAGAAATACAGACCTGAAAAGAACCAAGGGCTGAGCCGGTCGTGCAGGCAGTCCAACCGAGAGTCTGCTCCACGGTTGTTGCGTTACTCACCATTCTGCTTGGTCCCACTCCGGCACTCGCCTGCAGTCCAACGGAATAGCCCACCGATTTCGTTTTGAATTTTTCTTTGCCAACAGTCATGTCGCACACTTGCGCTTCTACGCCGTATACGAGAGCGACCCCACCACCAACGCAAGTCCCTTGCGCCGGAGCTTCGTTCTTCCCTGCGAACATCGCTGCCGCATCCTTCACCATCTTCTTTTGAATATTCTCGAAAAGCTTTTTCCATTCCTTCGCGGTAAGTGTCGGTGAGATCGATTTGGGCATCGTTTTCTTCTTGATGTTTTCTGCCTGCCTGTTTCTCTCAGCTGAGCTCATATCCAAACACTGGTAAATGTTTTCGTCGCGAGGAGGATACGGCTTCCCGTTCTCGTCGAGGTAACAGTTGCCGTTGGCATCCATGAACCGTCTCGTATCAACCGGGCCGCGGAACCGAAAACGGATTCGAATCCGGGCCTGAACCACCAGTCGAAGCACTAGGTCCAACGCCAGGAGTAGTTGTCCCCGCAGCAAGATCGTCAAACGAAACGCGACTCGTGCCAGCCGCCGTCGAAATGGCGACGCCAACGTCGTTCGATACCCAGATCACAGCATTCCCCTCTTCGTCGTCATAAATGTCAACAACAGGGTCACGATCACCACGTTGGTATTTGTCGTTGAACGCGTCGGCCGGGTCGTCGTACAGTTCACCGGTCTGCTGCAAATGTGCTGACTGGCAAGCGTTATCGCACCCAGCCGGAGCAGCCACCCTGCCAGTCGGATCACTGTACTTCAACGGGTTGTTTAGCCCGTATGTGTACCTGTTAAGGGTCGCGTAGGCGCCGACCTCACCAGGGTACGTGTCCCTCGCTGTGAATGTCCCGGTGTTCGGCTGATACCAGCGTGCCGCCATCCACACCAACCCAGACGTCGGGTCGGTCCAGTCACCCTGAAACCCTGTTGCCGGTGTTGCACCGGTCGTACCCAACGTTTTGCCCCACGGATCCCGCACCGTACTATCCGCAACAACACCCGTCGTGGGGTTCAATGTGAAACTGATGTCACCATGCCTGTCAGACCCGGCCAGAAGAAACACCCCGGCCCTCGTCACACCAGCTAGGCCGCCTGATGGTGACCTTGTGTACGTCGCTACACCGTCAGATACCGGATCAGTCTCTGCGCCCGCGTACCCAAAGGTTGTTGCGGTGCCTTGTGTTCTCGTGGTAACCCGGTCCAACGAATCGTACGCGTACGTGACAGTGCCAGCCTGCGTCAACCGGTCTAACCCATCATGCGCATATGACGCCGCACCAGTACCCGTCGTAGACACCAGCGTCCCGCGTGCCGACCAGTTATATGTTGTACCCGCACCCGTCATCAAACGGTTCCGTGCATCATAACTGAACGTTTGACCATCAGCACTAGTCCGGTTCCCGCCAGCATCGAACCCATACGATTTCGTGACACCACCAACCGTTGTTGACGTCAACCGTTGACCCTTGTCATAACGGCTCTACGCGTTTGACGCGGCTTGGGGTTTTGGGGTTGGTGTCGTCCATGATGTTAGTCGGAGTGCTTGGTATTGGCATTTGAGGGTGTAGTTGGTGGTGTTGCGGTAGCCGTATCCGGTTCGTTTTGTTGCTTTGATGGTCCGGTTTCTGCCTTCGGTTTTGCCGTTAGTGATGCGGTGATCGAAGTAGTTGAGGAACTCGTTTTCCCAAGCTGAGATCGTGGTGGCGAGCTTGACGAGTTCTTTGATTGGGTGCTCGGCAATGAATTGGTACCAGCTGATGAGCATCCGGTGGGCGTGTTGGCGGCTGGTTGCTTGTTGGTAAATGCGGCTGAAATCGTGGCGTGCCGCGTACGCGTAAGCGAGTTCACCGATCGGGTCGTCAGGGTCTTGTGTGTCGGC
>JANPBU010000052.1:0-147254 GCA_031430595.1 Acidimicrobiia bacterium
CCCGTAACCCCTAATGAGTTTGTAATTCGCCCCGATCTGACTGAACCGAAGATTCGCATCACCAGAATTACAAGCCGCGAAACCAACCTGATTTGATCCCGGCCCGCTACCCAAACACGCAACATCAGAAAGCTGTGTCGGGTCGCTACTCCTCGCCTTCGACCGTAGATAATTATTCGCTGACGTGAACGGCGGCGGAGGAGTACTTCCACCCCCACCGCCGCCCGGTGTTGTGGTCGGCACGGGTGGGTAGGTTGTGGGCGTTCCCGGTACCGTGGTCGGTGGGCTCAGCGTTGGAGGGGGTGGTGTGGTCGTTACCGGCGTCCCGTTAGTCGAAGGCACATGTAGGTATGCCTGCAAGCTTTGACTCGGGTCAGAAATGCATACGAGAATGTCGCTGAGGGTGAGTGAATCCACTGTCGAGTTGGCGGGCACCTTTGGTAGTGGCCGATTCGGGGGGACATCCGCAGAATAAGCTGGCGACCAGGTCGCTGCATATTCGGAAACGGTCCCCCTTATGTAGCCAATGTAATCACTGCCAAATACAACGGCTGTTGAGTACCTCACGGTGATCGTTGACCAGAAGTAGCCAATTCCGGTAGCTCGTATGTTGCCGGCGTTCCATGCCTCGGCTGGTATCGAGAAGCCCGAATACGTTATTGGGTTGTCGGGTAGACATTCGCTTTGATAAAAGGAGTATCCGGTCAGATTTCGGTCGGTACCCGGATAGGGCGGCACTGGCGGCAGCGTTAGTGGTGGAAGTGTCGTCGGAGCAATCGTCGTTGTCGTAGCGACAGTGGTCGTTGGGGCGATTGTGGTTGTTGTTACCCTCGTCGTGGTTGTTGGCAGCACGGTTGTTGGCGTCGCGGTTGTCGGCACCACGGTTGTTGGTGTTGCCGTGGTCGGCGTAACAGTCGAGGTTGGTGGGGTTATTGTTGTCGTAGTCGTAGGTGTGCTTACGGTACTGAATACGATGTCGTCGACGTACGCCGTTGCTTGGTCGCTGTTGGTTTGACCGGAAACGGTGACCTCGATTGATAAGCCTGCAGCCACCGGGGTTGGAAAGGCGAGCGTGATGGTTTGCCAGCCGGGTTGAGCAACAAAATTTTGCGCGGTTAGGTGCTGGTTGTTTCCAGAGACAGCAACTTGGAGTACTTGTCCGCCTTGTGGTCCGCCATTAACAGCGACACTGAGGCTTCGGATAGTCGCACCGATTTGTGGTGAATGGAACTTGATGCCCTTTTCGCCGTCGGGTTCGAAGGATATGGATCGTGTGCCACGGGCGGGTGCTGTGTTTGCGAGGTTGTGCGGGGCGAAACTCCAATCTTGAAATGCTTCAGAAAGTTGATCGTCGTAGACCGTGATCGTCGAACCTGTTGGTGTTGCAATATCGGGAAGTATCTCGAAGTCGGGGCTGATTCCAATGACTTCGCCAGGGTTGTTCGTGAACAGCACGGCCTTCCATAAACCGGGTGCGAGGTTAGGAAAAGTTGTTTGTCCGGCACCGGTAACTGCTACCTGATCGCCGCAGTTCGAACACGAATTTTGCGATGCTGACCGTTGAACTCGGAGGAAGGTTCGACCGGTTACGCCAGGGTCCCAGACGCCACTAATTGTGACGCCAACACTTGCGTTCGGTTGGTACACCGAGTTGGTAGTCACTGCAACGAACGGGCGGCCAAACAATGCGACTGACCTAAGGGTGTAACTACTTGTCGACGTCAACGAAATCTTAATTGGATCGGCACCCAATGGTGAGTTGAACGGTATCGAGTGGATGGTTGAGCCCGCAGCAACTGTGAAGTCTGCATACGATCTGGTTCCGTCTTGAGTTTCAACTTTGATGGTGACCGGGTTGCTCGCAGAAATGTCGAGTCGAAGGGCTCTGGCTTCCGGTTTTGCCGGGCCGGTGATAGTTAACTGTCCCGAAACTGTTGGCGAGCTGACGACGGGCTGCGATGAGTATGACGGCGCAAACGTGAGCGGTGACGTTGACAAAACCGTGAGGTCGACCGACGGTGCCGGCCCGCCAGTAGCCTCTCCCACCCTGCAGGTATCAACGGTTTGTGTACCGAAACCCAATTGGAGGTTGTCGATTGCGATGTTGCCAGCAGTGCCTGCCGCGTAAATGTTGAAACTCGTCCATGCCCACGAGGTCTGGAATGCCGGGAATGAGCACGTGTAGCGGGCCCAGTTTGGTGAAGCTGGTAGTTGTCTGCTGGTTGGGTTCGCCGTGTCGGTCGGCGCATAAATACCAACCGCCACAGGCACCGTGCTTTTCACATCAAATGTCAACGTTGTAAACGCAGCGGAGGGGCTCGTGTCGCGTCCTACTTTGATACCTTCCCACGCTGGTGTGCCGGTACGGTTCAGATACGCGCCGGGGTTCCCGCCGCTTGCTTCAACAGTGTGCCCCGGTCCTGCAGACCATCCGTTCACATACGAATTAGCGAATACTGCCTGGCCCGGAGACGACGCTATCGTCGTTGTCGTTGTGCTTGAAGTTGTCGTGGTCGCAGCCGGGTTCGTGGTGGTTGTGCTGGTTGTCGTTGCTACCGGAACTTTGGTGGTTGTGGTTCCCCCGGTTGGGCCACCTGCCTGGCAGGTGTTGATGGGTTGGGTTCCGTAGCCGAGTTGGACATTGTCTACGGAAATGTCTCCCGGGTTAGCGACGTTGTACAGCTTGAAACCCATCCATGGCCAAGCCGTTTGCAGAGCAGGAAATGCGCACGTGTAACGAGTCCAGTTCGCTGATGCTGGTGCTTGGCGTCCGAGTGGTTGGGTTCCACCTGAATCAGCGTAAATAGCGAGAGCGATTGGCACCGTGCTTTTGAGGTCGAAGCTCATTGTGGTGAATGCACCGGCCGGGCTACCGGTACTGAAACCGATTCCTTCATAGGCTGGTGTAGAGGTTCGGCTCAGGAACGCGGCGGGGTTGCCGCCAGTCGCCTGCACAACATGGCCTGCGGTAGCTGACCATCCGTTCACATACGAATCAGCAAACACAATTTGGCCTGGCGCAGCAGCGATTGTGGTGCTCGTTGACGACGTTGTCGTTGTCGTTGTCGCCGGGCTTGTCGTCGTTGAAGTTGTGGTTGCCGGGGTCGTTGTGGTGGTTGTGGTTCCGCCGGTTGGTCCGCCTGCTTGGCAGGTGTCAACGGTTTGGGATCCGGTGCCGAGTTGGATGTTATCGATCGCAAAGTTTCCAGCGGTCCCCGCCGCATAAATATTGAAATTCATCCACGCCCACGACGTTTGCAGCGCTGGGAACGCACACGTGTACCTGGTCCAGTTAGCTGAAGCTGGCACCTGCCTGGTTGTCGGGTTGTTCGTTGCGGTTGGTGCATAAATACCAACAGCTACCGGTACCGTACTTTTCACATCGAACGACATTGTTGTGAACGCAGCCGTCACAGCAGTGGCTCGTCCTACTTTGATACCTTCCCAAGCCGGTGTCGCGATTCGACTCAAGTACGCGCCCGGGTTTCCGCCAGACGATTCGACGCTATGACCGGTTCCCGCTGACCATCCGTTCACATACGAATCCGCAAATACAGCTTGACCAGAACCTGCTGCGATTGTTGTGGTTGCTGCTGGGCTGGTAGTGCTGGTCGAAGTCGAAGTTGTCGCAGGGCTTGTTGTTGTCGATGTCGTTGCCGGGCTCGTCGTGGTCGTAGTGGTCACAGGAGTCGTCGTCGAGCAGGTGTTTTGGGTTGCGACCTCGGCTGCTGTGAGCGCCCGGCTATGAACACATATCGTGTCGATTGACCCGTTGAAGAGTTCCTCAGCCGTATTCGCCGTGCTGGTGTTCGCGCCGCCACCAATCAACAGGGGTCGATCAGATACCACAATGGTGCCACTGCGCCCCTGGATGCCAGTTTGTGTGCCGTTTGTATACAACCGAAGATTCGACCCGTCGTACGTGGCCGCAATATGGGTCCACTGACCTACCGGAACAGGCCCCCCAGTATGACCCTGCGTGCCATTCGCCGTCGTATTAAAATAAATCTGAAGGTTTCCGCCTTGCGTACCAAGAACAAACTGATCGTTACTACCGGTGCCAAGCTGACGGGCGACGATTGCAGTAAACGCAGAGTTTGTGGTCGGCTTCACCCAGCCACTCACCGACATCTGCGCGGTGATGGTGTTCAACGAAGCAGAATTCGGGATTGCTACATGACTGTTACCGGCGCCGTTCAACACCACACCCTGACCAGTTTTACCGGCACCAAAAACAGCACCGCCGTTTAGTTGGCCGTTATTGGCGTTAGCCGTCGAGTCAGCAACATTCCCGTCAAACGCCCACGAACCAACCAGACCGGCCACCGAAACGGGAGGAACCGAAGTAGTTGTCGTCGCCGAAGTCGTTGTCGTCACTGCGGCGGTCGTAGTCGTCGTGCTCGTCGTAGTCGTCGCTGCAGCGGTCGTAGTCGCGGCGCTCGTGGTAGTCGTTGTTCCGGCACTCCCAGCCGGACAGGTGTTTTGTGTGGCGATCTCGGCTGCACCAAGGGCCCGGTTGTGGATACATGCCGTATCGATAGTGCCAACGAACAGTTCCTCAGCGGTGTTCGCAGTACTGGTATTGGCCCCACCGCCAATAAGCAACGGCTTGTCGGTAACAGCAATAGTGCCCGTTCGAGCCTGCGTGGCTGCCAACAAACCATTCACAAAGAAACGAATATTGGCACCGTCGTAGGTGAACGCAATATGTGACCACTGACCAATGGTGATGCTCGGCCCGAAAAAACCCTGATTGCCACCGTTGGCGGTATTCAGATACAACGCCAACGTGGTTCCCGACAGCCCGAACACAAACTGGTCGTTGGTGGCAGTACCAAACTGACGAGAAGCAACCACAGCCAACCCACTCGGGGTAGCAGTTGGTTTAATCCAACTACTTACCGTCAAAGCAGTATTTACCGTGTTCAGCGAAGCAGAGTTCGCAATGGCCACGTGACTGTTCCCGGTTCCGCTCAGTACGAGACCCTGGCCGGTCTGGCCCGTTCCGATAACAGCGCCACCATTCAAGACACCGTTATTAGCGTTCGTTGTCGAATCAGCAACATTCCCCTCGAACGCCCACGACCCGACCAACCCATCGCTCGGCGTCAAGGCCGCAAGTTCACCACCTACCGAAACAATAAGCGTACCGATTACCAGCAGAACGAGAGAGAGAGATGCGTGAATGCCGAAGACGAGAGAACATGTGAATCCACCTAAAGCTTTTGAAGGTCCTCGTTCATCGAACCAGACCTTCAAAAACTGAAACATTTTCTCTGCAATCATCAAGACTGATGAACGCCAAGAGCTAACTGCTATCAGCCGAATCGCAGCGCTGAATGATCCATAAACAGAATATGTGATTCATTTAAGGACCATGCCTGTTACCGGTGAGGCGTGAATGTCAGTCATCCGCTTTTTGATGTTGTTCCGGGGGCTCGCGGGCGACTTCTGTACGCACTAGCGATCTCTCAGCGAGCCGTCACACGTCGTCGGCTTTCATCCATCGCTGGGGTAGCCCCTGGTAACGCAAACCGCATTCTTGACGAACTTGTCGGAAGCGGTATCTGTCATCAATCAGAAGCTGGCCGATCGCTGATGGTTTCATTGAATCGCCAACATCTGGCGTCCGAGCAAATTCTGGCCCTCGTGGCTCTTCGAGCAACGCTTATCGAACGGTTACAGGTTACGGCTTCTCAATCGAAAGTTCTTAAGGCTGCGTGGTTGTTCGGGTCAGTGGCCAGAGGCGACTCGACAGAACAATCCGATGTCGATGTTGTCTTGGTGTTTGGCGATCCGCTTTGCGATCAAGCGACGCAACTCGTCACCGAATTGAGTGATCGAATTCTCGCGTGGACTGGTTGCGAACTGCAGGCAATTGAGTACTCGGAAGCGTCTTGGTCTGATCTGGTCGCCCGCGAGGGCCGCCTGATCGCAGAAATTCGCCGAGACGGAATCCCCCTGACATCATCATCGACCAACATGTACCTTCGCTCACCAACATGAGTCGAGCAAAGGGAACCCGTCGAAATTGCACACCAGACGATTCACGAAAACGATTGATTGACGCGAAACAGTTTCTTGAGGCTGCCGTGCTGTTAGATGCCCCAGACGTTGTTGCGACGAATGCAATCCACGCTTCAATCGCCGCAGCCGATGCCATTACTTGCCATGCGCTCGGAGAACGATCGAACGATGGAAATCATCAGTCTGCCGTGGATTTGCTTCGCCAGGTCGACAAAGCCCTTGCTACGACCTTGAAGCGTTCGCTTGATCGCAAAACCAAAGTTGCCTACGAAAGCGAAGACCTTGCTGCGAGCGATGCCGAGTTCTGCCTCCGATGGGCGCAGACGTTGGTAGGCGCCGCCGAAAAACGATTGCTCACGTAACAACACTGCTCACGTAACAACGCTGCCAGTTGTCGAGGTCAGGTTCCAAGGAATAGATCAGAGATCGAAATCTCCACACGTGGGCAAACCAAAACGAGAAGGTCGGTCTCGTCGAGCGTTCGGGTGGTCCACACCCCGTCGCGACGTTCGACATGCTCGATGGTTCGAGTCTCTGGGTCGATAAGTAAGTAATGCAGCACCGAACCGAGTTGTAGGTACGAGAACCGCTTCTCTCGCCGGTCTACCCATTTCGTCGATGGCGACAACACCTCGGCGATCAGACACGGGGCGGTTTCGACATACAAATCATTGGAAGGCTCACACGAAACAACCACGTCCGGGTAGTAGCGGGCTACCGACTTGCCAGCCTCGACCCGCACCTGAACATCAAGTAGAGAAGCACGACAACCATGGGCATCAGCCGGACCGAGAAGTTCCTTCCATAGATTGCCAGCGATGCGATTATGCACCTTACTTGACCCGGTCATCGCAATGATTATCCCGTCGACGTACTCAGATCGATGTACCTCGGGGCCGCGCTCAGCCTCACGTTCTACATAGACCGCTTCGGTCACGAACAACGGCTGACTAAGTTCGCTCATCTCCTTATCTTACGGTTGCTGTCAAGCAGAAGAGAAGGCCCTACGACTTAAACAAAAACTCACGCTCGTCATCGTCGACGAACAACCCGATTTCGTCGAGGAGATCTGCATGATGTTCAAGCGTCGGGTCACGCTCCACAATCTCAACCGCGACCCTGCGAGCAACTGCAACTAACTCTCGGTCCCGTCGGAGCGACGCCAACCGCAAGTCGGTCCGACCCTTCTGTCGGGTTCCAAGAATGCTGCCTTCACCTCGCAACTCAAGGTCAACCTCGGCTAACTCGAACCCATCAGTCGACGCCTCGATAGCCTTCAGTCGCGCTTCACCGTCAGGGGTGTTTGGCTCGCCCAGCAAATAGCAATAGCTCTTATGAATGCCGCGACCAACACGCCCCCTCAACTGATGAAGTTGCGCAATACCAAACCGGTCAGATGACATGATGACCATCACGGTCGCATTCGGAACGTCGACACCCACCTCGATAACCGTCGTCGCAACCAATACGTCGATACGCCCAGCCCGAAATTCGGCCATCACGGATTCCTTTTCGACGGAAGGCATCTGTCCGTGAAGCAGCGCAAGCCGCAAATCATGCAACTGCCCACCCCTCAGTTCTTCAAGGGTTTCTGTAGCCGATGCAGCCTGAATTTTTTCCGAACCTTCAACAAGCGGACATACTACGTACGCTTGGCGACCATTGGCCACCTCGGTTCGAAGATGCTCAAATGCCGAAGCTACCTCAAGGTCACCTCGCACCCACCGGGTTTCAATTGGGGTTCGCCCCGGCGGAAGTTCGTCGAGAATGGTCGAGTCAAGATCGCCATAAACAGTCATTGCTGCGGTCCGCGGAATCGGCGTAGCCGTCATCACCAGCACATCGGGGTCGCGGCCCGCACCCTTCGCCTTGAGGGCGGCGCGTTGTTCAACACCGAAGCGGTGTTGCTCGTCAATAACCACTACACCCAGGTGGCGGAATTCGACACCGTCGGAAATCAATGCATGCGTACCAATCAGCATGTCGACGGTTCCGCCAACCAACCCTGTGGCGAGTTCACGCCGCTCAGCAGCAGTCGTTCGATTGGTTAACAACTTAACCGACACCGGTCGTCGGCCCATGAGGTTCGAGGGGTCAAGGATTTCGAGATCTGCATTTGCTATCAACGACCGTATGCCAGCATAGTGTTGTTCAGCAAGAACTTCGGTTGGGGCCATCAGTGCTGCTTGAAACCCACTTGCCACACCGACCAGCATCGCGCTTACGGCCACGAGGGTTTTTCCGGCACCCACATCGCCTTGAAGCAGCCGGTGCATTGGAAGCGGGCCAGCCAAATCAACAGCGATCTCGTCAATCGCCCGCCGCTGAGCGCCGGTCAACGGAAACGGCAGCGACTCAAGGAATGGCGTTACAAGGGAAAGCCCACCCTTATGGGCAATACCAACGGCGTCACGTTCGAATGCACGCTTACGAAGAATCATGATGAGTTGCAGCCGTAAGAGTTCATCAAAGGCCAGCCGCTTTCGCGCTGCTTGGGCCGCACCCATCGATTCGGGCTGATGAATGTTATTCATCGCCCAGGTTCGACCCACCAGGTCAAGCTCATCGAGATACTTCTCGGGTAACGGGTCAGAGAATTCGCCGGCGCGTCGAAGCCCTTCAGCTATCCATTCGCCCAGTTCCCAAGTGGTCAAACCACTCTTTTCTGACTGGGGGTAAAGGGGTACGACCTTGCCGGTTTTCGAACCAACCAAGTCAACGACCGGATTCGTCATTTGGCGCCGACCCTGGAACGAGTCGACCTTCCCGAAGAGAGCGATTTCGGTTCCGGGTTGCAGCTGCTTGGCCCGCCACGGCTGGTTGAAAAAAGTGGCCCGCAGATAACCCGAACCGTCGAAGACGTCGATCTCAACCATCATGCGTCCCTGCCGGGTTTTACGTGATTCGCTACGTTTGACAACAGACAAAACCAAAGCCTCTGCCCCGATGACCAAATCGCGAATCGGTACCTCGTTCGTGCGATCAAGATACCGTCGCGGGAAGTAAGTAAGCAGATCAAGAATACTGACAACTTCTAATTCAGCAAGCCCTTTCAGGCGTTTGCGGCCAACGCCGTCAATACGCGAAACTTCTATTCCGGCAAGGCTTCGAAGGCGACGACCAATCATCGGTAGGTAAGAAACGCTTACTCGACGCCAAGAAGGTATGGGTACAGAGGTTGACCCCCTGCGTGCACTTCGGCAACAACATGCGGACGCTGATCGGCCAACCACTCAGTCAAACGACGAGTCTCGGCAGCGCTTGCTCCGTCGCCTTCAATCACCGTAACGATCTCGTGGTGATCTGCGACCAACTGGCCGAGAAGATCAACGAGGGTTTCGCCCAACGAAGCGTTGACCGAAACAATTCCGCCGTCACGAGCTATACCCAGCCAATCGCCTTCAGCAATCGGTCCAACATCGCACGTGGAATCACGAACGGCGCGGGTCACTTCACCGCTTACAACCGCTGCCGAAGCCGAACGCATTGCTGCTGCATTGGCGTCGATTAAGCCCGACGGGTCGTACTGCATTGCAGCCGCGAGACCTTCGGCCACACCCTTAGTAGCAATAACTCTTACGGATTTTGACGTGAGCGGTGCGACCTGTTCGGCGACGGCAATGATGTTTTTGTTGTTCGGAAGAATAAGCACCGACTCAGACGGGCATGCCTCAACAGCAGCAAGCAGTTGGGCAGTCGATGGGTTCATCGACTGCCCACCGGTAACAACCTGCTGTACGCCAAGACTCAGGAAGAGACGCCGTATCCCTTCGCCGCTCGCAACAACTACTAAAGCGGTTTCAACTGGTTCGTTAGCGTGGGGCGACTGATCAACAATGTCGCTTCCTTTGGCCTCACGCACCCAACGCTCTTCTTCGATGCCGGCCGCTTCTTCAAGTAAATCGGTGACGCGAATGTTGCGAGGGCGACCGATTTCGATAGCAGCCTCGATCGCAGCACCAATATCGTCTGTGTGTATATGACAGTTCCAAAGACCGTCACCACCAACGACCACGATTGAGTCACCAATCGCCACCCACGCATTTTTGAAGCTATCGATTCGGCCGTCGTCTGCTTCAAGGTGGTACATCACCTCGTAGCGAAGTTCGGAAACGTCTTTGTCACCGGTTGTACCGACATCTGAGGCTCGACGCCCTGTTAGTTGACCGGGGGCCGAGTCTTCAACGTCAAGCAACGGAATGGGGCGGCCGTCGATCACCTGAAGTGCGGCGTCGAGTAGAAGCAAGTATCCGGATCCGCCAGAATCGACCACACCGGCAGCCTTGAGAACTGGAAGCAAGTCTGGAGTTTGTGCCAGCCCGATGGCAGCCTGATTTCTGGCCCCGACAACTACCTCAAGCAACGTCGCAACCATAGTGAGCGCGTCCGCAGCGCCTTCGGCTGCACTTCGAGCCACCGTCAAGATGGTTCCCTCGATGGGTTTCATCACCGCGCTGTAGGCCGCTGATGAGGCTTCGGCGAGTGCCTGAGCAAATTCAGCACCACCCACCTGTTCGCTTTCTCGAAATCGGTTGGCGAGCCCTCGAAGAATCTGGCTGAGGATGACGCCCGAGTTGCCGCGTGCCCCCATGAGGGCTCCATGGCTTATTGCCGCACACAACGTTGACATCGACAGGTCGTGAGCATCGACGACGCCTCCCTTTTCGGCGGTTAGGTCGAGCTCGGCCACCACTGACTTCATCGTGAGAGCCATATTGGTTCCGGTGTCACCATCAGGCACCGGGTACACGTTTAGTCGGTTCAACGCCTCTTGGTTTAAAACCAGCGCATCGCGAAACGCCACAATGAGGTCGACGATCTGGGGGGCCCGAAGAACATCCGGAGGGGCCCGGAAGACGTCTGAAGGGCGGGCGGGATCTGACATAGGGCGACGATGCTATCCTTTCCGGGTTCATGGACGGCCTGGGGCTGTCTCAATGTCGTACTCATGTTGTAAAAGTAGAACCAGGACAAAATCATGGCCTCAGTTTGTGAAGTATGTGGAAAAAAGCCGTCGTTTGGCAAGAGTGTTAGCCATTCGCACGTGCGCACCAGTCGCCGCTGGAACCCAAATATCCAGAGTGTTCGGGCCATTGTTAAGGGTTCACCGAAGCGTGTTGAAGTGTGTACCGGCTGCCTTCGCGCCGGTAAAGTCGTCAAGGCTTAGAGAGTTTCAGCGTTTCGCGTAGAAATGAAACCCGGTTAGTACTCCACCTTGTCTTACGATGGGGATGTGGGATCTCCAGGCTATTTTCCTCAAGAAGCCGAAATTACGGATGAGCCCGCGCCACCAGTAGAACGGCCTCGGCTCCTCGTTTCGGGCGACCTGGCTGCAATGGGTTTTATGCAATCGCCAGATGGTGCAGCGATTGTTGACGGGCATGGCATTGTTCTAGCCTCGAATGCCGCGTGGGATGAGTTCGCACATGCTCAGCCGGGAACTCTTGTTCCCGATCACACCCTCACGGGTGACGCCGAACATCGAGTTGATCTCGTCGATCACTACGAGCGCCTCGGGGTTCACGACCCTACGTTTGCTGCTCTCGCGCAGGGTTTGGTAGGGGTTCTCGGTCATTCCCGACCCCTCTACGAGCGCGATTTCGAAGTTACCGATGCGGGCGCGCCGCGAACCATTCAAGTTCGGGTGGTGCCAATGATTGACGGTGCCCAAATCGTGCTGACCGACGTCACCGAGCGAAAACGAACCGAGGCCGCACTCATTCACGAGGCCATGCATGACCCACTGACCGGGATTGCGAACCGTGCCCTGTTCGCCGATCGGCTCGAACATGCGCTTCGCCGAGCTGTTCGTCACGACACGCCCGATGTGGCTGTACTGATGATCGATCTCGATCACTTCAAACAGGTCAACGATCAATATGGCCACCAGGAAGCCGATCTGGTGTTGGCTGCGATTGCCAAACGGTTAGCGAGCAGTTCGCGGCCCGGCGATACGGTTGCTCGTATTGGCGGCGACGAATTCGCAGTGATCTGCGAAGGGGTTCCTGATAGCCGCCTCGGCATGCGGATCGCTCAGCGACTGCTCAACATTTGTAGTCAGCCCGTGATGTTGTCAACGGGTGAGCTCGAGGTGTCAATGTCGATCGGGATGGCCATTTCGACACCCGATTCGCTTCAAGGCCACCAGCTGATTGCCCAGGCCGACACTGCGCTCTATCGCTCGAAGCTAGCCGGACGAAACCGAGTCGAGTTGTTCGACGAAACGCTTAAGGCCGAAGTGACGGCCAGGCTGAGCGTTGAACGTGATCTTCGCTCGGCCCTGGAACGCAATGAGTTTGAGCTTCGCTATCAACCAATGATTGACTTGCAAACTGGGGTGGTGGCAGGTGCCGAGGCACTGATTCGCTGGCGGCATCCAGTTGAAGGAATGTTGTCGCCCGATCGATTCATTCCCATCGCCGAAGAAAGTGGACTGATCGTAACGCTTGGTCTTTGGGTGCTCGAAGAGGCCTGTGCGCAAGCGGTTCAATGGCGATCACCCGACATGACCATCTCGGTAAACGTGTCGGGCCGCCAAATTCAAGACCCCGATTTGGTTACTCATGTGGTTGAAATTCTTGATCGAACCGGCCTTCCGCCCGAACGTCTGGTGTTGGAAATTACCGAGTCAGTGTTGATGTTTGACGGTGCCAAGGCCGCTCAGCGTTTGGCTCAACTTCGTCGTCTTGGGGTAAAAATCGCGCTCGACGACTTCGGAACCGGGTTTAGTTCGCTCAGCTATCTGCATCGTTTTCCGGTAGATGCCGTCAAAATCGACCGGTCGTTTATCGAGGCTTTAGGGACCGACGCTCACTCGTCTGCCATTGTGACCGCGATCATTTCGATGACGTCGGCGCTTGGAATCGCAGCAATTGCCGAGGGTGTTGAGACGTTGGCCCAGCTCACAGCGGTGCGCGAGTTGGGGTCAACCCAAGCCCAGGGGTTCTATTTTGCTGAACCCCTCGACGCTGAAGCACTGCAACTCTTCACTAACGCTGCGTAATACCTCGCCTGTATCTTGACGGGCTCGGTGCCCAACTTGAACTCGTCGCCGTTTTCGAGGACGAGAAGCGGTGTGTCCCCGTTTATCTCGGCAAAGACTCACGATACGTTCGGCCCGAGTTCGGACGGGCAGCTTAAATACTTGTCGGTGCACACGTTGTTTTACCGGTCTCCTTGGCATCTTGGCTCCGATGGTCAGGTTTCACCTATTCATCGCGAATTATTCGGTTTGGCTCACGCTCCCCGTTTCACGTACGAACGAAGTCCTCTTCTTCGTTCGTCCCGTAATGAATCGAACGTTGTTGAGTAACTGAGTCCCTTCTCTGTTCGTCCCGTAATGAATTGGATGGTTACGACGGATCATTACGGGACGAATCGACACGGCGTTTGAAAATGACCGATCATTACGGAACGAATCAACAGGGGGTGCCGGTACGTCCCGAAACCTAGGGGCCATAAACGCAACAAGGCTGCGTCGCGTACGTTTCGCCGGTGTTGTCAAGCAACGCCCTGTTGCGTACGAACGGCCACCACCAATGGTCGGCCATCGTTAGAAGTGATGAAATGTAGGTTTCGTAGCGTTTAAATTGATATTTCGCGGCTACTCGGTTCACAATATGGGGGTCGATAACTGCAGGTAGCCTCTTGGGCGATTCAATCGACACACGGAGGTAGTTCCCATGCAGGGAGTCGTCAAGTCATATGACCCAGCCACACGCCAAGGCGTGCTGTTGCGCGACGATCCAGCTCGCTCTGAATACGACTTGGCCGATGACGCCCTGGTCGGATCAGTGTTTCGCATGCTTCGTCAAGGTCAACGAGTGATCTTCGACACCAATGCGGAAGGTCTAGCCACAACGGTGCGGCTGGGCTCTGAGATTGATATGGGAACTCCCGACTTTACCGAGTAGTAAGCGTACTGAGTAATACGTCGAGAGCAGTACACGCACAAAGGAGTGCGCCAACATGAGCACTATCGAGTCGACCACACTCACCACCAATCGCAAGTTGATTGACTGGGTAGCCCAAGTTTGCGCGCTCACCACGCCCGACCGCGTTGAATGGTGTGACGGGTCGCCAGAGGAATACGACCGCCTCTGCCAGTTGCTGGTCGACCAAGGCACCTTCACCCGTCTCGACGATGCGAAACGGCCAAACAGCTACCTCGCAAGCAGTGACCCAAGCGACGTGGCTCGGGTGGAAGATCGGACGTTCATTTGCAGCGACTCAGCTATTGATGCTGGCCCGTCGAACAACTGGCGCGACCCGGCCGAAATGCGCACCACGCTCAATGGATTGTTCGCTGGTTGTATGGCTGGTCGCACCATGTACGTCGTTCCGTTTTCGATGGGTCCACTTGGTTCACCGATTGCCCACATCGGCGTCGAATTGACTGATTCGGCCTACGTTGCGGTTTCGATGCGCATTATGGCCCGCATGGGCTCGAAGGTGCTTGACGTACTCGGAGACGGCGAATTTGTTCCGTGTCTGCATTCCGTGGGCGCACCGCTCGCCGTCGGCGAAACAAGCGCTTCGTGGCCGTGCAATGGCGACAACAAATACATTGTGCACTTTCCGAATACCCGTGAAATTTGGAGTTTCGGATCGGGTTACGGCGGTAATGCCCTGTTGGGTAAGAAATGTTTCGCGTTACGTATCGCTTCGGTTATGGCCCGTCAAAACGGCTGGCTCGCCGAGCACATGTTGATCCTTGGGCTCACCTCGCCGAGCGGTGAAAAGAAGTACATCGCCGCCGCGTTTCCATCTGCATGCGGAAAAACGAACTTGGCGATGCTCGTACCAACCATTCCAGGCTGGAAGGTTGAAACCGTAGGCGACGATATTTGTTGGATGAAATTTGGCGCAGACGGGCGCCTCTACGCCATCAACCCTGAAGCGGGCTTCTTCGGCGTGGCGCCAGGAACCGGGCTGGAAACAAACCCGAATGCTATGGCCACCATTTGGGGCAACTCGATATTCACCAACGTTGCCCTCACCGAGGACGGCGATGTGTGGTGGGAAGGTATGACGCCGACTCCCCCGGCGACTGCCACCGATTGGAAAGGTAACGCCTGGACCCCCGCATCTGAGACGACGGCGGCACATCCGAATGCGCGATTCACTACCCCGGCCGCGCAGTGCCCGTCAATTGCCCCAGAATGGGAAGACCCAGCCGGTGTGCCGATCTCTGCGATTCTGTTTGGTGGTCGACGAGCGTCAACGGTACCGTTGGTTACCGAATCACTCTCGTGGAATCACGGTGTGTTTATGGGAGCCACGGTGGCCTCAGAAACCACAGCAGCACAAGCTGGTGCCGTTGGAAACCTTCGATTTGACCCATTCGCCATGTTGCCGTTCTGCGGGTACAACATGGCCGACTACATCGCGCACTGGTTGAGTATTGGTACCGCAACCGACGCCGCCAAGCTACCGAAAATTTTCGCAGTGAACTGGTTTCGTAAGTCTGCAGAAGGATCATTTTTGTGGCCCGGATACGGCGAAAATTCTCGGGTACTGAAATGGGTCGTGCAGCGGGTCTCGGCTGATCCTTCTGGTGCATCCGTTGAAACGCCTATCGGAAACGTTCCAGCACCCGGCGCACTCGATGTCGACGGCTTATCACTTTCGGCCGAGACGCTTGAGACCGTGCTTCGAGTGAACGTTGACGACTGGGCCGCTGAACTGCCAAAAATCTCCGCCCACTTTGAACACTTCGGATCACGACTACCCGACGAGATGCACCACCAACTCGCCTTACTCACAGAGCGCTTAGGCATCGAAGCGTGAATCGAGCCTGACCGGCTTGTAGTGCTGCTCAGCTTGTAGGTTGGGAGTGATGAGCATGTTGAGCGTTCCGGTTCCGAAAAAGACCCTTACTGCATCGCCGTATGTCGCGGGTCGACCTATTGACGATGTGGCCCGTGAGCTTGGTCTTGACCCGGCCACGATTGTGAAATTGGCGTCAAACGAGAACCCTCTCGGCATGTCGCCGCACGCTGCGAAGGCCATTATTGGTCTCGATTTGGCTCGGTATCCCGATTCAAATGCTCATCACCTGAAGGCGGTTATTGCGGCCCACCACAACGTTGACCCGTCGTGGGTGACGGTAGGTACCGGAAGCGAAAACCTTATTCACCTGGTGGCGCAGGCGTTTCTTGAGCCGGGCAAAAATGGGGTGAGTTCGCAGTATTCGTTCATTGTGTTCCAACAGGCCGTCCATAACGTTGGGGCAACGAATGTCGTCGTGCCAGCAGACAATCTGGGCAATGACTTAAACGGTTTACTCTCAGCTATCACTGAAGATACCGTCGCGTTGTATATCGCTAACCCAAACAACCCCACCGGCACGTTTGTTACTCCTGTAGCGATGGCTTCGTTTCTTGAGCAGGTTCCGAGCAGGGTTATCGTGTTGATCGACGAGGCATACAACGAATTCTTGCCTGAAGAACATCGCTTCGACGGAACGCAATACGTGCAAATGTTTCCCAATGTTGTAGTGACACGTACGTTCTCGAAGGTGTACGGCTTGGCCGGCCTCCGGGTTGGATACGCAGTTTCTCATCCGCAGGTAGCCGACTACATGAACCGCCTTCGATTTGTATTTAATGTGAACGAGGTAGCCCAAGCGGCTGCGGCGGCTGCCTTGACCGATTACGACTTTATTAAGCAGAGTTACGAACTCAACCTCACGGAATTGGCACGAGTGCAGGGTGCTCTTGGGGCCATGGGGGTGTCGTTTGTACCATCGATGGCTAACTTTGTGATGTTCAACGTGCCAGAAGCCCTTGCAGTGAACGATCGACTACTTCGCCTCGGCGTAATCATTCGCCCAATGGCTATGTACGGCCTCACCGACTGGTTGCGGGTGTCTATCGGCCTTCCTGAAGAAAACACCCGCTTCCTTGAGGCACTGACGACCGCTTTGCAACCCGTCTAGCTAGCGTTTCTTCGAGGCACACGATCGGGGGCGGCCACCGATATCTGTCGTGGGGCCGTTACGCTATTACGGGCGCTGATCTGGCGACACCGTGAGCTTCGGATCACGTTCAATTACGTCACCGAGGGCACTATCTATTGCGGCAAGTACCGCTGGTTGAAGCACCTTGCCCACTGCAGCAACACTGTCGTCAAGTTGATCGGGGCGCGAAGCACCAACAATCGCTGAAGCCACGTTCGGGTTACTCAACACCCAGGCAACGGCAAGCTGAGCCATCGACAAACCAGCTTCAGCAGCAATCGGAACCAAACGCTGCACCGCGGTGAGAACGTCGTCTCGCATCCACCGCGAAATCATATTTTTGCCGCCGAGTTCGTCAGTTGCGCGCGAGCCCTCGGGCAGCGGCGCCCCCGGAAGGTACTTGCCGGTCAACACCCCTTGAGCAATAGGTGACCATACGATTTGTGAGATGCCATGTTGCACACATGTTGGAACAACCTCTTCCTCAATTACACGCCAGAGCATCGAGTACTGCGGTTGGCTTGAAACAAACGGAACCTTGAGTTCTTTAGCTAAGGCCGCTGCTGCGGCGATCTCTGAGGCTTTCCATTCAGACACCCCCACGTACAACACCTTGCCTTGACGAACAAGGTCTGCGAAAGCCAGCATCGTCTCTTCGAGTGGGGTTTCGTAGTCGTAACGATGGGCTTGGTAGAGGTCGAGGTAATCGGTGCCGAGACGCTGCAGCGAACCTTCGCACGAACGCAATATGTGCTTACGACTGAGACCACGATCATTCGGGCCACCCCCCGTCGGCCAATACACCTTCGTGAAGATTTCGAGCTTGTCGCGACGTATACCGGCAAGTGCTCGCCCAAGTACTGACTCGGCCTTCGTACCGGCGTACACGTCAGCAGTATCGAACGTGGTGACTCCCAGTTCGAGCGCACGGTTCACGCAAGCAATGGCAGCATCTTCTTCAACCTGGCTTCCGTGAGTGAGCCAGTTTCCATAACTGATTGCTGAGACTTTTAGACCACTATTGCCAAGGGCGCGAAATTCCATGCCATGACCTTATGCTCCCCCGGAGATTTCGCGCACCACTCATTCATTGAAAGCGGCGGCGAGATTCCAACGCCAGGCCCAGCGGGCCGATGTTCACCTTTCGCGCTGCGGCTCTGGACCCACCATGCTTTGCGCAAATGGTTTTCCATATCGGCGAGCGACCTTGAGCCCATGCACGCGTTCGGCAGATGCTTCGGGTTCGCGGAAACGAATGCCCTGGACCGTGATGACTTCTAACTCAAGGCACATCGTCTCGACTAGCTCAGCCTTTTCTACCACCGACTACCACGCCAGCGAGCAACCAACTTTTCCGCAACCTCAGGGGCGGTGTCGGCACTCACAACGAAGACATACAAACACCTTATGGCAAATCAGTTCGGAAGCAGGTAGGTTCTGGCCCCGTCGAAACTGACCAGAACCGGGTCGCCGGCACGGGGCATTTGGTCGGGTTCGGGGTCTGAAGTTACTGCGATGAGTTCACCCTCTTGTGATTCGAGTCGAAGTTCGGCTCGGGCCCCCAAATAGCTAGCCGAGAGGACGGTGGCGTTAGCGGTTGCTTCGTCTACAGCCGCAACCGTGAGCGCTTCTGGCCGCACCATCAACACACGCTGGGCCGACGATTGTGCATCGGGATGGGCCCGCACCTCTTTCGTTTCACCGAATACGCTGACCTTTGCCCAATCACCGCCGAACGATTCAACCCGCACGTCGAGAAAGTTCGCAGTACCAAGAAAGTCGGCAACGAAGACGGTCGACGGGGTCAAGTACAACTCTCCGGGCGTACCAACCTGCTCAACACGACCCTTGTTCATCACCACAATACGGTCGGAAAGCGCCATTGCTTCTTCTTGATCGTGTGTCACGTAGATACTGGTGATGCCCATTCGCTGCTGCAGATCACGTATCTCGTTTCTCATATGCACACGTAGCTTTGCGTCAAGGTTTGAGAGAGGCTCATCGAAGAGCAGTACGTCCGGTTTCATCACCATGGCTCGCGCTAAGGCAACCCGTTGCTGTTGTCCCCCGGAAAGTTGGTGCGGATCGCGGTCGGCTAACCCATTGAGGTTCATCGTCATCAACGCCATCTCGACCGATTCGGCTATTTCAGGCTTGGATCGTTTCTGAATTTTTAGCCCGTAGCTCACGTTTCCGGCCACGCTCAGGTGCGGGAAAAGGGCATAGTTTTGAAACACCATGGCCATCGGGCGCCGGTTCGCTGGAAGCGCCCCAATGTTCTGGTCACCAAGAAAGATTGAACCAGATGTCGGATCTTCAAAGCCGGCAATCATTCGAAGCATGGTGGTCTTTCCGCAGCCGCTTGGGCCAAGCAACGTCAAGAATTCACCAGCCTCGATATCTAGATCTACCGAGTCGACGGCACGAACTACACCGGTCGATCCAGGAAACTCTTTAACAATTCCGCGAAGGTGCAGATCTTGTGAAGACCTCGTAGCGGCTGATTGGTTCGTTGATTGGTTCGATGATTGTTTTGCTGGAAGCTGTGTCATATCTGACCGGCAGTCTGGGGTGTAGGTACAAGTTTCTTGGGGGTGGGGCTCGTTCGCTTTTTGGTTCGCCTGAGGGCCCCGTCTCCAACGATCAGGCGAATGAGCCCAAGCACAACCGCTACAAACACGATAAGTACGCAGCAGAAGGCAAACGCGTTACCGAAACGGCCACCGTCTACCTCACCGAGTATTTGAGAGGTCATGATCTTGGTATCGGGGGTTACCAAAAATACGATCGGCGAAAGCGTGGTCATCGATCGAGCAAACCCAAATGACAACCCCGAAATAAGCGCCGGTCGAATCAACGGAATAGTCACTCGACGGAAGGTGACAGTGTCGGTTGCCCCAAGGCTCGTTGAGGCTTCCTCAATGGACGGATGGATTTGTTGCAAGGCCCCAACACCCGACCGAACACTTGCGGGAACCGAGCGGATCAAGAACATCAGACCGATTGCTAAAGAACCAGACAAGAAAGTCGACCCGCCAGCAAAGGCCGGAAGGACAGTGACGCCGAATAGCTTTGTAGGGTTTCGGAAACTCAGCAAAAAGGCGATTCCGAGAACGGTTCCCGGAATGCCGATTCCCATCATTGAGAGAAAATCGACAGCACCGCGCGACCGACCCAGCTTACGAACAATCATCCACGACAGCACCATTCCGAGAAGACCAGCGATCGGAGTTGCGATCAACGCAAGTCGCAACGTGTCAAACATTGCTTCTGACCCGACGCCACTAAAAATGTACCTGGCGTGATCAAGCGTGAACTCGTTGTTTACGCCCAACACCCTCGTGAAGGCCCCCGCTATTACCGTTGCGTATATCGTGACAATAAGTGTACAGATGGCAACTCCGACAACGTAGGGCGGCCACTTAGCCCAACCGGTGAGGTACTGCGGCGAACCCGAGGGTTTTCCCGTAACTGTTACCACCGATTTGCGATTGCTAATGACACGTTGCAACAGAAATACCGACAGCGCTGGAACTACAAGCATGAGCGACAGGATCGCCCCGGTTCCGAGGTCGTATTCCCCGGTAATTGCGATATATGCGCGGCTTGACAGCACCGTGTAGTTGCCGCCGAGTACAAGCGGGTTTGCAAGATCGGCAATTGCCTCGACGAACAGCAACAGAAAACCTGATGCGAACCCTGGCACCAACAGCGGAAGGGTGACGGTTCGCAACACAGTGAACTGGCCAGCCCCAAGGTTTTTGGCCGCCTCAACGAGTGCTGGATCTAGTCGTTGCATCATCCCCAGAAGGTTCATGTACACCACCGGGAAAAACGACAGCACCAAGACGAGCGTCAGACCATCAAGCCCATAAATGTCGTGGGTAATGCCAAGTAGCTGCGAACTCAACATCCCGTTTCTGCCGAACAGAACAATGACAGCGGTAGCAACGGCGAACGGTGGGCTGACAATTGGAAGTAACGCAATGAGGTGCAGAATCCGCTTGCCAGGAACGTCGAGTTGCGTTTGAACGTAGGCGAACAAAAACGCTACGACCACACCGAAGAAGCCGACCAGCACACCGAGTTCCATGGTATGAAACACGGTCTGTCGGTTCACCTCTTGAGAAAAGAAACCGGTGAGTTTTGGCCAGGTCTCGTCATCAAGAACGTGAACAAAGATTCTGAAAAGAGGAAAGAGTAGCCCGACCAGCAACACACTGACCGGTACTAAACCTCCGAGGCGAAGACCCCATGAGCGCTTACGTTTTGTTGGGGCCACCACCTCTAACGAATCGACTAACACCGAAGTACGTTGAGCCACGAGCAAACCTACTCAGCGTGGAGCGTTGGCGACTTCGGCATCGAAGCGCTTAGTCAATGCTGACTTAGCGGCTCCGGCTTTCTGGTCGTCGTAATTGATCAGCTTCACATCGGAAAGCTTGACTGCTCGGTCTGAGACCTTCGCGTTCGGGTTCGTTGGTATTTGGTAGCTGCGAACCGTCGGCGGAATTTCTTGTGCTTCGGCAGTAAGCGCCCAGTCGATGTACTGCTTCGCTGCTGATTGATTCTTGGCGTTTTTGATCATGCCAAGGCCGCCAATTTCGTAGCCGGTTCCTTCGCCGGGGAACGATACGACTAGGTCGCTGAGGCCTTCCTCACGGAACTTCAAACAGTCGTGACTAAAAATCAAACCGGTTGCAATTTCGCCTCTTCCGGCCATTTGCCCTGGGGTGATACCGCTCTTCGTGTACTGGAATACGTTAGGATTGAGTGACTTAAAATAGTCGATAGCTGCGTCTTCAGAGCCGTACACCTGGGTCATCGTCCACAGTGCGGTGTAAGCAGTACCCGAGGTTGACGGGTGAGACATTGCGAACTGACCTTTGAACTTTGGCGAAAGGATCTCGTTCCAAGACCGAGGAATCGAAGCGTTGATCTTTCGCAGCGTGCTGGTGTTGGAACAGAAACCAAGTACACCTATGTATACACCGGTCCACATTCCGGTAGGTGATTTGTAACTTGCTGGAATGACTGCTGCGTTCGGTGAGACATACGGCTCGATCAAACCGTTGCGCCCCGCAACCTCAAATCCGTCAGATGGTCCACCGTGCCACACATCAAACTCGGGGTTACTTTTCGATGCGCCGAGGCGGGCCACGGTTTCACCGCTTGACAGCCGAACGAAGCTGGTCTTGATTCCTGACTTCTTTTCGAACGCCTTCGTGAGGGCCTGGCACCAGTCTTCCTGTGCACCGCATGCGACGACCAATTTCTTATCGCCCCCTTCTTCTTTGGTTGTCGCTGCCGTTGTCGGGGCAGCAACCGTTGAGGTTGGGGCCGCCTGCCACTTGAGTTTTCCGGCGTCCAAAGCACACACAAGCCCAGCTGATGTTTGGCCGCTCTTCTTGCATGCCGCGCCAGCTTTTGGCGTCACAACTTTCTTCTGAGCCGATGACGCCGACGGAATGGCTGTGAGCGATACAGCGGTGACGAGCACAGCTGTGAAAGCGATAGGAAGGATACGTGCAGACATCAAGGCTCCAATATTCGAGGGTTCTACAACATGAGGAAAGAGCTAACTGTTGGGTGCAACCCTACGAACTTCTGACGAGCCGTAGGTCACATATCAGTCACGTTTGGTGACAGTTTGGTGACAATCGACTCGGCGCCGATAGTTACCCAGCCATACCTCGCTACAGAGGCAAAAGTTTGTAGCCAACCCCTCGAACCGCAACGATAAAGCGCGGTTCATGGGGGTCGTCATCAAGCTTTTGGCGCAATCGGTACACGGCAGCCTTCACCATCTCGCGTCCACCCTCCCAGCTTTCAACGCCCCAAGCGTCTTTCAACAGTTGTTCCCACGAAATAGCTTTTCCAGCATTCTGAATCAAGCAGGCCAGCATACGAATTTCGTTTGTTGTCACCCGTAGCGGGCGATCATCGAGGAACGCCTCGAAACGATCGAGGTCGACCCGCAAAGCACCGCTCACCGAGGATGAAGTAACGACGATTTCTGGAACTTCATCAGCGAGCTTACGGTGAGATCGTCGAGCGAGTGCCGAAGCCCGTAGCGCGAGTTCTCTTGGATGGAACGGTTTCGCCAGGTAGTCATCGGCACCGGCCTCAAGGCCGGTAATGATTTCGTCGGGCCCAGCCTTTGCAGTCACAACCAGAATCGAGGTCGACGCACGCTGCGGAAGGGCGCGTGTTCGCCTGCAAACTTCCAATCCGTCGATTCGGGGCATCATGACGTCGAGCACGATCACGTCAAATTGGATGAGCTGAATCGATTCCCACGCGTCAAAGCCATTCGTGACTCGGGTGACTATAAAGCCTTCAGTTTCTAAAGCGAAGCTAATGATCGAGGCCATTTGCGGCTCGTCCTCAGCAACCAATGCTGAATAGGACGTGCTCAAACGATCGCCACACGATCCCGGGCAACTTCGCTTGGCCGAGGAAACGCCAACATAAACGTCGTACCTCGATGCAAACGGGTGTCAACCAAGACCCGGCCACCATGCAATTCAACTATCTGCTTAGTAATGAGCAACCCAAGACCGGTTCCGTCACCGAGCGGCCGTCCACTGGCAAAACGGCCAAATAGATGGCTACGTTCTTCACTTGTCATTCCGGCACCATCGTCGGTCACCGACAGTATGACTTCGTCGTCGTTGTCGAGCACCCGAAGATCGATTCGTCCACCCTCAGAGGTATACCGACTTGCGTTGTGCAACACGTTCGTGAGTGCCTGACGCACGAGACGCGAGTCAACATCTACCCGACCTAAGCGTGACGGGCAATGTAACGCCACGCGTTGCGAACGGGCATCACAGAGGGTTCCCATGGCCTTGACCATACTTCGAACCAATGGACGCAAATCAACCGACGCAACATGCAAATCAAACAGCCCAGCATCGATACGGGCCTGCAACAACAAACCCTCTGCCACATCGATCACGTGATCGCTTTGCTGCGTGACCGTATCGACGAACTCGCGTTGGCGTCGCGTTAGCGGACCGGGCGCCTCGCTACTCAACAACTCCCCGGCACCCTTAATCATTGCGAGCGGTGTACGAATTTCATGCGACAGCGCAGACACCTGATCGGCTCGGCGTTCAGCAATACGTGAGAGACGAATCACGTCGGCGCGGGCCACGGCACTTCGTTTTCTCTCGCGATACGCAAACGAAAATGAGCCGACGAGCGAACTACCAAGAAGAGCAACCAGCCACACCATTGTCCGACATTAACCCGCCCGACCGTTTTGTCTGCCGCGATTGGTTAACCAGGTCTCTAGTATGTGTTGGTGTCTCCGCTGCCCTCCACGTTTCTTGAACTGATGACCCTCGACCGCCTATCTGAGAATGAGTTCGTTGGCCATACCCCGGCATATCCGTGGGGTCGGGTGTTTGGTGGACAGGTAGTTGCTCAGGCTCTGATGTCAGCCGGCGCAACCGTCGATCAGGGTCAGCTCGTTCATTCTCTGCATGCATACTTTGTACTTGGCGGCACCCCTCGTGAGTCAATCCGCTATGAGGTCGACCGCTTGCGAGATGGTCGATCATTTTCGACTCGGCGCGTCGTTGCCCAACAAGCATCAGGCGCGATTCTCAACCTAGACGCAAGCTTCCATCGGGTAGAAGACGATGCTGAGGTACAAGATGTCGCCCTGCCGGTAGACGTACCGCATCCCAACGAACTTAAACAGCAAGACTGGGGTGGGTTTGGCTCGAACCGAGAACTTGCGCATCCGCCTGGCTCGGCCCGGTCAAGTGTTTGGCTGAAGATGGAAGAGGAACTTGGCGAACACCCGTTGATTCATGCGGCGGCAATCGCGTATTTGTCCGATCACAATCCGATGGATGCAATCGTCTCGTCTCACCCCCAACGTCTGTCATGGGAACAGATGATGACGGCCAGCCTCGATCACAACGTTTGGTTTCATCGGCCAGCGAAAGCAACCGATTGGATGTTATTTGATATGCGCGGACACGGTTTGTCGAATGCACGCGGAATGGCGACCGGGCTAGTGCACCATATCGATGGAACTCACATCGCAACGATTGCTCAAGAGGGATTAGTCAGATCACCTCGAAACGCAGTGTAACTCACCTGCAAGACTGGCCAGATGCGAGCTGCTCTGTTTAACCGTTTTCGCGGACCCATCGAGGTGCAAAGCGTGGCCGATCCGGTTGCCGCACCGGGCGAGGTTGTTGTTGATGTGTTGGTTGCCGGGTTGTGTCGAAGCGACTTCCATGGGTGGCACGGAACCGACCCCGACATTGTTTGTCCTCACGTCGGCGGACACGAATTTGTCGGGCTGGTACGTGAACTCGGCGCGGGCGTGACCACACTCAACGTTGGTGATCGTGTTGTTGCACCGTTCGTGTGCGGCTGTGGTTCGTGTGAACCATGCCGCCTTGGCCACCACCAGGTTTGTCGCCAGCAAGTGCAACCAGGATTCACCCGGTGGGGTGCGTTCGCCGAACAAACCACCATTGCATTTGCCGATGTAAATGCCGTACGAGTACCCGACCGAATCGACGACGAGATCGCAGCACTCGTGGGATGTCGGGTATCAACCGCATACCGCGGGGTCGTTGAACGAGGGCGTTTGTCGGCCGGTGAAACTATGTGCGTATACGGTTGCGGCGGGGTTGGCCTGGCATGCATCGCTTTCGCAAAAACAATCGGGGCGACCGTTGTGGCCGTCGATGTCTCAGCGTCGTCGTTGCAGCTTGCTGGTTCGTTGGGTGCTGACTATTTGATAAACGCTTCCGATATAGGTGACGTAGGGCAAGCGGTTCGTGAACTCAACGGCGGTGCCCATATGTCGGTCGACTGCCTCGGGAACGAGCGCACAGCAACCAACTCAATCCGTTCGCTTCGACCGCTAGGAAGACATGTGCAGATCGGACTATTCCCAAACCCGCTGGCCAACCTTCCGATTGGTCTTGTCATCAGAGACGAGCTCGAGATTCTTGGGGTTCACGGCCAGTCATCGAGCCGCTTTGACCCGATTTTTGAAGCGTTAGCGGCGGGCCTCGATCTCACCCCAATGATTACTGCACGCTTATCGCTCGACGACATCGCAACTGCTTTGCCAGCAATGGCATCGTACAGCACCCCCGGCGTTTCGGTCGTTCACATCAGTAAGTGAGCCAATCATCGTTAGGCATGATCCGGATCATAAACTGATCGAAGAGTGGCGCCGTGAACGCAGTATCTCCGTGGCTTGGGCTCCAGACCATACCTTTGGAAATGAGGCTGCTACGAGTCGGGCCCAACTGAGACACTTTCCGCATGAGTTTTTCTGCCACGTCACCCGATCTGTGCGGACCCGGCCCCAAAGCAGCCATGGCACGCAGATATCGTTCTTCCGATGGAGTGAGCCGATCGAAGCGAACCCGAAAGAAACTTTCGTCAAGGGCGGCCATGGCCTGAAGCGACCCGTTCACTACGTCATCGCGCGTGATTATCGATTTAGCATAACTTCTGTAATCTTTGTATAACCCACCTCACACCACGCCAACCGTTCTGAGAACCTCAAGAATTTCGTCACCAAAATTATCGAGCTTCGTTGGCCCGATGCCTTCAACTTTTGATAAGCGCACCATCGATGTTGGCTTCGAAGAGACGATGGCCCGCAACGTTTTGTCGGACGCAATAATGAACGCAGAAACCTTGTCTTTGGAAGCTCGCTCTCTACGCCACGCACGTAACGCCTCAAAAATCGGTTCATCTTCGGGGGCGACGCCAGTCGGAATGGTTGTACCTCCGGGACGCGACACCAGTGGGATTCCGGCTTTCGTGGCCGCGTCACGAAACGAGGCAGAGGCCATGGTTCGACGCACAGCAGACCCATCGAGTTCACCGATCATCGAAGATGGCCGAGCTTCATCAGCCAACACCACGACCTGGGTTCGACCACGGGTGATACCCACATGAAACACCCGTCGTTCTTCTTCATCGTCTTCGCTCAGTCGATGAGGTAAAACGCCCTCGTTTACCCCGAACAAAAGTACCTTTGACCACTCTCGGCCCTTGACCTTGTGAATCGTCGCGAGCGTGATGCCCTGTTCGTTTTCGTCACCTCGTTGCTCACCGCGTTGCTCACCTCGTTGCTCGCTAGACGTGGAGCCATCTTTGCGAAGGGCCTGTCGAAGCCACGCTTCAAACCGTTCGGGGTCTGGCTCTAGTGCTGCCACCTGCAGCAAGGCATCGAGGTCGTCGAGGTGACTTGACCCTTCTGATCGTTTCGAGTTGTCGAGCAGTTCCATGGCGGCATCGAGGCCAACAACATCGCGAATGGTGCGCAGAACCTCGCTTACGTGGCCGCCCTTTTTGGCGATCAAAGCCAACATCTCAAGGTTGTCAACGAGACGATCAAGTTTGTCGACCTCGCGTGCGGTCATCGTTGCGCCGATACCGCGTAGGTCAGTGAGACTCCACGCCTTTTTGCGACGGACCCGTTCAGCGAACCACGGAGGTAACCCGTAGCTCGGACGTTTCAATACCTCAATCACGTCGGCCGAGGCTGCCTTTTGCGGCGAAACCGCCATTCGTAAGTACGCAAGGCAAGCACGCAAACCAGCTCTGTCCAAGATCGACTCGAATACCGCATGGTTGGTTTCGAATCGCGCCTCGGCCAAGGCAACCTGCGGCGCAAGAAGCTGAGCATTTACCCGGGTGAGTAACGCAATGTCGCTCAACGCAACGCCCTCGTCGACCCAGGTTTGAACAATACGCACAGCTTCGCTACCAAGCGAGGCCGACGCAACCTTGCGAACAACTAACGCCTTCGCATCATCGATTGCATCGGGCGCCGAATGAATTTCTTTCGGAATGCGCCGGTTGTTGTAACCAAGCAGCGTCTTGGCTGCCGTAACGATGGGAACTGAGCTTCGGTAATTTACTTCGAGTGCATATGGAACGGCCGTAGGAAACAACTTTTCGAACTCAAGAAGAAATGCAGGATTCGCCCCCGCATGCCCGTAAATAACTTGATCGTCGTCTCCGACACCAAAACAATCGAGTGAGGGGAGGCAAAGCAATCGAAGTAGCAAAATATGGGCCGGGGTAAGGTCTTGAAACTCGTCAACGAGTAGGTGTCGGCAGGATTGCTGTGCAAGCTGACGAAACTTTCCGTCTTGAAGCAGCACTTCGACAGCACGATAAATCTGCTCGTCAAAATCGAGGGCCTTACGTTTCACCAGTTCAGTGCGGAACCCTTCGAACATATTGGCAAAACCGTCAACATCATCGCGAGACGCCTCAACCTCGGCAGGATCACGTAACCCTAAGCGCACGCTCGAAAGCGCTTCAATGTATGCGTTGAGTGGGTCGGTATTGGCTTTACGGCGAGACTGAGGAATTTCGACAAGGTCGTCCACAATTCGCCGTACTTCGCGATCGTCTAACAACGTGTGGCGACCCACCGCTTCGTTCACCAAATTGAAACACAGGGCATTTAAGGTTCGTATGTTCGCACCGAGAAGATCGACCGTTCGATTCTGCATTTCGGCGCGCGCTTTAACGTTGTACGCGACAGCGGTGACGGTGCCCGGCTCGTAAAGACGATCACGTAGCAACACGCGGAGCCGTTCAGTAAGTACACGTGTTTTACCTGAACCCGCCGGGGCAATCACCCTCGCGGGACCACAGCCGTGCGCAACCGCTGCCAGCTGATCAGGTGCCAACGCAGCCGTTGGCGCCATGCCAGGTGGAACAATGGCCAGCCGACCCAAGTCGACACTTTCTCGATGAATGAACTGGCCAAGTTCGGCCGGAAACAGTGAACGTGGCCCACCGTCAATCCAGGCGAATGACCCATCTTCCAACACAACATCGCCATCTCCACCAGCGGGCAGCGTTTGGCAACCAAGCCGTTCAGCTTTTCGCCCCCACCACCAGACCGGAGCACCAGGGTTTCGAGCATCGACGTTGTTGGCCCACACGAGGAAGTGGAGACGATCAAGTAACGGTTCGAAACGGGCCCCGGCTTGCCACGGCTCAACATCAAACGAACGGGGCTCACGAAAACTGGCCGGATCACAAGTGAGCGATACCACGATTCGTTCTCGAAGTGCCCAAGCCCGGTGCAAGCGTTCAACCACTGCAGCCGGCGCACGAACGACTGAATCATCGACCACAACTATTTCGACACCGTCGAGCCCGGCCGGTGGCTGCGAACCTGGGGAAACAATGACACCCCGGCCAAGGCCACCCGGACCCCACGGCGAATTGGCGGTTGGGTCATCCATAGCGACCATGGTAGCGAACATCCGTTCGTCTCATCGAACGCCCCTATCTGGCCAGTGGAAACGATCAGTGGGAGCTACATATGGTTATCGGCGGGCAACACCGTCGACCACCGCGGCCTTCGCTACCGCCTCGGCAACGGCTTCGGACACCCGGCGGTTGAACACGCTCGGCACAATATATTCAGGTCCGAGTTCATCGTCGGCGATAACGGCTGCGATTGCGCGGGCCGCGGCGAGCTTCATACCTTCGGTGATCTCGCTTGCCCGTACGTCGAGCGCACCACGAAACACGCCTGGAAATGCCAGCACATTGTTGATTTGGTTCGGGTAGTCACTTCGACCCGTCGCCAAGACTGCAACCCGGTCGGCAATCAGTTCTGGCGAAATTTCGGGGGTTGGGTTTGCAAGCGTAAATACGATTCGGTCAGTAACCATTGACTCGACACCATCGAGTGGAATCGCCCCCGGAACTGACAGCCCAATAACAACGTCAGCATTTTTTAGCGCTACCCGAACATCGCCAACAAGACCCCTTGGGTTCGTGCGATTCGCATAGTCACGGCGGGCATCGTCAAGATCAAGTCGGTCACGGTGAACAATTCCGAACTCATCAACCCCAACCAAGTCGGTGACCCCATGGGCAAGGATGATGTTGCTTACCGCTGTTCCGGCTGCCCCAACGCCAACGACAACAACTCGCAGATCTTCAGCACGCTTACCAACCACACGAAGCGCGTTCACTAGCGAAGCAAGCACCACGATCGCAGTTCCGTGCTGATCATCATGGAATACCGGTATATCGAGTTCCGCTCGAAGGCGACGTTCAATCTCGAAACAGCGCGGAGCCGAAATGTCTTCAAGGTTGATACCACCGAACCCCGGCGCAATAGCCTTTACGATCATAACAATCTCGTCGGGATCAGTCGTATCAAGACAAATCGGCCAGGCATCGACGTTGGCGAACTCTTTGAAGAGCATTGCCTTGCCTTCCATCACTGGCATCGCAGCGGCTGGCCCGAGGTTGCCGAGGCCCAGTACCGCAGTTCCATCGGTCACCACCGCAACGGTGTTCTTTTTAATGGTAAGCGTCCAGGCCTTTGATGGGTCTTCGGCGATCGCTGTACAGATGCGTCCGACGCCGGGGGTGTACGCCATCGACAGATCATCTCGGGTTTTGATTGACACCTTCGACGCGACTGCAATTTTCCCACCAAGGTGCATCCGAAAGGTTCTGTCAGAGGCGCTACGAACAACGACCCCTTCAATCTTTCCGCAAGCAGCGACGATGGCATCGGCTTGCGCTTCGTCGCTGCACGCAACCGTTACGTCACGAGTAACGAAATCTTTACCGGTCTTGACGAGGTCAATCGCACCGAGGATGCCGCCTTGCTCGCCAATAACCGTCGCAAGCTGGCCAAAAGAACCGGGTCGTTGAGGAAGATCGACACGAAGGGTGATCGAGTGGCTGGCATTGGGGTGACTCACACTAAAAAGGGTAGGCGACTTATTACTCGATAAGCACCGGATGGTCACTCATCGTCACCTTCACTTACAGACGGCGCAACGAAGTGACCTAGCGCGCGAACTCGTTCGACCCACACTTGACGCACAGCCGACTCGGCATCGGTACGCGTTATCAGCAACGCCATTTGACTCACGATCGACGTCACCACATCGGTGTGGTTCCACCCCAACGACGTTATCGCCCAGTCGCCGTAAGCGCTCACCACGCCCCGCCAAACATCGCCTGGCAGGTCACGAAACCACAATGTCCAAGCCAGCCATGCCAAGTCAGAGACGGGGTTACCCCACCCTGCAAGTTCCCAATCAAGAACTGCAGAAACCTGCGCCAAACCCGCCTTCTCGACAATGAGGAGGTTATGCAAACCAAAGTCACCGTGGATGAAAACAGCACCACGATGATGAGTTGGGTCGCTCAGCGCGCTGAGCATCAGCGACGAGATATCACCTGGAATCGATTCGCCGCTCGTTCGAATTGAACCCAGGGCATCGATTATCAGCTCAGATCGCATCATCCCAAAATCAGCAATCGGAAAGGGTGAAGCACTATGAATACTACGAAGTCGGTGACCGATTGCTCGACCAAGTCGAAACGCCTGCTCAGCATCATGGGTGAGCCCAAAAACAAACCTGGCCCAATTTGTCGCCGGCGATGTACCCACAATCTTCTGAGTCGCAATCAACGCCCACTGATCGTCAACTAACGAACCGTACAAACTGGCAGCACCCAGATCAAGATCACCGATCACCCCGAGAATTGCTGCCTCACGTTGAAGATCAGCTCGCTTCACTGATGATCTCGCTGCCTTTACGACTAATTCGTCAACAAAAAAGACAAGGTTTGAAAAACCACCCACAGCAGATTCCCAGACTGCCTGCCGCGCACCGGGATCACGATGTTTGACTAGCGTCGAAACCCGTTCAGCTAGACCCGGTGGAAGCATCGCCAGCGGCATCGAGCGCCTAGCGAAGCCTGGCTCGCCCGGCGTACACCGAACGACGGGCATGGCGGGCCTGAGCAAGTTCAATAAGGCGATCAACTAACTCCGCATACGAAACACCCGACGCTTCCCACATTTTCGGGTACATCGAAATCGGGGTGAAGCCTGGAATGGTGTTGACTTCGTTTACCAACCAACCCCTTCCACCAGTTTCGAAAAAGAAGTCAACCCGTGACATTCCTTCGCAGCGAAGCGCCGCATACGCACGACGAGCGATTTCTTGACCGGCGGCTGTGTCATCGAGCGAAAAATCGGCCGGTATCTCGAATGTCGCGTTACCGTCTACGTACTTATCGTTAAAGTCGTAGAACTCTTTCGCCGGAAAGACCTCGCCAGGCAGACTTACTTCGGGGTGCTCATTTCCAAGCACGGCAAACTCGACTTCACGACCAACGATTGCTTCATCGACAACAACCGTGTCATCAAATTGTAGGGCGATCTGTACCGCAGCCACGAATTCGGAGGTGTCGTGCGCCTTCGAGACACCAACCGACGAGCCCATATTCGCTGGTTTCACAAACACTGGCCAGCCCAGAGTGATTTCGACCTCGCCAGAAAACACGTTGAGTTGTTCGACGCTGTCCAATTCCCAACTACGACGAAACAGCCAGCGCGCTTGAGGGATACCAACAGCATCGAACATTTGCTTAGCCACAGCCTTGTCCATAGCCATCGCCGAACCAAGAACCCCCGACCCAACGTACGCAACCCCAGCGAGTTCAAGCAAACCCTGCACCGTGCCATCTTCTCCGAGCGGTCCGTGAAGAATAGGCAAAACCACCACGTTCGAAGCTTCGCCACCAACGGCCAACACCTCTGCGGCATCAACAACCGACCCCGATGCAGTAAGCGTCTTTACAATCGCTGCATCGCTCGAACTCGAACTCGATCCGGAACTGGAACTCGAAACTGATTCGGTCGGGGAACCAAGAAGTTGCATCGCCGAATCGCTTCGAACCCAGATTCCATCTTGGCGAATGCCAACAGGTAGAACGTCGTAGCGATTGCGATCAAGGGCATTCAGTACGTGCACAGCCGAAATGCACGACACTTCGTGCTCGGCTGACTGGCCGCCAAACAGCACAACCACCCGAATCCTTTTCGAGCTCACGGTGTCACCGTTGCGACGACAGCACCCACCAACATGGCCCGGATACCTAAGCCCATCAAAAACAGGCCACCGAAACCGTACAGTTGATACACACGGTGACGAAGGCTGTTGCGATATGAATACAAAATTCCGACCGTAATTATGGCAACAAACCCGTAGAACATATGGAACTGGGGCACAGCCAACTTTTCGTAGCTGTACATCCACACCCCGAGAATCACCTGTGCAAACACCGATACGTGCACAAACGTCACGTACCACCAGAGGGCTCGCGACCGAAGCGATTCCTTCCAATGCGCAGCAAGCGACCAAAGACCGCCGAGGGCGTTTCCAATAATCACGATCCAGGCCCACGCTTTGTGGAGGCCCACCACCGAAGCCACAACCGAAGCGGCCAAAACCGAAGCAGAACTCATCACCACTGACCCTAGTAGCGGCACCCAGCCCAGCACCGCTCGCTTAAGGCAAAACCCGGTAAAAGTCGGCGGGCGGAGAGCTATACCCCGACAGGTACCCGTTCGTTCTGAAGTGTTGCCAGGCTTGCTTCACGAAGTAGAACCGCTCGGGCTTTTGCTTCTTCGTACGCTACGGCCGCAAGGTCAACAATTTCCGAAATTTCGGTGTCAGCAAAACCAGCCAGCTGCCGGAATCGCTTGGCAAGGTGCACCGGGTTCTCTTCGCTTTCACCTCGAAAACCCCCATACGAGAACAGCTTGTCAACAGATTTCTGAAAATCTAGAGCCCGTTTTTGCCGTTCAGGGTCGTTAGCGGTGACTTTGCGAAGCCAGTCAGAGCCCATCTTTACGTGGGTCACTTCGTCGGCAAGCATCCAGTCTTCACAAAAATACAGAACCGGATCTTCAGTACCCTCACCAAACTCGCGCATGGTGTTAAACACATCGATCGCCAAACCTTCGAGAGCCCGGTTTACGCCAGCAAGGCGCAACACTGGGTCAGCGTTACAGGCCGCCTCAAACAGGGTGACCCCTTCTGCAAACTCGCCAATTTCGGTGCCCATATGTTCGCCAAGCTTGACGCTGATTTCGCAATGGCGAGCCTCATCCCAGCACTGACGGGCCATATCGAGCTTCAACTCAAACGGCACCTCATCGGGTCCGGTGCCAACTTCGAAGTCGTAACACGTGCGTCCGGCACCTTCTAGTGCCTGGATTTCGCCAACAAAAATGCCATGCATTAACCGACGAGCAGCATCGGGGGCATCGGCGTCATCGGGTCGAAACCCAGTTCGGTGACGGTCAGAAGACGGAATGCTTCGGGGTTCGAAGAATCGACGCTCGGTAGACACGCGGTGGAAACGCTCGTCGCGGGCAAGATCATCGGTCGAAAGATGCTTCTTCAAGTGGACTCTCAAACTTCCTGTCAGGGCAATATGACTAGCGAACGATACCCCGTATCGCCATCTACGAACAAGACCGAGAATCTGTTGGGAATCTGGTGGGATTCTGCTCGGATCTTGCCAGCGGCTAGTTCGCAGCTAGCGGACAGCACCACCCGACTTAAGCGAACCAATTTCAGCGTCGCTGAGGCCCGCCCAGGCGAGTACTTCGTCAGTATCGGCCCCGGGGTGAGGTGCCGGATGAGGTAACTCAGTTGCCGTGCGAGAAAACCGTGGGGCGGGCATGGCTTGGGTAACACCGTTGACCGTGGAAAAGGCATTTCGGGCAACGGCGTGCGGATGCTTCGGGGCTTCGGCGAGCGACAATACCGGTGCAAAACAAACATCGGTATGTTCCATTAGGGCACACCATTCGTCACGAGTTTTGGCCTTGAATACTTCTGCAATTTTGACTTTAAGAAGTGGCCACTGTGACCTATCCATTTGCGGGCCCCACACCGCATCGTCTTCAAGGCCGGCAAGGCGACGAAGTTCGGAATAGAACTGCGGTTCAATCGAACCTATCGACACATACTTTTCGTCGGAACACTCGTACACATCATAGAAGTGGGCTCCGGTATCGAGCAGGTTCGAGCCGCGTTCCGGTGACCACATACCAATCGCCGAGAAGGTATGAAACATCGACATCAATATTGACGCCCCATCGATCATCGCTGCATCTACGACCTGACCTTGCCCCGAGCGTTGTGCTTCTAACAGCGCGCAGACCATTCCGAAGGCTAGGAACATTCCGCCTCCACCAAAATCGCCGACAAGGTTCAATGGGGGCAAAGGCTTTTCGCCAGCCCGCCCAATTCCTTCAAGTGCACCGGCGAGCGCAATGTAATTAATGTCGTGCCCTGCCGCTTGGGCATAGGGTCCGTCTTGACCCCAGCCGGTCATACGTCCGTAAACCAACTTGGGGTTTCTTGCGAGACACTGTTCGGGGCCTAACCCGAGACGTTCCGTCACACCAGGTCGAAACCCTTCGAAAATAGCGTCGGCCTTTTCGATAAGACGCATCACCGTCTCGATACCCTCGGGTTGCTTCAGATCGATGCCTATCGAGCGACGGCCACGTTCAGAAACAGACACGTTTGGCCGAGACGGCGGGCTACCGGGAACTGCCTGGGCCCGCTCGACGCGAATAACGTCTGCACCCATATCGGCAAACAACATGCCAGCAAACGGGCCTGGCCCGATGCCAGCCAACTCGATAATCGTAAAACCTGAAAGTGGACCACTCATGATGTTCATGATCACCGCATTTGGGGTCGCAACACAAACTGGGCACTCAACAGCACACAATCACCCATTTTTGTGCTTTCACCTGTAAGGCTGTAGCGGCCATGACCAGTTCTCAACCTGATACTGCCGACGCTTCTCTTCCCGCGTCGGTCGAACTTCGAGCGGGGTCGGCTTCTGGTACCGCACCGCTTCGCTCAGGGTCGACGTCCATTGCCGACCTGACGATTTTGGTTGACATCACCGATGCCGGATCGGGTGTACGTATCGATTGGTCGTTACACAACGTCGGGCACGACACCGTTGAATTGAACGAAGTACGCATACGGTTTTATGAGATTCGCCCGGCGCGTGTCTTGGCTCCCGGTTGGACGACTTCTTCAACTGTTCGTCGAACCGCCCCTGATCAGGTACTTCCAGCTCAACACGATTCGGTAACCGATCGGTTGCGCGACTACGCCGACCTGAGCCGGGCAACCCAGAGTGTTACCGCTCACCAAGTAATGGCATACGAATCAGGAGTGATTGGCTTTCTGCATGGTCAGCGCCATTTTGGACTTATCGAACCGCCCGCACCTCGTGCCAGTGGTCCAGGAACCGCCGCCGTCGCCTTACTCGACGGGGTCGAACTTGGGCCAGGGGAACGCCTTGACCTTGACCCGGTGTGGATCGCCGCCGGTGATCCATCGCCGCTACTTGCCGAATTCCATGACCTTTGGGCTGTCACGAGCGAAGCGACTGAACGGGCCAGGGTTCGAACGGGTATTGGCTGGTGGACAACACCAACACGCCATGGCGATGTCGGGCTACTTGCAGCCAGCGTGGACTTTGCCGCCGATCTTGGTCTTGCCCATGTTGTGCTCGGTTCGGGTGCGGCAGTTCTCGATGATCTTGTAGATGCCCAAGCCGGAACAATAAGTACACACAAGACAATCAATGCACGTTCCGTGCTTGATCCGCTTGCGGCCCGCATCAGACGGCGAGGTCTTCGCCCCGGCCTACGGTGTCGTCCGTTCGCAGTCGAACCCGACACGATCTTCATGGAACACGTCGTAGAGCAGCGGCCCGGGGTTGCCAGACGTATTCACGGTTTTCCGGTTGCTGACCTCACGAGCGAAACTGTTCTCAACGGCCTAACCGCTGCCTTCGCAGCACGGCGCCGCGCCGGTTGGGATGTTTTTCTTTTGGAAGACGTGTGGTCAGGAGCGGTTGCTGGCCGACGCCAAGGGGGCCAGTACGCCACTAGAGCAGAAGCTCTGCGCGCTGCATTGTTAGCAATTCGTGAAGGTGCAGGCGAAGATGCCATTCTTATTGCCGACGGCACGCCGCCTGGTGTTGCAGCCGGAATAGTTGACCGGGTGGTCACGGGCGATCTTGGGCGATCTTCGTGGGTTCACCACTCGCTCGGGCACCGGCGGCTTTGGTCGGCCGGCCCAGCCGCACTTGACCTTTCGACAGAATTCGTGCAGGAACGGCGCGGCATCGTCGACTTGGCGTTGGCCGCGGGAGGTTGCGTCGCGCTTACCGGCGATCCGCAGAGCGATGACTTAGGACGCGCACTCGGTGCGTACCTGCTAGACCTTGCCTCGGCGGCCGATGTTCCGGTGACGATTTCCGACGTGCTTGGTGCTGGCCGCGAGATAACTTCTGGGCCGTTCACTAAAGGCCCCGAACCATCCGAGTACACCAAGCAAATTTCGCAATAGCTTTCGCCTTACCCTTTCGCATTACGTCATAGTGTGATGTCGATGACTTCTCACCAAATGTCCGGGACAAACTTCTCCCCAACCGCCCCGCAAACTGTCACTGCGATCGGCCCAGGACGCGTCAATCTTATTGGCGACCACACGGACTACACCGGTGGTCTAGTACTTCCCATGGCAATCCACCTCGCAACGACGATTGTCGGGGTTCGCGGCGGTTCACGAGTCACCCTTGTTTCTGAAGATGAGCCAGATACCGCCGACGTTGACCTTGCAGTCGACAACCCGGCCGAATGCGAGCCCACTTGGGCCCGTTACGTTGCCGGAGTCGTTAAAGCAATGAACCCGAGTCAGGGTTTTATCGGTACCGTGTCAACGACCGTGCCGATAGGAGCAGGTCTTTCTTCGTCCGCAGCGTTTGAGGTTGCACTCGCGCTTGCGCTCGGCTTTGACGGAACACCACTTGAGGTTGCCCAACTTTGTCAGCGCGCAGAGAATGAGGCTACCGGTGTTCCGACCGGAATAATGGATCAGTTGTCATCGGCGGCAGGGCAACTAGGCAGCGCCTTACTCATTGATTGTAACGACTTCACGGTGACACCGATCTCGTTGCCACCGGATTTGGAAGTGGTAGTGGTTCATTCCGGTCAAGAACGCACTCTTGCAGGGTCGGGATACACCGAACGAGCCGAACAACTCGCCGAGGCAGAGCGGTTGGTAGGTCCACTTAGGTTAATCACTACGATCTCGGCACTTGAAGGGATTTCCGACCCGGTAGTTTTCAAACGGGCGCGACATGTAGTTACCGAAAATCAGCGGGTACTTGACTTCGTTAGTGCGTTGGCAAATCTTACGGGCGACGCCCAAACAGCACGGCTCGGTGAACTGCTCACTCAGGGTCAGGCCAGCCTCCGCGATGATTTCGAAAACTCGACACCGACCGTTGATGAATGCATCGAACGCCTATCAAACATAGAAGGTGTACACGGGGTTCGCATGACCGGTGGTGGCTTTGGCGGATGCGTCGTTGCGCTCACCAAACCTGGCGTATTGCATGAGGGCTGGGTCGTTAAACCTGCGCGTGGCGCCACCGTCACGGTTGGTTGAGTAGCTGACTTCGCAAGTCTTGCAACCGTTCGTGTGCGCGAGGGGTTCGAGTACCCCACCAAAACAAGTCTTTGCCATCAACGAAACAGACGGGCGCAACAACCTCTAATTGTTGGCGGTGACGTTCGGCGAACGGGTACGGCTCGTTCGGTGCCAACACAAAGTCGGGTCGAAGGCTGCTCACCTCTTCAAGCGCTGACTCTGGGTAACGTGTTTGCGTCTCGGTGTACACATTGCAAAACCCGGCAGCAGCCAACAGGGTCGAGGCGTATGTGTCACCACCAATGGTCATCCATGGTCGTTTCCAGATCGGAACCCAAACCCGGATGGGCAACCCGGTCTGTACACGTATTACTTGTGCGTCATTGTTTTCTGGCACCCCAAGCCTTGCGGCTAGGGCAGAAACTTGAGTGGCAACGTGCGCTATGTCGGTCAGAGAAAACGCAAAGACTGACAGGCCAGCTTCAGTCAGGGCTTCGTAGTCTTCCCGGCGATTCTCCTGGTCACACATCACAACAAGATCGGGCTTCGCTGCAATGATTTGCTCAGTATGCGGATCTTTAGTTCCGCCCATCGAAACTAGGTCAGTACGTTCACAGAATCTGGTAACCCCGATCGGTGTGATGCCGATCTTTGTGAGCGTTTCCGTTGCCGACGGAACCAGACTCACCACTCGCATATGTTTCATAAGTGCGCGTTAGGCCTGGTCGAGGAGCTGAGCTTTCTTCACATCAAATTCAGCCTGAGACACCACACCGCGTTGACGAAGTTCGTCAAGCTTCTCAATTTGTTCGGGAACCGAAAGGGCGCGCTTGCCTGCCATACGGTCCATATCTCTCGCCTGGTTGCGTTCCATTTGTCGATAGATCTCACGCTGAATATCGGCCGGGCCAGACATATCCGCAAAAACCTGCTTTCCATCTTCACCACCCGATTCAACAATCAGGTCACCGGCTCTCGTCATTCGCTCGCTCACACTTTGCGTACAGCTGATGTTGTTAATGCGCTCAAGCGGAATTTCGATAACGTTTTTGGCCAAGACGCCGCTACGGCTGATGAGCCGTTGTGAGGTCAGCATGAGTTGGTCGTAACGCCACGAGATCCATCGTCGAAGCCAATTAAGTGCAGCCAATGCCGGTAGAACAACGGCGGCCCAGGTGATGTAACCGTTCCGATCGCCCCGGGCTGGATTCAGCAGCAGTGCGGCAGCCACCCCACCTCCGAGTGCTGCGAGCAACAAAACAGTGACACCGAACAACACCTTGATGTGCGGACGCCGAGTCATCACAAGTTGCTCTTCGTCGTGGAGAAATCTGTTCCTGGCCATGCTCGATGTTACCGGCCAACAGAAGAAAAATCTCGAAAACGAATCACACGCGTGTTTTTCTGTCATACCCCTCCCGTACAATGTGTGCATGTCCACCGGCCGCTCAGAAAACTCTGTCTCTGACAGCCGACCCGATCCCCGGCCTGGGTCACGGTCTGACCTGTTGTTCGGGCTGAATGCCGCCCAGCGTGAAGCAGTGGTGTCAACACAGTCTCCGCTGTGCATTCTCGCCGGTGCCGGCTCGGGGAAGACTCGGGTGCTGACCAGGCGAATTGCCTGGCGAATTGCCGAAGAAACGGCAGATCCAGCCCGAATCATGGCTATCACGTTTACTCGTAAGGCTGCAGGTGAACTCTCGAAGCGCCTCACGCAACTTGGTGTTCGTGAGCGAATTGCGACCGGTACGTTCCACTCGATTGCCTTTGCGCAACTTCGCCAATTCTGGGCCGACCAAAACCGGTCGGTTCCTACGCTCACCCAATCCAAAATTCGCCTCATTATGCCGTTGTTGGCGAGCCGTCCCCCTGCGAATACGCACAACGTTCAAGGCGTCGACCTTGCGGCTGAGATCGAGTGGGCGAAGGCTCGTCTCATTACTCCCGATCGCTACGCCGAAGAAGTTCAGCGTGCCGGGCGCGTTCCGCCGCTTGGGGCCGAGGCAATGGCCGACCTGTATCGTCGATACGAAGCAGATAAGCGTCGCCGAGGCATTATTGACTTTGATGACTTGCTGGTGATGACCGTCGAGGCAATGGCCAGCGACAAAGAGTTTGCGGCGCGTCAACGGTGGCGGTTCCGTCATTTGTTTGTTGACGAATTCCAAGACGTGAACCCTGCCCAGGCCCGCTTACTCGATGGTTGGCTTGGTCTTACTGAGCTGAACCCCGACGCGACGATCACCGATGCCGTTGACCTATGTGTCGTTGGCGACCCAAACCAAGCCATTTACGCCTGGAATGGGGCCGATCCCCGGTTCCTTTCTGCATTTTCGCAGCGGTTTCCGAATGGCGGTTTGATACGCCTAGAAGACAACTACCGCTCAACCCCTCAAATTCTTACCGTTGCCGACGCCGTACTCGGGTTACGCACACGCGAGTCTCGACCCCTCGTTCCCCATCGACCCGATGGCGACCTACCAACCGTCACGCACTACCCATCCGACCTTGAAGAAGCGCGGGGTGTTGCCCGCAAGTTGCGTGAACACCACCACGAACGAACCCCGTGGAAACATATGGCGATACTCACTCGAACGAACGCCCAATTGGCGGTGTTTGAAGAAGCGCTTCGGGCTGCTGGCATTCCGCATCGTGTTCGGGGTGGGGCCGCGTTTTTGCAACAACCAGAGGTACTCCGTTCGCTCAGCGTGCTTCAAGACGGGCCAACTCATACTCCCCTGATGTCTCGATTGAGCGACCTGAACGACTTGGTCGATGAACTTGGCGAAGACCCCAACGTCGTCAAAGGTTCCGATGGAACCAACGACCGAGTCGATCAAATCGAGGGCCTTATCCGACTGGGCCACGAGTATCTTGGGGCCGAACCCCATGGCAGTGTTGCCGGTTTCGTCCAGTGGCTTCACGGCGCGATCACCTCTCGATCCGACGAACCTGAACGTGGTGGCGACGTCGTTGAATTGGCCACCTTCCACCGCTCTAAAGGCCTTGAATGGCCCATTGTTTTCGTGGTTGGGCTCGAGCGTGGCTTCGTCCCTATCGGCCAAGCCGACCATCAAGATGCACGCGATGAAGAACGACGGCTGCTGTATGTTGCCGTTACTCGGGCCGAACGACAACTGCACTGCTCATGGGCAGCGTCGCGCACGTTTGGGGCACGCACCACAGCGCGCACACGATCGCTTTGGCTCGATAACGTCGACGCCGCGATTACGGCTTTGGGGTCATATGGCTCAACTGATTGGCAAACCACGCTTCAATCGATGCGCGAACGAATGTCTGCGGCGAAAGCTGCAGGGGTGCCAGGTACCCCCGGAACCAAACGGGCATCAATCGAAGTAGGCGCAAAGGCCGACCCGGCACTCTTCGAGCGCCTCAAAGCGTGGCGGGCAGCCGAAGCGCGCCGTACTGGTATCCCAGCGTTCACCATCATGCACGACACGTCGCTCGCTGCGATTGCTCAGTCACGGCCCTTTGACGAAGCTGCGTTGCTCACCGTTGCCGGGGTTGGCACCGTGAAGGTCGGCCGTTATGGTGCGGCACTTCTCGCCATTGTCGCTGAAACCCCCCAGCTAGGCACTGCCCCTGCCGAGTCGCACATGAGTAAACGACTTGCCTAGGGTGGCGGAACTGTGAAGTTCACCATTACTCAAGTGTTCGCAGCAACTGGGGACGAACTCTGCGCAGCATTCACCGACCAGTCGTATCTGGCAGCAACTGGCGGTCTCAAAGACCTCGGCGCACCGCAATTGATTTCGCAAACGACCAAGGGTGAAATGGTTACTCAACAGTTGCGCACGTCGTTCGTCGGTAAACTTCCGTCCGTAGCGCTGAAGGTGATCGATCCGGCCCGTCTGAGTTGGGACGAGTTCGCCGAAATAAACACAGCATTGCGCACAGCGACGTTTCGCATGGTTCCCGTTCACTACCAGCAGTACTTCACCTGCTCGGGAACGTGGGAGATTGCTGAGTCGTCGACCGGAACCGGCAAGGCGAAAACGAAGACGGCTACCCGAACCATCACAGCCGAACTGAAAGTTCGCTCACCGATTCCGTTTGTCAACGGACAGGTTGAGCGAGCAATCGTGAGCGGCCTGCGAGATCGCCTACGAGACGAGCCCGCCGTCTACGCAACATGGAAAACGAGCGGTCCTTAAATTCTTACGTCCGAGGGTTACTCCTCAGAGAGTTCGAGCCACAATTCTTCGACCTCACCGATACGGGTGGTGACTTCACCGAGTTCAGCCCCAAGCTTCGTCAACTTCAGGTGATCGCTGGTTGCATCTACGAGCTGCTTTTCGAGCAACACCCGGCGCTTCTCAAGTTTGGTCATTTCTTTCTCTAACTCTCGAAGTTGAGCCCCGTTTGCCGACTTTGGCAACTTTGGCGAAACCGTGTCAACCACCGCCGTGGTGGCTCGAACAACCGCACCACCGGCCTGCTTTGCATCGCGATTTTCCCGCCAAGCCGCATAGCCCCCGGCTACCAGATTTGCTTGACCATCCTCGACCAACAACACGTCTTCGGTGGTTCGATCAAGGAACGCCCGATCATGGCTCACCACAATCACGGTACCCGGCCAATCATCAAGAAACGACTCGATCGCCCTCAACGTATCAAGGTCAAGATCGTTTGTAGGTTCGTCGAGCAACAGCACGTTCGGGCGTTCCGCAAGCACTAACAGCAACTGCAACCGTCGACGTTCACCGCCCGACAACGTCGAGATAGGTGAAAACTGAGCGTCTGAATCAAACCAGAACTGCTCCATCAGTTTTTTGTCTTCGGGTGTGCCCACCGGTCGAAGGTCGCCAGCGACCGCCTCGCGAACACGCTGCTTCGGGTTTAGAGTTCGACCTCGCTGATCGTAATAACCAATACGAACGGTTGGGCCGTTTTCGACGGATCCCTTGCTCGGGGCTATTCGACCAGCAACAATTTCTAGCAGCGTTGTTTTGCCAGACCCGTTTGCGCCAACAATTCCGTAACGCCCACCGGGCTCAAGCAACCACTCAACGTCTGCGAACAGCGTTTCCCCACCCGGATATGCGTGACCAACATCGTGCAACTCAACGACCTTGGTACCCAACCGAGGAGCCAACGAGGTGTCTTGCCCTTTTCGAAAACTACCTTGAACCGACCCGGCCGACGGCCCCTGCCCTTCACCAGTTCGCGACGTGGCTGCCGTGAGGCTCAACGACCCAGCTCGAGCCGTAGCCTCCATTCGGCCTTCAACGATGGTTGTTGCTGAAGCTATGCGAGCCTTCGATTTTGCCGTTCGAGCCGGAGCCCCACGGCGAAGCCATTCAAGTTCTCGTCGGGCCAGGTTTTTACGAGTCGATTCAGCAGCAACCGCACGATCTTCTCTTGCCTCACGACCATCAAGAAAACCTTGGTACCCACCAGCGTGAACGTAACCTTTGCCACGGTCAAGCTCAAACATCTTCGTACATACCTTGTCAAGAAGATGACGATCGTGGCTAACCAACATCACACCCCCTTTTTGACGGGCCAGGCGATCTTCTAACCATTCGATACCGTCAAGATCAAGATGGTTCGTTGGCTCGTCAAGAATCAGTAAGTCATCGTCGTGGTCACCGGGTACTTGAACGAGGGCTCGCGCCAGGGCAACACGCTTCGCTTGACCCCCCGAAAGCCGTGAGATAGCGGCATCAATGAGGTGACCAACACCCAGGCGTTCAAGTACCGCAGCAGATTCCCACGAGTCACCCAGAGCATCGAGCACGGTACCTTTACCAAGGTCGGGCTCTTGATCGAGCACACCGACCCGCAGACCACGTGCACGTCGAACGGTTCCCGATTCGGGGTCAGCTGTACCAGTAAGCACACGTAGCAATGTCGATTTGCCGGTACCATTGATGCCGACCAGGCCCCAGCGCTCTCCAGATGAAATCGTTACATCAATATTTTCAAACAACGGTCGGTCAGGTCGTCGAACCGTCACACCGGTTGCGTCAATCAATACAGCCATCAGACAACCTTTGTTGAGCCAGTAATCATGCTTGAGCCAGCAGCCGCAGCCATTTGAAGAAAACGTTCAGGCGAAAGCGAGATAAACAAACCTTCAGCCTCAGCGGTAACTACTCGTTCACCGTTGACCTCGATGGACGAGGTTCCTTCGGTAAAGATCTTACGCCCGCTTACTTCTTTAACCCGACATTCGAAGTACACCGCTGTCCGCAGCGGGGTGGGTCGTCGATAGTTAATCGTCAAGCGACCAGTCATACCGGGTGACCCGGAAAGCGATTGTGCTAACCCAAGCGCCTCATCGAACGCTGCAGCCAACATGCCACCGTGAGCATGTCCAGGGGGGCCCTCATGAGACTGCTCGAAACGAACTTCCCCACGAACGGTGTCGCCATCGACGTGCAGACGCATCGGCGGGGCGACCGGGTTTGCTTCTCCGGCGATTGGGCTGAAGTCGATAAAACTTCGAGCCATATCGACCCGGTCGTGGTACACCCGCTTGGGCGATCCAGCTGCAGCAGTCGAGGCCGTCTTCAGCGCAACCAGAAGCTCTGCAAACACCTCGACCGGAATGTCTCGTTCAATGGTTGAGATCGTAAGTGTACGAATTGCCTCAACGACGGAATAGAGAGCAGCTCGTTCGGGTGAAGGAACCTCATCTCGGAGCGCTTCAAACCCATCGAGGAAGCCCTGCATAGGCCCACCGGTCATAGCTCGACGTCAACAATCAATGGGGCATGATCGGAAGGGAGTTTACCCTTGCGAGCATTGCGGTCAACAATCGACCACCGGGTTGCATCGACAACCGACTTGGTTCCGTAGGCCAGATCGATTCTCATGCCGCGGTGCATATGGAAATCGCCAGCGCGATAGTCCCAGTATGTGTACAGACCATTTTGAGGGTAAAGGTGACGAAAAAGGTCGGCCATCCCCCACTGTTCAAGGTTCGTAAGCATGGCTCGTTCTTTATCTGTGACGTGGGTGCAATTGATCAGCTTCGCCGGGTCAGGAACATCTCGATCGTCAGGGGCCACGTTGAAATCACCCAGAATCATCACGTGATCCTTGGGGGAAGTAAGCCGCTCAAAATGTCGGCGAAGGTGTGCCAACCAGACAAGCTTTGCTCCGTAATGCGGGTCGTCGAGCGAGCGACCGTTCGGCACGTACACACTGCACACCAATAACCCACCGCACCGAGCGGTCACGATTCGCGCTTCGCCGAGAATGCCAGTGCGGTACTCATCGATCTCGTCTTCGGGCAATGCCAAATCTGGGACGAACCCATGCACAACTTCACCGATACCGACTTTGCTGAGGATCGCCACCCCGTTCCATTGGCCTTGCCCAACGTGCACCGACTCGTACCCAAGGGCCCCGAATGTCAGCGCCGGAAACGTTGCGTCAGACATTTTGGTTTCCTGCAGGCACAGCACGTCGGGCTGAATTTCGTTCAACCACTCTTCAACCCGCGGAAGCCGGGCCTTCAAAGAGTTCACATTCCAAGTGGCGATTCGCACCCTGAGAGGTTAGGGCCGAACGGGCCGTCCGAATGCAACAACTTGGCGGTCATTTGCCATATCCGCCGCGCCCACTTCCGGCCGTTTCCGCGCCCACCTCCGACCATTTCAACGAAAAAAGCGGCGATTACCGCCGAAGTGGGCGCGAATCGATAGAGAGGTGGGCGCGCAACGGCCCGGGTTGCCCAACCAATAAAGGTGGGGGCAAGCCCGGGCCGTGCCAGCGGTGGATTCCATCCAGGATCCACCTGCCGCAAGTCGTTGTATGTGTAAAGAATCACCCCGCCAGAAGCGGGACCACCACCATACGCCATCGACGGGGGTTACCCGCACAAATTACGGCTGAATTTCGATGGTGACTTTGCGGCTCTTTGCCTCATCGGCATCGGGCTGCGTATCGCCAACTGCGTCGACACTGAACGTCACGTTCGAAGCGGCGTCGGCCAAACCAGCAATCAGCTGACCCTTCACGTTTTCGGCCCGCTCGATCGACAAGGCCTTGTTCTTGGCGGCATTGCCCTTAGCCGAAGCGTGTCCGACAATGGTGACCTTCGACCCAGCTGGCAAAGCCTTAAGCACGGTGATGGCACCCTCAAGCTTGTCCTGAGCAGCATCGTCCACCAATGAAGATCCGTTTGCGAAATAGACCGTTAGGTTCTCTGGAACCGCAACCGCAGCAGGTTCAACTGCAGCCGGAGCGCTTCCGGCGAGAAGTGCAGCGACGTCAACAGACTTCGGAACAAGCACCTTGTCGATGACATGGATGACACCGTTTGATGCGGCTATATCGGTCGCGGTAACCGTGGTGTCACCGTTGAGCTTCACTCCACCATCGGTAGAGATAACAAACTCGGAACCTTCGACCGTCTTGACTGGGCCAGCGACAACGTCAGCAGCCAGGACCTTGCCCGACACCACGTGGTACGTCAAGATCTTGGTGAGGGCATCTTTGTTTTCTGGCTTCAACAACGCCTCAACCAGGCCAGCGGGTAGAGCTGCAAACGCAGCATCGGTAGGAGCAAAGACAGTGAACGGCCCGGCACCCTGAAGCGTCTCGGTGAGACCAGCAGCGTTAACCGCAGCAGCCAGCGTGTTGAATGACCCAGCTGCTCCGGCAACCGACAACAGGTCACCAGGGGCAGCGGCAGCAGCGGCGACGGTGGTTGGAGCAATTGAAGTTTCTGCAGTAACGGTTTCGGCTGGCACAGTCTCAACGGCAGCAACCGTCGTGTCGAGGGCAATGGTTTCTTCGACGGCAACGCTGTCTTCAACCACTTCGGTGTCTTCCACCGGGGCGCTACTGCTTCCGCCACAGCGAGGTAGCAACCATCCGAGGAACGCAATTGCAACGACGGCTGGAAGTAGCCACAACAGGCCCTTGCCCTTCTTCTTGCCGTCGTCTTTGAGGTCAACAGCAGACTTTCCGGCCATCGCAGCCGCACCAGCAGCCGCACCAACACCGCCAGCCCCGACACCGGCAGCTATGCCGCCAATGCCCTTAAACAGGTCCATTCCGGGAAGGTCGACGCTTGAAAGGGCACCCTTCAACGGCGAGAGGTCACCGGCTTGAACACGGGTTTCAATCTTTTCAAATTCACCGTTCGGAAGACGGCCTTTCAGCCAGGCGAACTTGCCCTGGGAAAATTGGTCTTTGAACCAGGTGATGTCATTTGCCTTCAACCGGTCAAGGATGTGGCGAAGTGTTTCGAGCGAAGGTAGGTCAGGGGGTAGGTCAATAGCCATGCCATCAGTATGAATGAAAAAGCCGAATCTTCCCACCCCTCGTAGGTAACCACCCCCAAACGAAGCTCAGACCGCGAACTCGCTGAGGCGAAGCATTGTTGTTCGAAATTCCCGGATCGTTCGATGCAAAATTTCGGATACCGGTTCAACCTTTTCGATACGACCGGCGACCTGACCCGACAGTGCAATCGCAGCTTCCATATCTCCCCCAAAGTAGAGGTCCAGAGCGTTGGCTAGGTGTTCCATCCCAACATGATCTTGGTGTTCCAGGGCCGAAGTTTTTTCAGTCCTCAGGGCTCGAAGACCCGGCTTCGAAAAGCGGTTCAGAAACACCGTGTCAGTTTCGGCGGCGTCAATAATCGCTTGTTTCCAATTGGCGTGGACCGGCGATTCTGCGGCACTCACCATACGGGTGCCCATTTGCACTGCGTCGGCACCAAGCGCAAAAGCAGCCGCCATAGTTACCCCGTCGCAAATGCCCCCAGCTGCCACAATCGGAACCCGAACTTTAGAGGCGACCAACGGAAGTAGCACCATTGTTGCGACGTCTCTGGGGTTTTTGAAACCTCCTCCTTCGCCGCCCTCGACAACCAAACCATCGACACCGGCAGCGACCGCTTTGAGCGCTCCGGCGAGGGTGGGCACGACATGGAAAACCGTAAGCCCAGCCGCCTTCAGTTGTGCTGTGTATTTGGTCGGATCCCCGGCGCTTGTGGTGACAAATCTCACACCTTGCTCCACGACGAATTCGACGATGTTTGGGTCTCGAACGAAGGCTTGGGCGATGTTTACCCCGAAAGGTTTATCGGTGAGGTCGCGCATTTTGGCGATTTCGGCCTTAACGTTGTCGAGTTCGCCAGACGACGTTTCGATGATCCCCATTCCACCGGCATTCGATACCGCCGAAGCCAGCTGAGCTCGCGCAATCCATCCCATCGGGGCCTGAATAATGGGATAGTCGACGCCAAGCAACTCAGTGATTTTGGTTCGAACGGGTGCGGGACGATCTTCGAAGGTTGAGCTCACACCTCCAGTGTGTCATTCACGTGGCTCGCTGAACCAGTTCGACAAAAACTATGCCGCTACGCGGTTTGTTCGCCTCGGCCTAACCTGACGGCTTTGCCCACTACGCTTCGCAACAGCGCCTCATCGGTGCCGCTTTTGACGAGTTCAGCGACCCTCGCTTCGAGCTCGGCGGCCAGAGCCGGTTGCGCTCCACCGTGATTCGTACCTCGAACCACGGCGTTCACGACAATCAACACAATCATCGCGGAAGCTCCAAACATGCCGAATGCCATGGCTCCACCAATATTCTCTCGAATATTCGTGACAATCATTCCGGCGATACTCACGACACAGCACACCGCCACGATTCGTTGCAAGACTTTAAGCGGCATGGCTAACGCACGAGCGGCTTGAACTTGAAACGGTGAGGCTGGTCAGCATCGGCCCCAAGCTCCTTCCGACGCATTGCCTCATAGTCAGCAAAGTTACCTTCGAACCAACGAACTTGACTATCACCTTCGAACGCAAGAACGTGTGTACAGATACGGTTCAAGAACCAGCGATCGTGACTAATAACCACCGCACAACCCGGGAAGGCAATGAGAGCATCTTCTAATGCGCGCAGAGTATCAACATCAAGATCGTTCGTTGGTTCGTCAAGCAGCAATACGTTTCCACCAGACTTCAACAGCTTCGCCAACTGCACCCGGTTGCGTTCACCACCCGACAGGTCACCCACCTTTTTCTGCTGGTCGGCACCCTTAAAGTTAAACGACGCACAGTACGCCCGACCGTTGATCACCCGGCCATTGAACTTGAACTCGTCAAACCCATCGGTGATTTCTTCGTACGCAGTTTTTTCGGGGTCAAGGTCATCGCGACTCTGATCAACGTATGCAAGCTTAACGGTTGAACCAATCGTGAGCTTGCCTTCGTCCGGTTGCTCTACCCCCATAATCATGCGGAAAAGCGTCGTTTTACCCGCACCGTTGGCACCAACAATGCCAACAATGCCCGCCGGTGGCAGCTTGAACTCAAGACTTTCAATCAAGAGCTTGTCGCCGAACCCCTTCGATAATCCGTCGGCATGAATAACAATGTCACCAAGACGTGGTGGCGTCGGGATCACAATTTCTAACTTCGACTGCTGTCCATCGGCACTCTGAGCCTCAGCAAGCAACTCTTCGTATGCACTCAAACGAGCCTTACTCTTCGCCTGGCGGGCGCGCGGCGACTGCTTCACCCACTCGAGTTCCTGGGCCAATGCGCGCTGACGGGCCGACACAGTTTTCTCTTCCGAAGCAAGTCGCGCCCGCTTCTGGTCAAGCCACCCGGAGTAGTTTCCCTCGTACGGAATGCCCGCGCCCCGATCCAGTTCGAGAATCCAACCGGCGGCATTATCGAGGAAGTATCGATCATGGGTAACAGCCACAACCGTGCCCGTATAATCCTGAAGAAAGCGCTCTAACCAAGCAACCGACTCTGCGTCGAGATGGTTCGTAGGTTCGTCAAGCAGCAACAAATCGGGCTTCGAAAGCAGCAATTTGCACAAGGCCACCCGCCGTTTTTCACCCCCGGAAAGCGTTGTAACACCCGAATCTGACGGCGGACAACGCAATGCATCCATAGCAATTTCGAGTTGACGGTCAAGATCCCAAGCGTTGGCAGCGTCGATCTTGTCTTGGAGGTCTGCCTGTTCGGCCAACAACTTATCGAAGTCAGCGTCGGGCTCACCCATGGCCTCGCACACAACGTTGTAACGATCAACTAACCCCGCTATTTCGGCGACGCCTTCCTTCACGTTTCCGAGCACATCTTTATCGGGGTTGAGTAACGGTTCTTGGGCCAGATAACCAACCGAAAAACCGGGGGTGAGGCGGGCTTCGCCGGTAAAGCCGTCATCGACACCAGCCATAATCTTCAACAAGCTCGACTTGCCAGAACCGTTCGACCCGAGCACCCCGATCTTCGCGCCTGGCCACATAGAAATGTGGATGCCTTTGAGCACTTCACGGTCGGGTGGGTAAAACCGGCGCAAATCGCGCATTGTATAGATGAAGCGACTTTTGTCCATGCCATCGTTCTTGGGGGCTGCCATCCCTACAAACTAGTTACCAGATCCAACCTTCGATGGCAGCGCCTGCTGGCAACGTTGCAGGCAATGGCGGTAACGAACCCGCGACCACTCGACGCCACATTCCGACTGCGCTCAACAATGCATCGAAAGCGTCTTCAGAGCCAACGGCTCGGTGAAGGATTTCGCCTGAAATCTCAACGTCGGCGAACATCCTCGGTCTCATGAGGTATTCACTTCGGGCTGCTTCGTTCGACTTCACCACCGGCCCGGTATGCATCCTCGGATACATCTCGACCACCGTGCACTGACCGACGGGGCTAAACGGCCAAATAGCGAATCTGGCCTCGACCAATTCGAGCAAGAACGGAATCCCCCTCAGCGACCCGGTTCCGACTGACCCGGCACCACCGATCTGGAACGTTGACTTTGGGACGAACCCTGGTCGCAGCGCAAGTTCAGTTTGTCGAAACCCCCGTTCGCCCTCATGAGGGTTTGCCTTGCCGGGACGACCCCAAAACGGCGGGTTGCACGAACCCAACCATTCCTCGGCCTGTGCAGCCGTCACGGCCCAGAGCGAGGCTGCGTCGGTGACACCGAGACTGTTCGCGAACCAGCTCGGAAACCCGAACGAAAAATCGAGACCCACCATGAGCTGTTCACCTAAGCGCCGGCAAGCATTAGCCACCGCAGCCACTTCGTTGATGGTTTCGCTACGACTTCGCCCCGATTCCAGACGATCAACCCGGTTGGCGGTTACTTCAGCCAACCAGATTCGACGTTCAGAGCCAACCTTTGCCCCCGACCAATCAACAGCGATTACCCGCCGGCCTCCGGTCGGGACATCCCCTTGTTTGATTGTCCTGACAGCCTATGAAGCGCAGAGTGAGCCGACCGGTGGAAGCACCACGTCAATCACAAACGAGACCGCAAAGTCAGCAACGCACTTCGAATCGGGGATGGCCCCATGCGACGAACCGTTTCGGCTTACCAGCACGCCGCCGGTGGTGGCCTGCATGCCAACCTGCCACTGGTATGGGGTCTGCATGTCGTTATACGAGCCAATGAGCAACACCGGGACGATTCCGTTTGGGACAATCGGGGGTTGCGCAAGAGCAGGAACCGGCCAGAAAAGGCAAGCACTGGTTTGTCCGGTCCCAAGCGCGATCCCTGTCATATGCGGGGCGATCGTAAACATGCGCTCGTACGACTGCTGTTCAACGGCCGGGTCACGGTTATAGAAACCGTCGCGGCACACATAGGCATCGAAGAACGGTTCAGAGTCGACGAGGTTGATCGAACTCGACCGAGGCAACAACGGGATTTCCTTTTCTGGAAAATTCGAAGTGGTTGCTTTCAGTAGACCCTCAGCCAACTTTGGCCAACCAAGTTCTCGTTCGGACAACAACAAATACATTTTGATTTCGAATTCAGCTTGGCGACCCGACGCCGGGTTCTGCAACAAACGGATATTTGGGAACTTCGTTTGAATCGCTTCGTACCGCTTCACCAGGTCGGTTCCGTCGTTAAACGCACATGGCGTAAACGTTCCGTCAGAGCATGCTTTCAAGAAAGCCAACAGGGTTCGCTCGCGCGACCCAGCCTGCTCTTCACGAATTCGGGTCCCGAAAACTGTGTTGTCAAGGCCCGAGTCAAGAATCACTGTACGTAGCGTCTGCGGAAAGAGTTGTGCATACATCGCCCCGAGGTATCCGCCGTACGAAAAGCCCAAGTAGTTGGCCTTGGCTTCACCGAGGGCTTGGCGCACCCAGTCGTGATCGGTAGCCGAACTTACGGTGTCGACGTACTTCAGGTATTGGCCGCTTGCCTTGGCACAGCCTCTGGTGTAATTCGCCAAAAGGGCGTTGTAGTCAGCTGCTCGACGGTTCGGTTCGCTTTCGCACAGCACGGGCGTCGACTTTTCGGTGCCGCGTGGGTCAAGACCAATGATGTCGAATCGGTCGATCATCGGGGCCGGGAAAATTCGCTCTGCAAACCGAACGAGGCCAGAGGTTCCGCCGCCAGGGCCTCCAGGGTTAACAAACATGATGCCAATTCGGTTGGCCTGATCTCTGGCCTTGCGCCGGGTGACGTTCAACTCAATCATCGGGCTGCGCTTGTCGGCGTAGTTCATCGGGGCTAACACCGTCGCGCACTCAACTGCTTCAAAGCATGGCTTGAATGCAGCGGCGGGGGGTACGGTCCAGTCGGTTGTTCGTTTAGGGAATCGGTAGATTCCATCGGGTGACTCGGTGACGACGGCCTTTGCGTTTGCCGACACCGGTGCCTTTTTGACCTTTGACTTCGGCTTCGCCTCAGCGGTTCCGCTGGTTGCCCCAAGCATGACGAGGCTCAACGCCACAAACAATGCACCCACGTTTTTCAAAAGGGGCCGACGACCGGGCGAACGATGATGGGTAGAACGATGGGGGGAGGATGTGAGCGACCGCACATATCCACCGTACAGGCCGTTTGAAGTTAGCGACACCGCCTAAACAGTTGATTTTTCGAATCGAACAACTCAGCAAATATGCCGCAATGCAGCACAAAATGGGAACAGAGGCCCGGCTAGTCTGATCTGTCGTGACCGACATGCTGTCTGATGACCCTTCCCTCGGACCCAACTCGTGGCTTGTAGACGAGATGCGCGAGTTGTACGTAGAAAGCCCATCCTTAGTTTCTGAGAGCTGGCGGAACTATTTCGATGCCAAGCATGCGATTGTTCTCTACGCCGATTCGTCAAATGGGACACCAACCCCGATGACCCAGCCCCCAGTCGCGCCCGTTATTACAGCCGTAGCGACGACGGTTACGACGACTGCACCCCCGCCTACTTCAGTCCCGCCTGCGGCGGCTCCGCAAACACCTGTTTCAGTTGCCCCGATTACTTCCCGGCCACCCGTCGTTGCTGGCGGGGAAACATCGATACTTCGAGGTGTAGCCTCCAAAATTGTACAAAACATGGAGGCCAGCCTCGATGTTCCGACGGCCACCAGTGTTCGTGATGTTCCGGCCAAACTGCTCGAAGTACAGCGCAGCATTATCAACAATCATCTGAAACGCACCCGTGGCGGCAAGGTCAGCTTCACTCACCTCATTGCCTATGCGATCGTCAAGGCCCTCGATGCGGTACCAAACATGCGCAACACGTTTAGCCGCGACGAAACAGGCAGCCCGCTGCTCGTGCGCCACGAAACAGTCGGTCTCGGAATCGCGGTAGACCTGGCTAAGGCCGATGGTTCTCGGGCACTCGTTGTACCGTGCATCAAGAATGCCAACAAGCTTACGTTCCGCGAGTTTTACGACGCCTACGAGGCCATCATCCGTAAGGCTCGTAGTAACAAACTCGGCGTCGACGATTTTGCCGGGGTGACTGTTTCGCTTACTAACCCTGGCGGTATCGGTACCCGACACAGCGTTCCGCGCCTCATGCCTGGCCAGGCTGCAATCGTCGGTCTCGGAACCATCGACTACCCCGCCGCGTTCATGGCGGCCGACCCGGCAAAGCTCGCCGAAATCGGTATTTCAAAAACGGTCATGATTACCTCAACCTACGACCACCGAATCATTCAGGGGGCCGAGTCTGGGCAATTCCTCGACAAGATTCAGCACCTACTCACTGACGACGAGCAGTTCTGGGATGACATTTTTGATTCGATGATCATCCCCTACGAGCCTGCTCGTTGGCATATCGACAAAAACCCTGTGGATACCATTCGCGCCGCTGTCATCAAGGCTTCGGCTGCGCAGGAAATCATCAACGCGTATCGGTCGCGCGGACATCTCATTTCAGATATCGATCCGCTTGATTTGATGGATCGCGAGATGCCAGATGAACTTGATCCGTTTACTTACGAACTGTCCATTTGGGATCTTGACCGCGACGTGTACACCGGCGATATTGCGGGCGCTGACCATCACACCTTTGGCCAGCTTCTCGGAATCATGCGCGATGCCTATTGCCGTACGGTCGGTACCGAGTACATGCATATTCTTGATCCAGTTGAAAAGCATTGGATTCAGTCAAAAATTGAAGGTGTTGACGGAACCCTCAAGCCTGACGAGCAGCGCCGAATTCTTGATCGCCTAAACACTGCTGAAGCATTCGAAAAGTTCTTCGCTAAACGCTATCCCGGTACGAAACGATTCGGTCTTGAAGGTGGCGAATCAGCCATGGTGATCATGGATGCTGTGCTCGATGCCGCGTCAATCGATGGCGTCGAGTCTGCAGTAATCGGAATGCCTCACCGCGGTCGCCTCAACACGCTCGTCAATGTCGTCGGCAAGTCAGTCAACCAGGTGTTCAAAGAATTTGAAGACGTCATTGAGGGCACCGTTTACGGTTCCGGAGACGTGAAGTATCACCTCGGCTCGCAAGGTACGTACACTGGCCTTCGCGGGGGTTCGATGGCCGTTGCACTCGCACCAAACCCGTCGCACCTCGAAGCCGTGTATCCCGTGGTTGAAGGCATGGTTCGGGCGCAAATGGATGTGCTCGGCGACGCCACCTTCTCGAAGGTGCTGCCGATCATTATGCACGGCGATGCTGCGTTTATTGGTCAAGGCATCGTGCAAGAAACGCTGAACATGAGCCAGCTACCCGGCTACAAAACCGGTGGCACCATCCACCTCATTGTTAACAACCAGGTTGGTTTCACTACCGACCCCGAGTCGGCCCGCTCGTCGGTGTACTGCAGCGATGTCGCCAAAATGGTTCAGGCACTTATCTTTCACGTCAACGGCGACGATGCCGAAGCGTGTTACCGGGTGGGTCGGCTCGCCGCCGAATTTCGACAGCGATTCAAGAAAGATGTGGTGATCGACCTCGTCTGCTATCGCCGTATGGGACACAACGAAGGCGACGAACCGCGATACACGCAGCCCCTCATGTACGAACGCATCGACGCTCACCCGTCGACACGCGAGATCTATGCGGCGTCGCTTGTTGGACGCAAAGACATCACCCAGGAAGAGGCTGACCTCGCCTATTCGTCGTACCAGGCGATTATGCAGGTTGCCCTCGACGAGACCCGGGGCCTCACCTCAACCGGGCTCATATCGCCTCCTAACGCCGACGATATTGGATCACCATTTGACACAGTTTCATCGGCCGTCGAACGATCAGCCCTCGACCGAATCGCAGCTGCAACCCACAGTTGGCCGACGGGTTTCAATATTCATCCGAAGCTGGCAAAACAGCTCGAGGTACGTAAAGCTACCTACGAGGCAACCGGCGAAATCGACTGGGCATTGGGCGAGGCAATGGCGTACGGCTCATTGTGCCTCGACGGATTCAACGTGCGCTTATCAGGTGAAGACTCTCGCCGAGGAACCTTCAGTCATCGCCAGTCGGTGTTCATTGATACGCGTACAGGTCAACCTCATACCCCATTGGCCAACATCGATTCGTCGCAAGGTGCATTCCGAGTCTTCGATTCGTCGCTATCGGAGTATGCCGTTATCGGGTTCGACTACGGGTACAGCATTCAGGATCCAAATACCTTTGTTGCTTGGGAAGCCCAGTTTGGTGACTTCGCAAATGGTGCCCAGATCATCATCGACCAGTTCATTGCATCGGGCGAAACAAAGTGGGGTCAGATGTCTTCACTCACACTGTTGCTTCCCCATGGTTACGAGGGCCAGGGGCCCGAGCATTCATCGGCGCGACTTGAACGTTTTCTGCAGCTGTGCGCCCAAGACAACATGCGGGTTGCGAACGTAACAACCGCCGCCCAGTTCTTCCACCTCCTACGACGACAAATGTTCTCGGCGAACCGAAAACCCCTCATCGTCATGTCACCCAAGAGTGGCTTACGGGCCAAAGAATCGCGTTCAAACGTTTCTGAACTCACCGAAGGAACCTTCCAAGAAGTACTCGACGACCGTTCAATCATCAACCCGGCCGACGTCAAGCGGGTGGTGCTGTGCAGCGGCAAAGTTGCTTGGGATGCCGATAAGGCACGTGCGCAAGCAGGCAAACAGGGTGCAATTGCCATTGTCAAAGTAGAACAGCTTTACCCGTGGCCACACGAGAAGGTCGCGTCGATCGTTGATCGTTATCCGAACGCCGTCGACGTCACGTGGTTACAGGAAGAAGCAGCGAACTTTGGGGCGTGGGCCTTTATCGAGGGGCGGGTACGAGCTATCGCGGAAACCCGCAACAAAGCTGTGCGGGTTGTTGCCAGAGCAAAGTCGGGTTCACCAGCCACGGGCAGCCATCATGCCCACGACCACGAACTTGAGCTTCTTGCTCACGGCGTTGTCGACAGTTTGTAAAGTACATATCATGCACGTTTTAGTAACTGGCGGTGCTGGATACATAGGTAGCCATACGGTTCTCGAGCTACTGAGTAACGGACATACGGTTGCAGTGGTCGACAACTTTGACAACTCGAAGCCCGAATCACTTCGGCGCGTCGCCGAGTTAACTGGAAAATCCGCCGCTGTTCATCGTGTCGATTTACTCGATGAATCTGCATTGATGGCGGCATTCGAAGCCGAACGCCCCGATGCTGTGATTCACTTTGCTGGGCTTAAAGCAGTGGGTGAAAGCAACGCAATTCCTCTTCGGTACTACCATAACAACATCACCGGAACCCTCGAGTTGTTGCGGGTGATGGAAGCTGTTGATTGTCGCACGCTCGTGTTTTCATCGAGCGCTACGGTCTACGGAGCATTGGCAGTTGCCCCAATCAACGAGAGTTCACCCCTGAGCGGCACCAACCCGTATGCGCGCACAAAACTGTTCCTTGAAGACATTCTTCGTGATGTCGCTGCGGCGAACGCAACATGGCGATTCGGCTTACTTCGCTACTTCAATCCGGTAGGGGCACATCCAAGCGGACGCATTGGTGAAGACCCCAACGGCATACCGAATAACCTGCTGCCATTTATCAGCCAGGTAGCAGTTGGTCGACTCGACGAACTCAAGGTTTACGGCAACGATTACCCAACCGCTGACGGAACCGGGGTTCGCGATTACATCCATGTAGTCGATTTGGCCCGAGGCCACCTGCGATGCCTTGAGCACCTTGATCGACTCGGAGACGAAGCGGGCTGTCGCGTATGGAACCTCGGTACCGGAAAAGGTTTAAGTGTCATTGACATGATAAGGTCGTTTGAGCAAGCTTCTGGTGTCGACATCCCTCACCGGTTTGTTGACCGTCGCCCCGGTGACGTCGCCATATCGTTTGCCGACCCCACTAAGGCTCGCGAGGAACTCGGCTGGGTTGCAGAAAATACCGTCGATAGTATGTGTGCTGACTCATGGAACTGGCAGTCAAGTAACCCTGAGGGTTACCCAGCCGAGCCCGCTTGACGATATGAGCCAAACGCCATGCCGAGTTTAGTTTCAAGCTCACGTAGGGCAATGTCGGGGTCACCAACTTTGATCGTATGCATACCCATGATTGCAGCGGGTTTAAGATTGATGCCAAGATCATCGAGGAATACACACTCGTGCGGGACAACATCGAGACCGCTACAAGCAGCCTCATAGAATTGTCGTTCGGGTTTTCGGAAGCCAACGACGCTCGACTCAACCACGTAATCAAAAAGTCGAAGCACTTCCTCGCGTCCGTGGGTTCCGAGTCGTTTCGACTCCCAGACTGCCGGTCGGGCAAGGGAACTTCGTTCAGACTCTTGATTGGCGGTAACGACGTTGTTCGTAAGTAGGGCCAGTAGGTACCCAGCTGCTTTCAATTCGTGCAGTGCCTCGACCATCTGCGGACGTAGTTCACCGTCAAGGAGTGCCATGATCTGGCGAGCGTTCACGACGTGCCCAGCAGCAGACGCTTCCGCTTCGAACAACATACAGAACTCGTCAAAGCTCACCTGGGTCCGTTCGAATTGAGCCCAGGCATTCGTATCCGGATTCACGGCGTTTATCGAACGAATGAAATTGGACGGAAGGCCATTTGCTTGCTCGTATCGGGAAAATGCCTCAAACGGGCTGGTCAGAATAACCCCGCCAAAATCCCAAAGAACCGCTCGAATAGGGGATTTTTCGGAAGTTTGCTCGCTCACAAGAAGACAGGTTTGCACGAAATGCTCGAAGTACCGCAATATTTCTGCTTGACTTCGTAAGGCAACGTGCCGATACGTCGGTAACGGAGTTGGCGTCCGAGCGTTTCTTTTTTGGGGCTGGACGCCAGCACAACAATGCAGTTCCCATTTTTACTTCCCTTTACAAACACATAACGAAGTAGGTCCACAAGTTCATGACCACGTACAAAGTCGTGGTCGACGGATCAAACATCGCCACTGAGGGTCGCTCACTCCCCAGCCTGAACCAGCTTGATGAAGCGGTTCAGTCGTTCGTGGAAGAGCACCCCGGTGCCGAGGTTTTGGTCATCGTCGATACATCGTTCGCCCATCGCGTCGATCCAAAAGAAGCACAAGTTTTTGAATCGGCTTACGAAGCAGGCGAAATCATTATGCCTCCAGCAGGCACCATCGGCCGAGGCGACAGTTTTATTTTGAAGGTTGCCGACAAGCTCGGTGCAACCGTATTTTCGAATGACTCGTTTCAAGAGTTCCACGGAACCTACGACTGGCTCTTCGACCGTGGTCGCCTCATCGGCGGCAAACCCGTTCCTGGCCTCGGTTGGGTATTCATGGATCGCACACCCGTGCGGGGTCCGAAGAGCCGCGAAGCCGTTCGCGAAGCTAAACGAAGCCAGGTTCGCATTGGGTCGAAGGAAGCAATGCGACCTATGCCGGTTCCGAAAGCTCCGCCTACGTTTGCGGCCAAACCGGTGGCAGCTTCCTCAACGCGACCGGTCTCTGCGAAAACTCCTCGTAGCTCGGGTCGTGCGGTACTCGAGTCAGAGACTGAAGGAATCGTCGAGCAGTCAAGTGCACGACGAGGTCGACGTGATCGACGCCGAGGCAAAGGCCGCGACCAGGTCGTCGGACAAACACAGGGCACCGACGATTCTGCTGACACAGCCGCGTCGACAGCTGTTAAGGCAACACCGGCCAACACATCATCGTCGAAGCGTCCTGAGTTTGCACGCAAACAGGGTGAACCGATCAATGAACCCCTTGCCTTCATTTCGTTCGTGGCCGAACATGGGATTGGCACCCTTGTCGAGGGTGAAATCGAGTCGTATTCAAGCCACGGTTTTTATGTCACCGTTGCCGGCGCCCGAGGGTATTCGCCACTACACGGTTTGGCTGACCCCATGCCAAAGTCAGCTAAAGAAGTCGTTCGTCGTGGCGAAACACATTCGTTCATCGTTGCGAGTTTCGATGCTGAACGCCGAGGAATCCAGCTTGCCCTGATCGGATCACCTGCCGCTGCTGTTGTTCCGCCTGCGCCGGTCGCTGTCTCGGCGAAGAAGGCTGCTGCGAAGAAAGCTGCTGCGAAGAAAGCTGCTGTGAAGAAGGCTGCCGTGCCGAAAGCTGTAGCCAAGAGCCCGACCAAAGCCCCAGCCAAGCCAAAGGCCGCGACTGAACCCAAAGTGAAAGCGATCGCAAAGCCGAAAGCTGCTGCTCCGACGAAGGTCCCGACGAAAGTTACCGCTGCGAAGTCCAAGGCGACCAAAGCAGCTCCGGCGAAGAAAGTCCCGGTAAAAACAGTTCCAGTAAAGGCCACGGCCACGAAGGCAGCTCCGGCGAAGGCCGCTACTGCCACTCAGTCCAGACCAGCAAAAGCTACCCCGGCAAAGGTCGCAAAGACTGTGCCAGTCAAGGCTGGTGCGGTGAAGGCCGTGCCGAAAAAGGCTCTTGTTAAAGCCGTAGCTGTCTCAAAAAAGAGTGGGTTCAAGGCAACGCCTGCGAAAGCTCTTCCGACCAAGGCAAAACCTGTGAAGGCAGTCGCGGCGGTAAAAGTTGCGAAGGTGGCCAAGACGTCGAAGGCAGTGCCCGCGAAAACGAAAAACGCAGCGAAACCCAAAAAGTAGACCGCCACGTACATCGTGTGCCAGGTTGTGTTGTTCTGTGCAAGGTTTTGCGTCCGATCAACCTGGTACACAACCGTTAAACCTGGCACAGGTTCAAACAACGAGAACGCCTTAGTGGCCTTCGACCTGCGCATCGTTAAGTTCGCCGCTCGGCAGTAGCACCGGTGGCTTATCAGACCACGGAAAGTCGATCCACCGGTCGGTTCGACGCCACACAAAATCGCATTTCACGATCGAATGGGGCTTTTCGTAAATGACTGCGTTACGTACTTCTGCCACGTTTGCTGTGATGAAGTCCATTACTGCCTTGAGGGTATGCCCCGTGTCGGCAACATCGTCAACCACGAGCACCTTCTTGTCAGCGATGTCAATCAGGTTGAGTTGTGGCGGCAACATCACCGGGAAGTCAAGCGTTTCGCCAATGCCGGTGTAGTACTCGACCGAAATCACGAACACGTTTTTGATGCTCAGTGCGTATCCGAGCGAACCGGCTGGCAGCAAACCGCCGCGAGCAATGGCCAGGATCATGTCGGGTCGGTACCCACTTTGCGCAACCTGCTCGGCCAGGTTGATTGAAGACGCTCCGAAGAGGTCCCAGGTCAAAATTTCACGTTCACCGGGTGGAGGTACAGGCATGCACTGACCTTACAACGGCAAAGATCGACCCTTCCCACGATGAATTCTGCTAGAAGACTTTACAAAATGTTCAGTTTGCGGCGATTAGGACTACCCCTCACCCCCCAGAGTTTCGTAACATCACCTCATGCGCTGTGATCTCAACTTCTTCGGAACCGTCCCCATGCCCGACGCCGGAAACGCTGGCCCCGTTCCAACTGACCGCCGTTACGGTCAACCTGACTACATCGCGTGTTACGAAAATCTCACCGCGTGGGCGATGGAGGCCGACAAGGCCGGTTTCAATTGCATGTGGTTCACCGAACACCACTTTCAATACGAAGGCTACGAAGTCACACCGAACCTGGTGCTTTTCGGCCTGGCCTTGGCGCAACACACGAAGAATATCCGCCTCGGGCAAATGTTCAATGTGGTTCCGCAGTGGCATCCGCTTCGGCTCGCAGAAGACTTTGCTATGGCCGACATTTTGACCAAAGGACGAATGGAATTCGGCGTCGCCCGCGGCACGGTTCCGCGCGAGGCAATGGCGCTCGGCAGCCGGGTCGCTTCTGGCGATAACGACATGAGTGCCAAAGACGATGCCTTCAACCGTGAGCAATTCGAAGAAGCCGTCGAAGTCATCAAAGCAGCGTGGGGTAACGAGCGGTTTTCGTTCACCGGTAAGCACTATCAGTTCCCGCCAACCGGCATCCCCGACCGTGGGCATACCGTTACCGACATGACCATGGTTCCTAGAGTCACCCGCGACGTGCCGTTCTACCAACCGGTAACCAGCGGCGAAACGATGGAATACGTTCCGAGGGCTGGCCACCGCGGCGTGTATTGGCTGATGCATCCCGATCTGATGGTTCCTCGTTGGAAGCACTACACCGACACCTACAACGAGGCTCATGGAACAACCCTTCGTCAGGGCGAGAACAAAGTACTCGTACTGAATGCACACGTAGCAAAAACCCGCGAAGGTGCGATTGCTGCTGCACGCGACGGACACGACGAATTCAGTCGCTTCCTTGCTCCCTATGGGCGATTCACCAACTACAAAGACGCTGACGGAAACAAGCTTGCGTTTGGTGTTCAACCAACACTCGAAATGTCGATCGAGCAAAATATTGCGGCGATCGGTTCCGTTGACGACTGTGTCGACATGGTGTCAATGTACCGAGAACGATTCGGCCTTGAGCATCTCTGCTTGTTCCTCGACCTCCCAGGGTTGTCACGTGCACAGATCACTGAACAAATTCATATGTGGGCAAACGAAGTACTTCCAAAGGCTGGGGTTCCCCTGACGGCATTACAGCTGCCGACACAATCACCTGCGTACAACGTTCCTGCATGACAACAGACTGGATAACTAACGCACGGCTCATCGACGGTCGTCTGGTTGACCTGTCGATTGTTGGGGGCCGAATTGCGGTAGTCGAACAAACCGGGCCAGCCCGTGTCGGCAACACTGAGAACATAAGCGGTTCGATGCTGCTCGGGTCGCCAGTCGAGCCCCACGCCCATCTCGATAAGGTACTTACGGCTCAAGCTGTACCGAATCCGAAGGGCGACCTCATGGGTGCCATCGTTGGCTGGGTCGACTTCTTTCCGACTCTTACCGTCGATGCCATGGTTGGTCGAGCCACGCGGGCTGTGTACGAGCTGGTTGCTAGCGGGATCACAGCCATACGTACGCATGTGAATGTTCACGAAGGCATGGACCTCAAGGCCATGGAGGCACTACTCACTGTGAAGCTTGCCATGTCGCACCTCTGCGATATTCAACTCGTGAGCCTCACCGGTTGGGTTGGTAGCGATGAGCCAGGAAGCGCAGTGAACCGTCGGCTTCTTCGCGAGTCAGTCGAGATGGACCCGTCGGTAGTGGTTGGCGGTTGTCCGCACCTCGATACTAACCGTTTCCGAGCGACCGACATTGCACTCGATCTTGCGGGTGAACTTGGCCGCGACATTGATCTGCATACAGACGAAAATCTCGAAACGACGAGCGAAGATCTTCGTTACCTCGCCGAACGAGTAATCGCAACCGGTTACACCGGACGGGCGACTGCTAGCCATTGCTGCAGCCTTGCGATGCAAGACGAGAAGCAGCAACGAGCCACCGCCGAGATTGTTGCGGCTGCCGGGGTGAATGTTGTGGCGCTTCCACAAACAAACCTTTTCCTTCAGTCACGCGACCACGTTGTTGCACCACCGCGAGGTCTTACGGCCATTCGGATGTTGCGAGATGCCGGGGTGAATGTTGCTGGCGGCGCCGACAACGTTCGAGACCCATTCAATTCGATGGGCCGCCACGACCCAACCGAGACTGCTGCGCTTCTGGTGATGGCCGGCCACCTGCTTCCCCATGAGGCTTGGGAATCGGTGTCAGCGTGCGCTCGCAAGGCGATGGGTCTTCCGATTGTCTCGGTTCAACCTGGTGATATTGCTGATCTTGTTTCGTTGCCTGGGATCGACCTGGCCGATGCGATTGCCCGCGGCGATCAGCAGCGAACCGTCTGGAAATCTGGCGCTGTCGTGGCGCGAACCAGCGTGACTCGCACATGGGAATAGCCAATTTTGAGAAAGCTTTGTGACGAATTTGTGAACAGTGCTTCGTTCCGGTTTTGCCCTCAATTCTTTTGCCTAGAGTGTGTTGTGTGTCACCTCCTTCCGTGAAGTCCGCAGTTCCGCCGGCTCTGACGTTCTCTGATCTGTCCAAAGTGTTTCCCGACGGCACCCATGCTGTCGAAGAAGCGTCGTTCAGCGTCTCGCCCGGGGAGTTCGTCTCGATCATTGGCCCGTCCGGGTGCGGTAAGTCGACGTTGTTGAAAATGGCGTCGGGGCTGACAGACATCAGCGGGGGCACTATCGATGTTGATCGCAATAGCATCGGATACGTCTTCCAAGACGCAACACTCCTGCCGTGGCGGACGGTCCAAAAGAATGTCGAACTTTTCGCTGAACTTCATAAACGACCGGCGGGCGACATCAAGCGCCTGGCGGCCGAAGCCATCGAACTCGTTGGCTTGAAGGGTTTTGAAAACAAGTACCCAAAGTCGCTTTCTGGTGGAATGAAAATGCGGGCTTCGCTGGCTCGATCACTCACACTTAGCCCGAAGGTGTTCTTGTTCGACGAGCCGTTCGGGGCCATCGACGAGATCACCCGAGATCGTTTGAATACCGAACTCATGCAGTTGTTCGTGCGTAACAAGTTCGCCGGGCTTTTCATTACGCACTCGATCAGCGAAGCGGTGTACCTCTCAACTCGGGTGCTCGTCATGTCGGCTCGACCGGGTCGAATCATTGCCGAGTTCGAGGTTCCGTTTGAGTATCCCCGAACCCAGTCAATTCGCTACACCCCCGAATTCGCGGTGATTACGGGGCAGGTTAACGATGCGCTTCACGAGGCTTACGCCCCAATTCGCAAGGCATTCGGTGACACTCAGACCTCCGGTCAAACAACGGACCCCATAACCGGCCGACTTGGTGCCAGCAATCGGCTTCCCGGAGGAAAACGATGACTACGCAACTCGTCAACGACATTTTTATTGAACAAGCAGCGGTGACGGCCCCCCAAACCCCGAAGAAACGTTTCGACGCAATCGGGGTTTTGGGACCACTCACCGTTTTTGGCTTGTTTTTGGCTCTTTGGTACGGCGGCCGTTTACTTCTGAAACCCTATAAGCGGTTCGTTCTGCCACCCCCGCACCGTATCTTCACGCAGGGTTTCGGCGACAAAATCGTGAGAGAAAAAATATTGGCGGCGACCTGGCTTGATGTGCAGGTCGCAGTAGTTGGGTTAGGCATTGCCATCATTCTCGGCATGTTTATTGCCATCGTTATGGCCCAATCACGAACGCTTGAGCGGTCGTTCTACCCCTACTTTGTGGCGTTGCAGGCCATCCCCATTCTGACCATTTCACCATTGATTGGTTCGATTCTTGGGTACGCAAAGAGCCCCCGTATCTTCGTCACGGTGATCATTACCATCTTCCCAATTATCGCCAACACGTTGTTCGGCCTTCGAGGTGTTGAAGACGGGTACCACGACCTCTTCACCTTGCATGGTGTTGGTCGTTGGCGCCGCCTCCTCACCCTGCAACTTCCTGCTGCCTCGCCGTCAATCTTTACCGGTTTCCGTATTTCTGCCGGCCTTGCCGTCATTGGTGCCATCGTCGGCGACGTGTTCTACCGCCAAGGCGATGCGGGCCTTGGCCTACTCGTTGACGTGTACAACTCTCGTCTTCGTGGCCCAGCCACATGGGCCTGCATCATCACAGCCGCAGCACTCGGATTGATCTTCTTCGGGTTCTTCAGCGTTCTCAAAGGCAAGTTCGTCGATGTTTGGAACGAAACCAAGTCGTAAAACCGTCGTACAGTTCCCCTGCTTCCCGCCACACCTCTCCCCCCAACTTCACACAGTTTTACCCGCAACACCTCCACACCACCACCCACTCCAAGGAGACCGTATGAAGAAGTCAGCCCTATTGGCTGTGCCCCTCGCTGGTGCGCTATTTCTAGCTGCCTGTGGCGGCAGTAGTTCAGCCCCAGCCGAAACCTCAGCAGCAACCGAAACCTCAGCCGCAACCGAAACCTCGGCAGCAACTGCAGAATCCGTACCTGCCGAAACCGTCGCACCAGAAACCGGAACCGACACCACTGCGGTAGCTCCGGTCGAAACCGCTGCACCGGTTGCTGCCGCAGCTGGCGCTTCGTTGAAGGGCGTTTGCCCAGACACCCTGGTCGTGCAGACCGACTGGAACCCCGAAGCCGAACACGGTGCCCTGTACCAAATGATTGGAGCCAGCCCAACAGTTGACGACCAGAAGAAGACCGTCACCGGTCCGCTGATGGACGGAACAACCGACACCGGAATCAAGCTCCAAATTCGTGTCGGTGGCCCAGCCATTGCCTACGAATCAGTCACCTCAACCATGTACAAAGATCAGTCGATCCACCTTGGTTACGTTGCCACCGATGATGCAGTGTCAAGCTCGATCGAATTCCCAACGAAGGCAATTGTGGCCCCGCTCAACAAAAACCCCCAGATCATCATGTGGGACCCGGAAAAGTATCCGGACGCAAAAGCCATTAAAGACCTTCCAAAAGACGTAAAGATTCGTGTGTTCGGCCCAGCTGCGTACCTGAGCTTCCTTGTCGCCGACGGACAAATCACCAAAGATCAAATCGATGGTTCGTACAAGGGCACCCCAGATCAGTGGGTTGCTGACAACGGAAAGTCAGCCCAACAGGGTTTTGCCTCCGCTGAGCCGTACTTCTACGAGCGTGAATTGAAGGAGTGGGCTAAGCCTGTCGCGTACCAGTTGATTGCCGATGCAGGCTGGGATCCGGTTGCTGCACCGCTAGCTGTTCGCTCTGCGGACTTCGACAAGATGAAGGATTGCTTCAAGGTACTGGTTCCGGTTGTACAGCGTGCCACCAAGGCATTCGTCACCGACCCAGCTGCCGCAAATGCGCTCATCGTTGACCTTGTTGTGAAGTACAACACCGGGTGGGTGTACACCGCTGCTCAGGCTCAGGCCTCGGTTGAAGCGCAGTTGAAGGACGGCCTTGTCGCTAACTCGGGCGACGGAACCCTCGGTTCGTTCGACTTTGCTCGTTCCGACAAGTTCGTCGCCATTGCCCAGAAGACCTATGCCTCTGAGGGAACCAAAACCAAAGAAGGCCTCACGTCGGCTGACCTCATGACCAACGAGTTCATCGATCCGAGCATCAAGCTTTAAATAGCCCACACATCGCAGTAAACCCGCAGTAATTGGAGGAATCCCGGCTTAATAAGCCGGGATTCTTCCAATAAAGCGGGGGTAAGTGAGGCGAACGCCAAGCAAGTGTGGGTTAGGCGACGGCTCGGCGGGCCTTGGCAGTGCGTGAGTCCGAAGAGAGAATCACCGCAGCAGCGTTACGCCCGGATGCACCCCAAATCCCGGCCCCCGGGAAGGTAGCCGCACCGGTCAAAAAGAGCCCATCGACGGGGGTGTGGTATCTCGTAAGTTCAGGGTCTTTGCCCAACATGGTGGTGATGGGGGTACCCGCAAAACTCGGTGCATAGCCACGAACCATCGAGAATTGCTTCTCGTATTCGATTGGCCCCATCAGACGCCAATCTTTTAGCGAGGTCATAAACGAATCTTGACCGGGTACTTCAACCATGTCACTGAAGCGTTGTAGCCATCGCTCGGGTTCTTTCGTATTTTCCCAGCCACCCTGCAGGGCAAAGGGGGTCCATAGCGCTTCAAGGCTAAACACTTCATCACCGGCTGGAAGGTCTGCAGCAACCGATGGGTCTTTGATCGATGGTGTGTTCACATACAACAACGGTCGATCGGCGATAACCCCGCGGCCCTTCATCTCGTAAGCAGCTGCCATGTCAGCGAGCGATGTCGCCATAATCGACGTGGAGTTCGCTATTTGATCGTGGGTGACGCCTATCTTGGCTAGAAGGCTGTCGTCGATTGACTTGAATCGGTACCGCCCGGTCATCACTGCATCGATCTTGGATTCGTATCCGTCATGCTGCGGCTGAGCCTGGTACTTCGAGATCAACGCTTGAGCTTGTGGCGGTGCGCCCTTCAGCCACTCGACAAGGGCTGCACGGGGGTCGGCCGCAACCACCACAATCGGGGCTCGCAACTCTTCACCGGTGGTAGTACGTACGCCTACAACTGACGAACCCTCACACAAGATCTGATCGACACGGGTAGAAAAGAGGATTTCTCCACCGGCCGCTTTGAATGCCGATTCCACTGCGTTCGGCAACGCCCCACTTCCGCCGACCGGTCGTCCCGACAACACTGCGTGGCGAAGCGCGTATGTGATAGCGCCAAGACCGGTATTCGGAAACTCTGGAGATAAGCCCCAAACAGCCGGCCCGATAGTAACCATTGGGCCGCGAAGCTGTTCTACGTCGAAGAACGAACGGACAACATCGCCAACGCTCTTTTTTGACCAACTCAGAATGGCTGCGGCACCGAGTGCGCGCTTAGCAACTTTTGGTGCGATTGATCCGGGGGTTGGCATTCCATTCGCGACATCTAGGATGGTTCGAGCAATAGGAAGCGCAGTCTTCAGATACCGGCGGTAGTTGGCCACTTCGCCCGGATAAGTGTGGCCCAGCCCATCAATGGTTCGCTCGACATCGTGAAATAAGAACCAGGGCTTCCCGCCATCCCAGTGCACGTTGGCCTGCGAGAGATCGGAATCGATGTACTTCAACCCGTGCTTTGCGAGGTCGAGTTCGTCGGCGATCGGCGTTGAACGAAACATCGTGTGATCACAGTTACAAATGTTGACCCGAGCCCCGCCCAGCGCAACTTCGGTTGAGGCATTCCCGCCGCTTGAGCTTCGGGCCTCGATGATCGTTACTTTCAGCCCGGCTTTCGCAAGGTAGGTTCCGCATATGAGCCCGTTGTGGCCCCCGCCGATGATGATCACCCCGGCATCACTCGAACCTACGGACCCACTGGATTGTTCAAGTTTCGTTGCAGTCACGTTTTAGATTCTCACACGCCGCCCGCCAAAAGCGACAGCTGAGCGACCCCGTCTCCTGCAAGTATTCTGGCCGTATGTCAGTACCGTTCGACCTCACTTCTCGGTTCCTCGGAGATCATTCCGCCCACGCGTTACACCGTCGGTTGCGGTCTGACTCGGTGATCATTCAGCCACTTGGGGCAATCGAAGCGCATGGGCCGCACCTTCCTCTTTCGACCGATATGGTGCTTGCCGAGTCAACCGCTCAGGCCGCCGTGCAACGATACGGCGATCAACTCGATCTGTGGCTACTTCCTACGCTCGCCTACACAAAGTCAAACGAGCATGCTTGGGCACCCGGTACCTTTTGGCTGTCAGCGCAAACCATGCTGGCTGTGCTTGACGACCTCGCCCGGTGTTTGATGTTGACGCCGGCACGAACCATGGTGTTTGTCAACGCTCATGGTGGTAACTCGGCGTTACTTCAGGTTGCGTGCCGCGATCTTCGGCTCAAATATGGCCTTCGCACGTTCCTGCTTCATCCGTGGATGGCTACCGACCTAGGAAACGAACTCGGAATGAGTATTCATGCCGGACACGATGAAACGTCGCTGATGCTTCACGTCCGCCCAGATTTGGTTGATATGAGTCACGCGGTTCGCAGAGTACCCGAACATTTGGCTCGCAACAAGCACGTTCGCTTTGGTGGAAGTGTGGCGTTCGGATGGTTGTCGAACGACTTCGACCCGGCTCCCGAAGGAGGCGAACTTCCCCTCGGAATCATCGGAGACCCGACTGGCGCATCGGCCGCCCACGGCAAAACCTGCTTCGACAAAATCATCGAAACGATGGGTGAGCAGCTCGAAGAAGTCAAAACGTTTGACCCGGTAATCAGAACAAACGGGTAACTGAACCGCCATTCACTTGGGGTGGTGAAGAATACGGCGCTGAACGATTACCATAGAGGCAACTCCCTGAATTGACTCAGCTCGGCCGGTATGACTTCTTCCATCATCGACAGGCGAACAAACATAGAAAGTCCCGTCAGGGCAAGGGCCCTCACCCGCGACACCTCACGCGTTTGGACCGTAGCGTCGATCGCTGCTGGAAGCGTGTTGATCCTGCTTTCGTTCGCTGCACTTATCGATGCTCGCGCCCACCGTGGTCGCATTCAGCGAAATGTCGCCGTGGCCGGCGCAAATTTGGGTGGGATGAATCGGGTAGAACTAGCAACTTTCCTCGATACCCTCGACGGTCGATATCGAACCATGGCGGTTGGTATCGCCGCACCAGAAGGTGGCTTTAGCGTCACGGGCGCAGATCTCGGTGTGACGGTACAACGTCAAAAGCTCACTAACCATTTGTTGGCTGTCGGGCACGACGGTGGCGCCACGAAACGTATTGGTTCATACCTCGGGTCATTTTTCGGAACGACTCGGATTGAGGTACCGATCAGTGTTGATGCGACACGTATCGACGCAACCCTGGCCGCAAACGACACCGACCGTCGAGTCGAACCAGTCGACCCTGAACTCATTGTTCAAGATGACGGTTTTGCTATTCGGCCCGGTCGGCCCGGAAGCGGCATTTCAGGAGATGTCATCGTTGCTTCTCTCCCACTGCTCGTTCAACAGGGCCCTGTCGGCCCGGTAATTGCAGTGGATCGAGTTGCGCTTCCCCAGCGCTACAGCTCAGACGATCTTCGGGTGCTGGTGGCCGAAGCTGAACGTCTTACGTCGAACGCTCTTGAAATTCGTGTCGGAGAAAAGTCGGCTTTGCTCCAACCCAAGCAACTTCGCAAGCTCGTACAACCGTCGATTGTCGAGGGGCGAGTTCGACTTACTCTCGACGAAGAAAAAGCCCTGAAGGCGGTCGTAAAGGCACTCGGTAAAATTGGAGAGTCACCCCGCGACGCACGGCTTCAGGTCAACAATGATGGAACCGTTACTGCTGTTCCAGCACAGGTTGGGCAGGTGTGTTGCGACGCAGATTCCGTTGACGTACTGAACGCTGCTTTGGCCAGTGGTGCAGCAACACCGGTAGAACTTCGCCTCAAGACAATTCAGCCAAAAGTTACGACTGAGCGAATCACGACGCTTGGCGTCAAAGAACTCATTGGCACCTTCACCACGAAACATAAACCTGGCGAAGTGCGCGTGAAGAACATTCATCACATTGCCGACCTCACCAAAGGCGTGGTCATTGGCCCCGGCGAAACATTCTCGGTGAATGCCTTCGTTGGCCAACGAACTGAAGCCAACGGTTTCTACAAAGCTCACGTCATCGAAGATGGTGTCTACACCGAAAACTTTGGTGGTGGCATTTCCCAATACGCAACAACGATGTTCAACGCAGCATTCTTTGCCGGTCTTGACCTGGTGGAATATCAGTCACATTCGTTATACATCTCTCGGTACCCATACGGTCGCGAGGCAACCCTGTCATTTCCGGCACCTGACTTGAAAATTAGGAATAACACGCCGTACGGGGTTTTACTCTGGCCCACATACACCGATCGGTCACTCACGATCAGCCTGTACTCAACCAAGTATGTGACTGGCGAAGTTGGCGAACAGACGATTGAGAAGCGAAATCTTTGCAAGCGGGTGTACACCACTCGTATTCGCACATATGTAGACGGTCGAACGAAAACCGACCGGGTAAGTGCAAATTACCGGCCAGCTGAAGGTGTCGATTGCAAAGGTAACCCGACGGCCGGGGCCACCACACTTCCTCCGAAGACCACCACTGCACGTTCAACCAAACCAGCAGACAGTTCTGGTTCTTCTGGCGACAACAGTACTAGCGACACGAAGAAGCCAACCAGCCGTGCCGCTGTGGGCGCCGGTGACGATGCTGACCCCCCGGTCACCAAACCACCAAAGACAGAACCAAAACCACCGAAGACTGAACCCAAGCCACCAAAGACCGAACCGAAACCGGCCGACCCGACTCCCCCGCCAGATGACGGTGGCGGCGTAGCCCCGGCCAAGCCGCCAGTCACCGGCCTCGGTTAACCAGGCACCCGAGCCGCGATTGCCCGCACGGCTGGACTCCCTCGACCATCCGGCAAAAGATGAACATTCGCCGCAAGTCGACCTTGGCGATGTCAGTGGCCGGCGGGAAGAGCTACGGAGGCGTGTCGATCGTCCGGATGTCGGCTGGCTATGCGCGAAACCCACCTGTTCGTTCGTTCCGTAATGAATCGCCGTGTGTCGAAAACCCACCTGTCCGTTCGTTTCCGTAATGATTGGATTGGGGACGATCGTTTGTTTCATTACGGGACGAACCGAGACGGGAATGTCGACTTGGCTTGCATCACACCGAAAGATGCAAGCGATGTTGACCGTCAGAAAATTCGGCAGGCCCACCTGGAGGCGTTGCCTCAGGCCAACAAACAACCCCTAATTAGGCCAATGCAGGCGTCAGGGTTGCGGCAGCGACTAGCGGCGACGGAAGTGTGGTTTCCCCCACTAGCCAGGCATCAGCCGCAGCGGCAGCGGAACGGCCTTCGGCAATGGCCCACACAATCAGGCTTTGGCCCCGCCCCATGTCGCCAGCAACGAAAACTCCGTCAACGCTGGTGGAGTAATCGCCAGTACGAGCGACATTGCCACGGGCGTCGATTTCAACACCGAGTTGTTCAAGGAGCCCCCCACGCTCGGGCCCCGTAAAGCCCATAGCCAAGAACACTAGGTCAACCGGTTGTTCGAACTCTGAGCCTTCAACCTTGTCGAACGACATGCGCCCGTCGGTGAACGTCTGCACAACCTCGTGACCTCGGAGGCCGGTCAACACCCCGTTCTCACCAAAAAACTCGGTTGTCGTTACCGAGTACACCCGGTCGCCGCCCTCTTCGTGCGCCGACGTGACCTTGTAGACAAACGGGAACAGCGGCCAGGGGTTTTCGGTGGCTCGATCTTCCGGAGGCCGAGGCATGATTTCAAACTGCTGGATACTGATGGCACCCTGGCGATGTGAAGTACCCAGACAATCGGCTCCGGTGTCGCCTCCACCAATGATCACCACTCGCTTTCCGGCGGCATCGATTGCCGAGACGGTCGTGTCACCTTCTTGCACTTTGTTCGCTAACGGAAGAAATTCCATTGCGTAGTGAACGCCTCTTAATTCTCGGCCAGGGATTGCAAGATCACGACCAGCAGTCGAACCGCCAGCCAAAACAATCGCATCGAACTCTGCGCGCATACTTTCAACCGACGGACCATCGTCTTGGCCAACGTTCGCGTTGACTACAAACACGGTTCCTTCGGCTTGCATTTGCGCGATTCGACGATCGAGCACAGCTTTTTCCATCTTGAATTCAGGAATGCCGTACCGCAGCAACCCACCAACGCGATCGGCTCGTTCGAACACCGTCACGTTGTGACCAGCACGGGTAAGTTGCTGAGCCGTAGCGAGACCAGCTGGGCCCGACCCGATAACCGCTACCTTCTTTCCTGTCTTTACCGTCGCCATGACTGGCTCAACCCAGCCTTCTTCCCAGGCCCGGTCGATAATCGTATTTTCAACATTTTTGATCGTCACCGGATCGTCGTTGATACCCAACACGCAGGCACCCTCGCAAGGTGCCGGGCACAATCGCCCGGTGAACTCTGGAAAGTTGTTTGTCGCGTGTAGCCGCTCGATGGCCGACTGCCAATCGTTTCGGTACACCAGGTCATTCCACTCAGGAATGTAATTACCAAGCGGACAGCCGTTGTGACAGAACGGTATACCGCAATCCATGCAGCGGCCAGCTTGAGTTTTGAGTTTCGCTTCCTCAAACGGCTCGTACACCTCTTTCCAGTCGCGCAACCTCACCGGCACCGGACGTCGAACCGGCGTCTCGCGTGTGTGCTTCATGAAACCACCAAGTTCACCCATGATGTTCAGTCTCCTCTAGTTACGTTATGCACGGGCCGCAGCCATGATTGCTTCATCGACATTGCGGCCTTCAGATTCGGCAGCGGCCGCAGCTCGAAGTACTCTTTTGTAATCCTGGGGCATTACCTTTACGAACTCTTCAACAGCTGTAGACCAATCGATAAGTAAACGTTCGGCGACCGCTGAATGGGTCTCGTGATGATGGCGAGCGACAATACCGTGAAGCCATTCGTTGTCGGCGTCGGTCAACGGATCAATGTCGACCATCTCCCGGTTCAACAGCATTGGGAAGGTTCCGGCCGGGTCATAGATGAAGGCCATACCGCCGCTCATTCCTGCCCCAAAGTTACGGCCGGTTGGGCCAAGCACAACGACACGTCCGCCAGTCATATATTCGCAAGCATGGTCGCCAACACCCTCGACAACAGCGGTTGCACCAGAGTTACGAACGCAGAACCGTTCACCCACTTTGCCGCGGAGGAAGACATTTCCGGCGGTAGCGCCGTACAGCAACACATTGCCCGCAATGACGGAATCCTCGGCCACGAAGGACTTTGGGGCAGTTCGGTGTGGGAACATACTGATGTTTCCGCCGGAAAGGCCCTTACCTACATAGTCGTTAGCGTCGCCTTCAACCCGCAAGGTGATTCCGGCTGGAAGGAAAGCCCCAAACGAGTTTCCGGCTGACCCTGAAAAGTGGATTTGAATCGTGTGTTCCGGAAGCCCTTCGCCACCGTATCGACGGGTGACTTCGGCGCCCAGCATCGTCCCGACGGTTCGGTTCACGTTTCGAATCGGCAACTCAAGTGAAACCGGTATTGCGTCTTGAAGGGCGACTTCGCAAAGTTCGATCAGCGTGTTGTCGAGTGCCTTATCAAGACCGTGATCTTGGGTGGTGGTGCGGCGACGTGAGGCACCTTCAGGAAGCGATGGCACGTGAAGAATGGGGCTGAGATCAAGCCCAGCAGCCTTCCAGTGCGTCACAGCCTTGGCGGTGTCGAGCATTTCGGCCCGACCGACCATCTCATCCATGGTCGCAAAACCCAACTGAGCCATAAGCTCGCGTACTTCTTGGGCAATGTACTGGAAGAAGTTTTCAACAAACTCTGGCTTGCCCGAGAACTTTTTACGCAGCTCGGGGTTTTGGGTTGCCACACCAACGGGGCAGGTATCGAGATGACAAACCCTCATCATGATGCAACCGCTAACTACAAGCGGCGCCGTAGCGAACCCGAATTCTTCGGCACCGAGGAGGGCAGCCACAATGACGTCTCGACCTGTTTTGAGTTGTCCGTCGGCTTGAACCACGATTCGATCGCGAAGCCCGTTGAGTAGCAGTGTTTGTTGGGTCTCGGCCAGGCCAAGTTCCCACGGCCCGCCAGCATGCTTCAACGAAGTTAACGGCGACGCACCCGTGCCACCATCGTGACCAGAGATTAGTACGACGTCGGCGTGAGCTTTCGACACACCGGCAGCAACGGTTCCGACGCCCACCTCGGCAACCAGTTTTACGTGCACCCTCGCCTGATTGTTCGCGTTTTTCAGATCGTGAATAAGTTGCGCCAAATCTTCGATCGAGTAGATATCGTGATGTGGAGGGGGGCTAATGAGGCCAACCCCCGGTGTTGAGTGACGAGTCTTTGCAATCCACGGGTACACCTTGTGACCAGGAAGTTGACCACCTTCACCGGGCTTGGCCCCCTGTGCCATTTTGATCTGAAGGTCATCGGCGTTGACGAGGTACTCACTCGTCACCCCGAATCGACCCGATGCGACCTGCTTGATCGACGATCGTTTCGAGTCACCATTTTCCAAAGTGACGAACCGTTCTGGGTCTTCGCCGCCCTCGCCGGTGTTCGACTTCGCGCCGATTCGATTCATCGCAATTGCAAGGGTTTCGTGGGCTTCAGCTGATATAGACCCATACGACATTGCGCCGGTTGAGAACCGCTTCAAGATTGTTTCGACTGGTTCAACTTCATCAGTCGAAATGGCTGGGCGAGCACCGAAACGAAATTCGAAAAGGCCTCGTAGCGTGGCAAGGTTCGTCGATTGGTCGTTGACCATCTTCGTATATTCCTTGAACACCTCGTATCGACCCGACCTAGTCGCATGCTGCAGCTTGAAGACTGTTTCGGGGTTAAACAGGTGGTACTCACCTTCACGGCGCCACTGGTATTCGCCGCCCCATTCAAGTTGGCGATGGGCCCGCGCTGTAGCTCGCACCGGATACGCGTGAGCATGGCGAGCAGCAGCTTCTTCAGCAATGACCTCGATGCCAACCCCACCGAGACGACTCACGGTTCCAACAAAATACTCGTCAATGAGGTCGTTACTCAAACCAATTGCTTCGAATACCTGGGCGCCCATATAGGAAGCAACCGTCGAAATCCCCATCTTCGACATCACCTTCAAGATACCTTTGCTTAACCCCTTAATATATGCGTACACAGCTTTTGCTGGGTCAGCCTTGAACTCTCCCTGAAGAATCATGTCTTCAATCGATTCCATTGCCAGGTACGGGTTAATCGCGGAAGCACCGAAACCTACAAGCAGGCAGGCGTGATGAACCTCGCGACAGTCGCCCGTTTCTACAATCAACGAAACTTGGGTGCGGGTCTTTTCACGAAGCAAGTGATGATGCACGGCGGCAACCATCAGCAACGACGGAATCGGTGCAAGTTCGGCGTTTGAATCGCGGTCGCTCAAGATGATGAGCTTCGCCCCAGCCGCGATCGCCACGGAAACTTCCGCCCGAATCTCGGAGAGGCGACGAGTGAGGCCGGCTCCGTCTTCGGCCACGGGAAACAACCCGCGAACGACATGTGGCGTGAAGCCGGGCATGTCTTCGTCGTCGTTTACGTGAATCAATTTGGCGAGGTCGTCATTGTCGATGACCGGCGACGACAGGCTGATCATTCGACAACTGCCCGGCCCGGGGCTCAGCAGGTTGCCTTCAGGCCCGATGGCGTTACCGAGGCTTGTTACTAACTCTTCACGAATCGCATCGAGAGGCGGGTTTGTCACCTGAGCAAACAGTTGCTGGAAATAGTCGAACAACAGACGGGGTCGCTTCGACAACACCGCTATCGGGGTATCGGTTCCCATTGAACCCAACGCTTCTTGGCCGTTCTTGGCCATTGGCGTAATAAGAAGCTTCAATTCTTCCTGGGTGTAACCAAAGGTTTGTTGACGACGAAGAACCGACTCGTGGCTGTACACCTCATGCTTACGATCTGGAAGATCATCGATATGAAGCAAGCCAGCACTCAACCAATCTTCATATGGGTGCGTGGTAGCGAGCGTGTGCTTCACCTCGTTGTCGTCAATAATGCGACCCTGAGCGGTATCGATGAGAAACATACGACCGGGTTGCAGACGCCCCTTCTTGATCACCTTCGCCGGGTCAATGTCAAGGACTCCTACTTCCGAGGCCATGACAACAAGATCGTCGCTAGTCACCCAATACCGCGACGGTCGTAACCCGTTGCGGTCGAGTACCGCACCAATGATTGTTCCGTCGGTAAACGCGATGGAAGCGGGACCATCCCAAGGCTCAATAAGCGCCGAATGAAACTGGTAAAACGCCTTGAGTTCATCGCTCATCGACGCATGATTTTCCCAAGCCTCTGGAATCATCATGAGTACGGCATGATGCAGCGGACGGCCGCCAAGGTGCAACAGCTCAAGTACGTTATCGAAACTTGCAGAGTCAGATCCGGCCGGCTGCACGATCGGAAACAACCGCTTCAAGTCACCTGGAATGACATCGCTCGCAAGCAAAGCTTCACGGGCCCGCATCCAGTTTCGGTTGCCCTGCACCGTATTGATTTCGCCGTTGTGCGCCACATAACGGTACGGGTGACTGAGCGGCCAAGAAGGGAAAGTATTCGTTGAAAACCGAGAGTGCACCAGCGCAATGGCCGATGTCAGACGCTCGTCGCGAAGATCAGCAAAAAACTGAGCTAACTGACCCGTTGTCAACATGCCCTTGTAAATAATCGTGCGATGACTGAGACTCGGGAAATAAACCCCTGTAACTTCATTCTCAATACGCTTACGAACCACAAAGGCCCGCCGTTCAAGCGCCATGTCATTCAGGTACGGGTCGATCCCCCGCAAAAAGAGCTGCCGAAACTGTGGCATAACGGCTTTTGCCGATGGACCAATCGTCGATGAGTCAACGGTCAAAAAGCGCCAACCCAGTGTTCGCATACCTTCCTGCTCGACAATTTTGGTGATGCGCGCAACCGCCGCGTCAGCCTGAGCTTGATCTTGCGGCAAGAACACCATGCCCGCCACGTATTCGCCTGGTGCCGGAAGTTCAAACGGAAGGATCGCCCGGAAAAATTCGTGCGGCATTTGAATGAGGATTCCGGCGCCGTCACCAGTATTGATCTCCGAGCCGCTGGCCCCTCGATGCTCCATATTTTCGAGCGCCTGCACCCCCTTCGCAACGATGTCGTGCGACCGCACACCCTTAATGTTTGCCACAAAGCTGACACCACACGCATCGTGCTCATGTTTAGGGTCGTAGAGACCCTGGGCCTTCGGGTAATCAGGGAATTGAGTTGGAGCGAAACGATCAACGGAAGCGTTCATGCGGCGTGCCTTTCAGGGAGGATCAACAACGGCCACCAAATGGGTGAACCAACTGAGTGATGCCTCCGGGACGACGCTGGCCCGGTGACTCGCTTCAGACAATACCGCACCCATCAACATTTCCGTAAGAAATTTGACGCGAACCGTGACGACAGGCGACGAATCGACTTAGGTCGCACCCCTTGTTTGTCGATAGAACCCGTATGAGTGCCGTTGACGCCCAGAGGTCGACACCCCCAAAATCGGGCCAACACACAGGAAACGGCGCCCAATTTTCTGAGATGCCCACGGTGACCAGTCGAACGACGCAACAATTCGCCCATCTCGTCACACCGGCACGAGCGATGGTTGCGGCCCTTTTCGGGGTGCTGTTCTCCATTGCCATCAGCCCGCCGGTCGACCCGGACCTTCCGTGGCATCTTGCAACCGGCCGATGGATTCTTCGAACCAGCGCAATTCCCAAAACGGATCCATTTTCGTGGTCGGCCGCGGGCAGAACCTGGATAGCGCACGAATGGTTAAGCGAAATCCTGCTGTTCTCCGCCTGGCGGGTCGGCAGTTGGCCGCTTCTGATCCTTGGCGCGGCGACGGTGATCACGTTGGCCTGGGGGGTGCTTCACCAAACCATTCGGCGTAGCGGTTTAACCCCGATAGCAAGCTCCGTCATTACTGCGTTGGCTGCCGTTTCTACGGTGCACACCTGGGGCGTGCGTCCCCAAATGCTCACCTTATTGTTCGTGACCATCACCGGGCTTAGGTTGCACCAGTGGCGAAATAGTGAGTTGGGCCGCATTCCGTGGGAACTCGCGCCACTTATCGCAATTTGGGCCAACCTTCACGGCGGATTCATTTTTGGTATCGCGATGGTTGGCGTATTCGCCGCAGGGGCACTCGGAGAACAACTACTTCACCGATTTGCGTGGACCAGAGGTGGGCGCCCGGTTGGCACTTGGAAGCGTCTCGTATCTATCTGGGCACTTCTTGGCGCATGTGTTGCTGCATCACTGGCTACCCCCAACACTATTAACGGTTTGATTTATCCGTTTACTTACCTTGGTGACAATGCATCGACCAGGTATGTGGGCGAGTGGTTCGCACCGAATTTCCTCAGGGTGCAGTTTTGGCCATTCGCGCTCTTCGGCATCGGCGTGATTGGCTTGATGGTGATCGAACGCCGTCATGTGGGCCTCACCGACCTCGGCCTCACGCTTCCCTTTTTGTTGCTTGGACTGCAATCGGCGAGGAACATCAGCCAGGCCACGGTGTGCGGTGCACCGGTTTTGGCGACGCTGTGGGGCAAACGCCGCGACCGGCGGCATCGGGTTGCAAGTTCCACACGTTCCATTCGCTTACCTCAGCCCGGTGAAGCCACGCTGCAACAGAAGGGCCTTATTGCAGCAGCCGTTGGCGCTGGTGTGGTTGGGTCGCTCTTGTTCATGACCGCTGGCGATATTTCTCAGTCGGGCGTTGCCTCGCGTCAAGCTGCGGTGCAACCGGTTATCGCTACCGAGTGGCTGGTCAAGCATCCGGGCGGGAAACTCTTGAACCACTACAACTACGGCGGTTGGCTGATTTGGAATCGGATTCCGGTGGCGATGGATGGCCGACCAGACATGTACGGTGACGAAGCCGTCGAAAAGTACGTGAAACTAACCAGTGCCGCCGGGGACTGGAAATCGGAATTGGATCGTCTTGGCGTAGACCGGGTGTTGCTGCCTGCCTCAAACCAACTGGCCAAGGCACTCGCTGCCGACCCCGAATGGTGGTCGCCGGTTAACGACCCCGTTGCGGTGCTTTTCCTTCGCACTCAGGGACCACAATCGTTCTCGTTCGATGAATGAATTTCCGCCAGGTCCATGGCCCGACCGGCAGTTGAGGTGACTGATGTGACCCCTTCACAGTTCGCGGCAACACTTCCTTCCGGTCTACCGTTTAGATAATGCGTGCTTTACCCGCCATTCAAACAGCTGCTGCCCCGAATTCGGCGAATGCAATCACCGCAGACTACATCACCGCAGACGTGGTCATCATTGGTGCGGGCCCGGCAGGCACAGCGGCCGGAATAACCCTGGCGAAATCAGGCAAACGAGTAGTCATCATCGACAAGGCGACGTTTCCTCGCGACAAATGCTGCGGAGATGGCCTCACAACCGGGTGCCTTCGACGCCTTCACGCGTTGGGTTTGGATCGGACAAAGGTGGCGTCGTGGCAAGACGTCAACGATGTTTTTGTGGCGTCGGCGAAGGGCCGCACGGTCCACCTTCCGCTCCCAAGGGGCCAGGGTCGATTTGCAGCAGTCGCCCGCCGCACCGATCTCGATGCTGCGTTGGTAGACCTCGCTCGGGAACACCGCGTGATTATTCACGAAGGGCATGCGTTGACGACGGCCACTCAAAATAGCGATGGGGTGATTATCGAGGCCGTAGGTTTGCCGCCAATTCGTGCACCTTATGTTATTGGTGCAGACGGAATGTGGTCAGCGTTACGCAAACAAATCGTTGGTCCAGTGCGTGGTGGCCCAACCGACCCGTACCTCGGTGAGTGGCATGCGTACAGACAATATTTCTCAAACGTCAACACCCCAGAATCACGAAACCTCTGGGTGTGGTTTGAACCTGATTTGCTACCCGGTTACGCGTGGTGCTTCCCACTGCCAAACGGAGGGGTCAATTTTGGGTTTGGTATCGAGCGAACACAAAATGTCGCCACGAAAACTATGAAGGCGACATGGGCTTCACTGCTTACACGACCAAATATCCGTGCGGTCATGGGCGATCAGGCAATTCCTGAAGACTCGCCAAAAGCATGGCCCATTCCCTGTGGCGTCAATCATGCGGTACTCAGCAGCGGGCGCGCATTGTTTGTCGGTGATGCCGCCCTCGCCTGCGACGTGTTAACCGGCGAAGGTATTGGTCAAGCGTTACAAACCGGAATGTCAGCAGCACGCGCCATCCTCATCGGGCAGGGCGATGTGTCAAACGTTAGAGACACGTACGAGTCTGATGTTCGACAGGAGCTTGAACCCGATCACCGAATGTCAGAGATGCTGACCAAGTTGATGCATCATCCGAAAATTTGTGAGGCAGCGATTGGCATTGCCGGAACATCGGAATGGACTCGCAAAAACTTTGCTCGCTGGTTGTTTGAGGACTATCCGCGTGGCATTGCACTCACACCAAGTCGATGGTCGAGAGGTGCCCTCTCCGGCAAAGGGGCCTGGGCCGACTAACTACCCGAAGACCGGGCGATGCGGCAAACTTTTGCGTTTCCCGCCCCATTCAAGTAACCATTTGGCATGGACTTCGACCTTCCCTCCGAAAACGATCCTCGACGGGCCGAGGTTCGCAATTGGCTAGAAGATCATCCGGCTCCGTCCGGCCACGACCTCGCCGCCGCAGGTTACGTTGCACCGCATTGGCCACAACCCTGGGGTCTCTCGGCAGATCCGATCCACCAACTCATCATTGATGACGAGCTCAACCGGGCCGCAGTTCGGCGACCATCCAACGCAATTGGCATCGGTTGGGCTGGCCCGACGCTTCTTATGGCCGGAACCCTGGCTCAAAAAGATCGTTACCTCATGCCGATTCTGTCAGGGGAAGAATTTTGGTGTCAGCTGTTTTCTGAACCCGACTCAGGTTCAGACCTGGCCAGTATTTCAACCCGGGCCGTGCGAGACGGTGAAAACTACGTGGTGAACGGTTCGAAAATTTGGACGTCTGGTGGGCACCACTCAAAGTTCGGCATTTTGATTGCTCGAACCGATACCGAGGTGTCGAAGCACCGGGGCATCTCGTACTTCATTTGCCCGATGGATTTACCGGGAATCACCATGCAACCCGTGATCGATATGACACGTGCACATAGCTTCAACCAAGTGTTCTTCGATGACGTCATGCTTCCGGCTGATTGCCTTGTCGGGCACGAGAACGACGGTTGGCGACTCGCAAAAGTGACGCTAGGGAATGAGCGAGTGAGCCTGTCGGGTGCCGGTTCATTGTGGGGGACCGGGCCATCCGCAGATGACCTCATTCAGTTGGTGAAAGCCCAGGGTGGCTGCAACGACCCGTACCTTAGAGACCGGATCGCGAAGCTGTACATCGAGGCTGAAACGCTCCGGCTTATGAGACTACGTACACTTACATCTCGTTTGAGTGGTCGCGAGCCGGGCGCCGAGGCGAGCGTACAAAAACTGTACGCAGACGAGCACGGCCAGCACGTGATGGAACTGGCTAAAGAGTTGGCTGGGGCGCACGGCATGATCGAAGGGTCAGGTCCGGTGGGCACGCTTTCTCATTCGGGAAGCCCCACTGAAAACAAGACCCACGCCCAGTACGACGATGTTGACCCCATTTGGCATTACGGCTACTTGTTCAGCCCGGCACTAACGGTCGGAGGTGGCACCTGGGCCGTCCAGCGAAACATCGTGGCCGAACGGGCACTCGGTTTGCCGCACGACATCGACGTCGAAAAGGGCAAGACCTGGTCAGAAACCCGCCGCTAACCCCGCCCTTCCCCCGTCCGCCAAGCACCCCACCCCGCACCCCGCACCTGTGCCAGGTTCAACTATTCTGTGCCGGGTTTAACGGCCGAACAACCTGGCACAGAACAGGACAACCCGGCACACGATGTGCCGGGCTGCGCAGTCACTCGAACTTCTGGGTAAAACGGGACTGGCTGAGAGTCCGTGGAACGGGGCTACTTGACGGCGGCCGCCACTGCAGGAGCAACTTCGGCTCCGGCTGCATCGAGACCAGAAAACGTCACTCCGGCAGGTGTGGCTAGCTCGACAATGAAGTACTTGAGCCCAGGCTGACCCGCGACCGGCAGTGTCGCCTTCCGAACGACTTCGGCTGCCCCGGACTTGGCTACGACAGTTGCAACGTTCGACCCGACGATTCCGACAGCGAACGACTTACCGCTTGCGGTAACCGGGCTCCAAGCCAACGAGTTAGGGGACGTAAAGCCGAGGATGCAAGTCTTGGTTGACACGCCGCCAGCAGCGAAGACGAGACACTGTCCGTCGACATAGGCACTGAAGGGAACGGTCGCAACAGTTTCGGCTACAACCGGTGTCGTATTTGCGGGTACACCTGTGTCGCCGGGCCCAACAGGAGGAGCAACTTGATCGGCTGCAGCAATAGCTACAGTCCAAGCCGCTTCAGTAACCGGAACCAACGCTGCCGCAATCGCCACGATGCCGGCATCATTGAATTCGGTTGAACGAATTTCGACCAACAGGTTCGGCTGTTCCATCCACACGACGGTGGTGCCAGAAAGACGCTGCGAAATGTATCCGGGCTTACCGTTGACCGTGAACGGAACGTAGGTTGACCCAGCACCCAGATAGGCAATGTCGATGTAGTTCGTCACAACGTTCGATACGAACAACTCAATTTGTTCATCGGCCGGGTTAGACCACAGCACCCCGTAAGAGCTACTCGACAGGCTCGACAGCTGACCGGCATACACAGTCGCTGTTCCGACAGGCTTTTTCTTCAAACCGAACGAAGCATCTGGAAGTTTGGTAGGAACCACTGAAGCAGCCGTGGCAAGCGCAACCTTTTGGGTAACACCGGTGGTGCTGACCTGCAACCAACGACCCTTTTCGTACCAGTCAATACGGGTTTCGCCACCTTCGGTGAACACCGCGCCGTTGGTTCCGCGAACCTTGATCTTTTTGGCACCGTCACTCAGGCGGCTGGGAAGAATTGATTCAACGAATGTTGACTTTCCGGCGGGGATCGAGCCAATGAAGAACTCTTTTGTGCTGCCGGCATCACGAAGTAGGTGCACGTAGTATACGTTCGTACTCGGCCCATTTCGGTTGAACGAGTCATCGATCGTGTAACCGGCTGGCACTGCCGTTGGTAGCAATCGAGGTGCCGGCCCAACTTCTTGGGCACCGGCTGGCGTTACAAGACCAACCATCACAGCGACTACCGAGGCCGCGACCCCAATGGCACGGGGCGCAATTCGAGGGAACAGGCGGCGGCGCGCACCCATACCTTCACTAAACGAAACCTTGTTCATATTTCCCTCCAGGGGTTGTTGGCACCCACGTTAGGGGGTTCGCCGTTGTGGGTTGTTACCGCCGCTACCCGAGGTTCGGGTAACAACATGTGTGCGAGCAATATCGACCGGACGAAGCCATTCACCCATCTGTAGGTCAACCTGTTCGCATTGTTCCATGGTTATACGTTTCCACTGCTCAAGACTGTTCCACCAAATCATGACAATCACCCGATTTTCATCATCCTCGGGAAGCCAGACCTCTTTATATTCGAACCCATCGCAGGTTGACAAAAAGGCAGTCCAGACCGCAGCCTCGACTTCAAGGAATTGTTCGCGCTCAGCCTGGGCAACGACAAACTGCAGTTCTTCTATAACCATGCCGACGGTTGTTTGGGCGAGAGTGTTTTCCATTGGTCACATGATGGTCGAAGAACGAAGCGGATGGGTACGTTGGCGACCACGAATCAGATTGCCGGGTGAGTACTTACTTATCATCGAAGCGTCTTGATCATGCGGCGTGCCCGAAGAACATCACGGATCATCATTATTGGCGCAGTGAACTGATTGACACTCGATCCCTCAGAGTGGCGCCAATGGACGGGATGCTCAACGACGACGAGGTTCAGCGCTTGAGCACGTAACAAGATTTCGACATCGAACGCAAACCCTTCAGTGACCATTGGTTGAACAATCTTTCTAACCGTTTCGGCAGTGAAGATTTTGCAGGCACACTGAGTGTCTTGAACGCCGGTTGGTGCAAGCCGCTGAGTCAAACTTGTAAAGGTGAGCGACATCAACCGCCGCAGTTTCGGTTGACGCTCAAGATTTACGACCCGCTGCCCAACGATCATGTCGGCATGTTCTGAACGAAGACGCTCGAGCATCGTGTCGAGTACTTCGGGGTTCAGCGAAAGGTCAGCATCGATGAATGCCGCATACGGCGAGTTTCGGGGGAGGGTAGAAATGATTCCGGCCCGAACCGCTGCACCTTTTCCCCTGTTTCGCCCCAGCGACTCAATGCGTGGCTGATGAACGAATCCGCGATGTTTGATGGCCCGAGCCACAGTGATCAGGGTGTCATCGGATGATCCATCGTCAACGAAAACAAACTCGACACCAGTGCGATTGAGTGACGACGAAACCAACTTGTCGATGGACTTTTCGATGCGTGCGGCTTCGTTGAACATCGGAACAACGATGGAAAGCTCGATCGTTTGAGTTTTGCGGTTCAACCCAACATGCTGAGCAGATGTCGATGCTGCCCACGCAGCACCGATCAATTGATCAGAAACCGACTTCTTTTGGCTTTCGAGCGCGTCGACGTGGGCAGGTTTGACCTCGGGACGGGGCGCTTCTGTTCGACTCGATGGCTGAAGGGATTGAGGCATGGCTGACCATCTGCTTCTTCGGCGTTCGAGGTGATGTGACTTGAGCGATTTAGTGAGTTCGTTGTTCGCTTGCGGGGCGAACTACGGTTCACGGGGCCATACGCGCCAATTCCAGGTTCCTCTCACCTTCTGCTTAAGGAGTTCGTCCATGTCTGACGGATCGCTGTCATTTGAAAACCGAGTTGCTGTCATCACTGGTGCTGGTGGCGGTTTAGGCCGCGAGCATGCCCTGTTGTTGGCGTCGAGAGGTGCCCAGGTCGTGGTGAACGACCTCGGTGGGTCGGTTGACGGCAGTGGTGCCTCTGATGGCCCAGCGGCCAAGGTCGCTCAGGAAATCAACGACCTTGGCGGGGTTGCAGTCATTGACGGCAATTCGGTTTCGACCCCTGAGGGCGGCGAAGCAATCATTCAAACGGCGATCGACGCGTTCGGTCGAGTCGACATTGTTATTAACAACGCCGGAATTTTACGTGACGGAACGTTTCACAAGATGACCCCAGAGCAAATTGACCTCGTGCTTGATGTCCATTTGAAGGGCGCGTTCAACGTGTCACGTCCGGCGTTCATCAAAATGCGTGAGCAAAGTTACGGCCGAATCGTCAATACCTCTTCAAGCAGCGGCATTCTCGGAAACTTCGGTCAGGCCAACTACGGCGCAGCAAAGATGGGCCTCGTTGGGCTCAGCCGAGTATTGGCGGCTGAAGGCGGCAAGTACAACATCAAGGTCAACGCACTCGCCCCAGTTGCACGTACGCGTATGACCGAGGATTTGCTTGGTGCAATGGCTGACCGCCTTGATCCGAAGTTGGTCGCACCCGTGGTTGCTTGGCTCGTACACGAAGATTGCCCCGTTACCGGTGAAATCTATTCGGTAGGTGGCGGTCGCGTGTCACGATTCTTCATTGGTATGACCGAGGGATACTTCAATGCAAACCTCACCCTCGAAGACGTACGCGACCACTTTGACGAAGTACGCGATGAAACGGGATACACCGTGCCGGCTGGCCCGGCCGAAGAGTTTGGTGCACTTATGAAACGCTTTCAGAACTAATCAGAAGAACTGACCAAAAGAACTGACGAACTGAGTGTTTCGCTTCACCCCCACAAAACTTCAAACCCAACTTGCTGCGATCGTCACGATCGCAGTGGTTGTCGCCCGCTGGAGAACGTCTGGTCGGCTGTTTCGTCGCCGATCAGCGGTTTCCGGTCCGGCGAGTCCGGTTGCACTTCTCGACAGAACGAACCGAACGACAGAGCTTGTAAAAGTTGGTGCATCAACAGGTGCTGCCTATGTTGTTCATCAAGCCAAGCGATCGGTTGCTTCCGATGGCCGCAAGGTCGAACTCGATGAAGCGTTTGAACTGAAGTCAGCCGAACAAATCACAGCAGCGCTCGGAAACATGAAGGGCGTACTTATGAAGCTAGGCCAAATGGCCAGTTTCATAAACGATGGTTTCCCGGAACATCTACGAGACCAGCTAGCAACCTTGCAGTCAGATGCTCCACCAATGAGTGCCGAGTTGGCGGCCGGCGTCATCCGCGATGAACTCGGCGGTGAGCCACTCAAAGTGTTCGCAGAGTGGGATCCGAAACCACTTGCCTCAGCGTCAATTGGTCAGGTGCATCGAGCGCGGCTGCACGACGGAACCGCAGTTGCTGTGAAGGTTCAATATCCCGGTGTAGAGCAAGCCATCAGTGCCGACCTTGCGAACACTTCGATGATTACCCACATGATGGGGGCTGTGTTTAAAGGCCTCGACGTGAAACCATTTGTTGAGGAACTTAAGCTTCGTGTTGGCGAAGAACTTGACTACAAACTCGAAGCTTCTCGTCAACGTCGCTTCGGTGAAATCTTTGCTGGGCACCCAACCATTGTTGTTCCCAAGGTGTTCGACGAGTACTCAACCGCAAAGGTATTGACTACTGCGCTTTCAGATGGCATTCGCTTTACCGACACCAAATCTTGGAACCAGGCCGATCGCGACTTGGCCGCTGAAACTATCTACCGATTCGTGTTCCGAAGCTTCAATCGGAACCTCATATTCAACGGTGACCCGCACCCCGGCAACTACCTGTTCGAGCGTGGTGGCCCAATGGGTATACGGGTCGTCTTCCTCGACTTCGGGCTGGTTAAAGAGTTCACCGCCGAAGAGATGAACACGTTCTGGGGAATGATTCGTTATCAAGTCACCGAACGAGACACCACCAAGTATTTGGCAGCGGTAAAAGCTGCTGGTTTGTTGGTTGACGGCGCTCCGTTCAGTGCTGAAGAACTCATGGACTACTTCGGGTACTTCTACCACCCGGTGATGGAAGACAAACCGTTTACGTACACAAATGAGTATGCGCGCGAAGCATTAAAGCGAACCTTCGATCCAAGCGGTGAACATAGCGACAAGATGAAGTGGTTCAACCTTCCGCCTGCCTTTGTTGTGTTGAACCGTATTCAGTGGGGTTTGAACGCCGTGCTTGCCGGTTTGAATGCCACCAACAATTGGCGGGCGATTTCAGACGAACTCTGGCCGTTTGTTGAAGGGCCACCGGCAACACCTCTCGGTAAACTTGAGCATGAATGGCAGCAAACGAGAGTGGCGTCCTAGGTCGTATTCGGCTAGCCGCTGACGACGTCAGAAAAAGATATCTGCGAACGTAGAATCAACTGGTTGTTCAAGTTGGCCGTACCCGCATGACAGTGGGTCACGGTCAGTGCGCCACCGTTGAAACGCTCCGCTATGGCGCAGCCGGTCGCCCTGCATATGGTCGTAGGTGATCTCGCACACAAGTTCGGGTCGAAGCGGAACGAACGAAAGGTCTTTCGTACCGGTCCATCGGCTTTGACCACCCGGTACACGCTGCCCACCTGCTGGCCCAGCGGCCTGTTCGGCTTCAATCCAACTTCCCCATGGGTGTAGCGACAAATCGTGAGCGATCAGCGGTGCCAATTCGTCGAGCATGGCCCGCCGTTTCGCGTCGGTGAAAGCCGACGTCACCCCAATGTGGTGCAGCCTGCCATCTTCACCATACAAACCAAGCAGTAACGACCCGACCCCTAGGCCGTTCTTATGCATTCGGTATCCTGCAACCACACAATCAGCTGTGCGCTTATGTTTAATTTTCAACATAAGGCGCTTGTCGGGCTGGTAGGTAGTGTCGCGGTGCTTCGCTATCAACCCGTCGCACCCGGCACCCTCAAACCGAGTGAACCAGTCATGTGCCGTTGCAACATCGGTTGTGGTTGGTGTGAGACGAACCTTGTCATCCCAGATTGCATTGCAGGCCTCCAGCCTTCGACGCCGATCCTCATATCCATATGTGCGCAGATCATCACCACCCAGCGCTATCAGGTCGAAGACGATCACGGTGGCTGGGGTTCGTTCGGCCAACATATTGACCCGGGATGCAGCAGGGTGTATTCGTTGCTGCAACGCATCGAAATCAATCCGTTGTTTATTGTCGATCACCACAATCTCGGCATCGACAACGCAACGCTCAGGAAGCACTTGCCTCACTGCAGCAACAAGTTCAGGAAAGTATCGAGTCAACGGTTTCTCATTCCGACTTCCCAGTTCGATGTAGTCACCAGAACGAAAGATGATCGAGCGAAACCCGTCCCACTTTGGTTCGAAAGTCCAACCGTCTTCCAGAGGTATTGCAGCCACAGGCTTTGCCAGCATCGGCGATAGGGGCGGCCGAACCGGAAGGTCAGAAAAACGCTCAGGCACTCGATCCACGAATCGAGACGCTACCTTGGCGGGGTGAGCGAAACTGACCAAGGGCTGCAAAGTGAAACGCCCACCGGCCGGTCAGTGTTATCGGTTGATGCATCGAAGGTACGTGTTGGGACATGTTCCTGGGCCGATGCCACGCTCACCAAAGACAGCGATTGGTACCCAAAACGTTCGATGAAGGCATCTGAACGCTTGGCCTTCTATGCGTCTCAGTTTTCGGTTGTCGAAATCGATTCAACGTATTACTTTCCACCGACACCAGAACTTTCAACATCGTGGGTAGAACGTTCGCCAGAAGGTTTCGTCTTCGACGTTAAAGCATGGTCGCTACTCACCGGGCACCCCACACTTCCACACAGCTTATGGCCCGATATGAACGATGCGATCAAGGCCGAATTCAGAGACAAACGCAACCTGTACGACAAACACTTGGTGCCCGCGGCACTCGACGAATGCTGGGAGCGCTTTCGTCATTCACTTGAACCTCTCCACCTCGGCGGACGATTAGGTGGTGTGCTCCTGCAATACCCCGAGTGGTTCGGGCCAAAGGAAGCGCACCGCGAACGCATTTTGATGGCGGTCGAGATGCTTCACCCGTACCCATGTTTCATTGAGTTTCGCAATCAAAAGTGGCTTGACGGTGAGGAAGGCGACCGAACCCTAACCTTTCTTGAAGACCACGGTCTTCCCTTTGTTTGCGTTGATGAACCCCAAGGTTTTCCTTCGAGCATCCCACCGGTCTTGGCCGTCACGAGCCCATTGGCAATCATCCGATTTCATGGCCACAACGATGAAAACTGGACGAAACGCGGCATCACCGCAGCAGAGCGCTTCCGATATTTGTACAACGATGCCGAACTTGATGAGTGGTCGACCCGGCTACGAGAAGTAACCGCAACAGCCGACGAAGTACACGTGCTCTTCAACAACTGCTGGCAAGACTACGCCGTTCGAAACGCAGCTTCGATGGCCAACCTACTTACCAACTCCAGCTCTTGACCTTCTACGATGATCCGGTGCCCCGAGCCAATATCCTTCTCCCCCACCTCCGTATTCCAGAACGCTCCACCGTCGTTCACTCATCTGATGGAGTCGATGTCGCTGTCACTGACTGGGGTACCGGTGACCCTGTTGACGGTTACAACCGACCAATTCTGGTAATGGCCCACGCCACTGGCATGCACGGCCACTCGTGGGTGCCGACGGTCATTGCCCTGGGCGACCGATTTCGGTGCATAGCCATCGACCAACGGGCTCAAGGCGACACTTCCGTTCCAACGGCTGGTGGATTCGACTGGTCAGGGGTGGCCGACGATATCGAGATTGCGATGGGCTCACTCGGGCTACTCGGCCGACCTGACGTGTTCGGCATTGGTCACTCGCAAGGCGGATTCGCCGTATGCGAAGTAGAGCGTCGCCGACCCGGCACGTTTGGCGGCATCTTTGCGTGGGAACCGGTCATCTTCCCACCAATGGAACCCGCGCAGAGAGCGGCTCAAGACAACATGATGGCCAACCTGGCTCGAAAGCGTCGGCGCAGTTTTCCATCGTGGGAAGCTGCACTCGAAAATTACCGTGGCAAGGGACCCTTTGCGAAAGTTGATGACGATCTGATCCGATGCTATGTGTACTGGGGGTTTGATGAGCAGCCAGACGGAACCATCACGTTAAAATGTGAACCCGACAACGAAGCGGAATTGTTTCTCAACTCGTACACCGACCTGTTCAACAATGCCGAAACGATTCGGTGTCCGGTGACCATCGCTCTCGGCTCGCTTACCAACGACGGGTTTCTTAACGCCAACCCAGCGTTTGCCAAACTGCTTTCCAATGGTGAACTCGTTCGCCTTGAGGGCCGAACCCACTTCGGTATCTATGAAGGAATTCTCGAAATGGCCGACCTTGTCGCTACATCTCTACTTCCAACCGGTGACAGGTAGCTCGTCCATGTCCGGGGTCATTCTTCTAGCAGTTGTTATCTCTGCGATTGTCGCAGTCGCGGCGCTTACGCTCAATAAGCGAAAACCAGAACCACCGAGCCAAACGACATGGTTAACCCCTCAACAACTTGACCGCAACGATTTCGCCTCACCGACTGCCCCGTGGGTCGTTGTGGTGTTCACGTCTGAAACCTGTGACACCTGTGCCGCGATGGTGTCTAAGGTCGAGTTGCTCAAAAGTGATCGGGTTGGGGTTGAAGTTGTGTCGTATCAAACCGACCTTTCGCGCCACAAGCGGTACAACATTGATGCGGTTCCGACGACCGTAATTGCCGACCACGAGGGTGTTGTTGTGAAGAGCTTTGTGGGGCCTGCGTCAGCCGCTGACCTATGGGCGGCAGTCGCCGAGGTAAGAGAGCCGGGATCCACTCCCCCTCCGGAAGCCCACCGCCCGATCAGCTGATTGCAGTCCGTTGGCGGACCCGTTAACCCGTTGGCGGCGGAAGAATCCCTCGACCGATCGCGACAGTCACCGCCGCCGTTCGGTCGTCTACCCCAAGCTTGGAAAACACCCTCAATAGATGGGTCTTCACTGTAGCTTCGCCAATGAACAGCGTTGCCCCGGTTTCAGCATTCGTCATACCGTCGGCCACACAACTCAGTACCTCAACCTCGCGTGGGCTCAATGCCGAATGAGATGGGGCCTGAACCCGTTTCAACATGCGCGCCGCAACGGATGGGGCGAGCACCGTTTCGCCTCGTGCAGCAGCCCGAATCGCGGCAAGAAGGTCAGCCTGCGGAGTGTCTTTTAACAGATAGCCAGCTGCGCCAGCTTCAATTGCGCGCAGAATGTCAGCATCTGATTCGTAAGTAGTAACAATAAGTACACGTACCTGTGGGAAATCGTTTGTAATTCGTTTGGTTGCTCCAACCCCGTCGATGACGGGCATTCGAAGATCCATAAGGATCACATCGGGAAGATGTAAAGCCGCCAGGGCAATAGCTTCCTGACCGTTTGTGGCCTCTGCGACAATCTCAATCTCGGGGTCACTTTCGAGTAGCGCCCGAAGACCCATCCGAACAATTGGGTGATCGTCGGCAATAATGATCCTCATGATTGGCTGTCCGGTTTCGGGACCGTCACAACTACCCGTGTGCCGTTTGGGGCGACACTTGAAATGTCTACGGTTCCACCGATGTGCGCAACGCGCTTCGACATCGAAAACAAACCGTGACCGCTTTGGTTAGGTTCAACTTGCATTCCGACACCGTCGTCTTCCACATCAAGAACATACGAAGCCTCATCACTACGTAGCGACAACAACACATGTTTTGCCAGCGAATGCTTTGCCACATTGTTGAGTGCTTCTTGTGCAGCGCGGTACAACACCACATCCTGCGGGGCACCTAGGTCAAGGGAATCATCGAGTTCTACTGAGACGGGTATCGATGTCAGTTCAGTGTGGCTATCGGTGAGACGCCGCAACGCATCCTGCAACGTTCCGGTGCCAAGCCCAGCTGGACGCATAGCATCAACCAACGCCCGAGCCTCGGCCAAATTTTGACGAGCGGTTGACTCAATGACCCCAAGCAACTCGACCGGGCGATCAACATTTTCAAGGTTTCGGTGTAGCGCACTTGCTGCACCCTGCGAGAGCATCACTATGCTCGCATACCCTTGTGCCAACGTGTCATGAATTTCTGCAGCCATACGTTCACGTTCTTCACGGATACCACCTCGATGATTTGCTTCAGCTAGCTGCGCTTGGGTTTGTGTGAGTTCTGAAATGAGCGCCCCACGATCACGGCTTTGATCAATGATTTTCGTGATCCACAGGCCGAACAGCACCGCAAACAGAAACGACCCACCACTCTCGAAGGCTGCATCTTCGATCCTCCAGTTACCCCAGTAAGACATTCCAATCGCCGAAGTTGCCGAAACTAGCAGCGCCCAAACCACAGCTTCAAGCGACGATTTTGACATTGCGAACACACACGGGTACAACGCAAACAGAAGGTAAAAGTAGGCTGGGTCAACGAACTCGAGGGCTGCGAACACCACCGTCACGGGAACGAGGTACTTCCAAGCGGTAATTCTGCAATTACGGGGAGTCCCGTACGTGCGACCTCTGTCGTGTTGGGTGAGCGGCAAGCCAACCTTCCAAAAAAGTACAAAGAACACCACCGACAGGCTGATTCCGAGTACCACCCGGCTCGCAGGCACCCCATCTTTGAGCATCAGCCCCAGCGAAAGCACTGGCAGCAACGCATGGGCGTAAATCCATTTGTCGAGCCAGTTTTCCCACTCGTTCACCGGCAACGTTCGACTACTTTTCACGGGGTAGCCATCGGAAGGTACGTACACAAAGCACACCCCCGATGATGCACCATGCGCAAAGCACAAGTGCGGTTCGTCCATGTTCCCAACTGTTGGCTAGTTCTTGGGAAACAAAGGTGTCAGGCAGAAATACTGATCGGTAACCTTGTGCCATCCACTTCAGGGGAAACAACGACCCAAGAATCTGCATTCCTTTGGGTAGATCCCAGAAGCTGATGTAAATGCCCGATGCGAAGTTCAACACGACGAACGGAAGATTCGCCATAGGCCCAGCCTGTCGAGCATTACCTATAAGGCTTGAGAACGCGACCCCACCCAACGTGCAGGCGGTAATTCCCAACACCGTGACCCACAGAAAGGTAAGCCAACGGCCGGGTGACGACGGAAGCGAAACCCCGAAGAGCAGCACAGCAACCGTAAGCGTTAAGATGATCCCAACGATGCTGGTGAAAGCAACCATCAAGATTTTTCCGAGAAAAAAAGCTGCACGAGGCATGGGGGTGATCGCCAAACGTTTCAGCGCACCTTCGTCACGCTCGACCGCAATACTGATTGCCATCGAAAGGAAGCTGGCGCTGGCAACGGCCGATGCCAAAATTCCTGCGGCGAGCACTTGCGCATACTTGACACCCTGAATCTCTTCGTTTCCGAAGATGGTTCCGAAGAGCAGCAAGAGTATGACTGGGAACAGCAACGTGAACAACATTGCTTCACGAGACCTGGTGAACGATCGGATCTCAATTCGGCCCCGAGCAACACTGACTTTCGCGAGCGAAGGTTTTGCGAATAACGGGATGGTGCTGTTCATGATGCGTTGGCCTCCACGAGGGTTAAGTAGGCGTCTTCGAGCGAAGGACGCGAGATAGAAAGGTTTGGTATTTCACCATCGAAACGAGACAAGAGGTCACGTAACAATGAACTCGGTTCGGACGTCTGCTGCTCATTCGCTTCAGCCCCAAGGCCCCATCGAACCGTTGCTTCAGAACCAGATGCATTTCTGAGCTCAGCCGGAGTACCAAGTGCACGTACTTTTCCCGCGATGATCACGGCAACGCGGTCAGCCAACGCTTCGGCCTCATCGAGATAGTGGGTCGTCAACAAAATAGTGGTTCCTTCGGCTGCGAGAAGCCTGATGAGGTCCCAAAACTGGCGGCGTGCCTCAGGGTCAAAACCAGTTGTTGGTTCGTCAAGAAACAACAGCTCTGGTCGACCGATGATTCCGCACCCAACATCGAGTCGTCGGGCCTGCCCACCGGAAAGTTTCGGCACCCGTTGATGGCGCTGTTCGCTCAGCCCGACCAATTCGAGCACTTCATCAACAGCGCGGGATTGCGGAAAGTAAGTGCGCTGACACTTGAGTACCTCTTCGACGGTAACTTCGTCGGATGACGGGGTTTGTTGCGAGACGATTCCAATTCTGGATCGCCAAGCTACGTCGGCTTTCCAAGGGTTGCCGCCAAGGACGTTGATAGTGCCGCTGTCTGGTTGGCGAAAACCGGCAAGCATTTCGACGGTCGTCGTTTTTCCTGCACCGTTTGGCCCAAGGAGCGAGAGCACCTCACCTCGACGCACGGTCAGGCTCAGTTGATCAACCACGGTCTTGTTTTGCGACTGGCGACCCTTCGAAGTTTTGTATTGCTTGGTGAGCCCTTGAGCTTCAACCACCACATCCGTTGCGATTTCCATACCAACCACACTGACTGAAAATTGTGGTCGATGAAACAACTGCTCGGTTGATCCTCGTGTCAACCGTTCGGTGGACAATCAGACTGCCGGTCGGGAAACGGAACTACTTTTTCAATAGCTCGGCTCGATAACTCTTTACCCGTTTCCCGTCAGATGCTGCGAGTACCGGGGCAGGAGGCACTTCGAACAACTGGAGGCGTCCATCAAGAAAGTCGGTGAAGGCCAGAAATCGACCGTCCGGCGACACGTCGAGGCCGGTCGTCTGGTTGCCTCCGACAATTGCGTCGATCGCCTTCCCAGTGGTCACGTCAAACACCAACACAGAACCCCAGTCCGGGCCCGGAACGTAATACCCGTCTTCGCTGTTTTGGCCTCGGTTCGACACGTACAAGTAACGAAGGTCAAGGCTGAGGTCGATGGTGTTCGGATGCGAGTCGGTTTTCGATAAGGTCGAACTTTTGCCGGTTGCAAGATCAATCGAGAACACCGTGTCAGTACCCATGTCGCTGGCGTACAAACGGTTCGCTTTTTCGTCAATCGCAAGGTGTCTCATCGCCCCTCCAGTTCTCAGTAACTCTGTCGATTTCAGGGTGGCCAACTCGATTCGAACCAGGTCACCATCCTCGAACCCAGCAACGTACAACTGGGTTCCGTCAGGTGACACAACCAAACCACGTGGCGTGTCAACCGTTCGGATCTGGCGACGTACCTTTCCCGTTTTCAGGTCAATTTCGCTGATGTCGTCGCTGACCCAGTTGGCGGCGTACAGGGTTTGTTCATCAGGAGAAAGGGCCAACACCTTGGTCCAGTTGCCCCCGGTTGGAAGCACACGAAGTACCTTTTTGGCTACGCGATCAATTTCGTACACCGATGCAGTGTGCATCTGCGATACGTAAGCACGCGTGCCACTTCGATTGAAGATGACTTCTACGCCACCTTTGGTTCCGAGTTTTATGCGGGCCAATCGTTCAAGGGTAGGTACCTTGTACACGTCGACACCTACGGCACCAAGTAACGGAACCCAAAGTTCGGTTCCGTCAGGTGAAAAGGCAACCTGTTTGGGGCTAGGCCCGGTTCGTGTTTCACCAATTTTTCGATGTAGTTGACCGTTTGCCGGAATCGGCCAGGCAGCGGCCCCAGCGGGCGGGCCAGTCGTGGCGGTCGTCGCGCCAACCGAAGGAACGCTTGTCGGCGCATTTGGGCCAACCGCCTCAACGCTTACGGCAGAAACGGTGCCGAGTACGGCAACAACTAACCCAACTACCCCGAAGAGTGAGCGTTTCATGAACTGCACGACAGCATCGAGCATCCGGCACGGTGCCGGGCCCATTCAGGGCGCCGCTCGGCGAATCGTTCGTTATCGGGTTTTTCGTCATAGGGGTGGCGCAACACCTCAAGTAGTTCGGAAATCGGTCGGGCATCACCACCAGTCGCTGCGTCAATCACCTGCTGCGCCAAATAGTTTCTCAACACATACTTCGGGTTCAGACCATTCATTTGGTTGACCCTCACCGGCGAATCAATGCCACTCATCACACAACGTTGAGCCCACCGGCGAAGCCAACTCACTAGACCCTTAGCCACATCGTCAACAATCTCGTCGGGAAGGTACCAGGCCGCCTGAAAATGGCCAAGCAACGTTTCATCGTCAAACACACCTGCGCGAGCCACATCCACCGATGACAACGTTCGAAAAAAGATGACCTGATCGATCTCTGAACTCGCTAACACTTTCCATAGGTCTGAAATCAATTCGCTATCACTGTCACCAAGATGGGCCTCCCACCCGAGCCGAGCGGCCATCATGGTGTCGAAGCCAGCCTGATACCGCTCGCCAATAGAGTCAATGACCGTTTGCAGACCAGCAGGATCTTCAACTAGCGGCACGAGGGCATTCGCAAGTTGCACCAGATTCCAATGAATCACCTGAGGTTGCGCCCCGAAGCGGTATCGGCGACCGCCAGCATCGGTCGTATTTGGCGTCCAGCCTGGGTCAAAGTTTTCTAACCACCCATAGGGTCCGAAGTCAATTGTCAACCCAAGAATTGACATATTGTCGGTATTCAGCACGCCGTGAACAAACCCAACCCGCATCCAATGGATGACCGCCTCAATAGTTCGCGCGCATACCTCATCAAACCATTGAACGATGAGTTGCTCATCGATCACGCGTGACATGTCACCACTCACCAAGTGACCGAAATCGTTTCGAATCGTGAATTCCACGAGCGCACGAAGCACCCCGAGTTCACCACGTGAAGCCGGCAGTTGGAAATTTCCGAACCTTACGAATGATGGGGCAACCCGACAAACGACAGCACCCGGTTCAGCACCGGGATTTCCGTCATAAAACATGTCGCGCATCACAGCGTCACCGGTGCCGACCAACGACAACGCCCTAGTCGTCGGTATACCGAGGTGATGCATTGCTTCACTGCACAAGAATTCGCGAATCGAAGATCGCAACACCGCGCGTCCGTCCGCTGTCCGCGAATACGGTGTTGGTCCGGGGCCCTTCAGTTGGAGTGTCTGGTGATCGCCGTTGATATCAATCACTTCACCAAGAGCGATCGCTCGTCCGTCGCCGAGTTGGCCAGCCCAATTTCCGAATTGATGCCCCCCGTAGACCATGGCAAACGGGTCGGCACCAGCAGGTACTCGGTTGCCGCCGAACACTTCAGCAAAGTCTTGCGAGCGCAACACATCGTCGCTTAGACCAAGCAATTCAGCAACCTCTAACGACCAAGCCAACGTCGTCGCTTCGGTTACCGAAGTTGGCGTTACCCTGCTGAAGAGTGCGCCAGAGACTTGGCGTCGCCGGTTCGTCGCATCAGCGTCTGCAGGCAACTGAGAGGTGAAACGATTGTCAAACTGCAAGCCGTCGAGTGGAAGCACATTGTGAAGAATACCGGTGTGGCCGACCGAAATGATTCACGCACTCGGGGAAACGAGCGGCCAGGGACGATCCGCTTCGATGATTCCAGCGATGTCGAGTAGCGCAGATTCGTGAAAATGGGGGGCGAGTACCTGCAGGCTGATCGGGAGGCCACGGACGGTTCCAACCGGAATCGCTATCGCCGGATTGCCGTGCAGATTGGATGGGGCGGTGAGCCGACCGTTATTCCAACCTCCGACTTCTTTGCCGCCGAACACGCTCGGAAGCGGCCCAGATGATCCGAACGCGACGTCAGGGTTCGACGCGGTGAACACGAAGTCAACTTCAGAAAAGAGATGGGCCATTGCGTCGTTGAGTTTTGATCGGCGCGACTCCATCTCGATTCGACTCGCCATCGTGTAGCGACCTTCCGCCCATTGCATTCCGAATCGGATCTCAGGCGTGAGGTCATCGGCACAGGCCGGCCAACGATCGCCAAGATCACCAAATATGTCAATCATGCCCGAGAGGCTCCACGTCATACCCATACTTGGCAACGTTGCATCGACCTCTACCTGTCGCAGCCCGAGTGACGCAATGGCAAACTCAGCAGCTTTCACAATTGCATCGGACACATCGCCAGCCACGTATGCGCCGCCGAAGTCCATTACAATAGCAGCGCGCTTACCTTTTAGGTTCGGCCCGTGTGCTCCCAGCCCGGCTTCCCAACCAGCCACGTGCGGAAGGCTGAACGGGTCATGGGCATCGTGCCCGTTACAAACGTCGAGCCATCGGGCGGTATCTCGAACCGACCGACTCACACAACCAGAGACAGCGGTCAGATTTCCAATCCCAGCATGAGGACCCTTAGGTATTCGACCATACGTACACTTAAGACCAAGAAGGCCCGAAAAACCTGCAGGAATTCTGATCGACCCACCCCCGTCACCAGCGGTTGCAATCGTTACCAAACCACCAGCAACGGCAGACGCCGACCCGCCAGAAGAACCCCCCGGTGTACGGGTTCGATCCCACGGGTTGAGCGTGGCACCGTTAAGTACGGTTCGAGTGAGGTTCACACCCCCGAATTCGGATGCCGTGGTGAGACCAACCATCACAGCCCCCGCTCCGCGCAGCCGGCTGACCTGTGTTGAATCAACGTCAGATTGCTGATCGGCCAACGGCACCGACGCCTCAGTCTTCGGCCAACCGAACACACGGTCAAGTTCCTTTACTCCAATCGGCACGCCCCCGAAGGGAAGCGAAACGTCACTGGCTCGCGCTGTTTCCATCGCTTGGTCAGGGGCAAGATACGAAAACGCATTCAAATCACTCGCTTCGATTGCAGCAAATGTTGCCTCAAGTTCTTCGACGGGTGAACGTTCACGCGACCGGAAAGCTTCTACCAACGAGCACGCATCACCAGTCCACGGTTGATCAGTCATGGGCCGACCGTAGACGTTTTGAAACCGACTCACCACTTTTTGTCTTAGGGGGTGGGTATCCTGTCGGCTATGGCTTTGGCGCTACCCACTTCCCTGTCACCGTCGAAGGTGTCTTCGTTCAAAGACTGCGCCCTCGCCTTCCGATTTTCAGCTATCGACCGGGTTCCTGAACCGCCAACGATTGCTGCGGCCAAAGGCACACTTGTTCACCGAGCCCTTGAACTACTCATGATGGAGGCTCCCGACGATCGCACCATTGAGGCTGGCTTGCATCACCTTGAACAGGCAACACCAGAGGTGCTGTGTAACGAAGAGTATTCAAGCCTCAGTTTTTCTTCCGTCGACGAGGAAGCGCTGTTTATGACAGATGCTGACAACCTCGTCCGGAAATACTTCCAGCTTGAAGACCCTCGACGGGTACGGTCGGTTGGCCTCGAATTGAAACTTGAAGTGGCATTGGGTTCACTCAGACTTCGCGGCATCATCGATCGACTTGAAGAAGACGAAGACGGCAACCTCATCGTCACCGACTACAAAACTGGGAAAGTGCCGAGGGTGCAGTTCGAGGCATCGAAACTTGGTGGCGTTCACTTCTACGCGTTTTTGTGCGAAAAGGTGTTAGGCCGCCGACCAGCGAAGGTTCAGCTGTTGTATCTCGCTGAGCCAGTACGAATCATTACCGAACCAACCGAGCAGTCGATTCGTGGGTTGCAACTTCGAGCGTCAGCGATTTGGACTGCAGTTGAACGGGCGTGTGAACGCGAAGACTTTCGACCCAAACCGAGCCGGCTCTGCGACTGGTGCTCGTACCGAGAGTGGTGCCCGGCGTTCGGTGGCGACCCGGCACTTGCTCCGAAGCGAGCGGCCTCGTCTCATATCGCCTTTCCAGCGATTGATCTCGACGAACTTTCGTCGGCATCGACCATGACATTCCCTGGGCCTCGTGATCCACTTGTTGCTGCGGTTGAGAGCCAGCAACAAGATGACGAATCGGCCGGGGTACCGATCGTTTCATGAAGGTAGCGATTCCGACTGCGTTCGACACCTTCGATCGTTGGATCGAGACAAGGTGGAAACCTCTTCATTCGTCGCGAGCGGCCGACAAGCTTTTTTACGCGGCCTCCGAAGTTGGTGACTTCGGAATGCTCTGGATGCTTATCGCCGCCATACCGGCCCTCTCAGGAAAACCAACTGCTGGTCGTCAGTTGTATCGGCTCACCGGCACCCTTGCTTTCGAAAGCCTGATCGTAAACCAGGGTCTTAAACGATTGTTCAAACGCGATCGACCAAATTGGCAACAGGCTCGCCCGCGAGATGTGCGCAAACCAAGCACGAGCTCGTTTCCTAGCGGACACTCAACTTCGGCGATGACTGCAGCGGTGTTGCTCAGTGAAACTCGGATACTGCCCAAACCAATAGTCCTGACGCTTGCCGGGGTCGTGGCGGCCAGTCGGGTACACGTAAAAATTCATCACCCTTCCGATGTCATCGGTGGTCTCACCGTAGGCGCACTTATCGGATGGGCAATTCGCAGGGTGTATCCAGTCCGTGCTTCCGCTAGGTAAAACCCTCGCTCTTTTTGATGAGATTTGCAAGACAACCAGATTGCGCAGCATGTTGCTGTAAGTTATGTAAGTCATGCAGACCATATCCGACACCATGCTTCCGAACATCGACGACGCAACCTCTGGCGAAACCGCTGCAGGCGGGGTTGCCCAAGCGATGGCCATGATCGACGGTTCACTCGTCACGTTTGTTAAACGTGAGCTTGTATCAACGTCTGAAGTGGTTGATCTACTGCTCGACGTGCGCACCCTGCTCGCCGAATCACTTTCCAGCGCAAACTAGCCCCGATTGGGCCTGCTGGTTTGACCCGATTGGGCCTGCTGGTTTGACCCGATTGGGTTAATGGCTGCGCCACGCGTACCCTGCCTATATGGCAGTTAGATGTGACCCAATCGATGAGTACATGCACGAACTTGGCCCAGAGTCAAACTTCAACGAAAGCATGTATTTCAATTGCTACGACCCGCAGCAGAACATTGGTGGCTGGTTTCGCATAGGAAATCGGGCTAACGAGGGTTACGCCGAAATGACCGTCTGCCTCTATCTTCCTGATGGACGAGTGGGGTTTCAATACAAACGGGCGCAAATCGCCAACAACAACACTTTTAATGCCGGCGGTTTGAGCATCTCGGTCGTTACGCCGTTTGAGAGACTGGCGATTGGTTACTCAGGCAAGGTTGTACTGCTCAGCGACCCACTACAAATGGCAGACCCGAAGGCGGCATTCACCTCGAATCCGTTTGAGACTTGCACCATCGATCTCGCCATCATCGGTCGTTCAGCAATGTTTGGGGGCGAACCCGACACTCCGCACGAGGCTCCGGGCGAAGAATTCGCTAAAGGGCACTACGAGCAACTGCACGAAGCAGTTGGCACCATCAGCGTCGGAGACCAAACTTGGACGATCGCCGGATTTGGGCTACGCGACCATTCATGGGGGCCACGGTTTTGGCAGGCACCTTGGTACTACCGGTGGCTCACCGGTAACGCCGGACCCAACTTCGGGTTCATGGGAAGTTACGTGGCCAAACGAACCGGAACCGGGTCACAGGGTGGCTTCGTGTGGGAAGACGACACGCTCCACATCGTTGATGACGTGAAGGTTGCCACCGATTGGCGCGGCGATGAGAAGTATCACGAGCGGGTGCACCTCACACTTACCTCCACACGGTCACAAAAGACTTGGAAGATCACCGGCGAGGCATTCAACCTCATTCCGCTTCGTAATCGCCGAACCTCCCCAGACGGCGAAGAGCTACTTACTCGCATTAGCGAGGGGATGACGAAGTGGACCATGGAAGATGGAATGGTCGGCTACGGGTTATCTGAGTATCTCGACCAGATCATCGAAGATTTGCCGGTTGGTCTCGATCACTAGCCGACCCTTCCAGCGGGCTCCTTCCGCCAGCAAAACGGCTACCAGTTCCGGCGGGCCAGTTCATACAGCGCTATTGCCGCAGTCGTCGCAACGTTCAGCGAATCGACACCACCTGCCATAGGGATGCGACTCACCATGTTGGCTTGGTCCATTGCCTCGGGGGTCAAGCCTTCATGTTCAGACCCGAGTAGCAACGCCACTCGCGTGGTCGAGCCAAACTGTTCCATCAGTCTCGGCAAAACGACAGCCCGGGGGTCTGGCGACAACGCAATGGTCTGCCAACCATCAGTGTGCAGAGTACTCAGTAGACCGGGCCATTGCGAGTCTGGCAATCGACACCACGGAACAAACAACGACCAACCAACCGCTGATCGTACGGCCTTGCGATACAACGGGTCACCACAATGCGGTGAGAGCATGACTGCATCAACACCGAACGCTGCACTGTGGCGAAAGACGGCCCCGATGTTGTCAGGATCCACAACGTTTTCGACAATCACCACCGTCTGCGCGCCTACAAGTAGCTCAGACCACAGGGGATCTGGTGTTCGAATGCCAAGAGCTAACGCACCTCGATGCAGCGGAAAGCCGACGATCGCCGAGAGAAGATTTTCAGGTCCCACAAAGATGCAGACCTCAGGAGCAAGCGACTCTAACGATGTTTGTAAGCGTGCATAGCGTTGCGGGGTTAACAGTAACGACTGAATGCCGAAGCGCGATTCCAACAAACGCCGAATGACAAGTTCACTCTCGGCTATAAACGTACCTTCACGCCTTCGAGCGGTGTCTTTGATATCTCGGAAATCGTTGAGAGCCGGGTCGGTTGATTCGTGAACCTGAAAGACAGTTGGCGACACGCCAAAAGTGTCTCACTCGCTTCGGTAGCGCGGAACCATCAGAGAACGAAGGGCCAGCACCAAAAACCGTGCTCCTGTTCGGGCGTAACGAGGAAACAGGCGCGTTGGCTCTTGCTTCATTCGATGCACCCACTCAAGACCGAGGCGTTGCATCCAGCGAGGCGACCGGCTTCTGATTCCGGCCAATACATCGAAACTTCCACCCACGCCGATAGCTGCATCAACACCAAGAAGATTCCAGTTGTCTTCAATGAAATGCTCTTGACGTGGTACGCCCATCGCAACGATAAGTACTTTGGCTCCGCTATCAGCAACGGCCAGCGCACGGGCGGGCGCCTCGTCGTCTCCGAAAAACCCATCGTTGAACATCAGCGTCAGCCCAGGGTGTTCGTCACGCAATCGCTTAGCCACATTTGCAACGATGTCAGCAGAAGACCCGAGAAGGTACACCCCGACGCCGGTAACCGCGGCACGCGAACAGATCTTGCTCACCAGGTCGATCCCAGTCACGCGTTCCGGAAGCGGCGTTCGAAATCGCTTGGAAAGCCCAACAAGGGGTTGGCCGTCGGCGACTGTGCACGACGCGTGATCGACAAAGTGTTGCAGTCGCTTATCGGCACGCATCATGACCAACATGGCTACATTGACCGTGCAGATCCAACCCCGCGAACGAGAATTGACCATAGCAAACACCCGGTCAACGCTTTCGTCGAGCGTGACCGAATCGAACGACACGTTGAGAATGTTGACGTGCCCGGGTAACGCTTGAACCTCCAGTGTGTTCCTCATGGGCGCATTCATGTTTCTCATCAGGACAGCCACTTCCGTTGCTGGAGGGCAGCATCGACAAAGAATTTGGTGGCCCAGTTTGGGAAACTCAGCGGGGCGTAACGTCCCCAAATCGGCGAAGATCCAGCGATGGCGCCGCGAACACCGCTGTGGCGGGCAGTAAGGCTTTGGCGGGCCCGAACAAAGCTCAACGCCTGCTCCGAGGCCAACCTGTATTTGGCATCGCCAGTCCTTTCAAACCATTTCGCCCACACAATGGCCAATTGGCAGTTGCCGGTAAGGCATACGTACCGCGCTGTCGACGTTCCGTCGGGTGAAATTTGACCAGGCAAGAATCCGCCATTCGCAAGAAGCTGCAGTGCGCTGTCAGCACATGTTCGGGCAGCAAGAACGTATCTCTCGTCGTTAACTATCCAACCCGATTCTTGTAACCCACAAATCGTGTACGAAATATTATGGGTATACGGAACCTTGCCCTGCACGAACGATGCATTCGAGAAAAACCCCGAAGGCTGCTGACAACTCAGCGCCCAGTCAAGATTGGCTCGTGCGACTCGAACAAATGAATCGTGCGGCGCTCGCTCGTTCAGCTTGAGTAACGCCCAAGCCGTTCGGCTGTTGTACACGTGGGGCGTCGAGAAGTGCTCGTGCGTTACCCACCGACCATCAGCGTCGGCGACACTCACCAGCCACCTCGCCGAACGAAGGGCCGCATCCAAAAACCGAGACTCACCCGTCCGAGTATGGGCTTCGACAAAGCCGAAAAGTACCTGCCCCGTGTCAAACACGATACCGCCGGGTCCGTAGTTGGGGTTTGCAATCGACCCATCGGGGTTTTGAACCGAAATCAACCAATCGGCGACACGAACAGCCCGCTCGGTAAGCAACTCGTCACCCAGCGCCGCTGCTGCTTCGAACAACGTTTCGACGATGTAACCAGAGGTTTCGCGGTAGGGGGGCTTCCACCCTCCCCGCAAGCTAAATCCGTAGCTGATACCACCGTGAACCGACTTATCTTGTGCTCGACATAGCCAATCGATTGCCGCTCGAATGTCTTCGTCGACGCTTGGTGACAATTCACGTGGCCGCGACTTCACCGCTGTCGTCGCAAAGGCTTGAACACCTTGCCAATCTAGCCATTCCGTCGTTCTGTCTGTTGCCATGGGGTTCCGTCCTCTCTGACAAAGTCATGGCTATCACGAATGAGTTACTGGAGCAATGGCCACTCAGAGAAATACTCAATTCATCAATTCTTGCTTTGCGTGATATCTCGGGCGGCTTGCACCGGGTCAACTCCGAACGGAAGAACAGCTACAACGGGTGTCGTCACGCCATTTTCTACATAACGCTGAATATGCGCCCGACATTGAGCCGGTGTCCCATGCACAATAAGTTCATCGACCACTTCATCACTGATTTGTGCCAACGCCGCTTTGCGATCGCCCGCTTTCCACGCATCCCACATCCCTTGAAGCTTGTCGCCGTTGCCGAGCCATCGATGAAATTCGGCATACACGGGAACATTCAGGTACGCAGCTATCGCCATTCGAGCCCCGCGCCGAACAACCTCGGCATCAGGATTAGGACACACAAAGATTCGAGCGACAATTTCTTTGCCTCCGCCTCCAGCTTCCTGCACGATTGGAGCGACCCTGGTGACATCGGATGCACTCAGCCAGTTGATGATCGCTCCATCACTTTCGCGGCCAGCTAGGCGAAGCATTCCGGGACGAAGTGCGGCAATGAGTAGCTGGGGTTGGATGGCTGGCACTCGACCCAGTCGAAAACCCTTCACGGTGAACGTTTCAGCTTCCATGTCAACTTTTTCGCCCGTCAGTGCTGCCCGTACGAACCTCACTGTGTCACGGGTTCGTTGGAAGGGTTGCTCAAACGGAATGCCGTTCCAGTTCTCGACGATCACGTTCGATGACGTACCTATACCGACGGCGACTCGACCGGGTGCCGCTTCGGCGAGCGAAGCGACGCTTTGGGCCAGTAACGCAGGCCCTCGGGTGGACGCCGGAATGATTGCGGTTCCGAGGCGGGTACCGGTCGTCCACGCCGCCGCCAGGGCCAACGGGGTGAAGCCGTCAGTTCCGTTCGCCTCAGCCGACCAGAAATCCGTATAACCAAGTGAAGCGAGTTCCTCGTAGATACGACGGTGATCAGCCAGTGCGATCCCATCGAATGGAACAGTGATGCCGAGTCGAGTCGCAGTAGGCGCGCTATCGGCTGCTATGGCTGAAATGCTGTCGACTGGGGCGGAAGTCATGGATTGACCGTAGAGCACGGCGTCAGCGCGGATTCAGTCGAAATCGAGAAACTCAACAAATTTTTCGAACTTTCTCGAATAACCCCGTTTTTTGTCATACCCCCTCCCGATACTGGACTCATGCGCTCACCACAACTCGCCCTCATCGATACCACCACCGTTTACTCAGCTTCACGTTTTCGTCTCGACGACCGAACCCGCACCATTGGGTTGGCTGGCTTGGCTAGCGCTCGGGCTGCCCTTGCTGAGGTAGCTGCCCGACGAGCCGCCCTCGAAGATGCTGCAACCGAACGTCAGGCTGCATAACTCCTGATCCGGTTCACGGTCCGGGGCTAAGGAATGATCTCAGCGACAATTGACGCCAATTCATCATCCGTGGGCGCTGGGCCCAAGTCGCTGTAAAATTTATAGCGAGGGGCGGCATGAAGCGCAAAAACTTCTGCGAAATCCCCGGCACCAGTACTGAGGTCTCGGCAACTGTTACACGCCCACCAGGGCACGTCACCCGGCAACTTTCTCAGTTCAAGATAGCGCCCACGAGATTCATCACCGAGATAGGTCACATCAAGCGCATGACCAATCTCATGAGAAATATCGTGGGCCACTCCGGGTACCGGCCTATCCAACCTTACGTAAACGTCGATACGCCGTTCGAGGCGGTATGTCAAAGCTAGATATCCTTTGCGAGCCGGTAAGAAACTGATTTTCCAGCCCGGTAACTTTGAGCGCCAGTCGTAGGTAACGAGCCGAAGAGCTTCTTGCCCGATTCGCTCCTCACGGCCATTCGGATTTGTTATCTGAACGCCTTCGCCAATTTTTGGTCCTTTCCCAGTGGGCTGAGATGTCGCCGCCACCCCTGACGACGACATCCCAATCACCAACATCAGTGCGATTCCCAGTGAAGCGACCGGCGCCATGGCCCGACCAACGTCATAAGAATTGCGGCCAACTCGACGGAACCCCCGATGAGCAAGCTTGTTCTGTGTGGTGTGCTCCAACGGGTGCACTTCACGGCACATGGTCGGTCGTTTCCAGGTCGACTGACCACATATCGTGTTCATTACTGAAACTATATTCACTTTACGTGACATTTGTCGAGGGAAACCCCATGCAAGTCCAAGAAATCACTACTTTGAGTGATCAACCTTTTGCCTCTATTGCCAACGGTCGCAGGTTTGGCGCGCTCGGGTTCGCGCTCGCTCTCGCATTGGTGGGTGTGAGTGCGTGCTCCTCGAAACCTCCGGTAAGAGTCGTCGTCGAACGAGATACCTCAACAACACCTTCCGCTGGCACACAAACCACTCCCGAAGTTGTGGCGTTGCGGCTTCGGGGTCCGGGGGCTGTCCCTGCAAACGCAGTGCTGATTGCTCATACCGACGGTGACACCATCCGCGTGCGCCTCAACGATTCAACCGAGGAAAAGGTTCGCCTGATTGGTATCGACACGCCCGAGACAAAACGACCGGGTAGCCCCATTCAGTGCTTCGGCCCAGAGGCCAGCCATTTCATACAATTGTTGTTGCCGGTCGACACCCCACTGGCGCTTGAACTCGACGTTGAAGCGCGTGATCGGTATGGTCGACTACTTGCCTATGTTCGACGAGCCAAAGATGGGCTTTTCATCAACGAACAACTAGCGCTCAACGGGTACGCGATGTTGCTCACCTACCCCCCCAACGTGGCCTATACCGACACGTTCCGCGATGCGGTGATGGTCGCCCGTGATTCCCAACTTGGGCTGTGGGGAACGTGTGGTGACGAAACGCGCCGCTGACCCAACGCGAACGAACTACGTTTTGGATTGTGACCCCATTAACTGTTGCGTTGGGCTTCCCCGAGTCAAGCCGGGTACTCATCGTCGCCGCTGACGGCCTCGGCATGTGCCATGCCTCGACCGAAGCGGTCTACGACAGTGTGAGGCGGGGGGTCGCTACGACCGGACGGTTAATGGTTCCCGCACCATGGGCGCGCGCCGCTGCAGCAGGTTTCCGAGGAGAAGACATCGGTGTCTCGCTGACGGTCACCGCTGAGTTTGACCAGTATCGGTGGGGTCCGATCACGAGGGGACAATCGCTCGTCGATGGAAATGGGGGTTTCCCGTCAACCGCTCCCGACTTTTGGGATCATGCCGATATCGCAGAGACCCGCACCGAGTGCCGTGCTCAAATCGAACGCGCTATTTACTGGGGTTTTGATGTTTCGCATCTTGACTCACATCAAGACACGTTGCACTTCCGCCCAGAGTTTTTTGATGTCGAACTCGAACTGGCCATCGAATTTTCGTTACCCCTACGGCTTCCTTCGGGAAACGCAGAGGCCCGCGCTGGTTTCCCAATGCACCGCCTCGCCGCCGAAGAGGGGGTACTTACCCCAGACGTCACCATCGATCTGGCGCTTCCAGCGACCGGCTCGATCGAAGCTTTCGAAGCGGCTGTCGAGTCACTTACTTTCGGGGTCACCGAGATTCGGTTACGACCAGCCATCGACACCCCTGAGTTACGAGCACTGCACGGCGACGGAGTAAGCGCTGACGCTCAAATTAACCAACATTCGCTCGCAACAAACACGTTGCTTGCGGCAGCGATCCAGCGCAGCGGTTCTCACTTGATTGGGTACCGAGCATTACGACAAGCCCAACGATCAGCTCACCAGTAAGCCGATAACCGCTGCCCAAAAGTTAGTATTCGGTTTTCTCGCGGAGTTGTTCCTGGATCACCTTGTATTCAGGGCTCATCGTCAGCGGCATGAGTGACATCAACTTGCCAACATTTCCAGTCACCTTCATTTTGCCTTGCATGAAGGCGGCGTTGGCATCGAGTTCACCCTTTTGAATTCGGACGCTGTCATCCCACGTTGAAGCCATCACAAAATCAGCATCGGCGAGTTCACCAAGCGACTGATCCATCACCAAACCGTTTTCCACAATTTGGTAGTACGCAATATCGCCCTCGGGCCCACCGGTCACCTTGACGCCCATCCGAGCCGAAGCTCCGGGCTTTTCCGGAAACGTCTGAGCGAGTTCTTTTGCCTGGTCGTGCCATTCTTGCGAAAGATATTTAGCCATGCGCTCAATCTACGCCGACCGACCTCAGCCCACAAACTCCGGACAGCTCAGCCCAGTTCGCAGCCCTCAAAGAGGTCAGATTCCCAAGCGTCGAGTACCCCTTCGGCAGCTGTTGGCCGAACCGGGTACTGGCCAAGATTGCTTCGTGCAAACATGAAGTCTTCGTAGGGGTAGGCCTCCGCGGCCACGTCATCTGGCAGGCCAAACCAAAATTTTGAGGTCGGATCAATTTGGGTGGCGTGGGCTAAGAGCGCAGCGCACCGAATGTAGTACCAGTCGCGAACGTTGACTCGGGTAGAGATCCGGTGGTCAAAAAAGGGACGCTCGAACCACCCTGCGTCATACGGTGACTCGAGACCAAGTTCAGCAAATTTCTCATGCATGGCCAAAATCCTTGCCCGCGACCAAGCCGAGTAGTACAGCTTCTGAGGCACCCACGCTTCGCCAAGATCAGGGCGGTAGCCTGGGTCGCCACACGCATCGAATGCAGGAATCGAAATGTCGTGCACCGCCAAATGATCGGGGTGCGGGTAACCCTGTTGCTCGTCGCTGTAGGTGATCACAACGTGTGGACGTACCCGCCTCATAATCGCGACCAAACGGCCAACGGCCTCATCACGATCAGCTTGATGGAAGCACGTTGGGTCGTTGTTACCTTCAGACCCAGCCATGCCCGAGTCGCGGTAGCCAAGCATGACCAACTCGCTAAAGCCAATAACGTCGACCGCTGCTGCGAGTTCTTTTGATCTCACATCGCCGAGATTGTCTCGTACTTCAGGGCGATCCATGGCCGGATTTGCGATGTCGCCCAGTTCGCCACCCGTACAGCACACCAGGCTGGTAAACACCCCTTCAGCAGAATACCGGCCAACCGTGGCGGCACCCTTCGATGACTCGTCATCTGGGTGGGCGTGGATGGTCAACAGGCGTCGGGGGGAAGTCACATCAGCAGACATAGCGACCGCAACGCTAGTTAGCTATTTGGCTCAAGTACGCACACCACTTCAACATGGGCCGTATGGGGGAAAACTTCAAGCACTGTGGCCGACCTACACACCCAACCTGCTTTCATGAACAGGGCCACATCGCGCGCACCGGCAGCTGCATCACAACTCACCAGCACCACCACCTCGGGTTCAGCCGAACGTATCGCAGCTACGCCACGCAAACCCAAACCGGTCCGGGCCGGATCGGCGACAACGTGGGTTTTTGATGATCGGCGAACGACTCGGGGCGGTTCCCACTCGGTGACATCTTTTCGATGCACTAACGCCGTCATTGAAAGGTTCACTTCGGCATCATTTACCGACGAGAGCGACTCTTCGATCACCATAATGGTTTGGGCTTTACGGCCAACCGTCGCAGCAAACAAACCAACTCCGCCGTACAGGTCGACGAAAACCTCGGCGGTTCCGTATGGGTGCAGAGCATCCTTTACGGTTTGCACGAGTAACGACGCCGCAGCGGGTCCTGACTGAAAAAATGACGAAGCCGCTACCTGAAAGTTAACCCCATCAATTTTTTCATGCACTGCGCCAGGGAGCCCGATGTTTAGTTCTTCCCAACTCAGTACCTGGGCTGGGCTCCAGCCAGCACAACCGTGCGCCCCCGACACTTCTGGGACCTTAACGGAGGTGGTGTGCCCAGAAACCACTACGACAGTTTCCTGGCTGCTCACGCCCACACGAATGAAGACTTCTTCTTTTCCAGGGAACAGGCCATGCTCGAGAATGTGAGCGATGGCCGGATGCGCAACTAGGCACGCTCCTGACACACAAATATCGTGTGTGCCAGCAACCCGGAACCCGGCGACCCCTTTTCGGTTGACCGAAGCACGTACGGTGGTTCGCCAAGCTGACTTGGCGGTGTCGTCATCGGTGTCGTCATCGGCGCCGGTGTGCGCGCCGGTGTGCGGGGCCGGATCAAGAATTGAGCCGCCTTTACGAACGACCGACTCGACATCGTCAATACGGGCAATCCGTCGAAATGCGTCTCGAACAATTTCGACTTTTGACTCGTGTTGCGAACTCAAACTGAGGTGCTGCCAAGCGCAGCCGCCACAGCCAAACGCAACCTTGGGGCACGGGGGCTCGACCCTCACCTCCGACGATGTCATCAGCGCGCTTACTTTACCACGAACATGGTCTTTGCGCGAACTCGTTACCTCTATCGTCACGGTTTCACCGCTGGCAACGTAAGGAACGAAAACGACACGTCCATCGGCCAAGCGACCAAGCCCGTCTCCACCGGCAACCAAACGCTCGATAGTCACCTGTTCAACCAACCCAACTCCGGGGCCATCAACACGAGGGATTCGGGCCCGGGTAGGCGACCCTTTTGGTGCGGCAGCCTGGGCAACCTTCTTATTGGCTGCGGATCGACCCTTCACCACTTGATCATTCGATGACGGTGATCCGGGACGGCGAAATGGTGACGGAGGACCGGACGACGAACGTTGGCCAGGGGTCGGGGACATACCCCAAGCCTACCGACAATAACCAGACCGATCCTCGCCCACGCAACTGTGCAGTCGCCGGTCAGATCTCAGCCCGTTACGGATTCCAGGAGCCCGTTACGGATTCCAGGACGAAAGGTCGCCTGGGTGAGTGTGCGCCGGTATCCGGTCAGAAAGTGGCGCAGAGCTTGCGGCCACCGAACGCTGGTCAAGCGACGACTCAGCATCTTGGCCTAGCGAGAATGTTCGACCAGCACGGGGTCGCGGTGCAGACGGCCGTTCAGGAAGGGGCGCTGGTGCATCTGGGGCTGCCTTGCCACTCAACTTGCGCAGCCAGTTCGTCAATTCTTCCGCCGGGATGGGTCGCGAGATCACGTACCCCTGAACCCGGTCGGCACCCATCTCGCGGAGTGCATTCAAATCACCCGGAGACTCGGCACCTTCGGCCACCACTTCGAGACCGAGGTTATGACCCAAATCGATAATCGACTTAACGATCACTGCATCTTGTTCGTCTGTGAGCATATTTTTTACGAAGCTTGCGTCTATCTTTATTTCATCAATCGGTAGCTGTTGCAACTGGGAGAGCGACGAGAATCCGGTTCCGAAGTCATCAACAGAAATCTTGACTCCGAGGGCCCGGAATGACGACAGTGCTGTACGGGCAAGGGCACGATCTGACATCACTTCACGCTCGGTAATTTCTAATACGAGCGACTTTCCGGGAAGGTGATGTTGTTCGAGCAACGCAGCAATAAATGCCGGTAGGCCCTGATCGAAAAAGTTTCGCACCGACAGGTTGATGGCAACCGCAATGTCAAAACCCTCGGCACGCCAGAGGGCTGCTTGTTCGATTCCCTGTTCAAGCACGTATCGAGTGAGCGGCTGGATGAGACCAGAAACTTCGGCCAGTTCGATGAATTCGTACGGGGTGAGTAAACCAAGGGTTCGGTGTTGCCATCGCACGAGACCTTCCGTGCCAACAACCCGGCCAGATCTGAGGTCAACTTTTGGTTGGTGATACACACGAAAATCACCGGACGCAATGGCGGCTCGAAGCTCGCCCAAAAGTTGCAGTCTTCGCACGTTCGCAACATCGTCATCAGCTGTCGCAAACATATGCGAGCGTCCGGTTTGTTTCGCCTCGTACATTGCAGCGTCCGCTCGACGAAGCAGGGCCGCACCGTCTTCACCGTCGCTCGGATACACTGCGATTCCAATGCTAGCGCCGGCCTGAATTGTCATGTCATCAACTAAAATTGGTGGAGTAAGACACGCAGTAATCATTTCGGCTGCAGCTGCTGCGTTACTTGGCGAGCCGGGCTGCACCAACACAGCAAACTCATCGCCACCTAAGCGCGCCACTGACGACTGCTCACCCATATAGGCATTCAAACGGCCGGCAATTGCCTGCAGGAGGTGGTCACCAACTGCATGCCCGAGGGTGTCATTCACTTCTTTGAACCCGTTGAGGTCAAGAATGACAACAGCTAACCCATCAGTTGTTCGCTTGGCATGTTCCAGCCGGGTGCGCAGATTCTCATTGAACAGCGATCGGTTGGGAAGCCCAGTCAAACTGTCATACATCGCCTGCTTACGAACCGTTGCTTCGGCTTCTTGCTGACGGGTGATATCGACCAGCACCCCTCGCATACGAATCGGCTTCCCGGCCGAGTCTCGTTGAACTCGGACCGTGTCTCGCATGAAAATCGTGTTTCCGTCACCGTTAATCATTCGAAAATCGACAACAAAATCGCGTTCATTTTCGAGCCCTACCGTTCGAGTGTTCACCTCACGTTCGCGATCGTCGGGGTGCACATATTCCGACCATCGATCCATCAGCGCCCGGGGATCAAGTTTAAGAAGATCACGACTTTGGGGGCTCACAAAGGTTCGCTGAAGCGTTTCGGCGTCGGCCTCCCAAACGATTGCATCAAGCCCGGTTAATAGGTCAACGTATTGTCTGCGCGCAGTGCGCTCTTTGCTTTGAACCCGCTCAGCAATCACCCCAACCGCTGGAAGAAACACGCACAACATCAACGTTGTCGTGAGGTCAAACTGATGGCCTCGAGCAAGTGCCACAGTCGGAACCGCAGCAACGATCGTCAAAGCGGCCAACGTGGCCGGCCAGGTTCCGTGTAACGCTGAACCAATACTGAAGAGGCACAGCGCCAACATCAATATGACGCCAGCAAGGGTGGGCGCGTAGGTCAGCAGCGCAATGAGCCCGACGGCTTCACACCAGGGAATGGCGGTCAAGCGATCGCGTGCATCTTCATGATCGGTGAGGTGCAGCGCAAGGCCTGCAACTAGGAGGTCGGCGCCCAAAAACCCGAGTAGCAGGTATTTGGTTTGGGCAACATCAGAAACGGTAAAGAAGACAATGGCTGCCAACACGGCCAACATTGCGTGACGAAAGTAGAGAAGGGTGCGCCTGAATGCTCGTTCGTTCGATGAACTCGGCAAGGCACCCTCAAATGTGGGCTCCATCTTCAGCACAGTGGCATCGGGCACCTCGGTAAACGAAGATTCTGGGGGTTGTGCGGAATACGCGCTAGCCGAATCGGCTGTATTAAAGGAGTTCCGTTGCCCGACAGGCGCTCTCGGGATCATCGACGTGACCCAATCTGTACTCGCCACTCCATATTCACCAACATCGGCGCGCTTAACAGGCGACTTGAGACCTTCTGACGTTATACCGGGCCGAGAAGATCCCATCTATTTCCACAGATATCGAGAAACACCACAACCTGACCGTACGACTCAATTCGGGGCACAGTAATGAACGTAACTTCAGCCTCTTGAAGGCGCCTGAGCGCTTCGGCGAAGTCATCAACCCGCAGAAAAAACCCGACTCGCCCGGCAAACTGTTTACCGATTGCGTTCGACTGCTCAGTGCCATCTGCCTGGGCCAACAAAAAGCCCGTTTGGGCATCTTTTGGTCGAACAACAACCCAGCGTTTTGGGCGGCCATCATTGGTGAGCGATGGCGTGTCTTCAATGACCTCGAAGCCAAGTACATCTCGGTAAAAGACGATCGCCGAGTCATATTCGTTCACAATGATTGATACGAGTTGCAGATGGTCCACAACCAAGTATCGGCGAAGAACTCGTGTTCACGGGCCCGTGGTGTCGCGAGAGGCTTCTAACATCTGGTTCCGTGATGAAGCAACGCCGCGGAGAATCAGGTGATGTTTCGTTCGGTTTGTTGGCTGGCGGGCTGGTGCTTGCAATGGTGGTCGTAGGCGCAATCGTTGTACGAACGCAGGGAAACGACAAGGCAACGACTGGGGCTGCGACGACTGTGCTCGCGTCGACTGTCTTGGACACCACCCCAAATTTGGCCCAATTGGCACCAACAACGCTCCTCGCCGATCCGGCAGCAGCGTTGGCGACAGCATCGGCGGTCGAATCAGGTAGCGGCGATAGCGGCCGTGACGCAACGGTGACGACGCTCGCAACCACACCAGCGAACAGCACGACTGGGCTAGCCACGCCGCAGGCCGCAGCGAGAAATTTGTGGGATGCGTGGCGTGATCTTGACCAGCCGAGAGCACTTCTGTATGCATCACCGAAGGTGGTTTCGTTGGTCTTCGCAACTGCGTGGTCACCGCAGATTCGCCAAGCTGGCTGTACGCAAATCGAGTCTGGTTGGCTCTGTCGTTTCGAGGGGCGAAAGACTCGCTGGGACTTCGATATCGAAGGCGACGAAGTGCAGGGGTATCGAATTCGTACTGCCTCAACCGGCGAGGCTGTTGGCGATTTGGTGTTTTCCGGAACCCTTCCGTCGGCATCGTCGCTCCCAAGTCCGGTACAAACCCGGGCCGATGGCACGCCGCTTGGTCCACTAGGTCCATCGATTCCGACCGTGACGACGTTGACGACTGAACCGGGTGCGCCCGTGCCGGATGGATTGCCAACCTCTCTTGGGGAAATACTCACTGAGTCTGACGGCCTCTCGACGACAACAGTGCCGACAACGGTGAAAGCGGCTAAGCGGAAGAAGTCAACCAAATCAGCCATTTCTGTGTCGACGGTCAAAACCAGCCGGGCACCGGTAACGCGTGTTGTGCCAGAACCAGACCCCCCAGCCGAGCCTGCAGCCGACCCGACTCCTGAACCCGATTTACCGGCAGCAACCTCAGCGGGGAATGGTTCACCGAAGCCGGTACCAGTAGCGAACCCGGAGTAGTTCAGACCCCCGGTCAGGCAACAGAACTGTCAGCCGCCGGTCAGCAAGGGAATCACTCCGCCGAATACGACCTCTGGTTAGGAAATGGGCCTCCGGTAGAGTGAAGTCATGGCAACTGCATTGTGGAATGGTCAAGTAATCGCTGAGAGCAACGACATCGTCGTTGTGGAAGGAAATAGTTACTTTCCGCGAGATTCGGTTCGTGATGTTCTGGTTGCCTCGGATCGAACGAGTAGTTGCCCGTGGAAGGGCACCGCCAATTATTTTTCGATTCAGGTTGATGGCGAAACCAATACCGATGCAGCTTGGTATTACGCCCAACCGTTGGATGCGGCGAAAGAAATTGCTGGTCGTGTGGCCTTTTGGAAGGGCGTCGAAATCACCGACTAGGTGATTATTTCAGCGAAAACGCACTACGACGGGCGAACAAGCCCGATGTTTCGTTCGATCTGTTCTACCTGTGCTCGTGCTTCGATCAATCCAACTGCGGTGTATTCACGAATGAGCCGCATAGCTTCTTCACGGCGACCCTTGCGAATGAGTTGAGTCGATTCGAGCATGAAAGCCGGAAGATCACTTTCGAAGAACTCAAGGTCGAGGTGTCGAAAAAGGTGGTCGACCTTGCGCTCGATTCGTTCAAGGTCTCGTTTGAGATCAGCAATGGTTTCGATCAATTCGGCCATGGTGCACTATCGGCATGGGTGTGAGTGATCTGAAATTTGGCTATCGGAAATCTCGTGACGGGCCGGTTCGAACCGCCATATTGAGTGGATCAATTCGGTCGGCCACAATATTTATAACCACCGGATGTCGAGTTCCGCCACCCGACCAACAGTCTGGAAACTCTTCGTCACTTGACCCGGTTGCGATTCGGCTTACTGTTTCGGTTCGTTCGAGGCGGCCTCGTATCAATAGGGCTCCGGCGCCCTGAGCAACACTTCGATACCTAGCCCACACATGTTTAGACACAATGACGTTGACCAGACCGGTCTCATCTTCAAGGTTGATAAACGTGGTTCCACCTGCGGTCGATGGTCGTTGCCTGTGAGTGACGATGCCAGCGACTCGTACCCTCCGACCGTTTTCAGCATCGAATAACGCACTCGATGAACTCACCCCAATCTCACTGAGTTGGGCCCGTACCAGTTCTGTTGGGTACCCATCAGGGGTGACCCCGGTTGCCCACAGATCGGCTGCCATTGTTTCAACGGTGTCCATGCCTGGAAGCGTTGGGGCCACAGCACCGGTGACTATGCCCGGTAGGCGATCGGCCCGATCGTGGGTAAGTGCTCCAACTGCCCAAAGTGCTCGGCGACGATCAAGAATTGGCCCACCGTCTCGGGCGGCCAGGGTACTAAACGCCCCGCTGGTTGCGAGGGCTTCGATAGCGGTAGTTGAAGCTTCGCTACGCCGAACCAAATCACCAAGATCGCGGTATGGGCCGTTGGTTTGACGGTCTTGTTCAAGGTGTTCAGCGAGTGGTTGACCAACATGGCGAACGCTACTTAACCCTAAGCGAACTGATGGTTGTTGAATAGTTGGGTCGACGTGAGGATGCACAAGTTGGGGGGCCGGATCATCTGACCACTCAAGGATTGCGGCCGCGTTTGATGCATTTATGTCGGGCCCGAGGATGGTGACACCGTGACGTCGAGCATCGGCGGTAAGCGACTGGGGCGAATAGAACCCCATAGGTTGAGCATTCAATAGTGCGGCACAGAATGCGGCCGGGTAGTGATACTTCATCCACGATGACGAGTAGACCAGGTAAGCAAAACTGACTGAGTGACTCTCAGGAAAACCGTAGTTAGCGAAGGCCGCGAGCTTCTGCCACAACACCTCAATAGTGTCTGGGATGACGCCATTCGACCGGCAACCTTCATCAAACCTGGCTCGTAGCTTGGCCATTCGTTCAGGTGAGCGTTTGTTACCCATCGCTTGGCGAAGTTGGTCGGCTTCGCTTGGGGTAAAGCCAGCAACGTCTATCGACATTTGCATGAGTTGCTCTTGGAAGAGCGGGATGCCCAATGTTTTTGCCAGCGACTTTTCGAGCAGCGGGTGCAGGTAAGTAACGGCTTCAAGCCCGTTGCGGCGCCGAATATACGGGTGCACTGAGCCACCTTGAATTGGCCCGGGCCTGATGAGCGCAATTTCTACAACAAGGTCATAAAACCGTCGAGGTTGTAGCCGGGGCAGCGTCGCCATTTGTGCTCTGCTCTCAATTTGAAAGACGCCTACGGTGTCGGCTCGGCACAGCATTTCGTACACCTGATCTTCTTGGTCGATAAGGGCCAGATCGACCTCGGTACCGTGGTGGACACGAATCAGATCGACACCAAAGTGAAGCGCGCTGAGCATTCCGAGACCGAGCAGGTCGAACTTGACGAGCCCGGCGGCAGCACAATCGTCTTTATCCCATTGCAACACTGTTCGCAGCGGCGTACCGGCGGCTGAGCCAGCCGCGCTAGGCCGACGCATAACTCCACCAGAACCAGCTGAACTGCCAGAACCAGCTGAACTACCTGAACCGCCTAGGCCAGATGCAACTTCTAATGCACCAATTTCGCGATCGGAAGCAAACCGACCCCACTCAACCGGGCACACCTCAACCACCGGACGATCGCACAACACCATGCCCCCCGAATGGATACCAAGATGCCGTGGAAAGTCTTCGACTTCGCTCGCTAGGTTCAACACAGACTCAGGAATACTGTGATCGCCAAGTGCCGCCGTTTTCGACACCCGCCCCCACGGGTCAACCTGTTTTGACCAAGCGTCAAGACGACCCGGTGAATGGCCAAGGGCACGACCCATGTCACGAATAGCTGACTTACTTCGATATGTGATCACGTTGGCGACCTGGGCCGCATTTTCTCGACCGTATCGTGCGTACACATACTGAATGACTTCTTCACGACGACCCGACTCGATGTCAATATCGATATCGGGTGGCCCATCACGTTCGGGTGAAAGAAACCGTTCGAACAGCAAACCCAATGACACAGCATCGGCATTCGTAATACCAAGTGCGAAGCAGGCCGCAGAATTCGCAGCAGAGCCACGTCCCTGGGCAAAAATATTTGATCGTCGACAGAACTCGACCAGATCCCAAACGATCAGAAAATAACCAGCAAAGTTGAGCTTTTCGATGAGTGCGAGTTCATGGTCAATTTGGTCATACGCCCCTTTTACCCGCTCACTACCTCTGCGACCGTAACGATGCTCGGCCCCACGTTCAGTCAATTCACGCAGCCAAGACATTTCAGAGTGGCCACCAGGACACGAATATGGTGGAAGGTTTGGCGCAACCAGTTTAAGATCGAATGCACACTGACGACCAATCTCGGCGGCACGAGCAACTACCCCCGGGTACCTTGCGAATCGTCGCATTTGCTCTGCGCCACTTCGAAGGTGTGCAGATGAAGCTGCTGGAAGCCAGCCATCAATTTCATCGAGCGAACGACGAGCTTTGACTGCAGCGAGTGCCGTTGCCAGCGGGCGGCGGGCCGGTGCCGCATACCGAACATGGTTCGCGGCCAACAGATCGACGCCGGCTCGGCCCGCAAGTTGGGCCAATACATCGTTACGGGCAATATCGAGTGGGTCACCGTGGTCCCACACCTCAACCACCACACGATCTCGCCCAAACCGGTCAACGAGACGATCGAGTTCGCGTGCTGCGGCTTTCGGACCCTGATCGAGAAGCGCCCGACTTATTGCCCCTTCAGGCCCAGCGGTAAGTATGCGCCAATGCAGGTCGTCGGCACGTTCCGCTGGAGGGTGACCCACCTCGCCACTTGGTTTGGCCCACGCAGCCGGGTGCCTACGAACCGCCGCATTGAGGGCTGCCTGATCGCCGTCAACCTGATCGGCAAGTGATGCCAATTCGAACACCGCCATACGATCGGGCATTCGATCTGGAATTCGATCGCTGGCCCGGTCAGCAATTCGTTGTTCTGGGGTCGGACCATGCCTCAGCGCATGATGGAATGCTGCCGTTGACCCATGTCCGATAGCAGCCAGATCGTCGAGCATAAGTTGAGGTGCACCCTTTTCACCCGCCGCAAGGTGAGCCGTCGATACCGCCCGAGCCAAACGGGCGTAACCAATGGGATCTTCGGCGATGACCACAACCCGGTCACCAACCGCATCAGGGCGTCCCACACGTTGACCATATGACGACGTGGTGTCGAGGGTAAGTTCGGCACCGAAAATGGTTGGAAGGCCGTGGGCTCGGGCGGCCTCAGCAAACCTAACCACCCCGTACAACCCATCGAGGTCAGTGATCGCCAGCGCTTCAAGCCCCAGGCGAACCGCTTCTTCAACAAGTTCCTCAGGGTGGGAAGCACCGTCGAGAAAACTAAAATTCGAGTGGCAATGCAGTTCGGCATATGGAGTAACCACATCTTTTCGAAGGTTGAGATCGTCGGGTGCGCTATACGGCAAACGCTTACGAGACCAGGCTGGGCTGTCGGAACCATCCGGAGGACGGTCAAAATTGGCTGGAATGCGACCGGTAGTACCAGCCGAACCACGTCGTGTACCGTCAGACAATCGGGCTTCGAGCTCCGACCATGTCTTCGGTCCGTTTGACCATCCCATAGCCACACACTATACGAACATTTGTTCGATGATGCAAACATATGTTCGACTTAAATCTTCGTGCTTCGCTCGCATGTGACCGAGTTACGGGCGGTGAGCGGTCACGATCCAACATGCGGCATCGGCGATCGCACCGTTGCGAGTCCATATTGCTTCGACAACTCGATGGGCCGCTGCATGGGTCGCGATTCGCTGCTCGTCGCTTGCGTCGGGTAACAGCCGAACGGCCCCACCGATCAAAAGCATCCCACTCACGGCTTCATCGAAGTTGGTCGTTCCGAGCACTTGAATAGGTTGCACGTATTCGGTTGATCGAACCTCCACCCAGCCAGCTGACTCCAAAATGGATTGCGTCCGGATCGGGTCTGCCAGCAGAAACGGGCCAGGATCATTCGGGCCGGGAACTAGCTGGTCTGGAAAGATCGTCTGGAGTTCGGCTCGCATCGGTGCCGACCAACCGTTCTTCTCGTTTGGTTGCCAACACACAAAGGCCATACGCCCACCGGAACGGGTGAGTGCAGCAAGGTTCGCGAATGCAGCAACAGAATCGGCGAAGAACATCACCCCAAAACGGCTGACGACCACATCAGCGACGCCACCAAGCACATCTGCCGGGCACACTTGCGCGTCGCCGAGAACAAACGACACATTTTCGAGACCTTCGTTTCGGGCACGTTCGGTCGCACGAGCAATCATTGGTTCGCTGATATCAAGGCCAACCACATGTCCGTCCGGCGGCACCATACGGGCTGCCTGAAAACTGGTTTGCCCGCACCCACATCCAACGTCAAGCACTCGTTCGCCGGGTAGCAACCGTGCCGCAGCCAACGCAGCGTCTCCGAGCGGGCCGATCTGACGATCGAGTTGCTCCTGCATCGACGTCCACACCGCTGCACCGTTTTCATTCCAGTAGCGACGTTGCTTTTCGTTGTCGCCAGACATCAACATACGGTGCTCCAATTCAAACGTATGTGCACTTCATAGTGTAAGCGCCACTGGAGGTCAGGCTCGGGATAGACGACCATCGATACTCATTCGCAGCCGGGCCGGCAACACCTTTGTACGAGGAGAAATACAATCCAGCTACGAACTCTGGTCCGGCTGGCAACACGTTCTTAAAATTGAACTGGTACAGCGTCAACAATTGGTCGACATCAGCAGCCGTTGCGGTAGGCCTCTCGTTCAGGCGAAACACAATGAGGTCACTTCCAGAGTCTTGCTCACCTCGGGGGTTCGGGCTTGTCAACACCACCATCGATTTTTGTACCAACGCGTTGTCGATGAGCTGATGTGTCTGCGTCACCGTCACGTTCGTTACTGCAATTTTTGGACTGACAGTTCCCGAGACGATTCGCTCGGTTACTCGTTGCTCGTTGGAGCCGATACACGAAAAATTTCGACTCGCACCAGCCGGTGGCGGACTCTTCGGTTGCTCACGACTGGTCGTGACTCGAGGCTTCTTTTTCGGCTTCGTCGCCTTGGGCCTAGCCGAGACCCCAGTGGCGCCGAGACCAATTACGAGGAGACCGATCAACAACACCCCTTGCAAGCGAGCAGTGAGTGACTTCGTGATATTCATGACTACCAAGCTTTCCGTCCACTGAGCAAACATCTAACGAACAGAAAAGTAGCCGACGACCTTTGCAACACGAACGAATTAGCGTAAACGGGATAATCGCTTTGACCTGGACCTGGTAGATCTTTTTGAATGAGCCAAGGTTGAAGATTCTGTGGCCTACGTTGGCACTCGAGGAACTAACGCTGTCGTAAAGTCGATTCGTGTCCGGCGCGCCGTGAAGGGGAAGCAACATGGCTGTTTCAGAAGGGAACGAGGGACAGGCCGCTTTTTGGTCGGATCTTGGTGGCGAGGCTTGGGTTGCGTACCAGGATCAGATGGATCGTCAACTCTCGATTGTTGGCTCTGCCGCTCTTGAAGCGCTTGACGTGAAACAGGGCGAATCGGTTCTCGACGTGGGGTCCGGGTGTGGAGCCACAACGCTGGAACTTGGTACCTCGGTGGGCTCGACCGGGTGTGTTGTCGGACTCGATATCAGTGTTCCAATGACGCAACTGGCAAGTCAGCGTCTTCATGCTAGGGGGGTGCATCACGCGTCGGCGAGAATTGGCGATGCACAAGTGGTGACAGTCGACGAAATTGGTGGACCGGTTGATGCGATCTTCTCGCGCTTTGGAGTCATGTTCTTTGCCGATCCGGTGGCGGCGTTTGTAAACCTTCGTGCACTTACTAAACCGAAAGGCCGTCTAGCATTCGTGTGTTGGCAGGAAGCGCGAAAGAACCGTTTGTTTAGCGACCTCGGCCGCGAGCTCGCCTTGTTGTTTCCGAGTTCTACTCCCCCTGATCCGTTTACTCCAGGGCCGATGGCCTTCGCCGATCCAGATCGGGTACAGTCGATTCTCGCCGGATCGGGTTGGTCGCAGATTGAGATCGTCGGGCATGTGGCACCGATGCAACTGTTTGGAACGACGGACTTTGAGGTCGCCCTGGAAGGAAGCCTTCGGATCGGTGGTGCCGCCCGATTGCTCCAAGGTGCCGACGAAGAAATGCGCGTCAAGGTTCGAGAAGCGGCAAAGCGGGTTCTCACATCCCAATGGACCAATGAGGGTGCAGTTGTCGATAGCGCTACGTGGATCGTGACCGCTCACACCGATTGAAGAACGAGGATTGAGGAATGAGGAACGATTCTGCCGAAGAACTCATCAGTGGCTACTGATATCCCACAGATGGTGGGCGGGGTCGTGGATCATGTAAATCGCAAACGTCTTGATTGTAAAATACTTATCATCTGATCGGAAGCCCGTTCGCTGCCAAGCCGCACCTTCGACCCGATCAAACGCACTGGCCAACGATTCGCCAGCAACGGTGAGTTCTGAAGCAACCACGGCGACATCCTGCGCAAGATAGTCGTCGACAATTGCTGTTTCGTCTTGATCCCAATTTGGGAAAGTTGGGCCATCTTCAGCGAGCATCAAACCAAGTCGATATTCGTACAGACGAAAAACATCTCGAACATGACATGCGTACTCAACCGGGGCCCAGGTTTCGGGGTTTGGTCGAACAGCAGGCGAAGGATGAGCCAACAAGGCCGCCGGAAACTCACGGGCCAACACCCGAATCGCTTCCGACGTTCCGGTTTCGTTGAAGTTCGGACCGTCGTATCCGCAATCAGGGCATGCGCCACCAATCGTCCAAGTCCAGTCTTTGGTTTTAGGAGCAATCGTCATGACCCCACCGTATCGACCCGCTCACTGTTGACCCAACGAATTTGTCAGAAACGATTTTGATGGGACTGTGGAGGTCTTTGCAGCTAACCACACTACAAACGCTATCGGGCGAGGGGCCAGCGGGTGAAGTACCGCCGTGTCCTATCCCACAGGGCGGCTAAACCACTCGGGAAGAAGACAAGGAAGACGACGATCAGCAGGCCAAAAAGGGTGCGGACGAAGTTCGGTAATTTCATGCCCGCGTCGTCTTGCTCCGTAGACACGAAAAAAAGCAGATGCTTGATGGGTCCCCAGCTGAATATCCATTTGTACCGGTCGATGACCCGATCAAGACCTCCGATGACCAGCGCGCCGATGAGTGATCCCGAGATGGTCCCGGCACCGCCCACGATCATCATCGCGACGTATTGGATCGAGAGATTCAGCCCGAAGCTTTCCGGTTGTACGAACTGCAAATACGACCCGTAGAGGGCGCCGGACAAACCAGCCAACGCCCCACAAACCGCAAAGGCCCGAATCTTCGTTTCGGAGAGTTCTACTCCAATGGCTTCGGCCGAGAGATCACGGTCTCGAACTGCCATCATCGCCCGGCCATGACGCGACCGAACAAGGTTGAACGCCAGCACCACCGCGAAGGCGACTAGTGCCCAGATCAGCCAAAAGAAGGCCGAGTTGCGGGTGTAACCGAACCCAAAGAAGTCAGCGGAACCATCTTCGCCCCCCGAGAAAATCAGCCGCTTTCCTGGCCACACACTCACCGACGGAGCAGGCAGCGAGCCCCGGCCAACTGGTCCACCGGTTACGTCGGTCCACGAGTTGAAGAGGTGCTCTGCCGTCACCAGTAGTCCAACAGTGATGACAGCTAGGTAGTCTCCGCGGAGCCTGAGTGCGAACGGGCCAACAATTGCGCTGATGATCGCACCTGCTGCGGCCGACAAGATGAGCCAAACCGGTAGCGGCAGTCCGAGACCACCAGCGTCCACGGTAGACCCGAAGTACCCAGCTGCATATGCCCCAACCCCGATGAAGGTCGAGTGCCCAAGTGATACCTGTCCGGCATAGCCTGTTAGCAGGTTCAGAGCGAGGGTTCCTATCGCAAATATTCCTGCAAAGTTAAAAACAGCTAAGGCGAATTCACTGAGTGGAAAACCAGGAATCAACTTCGATGGAAGGTGAATCCCTTTGTATCCAAGCCATGAGAAACCGATAGGCGCGCTGATGTACAACACCACCGTCAGCACAAGCGCAAGCTTCTTCCAGTTCGACAGGAACATCCGTAAGTCCGTTCGATAATTTGTGTTGAGCCGTCGCTTGGTGTCTTTTCTGGCCCACATGACAAGTGTGGCGAGGGTGACGGCAACGGCGAACAAAGTGACGAGTGCTCCGCTGAGCATGACTACACCCGGCGTACTTCTGGAGTTCCGAAAACTCCGTAGGGACGAAACAGCAAAATAGCCACCATGATCAGGTAGGGAAAGACGAGGTGAAAGTTGAGACCGAGACCAGCTTTGTATGTGAACGTACCGATTGTGAAACCGATGTTGTCGTGCAGCCAGTCGTTGATTTGGCTTTGGTAGCCCTCCATCAACCGTTGCGTCATGCCAATGACGAGCCCACCGACGAGTGCCCCTTTGGTCGAATCGAGTCCACCGAGAATCGCAGCCGGAATCGCCGTGAGGGCGATCGGAATGAGCGTGGGTGACACGTTTCGTCCGTTTCCAGAGGAGAGCATGACGCCGGCCACAGTGGCGATTCCCGCAGCGATTCCCCAAGACAGGCCGTAAACGATTCGCGGGTTGATTCCTTGTGCGATTGCTGCCTCGGCATCGAATGCTGTCGCCCGCATTGCGGTGCCTAAGTTGCTTCGATTAAAGAACAAAAGAAGTGCTGTGGCAATCGTGGTTGCTGCCACCATCGTGACAATGTCGACGAGGGTGATGTTGACACCGAACAATCTGTATGTGGTGATACCAAATGGATCGTTAAGCGGTAGCGGGTCGGTTCCCCAGATCGAAATGCAGATCTGTTCTCCGGCGATGCTGAGGCCGAGTGTGGCCATGATGACGGTAAACGTTGGTCGATTCCGAAGTGGACGCAAGACGGCAGCTTCGATACCGATTCCGGCGAGGGTCATGACGATGATGGCGACAAGCATGGCAACCCAGAAGTACAGCCCCCATTGCTTCAGACCATTTTCAAGCCCCCAGGTTCGAACAATGTTGAACACCAAGAAAGCACCGAAAAGCATGAACACCCCCTGCGCGAAGTTGAGCACCCTCGTACCCCGAAAGATGATCACGAAGCCCAGAGCAACCAACGCGTAGATCGCGCCTTGGGCGATGCCGGAGATAAGGAACTGTACGAAGTTCGTCACGATTGGTTCTCCGTTGTGACGTTGGTCTTTTCGGCGCTGGTCGTGGTCGAAGAATCGGTGACGTCCATATGGGCGAGCCTTTCGCGGACTGGTGAGAGTTTGAGCCCACTGAGGAGCTTGGTTGTATCGGGCGAGACCCCAGGACCGGTCAGTAGAAATCGGGCTCGGCTGAGCCCGTAGGCCTTACGAAGAAATGGCCGAACTCCGTAGCCTCCGAGCACCAATACGGCGAGGACGACGGTTCCCAGTGTTGCGATAATACCGAGCCGTATTCCTCCGTTGATGGAACGAAACGCACTGTGCACGATCAAAGACGTCACCACCCATGCGGCACCGAGTGAGTACGTCACAACAAGATCGGGCAACGAAGCACGCGAAACCTCGCCTCGAGCGCCTCTAAGAACCCGGTTCACCGCTAATCGGCGGATGCCTCGCTTGGCCCGTTTTGCGACGATGTCACTGTGCATACGGTTCAGTTCGGCCGCCGGTACATGAGCGATCGTTGGTTGAACCGAGCGACTTTCGAGCGTGGTGAGCAACCCGCCCTCGCCCAAGTTCACGATCGAACCAACCAGCAGACCGAGGACTTCACAGAGCGATCGCTCGGTTGGATCGGCCAAGTTCGCGAACGGATACAACTGGTCGCCAGCATGGATATCAAGCGATGACTTCAGGCTTATTGCTGCGGCAACAAGAGATCCGGCAGATTCCTGCGTGACTTCAACGGTGACTAGGCCGTCGCCGGAGTTCTCGATGACAACAGTGTGTGTACATATTGTGTGGTCGGTGAGTTGGTCAGTTCTGTCGCCGAGGCGTCCGGCGGAGGTCGATGCCAGCGCCTTTTCCCATATCAGGGCTCTGGTCGCGTCAAGTTCGGTGCCCGATATCCCTCGCGGTTCAAAAATCAACACCATTGGTGTCGTGTGAACCAGGGTGCCTTGTTCGAGGACCGGAACAATTTTGTCGAACTGTTGTTGATCGCCAACGATGAAATGTCGCGCTTCATGTTGCCGGCAGAGCGTCGCCATTCGCTCAGGTGAGAAATCTGGCCGAAGTGGTAGCGACACCGCGCCGACGGCTTGAATGGCTAGGTCAGCCACAATCCATTCGGGTCGGTTGTCGCCAATGAGAGCAACAACTTCGGATCGACCAACACCACTTTGGGCAAGAACGTTGGCGGCATGTGCGACCCTGTCAGCGAGTTCAGCCCAGCTGACGGGGTTCCAAATGCCGAGATCATGAAATGTCAGGGCTACTGCGTTTGGTGTCTCGGCGGCTCGGGCGGCGAGTAGCCCAGGGAGGGACGTGCGTGGTGCAGCAGTCATCGATCTCGCTCCACTGCTTCAGCGGCTGCCGTCCCAAGATATGCCGCAATCACCGCTGGGTCACGCTTCACCACCGAGGGGATACCTTCGGCGATCTTCTGTCCGAAATCGATCACGATGACGCGATCTGCGATGTCCATCACCATATGCATGTCGTGTTCGACCAAGATCATCGAGATATCGAGTTGATCCTTGATCTCCAGGATGTATCGGGCCATATCTTCGGTCTCGGTGGCGTTCATCCCGGCCACCGGTTCATCGAGAAGCAAGAGTTTGGGTTCCATACACAGCGCCCGTGCCAGTTCCATCCGTTTTTGCACGCCATAGGGAAGCAGCCCTACCGGTTGCCCACGAAACACATGCAGGTCGAGGAGCTTCATTACTTCCTCGACCCGACGACGATGGAGCACCTCTTGATTTCTGGTCCGCGGGCCGAACGCCAGCGACGAGAGCCAGCCACCCTTCATGAGGTGGTGACGACCAAGCATGAGATTCGCGACAACGTCGAGATTCTTGAAGAGACCAATGTTTTGGAATGTTCGCCCGACGCCTTGCGCGACTGTGAACGGAGGTCGCCTTCCAATCAGTTCGACTCCGTTGAGTTTGATCGAACCCTCTTGTGGTCGGTACACCGCGTTCAAGCAATTGAACAGCGAGGTTTTTCCTGCTCCGTTGGGTCCGATGATGGCGACGAGTTCACGTTGTCCGACGGAAAACGACACATCGGATATGGCTGTCACGCCACCGAAACGCAGGGTTATTCCGGAGACCTGTAGGAGAGAACTTGAGCTGTTCATGCAATGTACTCAGCTGGTTTGCGGTAACTCTTCAGGCTGCGAAACGGGGCATGTTCGCTTTCGCCTCCCAGGTAGGCGGCCTGTACCGTCGGGTCTTCCAGTAGGTCCGCGCTCTTGCCAAACTGCGTGACCCGCCCGTTTTCCATGACGTATCCGTAGCTGGTGTTTTGTAATGCCATCGCAGCGTTTTGTTCAACGATCACCACAGTGGTTCCTTTCTGGTTGACTGCGGCGATGATCTCGAAAATCTGTTCCACAATCAACGGTGCAAGGCCCAACGAAGGTTCATCGAGGAGCAGAAGGGTCGGCCTGGCCATAAGTGCACGTCCTATTGCAAGCATCTGCTGTTCGCCGCCAGACATGTAGCCAGCCACCTGGGTACGTCGTTCGGCTAGCTGCGGAAAAAGCGTCATCACTTCTTCGAATGACTCAGCAACTTGAGCGCGGTCTTTGCGAGTAAATGCCCCGGTGCGAAGGTTTTCCGTGACAGTCAGCTCCGCAAAAATACGTCGGCCTTCCATCACCTGTGCCATTCCCGACCGCACGCGCCACGCGGCATTGGTTGCAGAAATGTCTGTGCCATTCAGTTTCACCTGCCCCGTGAGACGACCCCCGTGGTAGGGCAATAGCCCTGAGATTGCTCGAAGTAGCGTGGTTTTCCCCGCTCCGTTCGCCCCAAGGATTGCGACCATTGAACCCTGGTCGACCGAAATGGAGACGTTGTCGAGGACTTCGATCACGCCGCCGTATACGACGCAAACATCGTCCACTGCGAGAAGCGGCTGTGATGTTCCGATCGTCTGAGATGTTCCGATCGTCTGAGATGGCGATGGCGACTGCGGAGATGGTGATGATTGAGTCATATGGTTCGGTTGAGTCGCAGGTGGGAATGGTGGCGTTGTGACGCGGGTCACCGGCGTGCAGCATGAACCAACGTTCGACGAGAACGAAGCGCCAAGCGCTCAAAGCCGTGTTTAGGCGCTGAACGGTGCGATGCTGGGGTCAAGCGGTAACCGGTCAGGCTTTTGGTGGCTTCGGCCGCAGCTTTTCGATTAGCGGACCGTTCGCCGACGAACACCGGCATCGGGCCGCGATCTTCACGCGCTTGGCGCAATGTGATTGCCGTCACATCAACAAACCCTTACGGTGCCAATATTTCGTCCCCACGATTTCGCGCCCGCCGAACGGCTTGCGTGTCCCAAACTGTTCGGGAGATCTACCACCATGAAGAAACTCGTTGTAGGCATTACGAGCTTGTCGCTCGTCATTGCGACCGCTCAAATCAGTTGGGGCGCTTCCGCTCAAGCGGGTAAACCCTGTACTGCCACCGAAGTCGGCAAGACCGTTGGTGAATTGAAATGCGTCAAAGATGGCCGCAAAAAGACCGGCAAATGGCAAAAGGTAGCTGCTGTTGTAGCGACCACATTGGCAAAAAGCAGCGCTGCATCCACTCCTGCCCCGAGCGAAACATCAATTAAGACTGGCCCCGGATTCGACGGAAGCACGATCGTGATTGGCAACATCACCTCAAAGACCAACGCGGCGTGGGGTCCCCTCTCCAAAGGAATTGGCGCTGCACTCGAGTCGAAGGTGAAGGCCATCAATGCAAAGGGAGGAATTGCAGGGAAGTACTTGTTGAAAATCGAAGAGTACGAAACGAACTATGACCCGAACATTGCTGTGCAGGGTTTGAACGCGACGAAAGATAAGGTTGCGTTGTACGCCTCGGTGCTCGGTACCCCGGTAAACGAAGCTCTCCTGCCACTTTACGAGCAGAACAAATTGGTAGCTAGCCCCGGGTCGTTGGATGCAAAGTGGATCAGCAAGAAAAACATGATGCCGATCCTTTCGAGCTATCAGGTTCAGGCCATTAACGGTGCCGCCTACTACTTCGAACAGCCTGGCAACTCGGGCAAGGTCATGTGTGGCGTTAGTCGTCAAGATGCCTACGGCGCGACTGGCACCGAGGGCCTCAACTTTGCGCAAGACAAGTTGAAGTTTGCACTTGGCACCATCGAAACTGTGCCGGCTTCACAGACTGACTTCGTTGCCACGGTGACCAAGTTAAAGAGTGCAAACTGCGCATCGGTGTATGTGACCACAGGACCCGCTCAGCTGACGGCGCTGTTGGTACAGGGTAGCCAAAATGGTTTCACGCCCCAGTGGATTGCCATGTCGCCCACCTTCAGCGATAAGCAGGTGTCCCCCGCAACGTCGAGCCTGTACGAAAAGTTCGTGTGGACGGTTTCTGACGGTGTCGAATGGAACGATCAAACTTCCCCAGGCATGAAGTCCCTTATCGCGGACCTCAAGAACAATGGCTTTGCTAACTACGTCGCCAACCCTGACACCGGTTTGATCTGGGGCTACGCCCAAATCACAGTGACTATTGCCGTGCTCGAAAAGGCAGTGGCCAACAACGACCTGAGCCGCGAGGGAATTTTGGCAGCCGCAAGCCAGGTTGGTGCTGTTGATCTTGGTGGACTTGGAGCATCGGTTGACTTCTCGAAGCGAACCCCGCCAACGGTCAACACGATCTTCTCGATCGACGGATCTAAACAACTGGCACTCAAGGTGCTCAAGACGGGCTATTCATCGCCGGTTGCATCGGGCTATCGCAAAAACTAAGTCGAGTTGTTCAGGTGGGCAACTAGGGATGACCGTTATGCTGCCCACTTGTGCGACCCATCCGAACTGCAACCCCGCCGAATGAGCTAGGCGTCGTGCCATCTTTTCGCTGGCGCGGGTCGCGCAAACATGTTCGACGAAGTCGCTTCGGTCGTCATAACCACGTCTCCAGCGTGGTTACTTCGCGAAGCTTCGATGTGTTGCATACGGCAAATCTGGCAACATCACTCCTTCGCCGCGGGTTTGTTGCGGAACATCTTCGCGAAGCGCTCCCATTGATCGGGGCGCTGATTGGTTCACAAGCAGTTGCGGTCGTTGACCCCTCTGGGGTTGTTCTTGCGATTGCTGACGAATTGCAAGGTCACCATCATGACCTTTCTCGGTTGGCTCAGCTCGTCACCGATGAACGGCGACCGCAATTGGAGCCCGTCCATTGTTCCGATCTGAGTTGCGCGCTTCAGTTCGGTTTCGGTGTGCCGCTTCTTGCTTCTGGCCGGATGTTCGGTGCCTTAATTGCTCTCGATGCACAGAGTGAGCCAACTATGGTACGTACACTTACTGAAGTCGCACAATGGGTTTCAGCCCAAACAGAGTTCGCCGAACTCGACGAACATCGAACGAAACTTGCCAGGGCGGAACTTCGGGCTTTACGAGCCCAAATTTCGCCCCACTTCATCTTCAATGCACTTACAGCCGTCGCTTCGTTTATTCGAACTGACCCCGATCGAGCTCGAGAGTTGCTCATTGAGTTTGCCGATTTCACGCGTTACAGCCTGCGGAATCAAGGCGAATTTACGACAGTTGCCGAAGAACTGAAGTCGATCGAACGCTATCTCGTGATTGAGAAAGCCCGCTTCGGCGAACGTCTAACAGTCACCCTGCGTGTGGCACCCGAGGTGCTGTCGGTGGTGATTCCGTTTCTGGTTGTCCAACCCCTTGTCGAGAATGCAATTCGTCATGGGATTGAAGGTAGAAATGGATCCGGAAAATTGCAGATCGTTGCGTTTGAAGAGTCGCAGGATTGCGTCATCGTGGTGGAAGACGACGGAGCCGGCGTTGACCCAGATCTTCTTCGAACGATCTTGAACACCTCCGGAGCGGAAGGTGAGCACATCGGCTTGGTGAACGTCGACGATCGTCTGCGCGCTGTCTATGGTCCGAGCGCAGCGCTGCAAATCGACACCGGCGTAAACATGGGGACCAAGGTCAGTTTCCGGGTTCCAAAGTACCGTCCTGGGGTCAGGGCATGACGTCAGCCTTGCGAGTGCTAGCTGTCGACGATGAACTACCTTCGCTCGCAGATTTGTCGTATCAACTTCGGGCTCAGCCCTCAATCGGGACTGTTGTTGAGGCGACCAGCTCGACCGAAGCGTTGATGCGCCTTCGATCAGAGGATTTTGATGCGGTCTTTCTCGATGTTCGCATGCCGGGTCTCGACGGGCTTGAACTTGCCCGTGTGCTTGAGAGGTTCAAACGGCCACCAATCATCGTGTTTGTGACTGCATTTGACTCGTACGCGGTTGAGGCATTTGAGATTCGAGCCGCCGACTACCTGTTGAAGCCTGTCAGGTCGGAACGCCTCACCGAAGCTCTCCGACGAATCACGGAGTTGCTCGCGCTCAGCCGAGAGGTATCGGATGCTGTCGCTGTCGTCGCTGTCGTTGCGGAGGCTCCTCGTCCTGGCGAGGTGCCGGTCGATGCTGCAGTTGTGGAGGCGGAAAGTGAATTCATCACCGTTGAGTCGGGTGGTCGAGTGCGGGTGATTGACCGCCGAGACGTTCAGTATGTAGCGTCGAGCGGAGACTATGTACGCATACATACAGCTTCCCTGAACGTCTTGTTGCGGACATCACTTGCGGTGCTTGAGGAACGTTGGAAGTCAGCGGGATTTGTTCGAATCCACCGGAGTTTTCTGGTCGCAACGACCCACATCGAGGAGGTGCGGATAGAGCCGCATCGGACGTTTACTGTGGTGGTCGGTGGACGTCAACTACCCGTAAGTCGACGTATGGGACGCACGCTGCGCGCTCAACTTTCGGGCGAAGGTGCCCTTCTCTCGAAGCCTGAAATCGAACCGCGGCGGTTGCTCTCGTGAGCGGACGACGTCTCGTTGGCGAACGAACCCGGGTGACGCGGTCGGCAGCGTCGCCGCTCGTCGCCGTTCGAGAAATGGCTGAACACACGGCTGTTGGCGACGCTTATCTACGGTCACTGATGGGTCAACAATTGCGTGCTGGGTTGGTAACCACGGGCACACTTGCCGTCTTCTTGATCTGTACGCCACTCGTGTTGACCTTCGTTCCTTCGGTGAACGAATGGAAACTCTTCGGGATCAGCTTTCCGTGGCTAGTGCTTGGGATAGCGGCGTATCCGTTCCTGATCGGTATCGCTCATCGCTATATTCGCAAAGCGGAGTTTCACGAGACAGAGTTTGAACTGCTCGTTAACCCACCAAATAACGCGTCCGACCTACCAGGGTCAGGACACTCAGGCTGATGATGAGCTTTCTGCAAGCGGCGCTCACCAAGCATGGTGGCGCTGTTGAACACAGACCGATCTCGCCAATCACTATCGCTGCGATCTTGTTCGCCTTCGCGACAACCATTGGGATCGGTGCCCTGAGCATGCGCCTCGCACGAACGACCAGCGACTTTTTCGTTGCGTCTCGATCCGTAGCTCCACTTACTAACGCGTCGGCCATCTGTGGTGAGTATCTCTCTGTGGCTTCGTTCCTTGGCATCGGCGGGCTGATCATGACCTATGGGGTCGACATGCTGTGGTTCCCGGTCGGATACACCGCTGGGTACGTCATTCTGCTGGTGTTCGTAGCAGCGCCATTGCGCCGATTCGGTGCCTACACGGTGCCTGATTTTGTTGAGGGTCGGCTCGATTCCGCAACCGCACGGCGGATCGCATCAGGTTTGGTGGTGTTGATTTCGGTGGCTTACGTGGTCGCTCAACTCAAAGGTGCTGGCATCACGTTTCAGGCGCTGACCGGGTTGCCATACTGGTCTGGGGTCTGTGTTGTTGGTGTGGTCGTCAGTGCGAACGTGGCACTCGGAGGTATTCGAGGGATCACGTTTCAACAGGCTTTCCAATACTGGTTGAAATGGCTGATGTTGGCGATCCCGGCCATTGTGTTGACGACACATTTCTTACTGGATCGGCCCGTTCCCTTACCCGCAACCTCACTTCGAGCCTGGCTTACCCCTGGAGAGTCGATGGCTCAGCTTCGGTCACACCCACTGCTCTCAACATATGCGGTGATTGTCGCTTCGAGCTTCGGAACAATGGGTCTTCCCCACATCCTCATCAGGTTCTATACGAACCCCGACGGGCGCGCAGCTCGGCGGACGACACGGCTGGTGCTCGGGCTCATCGCAGCGTTTTACATCTTTCCGTTGCTCTTAGCGGTTGTCGGTCGACTGGCTGCTCCTGACATGTTGGCCGCTGGTTCAGTGGACACGCTTTTCTTGCGTCTTCCAGGCCGGCTTCTTTCGGGAACCGCGGGCGAGATCCTTTCGGCTTTGGTGGCATGTGGTGCGTTTGCTGCGTTTCTGTCAACGTCTTCAGGCCTGATTGCTTCAGTGGCCGGGGCGATCTCGCAGGATGTCTTCAGCGGTGATCGAAGGGGGTTTCGACTTGGTGCCTGTGTGGCAGGTGTACTGGCTATTTTGGCCGGATTAACCGTACGTTACGTCGACATCAACCAACTGGTGAGTTGGACCTTTGCGCTTGCCGCTTCATCCTTCTGTCCGCTCCTCATGCTCGGAATTTGGTGGAGGCGACTGTCGCTGTGGGGGGCGATTTCTGGACTCATTCTTGGGACCACCAGCGCCGGTGCGTCAATTCTCATTTCCTTCATCAATCCGCCGGGCAATACTTGGATCCGGACCCTCATATTTCAACCAGCTATCTGGACGGTCCCGTTCGCATTCCTCACAATGGTGGTCGTATCGTTGCTCACCCCGAAGTCAATTCCTCGGAACGTCGGCGCAAAGATGTTGCAGCTCCACCTACCAGAGTCTTTGGGGCTGTCCACCAACTACCGCTCGTAAGACAACGCTGTGACCGTGTCTAGTTTCGCCCTGTCCGCGGCAACTATCCTGTCGATATCGTGAATATTGATCCCACTGACGCAGAACTCAGCGCCGAAGAGGTGCTACTGACCTTCGAGCGGTTCACCAATGACGATGCCATCGCCCTCGGGTTGGCCCTGGTCGAGGTTGCTCGATCCGAACATCTTGTAGTCACCATTGACGTTCGCCGAGGCGAGCAGCAGGTGTTTCACATCGCCCTTCCGGGTACAAACGCCGACAACGACGCATGGGTTGAACGCAAGGTCCGGGTCGTGAAGCGGTTCGAAATCAGTTCGTTTCGTCTCGGATGTCAGTTGCGTGCTGCTGGCAAAAGCTTGAATGAGGCGTATCTGCTCGAAGAGTCTGAGTTTGCGGCCCACGGTGGAGCGTTTCCGATCACTATCGCCGCAACGGGGGTTGTTGGCGTGGTGACGGTTTCCGGCCTTCCACAACGTGAGGATCATGCGCTCGTGGTGAGGGTACTTACAAATTTCCTCAACGTTCGAACCGGAAAGTAGGTTTAAGGAATCATGACAACGACCCCGGCTAATTGGTATCCAGACCCAACTCAACGTCACGAGTTTCGCTATTGGGATGGAGCGGTATGGACGAGCCACGTTTCGAATCGTGGTGTCGCCTCGGTCGATGATCCGAATGCTCCTGCGTCGCCAACAGCGGCCCAATCAGTGCCGACAGTTGTTTACGGCACCGAATCTGCTCAAAACATTCAGCAACAAATCAGTGGGACCGGTTGGAGGGGCGCTGGAGTTGAAGGCGTTGCGGCTGGCGGCGGAACCATTTTCACTGAACCCCTATTGGTGGTGAACCAGAAGGCGAAGCTCATTGAAATCACCAACCAGTACGCAGTATTTAATGGTGCCGGCATACAGGTTGGCTCCGTTTCACAGGTCGGACAAAACGCTGCGCGCAAGGTACTTCGTGCACTTACGAATGTCGACCAGTTTCTGACTCACAAACTTGAGGTCACCGACATGGGCGGCAACGTATTGATGAAGCTCACCCGCCCGGCGAAGGTGTTCAAGTCAACCGTGGTAGTAACTACACCTACCGACCAAGAAATCGGTCGAATCGTGCAAGAGAACATGATTGGCAAGATTCATTTCGGTTTGGAAAGCAACGGTCAAACTGTTGGCTCGATCAAGGCTGAAAACTGGCGGGCCTGGAATTTTCGGATTGACGATGCTTCCGGAACCGAGGTTGCCCGAATCACGAAGACCTTCGAGGGCATCGCTAAGACGCTGTTCACCACAGCCGACAATTACGTTGTGCAGATCCATCGAGAACTTGCCGAACCTCTTCGTTCGTTAGTAATCGCCTCGGCTCTCTCGGTCGACACCGCCCTCAAACAAGACAGCAAATAGAGTCATTAGTAGGTTTACAGACACTCGACTAGTCGATTGGCGGGAGCTACCGCTAACTAACCTTGTTGTCGCCACTACGCGCGCTTGGGGTGTTCGCCCTTGAGCGCTGCCTGTAATTCAGCCTGCGTCGCTGCGACACGTGGTGCCATGTCGGGTCTGCGGAGGGCGTCTTGTTGTACAGCCGCGATCACAAGCAATCCGGCCCCGATCATCAGAAGCAGAACCTTCGCCGCGCCTTCATGTGAGCCAACAACAGCCCACGCCACCACACCGATCCCACATGCAGCATTTATCAAGCTAAGCGGCCCGAGCCGTTTCGCCAATGGTCCTTTTCCAAGGCCCGCCCCGCCGAGCAAAATGGCCACGATCATTAGGGCAAGGCCGACCGCGGACACCAAGTATCCGCTCACCCCAAGATCTGGCCCCACGAGCGCATTTGCCATAAGTACCGAGCCACACACCACCTCGAACAATGCATCTGTTTGGAATGCTCGTCGAACTCGTCTGCCCATACGCACACAGTATGCGCTGTTCTCCGCGAGACTCTTCAACTATGGATGTCAATGGAGCACGAATCCTGATCACGGGTGCCTCGCGAGGGATCGGAAAAACGCTTGCGGAACGCTTGGCCGGTAACGGTGCCCAAGTCGCTTTGGTCGCTCGAAACCAAGCCCAACTCGACGAGATCGCTGGTCGATTGAAGGGAACAGCCCACGCGGCCGATCTTTCCGACCCCGCTCAGGTCGACGGGCTGATTGCCAGAATTGAGCGCGAGGCTGGCGGCCCGATCGACATTCTGATCAACAATGCCGGGCTTGACGAAATTGGGCTATTGACTGACAAGACATCTGAAGATATTCGCCGTATTCATCAGGTCAACCTGCTGACCCCGATTGATCTGTGTCGCCAGATGCTTCCCGGGATGACGGTGCGACGCAAAGGGCACATCATCAACGTTTCATCGACTGCGGCCACAGGTGCATTCAGCGGAATGACGTTGTACGCGTCAAGCAAGGCTGGGCTTTCGAACTTTACGCGGGTGCTGCGCTTCGAACTCAAGGGTCTTCCTATTACGGTCACCGACGTGGCGCTCGGGCCCGTTCCTACAGACATGTTGGCCGGTATCAACGAGTTCGAACATGCTCGACGGGCGTTCAATCGAATGCGGCGGTTACAGCTTATGCCAAACGTAAGTACCGATAGGGTTGCTGATGCGGTGGTCGACGCAATCCGAACTGAGTCACGTCATGTTCGGCTACCTCGACGAGCCGGTGTTTACCCAGCAATGAGTGAGATTCCGCAACGCCTCGTCCAACTTGTTCTTGTCGGCATTCCCACCCGAAAGTGAAATTCGAAAAGTGAAAACTCCCAGACTGCCGGTCAGGCAACGGAACTCCGTTCTGACTCAGACCGTTAAGAAGGCGGCTCACGATGGCGATGTCACGCCTGAACTGAAACAGTTCATGACCGAGAACTGGGCGCCAGCCGAGTCATTGGACAACACGCTCGCTGCTGTAGCCACACACGCTGCCCGTAGACGTTCCCAATTGTCACGAGCGTTTCCCGGTGAAGCTCTTGTCGTTGCGGCGGGTCGACTTGTCTTTAGGGCCAACGACAGTCCGTTCCCCTTTCGTACTCATACTGCTTATGCGTGGCTGACTGGGCACCTCGCTGAAGGGGGTGTTCTGGTCATGACACCCAACGCTAAACGGGGTCATCAAACAACTCTGTACGTGCGCGAACGAAATGGTCGATCAACAATCGAGTTTTACCGAGACCGCGACTACGGCGAGTTGTGGGTTGGTCCGCGACCAGGGGTGTCTGACGTTTCCGAGCGACTCGGTATCAAGTGTGCACCGCTCAGCAAATTGCCCGGCGTGTTAGCCATAATCGCGGCGGGGGCAACCCCGATTCGAACGATTCGCGGGCTTGACCCAACCGTTGATCGTGGTGTTCGTACAAAAAAGAAACCCGATGCCGAGTTGGCCCAAACACTCTCTGAACTTCGACTTATCAAAGATGAATGGGAACTTAACGAACTACAACTGGCCGTCGATGCAACCCTGAAGGGGTTTAGCGATGTGATTGCTGAGTTTCCGGCCGCGGACTCTGAACGCTGGCTCGAAGGAACCTTCTTCCGACGAGCTCGAACTGAAGGCAACGACATTGGCTACGGGTCGATCGTGGCATGTGGGCCTCATGCATGCACGCTTCACTGGACTGATAACGATGGTGAGGTTCGAGCGGGTGAACTGGCCTTGCTCGATATGGGGGTCGAGGGCCATAACCTGTACACGGCCGATGTCACGAGAACGGTTCCGATCTCTGGAACCTTCACCGAGCCGCAGCGCCGAGTGTACGACGTGGTGTTAGAAGCTCAACAGGCTGGGATAGATGCGACCCGAGCCGGTGAATCGTTTCTTGCACCCCATGAAGCTGCGATGCGCGTCATCATTTCGCACCTCTTGAAATGGGGGTTGCTTCACGGAGATGCTGATGAGCTACTCAAAAATGAAATGTATCGGCGCTATACCTTGCACGGGACGAGCCACATGCTCGGTATCGACGTGCACGATTGCGCGTTGGCCCGAAACGAAATGTATCGAGGAGGAACCCTCGCCCCTGGCATGGTGCTTACCGTTGAACCAGGTTTGTATTTTCAGCGCGATGACCTGTCGGTACCTGCAGAGTTACGAGGTATTGGCGTCCGGATCGAAGACGACGTGGTCGTCACTCAAGGCGATGCCCGAGTGTTGTCTGCTGCGATCCCCCGGCAGGCAAAAGACGTTGAGCGATGGGTTCAGAAACTTGTCAAAAGGCAGACGAAACGTTGAAGCGAACCAATATCCTAGGTGCGCTGATTATCTTCGGCTTATCATTTCTCGCGGTTGACCTTGCCTCTGCGACCGCTCCCAAACCAGACCCGACGATTACGGTTGCGACTGGCTTTAAGGTTTCGGTACTTCGCAAGACCGGTCTTGGCGTGCCCCGTGCGGTACTCGAAAAGGGAGACGGGTCGCTTCTCGTTCTTGATATGGGCGGCTGGACCAAAAACCAGGGGCGGGTGCTTCGAGTATTTCGTACCGGTCCAACGCCACCAATCGTGCTGTTCTCGAAGCTTGATCGGCCCCATGGCCTAGTGTTTGGCCCCGACGGTCAGGTGTACGTCGGTGAAGCTGGAAAGGTGTTCCGCTTCGACCCCACCGTCGATGCCCCGAAACGCGTCGACGTTATAGGTGGAACCGCCCCACAGAAAGCCCTTCCTCTGCATACAGAGCATCTGCACCCGTTGACAGCCTTAGCCTTCCTGAAGGATGGAAGCATGCTCGTCAACTTCGGCTCGAACACTAACAACTGCGAGAATGAGGCAAAGACGAAGCGGTGCAGGGCTTCAGAAGGCGCAGATGCTGTTGCTACGGTTCGCCGGTATACGTTCTCGACCGATGGTAAGCGCACGGCACAACCTGGCACGATTTTTTCAAGTGGGCTGCGTAACTCAATGGCGATGGTGCAGCATTCGTCTGGCACGATGCTTCAGGTGGAAAACTCGCGTGATGCCATCGACGAGGCCGACCCAAAGTTGTCTGATGAGCGGCTGCCACACGATGAATTGAACGAATTGGTTGTAGGCCGTTTCTACGGATGGCCGTTCTGTTACGACAATAGGGTGATTAGCCCCGAGTTTCGCCTGGCGAAGACGACGACTGCAAAGAAATGCGCGTCGTCACAGGCACCGCTCGCGTTGCTTCCGGCTCATAGTGCGCCGCTTGGTATGACCTACTGGACTGGCACGAAGGCTCCTACCAAGTTCGCTGGGTCTCTTGTCATTACCTACCACGGGTATCGCGACACGGGCCACCGTGTCGTCTCGTTTCCGGTAGATGCGCAGGGGCGTCCCAACGGACCGTCGACTGAACTTATCGGGGGTTGGGCAGAAACTGACGACCTTGCACCGGGCGGTCCGGTTGGTGTGACGGTCAGCAGCAGTGGCAGTTTGTTGATGGTTGATGACCGTAACGGAATGCTGTTAGAACTCACAGCGCGGTGACAGAATGCAACGATGATGAATCGTCGCTTTCTCGCCTCAATTGCTTTGACACTGGTCGTTTCGACGGCGGGCATCTCACCTGTTGCGATTGCGGCTACCAGAACGAAAGTGACTGATCAGGCTGCGTAAAAGCGGCTGAAAGGAACCCACTACCTGGCGCTGCAATGGATCAGTTGGGAACAGTTCGGTACGGCGGTTGTCACCGAGAAGAATGGGTTGCTTCATATCAAGGGCTCACAGACACTTGGGCCAGACAGTTTGACAATTGACGGCGATATCACATCGGTAAGCGCACGAAGCTTTTCGTTTGAGGGCCGAATCGTGTCACAGTCGACCATTGTGAATGAGGGCGAACCGTGTGAACGTGACGGCAAGTACACGTTTGCACTCAAGGGAACCCGAAAGCATTGGCGCTTACAACAGCAGGAAAACTGTGAAGGCGGCGGGGTCGTCGATTATGTCGACGTGTTCACGGACACATCCCATCAGCCTTTTACTTGTCGACCAAATGCATACTGCAGGCTGCATCTGCTCAGATTCTAGAAACAAATAGGTGTCGGTTGTTGGGTTCAAATGTCATCGTTCTTTTGCTTGAAGCGAAAACACCCCAGAACTGCCAGGAACCACAGGCCATACAACGCAGCGAGGACGCGAAACGGGATCACCAATTCCAGAAGGAGAGGCGCAAGAAGGAAGAGACTTTTCTTCGAACGATAAGCGCGACGTACCTCATGAATAATCTCTCGGAAGAGGTCACCACCAACTTTCAGTTTGTCATGACTGAGCATCATCGTTGACGGCCGATACAATTTGCACCAGCTGAAGCAGTGTTTGAGGGTCGGCCGTTGAGACACCAACCTCAAGGTCTGGGGCACGTTGACGCCTGGGATTGTCAAGGGAAAGTTGACAATCCCGTGATTTAGACATTCAGTCGTAGGTCGCCTCAACCCACCACTGCCCACCCTCAACGAGCAACAGGTATGCCTTGCCGGCATCGGTCACTACCTGTATGCGCGCATGACGTCGTGCCGCTTGAATGTCCCACCACCGTTCCTCAACCGGCCATGGACCAGCCCAGGTTTCGATGCGTTGAGACGGACCCATCGAACCCATAATCGATGACGAAATCGACAACTTCGCAGGCATTGCGTCAATCAACCCTCGACCAGAAACAACCACCGGCCAACCATCGACCGTACGCACATCAGCGGGAAGCGGCGGCTGATGCACGATGGTCGGATACGGCGGAGGAACCTGTCCAGGCCAAGGACGATCAGTTGACGGTTCGAGCCCCTCACGAAGCACCTCTCGACGATCGTCACCCCAAGGCACCAACCGAACCATTTCGCTCACCGAACGCCCACCCGACAACACCGGCACTTGAACCGCATCGGGCCCAAGCATCCCTTGCAATCGGGTGAAGACCCTGGCAGCACGATCATCTCCATCACCTGAAGCACCCCACAACCCAAGCTGGCGACCCCTGTCAGGTTGCACCTCATCAGGCGAAAGTGTGACCCTCACAATGCACCGACCCCGACTGTTCCATTGCAAAGTTGGGTCAGGCCCAGGATCGCTTTCGGCGTCGCTCCCGGTATCGTCTGCGCGCAGACTGATCTGATCATCGAGCGATGCCTTATGCGTTTCGTCAGCCAAGCGGCGTAACCATCCGTCAAGCTGCCAACGAACCCGATCGGCGAGCCCTTGAGCGGTTAACCCTCCGGCCGCCCCGGCGCGTTCATGACGCCACAGTCGAACAATATCGACACCGGTATCGGTACGGGCTTCGATGCGAACCCGTGTGCACGCAAGACCATGGTGACCGAGTCGTTCATGAAGTTCCTCGGCCAAACCCTTAGCGACGAACGCCGCAGCCTCGACCCGATCAATAGGTGGATCAAGTTCGATGGTTGCCGCGAGATCAGGGGGAATCGGTGTTGGGACCAAGGGGGCTTCATCATCGCCGCTACACAATCGATGAGCAGCCACCCCCACCGGGCCGAACCGCGCCATCATGTCGGTTCTTGTAATGGCAGCCACCGAACCAAGCGTTGACAGCCCAAGGCGAGAGAGTAGATCTACAAGTTCGCTTACTTCATCTCGTGAACCGGACCCGGAACCCACCGAATGCCGGTCAGGTAAGCGACCGGCGCGTCGATGAGATCGGGCATCACCCATCCGCTCGGCCCCCGCTACGATGAGCGCTGTAATGGGGTACTCAGCTAGAAAAGTTGGTGACCCGTCAGGGGCAACGATACGGTGCCCGCTTTCTTGGGCCGTCAGACTGCGAGCAGCGAGTGCCGCCGCAAACGGGCCGTCAGCAACCCCGATTCGGATACCGGCCCCAATCTGAAGACCAACCCCAAGGGATGAAACCGCGTCGCGAATCCGCTCGACCACTGCTTCGTCGCCACCAAAATACCGGGATGGTCCGCGTGTTGCGAACTGGCACAATCCTGGTCGAACAATTTCAATCAACGGGGTAAACCGGTCGATTGCCGCCACTACCGGTTCAAACCATCGTGCATCACGACCCGCATCATCGGCGATCAGTTCGACCGACCCAATACGACTTTGTGCTTCCCTACGACGCATGCCACGACGGATGCCCCCCGCCCTGGCACTTGCCGATGCAGCAACCACCCGGTTAGCCCGCATGACCGCCACCGGACCATCAATGACCTCACCACTTCGCACCGCAGCCACAACGGGCCAATCGGGGCACCACACAACCATCGTACGAACCGGGCCCCCCATACTAACTAGTATCGAACATATGTTCGATAGTTGTCAAACTGGCGGCTGTCTCAGGTCATTTCAGGCTCGGGGTGCCCTACCCGTTAAGCACTCACAGGTAGATATGTTGATTCAACTGCCGGTTGATTTGCCGGTTGATTTGCCGGTTCAGCCCATCGGCCTTCGGCGCTTCCCTGAGACCACAGCGTGAGTCGACGAGGCCGACCGGCTGCACCTCGACCTTGCGACTCAACCTCTACCTCACGACCCTGCAGTAACCCTGAACCCTGACCGGGACCAACCCAACGACTCGACCGAACACGCAATCGCAAATCAACCCCTTCTGACCAGTCAGACCCCAAGCCGATGAGTACGCCACCCCGTTCGCGCACCCGGCTACTTAAACGTCGTAACTCTGCCGGTCGTACCGTTACCCCCGACCCCACCACGACCATATCAAGGGCATCAACAAGTGCTGCAATCACCGTAACAGCCATGTCGTTTGGAGGCGCATCGATCACGACCACCCGGTCAGGCGCGACCCCATGCTCGACCAGCGAGGCCCACCCAGCATCGGGCACCCCAACCACCCCAGCCCACGAACCTTCTCGGATGGCCTCAGAAATCGTTAGCCAGCACAGCGACCGTGACCCAATTTCGAGGATGCCGCCCCGTCGAAGCCCGCCCCAAGGAAAGAGTGACGCAATCTCAGCCCGAATGGGAAGCAACTGTTCATCGACGCGCGTCACCGGTTTCAACCGCGATGACAACTCGGCAAGAGACAGAACCGGACGATTCACATTCATGGACAACCAGTATCGAACACATGTTCGTCACTAGTCAACCCTCTTTCCACCTCTGTCTACCGTCGAAACAGGTGACAATATGGAAATATGCCTTCCGCAGTTTCTGTTCCGGTCGTGTCACTGTATTCTCCGACCGCTGCTGTCCAACTCGATAAGGCCGCGTCAACGATTGGTTTCTTTCAAATTGCTGACCACGGGGTTCCTGACGAGATCATTGGTGCAATGCAACGGGCCTCTGACACCTTCTTCGCCCTTCCGCAAGAGGAAAAGTTGCGCTGGAAATCGCCTTCGCCCAACATCAACCGAGGTTACGCAGCGAAAGGTACAGAAGGGCTCTCGTATTCGATCGGTGTCGACAGCCCCCCTGACCTATTTGAGGCATTCAACATCGGACCAGACGATATCGATCCCGATTCACCGGAGGCAGCCACCCCATTCTTCGCGGCCAACATTTGGCCATATGGGTCGGCTCACGACACCTCGAACCTCAGACCAGCACTCGTTGAATATTTTGACGAGGTTCGCAAACTCGCCCATCGCCTTACCGCCCTCTTTGCCGCAGCGCTTCATCTTGAACCTGGCTACTTCGAAACCTTCACCACTCATTCCACCGACACGCTGCGGGTCAATCATTACGAGCGACGTTCCACCGAAAGCAATCCGACTTCCGGTCAATTCGGAATGGGTGCCCATACCGACTATGGCATAGTGACAGTTCTTTATGCTGATCAGGTGCCGGGTCTGCAGTTACTCAGCGCGCATAAAGAATGGGTTGATGTGCAACCAGAACCCGGCTGCTTCCTCATCAACCTCGGAGACCTCACCGCCCAATGGACGAACGATCGATGGCGCTCAACACTCCACCGAGTACTTCCTCCGAACCCTGGCACCACCAGACGCTCGGTGGCCTTTTTCCACGACGGAAATCATGATGCGATCATCTCGTGTCTTCCTACCTGCACGTCATCTAATAACCCTCCGAAGTACTCCGCAGTAACAGCTGGAAATCACCTCATGGCCAAGTTGCTTGGGCCACGAACAATGTCAGCATCACAAGCAACCATCAACACCGCAGCAGACCGTCTCAAAATGTAGTGTTGACACCATGGATCGTCGGAATACTGCACTTACCGGACTCTTTATAGCAACAGTCGCTCTTGCTGGTTGCGGCGGGGGTAGTGACTCGGTCGCCTCGGGCAAAAGCTACTGCGACGTAGTGAAATCGGCCGACAAGAACGCCAACCTCAACACAGTGTTGGACAGTGATCAGCCTCCCACCAAGGCTGATCTAGATGTCATCAGCAAGGTGTTTAGTGAGATGGCTGCTACCGCACCAGCCGAAATCAAAACTGAATTGGCTGACATGAGGGACTTCATGAAAAACGATCTCAGCACCATGGTTGGTCTGAACACCCAAACCACCGACCCAGCCGAATTGGCAAAAATGCTTGAGAAGATCGGGCCGATCACCGCCAAACTCGAGGGCCTCAGCGCAAAGATGGAAAAAGTGGCGCTCGTAACAAAAGAAAAATGTGGCATTGATCTGAACGCATAACTGATCAACTGCTACATCGAGGGAGTAACACCCGGAAGGTAGTGGGTGAACAAATCTGCGATCGCCTCGGCCATTCCGGTGGTCGAGGCCCCGTTGGCCAACTCGACCGTGATGTGGTTGCCGTGTACATGAACAGTGTTGACTCCACCAATCTCAAACAGCGCCCGAGCTGCCACATCTGGTGGACGATCACCTTCAATCTCAACACCGGCTTGGTAGCGTTCGTGCGCCATCCCAGTCAGGGCACGATTTGTTTCGAAGCGGACAATGCCGTGCCGTGCACTTGGCTTTTCAGTAACAGTGATCAACATACCCATGGTTATTTAAGGATAGTTGTTTAAGGTTACAGGCATGCACAGGAACCTATTCCGATGGTGACTCGCGACGGCATCTCTCATCATGCACATGAGGAAGGTCACCTATCTGACCGCGCTGCAGTCCTCCGTGCTGCCGTGCTCGGAGCAAACGATGGTTTGCTATCTACAGCCAGTTTGGTTGTTGGAGTCGCCGCAGCCTCGGCCTCACGATCACAGGTTTTGACGGCCGGAATCGCCGGTCTCGTAGCCGGAGCTCTTTCGATGGCGGTCGGTGAATGGTCGTCGGTGTCGTCGCAACGCGATGCTGAACTGGCCGACCTTGACAAGGAACGTCTTGAAATCAACAAGTCGCCAGACGCAGAACGCCACGAGTTGGCAGGAATCTATCGAAAGCGTGGGCTTACGGCCGATCTTGCTGATGCTGTAGCCGTTGAACTATCTGCAGGGGACGCCGTGCGCCATCACGCTCGCGATGAACTCGGACTCGACGTTGACAATCTCTCACTTCCCGCTCAGGCCGCTGGGGTATCCGCTCTGAGTTTCGCCGTTGGGGCTGTCATTCCCATCGTTGCAGTCTCCATTGCTTCGGCCAGTTTAAGGGTGGCAGCTGGCGTCGCTTCGGCCCTGATCGGGCTTGCGATACTTGGTGCCCTCGGGGCTCGATTTGGTGGGGCTGATTGGCGGAGGCCGACACTTCGAGTGGTGATCGGCGGTGCTATTACGCTATTGGTTTCGTTTGTGATTGGTCGCGCAATCGGGGCCTCGGTTTGAGAACCACAACCGCCTCTCCGTTCGTTCCGTAACGATCGAACCCGGCCACAACCTCCCTCTTCGTTCGTTCCGTAACGATCAGACTTGCAGCGAAGCCCGCAATCATTACGGAACGAACGAAGAAGACCAGGAAAGGCTTTCGGCCCGGCTCGGCCGATCATTACGGAACGAACGGAGAGGTGGGGTGAGGGTTGGCAACCTGCCCTGGCATGGCAACCTACCCAAAACCTGTCATACCCTCCTGTGATACTCAGATGCATGCCAACAACAACTACACACAGTCAAAACATTCACCCTCAGGGCAACCTATATTGCGAATGGTGCGCAACCCGGTACGAACCACGATCACACTCAGGTCGCACCCCCCGGTTCTGCAAAGCCTCACACCGCGTTCGAGCATGCGAACGAAGGCGGGGACTACTACGCCCAACCCAAGCACCTCATC
>JANPBU010000053.1:0-1804 GCA_031430595.1 Acidimicrobiia bacterium
CTAGTGTGGTGCATCAGAAATAGTTCGCGTTGATGGTGGATTCGTAGTACGATCAATGGGTGGCTGGTCGTGGTCGTCCCAAAGCGGTGCTGGTGGTGTCTGATGCGGATCGTGAGGTGTTGGAGCGATGGTCGAAGCGTCCGAAGTCTCTGATGTCGATCGCGCAGCGATCCCGGATCGTGCTGCTCGCGGCCGACGGGCTCGACTCGAAACTGATCGCTTCCCGAGTCGGTGTTCATGAGGCCACGGTCGGCAAGTGGCGCCGCCGCTACATCGAACGTGGCATCAACGGCTTGATCGACGAGCCCCGTCCTGGCGCACCGCGCAAGATCGGTGACGCCGATGTCGAAGCGGTGGTGGTCAAGACATTGGAGGAGACCCCGACCGACGCCACGCACTGGTCGACCCGAGATCTGGCCAAGAAGGTCGGTATGTCCCCGTCGTCGGTCGGGCGGATCTGGCACGCATTCGGTCTGAAACCGTGGTTGACGGACACGTTCAAACTGTCCGAAGACCCGCAGTTCATTGACAAGCTCCGCGATGTCGTCGGCCTGTACATGAACCCGCCCGAGCACGCGGTGGTGATCTGCGTTGATGAAAAGACCAGTATCCAGGCATTGGACCGCACGAAACCATCGTTACCGATGCGTCCCGGACAAGTAGAACGCCGAACCCATGACTACGTCCGTCACGGAGTCATCGATCTGTTCGCCGCGTTGAACATCGCCACCGGGCAAGTGATTGCTCGGACCGACAAACAGCATCGCGCTGTCGAGTTCATCAAGTTCCTCGACAGCATCGAGGCCAACGTCCCCGCCGACCTCGACGTGCACGTCGTGATCGACAACGCGTCGACCCACAAGACCCCGGCAGTCCACAAGTGGCAACTCCGTCACCCGAGGTTCACGTTCCATTTCACTCCGACATCATCGTCATGGCTGAAGCTGGTCGAACGATGGTTCGGGGAACTCACCGACAAGAAACTGCGCCGCGCCGCCCACCGCTCCGTGAAAGAACTCACGACCGACCTCGAAGCCTGGGTGAAGACCTGGAACGAGAACCCGCGACCCTTCGTCTGGACCAAGACCGCCGACGAGATCCTCGCCAAACTCAAGCGATACCTAACAATTATCCAACAAACTTCTGGCGCGGCACACTAGGACTCATCTACGTGTCGAACGTCTGGATTCGATCGTTCCAGCGCCTCGAGCCATTCAGACCAGGCCCCTGGGTCGCCTGGGATGCCGTCGGGTTGCATCTCGATGTCCGCCAAGAGAGTCGGAACCCCGCCGTTAGGAGCGGCCGCGAAGTGAGCCGAGATGAACTCGTACATCGCTCGAAAGGCGTGGTCCGCAGTCACGCGAGGCGTTTCAATTGAGTTCGTCATCACCCACCTCGCGGAACTTGGTTGACGCCACCGTTTGTGATCTTTCCGTTGAACACTTCGGCCCACGACTGCGTTCCATCGGGAAGTAGCTTCTGGTACACCTTGACCCCCTGGGGTGTGGTTCGGAGGTACGTTTCAGGGCTGATGGCATCCTGGATAACTGCCCGGTTGGCAGGCGTATCCGACAAATGCCCGGCCCTCTCGGCGAAGGTATGGGGCGCGTTTTCTTCGGCGAAGGAGATGGAGCTCGACTCACCAGCTGCGGGACTGTCAGAAATTTTGTGTGAGTGGCGTGATGTGAGCGTCCGCGGCTGGAAGGGCCGCGGCGGAAAGGATCACATCCATGACTACGAGCAGGAATGAGAGCGGGGGTGGGTTGGTGCCGGCGTCGCGTAGCGTGCCGGTGGTGATATATAT
>JANPBU010000054.1:0-27348 GCA_031430595.1 Acidimicrobiia bacterium
CGATGAGGGCTACATCTACATCTGCGACCGCAAGAAGGACATGATCATTTCCGGTGGCGTGAACATCTACCCAGCCGAGATTGAGGCGGCACTGGAGGTCCATCCCAATGTGTTCGACGTCGCGGTCTTTGGTGTCCCCGACGAAAACTGGGGCGAGGCCGTGCACGCGATCATCGTCGCTCGGCCGTCTGCTTCGCTCACCGCCGACGACGTCATGTCGTATGCGCGCGAACATTTGGCTGGATACAAAGTGCCCCGTTCGATTTCCTTTCTCGATGAACTCCCCCGCACCGGCTCAGGCAAGATCTTGAAGCGCGAGCTGCGAGCACCATTCTGGGCTGGGCAATCCCGCATGGTCGGGTAGCGCCCGTCTCCGCAGTCTGGCTTATGGAGGGGTCTGACTTTCGGAGTCCGAGTCTCTGAATCTGGAACTTCGCGACGTCCAAGCTTTCATTGCTGTCGTCGAAGAACGAAGCTTCACCGGTGCCGCAGTTCGGCTCCACACCACCCAGCAACAACTAAGCGCACAGATTAAACGTTTCGAACGCTCCATCGGAGTTGAATTATTTGTGCGAACAACGCGAAGGCTCGAGGTCATCGCGGAAGTCGGGATGTGCGAGCGAGATCATTGCCTTGGCCCGTTCGGGGATCGACTTGCCCTTGAGGTTGACGAGTCCGAACTCGGTGACCACGAACATCATGTCGCTCCGAGGGGCGGTAACGATGTTGCCGGGCGTCAGGTTCAGCACCACCCGGCTGCGTCGGTCGCCGTTGCGTTCGTAGGTCGACGACATGCACGCCATCATGCTCGTCAACCCCAACTCGAAACCCTCATCGAAGACGGCTCCCTCACTCAGGACTCACCACGAATGAGACGATTGCTGGTTGTCTACGACGACGGGTCGAACACCAGCGGGACGGCGAGGTGCGCCAGGCGTAGTTTTTCGGTGGTGGAGTCGTCGGCACAAAAGATCCGAACGAGCAAGGCGTGCAAATCGGGGCTGATGGGCGCGATGGCGTCGAGGCGTCGCTTTGTGGGCGGTGCCCAAAGTTGTCGAACGTCAAAGAACGTGCCGACCAGCTCCAACATGCGTTCGAAGAGCAACATGCGTGCCGCTGCGTCGTTGTTGGTTGCCAAGCCAGCGGCCGCCCGAAATCGGTCCTGCGCGGCTGCCCTCAAATAGCGGGTGCGGGTGGCGTCGAGTGGTGGCTTGCCTTGAGCCAAAATAGCAGTGACGTGATCATGAATTCGGGCGAGCGAGCCGTCGGGGTCGTACAAGATCTTGGCTGACGGCCACGCGTCGGCGGCGTTGTCGGGGTTCTGCGAAAAGTAGGCCATCGCGGTTGCTTCGTTGATGTGTACCAACTCGAACTCTTGTCCGTCGCGCTCCGCGACGCCCATCACGAATCCGGGCCGGTCGACGATGATGACGAGATCCGCGTCGCTGTCCGGCCGCGCCGTTCCCCGAGCTTGGGAACCGAAGAGCAGAACTCCCCGCGTCATGGGATCAGCCGCCAGTGCTTCAACGAACGAAGCGATTGCCGAGTTCATCGGTTCATACTTCCAGACCCGGATCGGCACCGATGACCAAGTAGTCGGCTTGCAATGTGTCGTCGTTCTTGCGGGCGTTTTCGTTCATTGGAAAGATCCTCTGAGAAAGAAGGTGAATAGAAAAGGTGGCAGCTGAAACACGGGCAGTGGCGCGGATCGAAGGCGCTGTTACCCAACATTGCGGTCGTAGCCTTCCCAGTACGGAGCGCGCAATTCGCGCTTGAGGACCTTCATCGCTCCTGACAACGGCAGTGGATCGGTTCGGAAAGTGACGCCCTTGGGCACCTTGTAGCCGGCGATCAGCTGCCGAGCATGAGCGATGAGCTCGATCTCGGTGGTCACGGCGCCATCTCGCAGCACGACAATTGCGTGCACGGCCTCGCCCCATTCGTTGCTCGGAATGCCGATCACGGCCACCTGCTGCACGGCTGGGTGGCCGGCGAGAGCATTCTCGACCTCGGCCGAGTAGACGTTCTCGCCGCCGGTGACGATCATGTCCTTGACCCGGTCGACGAGGAACAGATAGCCCTCGTCATCGAGGTAGCCAGCATCGCCCGAGTGATACCAACCGCCGGCGAATGCCTCGGCGGTTGCTTCGGGCTTGTTCCAGTACTCGAGCATGAAATTGCCGCCCCTGGCGCAGACCTCGCCGGTCTCACCAACGCCAAGTTCTTCGCCATCGATGTCCTGGATCGAGAGCACGACACCTGGAACGGGGGCTCCCGCAGCACGCAGCCGCGGGCCTCCGGCGCGATGATCCTCCGGCGACAGGACCGTCAACAACGGGGATGCCTCGGTCATGCCGTAGACCTGCCACAGGTTCAATGCCGGGTACAGCTCGGTCAGCTTCTCGATGAGCACCTGTGGCATCGGCGAGGCGCCGTAGCCGAGATCCTTGATGGGTTCGAGCGCGTCGGGGGTGAACTCGGGGTGGCCGAGCATCATCCCGATCATCGTCGGCACCATCATCGTGAAATTCGGTTGGTAGGCGCGGATCGCCTTCATCGCCGCCACGGGCTCGTACATCGGTAAGGTGATGATCTGGCCGCCGACCGCAGGGACGCACACCATCGGCGCGGTGGAGGCGGCATGGAACATCGGCGTCTGCAGCAGCATCCGGTTGCCACGCTTGAGCGGCAGCCCCACCAGGCAATGGTACGCGTTGAGCATCTGGGGGCGCTGGCTGCACAGCACTCCTTTGGGAAGCCCGGTTGTGCCGCCGGTATACATCAAGATGACCGGATCGGACTCCTCGCCTTCGTCGGGGATGACCGCGGGCGACGAGGCGAGCATGTCGTCGTAGGTGCCGGTGTGGGGCACGTCGCCGTCGCCGACGAGGATCACATGCTCGAGTCCGGCCTCGACCTTCACCGCGTCGATCAGCGCGGCGAAGATCTTGTCGACGAAACACACCGTGCTGCCGGAGTCCTTGAGGACATAGGCGAGCTCGGCCGCGGCGAACCGTAGGTTGAGCGGATTGACGACGCCGCCACCGAGCATCGCGGCGTGAAACAGTTCGAGGTACTCGGGTGAGTTCGCCATCATCAGCGCGAACCGGTCGCCACGTCCGACCCCGAGCCCCTGCAGCCCGCCGATCGCTCGGGCGACGCGGTCGAGATGCTCGGCATAGGTGCGAGTCACACCCGTGGCCGCGTTGGTCGTGCACGGACGATCCGCGTTGCGCTTCACCGATGGCAAGAACAACCGGTGATAGATCAACTCTTTCGTGGTCGTCGCGGCGAGTTGCTGGAATGTGTCGTTCATGATGAACCGTCCGGTCGGTGAATAGGGCCGGACACCAGCGTCTGGGTTTCGTGCTCGGTGAACATCACCCATTCGGGTATTCCTATGGGTACGAGCTACTTCTTGCGGCTGGCGACGTGTACCGCGAGTTGTGCGCGCTTGTTGATGCCGAGTTTGGTGAAGATGTGCGAAAGATGCGACTTCACTGTGTCGGGCGACATCAGAAGACGAGCCGCGACTTCACGGTTCGAGAGACCGTCGTGAACAAGGTCAGCGACTTGTCGCTCTGTCGGCGAGAGGCTGTCCCACCCAATCGATGGACGGCCGCGCTGGCCCCGGGTCCGCTCGATGTAGGCAATCGTGGATGCCACGTCGAAGTTTGCGCCGCCAGCGAAGGAGACCGCAAACTCGTCGCCCAGCGCATCAACCGTCGCCCGACGTGCCGCATCCACTACGCGCTTGAATGGCAGTTGCATCCGAATTTCCATGGCGTCTCTCATCGATGCGGTTGCTCCGAACAATCGCGCCGCCTCTACGAAATCGCCGCACGCAGCACCCGCGCACGCAAGTACTTCGATCGCTTCGGGCAACCAGACGAGGTTGCCGTGTTTCACGTGCAGCGCAATTGCCTCGCGCACAAGATCGTCGGCGCGTGATGTCTCATGTTCCAGCACGTCGAGGGCTGCAAGCATCGTTAGCGCCTTCGCTCGAATCAGGACATGGTCAACCTGCTGAGCCAACTCGAACAGATAGTCTGCGCGCGTACGGGTGTCAGCGAGATCCTCTACCAAAAATGCCGCCATGACCGCAACCGAGACAGTTTCGCAACGGGCAACGGGCGATCTATCGAGTCGCTGAGCAAGCGCCACATCAAGGTTTCGGAGAACCCCCGCAGGGTCCGCTGAAAGTTGTTCGGCTCCCGCTAGGACTGTCAGTAAATCCTCGGTGAGTTGCTCTCCTTCACGTCGTGCGCGATCGTTCCGACGAGTAACTTCCCCTACGGTTCGTCGCGGCAATCCGCGTGTTGCTCGACAAAAGGAAATGACGAAGCGCGGAACCTCTTCGCGAAGGTTCCCCAGTGCATCGGTTTCCAACGCTGCGATGGCCAGTTCCTCTGCACGCAGAAGTTCTCCTGCCTGGCCACGGGCGAACGCCTCCCACATCAACTGCGAGCCAATCAGCAGAGGTTGTCCAAATTCGAAGACGCGCGGGCGAGCCCGTTCAAGCGCTTCGAGCCCTTCTTTGGTGTACCCCCGGCGGATCAGAGGAACTGCTTCCCAAGTAAGGGTCCCGACCAGAGCGAACGTGTCGTTAGCCGCGGCGAGAAGTTCGACCGTTTTCTCCCATTGCGGACGCCAGGCCGCAAGGTCCACGAAAGACAACGCGGTCGTGAGGGTCGAACTGGCGCGCCCCGATGCCTTTGGATCGCCGATTGCTGAGCCCATGGCCATCGCCCGGTTGGAGTCTTCCAGAGCAGCTGCGAAGTTGCCCATTGTCATCAGCCATTCGCCGCGGTAGGCCAGCATCCGAGCCCGGAGCACTGAGGGCTCATCATCGCCGAGTTCCAATGCCCGGGTGGCCCACGTCGCTCCCTCCGACCGTTCTCCACCAACGTCCCAGTACGCGGCGAGATCACACACCATGGCCGACAGCGACTCGACGTCGGCCCCGTCTCGGAACCACGCCAGCGCCGCTCGAAGGTTGTCGTGGTCGTGGTCAAGCGCAGCGACCGATGCAAAGTGAGCCGATGTCTCACATGTTGGACCTACTCGTTTTGCTATGCCTGCATAGTAGATTGCGTGACGTTGCCGCCAGTGACGCAGGCTTCCTTCCTGGTCGAGCCGGCGTTGGCAAAACTGACGAACCGTTTCGAGCATCGAGAATCGGCCGGCTCGCTCACCTTCCAGCGACTCGACTAGCGAATGCTCAACAAGCCGGTCAAGCAAATCGAGGATGGCCACCTCGGGAAGTTCACCATCGGTGCAGACCGCTTCGGCGCCAGTGAGATCAAACGAACCCACGAACATCGACAGCCGGAGCAGGAGGTTTCGTGAACGGTCATCGAGCAAGCCAAAACTCCACTGAATTGATGCCTCAAGTGTTCGGTGCCGCCGCATAACCAAAGACGAACCCCCGCTGAGTATTCGCAGTGAGTCGCTGAGTCCGTCGAGAATTGCCTGGGGCGTAAGTGATCGAATTCGTGCGGCGGCAAACTCGATCGCCAGGGGAATGCCATCAAGACTCCGGCAGATCTCGGCAACAATCCGCCCGTTATCGGTTGTCGCAACAAACGTCGGACGAACAAACCGGGCACGTTCGAAAAACAGAGCTACCGCTTCGGTATCTCTGATCGTGGCGAGATCATGGTCCCATGAGGTTTCGGGGAGAGTGAGAGGCGGAACACGCCAGGTGAGTTCCGAAGGAACGTTCAGCGAAATCCGGCTAGTACTAAGTACACGTATGTAAGGGCAGCGTTGCAAGATCGTGTCGATGACTTTGGCAGCGGCCTCCACAAGATGTTCGCAGTTGTCAAACACGAGCAAAGCGTTCTGGTCGCGCAACCGACCGGTCACGAGTTCTAAGGCCGAACGTGATCCTTCAAGTTCACCAATCACCACCCGTCCAAGGGTCGATGCAATCGTCGACGGGTCGTTCACCGGTGCAAGTTCAAGCCACCACACTCCGTCGGGAAACTGGTCAAGCTGCGCTGAGGCGGTCTGGATGGCCAGGCGGGTCTTACCTGCGCCACCGGACCCCACGATCGTGACGAGTCTGTGGTCTGCGAGGTAGCCCGTGAGTTCCTTTACCTCGTGTTCTCGGCCGATAAACGATGACAGACGGACGGGGAGGTTGTTTGGGCTCATAGATGCTTCCGGTGCGCAGTGTTACAGATCCACACACGAGACGACAGCTCGCGACAAGTAAGAACCTACCTTGTTGTCGGGCAAATCGCTTAAACGCTGGCCAGTCGAGTGTGATGGACTTCGAGGATGAGCGCCATGCCCCAAGTCAAGACCGTTGTGATGTTGATGTTAGAGAATCGCTCGCTCGACAACGTGCTTGGTTTTTTACATCGCGATGGTAAGCCCGTCCGCATCGTCGGGGATCCAAACCCGCCACACTTCGATGGTCTCTCGACCGAATTCGTGAACTTCCGAAAGAGCCGTCATTCAGACTTTTACAACGCATATTCGCCTACGGAGGGGTTCAGTTCGCTCGGCCCGCGTCAGGAGTGGCGGTCACCTCGATGGAATCCGAAGGAAGGAATGGCCAACGTCGAGGTACAGATGTACGGCGACCGCGATGGTGAGGTCACTGCCCGCGGATGGGGCAACGATGCCCGAATGAAGGGCTTCGCCTACGACTACCCAACCCACAACGACAACGACGTGGGCGATGTCATGGGCGGGTACACCCGAGACGAACTGCCTGTGCTTTACGGACTCGCCGAGAACTTCGCGGTGTCAGACCGATGGTTCGGGTCCGTGCCAACCGAGACCGACCCGAACCGGGCCTTCTCCCTTTGCGGCACCGCACAGGGTGACGAGTACGAACTGCCCGCAAAGATTTTCACCACGCCGACGATCTTCAACGCATTGAACCCTTCGCCCGACGGTTCGTATCCCGGAAAGACCTGGGGAATCTTCCATCAAGGTGACCAGCACTCTGCGTTCAAGCCAAAGGACACCGTCTGTTACACGCAGGGTCGTTTCACGCAGGTGCAGGCCGCACTTTCGGCAGCCAACAGCACCGGCTGCATTGACCACATCTCATCGCTGTTAGAAAAGCTCCGCGGTGGCGACGACGTGCCCGAGTTTTGTTACATCGAACCGGCATGGGGTTGGGGTATCGGAATGCCCGACGGTGACGACTACGTGGGTTACCAGGGCAACGACTATCACGCGCCCACGTGGCTCGGTCCAGCAGAGTGGGATCTCAACGAGTTGTACGTTGCGTTGCGCTCCAGCAAGCAGTGGGACCAGATGCTGTTCATTATCGTTTTCGACGAACACGGCGGCACGTTCGACCATGTTGCACCACCGACAACGGTAAATCCCGACGGCATCAACAGTCACTTCCCCGTGCATTTCGATTTCACTCGTCTTGGACCGCGTGTCCCCGCGATTTTGGTGTCGCCGTTCGTTGGGCCCGGCACCGTCTTTCGCGCCCCTGCAGATGGCCCATCGTTTGATCACACTTCAGTGATTCGAACTGTTCTCGAATGGGCTGGCGCGCCTGGCTCTGTTCTTTCGACGTTAGGCGCTCGGGTTGCCCAAGCCCCAACGTTCGACTCGGTGCTTTCTGCGGCAGTCGTGCAGGCATCGGCACCACAAACGTTCAATCCTCCGGCTTGGTTCGAAAAGCAATGCCCAAAGGGCGAACACCTCCCATTTGACGCTCCCGCACTTTCCGTCGAAGACCACCGCATCGCTGTTGCTATGTCGTCCGACATCGAGGGCTACCTCGCCATCCTCAAAGGCCTCGCTGCCGCCAAGCGTTGAGCCACTACGCCACTCACCGCGGCAGTTGATCATCTCGCGAAACTGCCCCCGTGGCGTTGAGATGCCTTGATCAACCACGTGGCATCGGCCGGCCTTGGCACTGGGCACTCACCCGCTGTTTTGGAACGCCTACCTGAACGGGTGATGTCTGCCAAACGCAAACGGCAGATACTGGGGTTCAAGAGCGCGATCGGCGCGTTCAGCGCACAGGGAGAGAACCCAAATGGCCACACAAACCAACACCGAAATCGTCCAAAACATCTATGCGAACTTTGCAACCGGCGACATCCCAGCCGTCCTTGGGGCCATGGCCGACGACGTGCGATGGACCGAAGCCGAGGGATTCCCTATCACGGGCACGTTCGTCGGTCCTCAGGCAGTGCTCGAAGGCGTTTTCATGCGACTCGGAGAAATCGGTGATGAGTTCGGAGTTGCACCCGAGCAGTTGGTAGCCGAAGGTGACACAGTGGTTGCGCTCGGAAACTACACATGGAAACGAAAAAGCAACGGCCAGCCGGCATCGGTGAAAATGGCCCACGTGTTGACCATTCGTGGCGGCAAAGTTGTCGCCTTCCAGCAGCACGTCGACACGGCCAGGGTTAGTGAACTTAGCTAGTTCCCGGCACTTCGATTCACCTAAAGTAGGCCGATTTTTACAGTGCGCGGCCCGCTCTGTATGGCAGGCGATGCCGGGTCCGGTACCACCCCGAACCGATTCGCTGGTCAGACGCCTTGCGTTATTGCCCTATCAGTTGAACACGGAGGAATGTATACATTCCTCCGTGTGACATCGGGTAAAACGTAGGGGAAGTTACGAAAATTGGTCAATTGGCGCAGGAGTTGACGCCCACCAACCCCTAGCTAGCTACTAGTAGCGAGACGCGACCCGGCACGAACGCGACACTGACTCCACGAGTCAAGGTCCAGAGTGGTGACCTTTCGTTCCAATGTCTCGGCCAGCTTGAGCGCTGGGAGTCTCTACATTCTTCGAGGTCCACGGCGAGTAGGCAAGACCGTTGCGGTGAAACAGGAAATTGAGAACCTGCTTGCCTCTGGAACTCCAGCCACCTCGATAGTGCGCGTGGCTGCCGATGGGTGGGAGGCAAAGGATCTTCGCACGCTTCTACAAAACACAGCGCTGCCACTTTCACCCGTCGGTCAACCGAGGTACTGGTCTATTGAAGAAGTCTCTGCCGTCGTTGGCCCATGGGATCAACAAATCAAATGGCTTCCTGACAACGACAACGAGTTCCGTGGCGACACCGTCGTCCTCACCGGTTCCAACGCGACAGCCCTAACTAACTGCGGCCACTGGAGTAATCGCTGGTCGGCGCGGCGCTGCCGGCAATCTCGATCGAACACTTCTACCCATAGGATTTCAGACGTTCGTAAAACTCGTGAGGGGCAACGACGCACCCGCCGCAACACGCCTCCCGATGGACGGCCTCCACACACCACTAGCGGGTGACACGTACCGGGCGCTTCTGCCCTGGCTCGATGATCTGGTTGATCTTTGGGAGACCTACATTTTGAGGGCGGGTTTCCAAAGTCCGTCGTCGCAACAGTTCGTGGAGAACCCATTCCCGAGGGATTTATTGAAGACCTCTTTCAGGTTGTTTCAGCTGACGCTTTCAAAGCCAGTCGACTCAGCGCACTGACCGAGAAGGCGTTGCTTGAACGCCTCTGGTCGTCTATTGCATCGCCGGCAAATCTGAGCAACATCGGCAAGGACTTAGACATCACGCAAGATATCGTTTCGCGCCACGTGACTTACCTTCGCGATGCGTTCCTGCTTTGGCGATGCCCGCAACGATCCGAAAACCATTGGCTCCCGAAAGAGCGAGCGCAGGACAAGATCTACGCGATAGATCCCGTCATGGCCCGACTCGCCCACCTACGAAACCCTCAGCGAGCTGACATCGACCCAACAGTTCTTACCGAGATGCAACTCGGAATGGCCATCCGCCGACGGGCACTTGCCGAGAAACCAAACGCCGGGAACGACGAATTCGTGTTCCACGTCCGCACACCATCACGAAAAGAAATCGATTTCGTCTCCGAATCACTCGGTTCAGTCGCAATCGAAGGCAAGTACTGCGAAGATGGCACATGGCGCAGCGAAGCAGCAACTGTTAACGCTTCACAATGGGATGGAATTCTCGCCACCCGGAACGTCCTTGATGTAAGCGATGACAAAGCCTGGGCGGTGCCAGCAGGCATGCTTGCATACCTACTCGACACCTAAAAGACCTTCACGAAACGGCTCGCGGAGAACGCTGACATCAACTCCCCGGACCTGCCCCCGCTACCATCGCGGCGCGCGGCCAGACTAAACGCTACTCCTCAGCGCGCATAGTAATTAGGCCGGAAGGAGGACAGCCGAGCTAAATCCCTGAGAACAAGATTGAGAACAAACGATCGGTCATCAACGGATTCCAAAGGACAGCAACGGTCACTAAAATTGAACCGGGCACCCAATAACCGCACGGCTCCTGGTTACCAAAGGACACTCACGAACACCACCGTGTAGCAGCGGATTGTCGGTCGGTGATGACTTCGGATCAGACGGTTGGGAGTTCGAGTTACTCTCCGAGCGCGCAGAGTAAGTCGAGGTCAGAAGATATTTATGACCATAGGTACACGTAGGTTTAGTTCGTTTTGAGAACAAAATTGAGAACATCGGAGTCAGATTGCGACCCAACCCTGCCTGGAAAGCGACCGAACTGCTACGTTTCAAACGCTGAATTGCGTGGTTCGTCCGAACTTTTCCGGAGTTCTCTGGAACGAGCAGAACACGGGGTCAGTCGGCTGACCGAGCGTCGAGTTCGATGGCCCATTCGCTCGCAAACCGCCGGATTTCCTCATAGCGTTGGTCATCGCATCGCAAGTCGGCGGGTCCAAACGCGTTGATGCGTCGAAGGGCTACAACGAGGTGTTCAATCTGAAACCCCGGATCGATGTCTTCTGCCGATGCGAGCACTCGGTCCGCTCCGAAACGGCGAACGAGTTCGTAGACATCGATGAAGTCGCGGGGCTGGGCTCTGTCAAACAGCGCCAGGAGTTTCCGGCCAGCGAGTTCAAGTGGCGCGAGAGTTGGCCCGATTGGTGATCTGATTATTGGTAAGCGTGCAGCTGAATCGAGCGCAAGATCCACTCGAACCAATTCGTCATCACAAGCAATTTCGAGTCGTTGAAACGACTCGGTGTCACGAAGTACGGTAACCAACCAACCTCGAAGTTTCATGGCTGCACACAACGCCTGGGATGCGGCAGTGACGCGTCCGGGAATCGGGACGAAGAAGTCGAGGTCCTCGGTGAGCCGGTCTACGAGTTCGAGCGTGATGAGCGCCGCACCGCCAACCACAACGAAACCTTCAGACTCGTGAAGTGCAAAGAACGCAGCAGCGACATCGATCTGAGCGTGGCTGAGTTCAGCCATTTCGAGCTGCGTCGATCAGTGGCTGCCATGCGGCCTTCACGTGGCTGGGAAGGAACAATTCACTCCAAAGGTCGACGAGCAGTGCTCCGTCGACAAACTTCGTGATGTCGTCGGGTAGCCCTTCGGTGAGCAGGAGCTCATAGGCCTTTCCCCGTTCCGGCCTGAGACCAAGATCAAAATCACCTTGGCCGCTCCAGGCCACATGATGTGGCAGTTTCACCCGAGCAAAAGCTCGCACCGGCGCAAGACTCGGCAGCGACGACGGCACCGAGATGGTCTTTCGTCCTGACCCCACCGTCCGCCAAGTTCGGGCCGGTTCGATAACCAACTCAAAGCCACTCGCCCGCAGCAATCGTTCAACGGTTTCAGCCCGTGGATCTTTTGCACCTGACTCGTAAGCACAAATAGCTGTTCGTGAAGTCCCGGCACGCTCAGCTAACTCACCCTGCGATAGCCCAGCCCGGCCACGTGCATCGGCAATGAGATGAGAACCACTCGACATAGACTGTATCTTATCAGATACAGTCCGATCGTTGGCGTCTGGTATCGAAACCGGCTTTACTAGGCTGATCGTCTTGGCGGGCCGTTGCCGTTGATACCCGTTAGTAACGTTATTGGCTACTACGAAGCTGAGCTGAGGAGCCATGAGGCCTGGGCGGTGGCGAAGGCTTCAGATGCAAGATCGGGCAATTTGTTGGTGATAGCCGTGAAGCATACGAGTGGCACTGTTCGGTATGTGCCGAAACGACAATCCGTAGAATGGCCCAATGTCTTCTTCGTTGGTTGCCTTCGGCCGTGCATTAGGTGATCCGAGCCGCGTCGCCATGCTGCTGGAGTTGTTTGATCATCCCGGTGCAACGCTTGGTGTGCTCGCACGCGCAGCGGGTATCGCCTCTTCGACGGCCAGCGAACATCTTGATCAGCTCGAAGATGCTGGTCTCATCACCCGAACCAGAACCGGTCGGACGATTTCCGTTCACTTCGCCAACGAGTCCTCCGCCGCCATGATCGAACAGCTTCTGGCATTTCACCCCGACACGATCCCGTTACGGCCGACTACCAAAATCGGTCGGCTTCGTTGCGCCCGCACCTGTTATGACCACCTGGCCGGCAGGCTTGGTGTAAACCTGAGCGACCTATTCGTGAAGATTGGAGTTCTGGACGCGAACTTTGCGCCCACGCTCCTTGCTCCAAAGTGGTTCCACGAAAATCTTGAACTCGATTTTGCATCGGTTCGATCTAACCCATCCAAACGGCCGTTGGTTAGATCGTGTCTCGACTGGACCGAACAACGCCCCCATATCGCCGGGCTTCTCGGCACCGAACTGCTTCACACGTTCCACCGCAACGGTTGGATCAGCAAAGATCAAGGCGACCGGAGCCTACGAGTTACTCGCATCGGCCAAGCCGCACTCGCAACACTCAACATGCCGACCTAAGTGCTGCGAGCGGCACTCTGAATGGACCGAACACTAATCTGTGCGCTTAGCAACTACTTGAGTTGTTTCGTCTAGACATCAGGGTGATTGTGATCGTGAACGGCTCGGCTATCGATGGGGACCTCGGCCCGCTCGTTTAACCCGTAGTCACGAACCACGGCTGCGATACGCAACCGATAGTCGGCAAACACTCCAGCTCTTCCGGCCTGCTGAGCGTCGCGATGTTCACTGGTGTTCCGCCATTGCTGAACGGCCTCCTCATCGCGCCAGAACGACAACGAAAGAATCTTCGAGGGGTCGCTCAAACTTACGAACCGCTCTATGGAAATGAAGCCTTCGATCCCGTCAAGCATCGGTCGAAGATCGGCCGCAATGCCAAGGTACGTCTGTTTGTGCTCAGCAACCGGAGTCACTTCGAAAATGACCGCGATCACAACGAAACCTCACCGCGAGGTAGTCCGGTAGGCGTGAGCACGAGACTGATCGGAACTCCACCATCCTTGAAAGTGGCATTTGCAAAGTCAAGCTCGCACCCCGACGAAGACACAGCGTCCGCTATCCCGCGACAAATCGACTCCGCCAGAGCACGACCCGGACACTGATGCTGACCTGCACCGTACTCAAGTCCAGCAGCGTCAAGATCAAGAATCACAATATCATTCGTTTTGATATGTGTGCCTCCGATAGCGATGTCCGTCCGGGCAATTCGAAGGGTCTGCTTGACCGCAGACACACGCTGCTGCTTCAGATGGTTCGCAACGATTGTGTTTATGACCAAAGATGCCGTTGCATCGAAGTTTTGATAGAGCAGCGAGATCACCGAAACAGCATCCCTCCCTCCGGTAGAGCAGCGCTCCAGCATGCGTTCGACCGCCAAATCACAAGCGTTCGTAAGGCGCTCGCCCCGCCCAATCACCCGAACAATTTCGAGTAGATCCTCAATGACTTCCGAAGGGGCCGAGGGAAGATCCAACAACACAGAAAGAACCTCACTCGGAATGCGAAACGCAATCGCCGAGGCCACCTCAACCGGCTGACCGACGAAAAGCATCTCGGTACGACGGCGCGCAAGTTCGCAAGCGGTGTCAAGGTCGACCTTCGCAAGTTCATCAATGACTGCCAACCGCCGCTCGGGATGCCGATCAGAAGAACTGAATCGAGCCATACCATCGCGAAGCGCAGCAGTTGGACCCGAAGCCAACTCGACGCACTTCGAAATCGGGTCAAACCTCAGCGAATTCAACACCGCTTCCACATCAGCCCGTTTACTCAGCACCGTGGACAAGTTCATAGATTCATCATCCCTCCCCGACCTTTCGGCAGGCGCCGAAGCATCTCGTCACTGGGCATATCGCCACAATCGTCAGCCGAAATCTTGAGAACAATATTGAGAACAAACACGCAGTCATCAACGGATTCCATCGGACAGTAGCGGTCACTCGAAGTGCGCGCAGCACCCAACAGCCAACGTGCTTGCAGTCTCTAAAGGACACTCGGTGACACCACCGGATAGCAGTGGATTGTGGTTCGGTGATGACTTCGGATCAGACGGTCGGGAGTTCGAGTCTCTCCGAGCGCGCAGAGTAGGTGGAGGTCAGAAGATATTTATGACCATAGGTACACGTAGGTTTAGTTCGTTTTGAGTACAAAATTGAGAACATCGGAGTCAGATTGCGACCCAACCCTGCCTGGAAAGCGACCGAACTGCTACGTTTCAACCGCTGAATTGCGTGGTTCGTCCGAACTTTTCGGAGTGACCGTCCCTTGGGGGATTTCGAGGCCTGCAGCTACTGACGCCCAGTCAGATGCTTGTTGCACCCACTCAGACTGAGCACGGTGCTTCGTCAGGTGCCCGTCGGCAAGCGTTGCCGCAGGATGTTCTCGGATTCTATAATGCAATCATGAGCCAACGCGTGATCGAGGTTGTAGTTGGGTCGATGGGAACGTCGCCGCCGACGATCTGGCCCGTCTAGGCGTGCGTCCTGGTGATCATCTGCGTATCGAGCCGCTAGCGGTGAGCCCCCGTCGGTCGTTCCTCGGGGCTTTTCCTCGCGACGTTGGCCTTACACAGTCTCATCTTGATGAGATTCGCCATGACATGTCGGTTGGGCTCGGCGAAGACATCGAGGAGTAAGTGGTGGCGATGGTTTTGGTCGCCGATACCCAAGTGCTGGTTTGGTATGTACGCGAACCAAGTCGTTTGACGAAAGTTGCAGTGGAGGCGTTAGAAATCGCAACGGCCAACGATGACGTCATCGGTGTTTCCGCGTTCTCGATCGTAGAACTTGTCTACGCAACAGAGAAAGCAACGAATCCTATTTCGCTTGATGATCTCAACGCCATCAAAACAGTATTGGGCGACCCGGCAAGTCCCTTTCAAGTTGTCGAGGTTGATGACGAGATCGCCTTTCGTGTGGGTTTGGTTTCGCGCATTTCCAACGCAGATCCTGGTGATCGGATCATCGTGGCCACAGCGGAAGTTCTTAAGTTGCCGTTGGTGAGTTCCGACTCGAAAATTCCGAGCATGGCCTCGCTCTCCGTTATTTGGTAAGCGCACGAAGGATTTAGATTTCCCGGCGTGTGCTGAAATGAGCCGGGTGGTTGCGTTTAGGTGTTGCTTGTAGCGAGGCGGCCGATGAAGGGCAAGAATCGGCCTGTTTTGGTCGCGTAGGTGCGGTATGCGTTTTGGTGGATTTGGATGAGATAGGGCTCTTCAACCTTTCGCACTTGTAGTTCGATCGAAATGACCAACAGCAGCGCAGCAATAATCGATAGCAATGCTGGCGCAAGAAGGGTCAGGCCAAACGATGTCAACATCATTGCGGTGAAGATTGGATTGCGAACTACGGAGAACAAGCCCTCGGTTGCCAGTTGCGTCCGTTCGTTTTTGTCGACTCCGATTCGCCACGATTTCCCCATTGCGCCTTGCGCTACGAATGTTGCAGTCACCCCGGCCGCAGCGAAGACGAGACCGAACGACGACAGCAGCGACCACCTCGTCTCACGGTCGAGGTTTCTCAGCGGGCTGATGAAACCAACAAGTAGAGCGGCGACAAACATGATTCCGCCAGTCCACTCAGGAGATCCGGTGCGCCCGCTTATGGGGTTGATTCCCGTAGTGCTCGTAGCCCGTCGGTGAAGCAGAATTCGTAGGCCAAACGCCAAACCGAGCCAAACGAATTGGATGAACAACGAAACCAAGGGCGGTGTCATGAGCGGAACGTTTCGTCTGCGTCTTGCGGACATTGGAGTGCGGTTTCGAGTCGGAGCAGGTCACGTAGTGCGTGTTCCAGATCAAGTGACGCGAGCCGGTATTCGATTTGTCTGCCTGTTTGTTTGCCGATGATTAGCCCGCATCCTCGAAGGCATGCGAGGTGATTCGAGAGGTTTGATTTGGGTACGCCGAGAAGCGCAACGAGCTGAGTGGGGAACTGCGGACCGTCGAGCAGTGTGATGAGAACGGCCTGACGCACAGGGTCTGAGAGCGCTAGGCCGACCCGGGTCAGTGAAGCAGTTGGTAGAACCATACGAGCAATAGTTCATCAAAAAATGAACTATTGTCAAGGGTATGAGCTTGAAATCCATGCCAACGTCTGTCCGTGAGGTGTTCAAACAAGAACTCGCACGGGCGAAGAGCGCGAAGAGTTTTGATCAAACTTGGTTCCACTTAGAACGTGCACATATCGTGTCGCAAGCGTGGGCGTGGCCGCACACCCAAACCCATTGGTTGATGCTGCGCCAAGCATTTCGGTCACGCGACGGTCGAGAGATCTCGGGCCAGTTGGTTCGCCTAGTTGTGGGCGGTCCCGGATCGCTGGCTGGAAGGTACCCGCTAGGAAACGATGGCCGAACTCCGATCTTGGCAACAGCAACAATCCCTGAAGACCTTGGCGTCACACTCAACGGCAATGGAGCGTTCCGATGACTCACCTTTTTCAGCCAGCATCCCTGAAACGAAAGCTGTCAGCTCACTCGTTATCGCCGGATACCTTGTTCTCATATCGGCTTGTAGCTCTGGAACCAAGAACTCCGCTACGCCGGCAACGGTCGAGGCTCCCGATTTGTCGGCAGTGAAAACGTTTGGGAAACAAACACAAGATCATGTTGAGGGTACCGTTGCGTATCCGCAGTCGCCCCCGATTGGCGGTGACCATAACGCTGCATGGCAAACTGTGGCGCATACGCCGAAGCCGTCCCGAACGAGCTTGCAGTCCACTCCATCGAACATGGGGCGGTTTGGATTACCTTCCAACCCAACCTCGCGGCGGCAAATATCAAACGGCTGCAGGATCTTGCGGTTGGCCAAACCCACATACTGGTATCACCATATGTGGACGTACCATCTTTGATAGTCCTTACCGCTTGGACGGTACAGCTTGGCGTTGACAACGCAGATGATCCACGCATTGCGGCCTTCATCGAAAAGTTTCAGGAGGGACCGCAAACTCCTGAGCTTGGAGCGGTGTGCTCCGGGGCGATAGGAACACCACTGTGATCTGGCGGCCTGCATGAAGCGAATAGTAACGACTGCGTTGGCAGCGTTGATCGTTAGTGTTTTCTTTGCCGGGGGCTATGCGCTGAGAAACTCCCGCGGCACAAAAACACAAACCTCGGAAGCAAACCCTGTTTTGGCTGACTCGCCTGAGGTGAGCTTCGTTCGTGAAATGTCCGTCCACCACGCTCAGGCGGTCGATATGGCTGAACGGATTCGCAAGCGAACAAACGATCCTGCTTTAGCCCTCATCGCGGCTGACATTGCGCTCACGCAGCAGAACCAGATCGGGCGTTTTTCCGGTTGGATCGAGCAGTGGGGCCTTTCGCCTTCGAAACCCAATACCGGTTCAATGGCTGGCCACAACATGATGCCGGGCATGGCCACCAACAGCGACGTGGCGTCGATCGGGACCCTTCCAGTAATCGATGCAGAACGAACCTTCCTGACGTTGATGATTAGACACCACCAAGGGGGCGCCACCATGGCCACCAAAGCGTTACCAAAAATGACACGGCCCGAGGCGACCCGAATCGCACAGTCGATGATCACTTCTCAAACGTCGGAAATCAAGGCGCTCATCGAACTACTCAACAAACGAACCATAGGCCCGGCATGACCACGACGAGCTCCACAACGGGCACAACAGGCACGCTGACGTCAACGACGTTTCGGGTGGAGGAACTGGATTGCGCCACCGAAGAAAATGAACTTCGAGCGGCACTGCTGCCATTGGAAGGGGTTCGCTCACTGGAGTTTGATCTCGTGGCCCGTCGCGTCACTATCAAACACTCACTTGCAACTACCGAAACGCTGAGCGGCGCGATCAAAGCGGCCGGCATGCGTCCAAAACAACTCATCGAAACTTCGACGACAGTCCCGACACGATCACTCTCCAACAAAGCCATTGCCGTCATTGTCGGATCGGGTTTGTTGGCGGTTGGATCAGAAGTGTTGGTAATTGCTGGCCTCAAAGAACGATCCATCCCCGTAGCTCTGATGGCAACCGCAGCGATTGCGTTAGGTGGGCGTGACACGCTTCGTAAAGGATTCCAAGCGCTCATTCATCGCCGACTCACCATGGCGTTACTCATGTCTGTCGCAGTAATAGGTGCGCTTATTATTGGGCAGTGGCCGGAGGCTGCTGTCGTGATATGGCTGTTCGGGTTAGCTGAACTGATCGAAGCACTCAGCCTCGAACGGGCCCGTAACGCCATTCGTTCCCTTGTGGCCCTTGCCCCCGAAACAGCGAACGTTCGCAACGACGAAGGGTCATGGCGACCGGTACCGAGCAGCGACCTTGAGATCGGGACAGTGTTTCTTGTTAAGCCCGGCGAACGGATCGCCCTTGATGGAACAGTTACTGCGGGCGCGTCAAGCGTGAACCAGGCACCGATTACCGGTGAATCAGTACCAGTTGTCAAAGAGATCGGTTCCCCGGTTTTTGCTGGGACGATTAACGAACGCGGAACACTCGAAATTGCGGTGACTGCTGCGAAAGGCGAAGGCACGCTTGATCGCATCGCCAGGTCCATCCAAGAAGCCCAAGCCGAAAAGGCACCGGCACAGCGTTTCGTTGATCGATTCGCGGCTATCTATACGCCGCTCGTGTTCGTTGCGGCGCTAGCGGTTGCGACCATTCCTCCGCTGGTTGGTACCGGCGACTGGAAATCTTGGCTCTACAAAGCACTCGTCCTACTCGTGCTGGCATGCCCATGCGCGCTCGTAATCTCTACACCGGTCACCGTGGTGTCTGGCCTTGGTGGGGCGGCGAGGCGAGGCATTCTGATCAAGGGCGGCATTCACCTCGAACAGGCGCGTAAACTCAAAACCGTTGCACTGGACAAAACCGGAACGCTCACGCACGGCAAACCCGTATTGACCGACAGCATCGCAGTGGCCACTGACGTCACTCTTGCTGAAGCACTTCGCGTTGCCGCCTCGTTGAACACGTTTTCAGAACACCCTGTGGCCCACGCGATGGTCAGCGCGCATACTGGTTTAATCGATGTCGCCGACGCATTCGAAGCGATCCCTGGCCGCGGTGTGCAAGGAACCATTAACGGGACCCACTACTTCTTGGGTAATCACCGCCTCGCCGAAGAAACTGGCATCTGCAACCCCGCGCTCGAGGCGCTACTCCAAGGCTTCGAAAACGACGCCAAAACGGCGATCGTGTTGATGACCTCAACACACCCGGTCGCGGTGTTTGCTGTTGCTGACACGATTCGCCCTGAATCGGTTCAAGCAGTGAAAGACCTGCACGCCCTTGGCGTCACCCCGGTCATGCTTACCGGTGACAATCAACGCACCGCAACTGCGGTTGCTCGCCAAGTTGGTATCACCGATGCTCGCGGTGATCTTCTTCCCGATGACAAACTACGCATCGTTTCCGAACTCAGCGTGAATGGCCCGATCGCGATGATCGGTGATGGTGTCAACGATGCTCCCGCTCTTGCCAAAGCAAACCTTGGGATCGCTATGGGTGCGGCGGGAACCGACACGGCGATCGAAACCGCCGACATCGCACTGATGGACGACGACCCAAGAAAAATCGCGGAAGCGTTTCGCATCTCACAACACACCTCGCACGTGCTTTGGCAAAACATTGGCGTCGCCCTTGGTGTGAAACTCGTGTTCTTCGTGCTGACCATGCTCGGCACAGCATCACTGTGGGTTGCGGTCCTCGCCGATATGGGTGCCAGCCTGGTTGTCATTGCGAACGGCCTCCGGCTTCTCCGTCGACCATCACACGACAGCCAAATCACCCGCAACAATCACGGTAAAGAGAAGTCATGAGTTTCAGCCGTCACCCGAGTCGGACAACTTGTTGTGTTCCCCGTCGCGGCCGCATCATCGGTACGCTCAGTGCATTTTCTTAAGGACAAAATTGAGAACAAACACAAAGTCATCAAGGGATTCCATCGGGCAGTAGCGGTCACTCCAATCGGTCCAGGCATCCAATTGCAACAGGGCTCGTCTTCGGCGGAGTGAGTTGTTGGCGTTGCGTTGGGGCGGGCTTAATCTTAACAAGGGAACGATGCGGATCTCCGGCGGGCTCGTCTCCGCCAGCGCACGACCCGGACACTCATTCTGACCTTCGCTGTACTCAAGTGAAGCGGCATCAAGATCAAGAATCACAATATCTTTCGTTTTGATATGTGTGCCTCCGATAGCGATGTCCGTCCGGGCAATTCGAAGGGTCTGCTTGACCGCAGACACACGCTGCTGCTTCAGATGGTTCGCAACGATTGTGTTTATGACCAACGATGCCGTTGCATCGAAGGTTTGTTAGAGCAGCGCGTGAGGGCCGGGACAACGCATCTTGTAGCTCAATTGATGGCCAGCATGTCGTTGACGGTTTCGTCTGCAGATCCACGACGGAGCAACCAAACACCAAGAATCGCGAATGGAAACGTGACGGCGCAGGCAAGCACCGCGCTGGCTACGGTCCCTGGCTCGTCAGCTCCTAGTTGGAGAGCTCCACCAAGATCGATCAGTCCGTGGATGACCATGAGGGCAAGCAACGCCCTGGTGCGTAGGAAAACTCCAGCAAACCCAATTCCGATGAAGGTTGCGAAGACAACTTGGAGCAGCGTTTGAGTCACCGGTTTGTTGAACAAGTTGACCAAGTGAAGGACCCCGAAAACCGATGACGAAACGACGACCGCTCGGATCAAACCGCTCGACGTCGTGCCCCAGGCTCGTACAAGCGCCACAAGCACCAGGCCTCGCAGCGCGCCCTCTTCCAGTACGCCAATCATCAGATTGCCGACTATCTTCCAACCCAGTTGGTCAAAGTCTGGATTTTCAATAATGCCAATGCCGGTCAGAACGGCCAATGCTGATGGGATGAGCAGGAGAAACGGGGATTTCCAGCGGGTCGGCTGGAAGAAGCTGAGGTTCCGAGCGGTGCGATTCAACAACCAAACAAACAGTAGAACCCCCGGAAGTTCGATCAGAACGATGGCTTTGGGCCCCTGAGTTGTTCCTGTTACTACCTTGGCCAGGCCAACCCCGACCCCGGTCGACACGAGCACCAACCCCGAAACCAGCAACGCATACAGGGCTGGCTTTCGGCGATGAAATGTTGTTGGCAGTTGTTCGCTGTGCTTGATCGTGTTTTCGTTTGTGCTCATAAGAATTCCGTTTGTTCCAACTTGTTAGTGAGTTTTGGCAGCCTTGCTACAGGGGAAGCGGAGGAGAGTGCGGGACCTCAAGGCTTCGCTATGTTGATCCCTCGAGTATTTGATTGAACCAATTCAGGGATCGAGGTACCGATCGGGTGACGACGCCGTCGTGGTCGTACGGGCCGACCTCCACGAGCGAAACGTTTCCGTTGTTGGCTTTCATGGATTTGTAGGCCGCACGGGCGTCGGCCGCAGGAACGTCCACGTCTCTGTTGCCCACAAACATTCGAAGCTCGTTCTTGGGGGTCCAATTGAACGCCTCATTTTCCACAAGCGCGTCGCGAAACCACGAGTCTTGTGACTCGTTGAAGCCTCGTAAGAACTCTGGACGCAACATCGATTCGGGGTCTTTGGGCAGGGCCGCTATGACCGTGTTCGAATCTTTCGCGCCGCTGTACAACTCGGAAAGTATGGCTGCGTAGTGATCGGTCAGCACGGTGTTTGGCTCGTGGTTGTAGATCTTGCTGTAGGAATGAACGATGTAAGCGAGGTACAGCGAAGAAGACACTGCCTGACTGCGCAGGGCGGTGGGAACGGTAATCTCGGCGAGGTTGAGCGCTGGTGCCATGGCTGCGGCGGCGACCAAATCAACATTCTGCGGAGGGTCCGCCTCGATCGAGCGTTGAACCGCTGCAGTAGCGCTTCCGCCTTGGGAAAAGCCTGCGAGAAAGAATTTGCTCTTCCACGGGATCGACATCGTGGCCGAGACTGATTGTGCCGCTGTGAGTAGATCTCGTGCTGCGTTGACCGTGGTTGGTGTGTAGAGATATGGGTGGTAACTCTGAGATTGTCCGAGCCCTACATAGTCAGGGGCGATTGTGAGGTAACTGTTTCCTGAGTACGCAGCACTGATCAACAAGCCTTCTTCTCGTGTTGGAGTTGAAGGAGCAAAGTCTCGTTGCACGCTCGTTCCGTGGAGCCACATCACTGTCGCCTTCGGTTCGGCACGGCACGGAATCGCGAAAAGCCCCGAAACGCGTTCGGCTTTACCGAGATGTTGCGTCCAGTACACGACCCGGTACAACTCGATGCTACAAGTGACCGGCAAGCCTTCCGGGAGTCGGGCCAATCGAATAAGCACGCGAAGTTGCCACTTGGAATAAGAGCGCAGAAACGTCACCCCTTCGACGGTTCCCGGCTTCGGAAATTCGGGCACTGCCTCAACGTTCAGCATGCGGTGGTGGGAGGTTTGGTCACGTCGGCCCGATTCACCGTCTCGCCGCTGAGGATAACTCGGCAAGCTGTATCCAGCGCTGTATCCCTGCCGTCGGCGAGTTCGGTGTCGCTAAAGGTGGGGACACAGATGTCTGGAGGAATTCCAAATCGATCAAAGGAAACTCCATCCTCGGTCACGAAGTCTTCATTGGGAAGACAGAAGGAAACGGTGCAGCCAGGCAAGCTGCGTTGAAGCACGTCAGAGAAGACACCTTGCGTGTTCCCACCGATTCGAATTGGCGCCGGCTGACGGTTCAGCGTTGCCAGAGTGAAGGTTTCGCTGGCGCTGATAGTGAGGCTCGCCGTTAGCAACACGACGGGGCCGGTAAACCTGTTACCCGGTGATGGTTGAACGTCAACGACGTGTGCAGCTGTGAACTTCGTCGGATCAACAGCGTCGTTTCTTGCCTGCTTCGCAAAGGCTCGATAGCCAACATCGGTGAGACGCCCAGCGAGTTGTAACGACAGTTCATCAGACCCGCCACCGTTGACGCGTATGTCGATAATTAAACCCCTCCATGTGGCGATCCGGTTGTTGGCAAAAATCTCATCAAGAGCTGCGGTCAATTCAGCTTGATCATCCACGAAGCGACCTGAATCGCTAAACCCGTCAAACGCGATAATACGGAGATAGCCAATCCCATCCGGTAAGTCTGCATACGAAATGAGACCATTACCCAACGTTTCAATTTCAACGCCCAAGTATCGAGCAGTTGAGGCCGTGACGGATTCAAGGAACGACGCAAACTCCGCATAGCTTGCAACCGCCGAACCGGGCCGACCAGATTGAAACACAAACGATTCGTCGAGGACAATGTTGGTATGTGCATCGCCAAGTGGGGCGATCATGTCGGCAAAGATGTTCGCTAGTTGCTCATCGGTGGTTGACTCCGAAACCCGCAGACGGTGCGTCTTCGTCATCCACGGCCAATCAACGTTGCGGTTCTCAAAGAACGGATAGTGCGCCGAAAATGTCGCAGCGAAGATCTCAAAAGCGGCGATTGGATCGTTCTTTGAGTTGGCCCGGTGTGTGCCGGGTAGTCGGTCAATTCGATGAAGGTTGATGGCGCCGACTCTTCCTCGAGTAGTCAACTGTGCCGTATCCGGGGATGTCGATTTCACTGGCACTACTGAGGAGACGGGTATGCAACTGACCGACGTTTCTTCATACAGAGTTGTAGTCGCGCCATCAATTTCAAGGACGTAGCCGTACCCATCGCTTCGCCAAAACCCGTCGAGGGAGTGTGAGTCGTTGGCTGAATTGAACTTGTCCGGCGGCGATGAAATCATGGCGAGCAGTTCTTCCAGTAGATCATCTTCGTGAAAAGCAGCGGTGTTGGCTTGAAGGATCGTGTACGTGATCGATGTCCCAAGATTCGGACAATACAAAGCGGTGATCCCAGTGAAACCGGAGTGTCCGAAGCACAATTCCGAGCCAACCATTCTGGGAAAGAGACTCATGTGGGCAGGCTTATCACCACCTCCCTCAAGCGGTGTTGTGCCCTTGCCAAGCATCACGTCGAGCGTCGATTCGAATTCGAAGATCGAACCATCAAACAAGGCGGCAAAAAACCTACTCACATCTTGAACGGTCGCAACCAGTCCACCTCCGCCGAACAAGTCATAGCTCGCATCAATGCCTGATAGATCAAACTTTCCCGCAAAGGTGTGTGCCTGGGGGAAAAGATGATCGGGAACTGGCTCAGAGTCTTCGAGGTACGTGCTGCCGAGACCCAACTTCTCGTACTTCAAGAGAGCACGCATCGCCTCGGCGAATGTCTGCTGAGTTACCTGCTCGATGATGTCACCAAGCAAGATGTAGCCAGTGTCGCTGTAGTGGAACTTATGACCCGGTTCGCTAACGGGCCCATAGTGGCTGACGGCAAATTCAACCTGTTCGACTCGCGTCCATTTCTTCAAGGGAGTTGACAAAACCGCCTTTTGAAATGCCCCTTGGTACGTTTCTTCGTTTCCCGCATAGTCGGCGATGCCGCTGGAATGTTGCAGCAACTGCGTGATGGTGATCGCTGACGTGTCGTACCCGCCTGATTGCAAAATCTCTATGAGTTTGGGCGACGAGTGCTGTTCGATTGAATCGTTCAGCGAAAGTCTTTTCATCTCGGCTAATCGGAGTATCGATGCTGCCGTGAACGTTTTGGTCACGCTGGCGATACGCGACGGTTGCAGTGCGGAAACCTTGGTGTTTGTCGCAACTTCGCTCAGCCCGTTCGAAGCGCTCAGATCGAGGTCGATCGTTGGCGACCAAACGTTGACGAAATAACCGTTCGATTCGGGGACCATCGCAACATACCGATCAAAGAGTGCCTGCAGCGCTGTTGCACTCAGGGAACTCGTTTGCATGGCGGCCGTGGACGTCGGTGGGTGATTCATCGCTTGAAAGCGTACCAAGTTGTTGTACGCCGTACAACAACGTTGATAAGGTAATTTCCATGGCCATTCGATTACCGCTTGCCGTTGGACTCACACGCAAGCGCATCATTTCCGAAGCACTCGCAATCATCGATGCCGATGGGGTCGAAGCAGTGTCGTTTCGTCTGCTTGCTCGCCGTCTCGGGGTGAACCCGACAGCGATCGTCTGGCATGTGGGTACCTACGAGCAGCTGCTCTCGCATGTGGTGGCCAGTACCTTGCATGTTCAAGCACCTGAACATGCAACTGCGAGCTGGCAAGAACGAATCGAAACAATCGCTCGCAAATTCCGTGTGGTATTGCACCGACATCCCAATCTGGCCAAACTAATTGGCACACAATTGACCACAAACGCAGCGAGTCACCTCGAAACCTTCGAGCACCTGCTGGCGGCGCTGGTCGAATCGGGCCTTCGCGATGATGAAGTCCTCTGTCACTTTGACGCGTTACTCGGATCGATGGTCGGGTTCGTGGTGCTTGAACTCAGCACGGGACCTAAGAGCGGACAAGCCGAATGGAAAGAGGCGGTGGTGAAGCAACGGGAATCGATTGACGAACAACAGCACCCTCAACTTCACCGATTTAAAGAATCGCTGGCGCATCACCTCAGTTTTCGAACCGAAAGCGGTGTCGAAGCTCGTTTAGACGACAGCTTTGCTGTGCTCATCACACTGCTGATTTCTGGTATTGAGACGACCGTACGTACACGTAAGACAGTAGGTACACGTAGGAAGGTGTTGAAGTAATGACGATGATCGATCAAGAAACAACCCGGAGCGCATTTATCGCACGCACGCCCCGCTCGCGTACTTTAGCTTCACGCGCTGAACGAGTGATGCCCGGAGGTGACACCCGAGTGGCCGGATATCACGCGCCATATCCGTTGGTCCTCGACAGCGGTGAAGGTTCGAAAGTTACTGACGTAGACGGAAATATCTATTGGGATTTGTCAATGAACTACACAAGCCTTGTCCATGGACACGGCTTCGCCCCCGTGCAGAAGGCGGCGTTAGCTGCGATCGCCAAAGGAACCGCGTGGCCAGCACGCAATATTGCGCAAATCGAGTTAGCCGAAGAACTCGTCAGCCGGGTGGCATCAGTAGAGCAGGTGCGGTTCACCAATTCTGGAAGCGAGGCAAACATTCTCGCTATGCAAATAGCACGTGTGTATACAAATCGGCCGCGCGTGTTGATGGCACGCTACGGCTATCACGGCTGCCATGAGTGGTTTGATCAAGGGTCGTACCCCGGGTTGGTCCACGTACCTGGCGCCGACGGTGCTTACCTCGCGACCTATGGTGACGCAGAGAGTTTTGAGTCGATACTTCGCGAGCACGGTCACGAGATTGCTGCTGTGTTTCTTGAACCAGTCCTTGGTTCAGCAGGGATCGTCAGCGCGCCGAGAGAGTTTTACCAACGCGTAAGCGCTGCGGCAACCGCTGCTGGTGTGATGTTGGTAGCCGACGAAGTCATTACCTTTCGTCTTGCCACGGGCGGCCATCAATCAGTTCTCGGAATTCGACCCGACCTCACCACTTTCGGCAAGCTCATCGGGGGTGGATTTCCCGTCGGCGCCGTGGGCGGTCGCGCCGATCTTATGGAGATCTGCGATCCCCGCAAAATGAGACTGGTTCATTCCGGAACGTTCAATGGCAACCCAGTCACATGTGCTGCGGGTGTGGTCGCGACTCGCGAACTGACCGATGAACGGATAACGAAAATGGCGACGCTCGCTGAGCAACTTGAACGCGGACTCCGGGCCGCTGCACTTCACCATAACCTTCCATTCAGCATCCGACGAGTTGGGTCGCTGCTCAACGTCTTTTTCAACGAACAAGCTCCAGAAGCAGCATTTCTGCGTACCGACTTATCCTTGATGTCGGCGTTTCACCTCGCCGGGATGAACAACGGTTTGTACTTTGCGGGACGCGGAATGCTTGCACTCTCGACGCAACTCACCAGCGACGACATCGACGACATCCTCACCAGAGCTGAATTAGCAATGAGCGGTATCTCCTAACGTTTACGATTGCGAAGTCCTGACGCCAACGAACGTCTCTTTGCCCGGCACCCGGTGGTCAAAAACGCGGGAAGCCGAGCCCCGAAGCCACTCGTGAAACAGGGACACGCTCATAATATTTTCCAATGGAAATCGTGAGCCATGGTGACGCCGAGTTCGATGAGGAGAAGCTCAACATGGCTACGGATCCGTCGAGCTTTCCGAGCGCACGAAGTCGCTTGCGTGTGAGGTTGCCTGCCAACGTCCCAAGGAATTGGGTGTTGGTTGCCTTTTCGGCAAGTCGGTCGTATGACTCGGTGACCATCGCTTCGATCATGTCTGGTGAG
>JANPBU010000055.1:0-26736 GCA_031430595.1 Acidimicrobiia bacterium
CTCACCAGACATGATCGAAGCGATGGTCACCGAGTCATACGACCGACTTGCCGAAAAGGCAACCAACACCCAATTCCTTGGGACGTTGGCAGGCAACCTCACACGCAAGCGACTTCGTGCGCTCGGAAAGCTCGACGGATCAGCACCCGACAATCGGCCCGCTGTCCTTTTTCTCTGTGTACATAACGCTGGCCGATCACAAATGGCGCTTGGCTGGCTGACCCATCTCGGTGGCGACAACGTGGTTGGCTATTCAGGCGGATCAGCTCCGGCCAATGAAATCAACCCAATCGCAATCGCAGCCATGGCCGAAGTCGGCATCGACATCTCTCACGAATTCCCGAAACCATGGACCGACGACATTGTTCGAGCCACCGACGTTGTTGTACTGATGGGCTGCGGCGACGCATGCCCCGTCTATCCAGGCAAAAAGTACGTCGAATGGATCCTTGATGACCCAGCAGGTCAAGGCCTCGAGGCAGTCCGCATGGTGCGAGACGAGATCCGCAGCCATGTTGAACTTCTCCTCATCGAACTCGGCGTCACGCACCTTGCCACGTGACGGGTCTTTTTAGTTGGTCTTCAACAAACGAATTTCGATGGGTGGTTTACGGAAGCGAGGAGACGTTGAACGGCAGACACAATCCTCTAACGGAATGCACGATCCCGAGGCGGGGATCGATACTGCGCCCATTTGGTCAATCAGGTTCCGGCGACGATCGCTCCGATGCCGGAGGAACTGCTTTGGAGTCCGAGGGCTCGTCCTCGGATGTCGGGGGTGACGGTCGTTGCGATCCAGGCTTTGGCGACACCGCCAGTGATTGCGGTGTAATGGCCGTAGAGGGCGAAGATCTGAATCGCACCGGGTTTAGTGGAGGGCTTTTGTTCCGGGAGCGATCTGCTCGCCGGGGTCTTGTTGAGCGTAGTACTTTTGTTCGTGTTCGATCGGGGTGTCGTAGCCGATCGAGCTGTGGATGCGTTGGTTGTTGAACCACCAAACATGGTCAGCGGTTGCTAGTTTAAGGTGATCAACGTCTCGCCATGGCCCTTCGGGCCAAACCATCTCAGTTTTGTACAACCCGATAGTTGACTCAGCCATCGCGTTATCGTAGGAATCACCAACCGTTCCAATCGAAGCAAGCGCACCAGCCTCGACCATACGATCAGTGTACATAATACTGGTGTATTGACTCCAAGCATCGCTGTGATGTATTTGACCGGCCACCAAATCGTTGGTTTGCTCCCGGGTCCACAGCGCCATCTCGAGAGCGTCGAGCGGCAACGCGGTTGGCATCCGACCAGCTACACGCCACCCAACAATTCGACGTGAGTACACGTCAATCACGAAGGCCGTGAACGCGGTCCCAGCCCACGTCGGCACATAGGTGAAATCAACCACCCACAACTGGTTGGGTTTCGAGGCCTCAAACTCACGTTTCACGAGATCTGGCGGACGTGCAGCTTTGCTGTCGGGCCGGATAGTTATGAACTGGCGCCCTCGGCGCCTGCCCCGCAAACAATGCGTTCTCATCAACCGTTCTACCTGGCAGCGCGGCACCCGGCCAAGCCCGGGATGCTCGCCACGCTTCTGTTCTTTGCCAAGCTCAACCCAAACTTTTTGGGCCCCGTAGTTCCATCGACCCTGACGCCTGGAAGTATGCACACGAACAATACGTTCCAACACGATCTCATCACGAACAGCCCGTTTTGATGGTGGTCGTTCCTTCGCTGCGTAGTAGCCCGACGGGGCGATCTTGCATCCATGCCCAGAGAGCGCTTTGCAGATCGACTCGACCCCGAACCGGACCTTATGTACATCAATAAAGCTGACTAGAACGCAAGTCGCTCAGTCGAGTTCCCGCGCAAAGAAAGACGACGCCGCCAACAAGATTTCGTTCGCGCGTTTCAACTCACGAACCTCGCGTTCCAACTCCTTAATCCGGGCAGCCGCTTCCGTCGTCACACCCGACTTACGGCCAGCGTTGATATCAATCTGGCGAACCCAAACCCGCAACGTGTCCGGGTGCACACCAACCAACTTCGATATTCGAACAACCGCCGCATTCTGCGACAGCCCCTCGTCATGCTCACGAGCCTCACCAACCAGCTTGATCGCTCGTTGCTTCAACTCTTCTGGATACTTTCTTCCCGAAGCCATAACCAACCCTTTCACGGGATAAAATGCCTCCACTAAACCCGGGGTGATTCATCATGACGCCGCAAACGGTTTCGTTAATCACCCAAGTCGTTTGGCTTGGTTCGGCGTTTTGCCTACGAATCCTCCTTCACCGGCGGACGACACAGACGATGGGTATCAACTCCATAAGCGGACCGATTGGATCTTCCGAGTGGATTGGAGGAATCACGTTCGTTAGCGCTCTACTTGTTGGGTTCATCAGCCCGCTGCGTGACCTCGACCTTGAGACGACGTAGTCGCTGCTGTCTGCGTAAGAGACACGCGGAACCGAAGCGACACGAAAAGCTATCTCGCCGTCAAGCTCGATAGCTTGAAAGGACTTCCGATTAGTTCACCGTTTGCCGTGGCACTTTCTAACGCTTGCTCGCTGAGGATTACGTTCGAGCAGTTGCACTCATCCGCCAGTACGCCGATCTCGGCCTCGGTATGGTCGATGCATCGGTGGTCGCAATCGCCGAACGCCTCGGCATCACCACCACTGCCACCTTGGATCGGCGCCATTTCGCCGTCGTTCGGCCCGCCCATATCTCTGCGTTTGAACTAGTTCCGTAGGCGCCAAAGGCGTAAGACTCACGAGTTGGCGGGTCAACCAATTCAGTCGAGTGAAAGCCCGTCCTTCCGCTGGAGCCGCAACATCGGTCGACACGTGGCAGCGGCTTGAACGAAGGTCAACCACAATCGAAAGAACCCCGACGGTGTTTAGAATTCGTAGGGCAGCGCCGCAAACCGCAACACCTGCTCCCATCGAGCGATGAGCTCAATGATCCCTCGATCGTTAGCCCGAAGCGTTCCTGCCGCAACTGCTTCGCGCACTCCCACCCATGCACCGCCCATGTCGGCGAAGTCAAGCGCGCCGGACTTTGGATGTTCGAGGTAACGAATCAATTCCGCAAGGATCCAGGCTTGATCAGGGTCCGAAACGCCACGATGCACATGCTGGGTAACGGCGGCCGAGAGCACCTCGGCCCACGACAAATGATGGCGCGCAACCTTCTTCAACTTGCACTTGTCGACTTCGACAGGATGGTCCCCGCAGAACTTACCAACCAACTCTCAGCTGAGGGCGACTGGCTCGCCGTACACGAAGTCATCCATAGCGACCTTGTCACGTGAAGCCTGTGCAGAGTCGCTACCACCGCTGGCAGTCAGGATTGCTCGACCAGAGGTAATACGTACACGTGCCACTTTCGCGGTACCTGGCAATGTAAGACCAGCGAATGACATTGACGCGTTACCTGGTGTTGCCGGAACCTTGAGTGTTGTGATCAGCGTTCCTGCGCTGTCGTAGTACCTGATGGTTGTTGACTCACTATTGTCAACATCGGTGAACACCGCACCGAATCCGCTGACCACGGCAGGGATTTGAGTTCCGGGTACGAAGAACTTGACATCGGTAACGGTGCTTCCGATCGGGGTGAAAAGTCGTTCTTCAGAGAATGCGCCGAAAATCTTTGTGTAGATAGCACTGAGATTCCCGAATCGTTGCGACACTTGAGTTGCCGCTTTTGCGCTTACCTGAAACGCAACGCCCGGGGTAGAAAACACGACTCCGCGCGGCGACCGAGTGTTGAAAAAGTCATCAGGCATATCATTTGGAGCTGACAATTGGTCTGGCACACCATCCCAATTGATCTCGCGGCGCTTCCCCCCGAAAGATCCATTCGCACCAGCAACGGTGCCGCCGCCGAGGTCTTCGCGGAAGGTCACGACAGCGCTTTGGATGTCGCTGAGGGAAGCGCCGGTTGCTACCCGCGTGAGCGGCGAGCCAATTTGGGCGCCGGCGGTCGCGACACCGATAAGCGGAAGTACAAGACTCGAAACGCTCAGCGCGGTTACTAACAGACGGTTGAGTGAAGAGGTAGGCATGGTGGTCTCCTAGACAAACGTTACGAGCGGATCTCGCGAACGTGTTGGAGACTGATACGCATCAAATTCAGAAACGGTTCACACAATTTGAACGATCAGTGAAGCACTTCACGGCGATCCGCTGGTTGGGGCATACCTCGAGTTAGCGATTAAGCAGTTTCACGAACCAGGACCGGAAACCACTAACTTCGCTGACCGCCGCATCGTTCGGGTGCCCCTGGCATCGTTGCGACTGCGCAATCCCACCCAGAACCTGTTCAACATGAGCACCGCACCCTGCCCAGGTTGCAAGCTTGCACTGAGGACAATCGACTTTTCTACACATACCCCCCAGGGTATCAGTTCTCGAAGCAAACGAAGATACCCCCACGGGTACGTTACGGTGAGCTTATGGAGATCCCCGAAACCACCGTTACCGACTTGATCCGTCGTCTTAAACGAGTCGAGGGCCAAGTGCGAGGTCTACAACAGATGCTGGCCGAGGGGCGCGATTGCCGAGAAATCGTCACGCAAATCTCCGCAGCGAATCGGGCTCTTGAACAGGCTGGTTTCACCCTTGTGGCCTCGGGGCTTACATGGTGCCTTCAACACCCTGAGCAATCGGCTGCAGAGGGTTACGACTTGGCCGATGTGCAAAAAATGTTCACCAAAATCGCGTGACCGCTACCCGGTCACTCACATGAGCGCACTCTCGACGCAAACCACCGGATGGCTGCTCGTTGGCCTGCAAGGGCTTTTACTTCTCGGCGTATTCGCAGGACCGACCGCGCCTGCGCTCACCACTTCGAACTCATTGCGCAGTGCGGGGAATCTGTTCGAGATAGTTGGTGTTGCACTGATTGCAATCAGCGCTATCGAACTCGGACGCCGACTCACAGCACACCCCATTCCGAACGGGCGCGGGTCGCTCTACCGTTCTGGCCTCTATCGATTCGTCCGACACCCTATGTACACCGGGGTAATGACCGTGGCTATCGGAGCGACCCTTGCAAACAGCTCCATCGTTCGGTCAGTATCAGCAAGCTTGCTTATCATGTTGTTTAACGTCAAGGCCCGCTTCGAAGAGCGATCCCTTGCCGCGCATTTCCCCGAATACCCGACCTATGCGGCCACGACCGGCCGCTTCCTACCCGTAAGCAGGCGTCAGAACCGAAAACGGTGACCTATTGCTAGCTTGCGACGCAGCCTTCACGATGTAGCTGACCTGGCGGGCGGTTATGGTCGCTTGCGAGTTCGAGACGGATGCGACTTTCAGCGTCTGCGGGGTAGAACGTTTCGATGGCAAGTTCTTCAAGCGTGACATCGCGTGGTGTACCAGCCGTGACGGAAAAACTTGGAACGAGTCATGCACCCTTTGGGACGACCAGCACCGCTACGAAATCACTGTCGACACCTCAAACTATCCGTATCCAATTCAGGTGATGCGAGGCTCGTGGTCGGTCAACCCCTCAGACAACGGGAGCATCGTCGGAATGGACTTCCGATTCCAACCTCGTCCAGGTATCGCTGGAAGTGTCTCCGCGGTACTGATGAACGCGGCATTCCCCTTCGTGCTGAGACGCATCCTAAAAGGTTGGGAACGCGAACTTTACCGATGAAGTGTTGCCTCAAATTCGGCGAGCCGGGCCACGAAACGCTCGGACTGAATGAGGTGCGGGTAATGGCCAAGGTCGGGCCAAACCTCACACATCACCGTGGGTAAAAGCGAAGCAAGCCACGAGCCGTACCCGGGGCCCGGATCGATGCCGTGAATCGCGAGGTACGGTGCCCGAATACCGGAGAACCCGGATCTAACGAGCGCCTCTACCTCTTCAGATGATCCGTCGAGAAGCGCTGACCACACGCCCAGCACGACGTCTTGATTCGGTTGACGAATCTCGCTAATTCGGACCCGTTCCGAGTCTGGCAACGCACCCATCATCGACTCGAAAATCATGCCGATGACCGATTGGAACCCGGCGTCTTCGCCACGCAACATCGGCTCAATCTGCTGTAAACCCGACTGGAATGCGCCAAGCGAAAGCGATTGGTCGACGTTAACAACAGCACGCGTAGTAAATGCTGAAGCATAAGCACTCACAACAGTTCCACCCAAAGAATGGCCGACCAGCACTGCATCAGTTGCTGCCTCAACAGTGAGCACATGATGAAGGTCGCCGGCCAACGCAGCGAGGTCATAAGAGGGTCCGGTTTGGGATTCACCATGGCCTCGGAGGTCAACTGCGATCACACGATGGTTCGTTGCAAGCGAATTAATTAGCGGATTCCAAGTGCGATGGTCTTCTGTTATCCCGTGCACCAGAGCCATCGGCGGCCCCTCACCCGAGACTTCGTAGGCCAGCTCAACTCCCCCAGCGGTTGTTGTGTGCTTCATAAACGAAGCATACGCATCCTTCCCATACCCAGGTGACTTCAGCGGGTGAGCGGGTATGAGAACTATTGGTCAGCTGATGTCGTATGTTTCGCACATGACAGTTAACCCCTCTGGTTGTGTGATCCGTCCCGCGATTCGAAACGACGTTCCTCGCATCATCGAGTTACTGAGGCTCGGCTCGACCAACCCTTCCCAAGAGGACCCCGCAAATTACAAGGCCTACGAAGTTGCACTCGACGAAATCAACACTGGCCATGGTTGCCTGTTGGTGGCCGAACTTGATGACGACGTCGTGGGCTTCATCCAGGTCATCGTGTTTAGGCACTTTCAAGCGCAGGGTCGTAACTGTGCAGAGTTTGAGTCGTTGCACGTGCACCCCGACTACCGCTCTCACGGTATTGGCACCGTCTTGTTACACGAGGCTGAGCAGATGGCCAAAGCAGCCGACTGTCACCGTGTGCAGTTCAGCTCAAACAACACACGCACAGATGCACACCGCTTCTACATCCGTCACGACTACGAACCAACCCACACCGGCTTCAAGAAACCTCTGTAGAAGACGAGGGGCACCATCCGCCGTGGCCGATAGGGCCGATCCGGCGTGCGGATTTCGCCGCTAGGACTATCGCCCGTGACCGAAACGACAGGCATGGAAAAGATCATTGCAGCTGTGATTGCCGATCAGGTTGAGGCTGGTGAAGCCATCCAGCCGCCTCTGTCGAAATCGATGATTCAACAGACCACGGAAACAATCAGCCTTTCGGCGAATCGTAAGTCATCTACCCAGTTTTACGCTGCTAGAAACTCCGTCAGAATCAGTCTGTTGACAGGTCTGCGGCGAGTTCAGAGATTGCGGTCTGGATTCGACTGGCTAGCGACGCGTGGAATTTGTCCGTTACCCATGCTGCGTAGGCGACTTGGAACACCGCCATTCCCGTTCCAGCTAAAGCCGCGGCCCGATGTTTCGACATACCCCGCTGCACGAAGTCATCGACCAGCGTCATCGCGATACCGTGCTGTTTGAGCAGTTCGCGCTCTCGTAGTGCTGTTTCAGAGTCGATAACGTGCGCTCGTAATCGCAACGCGCTTCGGTTGGGTTCGAACGATTCTGCCAGCTTGATCAACGCAACGAACCAACAGTTGCGATGGCGTGGCTTCTGGCGGTGCGCCGCGGATCGCTCCCAGCAACTCATCGACAATCAGAGCGCCGTCGGAAAAGAACACTTCTTCCTTTGTGGGGAAGTGCCTGAAAAATGTGCGCTGCGTAACCCCCGCAGCCTCGCCTATCTGTTCAACCGTCACGTTGGCGAAACCATGTTGGGCAAACAGCTCAAACGCTGCCTCTCGCAGTCGGGTGTCTGCCCCAGGTTGCCACCTGCCTACACAAAAAAGAATAGTTGATGTCAAGTGCTGACATCAGTTAGGTTACGTTGATAACAGTTACTGACATCAATCCATTGGTACTTGTTACCGGACCAACCTGCGGTTTGGGAAAAGATCTCGTCGATGCGCTTGCTCGCCGAAATGTTCGGCTTCTGTTGCTCGGCCGAGATCAAACTTCTCTCGCCGCCGTTGCACAGACTGCGTTGCGCAACGGAGCCACAACGGCGGAAACCGCAATACTTGATCTCGCTTCATTTGAATCGATTCGAGCAGCGGCCTTCGCGGTGATCAGTCTGGTGGAGGGGCTGGGTATGGGCCCAATTCACGCGGTGGTTGCAAACGCCGGCATTCAGCTGGGTGATCGCATCCAACAAACCGTCGATGGATTGGAAACAACCTTTGGAGTGAACGTCGTCGGCAATCAGTTACTGCTCTCGCTGCTTCATCCGCTGCTTGACGTGAATGCCCACGTGGTGGTTGTTGGAAGCGGCACCCATTTTGGCGACCCGCTCACACGCCTCGTTGTCGCTGCACCTCGATGGGAAGACCCTGAACAACTCTCCACACCGGGGGGACCAAACGCAGCGAGCGCCAAGGCCGGACAATGTGCATACTCAACGTCGAAGTTGGGGGTTAACTACCTGGTCCATGAACTCAATCGCCGTTGGGGGCCATCAATCCGAGCCAACGTTTACGACCCGGGTTTGATGCCGGGCACTGGTTTGGCCAGAGACCTTCCGCCGTTCAAACAATGGGCGTGGAACAATGTCATGCCAGTGTTGAAGATTTTCCCCGGCGTGTCGTCGACTGCGAACAGCGCTGAGCGTCTCGCACGACTGACGCTGGGCGAAGAGCACCGGGGACTATCCAATGTGTACATAGAAATTGGGAAGCTCACGGCGGCCAGCCCCGCTTCACAAAATCCTCAGCGCGAAACGCAACTGTGGGAGTACTGCGAACGCATCACCAACCAATCACCGCACAAGGAGACAGCATCATGACCAAGCTCGGCTACCAAATTCCAAACTTCAGTTACCCCAACATGAACCCGACGGAAGTATTTACAAACGTTATTGCTCAAGCGAAGGCGGCAGAACAATCCGGCTTCGATTCAGTGATGGTGATGGACCACTTCTATCAACTCCCTGCTCTGGGTGACCCGGATCAATTTATGATTGAGGCATACACCGTATTGGCAGCGATCGCTCAGCACACCAAGACGGTTCGGCTCGGTGCATTGGTTACCGGCAACACGTACCGAAATCCGGCGGTACTCGCTAAAACCGTGACCGCGCTCGACGTTGTTTCTGGTGGGCGCGCCATGTGCAATCTTGGGGCAGGTTGGTTCGAACGCGAACATAATGATTTTGGTATCGAGTTTGGTACGTTCACATCGCGTTTCGAGATGCTTGAAGAGTCAATTCAGATCATCGCCGGAATGTTGCGTGGCCAGCAACCTTCCTTAGTCGGAAAACACTATTCAGTCTCGAACGTCATTAACAATCCGGCACCGGTGAGCACCGTTCCCATCATGATCGGCGGTGGCGGCGAGAAGAAAACCCTTCGTATGGCTGCTCAATATGCAGACTTAGGGAACTTGACGTGCGGCAAAGCGGAGGTGCCTCAGAAAGTTCATGCGCTGGCCGAGCACTGTGCAAACTTGGGTAGAGATCGAAGCGAAATCACCCTGTCGTGGTTACGACGTGCACATATTGCCCCGACTATGGAACTGGCGAGAGCAGAATTGGCGGCGTTCCTTGATCCACGAGGTCTTAACTATTCGGACATGGATGACGAAACGAAGCAACGTATCGAAGCCGATTGGGTGTTTGGTGACCCAGACACCGTTGGAGAAATCTTGTCGAACGACCGATCACTTGGGATTGATGGGTATGTCCTCAGTTTGGTCGCAAACGGATACAACCCCGATCGGGTGGCACTGCTTGGCGAAGTTGCATCGAAAGCGTCGTAGGCAGCGTTGAACCAATGGCCATGGGACCTGAAGGTGCCGAAGCCGTCGGCCTCGCCGCTATTCAAACGAAGGGTGAATGGTGGTACGACAACCACACCGTGCACTCACTCGAAACCGAAGGCCCGTTTGTGCACGGCGACCAGTTCACCGTGATCTTCGCCATGGATGTCACCGGTAACGTTGGGCCAATGGCCGGGCAACGATTCCAGGGCCGAGAAGTTGGCCTCTACACAACGAGCAACGGCCAAATCACCCGCGAACAATTCTTCAGCCCACCCATGCCAACGGCGTAGCACCAGGTAGGGATTTATCGCACGTGAGCTTACGTTCGCCAGGATCGAAGAGGGAACCATCATGGGCGGCATATGCGCCCGCCCTCGGGTGAGTTCCTTGGCGTAGTCGATTACAAGGGATCAGGCATGGTGGTCAAACTTCCCCGCCAGCGCGTTCGTCGCCCCAACAAACGAATGCACCACCAAATTCGGAACCGCTGAACTTCCAACCAAGTAGGTACTCATGGCAAAGCTGATGTATGTGACGAACATGTCGATCGATGGACATGTTGAAGACGCAACCGGCAGTTTTGATTGGGGCGAACCAAGTGAACAGTTGCATTCGTTTTTTAACGATCTGATACGGCCGATCGGAACCCACCTATACGGTCGTTCCATGTACGAAGTGATGACCTATTGGGAAACGGCCCTATCGGTGCCTGGTCATTCTGATGTCGAATACGAATTCGCACGAATCTGGCAAAACGCCGAAAAGATCGTCTACTCGACAACCCTCACTTCAGCATCAACTAACACCACATCGAGTCCACGTTCGACCGTGACGCTATCCAGAAGCTCAAGACCACTGCTGCACACGACATCAGTATCGGCGGCGCACAACTTGCCAGCCAGGCATTTCATGCTGGATTGATCGACGAGTGCCACGTGATCATTCACCCTGTCATCGTTGGTGGCGGCAAACCTGCACTTCCAGAAAATCTGCGGCTCGATTTCAAGCTCGTCGACGAGCAACGGTTTGATGGTGATGTGGTTCACCTTCACTATCGGGTGCACACCTAAGCGCAAGTTCTGGCCAAGTTCTGGCGATGCGCTGGCGGGCTGCTGGGGAGCCGTTTCGTATCGTCACACTTGCTGGTTGCAACAACCGGTCACTGCCCAGGCAGGTGCGAATCCGGAGGTGCCGCATGGGTAGTCCAGCAATCGAATTGAAGGGTCTGCAGCATTGCTACGACACCGACTTGGTGCTCCAGGGGATTGATTTGCGGATTGAGCATGGCGAGGTGTTCGGATTTCTTGGGCATAACGGCGCTGGCAAAACCACGGCTGTCAATATTTTGACGACCTTGATTACGCCGACGGGCGGGGAAGCAAGCGTTTGTGGTTTCGATGTTGTTCGACAGCGTGGCGAAGTGACCGAGTGCATTGGCTATCTACCGTCAGAAGTTCGAATGTATGGTCACCTCACAGCGTTGGAGAACCTTGAGTTTTTCGGTCGGCTCTCGGGCCTCACGAAGCCGAAACAATCAGCGAAAGACACGTTGAAGTTCTTGGATGCATCTGATCTCAGTGATCGCCGTGTTGGGACCTTCTCGTCTGGGATGCGCCAACGGGTTGGCATCGCTCAGGCAATCATGCACTCTCCGAGGGTGTTGTTTCTCGATGAACCGACAACTGGATTGGACCCGTTAGGAGTTCGTCAATTGCGCGAAACCATCGTCGCGCTGAACCGAGAGCGAGGCATGACGGTGTTCATGAACACGCATCTGTTAGGCGAAGTAGCAAAGGTTTGTACAACGATTGGTGTACTGAACCGCGGCGAATTGATCTACAAGGACTCGATCGAAGCCACGACGGCCCGGTTCCCCGATGAAGGGTCGCTCGAAGATATCTATGTGCGCATGGAATCAGTGAAAGGTACCCAGCGATGAACGCGATCGTAACGACCGTTGCATCCCACCAGATACTCGCACTGCGTCGCCGACGAGTGCTCGGTGTGCTGGTGGGATCGTTGGTAGGCGTTACGGTGCTGGCCGGAGTTCTCGGGTGGGCAAGTCACCAGACAATCATTGGCGTCTACGACGAGTCAGTGAAACTTCTCACCAGCCGAAGCCTCGCAGCACCACCGAACCCGTTCCTCTTGAAACCGGTGCTTTCAATGCTGTCGAACATGGTCATCTACGTGACGATGATCGGCGCGTTAGTCGCCCTGGTGTTTGGCCACGTCATCGTGGCCGAAGACGACACAACCGGGATTGGTCGACTTGTGTTTTCACGACGACTCAGCCGCACTCAATACGCACTGGGGAAGATAGCGGCAGCAGGACTTACTCTTGGATTTTCAATGCTGATGTGCGCGCTGGTCAGCATTGCTGCATTGATTCTTGTAAATCGAACGCTCCCGTCGGGAGGCGATATCGGTCGACTCGGTTTGTTCTTTGGATTCTCCTGGCTCTACTTGATGGTGTTCGCACTGGTCGGAATGGTGACCCTGCTGAAATCAGGTCGCCGGTCGCTGGGCCTACTCAGTGCAATGGGCGTCTGGCTCGTTGTCACCTTCGCCGTTCCGCAGTTCACATCAGGCCTACGTCCGTCGCAGTCACTCAACCCGATCGTCGATCCGATCAGCACCTCACAAGCCTTCTTCAAGATCACGCGCCGCGCCCGACCATTCTCGATCGCAGAGCAGTTCAAAGAAGCAAGTGCCCGAATGCTTCAAACAGCGCCTAGCGAACCAATCTCAACCACGCTCGTACGTGTGCTCACTATTGCGGCCGCCCTCACGCTGTTATGCGCCATCGCCATTCGTCTCGTGCAGTGCCACGACTTCTCAAGGAGCAACTCCGGTGAATAGTCGAACCATTACGCTCGCCCGACACGAGTACCGCGCCGCGCTACGCAGCCGCATCCTGATTGCGTTACTCGGCATTCTCATCGTTGTAACGATCGCTTCGGTCTACATCGCATCAGTTGCGCATCGCAGTCAAGTTGCTGACTATCAGGCCTACAAAGCAGCAGCACAGGCAAGTGGCCTCACAAAAATTGCTCCGTCACCGTTAGCTCCAATGTCATTACTGCGAGGTGCGTTTGAGTACCTGCAGATTGTCGGAGCGGTAATTGCTATCGCTCTTGGTTTCTTGAGCGTGTCACGCGAGCGGTCGAACCGCACCCTGCCGCTATTACGGTCTCGGCCGGTAAGCGCCGGCAAGCTCGCATCGGGAACACTGCTGGGCGCAGTCGCGATTATTGCAACATTGGTTGCAGCAACAGCTGCAGTTGGCGTGCTGTGTATTGGGCTGATCGGTAACGATTGGCTCAGCCCCCCAGAATATGGGCAACTCCTTCTCGCTTACGGCGCGTCGATCATCTACATGACCGGGTTCTACGCCCTGGGCGCATATACGACAGCGAAATCATCGAACAGTACTAGCGGCCTCTTCGTTGCCTTGTGCGTTTGGCTTGTGATCGTGCTGGTCTTCCCTCAAATTGGCGACACGTTGGACTCAGATAACCAGGTTCCTGGCGGACTCTTCAAGGCGATTGGGCTCAACCGAGCCGACGAAACCACGGTCCTCTCGCACTTCACTATCTTCGAAACAATACGCACGCGTATCGAATACATTTCGTTCGCGCAGCACTACCAGCGCTTCGCGTTTGCCATGACAGACGTCAAAGAACGCTACCGACCTTTCGGCCTCGCATGGCTCATGGCCCGAGTCTGGACTGATCTCGCCTGGGTTCTCGCATGGCCAATCTTGCTCATTTCCGCCCAACGCCGCGCCCTAAGTAAACAACCGACCATCCCACAAGGAGCATCATCATGAAAACCCAAACGATCAATTGCAGAAGCAGCAACATACGTTCACGGACAACTGCACTGATTTTCGGTGGGCTTGTGTTTGCTGGAACCACCCTCGGTGCGTGCAGCTCATCGTCACCGAAAGCCTCCGCCGACACGGCGTTGGTCTCGGTCTCGAGTGTCGCAGCACCCAACACGGCAGCACCTGACGCTTTCCCCGCAGCGACTATCTCCGCACCTGCGATTCTCCCCGTGCCCAGCAACCCAATCACCAACATGGCAACAGAACAGACGCTGAACATCGACTCGGTGCTGGTCGAAAACAACCTTGACGCCTCGGGCAAAGCAGCCAGCGATCACCTTGAGATTGCGCTCAGCAACATCGGCACCACTGACCTCGGTGGGATCGAAGTGTTCTATACGTTTACGGATCCCACAGCAGCCGCAAAGGAGAACTACTACACCAAACTTCCGGCTGATTTCATTGTTCCCGCCGACGGCAAGCGCATTGTTCATTTCGACGACACGGGCGCACCCGATCACTTCGCTGTGAACAAATTCAGCCTGTATTACACAAGCACGAACGCGATGGACGTCAGCGTCACGGTCAGCGCGAAAGATGCTGCTGTGCAGAAGCTCGAACTGAAGAAGGATGCCGGTGGGGCCGAAGCCGCTGACTGACATCACATCTTCGAACATGCCCGACGCAAGCACAACATCCCCTGATCGCTCGGGCGGGCGGGTCGGTACAGTTGAGCCTATGGATCCCGCCCGGATACTCGTCATTGAAGACGACACCAGAATCGGTTCTTCGCTCAGTCGGGCCCTTCAAGGTTCGGGGTACATCGCAACCTGGACGCAAACAGCACACGAGGGGGTATCTGCGTTCACTGAGGCTTTAGCTAGCGAAAACCCGTTCCGGATTGTGCTTCTCGACCTTGGCCTACCCGACGCCGACGGCCTTGATGTGTGTCGCACGCTCGTCGCCAGAGACCCTTTGGTTCCCGTTGTTGTCCTCACCGCTCGCGCCGACGAACTCGACCTTGTAGTTGGCCTCGATGCCGGTGCCGTCGACTACGTCACGAAGCCATTCACGTTGTCACCGCTACTGGCGCGAATCCGGGCACAACTCAGACGAACCGACCAGACCAACACAAACGACCAGCGCCACACGTCACTCATGACAATCGGTGCACTGAGCATTCATCGCGACGCTCGACGAGTCACCCTGAACGGAAATGAAGTCGCTCTGCGGCCCAAAGAGTTCGACCTGCTGATGCGACTTGCTAACGATGCCGGGTCGGCGGTTACACGAGAGACACTCATGAACGACGTGTGGGATACAGAGTGGTTTGGGTCGACCAAAACACTTGATTTCCACATCGCCGCGTTGCGCACCAAACTTGACCAAATCGATGGCCCATCGATCATCTCCACACTTCGCGGTGTCGGTTTCCGCCTCGAAACGTAGCGTTCCAAATCCATGCGCCGCCGCGTTCTTGTCGCCATCATGACGGTCACCACAATCGTTGTGCTTCTCTTCGCAGTCCCACTCGGATTTGTTCTCGAACGCTTGCTTGACGAACGCTCCGTGTTCGCCCTCGAACATCGCGTCGACCTAGTTGCACGCAACATCGACCTCACCGACACAACTGATCTGCCGGACGCATCCGAATTTCCGATTGGACCGGAACAATTCGCGCTCTATGACCCAAAAGGAGCCCGAATTACCGGCGAGGGACCTGACAAAATCGCAGTCGCTGACTTTGAGGCTGATCTACAAAACCGGACAAGGGAAATGGGGCCGAATCTCGTCAGCACACTTCCTGTCATGTCGGGCGAAACATTGCTCGGTTACGTTCGGGGCCAACGTTCCCTCGCAACTATCGACGCTGCGACGAAGCAAGCGTTCGCTCTCCTCATTTCTGGTATTCTATGTGTACTTGTTATTGGTTGGCTGATCGCTCGCCGTCTCGCTCGCACAATCGCGGTCTCAACACAAGTTCTGCGTGGCGCAGCGGTGCGCCTTGGAGATGGGGACTTCATCACCGAAGCACCCACCACGGGCATTATGGAACTCGACGAAGTCAGCCGTGCTCTTGCAACGACCGCCCACCAACTCGGTGAACTCATCGACCGCGAACAGGCCTTCAGCGCTGATGTCTCACATCAACTACGCACACCAATCGCCGGCCTGCGCACCGCATTGGAAACCGAACTTGCCTTTCCCCGAGACGACCACCAAACCATCGTTCGCGAATCACTCGAAGACGTTGAGCGGTTTGAACAAACTGTCAACGACATTCTTGCCTTCGCCCGAAGCGAACGTAACTCCTCGGCGACAACAGTCGACGTTACGGAAGCGGTCCGCGACATCCACCACCGGTGGTCATCGAAATTCGTATCCGTTGGAAGATCGCTCACCTTCGATTCGGGTACCGCGCACTTCCATGCGATCGGCAACCAACAACTTTTCAGTCAAGCCCTCGACGCACTTGTCGACAACGCTCTCAAACACGGCGCCGGACCAACCACACTTAGCGTCGAAGCCGATGATTGCGCCGTTACGATTCAAGTACGCAACTCTCAGACTGCCGGTCGGGCAACGGAACTTGATGCTGACCTAGCCGGAGGGCCCGGCAATTCCGCCACTACCGGCCTCGGTCTTGCTCTCTGCCGCCGCCTCGTCAACGCCCAAAATGGCCGACTTCTTGTTGAACTTCATCAGCCCAACCCAACTGTGCGGATCGTTCTCCTTCAGGTGTGACGCTTCAGCCGCCGGTCAGGCAACGGAACTTCATGCTGACGCACAGACCTTTTCGCGATGCACGTGTTAGGTGTCGAGCAGGTATGCGAGGATGCCCGCTGGGGCCGCCCAAGCTTGCTCGTCGTTGACGTCGAGCACGTTGGCCGGGGTTTTGCATCACGTTCTCATCAGTAAGGATTTGAGATACGTCGAAGCAGAATCAGTACACACGGGAGTTCCGGGAGAAGGCCGTTCGGTTTGTGTTTGAGTCGATTGAACCGGAAGAGACTCGTGCTGAAGTGTCGCCGGTTGGCATCAAAAATGTCGTCGACGTCGATAATCTGAAAAGGACTTGCCGGGTCGCTCAACAGTGCGCATAGCATCGAAAGGTCGAAACGTGGCCAGTCCGGCCGGGTGACCCGGCCGGACTGATCGAGCACTTGAGAGTGTTAGGCCGTGGCGATGGCCTCGAGGATGTCGATGCGGGCGGCACGTCGAGCGGGTAGGAGTGCCGCAGCGATTCCGGCAAATACGGCAATCACCGTGATGATAGTAAGCGAACCGAGCGGGATGGAAAGTCGATCGATTCCGTGGTTGGCCATGGCGCGGACGAAAGCCCAGCCGAGGAAGGTGCCAAGGAATAATCCCAAAAGCGATCCGAACAGGGCGATCATGGCTGATTCCCAGCGGACTGATGAACGGACTTGTGAACGGCTCATTCCAACGGCTCGTAGCAATCCCAATTCCCGTTTGCGTTCGTGGATTGCTAGGGCCAAAGTGTTGGCTATGCCGAGCAAGGCGATAAGCACGGCCAGTCCGAGGAGGGCGTACATCAGCGTAAGGATGGTGTTGATGTTGCCGGTTTGTTGAGTAATGAATCCTTCTGCCGTGAGTACTTTCGCGGTAGGAAACGTTTTCGCCGCATTAATCACCTCGTCTAAGGAATCGGCGTCGACATAGATCCGCGAGTCGAGTTTCACCGGAAGGTTCTCGTCGAATGCTGTGAGGTCGACGAACTGGTTTCCGAAAAAGTCCGCAGTTTTGTCGTAGATGCTGCGCACGATAAATGTCGCTTTCCCCGATGGGAAGGTGACGATTCGTTGGTCACCCAGTTTCGGTCGGTGAGGTCCGGTTCCTGCCTTCACCGCAATCCCGTTGTTTCCAAGATGGGTGATGTCGCCGGTCACGTTTCCGAGGTCAAACAGCGTGCCGAGTGTTTCTGTATCGTAGGCGTTGAGAATGTTTGGTGACCCGTTGATGTTGACTGCAGCGTTGCGTTGCTCGGTGACGGCGCGAACCCCAGGCAGAGTTTTGACCGTCGCAGCCAACTGTGGGCTGAGCCCGCTGGAGCTATCAACAGCCCCAGAGTCAATGACGGTGGTGCCCTTGAAATCGCGGCGGAAATTTCCTGAACCCGACGCCTTTAGTGATCCGGCAAAAATCGTCAGGAAGCTAACGAGGCCGACACCAATCATGAGCGATGATGCAGTTCGAGCGGTTCGTTGTGGGTTCCGCATGGCATTTTGACGGGCGACGACTCCGGGAGTTCCGCGAAGCTTCGCTATCGGTCTACCCAACGCCGAAGCTACCGGTCGAGCAAGTACAGGGCCGAGTATTACCACGGCAAGGAAGAACATGACTGCGCCTGCTCCTACGATCTTGATGTTCGAGGCGAATAGCCCAACAACGGCGAGTGCTGTTGCGGCAGCACCGGTCGCCAGTCTTTTCATCGATACCCCAGAGCGATCCTGCGCGACGTCACGCAACGCAGCGATTGGGGCAACCTTTGATGCTCGCCTTGCTGGCATTACAGCCGAGATCATGGTGATCACAAACCCAACAGCGATCGAAATCAATACGGTGGTGAAGGTGATGGCAAGACTATCCAAAGGAAGATCGACACCAAGTGCGCTTAGTAAAAGCTGAAGTCCTTTGGCTACGCCCATCCCGGCCACAACCCCGACCGCCGATGCAACAAGCCCCGTCACTGCGGCTTCAGCAAGAATGGCAAGTCTTACTTGGCGGCCCGTTGCACCGACAGCCCGCAATAGGGCCATTTCTTTCGTTCGTTGAGAAACGATGATTGAGAACGTGTTGTTGATGATGAACGCTCCAACGAAGAGTGCGATCAGGGCGAAGATGGTGAGAAACATTCCGAACTGGGCGATGTCTTGGTTGATCTGATGCTGATGTTCTTTGGTCAGCGTTGCCCCGGAGATGACTTCGATCGGGGTGCGAGGCTGAAGCTTCACCGGTACTACCGCTGCAACAAAGTCTTCCCACCACGACGGGAGGTTTGTCGTTCGTATGACCGGGGCGAGGCGGGCAACCAAGGCGTCGGGTGAAACTCCGGGTTGGGCGGTGACCGCGATGGCGTCGACTTCACCGGGAGTATTGAGAACGGCTTGGGCAGTTTCGTCGTCGAACAGAACGACCGATAGTGCCCCCGGTGTATCGACGTTTCCGAATCGGGTTACACCGACGATGGTGACGGCGCGAGGTTCTCCCGACGACAGCAAAGTCGTTTGATCACCGATCTGGAGTTTTGCAACCTTCGCTGAATGTTTATCAATGGCAACTTCGTTGGGTCCGTTTGGGGCCCGACCAGAGCTCAGGGTAAACGGGTTCAGCTTTGGGATGGTCACCCAGTTCATGCCGAGGAGCCCGGTGCCGGGTGTGCCGACGGCCTTTCCGGATTTATCGAGGATCTGGGCGTAACCCGATACTGCGATGCTGACCTGGTCAACACCGTCAACGCTGCGGATGAGATCGGCCAAGGAGGCGTCGATAGGTTGTGCGGTCTGTCCGTAGCCAAGTTCGAGTGCACTGGAAGATCGAATGTACGCATCGGTTCCCGCATCAGCCTTGGCCAATACATCGTTCAGCGTGCCTTTGATGGTGTCAGTGAGAATGAGTGTTCCGGCCAGGAACGCAACGCCAAGGACAATGGCGGCCGAGGTAGCGAGAAGACGAATTTTGTTGGCAGCGAGCTGCTTCATCGTAAGTGTGAATATCATGGCGGTCAGCCTCCAAAAGTTTGCATGCGGGCAAGGACAGTTACTGCAGTGGGATCGGCGAGGTCATCAACGACTCGTCCATCGGCGAGAAACACAGCGCGATCGGCGTATGCGGCCGCGGTTGGATCATGGGTGACCATCACGACGGTCTGGCCGAGTTCGCGCACGGCGTTACGGAGAAAGGTGAGAATTTCGGCTCCGGCGCGGGAGTCAAGGTTGCCGGTTGGTTCGTCGGCGAAGATAATTTCGGGCTTCGATGCAAGAGCTCGGGCAACGGCAACTCGTTGTTGCTGACCGCCTGATAGTTCCGATGGACGGTGCTTGAGACGGGCACGCAAACCAACGGTGTCAACCACATGATCAAGCCATTCCTGATCGGGTTTGCGCCCGGCAAGTGACATGGGCAGAGTGATGTTTTCCAGTGCGTTCAACGTGGGGATGAGGTTGAACGACTGAAACACAAACCCAATTCGATCCCGGCGTAACAGGGTAAGTTCCTTTTCTCGCAAGTCACCAAGATCGACATCACCGATGCGGATCGATCCTGAACTCAGCGTGTCGAGCCCGGCGAGGCAATGCAGCAACGTTGATTTTCCGGAACCTGACGGTCCCATCATCGCGGTGAACCTCCCCGCTTCGAAGGTGATGCTTACGCCATCGAGGGCGTGCACGACGGCATCGCTCGTTCCATAGGTCTTGGTGGCCTTGGTCGCTGACGCAGCAACCCGGCGCAGGATCACCGTTGCAGTTTCTTGTGTGGCGAAGGGGTTCAGTGGGGTAAGGACATTTGAATGAGTCATGGAACCACGATGCGCCTGTTCTCGCCAAACCGCATCGGGCCAGCGCTGGTCGAAAAGCCTGCGCCGAGTTGAAACAATCGTTTGGTATTTCATCCTGCCGATGCAGCTGCATGTCATCCTGTGGGCCGATTGAAATTCCTTTGGATCACTCGCGGTTTCGGTCAAACACCGATCCACGAACAGAAGCGAGCACGTTTATGCCGCAACCTGATTTTGCGATGGTCGGCCGATGACGGCGGCGGCGCAAAGAAGCGCGGATATTCCTCCGAGCACGAAGGGCACACGTGGCGAGGAAACTTGAATAACCCAACCCATGAGAAGCGCACCGATGGGGGTAGTGCCGAACCAAGCCATTTGGTGCAACGCCATGACCCGGCCTTGCATTGATGGTTCGGTTGCTTGTTGCAGGACCACCGTATTAACCGACTGGAACGATGCCGAAGCGAACCCGACGAAGATGCTCACAGCAACGAACGACCAAAAACCCGGGGCGATCGACAGGGCGAGACAAGTTGCGCCTAATCCGGCGACAGCGATTGCCAAGGTTCGGCGTGAATCCGGCTTCACTCCTGCGATGTAAATGCCGCCAAGGATCGAGCCAATAGCGCTCACGCTCATTGCTGTTCCAACTGATCCAGCACCAAGATGAAATCCGAATCGGACCATCGACGGGAAAGTGGTTTGGAAGTTGTACGCCACGGTGCCGACAACCGTCATAACGAGCAGTGGACGGGCGACGTCGGGATGTGTGCGTACATACGCGAGACCTTCACGCAGTTTTCCTTTCGTACGCCCGATAAGTGGTCGCTCCACCAGCTCAGTCGACCGAAGTATTGTAAGCGCGCCTATTACAATAAGGTACGATGCAGCGTTGACATAAAAACACGCTTCAACCCCTACAGTTCCGATAAGCGCACCGGCGAGAGCTGGCCCAATCAGCCGTGACACCGATGCAATGGTGCTGTTGGCGGCAACAGCGTTTGGAAGCAGACTGGGCCCGACAAGTTGAAATACGATGGCCTGCATAACCGGACGTTCAACTGCAAGTACGACACCAAACAACAACGACAGCCCGTAAATCCACCAAATTGTTGTGTGGCCGGTGCCGACCACCACAGCGAACGTCAATGCCAGCACACCCGACACGGTCGATGTTGCGAGAAGTAAACGCCGATTGTTGAACTTGTCGGCCACAACGCCAGTAAGCGCGCCGAGGAGCAACAGCGGCAGGAACTGCAAAGCCGTCGCAAAGCCGAGTTGGTCGCTGCGGTTGTTGAGTTCAAGTACAAGCCAAGCAACGGCCAAGGATTGCGTCCACGAACCAACGCTTGAGATGGTCTGCCCGATGAAATACAGGCGGAAGTTTCGGTTTTCGAACGCGGCAAATCGGTTGTTCGACGTTTTAGGTTTGGAACCTGGTACTTCACTGTTCATAAGTGGCAACGTGATGCTTGAGGGCGCGGGCGGGATGAGAGTCGTGTTTCTGATCATGCCATCTACGATTGGGCTTCCAGCAGACGTAGCGCATCGGTCGGGCGTTGGTCGTCAGTTGTTTGCGGATACTTGATTTGCCCGATCGATCGGCCGGCAGGTGCACAAGCATCTCAGCCTGTGGGCCGATGCGCAGACCGCGACAACGAGTTACGGTCATGCCATGGGAATGCTGCGAGGTCTCCAGCGAGGTCCCCAGCGCGATCTTCAGCGTCGTCTCCGACACGACGTTCGCTCGCATCTCTGGGACTACGCCGTTGGCGGCGCGATGGTTGTAGTTGCATTCGTCGCCCTCGGCACTCGTATTGATGTTCAAGACACTGACGCCTATCGCTTTAACCGAGACACGTGGTGGAGCTGGCTGCTCACGATTGGCGTATGCGCAACGCTCATTGGGAGACGCCGATGGCCACTGCGAACCTTCGCATTCGGTCTTGCCCTCGCACTCCCACTGCTGCTCGGTCGACATCGGGACAGCATCGCTTTCTTTGCCATCGTGATCGCTTTTTTTAGCGTTGCGACGTACACGCCACTTCGATCGGCCTGCCGCGCCATTGGAATGATTGCCGTTTTCTACGCCGTGTTGATCGGTACCGGAACGATGATCCTTCCCTCGGCCTCATTTGTCGGCCCCTTCTTACTCATAACGGCCTTTACCCTTGGTGTGATGCTTCGTGGCAGTCGCACTCGACAACAGCACGACGTCGACGCAGCGATTGCACGGGGCCTGGCAGCAGTCGAAACCGCCGACCTTCAGGCAGCCAACGAGCGACTTCGTATGGCCCAAGAACTGCACGATGTTGTCGCCCATTCGTTGAGTGTGATCGCCGTTCAAGCCGGTATCGGCGTTCATCTCATCGATCGTGAACCGGCCGAAGCTGGTAAGGCACTAGACGCGATCCGTTCCGTTAGTCATACGACCGCCGACGAACTCACTCGTCTCGTTGCCGTACTCCGCAATGGCACCTCAGATGCGGGCAGCCAAACACCCACCATCCACGATTTAACGACACTTATCGACCGAACACGCAGCACCGGTCTACCAATAACGTTCACCGTCAACGGAAACCTCGACTCTGTACCGGGTGGCGTTTCACGAGCGGCCTATCGAATCGTGCAAGAAGCCTTAACCAACGTCGTTCGTCACGCCGGACGGGCGAAGGTAACGGTGACGGCCAACCCAACCGACGAAGGTATCGACCTATGCATTGATGACAATGGACATGGCATAACCGCTGCGGAATCCGTCGCGCACACTGGCGGTCACGGCCTCATCGGAATGGCTGAACGAGCAAAAATGTATGGCGGCACGGTCAGGTCAGGACCAAGGCCCGGTGGCGGATTTCGGGTGCAGGCGTCACTGCCGTACTTTGCAAACCCAATCACGAACGCCATGTCGAACGCGATGCCGAACGCGATGCCGAACGCCGGGTCCAGCGCCGAGATCGCAACGGCTAACCACAGGTCGACCACAGTAGAACCTTCGAAACCAAACCACCCGCTACCTACTTGGGTGTTGGACGTTCTACTTGCTGCATTTTTCGCCGGGCTCGCTGCTCTTCAAATCATTGCGGAAAAACCCAAGGTCGGCGGTCCCGTGTTCACTCCTACAAATCTTTGGGCGTGGTCGCTCAAAATTGCATGCTGCGCGATGCTGGTACTTCGACGACGGCAACCAACTGCCATGTATGTATGCATATGGGTACTCGGCCTGGCGTTAGCAATCGGCGACTACGAAGTTGGTGTAGTCACATTCGTCTTGTTCATCGGCATGTACTCCGTTGGCAGCTACGCACCAACCCGCCGGCTCATCGTGGCACTCGTAGGTACCTATATCGGAGTCGCGATCCTCGCCTGGTCGAAACCTCCTGACCTGACTACTGCAGGTTCCGTTTGGATCGGTTTTCTGTTTACCGCTGCCGCTATTGCGGGTTACGCAGTTCGAATTGATCGCGATCGTCGCACGACTGATTTGACCGAACGAGAGGATGCCGTCGAGGCCCAAGCCCGACACGCCGGGCTCATCATCACCACCGAGCGACTCCGTATCGCCGATGAACTCAACACCGTAATCACCCGCTCCATCCACAACATCGCCAACGAGGCAGGAACAGGTTCACAGATGATCGAAACCGACCCCATAGCTGCCCGACACGCCCTCGAAGCTATTTCGCTCAGTAGTCGCGACGCCCTTAACGAACTACGACGACTGCTTAAACGCATACGCACTCAGAACGAATCTGCCGTGTACGCACCCATCACCTCAACCGTCGACGTGACAGCAAAAGAGACAACATGAGTACTCCCATCTCCGTGGTGGTGGCCGACGATCAAGCACTGGTGCGGAGCGGGTTCCTAGCTCTCCTGCGATCCGAAGAGGGCATCAACGTTGTAGGTGAAGCTGCCAACGGATACGAGGCTGTCCAAATCTGCAAGGCCCAACGACCCAACGTGATCTTGATGGACATCCGTATGCCAGAGATGGACGGACTAGAAGCCACCAGACTCATTACCGCAGACCCCGTGCTCGAAGCAGTACGCATCCTGGTACTTACCACCTTCGACCTCGACGCCTACGTGCACGAAGCGCTACGCGCTGGGGCGTCAGGCTTTCTTCTCAAAGACACACTGCCTGCGGAGCTACTTGCCGCGGTGCGAGTTGTTGCGGCAGGCGACTCGCTGCTTGCCCCAAGTATCACACGGCGACTCATCGAAGACTTTGTAAGCAGACCTATTAAAGGAGTCGACGACCCGCGACTTGACCAACTCACCAATCGAGAACGTGAGGTACTAGCAGGAGTCGCGAGAGGACTATCGAACGCTGAACTCGCTGACGCGCTCTTCATGAGCCACGCAACCGCAAAAACCCACGTGAGCCACCTCCTTACCAAGTTCGCGGCCCGAGACAGAGCCCAACTCGTAGTCGTCGCCTACGAAACCGGACTCATCACTGCGGGTCACCCGTGACGCAGCCCAGAATGACCAACTGAGTAGGCAATACTGGCTAACTTCAGTAAAGCATTTCTGACCCCTAAGGATGATCAATGAGCGGTGGGCTTTTCAGCCTTTTGGATGACGTGGCAGCAATAGCGAAAGTAGCTGCTGCTTCCATCGACGACATCGGTGCTGCGGCAGGTCGGGCCAGCGTCAAAGCAGCGGGGGTTGTCATTGACGACACCGCTGTAACGCCGACGTATGTGCAAGGTCTGGCCGCAAAACGAGAGCTGCCCATCATTCGCCGCATCGCCACCGGCTCATTGAAGAACAAGATGTTGTACATCCTTCCGGCGGCACTCGTGCTGAGCGAGTTCGTACCGCTCTTGGTTGAGATAATCTTGATGGTCGGCGGTGCCTACTTGTGCTTTGAGGGCGCCGAAAAGGTCCACCATCGTTTTGGTAGCCACGACGACAGCCACGATGCTGCCGCCGTTGAGCAAGGACCAGACCACGAGGCACAGACCATTGCCGGAGCAATCCGAACCGACTTCATTCTGTCGGGCGAGATCATGGTGATCGCGCTCAAGGAAGTCATCGACGAGGGTTTCGTATCGCGAGCCATCATCATGGCTGTCGTAGCTGTGCTTATCACCGTCATCGTTTACGGGCTTGTTGCCCTGATCGTGAAGATGGACGACATCGGCCTTCGATTAGCGCAAACAGGCAGCTCTTTCGCACAGAAAATCGGCCGCGGGATGGTTCTCGGAATGCCCAAACTACTCAGCGCACTTTCGATTATTGGTACCGCCGCAATGGTCTGGGTTGGCGGACACATCTTGATCGTCGGCGCTCACGAACTCGGATGGGACGCACCTTACGACTTCGTCCACAGCCTCGAAAAGGAAGTCCAAGATGTCAATGCTATCGGCGGCATTCTTTCATGGCTCACCAATACAGCTGCCTCAGCGGTGGTCGGGCTTGTTGTTGGCTTTGCGATCATCGCTACCTTGACACTCCTGCCCTTTGGCAAGGGCCATAACGACGGAGCGGTCCCTAGTTGACCTGCCGTCAACACACAGGGGCTAGCGAACGATGTAGCTAGTCATGGACACCGAACCCATCGAGTAGCCGGCGACGAGAATTTCTGCGAGCCCATTTGCGGCTGCTGCAAGACCAGCGATGTAGTTGACCGGAAGAGGTGTTCCAGGGTGGGTGCGGCGAGTCGATACTGTCTTTGTGAACTGATCCCGGCAATGTCTTGTGGGCGTTCGGTCATGATCGTGCGAGCGTGCTCGTCAAATTCTTCAGCCCAGTCGAACGCCCCTTCGGCACTACCCCACTGAATACGGCTGAGGTTGTGAACAACGTTTCCACTTCCGACGATCAACACGCCTTGTTCTCGTAATGGCGCAAGTGCTGCGCCGAGTTGTACGTGTTCGTCGGCCTTCATCGTTGCGTCGATCGATAGTTGGACAACGGGAACGTCAGCATCCGGGTACATATGATTCAGTACTGACCAGGTTCCGTGATCGAGCCCCCACGCTTGGTCTTGGACTACGCGAGTCGGTTTCACGAATTCGGCAACCATGGCGGCGAGTTCTGGATTTCCGACAGCGGGGTACTGCACTGCGAAGAGTTCGTCAGGGAACCCACCAAAATCGTGGATGGTTTTGGGTCGTGCCATCGCGGTGACAGCGGTGCCACGTGTGTACCAGTGTGCGGAGATGGCGAGAATTGCTTTGGGCTTCGATATCGACTTGCCGAAGTCATGCCAGGCTTGGGTATAGCGGTTGTGTTCCAACGTGTTCATGGGGCTGCCATGGCCGATGAACACCGCTGGTGTTCTGGCCGGTGCTGTCGGCGATGTTGGAGTGGAGTTTGTCGAATCAGTGGTGGTCATTTCATTCTTCTTTCGACAGGTTGCTTGATCGAGGGACGGCACCAACGTCAGAGCCGTTGGTGCCGCCGTGCCCCGTCGTATGGGTCTCGAAGAGCGTCTTCCATCACCCTGCTCAGCCGCTTAAACAACGTTCGATCATGTATCGCGAACCATGACACGTCTTCCCATGCCTGGCGCTGAAAGACGAGCCTCACGCCTAGGAAGCCTCCGAAAGCGAGTCGACGTGCTTGTGAACTTGGTTGA
>JANPBU010000056.1:0-4078 GCA_031430595.1 Acidimicrobiia bacterium
ATCTATCGGGCTGGTGGAGCCGCCGAATCAACGACGAGCATCGTCTGGTCTACCGGGTGGAGACATCCATCGACAGCGGAGAATTGCTCGTGGTAGCGCAGGCTCGATACCACTACTAAGCCACATACCCACCCGATAGCGAGCAGCTTCCACCTCCCCATAACAGCCGCCATGCAGCGCGATCGTCGTGCCGATAGGTGTCCCCCAACACCGGATTCCGGGGCGCACACCATCGAGTCAGCAAGCGACTTCGATGTTTCGCTTGTTCTCCAAATCATCGGAGGACACTTCGGTGACAGGAGCGCTCCGTTGTACTTAGCCGGGATGCGCTGGGTCGTCCTGACGTCACTTTGTTCGGTGGCCCATTGATCGAAGCAACTCAGCCAGCGCGTCGACGGCCGCAGTCCCGTCGAGTGCCGCAATGCGAGCGAGGTTCCCACCTGTAAATCCGAAATGCTCCGTGATCTCCACTTCGCACCAGGACGGAGCGACGAACTGAAGCATCTCGTCGTCATCACTGAACTCAGCCTCGGCGATCACGAGTCCCCTAAGCGGTCCGTCGAAGACATCAACTCCCATGGGCGGAAAGCTCAACCGGTGCTTCGTCAACCTGCGTCCAGGCAACTTCGCCATACGTTCGTACTCAGCGTCGCTCAGATACATCGTCGTAATGGTGCCTCGTCGCCCTCCAACGGGATTCGAGTCAGGAACCTTCTGCGTCAGCTTTTGAAGAACCTCGTTCTGACCGTCAACTACGCCGACACTGCGCCGCAGCCGAACACGCGTCCCCTCGACGTAGAGGTCTGTGATTGCTTTGCGCGCCCAAGGCTCGTCGCTTGGAAGGTCACGAACCAGAAATCGGCGTTCACGCTCAATTAGCGCGTACTTTGAGTTGGGCATACAACATTGTCACTCAAATCGGTCCAGGACGGGCTGCGCTCGATATCGGCCCTTACGAGCGGGATTCGCTCTGTCCCGGAACACCGGCTCAGTGGCGCACACATTGCTTGATCCGATGGCCATTTCAGCCGCTCGTCCCAGCGAAGTGCAGCGGGTCGACTCAGAAACAAAAGTGCGGTTCGGGAGTCACTCCATATCTGGGCTTGGTAGTTCGCACGAACAACCACACTCACACTGCGTAGCGGCCCGAGTCGCAGCGGCGACGAGCGTCGGACAAGGGCCTACAGGTTCGTTCGGTGATTGCGGGTGGCGATGTAGTCATCGGTCCATGCCCGCGTGCTATGCCATTGACCGTCTTGGCCCTTCTGGGCGCGGAGCCGCCCTCGGTTCGCAGCAACACGCAACGCACCTTCGGTGATCTCTTTGTCGGCAAGTGCAGCGAGCGGCACGAGCCTGTTCGGCCCAGCTACAGCCGGGACCACAAAGCGGTACAAGTTGTCCATCACGGACCGGGCGAGCATCTCGCCCAACGGGCCTGGGTCGCCAGCGTCGGCAGATCGGAGGGCTCGAAGGTACTTATTGCGGTCACGTTTGTAGATGATCGCCGGGGCATACCCGAGACGAACGAGGACTAAGTTGAGCAGCAGTCGTCCTGTGCGCCCGTTCCCGTCGATAAAAGGGTGGACGCATTCGAACTGATTGTGGGCCAACGCAAGCGCTTCGATCGGACGTGCGGCCGTGGCAATGTCGTTGAGCGAATCGACCCAAGACCGAATCGTATTGGGGACGTCCGTCCATGACGGCGGAGTCATCCCGCCCGGGAACGTATGGATGTCATGCTCACGGAAACTACCGGGACGTTCTCGGTCCGTGGCGTTCGGGTGTGGGGCGACACCCCAAACCGGTGTCATTGCCATGGCGTGGACTTCACGTACCTCGGTGATGGTTAGCAACTCGCCCGTTGTCCAAGCTCCCGGCTCGAGCGCCTGGCCGTATACCCACTGTGCGGCGTTGGCGTACCCGCGCACCTCCATGTACTCCTTGAGTTCCTTGTCGCCAACCGCGAGGCCGTCAGCGAGAAGCCGTTCGACCTGCTTGAGTACCAGTGTGTTTCCTTCGATCGCTGTCGAGTGGTGAGCTTCCTCGAACCAAATCGTCGTCCAGATGCCTTCGGCTTCGACCGGGCTCGGCAGGCCACCCATCCGGCTACGAAGTTCTTCGAAGGCCTCGTCGAGTCGATTGTAGATATCCTGTCGACGCAGACGACCAGCCATGAATCCTCCAAGTTGTACGTTGAACGCTTGAAAACTGTACCGTACAACCCCATGGCGTTGCGCGACGTCCCGATATCAAAGAAAACCGTACAAGTACTTCGCAGCCACGCGGGGATAACGGCGCACGATGACCACGCACCGTTTGCACCGTCGATCGCTTTAAGTCCCACTGCGCTCCGGCCCTTACAACCGGGGTCGCCCTGCCCCGAAACGCCGGCATTGTGCCAAGGTTGAACTAGGTGGGTGCACTGATCTCGACGCGCTCTTGCGTCCTTCGGAAAGGGTCGATGCAGTGCAGTTCTATGCGAGGTGCGGTTTTGGTGTCCAAAGCCTGGGCGAGAAGTACCCGGGCCGGGAGCGGTTCCTCTGTGTGTGGCGGCCGCAATAGATCGCTGGTCGTTCGCGCCTCCCAGCCGTGTTCGTAGGTCCACCACCGCTACCGAGCGAACAAGTCGAATTGCTGACCTGCCCGCTATCACACCGGGTCGGAGGACGTCAGGTCAGGCTGGTCGACGACGCGATTTCGTGCTGGGATACTTGGGCTCCAATGATCGCGCTCTGCTGATCGTCTGACGGCCCAGAACCCCTGAACCGTTCGACTGCCTCGACTGATTCCCATTGTTCGAACATGTCGATTCGTTCGTTGTCGAGCAGGTCGGGGGAAAGACTGAAGTCAACGCATTCAGGAGCGGACCGAGCGGCTTCAACCACCGGACGGCAATCCACAAGGTAAGCGGCCCGATTCTCCGAAGCGACACGGAGCCAACCCGAGACGATGATCATCCTTCAAGCGTACGCGAAACGTAGACCAACAGACTGTCCCTGACCGCCGGTTCCGTGACCGAGATCTACGTGGTCAGATTGAAACTCGATCGGCAGCGGTTGCTTCGTCGCCAGTGTTCGGGGTACCGGTCGGCTCGATCAGCAACAAATGGGTCTCCTGTTCCGCAAAAGTTTGGTGTTCGACGCCGACCGGCACAACAAAAAGCTCGCCCGGATTCATCAGGACCTCGCGGTCCCGAAGACGAATCGTCAGCTGACCTGATAGCACGAGGAAGAAATCGTCGGTGTCAATCATGTTTATGCCAGACGAATTCGCCTTTCACTTTCACAACCATCACGTCATGACGATTGAACGCAGCAACTGTCCGAGGTGCCCAGTGTTCATTGAACGACTCGAGTTTTTCGGCCAGTCGAATCACCTGCGGAGAGTCTGAAGACATGACCAACTCTACCAACGGACCCTGCCCCCGGAACGCCGGCCGTTGGCGCAGCGATCGAGAAAGAGCGGTCCACATATAGTAAGCGCGCAGGTTGGTCTCGAAAGCTGCGGACCTCAGGTCATGGGGGCGCCGTAGACGCCGCTCTAGGATTAGTTGATGACGAGGGATCCGTTCGAAATAGTGGTGGGCGACTCTGCTGAAGAACTCGACGTGCGACTTTCGGATGAGCTGGACCGGTTCAACTCGGAACGAACCGCTGGGATCGCTCCACTGCGCGAGTTGACAGTAGAAGTTCGCGACCTCGAAGGTGCCCTCGTTGCAGGACTGAGCGGGTGGACCTGGGGAACTTGCGCTGGAATCGGAATGGTCTGGGTCGACGAAAACAAGCGCCGAACGGGACTGGGGACTCGCCTACTGGCAGTATTCGCTCGCCAAGACGGGTTGCCTCAACCACCCCACGCCGATGTTCATCTTCGAAAGGTGCTGCAGCGCCCCGATCGCCGGCTGAAGGCGCACACGTAACGTGGAAGCCCAACCCGCCAATAACTTGAGCGCGTTCGCCGTGACTGGCAAAATCGAAGATCGCCAGCGATGACCCCATTGAAACGAATTGAGTATGGTACCGAATTCCCGTACCATTTCACCATGTCTGCACTTTCGTTAACCGAAGCTCGCCGCCGT
>JANPBU010000057.1:0-2044 GCA_031430595.1 Acidimicrobiia bacterium
CGGTGTATATGGCAACGCGCAGTTTGTGGTTTGCGATGGGGATGCACACGGCCTGGAATTTTCTTCAGGGCAATATTTTCGGCGTTGCTGTCTCAGGTAACGGAGCGCCGACCGACAGCTTGTTTAGACCGCTCAGTCAGGGCAATCCATGGCTTACGGGTGGAGCGTTTGGTATCGAAGCCAGCGTGATCGCGGTTGGGTTGGGGCTTGGCTTGGGCATCTATTTTATTGTTCATGCTGTGCGCCAGAAACGCATCATGCGCGGGTTGTTGTGGCGCGGCGGAATCAACGAGCTGAACGCCGTTTTGTAACCCGTCGCAGTGAACCCCTACGTTCTAACGGCTTGCGCGTCTTGGAGCAATTGAAAGCACTCTCGAGGAATTACCATGAGTGAAACATTAGAATTTATGTTGCGCATCATTCTTATCGGCGTCGGCGCTACGATCATCATGGATCTTTGGGCACTGTTGCTGAAGCAGCTTGGAATTCCGTCCCTAAACTTTGCTTTTCTCGGTCGCTGGATCGGTCACTTTCCCGAAGGGAAATTGATTCACGAGAGCATAGCGAAGGCAACCCCGGTTAGGGGCGAGTTAGTGATAGGGTGGTGTGCTCACTATTCGATTGGAATTTCCTTTGCCGCCCTATTGCTTTGTGTGTGCGGATTGGATTGGGCACGTTCACCGTCATTGGCTCCAGCACTTCTGCTGGGGGTTGTGACAGTTGTGGCGCCATTATTTGTCTTGCAGCCGGCACTAGGAGCCGGAGTTGCGTCTTCTAAAACACCAACACCTGTCTTTAATAGTCTAAAAAGCCTAGTCACTCATACAGTGTTTGGATTGGGTTTATATATTGCCGCTCTTGCAACTGCTTCGTGGTTGGCACCTTTCGTGTGAAGCTCCTCCAAATACCCACCCGACTCCGCCCGCTGCAGCACCTCGGTGATCGTTTGCACCAGGGCTCGGGCCGATTCCACGCTCATCTCCACCGCCACCCGCGCCCCCGGCCCTTGGGCCTCGTTGACGAAATCAATATTCAGCGCATGACCTTGGAGAGTAATTTCAATACAGCGACAGATGCTTTTGTCATTCCTGACGAACGTCGTGAGGAGCCGAAGGTCTTGGCTACGGCCAACGTCAGCGCCATCAAAGGTAAAGATTCCTCTCCCTACGGGCTCGGAATGACAAATTTCCCGCCAAAGCCGGGAGACCCTCAAAAGGTATTGTGTCATGTCGAGGAAACAACACATTGGGTCGAAGATATAGCGTGCTATGTCGAGGATGTAACGCGTTAGGTCGAAGATGGGACGCGTTGGGTCGAGGATGTAACGCGTTAGGTCGAGGATGTAACGCGTTGGGTCGAGGATGTAACGCGTTAGGTCGAGGATGTAACGCGTTGGGTCGAAGATGGGACGGGTTGGGTCGAGGATGCGACGCGTTAGGTCGAGAATGTAACGCGTTGGGTCGAGGATGCGACGCGTTAGGTCGAGAATGTAACGCGTTAGGTCGAGAATGTAACGTGTTAGGTCGAGGATGTAACGTGTTAGGTCGAGGATGTGGCGCGTTGAGTCGAGGGAATAATGCGTCATGTCGAGGATCTGACGCATTGCGTCGAGGAAACAATGCGTTGTCTCGACGAGATGACGCGTCCAATCGACGAGGTGATGTTATCTATGTTCCGGCAAAGTCGCTGGACAGGGGTGCAGGGTTCAAAAGTGGGAAATCGTCCGGAGCGCTGAGCAAACGCAAGATCATGCCAACTCAAAGCGCTCCGGACGATAGGCGCACCCCCACAGAAAAATGGATCCGTCTCGATTGGTAAGCGCCAATTGCTATACAATCCGCTTAGTTGGAAAAGATGACAAGCACCATTAATTATTGAACGTTGTTTTGTACATGGACGTAACACGGAGGCTGACGTGCTCAAAGACATCCTCGATAAACTCAAACGCCGCAAATCTGAACCTGTTTCGGAACCACAATCTCGTAATGGCCTGACTGCCGAAACTATCGAGAGCGAAAACGTAGTTGTCGGCACTCAAATTGTC
>JANPBU010000058.1:0-1563 GCA_031430595.1 Acidimicrobiia bacterium
CCCCGCTCGACTTGGGTTTACGTCTCGGAGAAGGCTCCGGCGCTGCTTTGATGCTGAACCTGATCGAGACCGCACTGCGCATTTATCTCGAGATGGCCACTTTTGCCGAAGCCGGCGTGGCAGAAAAGCTAAACTAGAGTCTTGGTTAATCAGCTCGTCTACGAAAATCTAAAACACCGGCCCGTTCGCACCGGCCTCAGCATCCTGGCGATCGCTTTTTCCGTCATGCTCGTTCTCACGATCGTCGGCCTCAGCGACGGCATGCTCGAGGACTCGCGGGACCGCGCTCGCGGCGCCGGAGCCGACATCATCTTCCGCTCACCCACCGCCTCGTTCGGCACCGGTGGAGGATCCGCGCCCCTCAGCGAAAAATTGGTGCCCTTCCTCGAAACGCAACCGCACATCACCATGGCCGCGGGAGTCCTGATTCATAGCTTGCAGTTCCCCAACTCGTTGCACGGCATCAATCTCGACCGGTCGTCGCGCATGGCCGGCGGCATTCGCTTCGTGGACGGCGGTCCGTTTCAACGCGAAAACGACATCATTGTCGACGAGTATTATGCGCGGGAAAAGAAATTGCGGGTGGGATCGAAGATTGCCCTGTTGAGCCGGGACTGGGTCGTTTGCGGCATCGTCGAAAGCGGCAAGCTTGGCCGCATGTTTGTACAGCTAACCGTCCTGCAGGATTTGACCAGTAACCCGGGGCGCATCACCCAGATCTATTTGAAAGTCGACCAGCCCGCGAATATTCCCGTCGTCGTCGCCGACTTGAAAGCCAAGCAACCCGACTATGGCATTAACACGATGGAAGAGGTCCTTTCGTTTTTTAGCGCCGATAAGATTCCGCAATTGGGTATTTTTCTCAACGTGATCATCGGGATTGCCGTGGCGATTGGCTTTGTCTTTGTTTTTCTTTCGATGTATACCGCCGTGCTCGAGCGGACCCGGGAAATTGGAATTTTGAAAGCGCTTGGCGCCTCGCCCGGGTTTATCGTAGGCTTACTGCTCAGAGAATCCATGTTACTCGCGGTACTCGGAGCCATCACGGGAATCATCTTCTCTTTCGGGACACGCTATTTGTTTCTGATCATGATTCCAGCTTCGATGCAGCAGAAGATCGCCCCCAGTTGGTGGCCAAAAGTCTTGCTAATCGCCATGTTTGGCGCGTTACTCGGCACGCTCTACCCGGGACTCAAAGCGGCCAAACAAGACGCGATCGAGGCGCTATCCTATGACTGATCAGATGGTGGACATTCGCGGATTGACCAAAATCTACCAGCAGGGCGACGTGGAAGTGGCCGCGCTTCGAGGGATTGACTTACAGATCAACAAGGGCGAGTTCGTCGCCGTGGTCGGGCCATCCGGCTCGGGCAAATCAACCTTATTCAATATCCTCGGCGGGCTCACCCCGCCACCGCCGGCACCGTCCGCCTGGCCGGGCAGGACTTACTCGCCTTAACCGAAGGCGAGCGCACCAACTTACGAAAACAAACTGTGGGTTTTGTATTTCAGAAATACAACCTACTGCCGACGCTCACCGCCCGGGAAAACATAGACATCGCC
>JANPBU010000059.1:0-2287 GCA_031430595.1 Acidimicrobiia bacterium
CGGCGCGGCGTTCCGCGATTGCACGCCGCCCCGCAGTCTCCGTTTTGCATCGACGCCGCAGGTGGGGTGGCCGAGCCGCCGAGCCCGCGGCTCGGAGTTGACTGCGACTGGAACTTCTTCGACCGGCATCGCAATGCACGACTCGACGCACTCGTGAATACGTTCCCTTGGCTGGGTGATGAGATCGTCATGCCCAAGGGCATCTTTTACGGCTACGACACCCAGTCGCAGATGGCAGTGGTGCTTGATCCGTTCATGCTCGAAAACCCGAACTGCATTTTGATCGGCACATCGGGTGGCGGTAAGAGTTACTGGATGAAAGACACCATTGAGCAATTTCTGCTAGATGGTGCACGCGTGTTTGTGCTGGATATCGAGGATGAGTATCGTCATCTGTGTCGCGACCTGGGAGGACTGTATCTCGATATGAATATCACCTCGCCCAACAAGGTCAATGTGCTCGATATCAATCCGTATGAGATTGACGGATTGGGCGGCGCGTTTGAGGCATTCAAAGGTTGGTTTCTGACGGTGCTGCAACGCAGTTTGTCGCCAGAAGAAAACGAAGTGCTGGATACGGCCTACTTCGCCGCATTCGAAAAGTGCGGCATTCTGAAAGATCAGCCAGAAACCTACACCAGCACCGCGCCGCTATTGAGCGACCTGCACCAAGCGTTGCTGGATGTGGCCAAGACCAGCATCCACCGCGATCACGCGCGGCGACTGGCGAGCGCGCTTTCGCCGATGGCGCAGGGCGGATTGGCGGCTGCGTTTAATGAGCACACGAATATCGATGTTCGCAGCAACCCGCTGATTGTGTTTGGGTTTAGTGGGGTGCAGCCGACCCTGATGCCACGCCGTATTCGTCAGATTCAGCAATTTACTTGGGGCGAGGTTTTACATGCTGCAGAAATTGGACAGCGCACGCTTGAGATTGTTGATGAGGCATGGTGGTTGTTGGAGAATCCAAATACTGCCGAAGACCTGTGTGCGCGCGCTCGGCGCTTCCGCAAGAAGGGCGCGGCGCTGTTTGTGGCAACCCAGCATCCATCAGACTTTGTGGCCAATCGGCACGCCCACAGCATTCTGGCCATCGTCGGCACCCATTTGCTCTTTCAGCAGAACGACACCCTGCTAGACCAGATCGGCACGATCTTTCAGTTGACCGCATTGGAGAAACGGGCGATTGGACAGCTCGAGCCGGGCCACTATTTTCTCAAGACCAGTAAGTTGCGCATGCTGATGTATCGACCGATGTTGAAATCGCGCCATCAGATGTACACCACTCGGCCTGAAGAAAGGATATTAGGGTGAGCATTGCGGACCCTGTTCACACTGTTTGGATTAACGTTGCTAGGTGGACTTTGTGCATTAACGTGTGTGTTGGCGGCGTATGTTGCAGGTGGCCTAGCAGCTGCACAGACCACAAAGCTAATCCCATTTGTAGGGCCGCAAGTCTCAAACCGGATTGAAGCGTGGATGCTTGGTGCGACCGAGGATCATGTGGCTGAGACCGCACCGATCTATCCTGGTGGCACGCCGATTCCACCCAGCACACCGCTGCCCTATGTCACGCCAGACCCGGAAGACCCCAACTGTGCCGTGCCGGATGGTTGGCCACTCTATTCGTCCCGCGCTGATGGGTCACTGTCACAAGGGTTTCACGCTGGCCACCCAGCGATTGACATCCCGGCGGTTGTTGGTACAGGCGTAGCCGCCACGATGTGCGGCACGGTGACGACCGCCAGTTGGCGACCTAACGCCCATGGCGAGCCGGGTCCGTATGGTTTTGAAGTGGTCATCAGCAATGGCAAATGGATGACCCGCTACGCTCACAACAGTGAAATTTTGGTCGAGGTCGGGCAACATGTTGACCGGGGGCAGATCATTTCATTGTCGGGAAGCACCGGCAACAGCACTGGACCGCATCTGCATTACGAGGTTTGGGAGGATAACGTGCCGCGCAATCCGATGGACTTTGTGGTTGGCATTGGATGAAAACGTATGCCAACTTGTGGTGTAGATATCCAGTTTCTGCGAGACGGCAGTGCGCAAATCTGTGCAGCAAAAGCGTACCGGCCAAGATCAGATACGGAGCGGGCCTATCTGCTTGAGGCACAGCGGTTTCAGCGTTGGTTTGTGCGGGCATATGGGATGTTGCCGCAAGCCACTGAAGTAACGATTTCGTTTTTAGCGCGCTACGAACAGTGGATGATCGTCCGTTTTGCCCCGGCAACGGTGCGGCGCAAGCGTTCGGCCATTCGTTGGTTTGGCGGCCTACTGGTGA
>JANPBU010000060.1:0-114357 GCA_031430595.1 Acidimicrobiia bacterium
CGAGTTGCCTTGCACGCGTTGTCTTGCCCGAAGCAGGCAAACCCACCATCACAACTAATCGAGGTAACCGATCGTCGAGCAACAAATCGTTTCGTTCCGGGTCGACCATGCACTCACCGTACCTTCCATCAACATCAAACCACCGCCGCATTAGTACCCTGCCCCCGGAACACCGGCATTGTGCGCAGCGTTCTTCGGGCAGAAGTGGTCCCGGCGCAATTCCTAAGCGCACCGACTATCGCCGAATGTCGCCAGCACATCTGCACCAGCTCAACGTGTTGCATTTCGCCGGAACGCGGGGTCGCTCGAACCGAGCCATTGTGCGCTCGCGCGCAAACTAATACGATCAGGGAGTGGCTGAGCTTCGATTCGATCAGGTGAACATCGTTCTTCCGGACGTCGCCGGGGCCGCAGCATTTCTGCGGGCGCTAGGAGTTCGGCTTCCCGAGCTGGGAGATGAATGGACTGATTGGAAATCCCATCACATCGGTTTTCCGGTAGTCGCCGAAGGGTTTGATGCTGATCTCGACAGTCCGGCCTACGCGTCCCACTGGGGCGGTTTGCCCGCTGATTTTTCTGGCGTTGTGGTCAACCTCCGTGCGGCAAATCGTTTGGGAGTCGATACTGCATTCGAACGAGCGACGGGTCTCGGTGCCGAGGTTTTGCGCTCGCCTTATGACACGTTCTGGGGAGCGCGCTACGCCGTGGTGCGAGGGCCCGGACCCATCGTCGTCGGATTCATGAGTCCAGCAGATTCAGCTGCGCGTGGCGCTTCGCCGAAGGTGTCCGACTTCGCATGATATCCGGGTGATCCGATTCGGTTTCTGCGATGCTTGGTTGCGCTCCAGCCCGATCGAACGTTTGCGACGACCTGAACTGCCTGTCGCCATGGTGAGGTGAACAAGAGCGACCCCGACAGTCCCGACGCGTACGGTCTGCCGATCGACGACCAGATCCGCCTGTTCGTAGACGACCACCGTCGTGAACTCGAACAGTCCCTCGATGGCCTCACCGAGGAGCAGGTCCGTCGCGAACTGGTCGAGTCGAAGACGACCCTTCTGGGCCTCGTGAAGCACGCAACGTTCGTCGAGCAGGTCTGGTTTCACGAGGCGATCAGCGGGGGGCCACGGGCAGAACTCGGGATCGTTGCCGGACCCGACGAGTCGTTCTCCTTGACTGCCAATGACACGATCGACTCGGTTCAATCAGCGTTCCGATCCCCACTTGACCTTTGGTGTGGCGCCGATGACGGAGTTGCCCATCGGCAATGGTTCCCTGGCCGCGGCCGTCCTGTGGTACTCGATCATTCACACTCCGCCCTCCGCACTCCCCGATGTCTGGAACGAACTGGCTCGCGTTCTTGCTCCGAACGGCCGAGCGCTGCTCGGATTTCAGGCAGGCAACAACGTGGAAGTCCAGCGCGAGAACGCATACAATTCGTCGACGACGATGACCTGGTACCGGCACAACAGCGATGACGTCGTGCAGAGCATGGAGCGGGCCGGCTTCGTCGTGCAGTCCCGAGTCTGGCGCGTGGCTGAATTGGCGCACGAGACGACACCACAGGCGTTTCTCGCCAGTACAATCCGTAACGACGCTCGATAGATAGGTTCGATCGCAGACCACCCACCGCACTCCGGCTTCGATGAACTCGGATCCAAACACGCCGGGTTGCGTCTCTATGGAACGGTCCAAGACCATCGGTCCAAGCCTACGAGCACCAACACCTCCATCCTCAGATCGTAGGACCAATCGAATCTCGGTCACTGGCGTCGCTGCGAAACACACCACACGGAACACCAGGTAACGCCCTCACGAGCGTGCCTGCCCCGGAACACCAGCTCACGGGCTGGGTGGTCGCTCAGCATCAAATGGTTGGTCGTGAAGGTCGTGCCAGGTAGCCTGGACACATGGAACACCTAGAACTGATCGAAGTTCGCCCGGGAGTGCGGAGCGGCAAACCGTGTTTCGTCGGTTCCCGAATCAGCGTTTACGACGTGCTCGAATATCTTGCTGGTGGCATGACGTCCGATGAAATTGTTGCCGATTTCCCGGAGCTAACTGTCAGCCACGTTCGTGCGGCTCTTGAGTTCGCGGCCATGCGTGAACGCCGTCTCGCCGCTTCTGCGTGAAACTTCTCTTCGACCAGAATCTTTCTCGAAGATTGGTCAATCAGCTTTCGACGACCTTTCCCGATTCGACTCACGTCGTGTTCGAGCATCTCGATTCGTCCGATGATCAAGTCATCTGGGAATTCGCCAAGGCGGCCGGTTACGTCATCGTTTCCAAAGACTCCGACTTTCGCCAACTGTCGTTTCTCTACGGCGCTCCACCGAAAACCATTTGGCTTCGCATCGGGAACGCGCCAACTAAAACCGCAGCAGATTTGTTGATCGACAATGCAAATCCAATCGCGTCTTTCGTCGATGACATTGACGCGGCACTCCTGGTTCTTCAATCCATCGATTCTTAGATTCACCCTGCCCCCCAACACCGGATGAGCGGCCATCGTGCGCACGTCCTGTTCGGGTGTTTCGCTTGTTCTCCAACTCATAGGAGGACATATGAACACCAAAACCACCAGGACCGATCTTCTGCGTTATGTCGGAGATCACCGAATCGATGATGCCGAACTGGCAGCAATCGCGTTCCTGGCCCGGTGCAGCAATCGAACCCTGGACGCATACCGCCACGATCTGAAGTCATTCTTCGGATGGGCGAACCAATCCAACATCGTCGTGCTCGAAGCAACCCGACCGCACGTCGAGTTGTATCGGCATCACATGGAACAACGCGGTCTCGCCGCATCGACCATGGACCGTCGACTCTCAACGGTGTGTGGTTTCTACCGTTTCGCCCACATCGACGGACGAATCACCTCGAACCCGGCCCAGTAGGTTCGACGACCACAAGTCCATCCTTCACAAGGACGCGGGCTTGATCGAACCGAACTCGGCAAGTTCCTGTTCAGCGCCGAACGTGTAAGCACGCAACGCGCCGCGCTTGCTGTTCTCCTTGGACTCAACGGTCTACGCGTCAGCGAAGCGTGCGGCACAAACATTGAAGATCTTGCGTTCAGTGGCGGGCACCGCACATTGCAGATCATTGGCAAAGGCAACAAACCCACAACGATCCCGCTCGTTCCTAGTGTTGCTCGAACTATTGATCTCGCGATCGGCGAACGAACACAAGGATCGATCCTGCTCCGCCATGACGGGCAACGACTCGACCGTCGCACGGCGCACCGATGGGTCCGTTCCATCGGCAAACGCGCAGGCATTGGATCCGTTCACCCACACATGCTCCGAGCCGCGTTCATCATGGCCGCCCTCGACGCCGGCGTCCAACTAAGAGACGTGCAGATCGCTGCACGCCACGCCGACCCTCGCACGACAACGATTTATGACCGGCGCCGCGAGAACTTTGACCGCCATGCGGCGTATGTGGTCGTGGCGTTCGTGACCGGAGGTTGAACTAGACCAGGTATCAAGATAAGTTGATGTCCTCCACGCCTACCGCAACCCAATCCGCATCTTCGAACTTGACGACCTCACCATGCTCATCGGCCCCGATGCCGCAGCACGACTCCTCGAAGTTGGTATTGCGACCGCTGACGGCGTCGAGTTCATCGTTCACGCAATGCCCACTCGCGACCAATACCTTCGGTGATCATCATGCCAAGAACTATTCAAGAAATCCTCGATCACGCCGACGACCTCGCCAAACGATTCGAAGACTATGAACCCACCAAAAACGACGAACGACCCGTCGCCGAATACCTCCTCCAACGAGCGGCCCTTGCACGTGCACGCACCGAACGACAAATCGTTGAAGCCGTCGAAACCGCCCGCACCGAAGGAATCAGCTGGGCCCGCATCGGCACCCTGCTTGGAACCTCAGCCCAAGCAGCGCAACAACGCTACGGCGACATCACCGAATCCGTCTAAAAGATCAAAACACTCGCGTCGAACGAGTCGTATACGCGCAAATCACTATGAAATGCCCTTCACCGGCACTTATGCAACAGGGGCGAGCACCTGTACTTCGCCGGTTATCGGTCGGGCTTTATCATCGGTTGGTTGAGCGATATCGAGCGGTTTTGGACGGAGGCGTAACGCAGCTCAAGTGACAGCTGTTTGGATCGCGCCAAACTCAAACCGCAGGCTTTGGTGTGTGTTCTCGTTTGCCAAGTTCTAGGCGGAGACCTGCTTGAAGTTCGCTCCAACGGGGATCGGTCTTAAAGAGTATGGAATGCTCGTCGACCTTCTCCAATTGTTTCGGCGACCACTCAAATAGCTCCGGCAAATCCTCCAGCTCATCGAGTCTGCGTTTGTACGCGAGCAGTCTCGCTGCTATCAACTTCGATGGGGTCTCGGTTCCGATTGGTTTCACGGCCCGCTGCGCGTGAGTCACGCCGCAGATATGCCACGCCAGTTTTGAGCGAACGCGGCGCGATCATTCGCTGGATCTGGCTCGGTTTAGGGGTCCGTTGCCCTTGGCTGTCAGGCGTTGTTCGAGTTCTGCGTGCCGTCTTTAATGATGGCGGTGAGTTGCTTTCCTGCTGAGCGGAGGTCTCGGGCGAGTGAAATGGCGTGTGTTTGGCTCGCGGTCGCAGTCGCGATCAGTAGGACGCCGTGGCGCAGGAGGAGACGGAGCGCGTCATGATTGATTCGACCGACCGCCCATCGCATGAGTGCGCCGTTGAGCATCGTGTAGGTCTGGAGTCCGAGAGCGGCTGGCGGGAACGCTGATTGGATCACCCCAGATGTTTGGAGGTGCTCCCAACGGGTCGCGATCAGTGCACTGATGTCGTGTCCGCTCGATACTCCCGTTGCCGGGTTCGCGCTCATGTCGCCGAGTTTCACGATGATGTGGGCCCAGGCCCTTGGTCGCTCGGCGAGTGCCCGGCAAAGCAAATCGATAAGCGCGAGTAGCGAGTCAAGGGGGTGACGAGTACGCGTACGTGTTGTCGAGCCATCGTGTGCGAGTTCAGTTACGAAGCGCCGCAGGAGGCCAACCAGGATCGCGTCGCGAGTTCCGAACAGGTTGTACACGGTTGCAGGAGCGACACCCGCCTGGCGTGCGATTGCCTCAACGCTGGCATGTTCAGCGTTGACGTCGGACTGATCAATGAGTACCAGAGCAGCATCAAGGATTGCGTCGCGACGCCCCGCTTTCGCTGCTTCACGCTGGCTCGACGGCCCTTCTGTCATATTTCTAGAGTACACTCCAGAAATGCTCGAGGCGTATCCCAACGATCATCAGCTCAGTATTGCGTTCCCGATGTACTCGCGCGGGAACTACGGAGAAGCGTTCCCGAATCCCCTTACACCGATGACCGGGTCTCTGATTCTCAGTGCGACTGACCGGGGACAACACCGGTTTGCGTTGGCGTGCGGGATGCTTTCGTCTCCTCACCTTGCCGATCCGCGTAACACGGTCTCTGGCCAGTTTTGGGGCTACCAATACGGCAATCTCTCAATCGCTCGTCTTGCCGCGGTGCGCATACCGGGTGTCAAGGTCAGCGACATCGACGAGCAATTCGTTGGTGTTGGCGTTCTTCCGCCATATGTGCCGTCACGCGGTGACCGTGACATTCGGGCATCGATTCGACTGCTTCGCTTCGCGAACGGAGCCTTCAACGATACCGACGCACAAGCCGCAAGCGCAGCGCGTCGAGAAGTAGACGAGTGGCGAGCGCTCCTTCCTCAGCCGGGCAACGCCGGCACTGCGGAGCTCCTGGACCAGGTTCGGTCCCTGGCCAGGTGGTGCGACCAGCTGATCGTGCACATGATGACCGTGTCACTCCACGCGGCCACAGCTCGAGTCCTGATCGAACGGCTCGTCGGAACTCACGGCGTCGCTGCCGCCAACGTACTGACGAGTGGACTTGGCGACATCGTGTCTGCGCAACCAGCAACCCAGCTGTGGAAACTTGCTCAGGAAGTCGAACACGATCCTCTGCTCGGATCACACTTTGACGGTGAGCCCTCGGGCCTTGATGTCCGCCTTCGCGCTGATCCACACGCGCAGGGTTTCGTCGAGCGTTTCGACCGCTTCCTAGCGGAACACGGATTCCACGGCATCGACGAACTCGAAGTCGGCGCGCCGAAGTGGGGAACAGACGTTGATGTTCCACTCGCCATCATCGAACGACTCCGTCACGCACCACCCGGACGAGACCCCCAACAGGCCAACGAACGTTTAGCGAACGATCGGCTTACCGCGATCGAGAACACCCGCGCCATCATGGGTTGGCCGAAACGGAAACTGCTCGACCGGGCATTGCGCACTGCGGCCCTTTATGCACCCGCCCGAGAAGCAACGAAGAGCGCTCTCGTCAAGACGGTCTACGAAGCCCGGGTTGCACTCTTGGAACTTGCTCGTCGTGCAGGGGTCGATCACGATGACGTCTTCTTTGTGACCGAGCCGGAACTTGAACCGTTCCTCCTCCATCCCGAGCGTTACTCCGACACCATCGCAAACCGCCGGGCACTCCGTGAGCAGTTGGCCGAACGCACCCCACCATTCTGGTTCAACGGCGACATCGCCGACCCATCCACCTGGAAACGCCGTACTGGGTCGCTGGACTTCGAGGCCAGTGGAACAACGCTGCGAGGAATCGGCGTAAGTAAGGGCCGAATCAGCGGCACCGCACGCGTCCTCGACAACCCGAACGACCCAAGCGACCTCCAGCCAGGAGACATTCTCATCGCTCCCGAAACAGATCCCGCCTGGACACCACTCTTCCTCGCAGTCGCCGGCGTCGTCGTAAACGTCGGAGCACAAACCAGCCACGCTGCCACCATCGCCCGCGAACTCGGCATCCCCGCAGTCGTCGGTGTCACCGACGCAACCCGGCGCATCCGAAACGGAACACGCATCACTATCGACGGCACCACCGGCGAAATCGACATAGACCTATAGCTTCCCAACTAACCGCTCGATAACGCGCGCCCCAACGTTTCGGGAAAACGCTGCCTGGCCACCCGACCCTGGCCCAAGTCATGCACAAAGGATCACTCCCCATATTGCTAAGCGCGCAGTGAATTTCAATTGCCCGGCGATATCGAGTGCTAGGCGCGCATAGGTTCGCCGGATATCGGTCATGAGTTTGGAGGTGCCCTGTGAGTGTTATCGTGCGCAGAAAGATGGCGTTTGCGCAATCCACGATCTGCCCAGCGAGGGGCTTTTGTCCGTTCTCGAGGTGTCGTAGCGCTGCTACGAACGGCAAGTTTGCCTGCCACAAGGTTTCGTCCCTTTTGTTTGCGTAACCGGCAATCGTCAGGCGTCGAGACGCTCGACGGACTGGTTGGTGATCGCAGCGATCAGGTCGAAATCTTTATCGACATGCAACACCGTGAGCTTGGCGAGTTCTGCGGTTGCGGCGATGAGCAGGTCTGGAATGGACGGTGCTCGGTGTTGACCGCAATCGGCAAGCAGCATTTGGATTTCTACAGCGCGAGCTTCGATCGCCGGTGTGATGTACTCCACCGTCATCGATGACACTGGCGGTTCGCCAAGCGTGGAGCGATGATCGGAGCCGTTGCGGGTGGAGTAGCCAATCTCGAGCAGGGTGACGGTAGAGATTCGGACGAGGCCGCGTTGAATGCGTGGCAGCCAGTCGTCGCCCGCGGCGCTGATTCGGTTAAGCGCCGACTTGTCGATGAGCCAGTTCGTCAACGCCATGCGGCTGCCATGACCTCAGGATCACCCAAATCAGCGGTGCGTTCGGCGAAACGATCGAGGTGCTCGCGTGTCAGTGCCGGTCTTTGTTGTTCGGCGAGAACCCGGCGTAGATATTCCGCTCGCGTCACGCCGGCGCGTTGCGCGTTTGCGTCGAGAGCTTCGACAACATCGTCGGGCACATCTCTAATGAGGATATCGGTCATGCCCACAATGATATCGCGCTATGGCCAGACGAGTGCAGGTGAAAGTGATCGCATCACTCTGGCCCATTCACGAGCAGGAGATCGCTTGCCATATTGCCAAGCGCACATTGGATTTCGAATCATCGCGTATCACCGGGCTCTTCGTCCCCTGCACTCCGCTGGAACCTATGCACCGCTTGGGGGAGTTTGCCGTGCGTTGTTGGGTAACCCGTGCTCCGGGCGGAGGGCTTTTAGGTCGGGTTTCCGATGCCGTTGAGTCCTGCCAGCCCGGTGATCAGTTGAGATTGCTCGGTCTCGCTGATGGATGCCCAGATGGGTGCGTTGATCTCGTTTGTTCGGTCTTCGATTGCCTTGCGTTGTGCGTATGCTGGGCGTTGCTGGATTGATGCGGCGGTGTGTCCGGCTTCGGTCCACGCTGTTGCGTGGGCGTCGGCACGGTGTCGACGAATCGTCGAGAGGGCATGCCAGAGCTTGAACGAGGAGCTCTGGGTCGCGGGTCGGAGAATGCCGTCGATGGTCAGGCTTGAAGGCGATCCTGTAACGGTCGCTGCGGTCGATACACGTCCTGCGATCTCGGCAAGGTGTCCGGTGCGGTCTTGGTCGGTCGCCCAGAGGTCGTCCAGCGCGACTGGTAGCTGGTTGATGACCATCTGAGCGCATTCGCCGCCTTCGCTCGTGAACGCGATTCCTGTGTCGTTGAGTTCGATGAGACCGGTCTGTGAAAGCTGGTCAGCTAGCCCTCGTACGCGCGCTTCCGGGAGATAGCGCAGAATCATCCCGAGCTCCGACCATGACATTCCGTTGGCGGGCAGGAAGCCGACGACCATGGCCGCAGCTGGAGCTGATGGTGGGAGGTTAACCAGTCTTTCGGGCGTCAGGGTGGCTCGGCCGGCAATTTCGAGTCGGTCCACACAGCGGGCGACTGCGGCAGCGAACCGGATAGGTGGGGCGGTATTCATAGAAAGCGAATGCTAGTCGCGTTTGTGTTATAGAGTTGCTGTATGGCCAAGCGACGAGATCCTCAGCAGGTTCGTAGTCGACAGCTCGTCGATTCGGTGATCGACGCAACTGTTGCACTTCTTCGCGTTTCGTCGCCGAGTGAGCTCACGGTTGTGGCTATTTCCGAACAGGCCGGGTGCTCCGCAGCGGGCATGTTCCGCTTTTTTGCGGACAAGGATGCGATCTTCGCTGCTGTGGCGGAACTGCTTCAGGTTTCATTACGCAAGCGGTACCTGGACGCCCTGAGCGACCCTGCGACCCGAACAGTTGATGACGCAATCAAGGTGCTCGTTGACGTGACTGCCAGTTACATTCGAAAGGAACCGGCGTTTCGTTCCCTGCGGTGGGGTGCAGGCGCCCCGCTGCACGAAGTCACCCGGGTCTATCGCGAGACCAACCGCGTGGCGGCCGACGCGCTTGTTGATCGATTCGCTGAGCTTCGACGCAAGGAGCATCGTACCTACCTTGCCGTGGAAGCCGCAGGGCATCTCATCGGACTCGCTTTCGAGAACCACCCAAAAGGTCATGCAGCGACACTTCAAATCGCTATCGAACAGGCCCAGCTCCTCCTCAACCACTAGTCCCTGAAGACCCTTAGACGCGTAGGCAACCGGCGTGGCGAACAAGGATGCATCATGGTTTTCCGCGCCCTTTTGCGGCCGCTCCGCAAACTTGCCCGACCAACCGGAAACAAGCAGCAGCGCCGCACGATAACTCGCTATCTCAGCTCATCGGAGCGCATGACTATGGCCCAAGTCCTGCCCACGAGATCGCTCGCCATATTGCTAAGCACACATATTTTCGGGCTATTGTCTAACTGCGCTGCGGCCGGATATAGAGCGAACCTCGGGGTAGGTCCAGGGGCAGATCCAGGTTTCGTTCGGTGGTGACGTGCCCCAGATTGCACACGCTCTAGTGGCAAAATCGCGCGGTTAGTTTCACTCTCACGGAAACGCTAAGCTTTTTGTTGCTTCTGGTGTCATCGAGCGAATGGCGAGTCTTCCTAAAACCGGACATCGAGTGGGTTTAGGTTGGGCGTTTGCCGTAGAGTTCGGCTTCAACCTTGGCTACCACTGGTTCGAGGTGTTGCTCGTCGCAGGTGACGAGCAAGGTGGCGATGGCCCGTTCTTGTCCTTGGAGGTCGGTGAGGGCCTCGATTGCTGGTCCGGTAAGGGTCTTGGGGTCTTGACCCTGGGTGATGGCGTTGAGTCGTTGGTAGAGGTCTTCGTCGATTTGGTTAGGGTTGTCGTACTCGAATCCGTTTGCGCGCATACATTGGGCCCATTTCTTGGTGGCAGCGATCACACGCGGGTCTTGTTGGAGGAGTTTGTCGGCAGGGTTGAGGTAGGTGCCGGCGAGTTCGGTGGGTTTGTAGGTTTGCTGGGCCGAGGTTCGGGTGCAGCCTCCGGTTTGTGAGAAGTCTTCTTCTTCGAGCGCTCGGACATGATTCCACTCGGGAGTCTCACCCCAAAGGGATCGTCGGAATGCGATCTGGTCGAGTTCCGGTAACGAGTCGGAATAGGTGTTGTTTGTTTCGCCGGCCCCGAAGGTCACGATGGGTTTGTCGAATTGTGTGGTGATGCCCAGGCCGAACTGTTTGGCGTATTCCTCTGTGGACAGTCCTGGGGCTGACTTGTCGGTGCTCATCGCTGTTTTGATGGTTGCGAAATCGAGTGGAATATAGGTGAAGCCAGCCTTTTGCATGCATGCGGCTACTCGCTGCTCCGTTGTTTCGACGCGGCCTGCTAGTTGCTGCAGCGTGAGTCCGAACTCTTCCGGCGCGCGGCTGGGGCCAGTTTTTGTGGTGGCGCTGTTGGATGGTCCACACGCAGATAGAACAAACGCGAGAAGCAGAGACACGAAAGCCACTGGCGCCACAGGAACAAGTGGGTTGATGGCTTGGTTTCTGTATCGGTGAGTCATCTGTTCGTGGGTCGACATCAATGGTTGGCGCGGCATTTCTTCCTCCTGGTCCTTCCGACGTAGTTAACGATGCCGAACTGGACCTGAACCTCAGCTGACTGCGGGATCGTGGCGGTCAGCCAGCGGTCAGCTTCGTTGCGGTAGGACAGAGCGCACCATCCGAATGGTTGGGCTGTTGGCCGGAAAGCCGAGTGAACATATGAATCGAGTGAGGGTTGCCGTGTTGCTCGTCGCTGGGGTTGTTGCGACGTCGGTCGGGGGTTTTGTTGCTGGATCGCGGATCAGTTCTCCGAGTGAAGTTGCTGCGCGCACTGCGGCGCCGGTGCCGTCACTTATACTTGTTCCGGTCGAGCGTCGGGTGTTGTCAACTGATGTGGTGACCCGTGGGAGCGGAAGGTTCGGACTGCCGGTCAAGCTTGCAGTGGCCGTGTCGGCATTGAAAACCAATCCTGGTCGGATCGGTGACCTGCCAGTTTCCGGAACGCTTCTTGAGGAAGGGTCGGCCATCGTGGGCGGTCCGGGTCGTCCGATTTTTTTGTTGCGTGGTGACTATCCGTTATCGCGGGATCTTGGACCCGGTTTGCGTGGGGACGATGTTTTGCAGGTGGAGAAGTCGTTGCGAAGATTCGGGTTTGATCCCGGCCTGATTGATGGGTACTACGACGAGCGAACGGCTACGGCAGTGGCGAAGTGGTATTCGTCGAAGGGGTTCGCGCCGTTCACGGCGACCGCCGAGCAGCTCGCCGCGATCCGCACACGCGAGGCGGGCCTCATCTCAGCGCGCGTTGACGTGATCGCGGCCGACGGAGCAACCGCAGCGAGCGACGCTTCGAGCGCGGCTGCCGAGACCGCGCTTGACGCCGCAACTGCACGTGCTGAGTCATTGACCGCCAACGTTGAACGGACACGCATTGACGGGGCAAAAGTGATCGAGATCGCCGAAACGGAACTCGCCGCAAAACAGGCTGCGCTCGACAATCTGCGATCTGGTACCGCAACACGTCGCGCGACACCAGCCGAAGTGGCCGCCGCAGAAGCAGACGTCGCGACAGCACGCGCCAATCAAACCGTGATTCGACAAAACGGCGAACGTGCTCTCGCCGAAGCACAAGACGGGCTGGATCGAGCACCGAACCGACTCGCTGCTGCAGTCGCCACCGCCGAACGAGCGACCGCCGTTGCGAATGCTGATCTCGCAGCAAAGCAGGCGGCTCTCGCGGCGGCGAGACTGCCGCCGGTGGTCGCCGAGGGGCAGGTTATCGACTTTGGGCGAATTCAAGCGCAAATCGCGCAAGCACAAGCCGACCTGACCGCAGCGCGTACCAACGCCGAGAATGTCCTGGCGACCGGCCTCCAGTCGATCGCCGATTCGCAAGCGTTGTTGGATCGCGCACCCAGTGTCCTCGACGCCGCCCGCGTCCATGCTGCTGCGGCTGACACAGCGGCCGTTGCTGATGCAACAGCGAAGGAGGCGGCCTTGAACCGATTGTTGTCGCCTACTCCACCAACACAGACGGAGATCGCAAACGCCGAACGCGACGTAACCCTCGCCACGCAGAACCTTGATCGTCAACGACTTGTCGGCGAGCGGGCCGTGACTGACGCAGAGACCGCAGCACGCGACGCCGGCTTCGACGTTAAGACGAAACGCGGTGCACTCAGCGGTCTGGTTGCCACGGGAAGAAACGCTCGCTTGACCGCACAAGCCAAATCAAAAGTTGCCGCGCTTGCAGCCAAGGATCTCGCCAGCGCACAACGCCGTGCTGGCGTGCAAGTACCGGCCGACGAGGTGATGTTCGTTGCGACCAGTAAAGTACGTGTGGCGAAACTGCTTGTCGCTCCGGGTGATCCCGTCGCCGGTGCGATCATGACTGTTTCGGACTCCTTTGCTCATGTGGACGGCGGCGTCGCGGTGCAAGACGCCCAGTTCCTGAAACCGGGAATGCGTGTTCGGATCACCGAGCCGGATTTGGGCATCGACACTGCGGGACTAGTGAAGATGATTGCCGATTCACCGGGCACGAACGGCGTCGATGGCTTCCACGTGTATTTCGAGGTCGACGTTGCTGAGCCACCAGCGAAACTCATCGGCGCATCTGTCCGGATAATCATCCCCATTCAATCGAGTAGCGGTCCGGTACTGGCCGTGCCAGTGGCCGCACTGTCGCTGTCACCCGACGGCAGTTCACAGGTGCAACGAGCCCGGCAAAGTACTTCCGGTCGCACTCTCGAGTTCGTGGCGGTGCAACCGGGGCTTTCCGCCAACGGTTACGTTGCGGTCACTGCCACAAGCGGCGGACTCATCACAGGTGACCTCGTTGTCATCGGGCAACGAAACACCGGTGGTGCTTATGGTGCCAACGGTGTTGGTGTTGCGACAACAGAAGTGTCTCGTGGCTGAAGCACCGGTCAATGTCGCTGACCCGCCGCCCGTCGTCGAGTTGGATCACGTCACGAAACGCTTCGAGACCGATCCACCGATCGCTGCCATCACCGACGTCAGCTTTTCGATCAGGGAGGGCGAGTGGGTCGCGATCGTTGGACCGTCCGGGTCAGGCAAGTCGACACTTCTCAACGTCATTGGATGTCTCGACACGCACACGTCGGGTTCGTATCGATTCGACGGCTTCGATGTGGCAGCGCTCAGTGACCGACAACGTGCCGGTTTGCGTTCACGTGGGATTGGATTCGTTTTCCAATCCTTCAATCTCCTTGCTCACCGCAGCGTGGTCGACAACGTCGCACTCGCCGACGTGTATCGCCGCGGTCCGCGGCGCACTCGCTTCGCTCGGGCCGAGGCAGCACTTGGCCGTGTCGGGTTGAGTCATCGCATCGGGTTTCTTCCGACCCGGTTATCTGGTGGTGAACGTCAACGGGTCGCGATTGCACGCGCACTTATGGGTACACCTCGGTTGTTGTTGTGTGACGAACCAACCGGCAACCTGGACTCCACGACCTCGGACTCAGTACTGAACCTCTTCGGTGATCTCCACCAGCAAGGTATGACCATCGCCATGATCACGCACGATCTCACTGTCGCGACCCGAGCTCAACGACGGGTCCGCATCACCGATGGCAGACTGACCGAGGAACGCTGATGGACTACCGCAATCTTGAGCACACGCCACGGTTGAACGCGCGGCGTTCGAGTTCACGTTTTCGCTCACTTCGTCATCAGCCACTGATCATGGCACCGTCGGGAATGTCGACGCGTGACCTCGTTGTCGAGGCCGCCGCCGGGCTGTTCGCTCGGCCGGGTCGCATGATTCTTACCGTCCTAGGAACGGTGTTCGGCCTCGGCGCCCTAGTCGCAACGCTCGGGTTGTCACGCACAGCAGGCAACCGGATCGTCGGCCGATTCGACGAACTCGCGGCGACGGAGATTGTGGTGAGCCCGAAGCCAGCAGCGGTCAGTACTGCGATCGGTGCGCTGCCGTGGGACGCACCACAACGTCTCGGCCGACTCAACGGCGTCGTCGCGGTTGGAAACCTCAGCACCGTCAACATCGACAAACGACTCATCGCCTCTTCTGGCGTGAACGATCCAAACAACCAACGAAACTTTAAACTCACCGTCGCCGCAGCAACAGCGGGCCTCTTCCGTGCGGTACGAGCTGATCTCGACAGCGGCACGTTGTTCAACATCGCGCACTCCGACCGAGCTGAACGCGTTGCCGTATTGGGCCCCAGTGCTGCCCAACGCTTAGGCATCCCACACCTCAACGAACCAACGGCCATCATGATCGGCGACGACGTTTTCGTGATCGTTGGCATCCTCAACGCAGTTCAACGACAACCCGAACTCCTCGGAGCAGTCATCATCCCCGAAGGAACCGCACGTCGGTACTACCGGCTCACCAACCCCGGTAGCGTCGTGATCGAAACCAGGATCGGAGCGACGGGCCTACTCGCGAACCAAGTCGCCTTTGCGCTCCGACCGGACAACCCGCGTGCACTAAAGATTGTGTCCCCACCCGAACCGCAACGGGTTCGAGACGCCGTAAAAAATGACCTCAACCTCCTGTTCCTCATTCTCGGCGGTGTGTCGCTTCTGGTCGGCGCGATCGGCATTGCCAACGTCACGTTGGTCTCTGTGATCGAACGAACCGGCGAGATTGGCCTCCGCCGGGCCATCGGTGCCACACGTCGCCACATCGCGAGACAGTTCCTCGTCGAAAGCACCGCAATGGGATTCGTTGGTGGAGTGATGGGTGCAAGCCTCGGCACTCTCGTCGTCGTTGGCGTCGCCGCGTACCAAAACTGGACACCGGTACTTGATCCCGTAGCTCCATTCCTCGCACCAGTCGTAGGCGGATTCACCGGTCTCATTGCCGGCACCTACCCGGCGATTCGCGCCAGCCGCCTCGCACCCGTCGACGCGTTACGCGCCGGCACCTAAATCAGACGAACCCATGAATCAATCATTGGCAAGTGCAGGCCGAGTATCGAATGTGCAACCCTTGATGAAGCCCGCTACAAGTCGCTGGGAGGTTGGGCCAACACCATGAAGATCTTGCTCATCGAAGACGACGTGAAGATCGCGGCCGCACTGCGACGCGGCCTCCAGGGTGAGGGCTACCTCGTCGACGTGGCCGTTGACGGCGACACCGGATTCTGGATGGGAAGCCAAGGAGGATTCGACTTGATCATCCTCGACATTTTGTTGCCGCGCCGAAACGGCTTTCAAGTATGTGGCGATCTCCGTCGCACCGGCATCTGGACGCCCATTCTCATGCTCACCGCCAAAGACGGAGAACTCGACGAAGCCGAAGCACTCGACACCGGCGCAGACGACTACCTCACAAAACCGTTCTCATTCATCGTGCTCCTTGCCCATATTCGTTCGATGTTACGCCGAACGAATCGTCATCACCACGAAACCGCAACCACCCAACTCGGCGACCTGCGCATCGACCCACTACAACGACGCACGTGGCGCGGTGAACAAGAAATACAACTCACCGCCCGCCAGTTTGATCTCCTCGAGTTTCTGTTACGACGTTCCGGAGACGTCGTGTCCAAACAGGACATTCTTGACGGTGTCTGGCCCTTCGATTTCGACGGCGACATCAACATCGTCGAGGTCTACATCCGCCGTCTGCGCGCTGCAGTCGACGACCCGTTTCGACGACACACCATCGAGACTCTTCGCGGGGCCGGCTACCGATTGACGCCCGACATCACCTCGAGTGCACACGGCCAAACAGAACAATGAGGCCACGGTGTCGTTCGATTCGCAGCACAATTACTGCGCTCGCCGTCGTGCTCTCGGCGTTCCTCTTTGCGGTGGTTTCTCTCAGCATGAGCGTCGTTCTCCGACATCAACTCACCGACAACTTCGACGAAGGTCTCGATCAGCGAGCCGACACCATCGCCGCAGTGATCGCTGACACCAAAGCCTCCACGCTCCCCGTAGAAGAGGACCTGCTCATCCAGATCGTCGACTCATCCGGTCGCGTGCAATTGTCATCGTCAAACCTCAACGGCGTACCACTAATCACCCCAACGCAAACGGGGTACTACACGACAACCAACGTCCCAGGCCGCTACGAAACCTTCCGAATCCTCACCCGTCCCATCCAGACGCCGAATGGTCCAGTGTTACTCCTGGTCGGACACAACTACGACGATGTCATCGAGCCAGTCCGGATCCTCACCAGCCTCTTCCTCATCACCATTCCGATCGTGATACTCGTTCTCGGTGCACTCACCTGGCTCGTCGTCGGCCGAACGCTGCGACCCGTTGAAACACTTCGCGTCGAGATGGAAACCATCCGCGCCACAAACATCGGCAACCGCGTATCAAACCCTCAAACCGGCGACTAAATAGAACGACTCGCCCAAACCATGAACGGGACCCTAGATCGACTCGAACACGCAATCCGTCAACAAGAACAATTCGTAGCCGATGCATCACACGAACTACGCAGCCCACTCACTCGAATCCGCAGCGAACTCGAAGTGGCACTCGCACACGCTGACCAAAGCGACCCGGCCCAAACTCACCGCAGCGTCCTCGACGAAACCCTTGGCATGCAGCACCTCGTGGAAGACCTTCTCATTCTCGCTCGACGCTACGACGACCCAATCGCCTCACCCCACACACCACTCGATCTCGACGACATCGTGCTATGCGAAGCACGACGACTTCGCGATCGCGGCCGCATAGATGTCGATACCCGTCACGTCAGCGCAGCACACGTTGTCGGCAACGTCGAGCAACTCACCAGAGCCGTGCGAAATGTATTCGAAAACGCCGAACGTCACGCCACCAGCTTGGTCACCATACGACTTGAAGAACACACCGGCCACGCTGTCCTCACCGTAAGCGACGACGGTGCCGGCATCGCCACAGATCAACGCGACCGCATCTTCGAACGATTCACCCGCCTCGACGAAGCCCGCACCCGCGACGTCGGCGGTACCGGACTCGGCCTCGCAATCGCACGCGACATCATCCACCACCACGTCGGCACCATCAACGTGGCCAATAACCTCCCAACCACATTCACAATCGAAATCCCGCTACGAGAGACGTAAGAAAACGGACACAGACCACGTGAAGGATTCGGGATGGGACTGTTGCGTTAAGTCGGTCGGGCTCGGCTGGGTAAGGCCGTCGAGATGAGTCACCGTCTCGTTTTCGAAGGCGGCGATTTTGGAACCTTATGCGGCGCGTCCCTGGGTACGGCGTAGCCGCGTCAACTCTCGTCTTACTAGACGCGCGCTGTCACCTTGGACGATGAAGTCGGCGCGGCGTGTCACGGGTTTGTATGGTGGTTAGGAGCACTGTGAATCGGCCGGTCTTTTGCATCACATTGCGGGTGGGGTTGGGGGTGTTGCGTTGTTTCTTAGGTGTGCATGGTAGTTGGCTTCGATCTTGGACGCCCGCTCGTTGACCGTATCCACGAATCAAATCTCCACAATCTCAAAGAACTTCGCCCATCGTCGAACGCCCAGCACGCGTTACGGATCCTGTTTGTGTTCGATCCTCCCCGCACAGCGATTCTGCTGCTCGGCGGCGACAAGGCAACAGACAGCAACTGGAACAGCTGGTACCGAACCGCAGTCCCTGAGGCCGAACGCCTCTACGCCGAATACCTCATCGAAACAAGCCAAGGTGAATGAACATGGGAACCAAAAAGTGGGCAGATATCAAGGCAAGCGTTCCACAGACGCCCGAACGTCAAGCCCGTGTAGCCCAAGCACGAGCCGAACTTGATGCGGAACTCCGCTCATACAACCTGTCCGAGCTACGCCGTCTCGTGTCGAGCGTGACACAGGAAGAACTCGCCGCCGCCCTCGACATGAATCAGTCTGCGGTGTCTAAAACCGAACGAGCGGAAGACATGACCGTCAGTCGACTTCGAACCACGATCGAAGCACTCGGAGGAAGCCTCACACTGGTCGCAACCTTCGACGACAAACCAGTCGTCCTCGCGCTCGGCAAAACCGACGACAAGCCCTCGCCACCACGTTGGGTCGCAGCCGCTCAACGTTGGGCGAACGCCGACACACCCGTTCCCGTCAAATAGAACTGCGCCGACGACCTACGTCCCTTGTAGGAACATTGCAACGCTATGGATTTGCCGCACTCGCGGGCCATCGCTACGGCCTCGTGTGTAAGTTCGTTGTGCTTTGTAGGTGCGAAAGAGCCGTGCCCTGTCGACAACGATCAGCGGCGACCATCCAAACCCTCAAATCGATCGGAAGGCTCAGCATCCGATATCAGCACTCAATATTCACTGCTCGACCCCCGGCGCCGGCGCTGCACTCTGGCCCTTATAGGGCGTTGAACGTTGCGTCCTTCGCGCGTCGATCATCGGCCGGCTAGATCGTTGTTGATCGTGTGGAGCCGATCTAGTTTTGTTCCGTGGGAGACATGGTGAATTTCACGACGGCATATCTTCGGACCCTGGTTCCTTCGCTTGAATCAGTTTTCAGGATGGAACGAGGCAGCACGGGTCAGTCAACGGCGGCGGTCTTCCGACTGTTTCTCCACGATGGCGCGATTGAGTACCTGAAGGTTGACCATGTAGATAGTCCAGACCCAATTCGCGTCGAGCACGAAAAAATGGTCTTCTTGGCAAGCGTTGACATTCCAGTGGCCGAGATCAAAGGGTACGGCTGCGTAAACGGTATTGAGTTCCTTCGAACAAAAGCCGTGCCCGGCTATCACGTCGACGCACCCGATTCCCCTTACGAAAACGACATCGTGATCGGTGTGTTCGCGTCGATGCTTCGGGCGCTGCACACTGCACCCACCCGAAACTGTCGATCACACCGACCGACCGCAGAACTCGTTCAGATCGCTGAGCAACGTTTCCTGACAGGGCACGTCGACATTGACGACTTCGATGACGAAAGGTCAAACGTCGATCCGGCGGAGCTCATCAAATACCTGAAACATGCCATGCCGACAGACGATCTCACGGTTACACACGGCGATGCCACCGGTTCGAATTTCCTGATTGCTGCCCCCAAACCGAGTGGCGTGTTCATCGACGTTGGACGGTCTGGGATTGCCAACCGCTGGTATGACCTTGCCTTGGCAGAACGATCGATTCGAGACCGTTGGGGCGACGCAGCTGTGACTGACTTCTTCGATCGCTATGGCCTTCGACTTGACCCGAGGAAAATCGAGTACTTCCACACGCTCGATGAGTTCTTCTGAAAGGCATCAAACCTGCCACGTATAACGCCAGGATTGAGCTCAGCTGAACGCGTTGGAGTCGCTAAGCGCGCATGACAAAACACGTCAAGCCGCCACTCGCTTGGGCGGAAATTTCACGGCGACCGCCCCGACCGAAACTCCAGATACGTTGATGGGATGGAAACCATGGAGCTGCCGCTCGGGTTGACCGAATGGGCAAGGGTCGAACGGATCGAAAAGACGGCCGAATACGGTCGAGCGTTCTGGCAGACCCAGCAGTTTGGGGATCTTCGAGTGCGCATAATGGAGTACACACGGGTTACGTGTCGGATCATTGGTGCACGAAAGGTCACGTGCTGTTGTGCCTCGAAGGTGAGCCTGTTACCGAACTAGAAGACGGTCGAGTATTCACGTTGACTCCAGGGATCAGTTACCAGGTCGCCGACAATGCCGAGCCGCATCGATCAACCGCGCCTAAGGGTGCCAAGCTCTTCATCGTTGATTGACAGGTCCGGCGCGCAAGCATCGGTGACGGTCTTAACCGGTGCTGACGAGGCCTGCACCCGGCGATTACGTCATGGCCGCCAACAAAACCTATCGCCTATACGGCTCGCCGAACTCGATCTTCGACGAAATAGTTCGTACGGGCGACTTCGCGCGGGCCTGCCCCGTCACTCCGGGTGAACGGCGCTCCCCGCTTCCGATCGCCACGGGACAATGGTGGGATGCAAAAAAATCCACATTCCGGTGTCGGTGTTTCCGCCCTACTCCAACTACGCACACGCCGTTGAAGTCATGTCGGGCGTCCGGACGCTTTACATCAGCGGCCTCAACGGATACGAACTTGACGGCGAGCTCATGCCACCGAGCTTCCAAGCACAGGCTTCGTTGATCTGGACACATCTCGGTAACATCTTGGCTAGCGCCAACATGTCTTATGTGGACCTTGTGTCGTTACGTTTCTATCTAGCCGACCCGGCCTTTGATCCGGAGAACGTTGCGACCCTGAAGCAGTTTCTCGGAGCCCACCAAGCAGCGCGAACCGTACTTTGCGCTCGGTTACTCGAACCCGAGTGGCTCATCGAAGTCGAGGCTGTTGCAGCGCAGTAGACCAAGCATGCACCCCTGTCCCCGATCACCGGATAACGGGTGATCTCGAAGGAACGCGTCGAGGCCAGTTGATACGCGCGCAGATTGTTATCGAAAACGAATTGAGGTCACCGATGAGTTCCTAAGTTGGTGGTCAACGTTGACTATCGATCAGCAGGAAGCAGTCACCGACCGAATCGAGGTTCTGGTCGAGCGAGGGCCCGATCTTGGTCGTCCGATTGTTGACAGAATCCACTCATCACGACATCAGTCGATGAAAGAACTCCGCGCCGCTTGAGCGGGTACTTCGAGTGTTGTTCAGCTTCGACCCGCGTCGACATGCAATCTTGCTGGTGGGTGGCGACAAGACGGGTGCTTGGAACGAATGGTATAGGTGGGCCGTTCCGCTCGCCGACAACCCCTCTGAGCAGTATCTCGATGAACTGAATAGTGAAGGATTGATCTGATGGCTAAAACAAAATTCTCTGATCACCGCGATCAAGTTGTCGCGCGTCCTGGGCGACCGAACGACTAGTCGAACTTCGACGTGACACCCTCGAAGAGATCCGGCTCTACGAACTTCGTCATGGGGAGGCGCTCAGTCAGGCTGAATTGGCCGGTCGACTCGATGTGACGCAAGGTGCGATCTCGAAACTTGAACACTCTGACGACGTCCGAGTCTCGACCCTTCGGCAGTATCTTGAAGCTCTCGGTGCTCGTCTTGAACTCGTCGCCGTTTTCGACGACGACGATCGACGAGTTCCCGTACATCTCGGCAAAGACTCCGCCGCCTGAAACGGGGCTTGGCGGATGCCCAACGGAGCGAGGTTCAACTAGCCGTAGTGAACTTCGACCTTTAGTCGATCTGGATCTTCGAAGTACACGGCGTAGTACCCGGCTGGGTACCCTGCCGGCGTCATCGCTCCGCTGTAGAGGGGCGTAATGCCGCGAGGGTCGAGAAAGGTCGTCACGAACTCGTCGACCATCTCGGCCGACGCAACACGCAACGCAATATGATTCAGTCCAGTCCGCTTGCGATGAAACACCGGCACTTCGTAGCCAGGTTTGGTGACTTGAACGCACAAGTAGGTGTGCCCGTCTGAAGCGTCGAAATGGTTTCCGTCAGGTGTGATTTGAAATTCGAAGAACTCAAGCAAGCTCTTCCAAAAATCGAAGGACTCGGCGTCGTTGGAAACATTGATTCCGATGTGTCCGACGATCGCTTTCATGCCGACAGTTTACGCCGCGCACCCCAGCCCATAACCACGACCCCTCCCCACACCCGGCCACGACACTTCGGCCATAGGTGCGCTTCCTATCGGCGCCACTGCGACTCGCATGATATACGGGTGATCTTTGTTGGTTTTTGGCATGCTTTCGCGATGATTGGACTGAGTCTGTGATGCGTTGGATGCCGTGTGTGGTTCGTTCGTGGTCGGGTGATCATCTCTCGGTGGTGGTGGGTCATCCGTTGGTTGATGGGTATCTCGAGTTTTGTCGTTCGCGGTGTCGGCCGAACACGATTATTGCGATTGCGTGGGATCTGAAAACGTTCTTAGCGTTCGTGGATAAGCCGCCGGTCAAGGTGACGTCGGCTGACGTGATGGGGTTTATACGTGCACAGATGGTTTGGGCATCGAACGTTGTCCGGCTCGATGGCACTGGTGGTGTTTCTGCTCGAACGATCCGCCGGCGGGTGTCGTCGGTGTCAGGGTTCTATTCGTATCTGTTGGCTTGTGAGGACACCACGGTCACGCGGAATCCGGTCCCTCGCGGGCTCGCGACTCGGCGAGAGAAATCGCGTCCACGCCAAGGCGTGCCATTGGTTCGGAACGTGAAAACGTTACCTCGGATACTCGCTCCGACGGAGGTCGATGCGTTTGTTCGTGTGTTGAGAACGAACCGTGACCGGGCAATGGTCGAGGCAATGCTGCTCGGCGGGCTTCGACGATGCGAAGTGTTAGGGCTGCGCCTGTCGGATGTGCAAACTGGTGAACGACGCGTGTTTATCGCCGATGGCAAAGGTGGCCGGCAACGGTTGATACCCATGTCGAATCGGTTCTTCAAAACGTTAAGTGCATATATGAAAGAGGAACGCCCAATCAACGCAGCGACAGACAAAGTATTCGTCGCGTTGAAAGGACCACGCCGCGGGTCACCGCTGTCAGCTCACGGGTTAGACGAAATCATTCAGGGTGCACGCGGCCGGGCCGGGCTGTCGCATGCGACGTGTCACGAACTACGCCACACATGTCTAACCCGGTTGCGTGAGGCGGGCATGTCTATCAAGGCGTTACAAGCACAAGCGGGTCACGCATCAATCGAAACAACACGGGTCTATTTGCATTTGGCTGATGACTGGTTGGCTGGCGAGTACCGAAAAGCTGCTGCGGCGATCGACGCACAAAACCTGAAGGCCCCGAAATGAGTGCTGTTGCTCGTCGCCGAACCATCAAAACACCGGCACGGCTTATTCCTGCGGATTGGGAAACGGTGCATGAGGTCGCACCCCAAATGGTGTTGACAATGCTGGACTATTTGGACCAGATCGCCGTTTCGCAACGACCAGCAACGGTGCGTTCGGTGAACACTGATCTACGAACCTTCGCCCGGTTCGTTACCGTGCACGACCCTGCTGTGCGTTGCGTTGCCCACGTTGGCCGCAAACATATCGAAGCGTTCAAAGTGTGGCAGAACCGTCAACCAGGCATCAAAACGGCAACAGTGAAACCAGCAACGTTCCGACGACGCATTGGGATGCTCCGAATGTTTTTCATTCGGATCATCGAGTGGGGATGGGACGACGCACCCGCACGTGTACCTATCTTTTTTGGTGACGTCCCAAAACGCGACGAACCGTTGCCACGTTTCATTGACGACGCGAACTTCGCGAAGTTCATGCGAGTCGTGAACAACGAGAAACAGATCCGGCATCGACTCGCTATAGAGCTTCTCGCCCGCACCGGGATGCGTGTCGGTGAACTCTGCGAACTTGAACACGACGCGGTGACCGTGATTGGTGACGCGCACTGGTTACGGATCCCGGTCGGGAAACTCCACAACGACCGTTACGTTCCCCTCCACCCACACCTCGTTGATCTCATCACCCAATATCGAGCCGAGCATGGTGTCCATGAACACAAACGGTTGCTCTCCGGAGAGCAAGGAGTGTTAAACCGCTACGCCGTTCAACGATGGCTCGACCGGCTCGCAAAGAAAGCCGGGATCGGGCACATACACCCACACCAACTCCGACACACCCTCGCCACCCAAGCAATCAACCGAGGCATGTCCATCGAAGCAATCGCTGCGCTCCTCGGCCACAAATCACTAGACATGACACGCCAATACGCGCGAATATCAAACCGTGTAGTCGCTGACGAATACGCTGCCGTGACCGCCGAAGTCGAAGCGCTCTACAACACCACCACGTTACCGGCATCAGCCGAAGGGCCGAACATGCGACGCCTCCGCAATGAAGTCAACCACCGCCTCCTCGGCAACGGACTCTGCACCAGACCCGTCGAGCTCGACTGCAGCTTCGAATCCATCTGCGAGAAATGCGCCCACTTCACCACCAACAAAACCTTCCAACGTCAACCTCCTCCAACGGTTGACAGGTGCCATCGAATTCGCGTTGGACACCGAGCCAACGGCTATCGTTCGTGAGCCAGACAGCGGATGCGTCCAGTAGGAGCCGAGCGTCACCTGCACTGTCGATCTTTCCGAGAAACGATCGCAAATCCGTTACCGTGTCGACGCTGTCCTTCTTCGTTGTGATCAGAGCGAGCCGCGCTCTCGCCTGGCAGTTGCCGCACCGGCCTTGACCGTAAGAAGAGGGCGCTTTCATGGCAGCGCTGTAGTCGCTGCGACAACGATTTGGGCGACGAGCCCGCCGACACGGTACCCCGGTTGTCTCCCCAGAAGGTATCGAGATCGAGTCAACCCGCACCGAAGGACGAACCGTCGAGAGATCACTTTTCGCAGCTCGGTCTGGACCAAACGAGGCGATCGCCGCCACAGACGCACGCGTCGGAACGAACACCCCGTCTGCCATGTCCTGGGGGCCGAGCCCGACGTGCGACGACCCGAGGAGCCCGAGGATGAGGCGAAGCTCTTTCGATGGAGACGCCAATCGGCAAGGCGTCGCGACGCTTCGCCTTGTTCCGCTCGCCAAAGCCTCCGGATGAATTCTTGGACATAAATTAGACTTACCTCTAAAACGACCCCCGGCGCTGGGACGAACCGAGCGCGTTACGCCTCGACAGGCCAAACCCGCGCAGTGCCGCGTTCGGTTACGGCATCCACCACTGCCTCGGAGCATCACTTGCGCGGCTACAGATGCGCACCGCATTACCCCCGATCGCCAACGGATTGCGAACGGACGCATCAACACCGCGGACATCGAGTGGAAACGATCGACAACTCTTCGCGGACCCACCCGAATCCCGCTTCATCTGTAAGTCGTCCGCCGAGACCGCTCGATACCGAACGCCGAATGAGCAGTGATGACCGCACTACTCCGGCCCTTAAACGTGAGTTTCTAAACGAGTTCGACAGACACATTTCGAGCGTATAACAAACGCCTACCTCAACTGTTTGAAACGCAGTTAATTGGTTCGTACGTCCGTATGCAGATGGTTATTCAATGCCCTTCTTCGGCACCTCCGAGCGCGCGAAAATCGGTTCCCCTGGACGCCGGAAGCTCTGGACGCGTCATTTTCCCGTGATCCGCGGGTCAAGATATTGTCAGTTTCTTCCAAGACAAGTCCGATGCCGCTCATTAACCTTGACCAATGGACGGGCATCTGCGCCCGCACCAGACACTGAAAGGTGCACATGGCACGCGAACTGGTTTACACAGGATTCATGTCTCTCGATGGGGTGGTGGACTCTCGTTGGAGCCCGCAGCGCTCCCGTAATAACGCTACGGTGCCGAGAAATCTTGCGGAACGATCAGTGGTGTGGAGTGCCGATACAGAACTCGTTGCCTTCGGGGTCGGCCAGTGTGGTCCAGTGCATACCGAACTCGTCCTTGTCGTGGATGTGGGTTGCACCGAGTGAGATCACTCGTGCGACATCAGTGTCGACCTCGTCAGAATCGAGGTCGAGATGCACCCGGTTTTTCACTGTCTTACCCTCGGGCACCTGAATGAACATGTAGGCGATCCGCGAAGAGTCGCCGAGGCCGATCGATGCGAAAAACGGTGACGGCGGCACCGGCTCGGTATCGATCGGCCGACCGAAAACGGCGGACCAGAACCCGCTGACAACGGTGGCATCGGCACAGTCGAACGTCACTGCCTTGTGAACAATGGACATGGCAACTCCTTGAGGGTTTGATGGCTAGTGAGAGAGTACAGAGTTCGCAATCGTGTCGAGACTACAAAGCGTATGTTCGTGACACCTTGTAGGATCGAATCACGAGTTCTACCGATGGCTTTGGTGACGACGAGCTCACGAGCCAGCGACCATCGCTTTCATCGATGACCAAATCCTCAGCCAAGTCCTACGCAAACGAGCTCCCCGAGTTCTTTGGTCCAAAACGCTGTACACAACTGGTTATTGTTATGTCCGCTTATGTCAGGCCGCACCCAACGCCCAAGACCGAACAGGTGTCCTCTCTCGACCGTTCCCGGATCTTCCAACACCCCTCAGAAACGAGGCGATCAAAACACTGCTCGAACTACCCGATGAGATTGGCATCGTCAGCTTGCGTGAACTCGGGCCAGGCATCGCTCAACTTCGCCAACACCACAAACTCAATCTGTCGCACAAACCTCAGCTGTGCCGACTTTTTGTCGTCTATGCCAAGAGTTTGCGACCGCGAAAACTCCTCGAGACCAAGTCTCAGCCGAGCAATACAAAGCAGGCACAATTTTCGATACTGGGGCACCGTGCTCGCCCTTAGCGATCGAACGTAGGCCGTACCCATATGCGCGCTTTGGACCTAGAACGTGAGCGCCTAAGGACATCCACTCGTTTTAGCGCCTCATTGGTTTGGATTGATCTCGGCCAGTAGCCGGTCATGTACCGCGGCAAGGTCAGACCGATTTCCAGTTGTTTGTAGCACCGCTAGTCGACCCTGTTCAGAGCTGACGGCAGACACGATCCGACTACGGCCGTCCGAATGGGAGAGCTGTGCCCGACCACTCGGTAGCCCACCCCACAAGATCGGGCGCTGGTTCTTAACGACGAAGGCTTCGACATCGACCGATGCGCCGATAAGACGTTCAAGCGCTGACGGACCGGTGAGACCTGTCCCCGATCGAACAATGACCACCACCATCGAGGGTGATGCATTGAGCAATTCATTTTTCGGAATGAACACGGCCTTGGTTCGGTCTTGGGTGAGTTGTGCGTACAGGGTTCGTTGAACGAGGTCGGCAAGTTCCGAGTTCAAGGCAACCGATTCGGGGGTAGTAAAGGCCACCCATCCGTCAAGAACCGGAACCGAAATACCTTGAACATCAACGATTTCGATAACGCTGGAATCGCTTGGCACCGTCACCAATGGAGCAACCGTTGGCTGAGCCGGAAGCGCCCAAGACGATTTGGGCGAGGGGGCAACCACTTGGACGGTACCAGCGGGTCTTACGGGCGTTGCCGGTTTCAAAGGCGCTACCGGGTTCACGGGTGCCGGGGCGCCAACCGTTGTCGTGACTTTTCGGCGAGGAAGGGTGACTGACAAATCAGCACCGGCGTCTTCGACGGAAACGGCGGTCGTAGCCGACGTGGTCGTAGCCAGGGTGGTCGGCGGGTCAGTCGCTGGCAGGTCAGTCGCTGGCAGGCTTACGGATGTATCGTCGGCGACGATTGAATCGTCAGTGACGAACGGAAGTTCGTCTGGGGTCGTCGTAACAACAGGTGGCAAGGTCGTGGTGGTTGTAGTGACACTGGTTGGGCTTGCGCTTGTTGGGGTGAGTGCACCGATTTGGCCAACCATCTCGCCCTCGGCCGACTCACAGGCAGCCAACATCGAAAGAGACACCACGCACACGGACGCCGCTCGCGCAAGGCGCGGCAAGACCCTGTATGTCGGACCCCGGGTGAGGCCTGGCTGTTTCACAATGGCTGTATCGGCAAACCGGCATCGTTCCTAAAGCGAGACCCTTATCGCCGCACAGGAGACGACGTCAGCTCGCCGACGTTTGCTAGGCGAAAAACTGCTTGGTCTCGTCGACTCGGAAACGAACGACCGCCAAGGCCATCAATATGCCAGAGGCTACGAGAAGCACCGCCGTTGGAAGGAGCACCTCTCGTACTCCTCCTCCTCGCAAAAATACGGCATTGTGGCCGCGCATCGCCCAATACGTTGGCGTAATTGGGGAAATGAGCCGCGCCCATGACGGCAGTTGAGCAATCGGAACCAATGCCCCGCCCAAGCCAGCGAAACCCATGGCACCAACATTTTGGAAGGCGTTCACTTGGTTTACGGTTCGCAGAGTTGAGGCGACCAACATGATGAGCGTCACGATGCATGAGGCGTATGCAAACATCACCAACAGCGACGCAAACGGCGAACCGCCATGAAGTCGAAGCCCAAGCACAACCCCACCAGCGACCATAAGCAGCACCTGAAAGATCATCAGCGTCACGATCCACGGCAAAGCAAAGCCGACCAGCAATGACCTGGATGAAGCCGACGAAGCACGCAATCGATCCCATGTTTTCCAACCATGTTCTCGAAAGAGGCAAAATCCCGCTGACCCACCCACGAAGAACCCGAACATCACCACCTGACCCGGAACGACTTGCTCAGCACCCGTAGCATTCGCAAAACCACTGGCCTGAAGCGAAAAGGCCATAGTTCGTTTAAAGAGGGGCATCACCACCATCGGCATAACAAACATGATTGCTAGGAACCACGGATCACGAAGCAGAATCCGAACTTGATGTTTGACAATTGCGATCACTGCTGTCATTGAACGGCCTCCGCCAACAAGTTTCCGGTAATAGAAAGGAACACCGATTCAAGGTCGGGTTGAATGGTTTCTACGGCGGTCACCGTTACGTCTCGATCACCAAGCAGATGGACGAGACCTCGAACGTCATTCTCGTTCGGCAGTTGATACTTTTTTGTGCCGACGGCTGTAATACCGAGGGTCTGAACATCGGTTTCGCTTAACGGGGCGGCTGTCTCAAACTGCAATCCAATTGCGCGGTGCGATGCCATCAGTTGGGCTTTGCTTCCACTGGCTAACACCATGCCGTTGTCAATTATCACGATCGAAGCATCGAGTGCTTCCACCTCAGGAAGGTAATGCGTGGTGTAAATAATTGCGGCACCGTCAGCCGCTAGCTGCTTGACAGCGTCGATGAGTTGCACTCGGGTTGTTACGTCGGCCCCCACCGTGGGTTCGTCAAGCATAAGAACTTTCGGCCGGTGCACTAAGGCGCAACCGGTGTGCAGCCGACGCTGTTCTCCACCAGAAAGCGCTGTTCCCTTCCGACCTAAAAGTTCGCTGAGACCCAATTGATCAGCAATATCGATTGCCCGTTGTCGCCTTTCGACACGTTTCAAACCCGCTAATTCACCAAAGAACTCGAGGTTCTCTTGCACAGTGAGTGTCGGATAGATACCTGTACTTTGCGGAGCAATCCCAACGAGGCCAGTCGCTCGACGGGGGTGAGCGAGCACATCAACCCCATCAACAACAACCGAACCAGCATCGGCTTTAATGAGACCGGCGATGACAGAAAGCAAGGTGCTCTTTCCTGCACCGTTTCGACCGAGCAACGAAACGATTGACCCGGCTGAAACGTGAAGGTCAACACCACGAAGTGCTCGTATGTCTTTATACGATTTTTCGACACCGGTTACGCTCAGCACATGACCACCATAGCGAGCCGGGGTTTTCAATGCCTCGAAATTACTGATGACGTCTGAACCCGAGCAATCTACGAGTGGGGCGCAACTCGACTTCAGTAAATCAATGAGTTACGGCGACTATCTCCACCTTGACGAGAAGCTCACCGATATCGAAGATTCGTTTCGACAGTGGCGGTTCCGTCACGTCACGACCGTGGAACGCATCATTCGTTTCAAACCGGGCACCGGCGGCACCCAGGGAGTCGGATACTTACGGGCCATGCTCGACGTCTTGTTGTTTCCTGAGCTGTGGAAGCTACGAACGGACCTGTAATCAGACAGTTCAGCCGACTTGAATTTCGGAAACCGATTCAAAACCCTCTGCGAGCAGATCATCCGTGGTTAGGCCAGACACCGCGATGACATGGGCACGAATGACTTGTTCAGGAACCCGCCTTGCTCGCTGCGCATTTCGATGGATACACGTCTGGGGTGTTGCCCGAAAGATGGTGGCCACAACAGCGGCCCCGGATTCGTGGGCGAGTGTGACGTACTTTGCTCTTCGGTCTGGTTCAAGGGCAGTTGAGTCGATCACGGTGGTCAGATGTCGTTTCATTCTGGCTTCGACGATCAGATCCAGCAGAGCAAACATATCGCCGTTCACCTTTTGATCGGCTTCTCCTTCGCCAACAAGGCCTCTGAGGGTGTCGGTTGAAAGGACCTCATCTTCGGCAAAATTAGCCGCTGCCCATGTCGACTTTCCCGAACCAGCCGCACCGATCAAGACGATCAAGGTTCCGACGACAATGTTCATGTTCCGACGACAATGTGCACCGGCACCGAGATCGAATTCACCGGCTGCGAGCTTGACTCCACGACTCATTCGTATCACACCAAAAATTTCAAACGATTCCGCGGAATCGCACGTCTCGGGTCGGTTTCTGTCATACCCAAAGCAGATACTGGACGGATGGCCACTCAAACCCTGGAGCCCGCTGTCGGGTAAACCGAATTTGTCCGCCGTCACGACAGAACGCCTGGAAGCAGATCTCGACGGGTTCGCGTCGCGAATCGCGATCGCAACTTGTCGATGGTTACTTATGATTGCCGAATACGATGTCTGCGAAGCCTGGGGCCAGTGGGAGTGCCGCTCTATGGCTCACTGGATGGTCGGTCACCTTGGCGAGTCAATGGTCACCGCCCGCGAACACGTCCGAGCGGCCCATGCGCTGCGCAACAATGCCCTCCTTTGCGAATCGTTCGCGACTGGCCACCTTTCGTACGCCCGGGTGAGGGTGGTAAGTCGAATAATTACCCCAACCAGTGAAGCTGAACTTGTCGAACTAGCCGGGGTGATGACCGCTGCGCAACTAGAGCGTTTCGCCCGGGGCGTAGGGCGCGCTGCGTTAGCCTCCCAACCCGATCTTGGCCAGATGCTCTTCGAATCCCGAAGTCTGTATCTGCACCCAAACGACGACGGTTCATGGGATCTCAGAGGCACACTGCCGCCTGAAACAGGTGCCTTACTCCGTCGGGTCCTCGACGACCGAAGACTTGACGACTGAAGACTTGGATTTGACCGACGCAATGACAGCACGCCCGACACCAAAACCCCGGCGCATCAACACCGGGTTGATATGCTCACTTACCTCCTTGAGACGCACATTTCGACCACGACTGACGATTCCGCGGAACCGGAACCGGCCAACTCGATCTCCATCTGGCCGTCGAAGCACATATCCACAATGAGAGTCTCAGATCGGCTGCCTCTCAAACAGCGAGGTAACTTGTAACCCGTGACCAACCGGCGGAATGAAACAGGAGTAAGCGTCTCGGACATCGACGCCTACCAGCGTGATGGTGCCGTTGTTCTTCGGCAGTTGCTCTCGTCAGACGAGATTGCGCTACTCACTGAAGGCATCGATGAAAACCTTGCAAATCCGAGCGAGCGAGCGATTGTTGCCAGCCAACCTGACGACCCGGGCTTTTTCATCGAAGACTTTTGCAACTGGCAGCAAAATGCCGCGTACAGGCAGACCATATTTGACACAGCGCTTGGCGAAGCTGCTGCCCTATTCACTGCAAGTACCACCGTACGCCTATATCACGATCATATGCTCACGAAGGAACCTGGAACCCGACAGTCAACTCCGTGGCATCAAGACCAACCGTATTACAACGTTGATGGTCATCAAAATGTGAGCTTTTGGATTCCCGTCGACCCAGTTCGGCGAAGTTCCACCCTTGAGTTTGTCGCCGGTTCACATCTTGGTCCGTGGCTCATGCCCCGAACGTTTCTCAACAAAGAAGCGAAGTGGTTTCCGGAAGGAAGTCTTACTGAGTTACCAACCATCGACGCACTGGAAAGTCACCACAAGATCATCGGGTGGCAGCTTGAACCAGGCGATGTGATCGCATTTCATATGCTCACATTGCATGCAGCCGCTGGCGTCGACACCGATCGGCGCCGTCGAATTTTTTCCGTTCGCTTTCTCGGCGACGACATGAGACACGCACCGCGTCGATGGGCAACGTCTCCCGAGTTTCCCGGTCTCGCCGAAACCCTTCCAGCCGGCGCACCGCTTGAGCACACACTCTTCCCAATTGTGTGGCCAAAGACTTAGCTGGCATACCAAAATCAACTCGAATCAGCTTGAGTTACGGAAAGGTCCGGTGTAATCGATAGTGTCGAACACATGAACCAACCTTCCAATACCCGTGTTGATGTGGTGGTCGCTGGCGCTGGGCTTGGAGGCCTGGTTGCGGCGTTAACGTCAGCCCGACTAGGGCAAAGCGTCGTTGTGATTGATTCGAGTACTACCGGCGGTCGAGCAGCAACTGATCATATCGGTGCATACCGAATGAACCGAGGTCCTCATGCGTTCGCTATTGCCGGAAAGGCACTTCCAATACTCAAGGGCCTCGGTATTAACTGCACCGGGAAACGGCCTCCGATACAGCGACTGAAATATTGGGTTGCCGATTCGACCATTGGCGCATTTTCACCTTCCCTACTTGGCGGGAAGGGCCTCGCTCAATTCGGACGGGTGCTCACCCAAATGACAATCGACCGATCGAAAGACTTCGGCTCGTCGATGACAGTCGCCGAATACCTCGACGAGAAGGACGTCCTTCCACGTGCTCGGCAGGCAATCGAAGCAATGATCCGTCTCTCAACCTACGCCCATTGCCCTGACCTCATTTCTGTTGATGTGGCCATGCAAACACTAGCGTCGGGTAGCCGCGGGGTTCGATATGTACACGGAGGATGGGGTTCAATCGCTGAGCAGCTTCGCACGCAAGCCAAGCTTGCCGGCGTGACCTTTGTTGAACAGAAAGTTACGGGTGTTACGGAAACCGAAGGTGAAGTCTCGATTGTCATTACCGGAGGCAACGAATACCAGGCGGAGTCATTAATATGTGCACTTGGTAATGCCAAAGCCACGGCGAGCCTTCTTAACATCCGGCCCGATTCGTGGCACCTTGACGCTCCAACTTCTGAAACTACGCACCTCGACCTCGGACTGTCGGCGGTTCCCAAACACCGAATCGTTCTCGGTCTTGAACGGCCTATGTACGCGATCACGCACCACCCACCAGCACGTCTGGCCCCGCCGAACGGGGCAGTCGTCCACCTCATGCGCTATATCCATCCCCACGAAACACTGTCCGTCGAAGCCGAACGAGCCGAGCTGAACGCCGCCGCCGAGGTCATCGGTGTCGCCCCAAGCCATCGGGTGGAAGAACGATTTCTTCATCGCATGAGTACGTTTTCGGCCACCCCAACCCCCAAAACCGGTGGAATGGCTGGGCGACCACCAACCCAAGTGCCAGACTCACAACGGATGTTCGTTTGCGGGGACTGGGTAGGCCCCGGCTGGCTGGCCGAAGCCGTAACTCAAAGCGCCACATCGGCTTCCCAACAGGCGTTCTTCTTACACGCCTAGCTCATTGGGCCGTACGCGGGTCACACACTCGAATAGCGGACCAGACTCGAGCCAGGCTCGTGCGATCGCCAGTACCACGATATGACAAAACGGGCTGCCAGTTCCTCGGGCTTGCCCGCGCAACATTGGTGGCTGTTTCGGGATGTGTGTTGACCGCTGCTGCCGCAGTTCTGCCGGCAAGAGCCCAGGACGGAAAGGCGTCTTGCCGAGACCCGAACCCGAACCGCAACCTCAGCCCCAACTCACTAACTGGATGGGCGTGTAGTAGCCAATTTCTCCCGAATCTCCTACGAACGTAGGATGATTGATGAACGGGCCTTCAGTAAGGTGCTTTATCAGTCGACAGGCATCAGGGCTTGGCCTCACAGGGGGAAACATGCGTAGGAAACAAAGTTTGGCAGCTCTTTCATTGGTGACATTGACACTGAGTGCTTGTGGCTCATCTTCTCCGTCAAGTTCGTCAAGTTCCCCCATCACGGTGGCAGCAACCTCAGAATCGACACCATCAGCAGACACCGTCGCCGCGGCATCCAACGAAGCAGCATGCGCGGGCAAAAAAGTAACGTTTGTTTCGACTCAAAAAGCCGGTGACCAAAGTGTCGTCGACGATATGGTCAACAACGGAATCAACGCTTCCAAAGAAAAGCTTGGTGCGGAAACTCAGTATGTCGAAACACTTGACCCTGCAACCTTCGAAGCCACACTTCGCAATGTGGCCCAATCGGGAGCCAATGTCATTGCTACCACCTTCCTCGAAATGGGTGAACCACTTCAAGCTGTAGCTAAAGACTTTCCTGATGTGAATTTCATTCAAATCTACGCTGCACCCGTGAAACCAGCACTCGCCAACCTGCGCACCGTGTCGTATCGCTACGACGAAGCTACCTATCTCAGCGGGCTGGTCGCCGGATCAGCATCGAAGTCAAAAATTCTTGGGTACGAAGGCGGTCTCTTCCTTCCTGGAATCAACTCTGACTACAACGCTTTCAAAAAGGCGGCTCAGTCGGTCGATCCAACAATCAAAGTCATTCCAGGTGAAGTTGGATCGTTCTCTGACGATGCTAAGGCCAAGGAAGTCGTGTCGGCGCTCTACACGCAAGGTGCCGATATTGTTCAGGGCGACGGACCTGTCATTGGCCACATCGAAGCCGCCAAAGATAAGAAGGGTTACGTCATCATGGGTGCGCCGGGGTTGGTCGATAAGGCACCCGAACTGATACTCGGCGTCACGTTTATCAAATTTGGCGACAGTCTCTTCAACCAAATCAAAGATGCGTGTAGTTCAACTTTCACCGGTGACCACCAAGCCAGCGGTGTAAAAGATGACATCACCGGCTTCTACGTACCCGAACAGTTCGTTGCTCAGGGTGACCCAGAAATGGTTAAGAAGGTTCAGGCAGCCCTTCCACTTGTCGAAGCAGCAATCGCCGATATTAAGAGCGGCAAACTTGTGATCCCGGACAACCCCACTAAACCATGATGACAGCTGTGGCAGGTCGCGGGCATGAACTCGTGCCCGCCACCTGCTCTGTTCACATAAAACAACTCAGCGTTCAATTCGGAACGTTTTTGGCGCTTGACGGTGTTTCGTTGTCGCTTGCTCCTGGTGCGGTTCACGCCGTGGTGGGGCAAAACGGTGCGGGTAAAACCACACTCGCTCGTTGTCTCATGGGTTTACAACAACCATCAAGCGGCTCGATCGAGTTCGATGATGAGCCACTTGCACTTGGCAGTGTGAAGGCATCAAAAACGGCCGGCGTAGAGATGGTTCATCAAGCCTTCTCGCTGCCACCATCAGCATCCGTAGCCGAAGCAATAGAGTTTTTCCATCCTTCGCGGACTTCGCTGAGGCCTTTTCGCAAACGGGATTTGGTCAGCCACGTCAAAAAGCAACTGGCAGATCTTGGTGTAAACATTGATCCGGCAGCCAAGATTTCCTCTCTTCCTGTAGAGACGCTTCAGTCCCTCGAAATTGGCCGCGCGCTTATATCTCGACCAAGGGTTTTGTTGCTCGACGAGCCCACAGCGGTTCTTGCACCGCAAGATGTAAGCGCACTGTTCGATCGCGTACGAGCCATTGCCGCTTCGGGCGTAACCATCATCATCGTTCTACATAAGGTTCAGGAGGTGTTTGCGATTGCCGACACAGTGACCGTGCTGCGCGGAGGCGTATGTGTTGCAGCAGCCCAACTAACGGCATCATTCGATGAGCGCAGCCTAAGTGAAGCCATCATCGGCAGCGCCGTGCCAGCACCAAGTACCCGCAGCCGAAGTAGGGGGGCACCAAGCGAGTTGCTATCACTTCAAGAAATCACGACGTTGCCAAAACCAGGTGACTCGCCCTTGCGCAACGTCACCCTCACTATTTTTGATTCCGAAATCCTCGGCATCGCTGGGGTCGAAGGAAACGGCCAACGTAGTTTGGTCGAGTCAATCGTAGGTATACAGTCTATCGACTCAGGCTCGATGCGTTTCTTAGGACACGACGTCTCCGGCGCAACCGTTACGTTACGGCGACGGTTGGGCCTTCGTGTTGTACCGTTCGATCGCTTAACCGAAGGGGTCAGCACGTCACGAACCCTCTGGGAGAACGTCGCGGTCGGCGACCTCGCAACTCACCGAAGCCTCTTTGGTTTGGTGTCGCCTCGCCAACTTCGGAACAACGCGCGAATGCTGCTCGACACCTGGCAGGTTCGCTACCGAGACGTAAATCAATCAACCGGTTCGCTTTCAGGTGGAAACGTACAACGCCTGATCTTGGCCAGGGAACTTGCAGCAGGGGCAAAATTTCTGGTTGCAGCGCACCCCACCAGAGGGCTGGATCTGGGTGCCACAGCGTTTGTTCACAACACCATTTCCACCCTGTCAGAAACTGCTTCAGTACTCTTGGTGAGTGCCGATCTCGACGAACTGTTTGCGTTATCCGACCGGATCGCTGTGCTCAGCGCTGGTTGCGTCAGCGGTATTTTCGAACGCCCATTCGACGTACAAGCGATCGGAGCCGCAATGGTGGGACAGGCCCAGATCTCCGATCTGGCGGCGGAAATTCGGTCTTTTTCATGACGCCAATTGGTGTGCGCGGCCGGGTCGGCCCGAGGCTGAGCGCGGCGCTGCCGCGAGCGACAGCTGTTGTCGTCGGTCTCGGCCTGCTCGCCGCAATACTCGGCCTGAGCGGCTACCCACTTGGAACAATTCTTGATGGAACGATCAAGGGTTCACTCACCGCCCCGGGGGCTTGGCAATCAACGCTGAGATGGATGATTGCGTACGTGATCATTGGAGCTGGGGTTCTGGTCACGGTCAGAGCTGGGTTCCTTAACCTCGGCGCGCAGGGACAATTTTACTCAGGGGCAATCGCTTCAGTATGGGTCGCCCTGAGATGGAAGTCGGGGCCAGCTCCGCTCGTCATTGCCGCTGGGCTGATCGGCGGAGCAGCGGCAGGCGCTTTGTGGTCGTTGATACCCGGCATCCTTAAGGTTGTTTGGGGTACAGACGAAGTCATCACCACGTTGATGGCAAATTTTCTTGGTATTCTTTGGCTGAGGTGGGTTACCAACGGACCATTGAAAAACCCCATCGGAAGCGGTGAATCAACGTCAACTGAAAGTATCGCCAAACAATTCCGGATAAGTTCTGGTGCCGGCGTCTCGGTGTGGACAATTTGTGCAGCAGCCGGTGTGTTGGCAGCAACCTGGTTACTCATTTCCCGAACCAGATTTGGGGTACTTTCTGCGCTTACCGGACGGAATCAATTGATGGCTTCGTGGCAAGGAATCGATGCGAAACGCTCTGGGCTTGTTTCGTTTCTGGTGAGCGGCGGGGCGGCCGGCCTGGCCGGAGCAATCGAGGTATTTGGCCCCAACGGACGAGTGTCCTCGGGTTTTGCCCCGGACATTGGTTTCACTGCCATTCTCGTAGCGATCATTGGTGGACTGAGCATCATCGGTCTAGTGATCGCTGCCTTCGTTTTCGCATTACTGCAAGCGGCACTGTTGTACCTTCCGATAGTTACCGATCTTCCGCCATCGGCACTCAACCTACTTAGAGGAACGGTGGCACTTTTCATTACGGTCGGAACCGTTGGAGGAGCCGTCAGATTGCGGCGCGCTCGCACCATTGCATCCCAGGAAGGCGGTGAGCGTGTCAGCAAATGACATCTTTCAACTGCTTGCAACTACCCTCCGAGCTTCCTGCCCGCTGATACTGGCTGCTATCGGTGCAACATACGCGTTCCGAGCTGGCATCTTTCACCTTGGTCTTGATGGCCTCATGCTCTTCGGAGCCTTCGGGGCAATAGCCGGAACACGTTCGACCCACTCGCCGCTCATCGGTGTAATTGTCGGCGTGGCAACCTCGGTTGTCGCATCCATGCTGTTTTGGTTGGTGATTGTGGTGTTGAAGGCGGATCCGGTTATTGCCGGGCTTGGGTTATCAACACTTGGACTTGGAGCGACTTCGTTTGCACTTCAGGCGATCTTTGATTCACGAGGGGCAATTTATGTAGACCAAGGGCTTTGGCGGCCAGTGGTTGGGCACCCAACGGGAATGCTGTCTATAGTAAGTGAGCTTTCTATTCTGGTCTGGGCGACACCTTTCATCGTGATGATTTCGTGGGTTGTTTTGCGTCGAACACTGTTTGGTCTGCGTATTTCCGTTGTCGGGGAATATCCGTTTGCTGCGCGAAGCGCTGGGGTCTCGCCAGCCGCGATTCGGTTGAAGGCTTTGCTAATTACTGGGGTCATGTGCGGGCTTGCGGGGGCCGAATTGTCGCTCGGGTCGCTTCGGTCGTTTACCGAAAACTTGACTCAGGGTCGCGGCTTCATCAGCTTTACAGCCGTCGTCTTCGGCTCAGGTGGGGCAATTGCAAGCGCGATTGCTGGACTCTTCTTTGGGTTTGCCGACGCGGTTGGCATCCAAACTCAATTGGCCGCCAATGGCCTAGAGATCCCACGTGAACTAGTGCTTGCCATCCCCTACCTGTTGACTGTTTTGGCTGTCTGGTACAGCAGCCGTCGCCGAAAACAGCTCGGGGTTACTAGTGGCGGCTTTAGCGAACTCCGAGATTCTTGATTCAAATGAAACGGCTTCTCAGACAAGCGCAAATCGCTGATTCCGACTCGGCTGCAATGCTCAAGGTAATTGACCAGTTCGATCAACTCACAGCGTCACAAGTAAGCCTTCCGAAGATGGTTCGTTTTGCCCATCGTCTCACCGACCGAAGCATCGGGGTCGACGAATCGTGGAACGGTCGAAAGATTTTGCTGGGCATTGACGGAAATGAGGTTGATGAAACCTACAAACTTGGTCGCCTCACTTCAACATTAGAAGCAGCAGTATCGGCGCGCCTCAGAGGTCGACGTGCGCGTATCGTCGAAGTCGAAGGCAGCGAGGTCCTTATTGCAAACCTCGAATCTGCATCTGGTCGAATTGGCCTTGTGTGGCTTGAGCATGGTGACAAACCTTGGACGCTGAAAGACCATGTTGTCGCCGAACGCCTTGCTGCGGCCATCGTTACCGATGCAATCACAACGAATGCTCGGGCCGATAAATCAGCTGCTGTTGACGCTGCTTCGGTTGAACGACTTCTTGCTGGCGGGCTCGGCCCAAACGACGCAGCCATCGCGGGGCGGCAAGCGCAATTGGTTCCAGACAAAAAGTATGTGGCCATAGCCATTGCTGAAAACCCACGCTCAGCAACCAGCCCGTCTGTACTTGGCGAGTTCGTCAGGCGAGAACTGGCACGAAGCGGAGTTGACGCTCGGGCGACCGTCGTTGGTTCACTGGCCGCGGTTATCGCCGAATCAACGAGCAACATCTTCGATGTTCTTGAAGAAGCACTCGCAGCGCCCCTCGGACCGGGCGGGGCCTTATCTATAGGCGTGGGCGCTCCAGCCGATTTGGTTCGCCTTGGCGAAAGTTGGAGAGAAGCCCAAGAGACACTGGTACTTCGATCGCTAGCTGCTTCTGGCCGACGCGTCGCACGGTTTGAGCAACTTGGATTGCTACACCTACTTGCCCAAATACCGAAAGCAGAAGTCGATAAGTTCACAGACTACCTACGCGTCGCCACTTTGGCAGAACACGGGTCTAGCCCAAACGACCTCGAGCTACTCAATGCCTACTGTGACAGCGGCTCTCTTCGCGGCACCGCCAAAACCACGTTTATGCACTTTACGACTGTTCGATACCGCCTCACCCGCATCGAAGAAGTGCTCGGGCTTGATCTCAGTGATGCATCAGATCTCTTTAGGGCGCACGTTGCCGTAAAATTGGTACAGGTACATCGAGCTCGCATTCTCGATGACTGGAGTAACTCATGAGCGATCGACCCCCCGACGTCAGCGTTTCAGTTCGAGCAGCCGACGGGGTCGAACTCGCTACCGACGTGTACCTTCCCGAACGCCAGCGAGGAAAAACCAGATTCGGAGCCGTGGTCATTCGCCTGCCCTATGGGCGCCGGGGTCCGGTCGCGATGCTTCCTTCTCTCGCTCAATTCATTGGGTTACGAGGATGGGCACTCGTGACTCAAGATGTACGAGGAAAGTTCGATTCGACCGGTCCTCGAGAGTCTTTCATTCACGAGATTTCCGATGGACACGACACCCTTGAATGGGTGACAAAACAAACCTGGTCAGATCGACGGGTTATCGCAGCAGGTGACTCGTACTACGGCTATACCGCCTGGGCAGCGGTTGCGAGCGGCCATTCGTCAGTACGCGGAGTAATGGCGCGGGTTACTTCACCAACCGTCAGTTCAGACTGGATGTACGAAAACGGTGTGTTTCGCCTGGGCAATATGGCCGAGTGGGCGGCATCAACTTGGATGGGTGCTGAGTGGGACGACGTGCCGCTCGACTGGACCAACCGTGACCACGCCGGTCTTATCGAACGTGCATTTGATGGAGTGACGAACACAGACCTAGAAGGATGGGCGACTCACCGAATACACGACCCGTTCTGGCAAACTCGAGATATCGCAACTGCCCTTCTCAGAAGGCCAATCGTTGCGGTTCATGCTGGTGGTTGGTGGGATCTTATGTGCCGAGGTCAACTGCGGACCTGGAAATCGCTGAGTGATGGAAACAAGTCGGCTCTACACCTTCTTCGTGTGGACGATGTCGATCACGTACTCGACCCCATTCTTCGCCCAGGGTCACCGATAGTCGATGTCATGGCCGACCCAATGTTGCGTAACGCTCGACTTCCGGCTGAGGTTCAGCCGTTACTTGACGTCATTGATCTTGTCGACGCTGCCGACCAAGGAACAATTCTGCGGACGCACCCGCTTGCTACCCCGGCAAAATGGAAAGTTGCGTTTGGCGAATGGGAATCGGGTCAAGAGTGGCCACCCCGTGGAACTGTTGACCTCATCCTGCATCTCGGAGATTCATCTCAAGCGATTTCGACCCCAGAAGGTGGAAGCTTGACAGTAAGTATACCTAACGCTGGCGTTGTCTCGTGGACTCATGATCCGCGATACCCGATGCCGACCGTCGAACACGACCTATGGCGCCCTCTCATGTCTGATGGAAACCATCGAGCCAACCATGAACGAGATGATGTTGCAACGTTTACAACCGGTGTACTCAATCATCCTCTCGAACTTTGCGGCCCGATCTCGGTCAACCTCGTGACGAATGCAGCTGCGCCTATCGCCCACGTCATGATGAGCCTTTGCCATGTTTGGCCAGACGGTAGAGCCACCGAGATAGTTCAAAGCGCGCAGAGCATCCACTCAGACGGCTTTGACGTTGCACTAAAGGCATACCTTGGAGACACCGCCTACTTCCTAGAACCGGGAACACGGCTGCGGTTAGCTATTTCTGGAAGTAACTACCCGAAGTATTCGATTAGCACAGGAACGGGCGATGCCGAGTGGCGATCACCCCGACGAAAACAGATTCGCCAATGGATCGCAACCGGCCCTGACACAGCACTCAGGTTGACTGTTCGACCCTTGAAGTCACGGCCGTTTCAGTGATAGTGATTACCGGGCACGAGGTAATACCAGTCGCCTTGTGGTGCACCGCTGTCTTTAAGTGCACGAGCTGCTGATCGCAGCACCTGGCCCGTTTCAGTCGTGGTGTACAGCCACGTCTCAATTTGACGCGCAGCCGGCACATGGTCTGAGAGCGCAAGCGCCGCTTCCTCATAGTATGCGCGAATATCTTGTGAAACGGCCTTAGCTGAATCGGCATCGAAACCGGCAGCTTCAAACGAAGCCCCTTCGGCAACTTCCACCATCTTGGTAATCATCGAAGCAATATCGTCGGGTCCGCCTTGGCGACCCATGCCAGTGCGACCAGTTCGTTCGAGACTGCGGTTGTAAGCCGGCCGCAACGCAAGCGCTTCACCAACTGCAGCGTGAAGCGTGGGGTCGAGCCGAGGCGGAACAATGCAACTCAACGCTTCATCGGCTTCGTCTTCAATCACGTCAGGGTGATCTTCGAGCACCGGCACATCGGTTCGTTGTAATAGCGCAAACGCCCTCCGAATGACGTCTGTCTGAAACTCAGGATCGTTAGGTCGACCGAGCGGCCGACCCAACGGAAACTCGCAATGCAGAAAACGTGGAGCACGAACATTCTCTGCTTGACGCCGAACCTGCGAAATTCCGACGGTCGCAATTCCATGTTCCTCAAACACCCTCGCGAGCACACCCACGGTGCGCGTACAGAGTGGTCAGACCGGAGTGAGCAGCACCACATCGACACCATCAGCGAGCAGTACCTTCGCTGCGCCTGGCCCACTGTCAAGCAGAATCGTTCCGAAAGTTGCATCGCTTTGCGCACCCATAAACGACAAATGATGTTTGGCCACCGAGCCGATCTCACCCGACGCCGCCATTTCCTCAAGTCGATCAGCCGGGTACGCCACGTTGACGTCGGCGGCGAAACCGGTTCGATCAAAGTTCGGGGAAAAATGCGAGATCTGAACATCGCGTACTGCTGAAGGCAGGATGGTGAACGAACCATCGGTTGTCAGCCACAGTTTCGCATCGCCACCTAAGCGAAGCCCAGCCGTGGTGACAATGGCAACTCGTGACTGCGAGAGTGGTTTCCCCGTGACCGCCGGAACGGTGTCGAAACTGGGTACAGGAATCTCTCCAACCCTTGAGCGGATGGACGCATCGGCCGACATGAGGCGATGCTAGACCGAGGCGACTAGTCCCAGAACACCAACACGTTGATGACACGGCTCAGTCGACTCGGCTGCGGCGACGTATCGAGTTCGTCAGCAACGACTGTGGTGGGTGCAACGATCCGAGCGCCCGACCGAACCCCGCTTGAAGCGCTTGACCCATCGGCCCCGGCTTGAGGGCGCAAATTCGCAACGGCGTACACATCGGCACCAGTCGGAGCCAATCCGAATTCTTCGCGGGCGAGACGTCGAATCTCTGAATCACTCATGAGATCGGCTCGTTCTTTGGTGAGCGCAGCGTTGTTCCGTTCGACGACACTGAGCCTTGCGTTTGATTCGCGAAGCGCCCCCGCATTGTTTGCACGCGCACCCCAGGGAAGTAACTGCGTGAGGCTCGCTCCGATGACCAGCACTACGGCCGCACCGAGATGCTTCGACGCCCGCCGAAACCCGGTACTGCCACCGACGACAAGAGCGGAGTCGGTCATCGTTTGCCCCGAGGTGCCAACCCTGCGCCACCCCAGAAACCGGCAGCTTCGCCAAGTTCTTGTTCGATGCGCAGCAACTGGTTGTACTTGGCGACACGGTCTGATCGGGCTGGGGCACCCGTCTTGATTTGGCCACAGTTGGTGGCGACAGCCAAATCAGCAATCGTTGAGTCTTCAGTTTCACCAGAACGATGCGACATGACTGCGGTGTATCCATGACGCGTAGCTAAAGCCACAGCGTCGAGCGTTTCAGTAAGCGTACCTATTTGATTGACCTTGACGAGAATCGAGTTAGCTACGCCTCGGTCGATGCCCATTTGAAGTCGTGACGAATTCGTGACGAACAGATCATCGCCAACCAACTGAATTTTCGAACCGACCTTCGAGGTAAGCGCCGCCCAACCGTCCCAATCGTCCTCGGCCATACCGTCTTCAATCGAAACAATTGGGTACCGGGCTGCGAGGTCGGTCCAGTAGTCAGCAAGTTCAAGGCTGGTAAGGCTTCGCCCTTCACCTTCGAGCACGTAGTTGCCACCCTTATAAATCTCGCTTACCGCCGGGTCTAGGGCGATGGCGATTTGTTCGCCCGGGGTGTACCCAGCACGCTCGATTGCTTCAACGAGCAATACAACGGCATCTTCGTTTTTGGCGAGGTTGGGCGCGAAACCGCCTTCGTCACCGACGGCTGTCGAGAGGTGACGGTCGTGAAGGATTTTCTTTAACGTGTGGTAGGTCTCGACACCCCAGCGCAACGCTTCGCTAAACGATGCAGCACCAACTGGCATAACCATGAATTCTTGGAAATCGATGGTGTTGTCGGCATGAGCGCCGCCATTGAGCACATTCAACATCGGAACCGGAAGCACATGCGCATTTGGGCCGCCGACATAACGGTAGAGGGGTAAACCGACCTCGTCGCCCGCAGCCCTGGCCAATGCCAATGAACAACCAAGAATCGCGTTCGCCCCAAGGTTTGCCTTGTTCGCGGTACCGTCGGCATCGTTCATCGCCCAGTCGACTTCACGCTGATCGAGGCCCTCACGGCCAACAAGCAGGTCACGCAACGGCCCGTTGACATTTGCGACTGCTTTCGAAACGCCCTTGCCCAAATAACGGGTTCCGCCGTCACGAAGTTCAACCGCTTCATGCTCGCCTGTTGAGGCACCAGAAGGAACCATTGCTCGACCGTGAGCCCCACTTTCAAAAAGCACCTCAACTTCGACGGTTGGGTTACCTCGTGAGTCAAGAACTTCGCGTCCGATAATTTCTTCGATGGCGCTCATAAGTTACCTACTCTAGAAGGTCAACTCGGTCGGACTAGCAGTTTGGTTCGAACGTACGTTTGCTTACGACGGTTGCTGGTTTGCTTACACCGATTGCTGAGAGCGACGAACGTCATCGCGAAGCCGAGCCGCAGTGAGCCGCAAGGCCAATTCTGGGTCGACGCCAACGGAGCGGGCGGCAGTAACCACGTGCAGTAGTTGCTGCCCGATCGAGCTGGTGAGATTAGAGACTTCATCTGTGTGCTGATCATGGTCAGCCGAACCGTCGCCGCTCGACAGGTCAAAATACCCCACCGCAGTTGCTCGCTTGAGTACTTTCGAAGCGTAAGAGAGGGCCGGTAGACCTTCAGTAAGACCGGCCATTGGGTCATTAGCTGATGAATCGTTTCGTTCGGCCTGCTTGATGACTTCCCACTGGGCAACGACCTCATCTGCGTTAGCCACGTTTACATCACCAAACACGTGCGGATGACGCCTGATCAATTTCTCGCTGAGACCCCGGGCAACATCTTCAAACGAGAACCTGCCGTCTTCGTTTCCCAAGCAGGCGTGAAAGACCACCTGAAACAGCACGTCGCCGAGTTCCTCAATCATGTGGTCAAGGGCCCTTGACTCACCGGCAGTCTGACAGTCTTCGCTTTCTGACTTCACGATTGCTTCAGCGAGCTCGTACGCCTCTTCGATAACATAGGGGGCAAGGCTGAGATGAGTTTGCTGTTGGTCCCACGGGCACAGTTCGCGAAGCGACCCCACAGTGTCGACGAGGCGCTGCATTTCGTTACGAAGCTGCGGCGACAACTCGGTAATCCATAACGAGGTCAGGTGGTCAGGCTCAAATGAGCGGTCGAGGTCATTCCAATCGAGCTCGAAGATTCGTTCGTCGGGCAGGCCGAGCCGCTGCAACACCGTCACGGTAGATGGAGGGTCGATAAGTGCACATTTGATATCGGAAAGGACCAACTTCGAATGGCACTGCGATACAAGTATGGGTCCACGTTCGCCGACAATCTCTTCAGCGAACGCCATTCCGTCGACTAACCGCACACCGCCGCGCTGCGGGTCGACCTGTAATCGAACCCACGTGAGGTCAAGAAAACTCATCGCCGGAACAAGAGAAACTTCAACTCGACCATCGGCAATAAGGCGTTCAACCGTATGCTCGGCAACAAGCGGAGACCCCGGAACCGCATACAGCACGTGACCGTGTTCTCGGTCTGCGGCTACCAGCAACTCAACGATGGATTCGTATACCTCGTCAAACGTGTCGAGGGTGTCGTATAGGTAATCAAACGACGGCGCATCGCCAACTACTGAAGCGCTTGGGTGTCGGCTGGTTCGCACGAATCGAACAGCATGACCCTCAATGGCCGCCATGGTTCCGACCGTCACCTCGTTGGGTCCGGCGGGGCCTAACCCAACAACCGTGATCATGGGGCTGGTCGCCTAATTGGAAGGCTGAGATGCGTCAGGTGCTGCATCTGTAGGAGCACCATCGGTGGGAGCACCATCGGTGGGAGCGCCATCTGGTGGAGCTGCCGGCAAGGTTGCTGGCTTCGAGCCCTTAGCTGCAATGCTCGGGATCTCTTGTGAGGTATCGAGCACGCCGTACTTTGGGTTGACCACAATGTTCGCGCCAGAAACACGCTTCTTGATGGAAGTACGAATCTCAGCGATTGCTTCCTCGTTGACCTTTACCCGGGCCAACTTTTTGGTTTCTTCGTTCCAAACTGGCTTGTCACGCTTGGTGACTTTAAGAACGTGAAAGCCAAACTCGGTTTTAATCGGCTGTGACAATTCGTTCACCGGAATTTTCGCTGCTGCTGCAGCAAACTCGGCAACATAGGTTGACAGCGTCGTGCACGGTAGAACGCCACCTTCAGCACCCGACCCAGGATCTTTGCTGACTTCCTTAGCAACGACTGCGAACGTCTCACCAGCAACAATACGGGCCCGAGCTTTCGTCGCTTCAGCCTCGGTATCGACCAACAGGTGCGTGACGCATGCCGATGCGAACTGTTCCGTGTTTTTGTCGAAATAGGGTTTGCCAAGCTTGTCTTGCACCCCAACAATGAGCGGTTCGATGTAACGCTGCGTCAAGAACAGTTGATCGCGGTAGTCCGTCGAAAAGCCGTCGAGAGCCTCCTGGCTGCCACCAAGATTCGACAACACAGCTTCGGTAACTGTTGGGCCCATCGGCGCCGGCTCAATCTTTCGGGCCTTGGCCTCTTGAGCAATAATGTCGTCAAACAGGTGCTGCTGCATGACGGTAGCTACAAAATCTTTGTTGTAACCCCGGCCCTCGCGAACCGGCTGCCCCTGCAGAACCTGCCCAACGAAGGCTTCATTGTTCGCCAACATGTCGAGTTCTGACTCGAGGTCAGCGGATGAAAGAGCCCCCACCTTCCCACTGATCGCCATGTCGCCGTTGACGTAACCGCTTCCGCATGCGCTGAGAAGACTCACCGTCGCCACAGGAACAAACACGAGAGGAACAAACATAAGACGGGCTCGAAGACGCACACCATTACCCTATCCGAGCCGACCGGTCAGGCAGTCGACGGCCTCACCGAATCAGAACTTCGGGAACAGTTCCCCGAGGAGGGTCACCAAAAACTCGCAAACATCGGTTTTCGGTCGCATCGGAATAATGATCAAGTGATCATTAGGCTTGTGAATCGAGGTTTTCACCAGTCGTTGCAGCCTGAGTTCCTGGCTTGTTTTCAGGGTGACCGGCGAAATGCGAGCACTCAGGGCACCGGGCATCATCCCAGCATTCGATCCCGAGGCCTTGGTTACGGTCACATCGCGAATACCAATTCGGACGCATTCGGCTCGAAGTCGAGCCACCTCAAGCAGTGCAAGTGCCTGCTCGGGAATAGGGCCGTATCGGTCAAGCCACTCGTCACGAATGTCGTCGACGTCTTTAACTGAAGTGACTTCGGCGAGGCGACGATACGCCTCAAGCCGCAGCGGTTCTTTGCCAATGAAGTCGTGGGGAATGCTGGCATCGACGGGAACTTCGAGTTTTACTTCAGCTGGCTGCTTAACCGTTTCACCCTTGAGTTCGCCAACTGCCTCGATCACCATTTGGCTGTATAGGTCGTACCCAACCGCAGCGATATGGCCGCTTTGGCTACCACCCAAGAGGTTTCCGGCACCTCGAATCTCAAGGTCACGCATCGCTATCTTGAAACCCGACCCAAGTTCGGTATGTTCACCGATGGTTTTCAGGCGTTCATGCGCAGTTTCGGAAAGCTGAACATCGGGCGGATAGAACAGGTAAGCGTAAGCGCGCTGTCCACTTCGCCCTACCCGACCCCGAAGTTGATGCAACTGCCCAAGACCCATTCGATCGGCCCGGTCGACTACCAGCGTGTTCACCGTTGGCATGTCAATACCGGTCTCGATAATCGTTGTACATACCAATACGTCGAACTTGTTTTCGTAGAAGTCGTATACGACCTGTTCGAGCGAACCTTCATCCATTTGACCATGGGCGATAGCTATGCGCGCTTCAGGAACCAACTCTTTAAGCTGGGCGGCCTTCAATTCGATGTCCATCACCCGGTTGTGTACATAAAAAACTTGACCTTCACGCAGAAGTTCGCGTCGAATCGCCTCGGCGACAGCACGATCGTCGTACTCACCTACAAACGTCAAGATTGGCTGGCGCTCGGCCGGGGCCGTGTTGAGCAGCGTGAGGTCTCTAATGCCGGTAAGCGCCATTTCAAGGGTTCGCGGTATCGGGGTCGCAGTCAACGTCAACACGTCAACATTGGCTTTCATTTGCTTGATTTGTTCTTTGTGCGTGACCCCGAAGCGTTGCTCTTCGTCGACTACCAGCAAACCGAGACTCGCAAACTTAATGTCTTGACCTAGAAGGCGATGGGTACCAACCAACACGTCGACCGTTCCGTCTTTGACTGCGGCGATAACTTTCTTCTGCTGGGAGGCTGTGAGAAATCGAGAGAGCACCTCCACGCGAATCGGGTAGTTAGCAAACCGGTCAGAAAACGTCGAGAAGTGCTGCTGCGCGAGCAGCGTCGTCGGCACCAACACCGCAGCCTGCTTGCCATCTTGAACCGCTTTGAAAATGGCCCGAATTGCTACCTCAGTTTTGCCGTACCCAACGTCTCCACAGACCAAACGGTCCATCGGGGCCGTTGCCTCCATGTCGGCTTTGACCTCTTCGATCGCTTTTAGCTGATCAGGGGTTTCGGTGTACGGGAACAGGTCTTCCATTTCGCGTTGCCACGGGGTGTCATTCCCGAACGCATGACCCGGTGACGAGATACGGGTTTGGTAGAGCACAACCAACTCTTGGGCGATTTCGCGAACGGCTGATCGTACGCGCGCTTTCTGAGTAGCAAAGTCTTTCCCGCCCAGCTTGTGTAGTGACGGCGGTTCACCCACGTAATGGCGAACCGTGTCGATTTGGTCGGAAGGCACATACAGCTTGTCTTCGCCCCGATACGAAAGCAGGAGGTAATCACGCGAAACACCGCCGATGAGCCGCTTAACCATTCCTTCAAACTTTCCGACGCCATGTACATGATGAACCACGAAAGACCCTGGCGTCAGGTCATCGAAAAATGCCTGGGCTTCACGTTTGCGCGACTTCGCCTTCCGATGCGATCGTCGCCTGCCGGTGATGTCGGTTTCGGCCAGTACTGCAAGCTTCGGGCCGGTCAAAATGAACCCGCGTTCAAGGGGCTGCACCACTATTTGAATATGGCCCTGTTTGGCCCTGCGGTCGCTGAGGTCAGGTTCGTATCCCTTCGGAATGACATCGCTCGCGACGCCTTCGTCTCGAAGTGCTGCTTGAAGTCGGTCGGCCGAACCTTCACCATCGGCGGCCAAGATGATGCGGTACCCGTCACGGGCCAAACTTCGCATTTGCATGATCACGGCATTTCCGTCGTTTCCCCCCTGCACATGGGGCGAATTCCAACCCATCGCAGGAATCACCGTTGTTTGCGGACCTTCCGGGGCCGAGGTCATCGTCCAGACCGGCGCATTGGTGTGTTGCAACAAACGGTCGAACGGAAGATGCAATTGAGGAAATGCGCCGGCCCCGGTTGGCACGCCTTCGGAGTCAACCGCACCCCAGGTTCGAGCGAGCGCACCGGCTAAGGCTGCTTCTTCGTCAAGAAGTTCGGACGCCCGGTCACGCATTCGCCGCGGTTCAATGAGCACAATCAGTGCATCGCTCGGCACCAGGTCAAGAACTAGATGTTCGTTATCGGCACCGCTTAGCCACGGCAACCATGACTCCATACCGTCCCAAGTACTACCTTCGGTGAGACGTTCCCATTGGGCCTTCCCCCATGGTTCGGTCTGCATAAGTTCTTCTGCGCGCTGACGAACTTCGGCGGTAGGTCTGAGTTCGCGGCAACCAAACAATTCAACAACATCGAGCTCATCGGTTGAGCGTTGATCTTGAACACTGAACAGTGAAAGTCGGTCTACTTCATCGCCCCACAAGTCGATACGAACCGGGGCGTCGGCTGTTGAAGGAAACACATCGACAATCGATCCGCGAACCGCTAACTCGCCGCGGTGCTCGACCTGGTACTCGCGGCGGTACCCGAGACCAACGAGTGTTTCGACGAGTTGGTTAAGGTCAACAGTGTCGCCTCGCCGCACAACAACCGGCGCCGTATCTTCGACATGCGGACCGAGGCGCTGCAGCACCGACTTCACGGGTGCAACGACCACTTCAGGACACTGATCGTTATCGGTGCCAGCTGAGCGAAGGTGCCACATGGTTCGCAAGCGACGACCCATCGTTTCGACACTGGGGCTTACCCGCTCAAACGGCAACGTTTCCCATGCCGGAAACACGTCAACGTTCAATTCACCGAGGAATGCTCGTAGGTCGTTAGCCAGGCGCTCAGCGTCACTCGTCGTTGGGGTGAGGATCAGTAACGGTCGGCGACCACTCAACTTGGCCAGACCAGCCAACACGTACGCCCGTGCCGGTTCAATTACCGCAAGGGTTGCGTTGCGAAGACCGAGAAGATCGGAAAGAGTTCCGTCGGCAGCAAGAAGATCGGGTAACGGGGCGAGGCTCACGAGGATGAAAAGGGTAGTTCGTGTTTATTGCTACCTCGAAAGTCGGTCCCGAGCCGTACTATTTCTGCATGGAAATCACCACGGAAGAACAGTTACGAACCACCATTGGGGTGCCGCTCGACATTGTGCTGTCGAAGATTTCTGACCGCTTGAACGAACTCACCCGGCCACTCATCGAACACTCCCCGTTCATTTGCTTGGCCACGTCCGACGCTCATGGAAACTGCGATCTCAGCCCCCGGGGCGACCCTGCCGGGTTCGTGCGGATACTCGACGACTACACGTTGCTCATCCCTGAACGCCCAGGAAACCGAATCGCAGACAGCCTTCGCAACATCATCGCAAACCCTCACGTCGGCATACTGTTCGTGATTCCTGGCATCACCGATACCTTCCGGGTGAACGGGCGGGCTGTACTTGTAGACGATGCCGAACTCATGGTTGGCTCAATCATTGAGGGCAAAACCCCGAAACTCGCCATCAAAGTGGCCATCGACGAGGCTTACACCCAATGCTCGAAGGCATTCATTCGATCCGATTTGTGGAACCCCGCCGGTTACGCCGATCGATCAGCGTTCGCCAGCAACGGCGAGATCATGAAGGCTGTTCGTGTTGAAACCGTTGCAGATTCGACATTTGATGCAGTGGAATACGACGAAGCCCGAACCGAACGCTACGCAAGGCGCGACGGGTTCTATTAGACCGAGTTGAGGTGCAGGGGCCGAGTTTGGGTGCGTAAATCTAGGGAATGTGGGTTTCTGGGGTGAACCCACCGAGATGGGCCGTGTCATTGAAACACCGAACCATCCACTTCGAGCTATCGATAACTAGGTGGCTGATCGAACAATTGTCTGCACCTAAAAAAACCGTACGAAGACCAACTGCGTGTCCGAGAATTGCTGAAATTACGCCACCGTGGACTACAGCAATGATTCGCTTCCCCGTATGTTCACGTTCGATCCGATGTATCGCAGCAACGCACCGGTCGATCAACTGTTGGGTCGTTTCCGCCCCCGGTATGTGTCCCCATTCGTGTTCGGTCATTGCGGCGACGAAACGCGGGTCGCCTTCTGCTGCCCGACGACGAAATTCGCCACCCTCCCAGTCGCCAAGAAACACCTCTCGAAGTTCCGGTTCGATGGTTGCGGTGAGGCCAAGTGCAGCCTCGATTGGAGCCGCTGTTTGATGGGTTCGCACGAGTGAGGTCACGTAAATGGCATCGATATTTTCTTGAGCCAACCTCGCGCCCACCAACTTCGCCTGAAGTTCGCCGTCATCAGAAAGTGGCGGATCTCCGTGACCATCTTTCAACGGAAATCCGGCGGTTCCTTCGACGCCAATCGTCGCCCCGTGGCGAACCAACAATATTTCGGTGGCCCCAGCAGGTGCTGTCCAGCGAACTTGTCTGTGTGCTTGCGAGACCGGGGGTGCTTGCGAGACCGGGGGTGCTTGCGAGGCAGGGGGTGCTTGCTCGGTAGGGGAAGTTTGCGAACTCACCAAACCATTTTCTCACAGGCGCACCCGAAGGATCGCCCTGCAAGGAAAACAGGCCTAGGCATCGCACGCACGGTCTTGTACAGTTCGCGTATGTCAAACAACCCGTTGTTGAAGCGTCTCTTAGAAGCCGGTGTCTCGTTCGGAGAAGTTACCCAAACAAAGGCCGACGAACTCATGTCGATTTTGCGTGAAAGTGGCGTTAAACGAAAAGAAGCCGAGAAGACAGTCATGGACCTTGCCGAGCAGGCCAGAGCCCAGACTGACAAGTTCGTTGCCCGGATCAAAAGCGAACTCGCTGACCAGATCGTTACGGTTGCCGATCGGCTTGACGACCTGGAAGACAAAATCGAAAAGCTTGCTGAAAAAGCTTCGGGAATGTTGAAATCAACGGCGGGTCGAGACGAAGCTGATTCCACAACGGCTGACAAACCGACTGCCGGTCTGGCAATGGATCTTGAACCTATGACGAAGCCAGTTGCTATCCCACGGAAGGCCGCAGCAAAGAAAGCCGCACCAGTCAAGAAGGCGGTCGTCAAAAAAGCCGCTCCGGTCAAGCAGGCAACTGCGAAGAAGGCGGTCGCAAAGAAGACGACCGTTAAGAAGGCCGCTCCCGCAAAGAAGGTCGTCGCTAAGAAAGCGGCACCCGCCAAGAGGGGCTAGCCGTTTTCGGGTCGTCGGTTGAGCGGCTATCCTTCACTGCTCCCTTCCTGCACGCAGGCTGGGCACGACCCAAAAGGATAAGTCCCGATGTCAGACATCACACTCTCAGCTGAACTTCGAACCGGAAACGGTTCAGCCCTTGCGGGTCGTATGCGTGTCGCAGGCCGGGTTCCCGGTGTTGTTTACGGTCAGGGTGTCGAAACCCGCTCGATCAGCGTCGACCACCGTGAACTACGCAACACGTTCAGCACCTCGGCCAAACGGGCTGAAGAGTTCAACCTGGTACTCGATGGTGTGACTCACCGGGTTCGCATTCAAGAGTTGCAGCGCAGCCCGCTGAACTCACAAGCTCGTCACGTCGACTTCCTCATCGTCTAAGGGGCGCATGTTCGGCAAAGAGCGTATCGGCACGCCGGCCGACTTGTTGGTCGTAGGGCTCGGCAACCCGGGTGTTGAATACCAAGGCACACGACACAATGTCGGGGCAGAAGTCGTAGCGCTATTGGCCAGACGGCACGTTGCCGTGCTTAAACTCGGCAAAGAGCGCTCATTGTCCGCTGAACTTCGCAGCGGTGAATTTCGTATTGTGGTTGCTTTTCCACAAACGTTTATGAACCTCAGTGGCGAATCGGTTCGGCTGTTGGTGAAGCGTCACGGTATCGACGATTTTTCGAAACTCGTCGTCATCCACGATGAACTTGACCTGCCAACCGCTCGAATCAAATGCAAATTCGGTGGCGGTAACGGCGGACACAACGGCCTGAAATCAATCCAGGCTCACCTTTCAAGCCCCGATTACGTAAGAATTCGGATCGGAATCGGTCGCCCTCCGGGTCGTCAAGACCCTGCTGATTACGTGCTGAAACGCCCGGGCAAAGCTGAACAAGAGTTACTCGCTGTGGCAATCGAGCAAGCTGGCGACGCCGTCGAGTCAATACTGTCAATCGGGTTTGAGCGCACCATGAATCAGGTCAATACCGCAACCGAAATCATGTAACTCTCAGACTGCCTGTCGGGCGATGGAATTTCGTTCAGTCTCGGACATACCGACCGGTTGAATTCACTCAGTAATCTGACGGTATGTCTGACACCCAACTCCTTCGCTGGGGGATCCTTTCTACCTCGAATTTTGCCCAGAAAGTGTTTCTCCCTGGGTTACGGAAAAGTTCCAACCTAACGGTCACGGCGGTGGCTTCACGAGACCTCGCCCGGGCTCAAGTGTTCGCAACTCGTAACGATATTCCGCGTGCTTATGGTTCATACGAGGAGTTGCTCGCCGACCCGAACATCGACGTTGTGTACATTCCAACCCCAAACAGCATGCATGTCGAGTGGACCCTTAAAGCCGCTCTGGCTGGGAAACATGTGCTGTGCGAAAAGCCTATGGGCGTTACAGCTGTCGAACTAGAAGCGCTGGCCCCGGTGGCCCAAAAGGTTCACATCGCCGAAGCGTTCATGGTTCGCTTCCACCCTCAATGGTTAGAGGTTCGCGAGGTGGTTAGGTCAGGAAAGATTGGTCCCATCACTCATATGCACGCTGAGTTTTCGTATACAAACACTGACCCAACCAATATTCGCAATACTTCGGGTATTGGGGGTGGGGCGATGTACGACATTGGCTGTTATGCAGTTGTTGCTGCACGGTGGTTCCTTGAAGCAAACCCCGTTCGGGTTGCCGCCGTCACCGACCTTGACCCAACGTTCGGAACCGACCGACTCGCCAGTGCCCTGCTCGACTTCGGAGACGGCCGAACGTGCACATTTTCGGTATCGACCCAAACGGTTCCGCACCAGCGAGTTCACCTGTATGGCACCGAAGGAAGGATTGAGATCACGATTCCGTTCAACCAACCCCAAAACGACACCGTGACGTACCTCGTGCACGACGGTACGTCGCTACACGGCCTTGACGCTGTACCCCACGTGGTCAACACCGCCGATCAGTACACCGCTCAAGCCGACGCGTTCTGTGCCCGAATTAGGTCTGAAGCACCGAGTACCGAGGCGCTTCGTGATGCGATGGTGAATATGGCAACGATCGACGCAGTGTTTCGCTCGGCCTCTTCCGGCCGGTTCGAACCGATTGTGTAGCCAGGCTACGACTGGTTTTCGCCACCAAAAATTTCAGAAACTGACGAGTCACCAAAAACTGCATTAATCGCATCAGCCAAAATCGGGGCAACGGAAAGTATTTCGATTTTGTCGCACTGTTTTTCAGGCGGGATCACGATGGTGTTAGTGACAACAACTTTTTCAAATACCGAATTCTTGATGCGGTCAATGGCCGGGCCACTTAACACTCCATGAGTAACCGCAGCCCACACAGCTGTTGCACCACGTTGTTTCAGCAAATCCGCTGCTGCACAAACGGTTCCGCCGGTGTCGATCATGTCGTCAACAATGACGCAATGACGACCATCAACTTCGCCCATAATGTCAAGCGCCTCGACCGTGTTGACCTTCGACGTTGAGCGACGTTTGTAAATGGAAGCTACGTCAGCATCGAGATGCTTCGCCATACGTTCAGCTACCTTGACCCGACCCGTGTCAGGCGAAACGATGACTGAATTCGGGGGAAGCGAGTTACGAAGGTGGTTGACCAATACCGGTAAGGCAGTCAAATGATCAACGGGAATGTCGAAAAACCCCTGAATCTGTCCAGAGTGCAAATCGATTGATACCACCCGGTCGGCACCGGCGACCGTAAGCATGTCGGCAATCAATTTCGCAGTGATGGGCTCACGACCGGCAGCCTTGCGATCTTGGCGGGCGTACCCGTAGAACGGAATGACCGCTGTAATTCGTTTCGCTGATGCTCGCTTGGCCGCATCGATCATGATCAATTGCTCGATAATGGCCTGGTTCACACCACCACCATGTGTTTGCATAATGAACACATCGGTGCCGCGAATTGATTCGCCAAACGTGCAGCGAATTTCGCCGTTGGCAAAGTCGACAAGGTTAGGGTTACCGAGCTTGACGTTGAGATGTTGAGCAACTTCGATAGCCAGTTCAGGGTTGGCTCGACCCGAATACAACGCAAGCCGTTTGGTCGGTGAGTATTCCACGGGTGAAGAGGCTAGCTCTTGAAACCCGGACCGGTTCGTACGCCGTCCCCGACCCGCGAACCTGGCTCAAGGGTTGCAAAGGGCCCGACCACTGCGCCGGCCCCAATTTTTGCCGAGCGACACACACTGTTTTCGACGACTGCGCCTTCGCCGACCCAGGTATCAACCAACCGGGCATTCGGCCCGATCTCGGCACCAGCCAAAACAACCGTCTTTCCTTGCAGCATCGTGCCAGGGAACAGGGTCACATCGGCAGCAATTTTGACCGTTGAATCAACGTACGTTTGGGCCGGGTCAAGCATCGTGACCCCGTCAGCCATAAGTTGTTCGTTTGTTCGTCGACGCAATTCAGCCTCGACCTCAGCAAGGTGAAGCCGGTCGTCAACACCTTTACACTCCCCCGGGTCGGCCAGTTCGCACGTTGCTACGGTGTAGCCAGCTTCAACCAGTACGCGAAGTACTTCGCTGAGACTCGGCGGATGTTCGGTGTCGTCGGCGTCTTCATGCTCACCGTCACCAAATCGAAACTCGAACCCCGAATCGCGGGTCAAGCGTCGTAGTGCTGGTGCAAGTAGCCCCAACTTCACGACCAGCACACCAGCGTCGCATTCGACCGTTCCGTCGGAAACCGCTGGGATGTCGCCGAGTTCATACACATCGGCGTCGACTACGCCTTCAAAACGATTTTGTCGGCCACGAACGATGCAACCGTGACCATCCGGGTCGCCCATACGCGCCGTAAGCAGCGTCGCCGCAGCGTCAGACTGAAGGTGTTGCGAAACCAATTCAACCAGCGAACTCGACCGAATGAGCGGGCGGTCGGCCGACACGAACAGCACACTCGTGCGGCTTTCGTCTGACATCAATTCAAGATCGTCGTCAAGTGCAGTGATCGCGACGGCGGCGGCATCGGCGGTACCGAGTGGGCGCGACTGGGTAACAAATTCGACTGACTGGTCGCCAGGTATTTCCTGTAACAGCGCCTTGGAAACTCGCTCGACCCCGTTCGAAACGACCACTACCGCTTTCGACACACCAACAGCTGTCAGGGTTTCGAGTGCATGACCGGCCAACGTACGGCCGCACACCCGGTGCAGGGCCTTCGGCCGATTCGACAACATTGCTTCGCCGTCACCAACGGCGAGCACCACCCCTACCAACAGGTGATCTTGAGTATGGATCATGCGAATAAAATCCGAATCTTGGTTGTCATGTGTTGCATGTTGTTCCGGCGGAGGGATTCGAACCCCCATTCTCTGGACCAAAACCAGATGTCCTACCCTTGAACGACGCCGGATTGGATTCCCATGAAGATATCAGCGCTCAGGACCCGGTCGGCGCGAGTTTCGTAATCATTCACTCACCAAGTCAGGTGTTTCGGGACACAAACCAATTCCTAAACAGCGGAACTCTTCCGGAAACAGGGTGCCTTGGGTGAAGCCTTCTTCGGTCGGAATGTTGGTAATGAAGGTGTTGGTCGTCGCGTCAACAAAGTTGAGACGAACCCCGCCCACGCCTGGCCGGGCGTTCACGACAGTAAAGACCAACTGCGCCAAGGCTTGCACAGATTTGTCGTTTGGAAGTTGGCCGAACGAGCTGAAACCAAGCCCAACGATGGCTTCACCTCGTTCAATTCGAGAGATTCCGATCTGAGCAGACCCCTCCGGATTGATCGTCGGAAACGCAGAGGTATACCCAACTGCGAGTTCCTTCGCATTCGGTCCTTTGCGAAGTTCGCGCAGAGCACTGTCGATTGCGTCGATGGTGGTCGCATCGGACGGAAGGGTGATTGATCGATAGACGGGCATGACGCGGCCATTGCGAAGGAAATAGACAAACACCGAGTCAGGAATCGCGGTGGCTTCAATCGAACCATCTTGTGGATCTGTCAGCACGTTATTGCCACCAGCAGCTACGGCCCTTGGCTCAGAAACGCTCGCAACACCGCACCCCGTGATGACCAGTGAAAATGAAACGAGTAAAACTGCGATCCAACGTGGTCGCCTCATAAGTGAGCCTCGTTGTGGATCGGCACATCTCGGGACGGCAGGTCGCGAACCGGCAGGTCGAGCGTTTGTTCGTCGACGTCGCCTTCGATGAGGGTAACCACAAATCGAGCACCACCCGAAGGAGCCGACGTGAGAACAATCGAGCCGTGATGTAGACGCGCATGTTCGGCAACCAACGCCAAACCGAGTCCAGTTCCTTTTGTAGAGCCCGCTCGTTGAGCGGTTCCGCGTCGAAAGCGTTCGAAGACCACGGCTCGTTCAGCCTCGGGAACCCCTGGCCCATCATCATCAACCGTGATACGGATCTCCCTCGGATTTTCGACGCCGAGAGGCGCTCGCAATCCGCTGAGGGTGATCAACTTCGCCCCTCCCCCATAGTTCGCCGCGTTCTGTAACAGGTTCGCCATCACCCGTTCAATGCGGCGCTTGTCGAGATGCACCATGGTTGGCCCCAGGCCAGCACTATCAATCAACACCCCTTCGAACGGAACAATCACCCGTTTCACAAGGTCGAGTAAATCGAAGTCAGTCATATTGAGTTCAGCGGCACCAGCATCAAATCGACTTATTTCTAGAAGATCAAGCACCAACTGCTGGAAATAATCGGTTTGTGAAGTAAGTACATCGAGTGCCGTTTGTGAACGTTCAGACATTTCGTCACGCCGCGCGCCGAGCAGTTGCACGGCGGCCGACAACGAAGTAAGTGGGGTACGCAGTTCATGACTTACGTCTGAGGCGAACCGAGCTTCTCGCTCAAGGCGTTGTTGCAGCGACGATGCCATTCCGTTGAACGAAGCCACCAGAGGGTCAAGGTCAGTGTCGGCGTTCAATTCGATTCGCGTATCGAGGCGACCCGACGCGATTTCTTGGGCGGCGATCGCCACCTGACGAAGCGGTTTCATTACTCGGATGCTCACCAGTCGGCCGAAGACTGCCCCAAGCAGGGTCGCGATGGTGGCTGCGCCAATCAGGGCCCGAGCCAAAAGAGCCAAGTTGTTTTGTTCAGAGATAAGCGGAGTTCGTTCGTAATAGCCAGCGACTATTCGGTCTGACTCGTCTTTGAGCACAACACCTGTCGTCACGAACGGAACCGAATCAACCCGGTCGATGATCCAACCGGTTTTCCCTTGGGCAACGAGTCGCCTCAGCTTCATTTCTGAGGCTGCTGGTTGACGATCGGTGAGTGTCGTTCTCGCGCTACACAATGACTTCGTCTTGATCGTTGGGTCGGCAATGAAACAGTCGCGGGTGTTGTCAGAAACCACGACAATGTCGCCGCGCCCATCGAGAAATGTGAGCGACCTGAGGAGGTCAAGCGAACTCACCCCGTTTCGAAGACCGGCCTCGACCCGGGCACCGTTGAGTTGGGCTTGGCTCACCGCCACTCTTCGGCGGGCATCAACGAAACGGCCCCGTGCTACCTGATAGGTGATTCCGGCCAAAAGCACTGACGTGAGTAGTGCACCGAAAGCGAACGCGACAGTCGCACGAGCACGAAGGCCGAGACGCGGAAAGTGCAGTCCGGCCGCTTCAACGTCACCCTTGTCGCCCCTGTCGCCGTCGTTGATCGAACTGGAGGAACTCGCCAAACCAACATCGGTCACGGCACGAACCGGTATCCCGTCCCGCGAGCGGTGAGGATGTGACGAGGATCGGCCGGATCTAGCTCGACCTTTGTACGAAGCCGGCGAATGTGGACGTCGACGAGTCGACCGTCAGCGACCTCGTCGTAACCCCACACCATTTCCAGCAGGGCCTCACGGGAAAAGACTTTGCCGGGCTCGGCCGTCAAAAGTAACAACAGACGAAGCTCGGTTTTTGTGAGGTGCACCGATTCGCCACTCAGCCGAATGTCACCATTGATGTTGATCGATAGTTCCCCGAAGGTAGTTACGGGAAGTCTGCTGACACCGGCGCCAACGGGCGCCATGACGGCCTCAACACCCGGCTCCGCGATCGGCAGGTCGCTTTCACCATGCGCAGCCGCAGTAGCTACCGCAGTCGCATCGGCCACGCCCTGAGCGCGCCGCAAATGGGCTCTGATACGAGCCACTAGTTCTTTGGGCTGGAAGGGTTTCGTGACGTAATCGTCGGCCCCACATTCAAGCCCGGTAACGACGTCGGCTGACGATTCGTTCGCCGTCACAATGATGATGGGCACGCCGCTGGTTTGTCTCAACGCCCGACAAATATCGAACCCGCTTCGATCAGGCAATTTCAAGTCGACCAACACCAAATCGGGCCGGTCGGCCGCGAAGCGCGCCAAGCCATCGAACGCCGTCGGAGCCTCACTCACCTCAAAACCCTCGTCTTCCAACGACATTTTGAGCATCAGGCGAATTTCTGGATCATCTTCGATTGTCAGCACCCTGGCTGACCGCGTACCCTGAATCACTGTTCCATGCTGTCATGGACCTGAACGTTCCCGGTGCTTTCTGCTTGAACTGTTCCAGAGGGTCACTTCAGAGCGACTACTTTGTACGCTCATGGGTTCGTTGATTAAGAAGCGCCGTAAGCGCATGCGTAAGAAGAAACACAAAAAGATGTTGAAGAGAACGCGTTTTCAGCGCCGCGCTGCAAAGAAGTAGCTCTGCGGTCACCTCTGGTTGTTCGGGCAGCTCGCATCCTTGTCGGATGCGGGCTTGCTTTGTTTCTCGCCTCATTTCTTTTATGGGCCGCCATCAACTTGAGCACTCGAACGTCTCGCGGACCAAGCAGGCAGGCCCCTACTCGGCGGGTCGCACTTGTTCTCGGGGCCGGAATTGGCCTTGATGGACAACCATCGATGGTGCTGCGTTCCCGAATTGAAACGGGTGTTGCGTTACTCGCCGCTCACAAGGTCGACATTCTCATCATGTCGGGTGACAACAGTCGGGCAAACTACGACGAGGTCACGGCTATGAAAAACACGGCCGTTTCACTTGGTGCAGCACCAGAAAACGTGCTCCTTGACTTCGCCGGTTTTCGAACCCTTGATTCGTGTATTCGTTTGCGAAAAGTGTTTGGTCAAACCAGTGCACTAGTGGTGAGCCAAGGTTTTCACCTCCCCCGCGCAGTTCATCTGTGCCGGTCCGCTGGGATTGAAGTTTATGGCGTCGAGGCCCCCGACCCTCGCGGACGAACGTTTCGATGGAAGTCAACTCTGCGCGAAGTACCGGCTACCACCCAGGCTTGGTTCGACGCCCACGTTTTTCGAAAACAACCCCGGGTTTTGGGCGAACCAATCGATATCGACAACCCTCCACCCGAAGCCCTTAAACAACCCCTCGACTAAAATCTCAGATGAGGCAGCCGTCTTCCAGCGTCACAATTCGATCTGCGTGACTAGCAACTCGGTGATCGTGAGTGACAACCACCAGCGTTTGCCCGGCCAAGTTTGCCGCACGAAGTACATCAAGCACACCAGTCGCACTCGCTCTATCTAGTGCACCGGTTGGTTCGTCGGCCAAGACCACCGCTGGCCTATTCGCAAGCGCGCGTGCTATGGCGACGCGTTGCTGCTGTCCGCCAGAGAGTTCGTCCGGCCGACGATGCGCAAGTTCCCCTATACCAAGTGACATCAACAAACCCATAGCTTCAACCGAGCTGCTTCGCCTTTTAGCGCCGGCAATTCTGAGCGGTAACTCAACATTCTGAAGCGCCGTGAGATCAGCAAGCAAGTTTAGCGATTGCAACACGATGCCCACTTTGTTCCTTCGAAACAACGCACGTTTCGTGAGACTTGCACCACTCATCTCTTCGCCACCGACCATGATCGAGCCTTCGTCAGGGGTGTCTAGACCTGCAATGAGGTTCAGCAGCGTTGATTTTCCCGAGCCAGATGGGCCCATAATTGCGATCCACTCACCTTCGTTGACCTCTAGGTCGATACCTGCAACGGCTGACATTTCCGACCCTGGGTATCGCCGGACCAAACCTTTGCAGCGCACGGCAATGGCTGTCACTTCCCTTTTCTCGATTTTCTAAACGGCCCAAGTTCGACGCTGGCAACATCGAGCCACTTCAAATCTGCTTCCAGTTGAAGCGATGCAGATTCGACCAACAACGACCGAATCGGATCTTCGGCTGCATCGCGCAGCTCGTCGACCCTTCTCAGCGCGTCAAGATACTCACGGCGGGCGGTAGCAATCATGACCTGGTGATCGGCAAGTCCTGAGGCTGCGGCAGCTAAAATTCGCAGCATTGTTTCGCTTCTAAGATTTGGTGGCGCTGGCGGTTCACCCAGCCACCTCACCAAAGCTTCGCGACCGTGGTCGGTCATCGCATAGTCCTTACGGTCAGGGCGATCTCCTTGCGGTTTAACCTCGAATTCGACTAGGCCTTCTTTTTCAAGGCGAGAAAGTGTTACGTAAATTTGACCATCGTTCGTAGGTGCCCATACCGAACCAAATTTTTGCTCATACGTTCTTCGAAGGTCATAACCGTGACCAGAGCCGTCGGCAAGTAGAGCAAGGATGAGTTGACGCATTGTTTTTCACATCGCTTTCAAACGGTGAAGCAGGCGGAGCTAGTCGGCACGAAGAGATGAAATGAGGGGCAAAGCCAACTGGCGTGATGCAGTAGCTGCGGTGATAACAACTGCCACTGCGCAAAGAATCGTCGAGACAACCACGTGGCGACCAACTGGCGAAGGAAGTACGACCCCGGGGCCAATTCCAACACTTTTGGCCACCGAAGTCACCGACGACCGATAGGCCAACCACCCAAGCGGGAGTGCGAGTAGCGCCGCAATCAGCACCACTAACAACGTCACTATAATCTGTGCCCATACGAGATGACTATCTCGAACCCCGATTGCGCGAAGTGTTGCATGGTCACGACTCGCAGCTTTCAACATGAGCACAAGACTGGCCACAAGCTGACACAAACCAACCATCAATACCGCTGCAGCAAGCAGATACAGGGCACCTCGGTAAGGTGTGACATTTTGGCGAATACCACCAGATTGAGATTGCTCTTTGAGAAGACCTGCCAATAGACGAACCTCGACTGCGGCGGCGGCCCGGTCGACTTGAGAGGTGAACCGAATACTGCGGCGGATGTTCCAACGAGTATCTATCGGAAGGTCGGCCATGGGCATGACGATTGAACGTCCGGCATTACTGCCATCAACTATTTGACCGACGACAAGCGTTGTAAAGCTACGGTGCTCAGCAACGACGGTGATCGTGTCGCCGAGCAAAATGTTTCCGCGTTTTGCTAGCCCGTAACCAATAACTGACTCACCGGGGCCAATCGGATATCTTCCCTTCGCAAGCGTGAAGCCCACGTCTTGTATCGAGCCGTCAACGAATCTTGCCTGAGCGGTGATCCGATTCGCCAACACCTGACGAAAGGTCTCTTTCCACCAAGCGTCGACGATTGCGCTTCGAGCGAGGGTTGTATCGACACGGTTGGCTTCGGCTTCGTTCGTCGGGGTGATCTGAGTATCGACCTTTGCCCCGATGTGTTGATCGCCCGAAGCGAAGGCAATCAAAGCTGCGTCAAAACCGCTGGCAGCAACGGAAGCTGTAGCTGTCACGATTAACGCCAGTAGAGCTACGAGCAAGTGGCGTCGTTGGGTACGAAGCATTCGCTCGCACATTGTCAAAACTGACGATGGAACGCGCGCCGCTCGCGACCTGCCCTCAACCTTCCCGGGTTCCGCACGCCCCCTCAACGCCATAAGCGGCTCAAGTCGTAAAACCCCGATCGACGCAAACAGTGTGCCAACCACCACGATGAGCAACACCACGCCGACCACCACGATCACGCTCGAGCTGAGCTGGCCATCTGCTTCGGGAAGCAATCGTGCTGCACCAAGTATCAGGCGATTTCGCACCAGCCACGCAGCGCACCAGCCACTCATACCGCAGATGAAACCAATGACCATGTTTTGAATGAGCACCACTCCGAGCACCGAACGGGGCGTGGCCCCAACGAGTTGCAACAGGCCAAGGTCGCGGCGCATTTGAGACAATCGGATACTCGTGATCGACGACACGATGATCGATGAAGCAAGCAGCGCAAACAGCCCGAACCCCGCAACCACACTTCCCAGCAAACCATTGCGAATCACTACGGCGTCGCGAACTTCGTTGGCCGACGTAACGACGCGAATATCCGACCGTTCTGCGGTCATCATCTTCGTAACGAGTTGTTCAGCGCGCATATCTTTGTCGAATGTGAAGCCCTCTACAAATACGTTCCATCCAGGGCTGCCCAGAACGCTCTGAAGTTTCGGAGACACCCATACATTCGACGGGGTGCAATCCGACGCTAGACAATTTGTGAAATCAAGCGCGGTACCAACGACCTCCACCTCGGTAGCGCGGGTTTCGCGGTGCACCGTAACCTTGTCTCCGACCCTGAGCCCGAGGTTTTGGGCCAACCCGTCATCGAGGACCACCCCGGTTACGTCGCTCGGAGTAAGCCACCTGCCCGAGCGGATCATTGCCACCGGCTGCGTGTTGGCCATCACCATCCGAGCGTTGACCGCAATCGGCTCTCCAGGGTTTGGCGAAATACGACCAATCGACACACCATGAAGCATTTGCAGTCGCCACCCGACTGACGCAACACCTTCGATTTGTGAGATCTCAGCGAGCGCATTTGTTGACCGCGAGGTCACGACAACATCGGGTGGTCCAAACCCGAGGGCAGCAGCATCCCATCGCTGGGCAATATTCGATCGAACGTACAGCCCCGAAGCCAGCACAAGTGCGGCCAGGAACAGCACCGTTGCGTAGAGAACCGTACCGAGCGACCGCCGACCCCCCGACTGAAGCCTGACCAACACCCCCGCCCAACGAACGATACCCATGCGGTGAGTATAGATAACCGTTATCTAAAAAGCTAGACCTGTCTCCTTTCGAAGGCGAGCGCTCACCCCCCAACCCCGAAGCGCAGATCGACCCGACGATGATCGATACGAGCAACAACGGCGTAAGCCGATCGACCCAATCGGCTGCCACGAAGAACACCGCCACCGAAACAGCTACACCGATAACGACCGCCAATGGGATCAAGATTGCCCCGAGAAGCCAAGTCACTCGATTGACGACTCGACGAACAAACGATTCCTGGGGCGATACTGAATCGTTCTGGAGAGCCGTCGTGTGCATGCTCACAGTATTTCGGAATCGCATTGCGATTCACATCAGGGTTCGACCCCCGCTACTCCCGGGCCAGGCCCCTGGTTTTTCGATCAGTTTGGCAAATAGGCCAGGGTATTTTCGAAGTTCGATGATGAGCCCGAGGGCAATAACGGTTACCCCAGCGATTTCGAGTCCTTCTTCACCCATCACGGCCAGCACATAGTAGAAATTTTCTCTCCCAATCGAGCCATCGATGGTACCCCCAACCATTTCGCCACCTATCGCACCCAACAAAAAGAGGGCAAAGCCGAGGGTCAATCGGTTTCGAACACCGGAGGCAAGCGCGCCGATGAAAGATCGCAACACAAACCCAAGAACCAAAACAACTAGGGCACCGGGAATCACCCAGGCAAAATGAAAGGGGCCCACTTCGCCAAGATGAAGCGCTGACTTCACCGGTTCAATCAGCAATTCGTGAAACGACAAATCTTCGTCAATGGTCATCGCTACAAATGTGAGCGTCAAGATGGTCCATCCTCGTCTCTCAGACCTTTCGAAGAACCGGGCATTACGCCAGAGCAATGCTGCCAACGTTGACACAGCGCCCAACTGAAGAACCGAAAAGAGGGTTGCGAAACTCGATTCGTTGTCGAGGTTTGACAGCCCAGTGATGAGCCCTATTCCGGGCAGCTCAGGGGTGGCTCGGTTCACCAGAAACACGACGGGATATCCGACAACCAACAGCACTTCAAGCGCGAATAACCCGTGCCAAAAACCCACAGGTTGCCGTATGGAGCCAATCGATCCAGCGACTTCCACGTCTGTAACCCTCGTACTTTCCGTCGAACTTCAATGTAGCTTCTCGAACACTGAGTGGGCAAGAGTGCCATTCAGACGGCCGCTACGATGCTGTTATCAACCTGTCGAGTGCACGGGGGTGGCGTCGCAATTCCTTCACGAGACCAAGACCGATAAGCGAAATGCCAAACATCTCGCAGCCTTCCTCTGCCATCACTTCACATATGTACCAGAAAGAGTCCACTCCCAACGTTCCTTGAATCTTCCCGCCGACCATCTCTAAGCCGATTGCCCCAAACAGAAAGATAGCAACCCCCAAATTCAGTGATCGCCTCACTGAAGGGTCAAGCGAACGGACGAAGGGACGCAACAAAAGTGCGAGACCAAGCGCAAATGGAATGCCAACGATCACCCACGCAAATCGCAGCGGTCCGCCAGCAGACAAAGAAAGGGCGGCTCGAAGCGGGTCAATCAGGCGCTCGTGGAACGACAGGCCTTCGTCAAACATCATTGCAAACAGACTTGAGATAACTACGAACCATCCGAAGTCCACACGATTACGGTCGCGGCGGATGTCGACTGCGATAACCGAAGCGATACAGCCAACGATGGCCAATTGCACGACGGAGAGCAAAGTCGGAATGCTTGCTTCTGCATCGAGGTCAGTTAAGACGTTAAGAAACCCCGGGCCATTGACCCCCGGAAATGCGCGGTGGATAGACCAAAACACCGGATAGGCCAACACCATCGTCAATTCGCCCAGCAACAGTCCATCCCAAACATGTAACGGGCGGGCATCGAGTTTTACAAGAGTTCGCCCGTCAAGTCGCACACTTGTTTCCATAGGCTGACCGTAACGAGAAAGTGAACTGAAGACCTCATCAAATTTGATTCAACTTGTGAGCGCTTATCTGACGGTTGTCGTCACGATTCGATCTTCGCCGGGGAAGCTACCTTCGACGAACCAAGTTGAACCACTTCCAGCCAACCGTGGGGTCACTCCGGTTGCGTTTCCCAACACATCGCGCCAGTCGGCAAGACGAGGCTCAACGACCAATGCAGCTGGCTCAAGATCGTTGCCGTTCTCGCCAATCGGGCTGCCGAGCGCATCCCAAGCTCGATAGACAGCTGGCGTTGACACCCCGAACGGTGGACACACCAACGTATACGTACGATATTCGAATGGTAGGGGTTCGAGAATTTCGCCGATCCCTGTAACCCGAGCCCTACCTCCGAGGATACAGAACGGAACATCGGCACCAAGAGCGGCGCTTGACAAAATATCGTCTGCAGACGTACGTTCGGCCCATCGGTACACGGCAGCGGCGTTACCTGACCCGCCACCCAATCCGGCGCCAGCCGGGATTCGTTTTCGTACAACTACCGAGGCGGTTCTACCCACTTCGGCGAGAGCTTTCGCAACGAGATTGTCGAGCCCAACAGTGACCGGTAGCCCGTTCGCTGCTGCGCCCTCCAAGGTGACCAACAATCCGTTACCCTCGGAAAACTCAAGTTCGTCGGCCAACGAAAGCGTCACCATTTCGGCGCTAATGGTGTGGTACCCGTTGTCGAGCACCCCGGTCATTTTTAGCGACACGGTAAGTTTGGCAGGCGACATCACAACAACGGGCATGGCTTCCGAGGTTATCGCCTGACCTGGGAGCCACCCACACGCTGCGTTGCGTTTGCTAGGTCACTTGTCGAGTGCGTCGATCCCATTCCCAATGGCGAAGAAGGTCGGAGCCCAGAGGCCAACGAAGATACCAAAGCGTTCAGCGTGGGCAGCATCCTTTCCTTTATTGGTGTTCCAAATCGCAATGCTGGCCGCTACCGAGGCAAAGCCGAGCAAGTACGAAATGTTTGATGAAAATCCTGAGGACCGTAGAGTTTTGAGCACCCTTCAAAGTTAGGGCAGGGCCTCTCTCTACCTATCGGTCAGGTCCACAGATTTTTTGGCCAGAGCAGAAATCACTTGTGGCTCCTAGCTGTTCAACGGCAGACCCTCTAACGTTCGACTGTGAACAAGCAACCGGCCCCGACCAACTCAGACGTACTCCGCACCATCGTCAATAAACCATTAATCAAAGTAAAGCTGTTGTTCATGATCGCCAGTTTCATCTCTCTCGTGCTTTCGGTAAGCCTCTACTTTTCTGGACACGAGCAGCAGGGCATCTACGTCGGCATTTGGGTTCCGTCAATTCTCTCGCTCGGGTCACTGCTTCTTGCTGGTGAAAATTCGGCCAGTTCATGAGCGACGGCCTACTTTTCAGTATTGGCTCAGGGGTCTTTGTCATCACATCGCTCGGCGCGTTGATGTACGGATTTCACGCCTTCAAACGAGCGTTCGCTGAAGCCGCCGCCTCGAGCGAAGAATCAAGAAACTAGTTAGACCAGCTCAATTGGTTTGCCAACCGCTGTTTGGTCGACAAGTCTGGTTCGATGTTGCGAGTATGCATTTGTAAGGGGCTTCCGGCTTCGGGAAAGTCAACGTGGGCCCGTGAATATGTTGCGGAACATCCGAACACAACGAAGCGAATCAACAAAGATGACCTTCGAGCCATGCTTGATGATGGTCACCATTCAAAGTCAAATGAGCAGTTCGTCGAACGCACTCGCGACCAGTTAGTTCTTGCCGCCCTCGAAGCTGGCAAGCACGTCATCATCGACGACACAAACCTCGCCCCTCGCCACGAAGCCCACATTCGAGGCTTGGTAAAGGGCCTCGCAACCGTTGAGATCAAGTGGTTCCACATCGAACTTGATGAGGCGATACGGCGTGACCTCGCTCGCCCAAAGAGTGTTGGCGAAAAAGTCATACGGGGTATGTGGCAGCAGTTCATTGCCCAGCCGGTTGAGGCATACCGCCCTGACCCAACCCTTCCTACAGCGATCATCGTTGACCTAGACGGGACGCTTGCGCTCATGGTGGCACGCGGCCCGTACGACACTGCGCTTTGCGAGACCGACCAGGTCAGTGAAGTCGTGCGATCGATCATGACTCACCATGAACACGTGTTGCTCATGAGTGGGCGCGACGAAGAGTTTCGGCCACATACCGAGCGTTGGTTGGCTGCAAACAACATTTCATATACAGAGCTTCATATGCGCGCCTTGAAAGATGTCCGGAAGGACTCAATTGTTAAGCGCGAAATGTTTGATGCCAACGTGAGAGGAAAGTGGAACGTGTCGTTTGTTCTTGATGATCGCAACCAGGTGGTCGACATGTGGCGTGACCTCGGGTTGGTTTGCCTTCAAGTTGCGCCCGGCGATTTCTAATGCTGCAACTTAACGACTGGTTAGATGTACGCGCCCTAGAGGCCCATGTTGAAAACCGAGTGATTGCGAAACGCCACCACCCCGATGCACCGTTACACCTTTACGACTACACGGCGAAGGCACAGTATGAGCGCATCTGGACCCCTGAGACGCTGGCGTGTCGGGGGCTGATTGTTCACGATGATGGCCGGGTATGGTCGCGACCGTTCGGTAAATTCTTCAACGCGGGCGAGCACGATGGCCCAGAAAGTTCACTGGGCTCCCTTCCGGTTCACGAACAATTTTCGGTGTTTGACAAGCTCGACGGGTCGCTCGGAATCGCGTATCGAAACCCCCTCAGTGGCCAGATCTGTATTTCCACCCGGGGCTCGTTCATCAGTGACCAAGCTCTACACGCAACTGACATAGTACGTACACGTTATTCCTCGCTTGACTCGGTGATTCCGGAAAACGAAACGTGGCTGTTCGAGATCATCTATCCGTCGAATCGGATTGTGGTCAACTACGGCGATCGGGACGACCTCGTCCTTTTGGCAGTCATCGACACAGAAACGGGTTGTGATCTGCCTTTACCGGGGCTCGACCGGTGGGATGGTCCGCTAGTTACGCAACACCATTCACTCGCCAATTGGGCCAATCTGATCGGTGCTGGCTCGGAGGACGTGAACGGCGACGACGCGGAAGGGTACGTCGTTCGATTTGCGTCGGGGTTACGTGCCAAGGTGAAATTCGCCGACTATTTGCGTCTACACCGATTGGTTACCGGGGTATCTACCGTAACTATTTGGGAGCACCTGTCGACCGGCCTACCCCTTGACGAGCTACTAGACCGCGTACCCGACGAGTTTTACGGCTGGGTCAAGAATACGTCTCGCGACTTGCAGGTTGAGTTCGATGAAATCGAGAGCGAGTGTCGAGCGGTCATGACGTCGGATGAGATTTCGGCCGATGATCGTAAGCGCACAGCATTCTTCTTCTCGACGCAGCCCCACCGCGCCGTGCTGTTCAAGATGTACGACGCAAAGCCTTACCACGAGATTATCTGGCGTTCGATCCGACCCGATTTCGCAAAACCGTTCCGCACCGACGAAACGTAGAACGCCCAGTCCACCATCCCGCTAGCTGATCACCAAAGCTGTTGTGCATTGAGGGCAATCTGGTGCAGGTCGCCGAAACTCACTACACATCGGGTTTCAGGCATGTTCGCTGCGGGCCATTCGAACACAACTGTGAAGTATGTGCCGAGGGGAAGCGGCGTCAACCACAATCCAAACGCAAACGTCTCGTCACTTCCACCGCCTCCGGATTGCATCAAGACTGGGCCATCATTGGGTCGATCGTCCTCGACAGGCGGCCAGTCGTCCACCTGAGGGCGGTTGCGGAACACTGCGGAACCATCTTCAAGTTCAAGCCCAAACCGAACCCGGCCCGGACCGTCATAGACCGATGCATGACCGGTGTGCAATTCCATTGAGTGCGCCCGCACTTCGATGTTGAAGCTCAGGCCAGCGGGATACGCGGTCAGCCCAGTCACGAGGGCCACTACGTCCGGCGTGCTGGCAATTAAACATTGTTGCGCCACGCTCGCTCCGAGGACATCAATCGGCGGTCGAAACCAAACCGGGAAAATCGGTTTGACTTCGGCTGGCGGTTCAGGTGTCGGGTCAGAATCGAAGAAGCTCACCGTCGAATACTGGCAGAGACACCGGGGCCACCACGCGATCCGATTCCCTCACGACACAACATGTTCTGCCGCAATGTTTACACGTATGTAAGATACGTACGTGCCTAACAAAACAATCAGTGTCCCCGATGACGTGGTAGCGATCATCGACAGCCTCGGGGTCCCATTCTCTACTTGGGTAGCCGATCAGCTTCGACATCACGCTGCCACGCACTCAGCGCTGAACATCGCTCAGCAGTTGATGGCTGACGCCGAGTTTGCGGGGGTTAAACCTCCGACCCGAGCCGAGTCGTTGAGAACGATGAAACAGATGGAACGTTCTGCGCCATGGTAGCGAGGGGCTCGGTGTATTGGATCGGGCTCGATAAACGCAGACCGTGTGTGGTCGTATCTTCAGACGACGTCCTCGCTGTGGACGTCTGGCAAACCCAGGTCGTGCCTATCACTTCGAACCTCACCCGAGCGGGTCTCGCTGGCAACGTCTTCCTTTCGGCCACCGCTAGCGGCCTACCGAAGGATTCAGTAGCAATTCCCCTTGGTCTCGAACTGATCGACCGATCAGTCCTCGGGAAACAGGCGGGCCGCTTGCCGAGCGTTTTAATTGACGATATTGACAAAGGACTCCGCATTGTCCTTGGGATCTAAGCGCTGCCGATTGCCCATTGGGTCCGGCCAAAACTCGGGGGTCACTACAAACTGTTTGTAGTACAAACTGGTTGTAGTAGGACCTAAGTGCACTACAAACAGTTTGTGCAGTCCTAATGCTCAGAACAGCCGCTGGTGTGGTCCTGGGGTCGCCGCCGGCACTGTTTCGATGCCCTTCTTTCGCTTGTGCTCACACTATGCGTCTTGTGCCAGCCCTTTGCGACACAAAAACTCGGCACGAAGCACCAAAACCCCGCACACCCACCGGGTCGTGCTGAGTCCAAGCGGAATGCCGCACCGACTCGACTTGCTTGAGGCCACCCGTCTAATCGAGCGACCCATCGACCAAAGCGCAACCGACCGACCGAATAGCCGGGTCCGATGCGACGAGTTCACTTATGACCCGGTCATAGTCACCGCTTGTTCGCCAATCGGAAACCGCAGCAAGTTCGCTCGGCGACAGAGGAGGCACGGGAATCGGCACCGGATGGTCCCGCAATTGCCCAAACCGACGGGACTCTTCGCGGGCATGGTCAACAGCCTTCGCAAGTTCAGGAGAAATCGTACGAGCAGCCACGCCAAATCATACCTTGCCTGTGGGTGGAGCGACACTGGTGCCCAATCACCGCTTCTCACAAGGGAATTCAAGCTCTGGACGATTCGAACAACATTAGGTTAAGCCTGGAACAGTAGGCGCGCTGACCTTTCGTCGCCTCACTACACGGCGAAGGCCCAAGACCATAAGCACACCGGCAATGATCAATGGGCTCAAACCGATGAGAACCCCGATCACCGCCCCACCAGCGACACCAATGACCTTCACTGACCGCCAACCACCTGAAAGCCCATCACTAAACTTCGGTTGCTCGGCAAGCACATTGATGTTTCGTGCGACAGTGATCACAATTGTTGAGAGCGACACCTGATCAGAAAGACTTCGACGTTGCGCCTCCATCGATTCGATGTCAGTTTCGCGCTGTTGAAGTTGGGTCTCAATCGTAATCAAGGCTTCAGCGGTTTTGGCCCGAGCAAGAAGCTCGACGAGTCGGTCACGCCCAGCCTTGACACTACGAATTCGAGCATCGAGGTCAACCACCTGACTGGTTACCTCCTCAAAGGCGACAGATCTATCAACCAACTTTGCTACCTTCGACAGTTCGAGCAATACTTTGTCGAACTGATTTGCGGGTACCCGGAACGTTAAGGAGACAACAGGATCTTTACCGAGGTCCACGAAAGCGGGCCAGGAGGTCGCCTGCAAGCGGAACAGCGAACGCAGTGAACGGCCCCTTGTTGCCGTCATCTGGTCTGCTACCGTCCGGTCAAGCGAAACCACACGCCCCTGGTGGCACTACGGATCACGCGCAATCATCTGCACGCGTAGCAGTTCGAGCGCCGGGTCGATCCTGGCACGATTTCGGTCCGTAATCTGTATCGTGCTGACGATCAGGATTGACTCGGTAACTACCGCACCAACGATTGCTTCACGCCAAAGCGGCGGTAGCGCTGCGAGCTCTCCGACACTTTCAGCGAGGTCTCGCGCAACAGCAGGTGTTAAAGCGACATCATCAAGACGGCGGAAAAGTTCAGGTACGTCCAACCGCACAACGTCATGTGACAGCATGCCGTTCCCAGGATGCTCCAAGGCATTTCTGAGACGTCGTTTCCATCTCGGCGTCGTGTAAACAGTCCCGTCCCCGACAAAGTCGACGAGCCACAGCGGAGTCTGTACGAGAACGCGTTTAACAAACTGGTCGTCAAGAACGACATTCATAGGTGGTCAGGATTCGTCGTTGTCGAGTTGCAGCGCGTGGAGCGCCTCGACAGTGTCAGGATGAAGTGTCGACGGCCGCAAGACTACGGCACCATCAATGACGTCAACGTTGATCCATGCGCCTACGCCACCAAGCACTTCGGCAGCCGCATCATTGAGCCGGATTCGTCCGTCTGCCATGACGAGCGTGGATTGTCGCTCGGTGAGGGTGGGAGCGCTTGGATCGACCATGATTTGAATACTACTTACACTCCCTTGTTAGTAGGAAGGCGCCCTTGAAGGGCAGCGGTGCGGTAGCGCCATATTAAATCCAATGATACAACTCCTTTTCCCTGGGAGCCCGAGGAGGTTCTGCTGGAATCGCCGAAGACCGCACGCGTTGTGGGAGCGATTCAGGATCGTGTACCCAGTTCGGCGAGCAAGCTCGGCAACACTGAGGTGCTCAGCAAAATCGAAGCGGTACAAGATTTAACGCTTCGCCTTGATAAAGAAAAGTGCGGTCGCAACTCAGCAGTCGGAGTCCCATTGCAAAGTGGACGATTATCAGCCATTGACATGCCTCAAAGCAGCCTGCCGGGATAATCAGCTGGCCACCTCGACGCTGTTTTCGGTTGGTTGGACAAAGACCGTTAGAGCGGTCAGTGCCCAGTCAAAACACTTCCCCCAATTACGGGAGGTTGCCTTGATGGTCCCACCCCTACATTTCCGCCCGGAAATACGCAATCATTTCCGCCCGGAAATTCAATCTGACATCCATTTCCGCCCGGAAATTACTTTGTGACCTATTTCCGCCCGGAAATGGGCGCTTACCGTTACCCGGATCCGGCAGACGACAGCCCCGATGACCTGGCAAAACAGGGTCATCAACCGGTCATTCCTATTTCCGCAGTTTCCGCTCGGAAATAGCGGAAATTCATCCGGGTGTTTATGGTCCGGTGAACGCCGTGACCCGCCACGAAGGCATTGCCCAGCGGGCGCGTTCACGCTCCCATCAGGTCTTAGAGTTAACAGTGAGCACCTGCGGACGCGAAGAGTCCCCTTACCGCTACACATTGTTGCTTTCGCAGCGCAAATGCGCTGTTCATGGCCAGATCGTCTCTTACGAACCGCTCGCACTCTCACCGAAGAAGTGACGCATTTGGTTCCGAAGGGCCCTGCCAGCCGTCTTGCAACGCGGAGCTCAGATGGATCCTCGAATGTGTGAGTGGATCCGATGATGCCGTTAATCCATACATCTTCCACAATCAGGAGTCTGAATCTAATTTGGAGACCTCGGACTCGAACATATCGAGGTCAGCGCTCTGTGTGTCTTTCCAGTCGTTCAGTTCAGCCACCCAAAGCGAGCTCCAGTTTTTCTCAAACGGACGTTTACAAGCGGCGTCCGCCTTCGCAAGCGGCAATTCCACACGCCAAAGTTGTTCGGAAAGTTTCAATAGTTCAGCGTTTGGCAGCGCAAGACCCCAAACCGGGGGGCCCTCCAGGTTCGCTGATGTGTCGCCCAGGCTTTTCGCTAGCCGCACATGGGCAACATCGAGAACCTTGGAGTACACGTCAGAAAAGTCAACAAGACCGACGTAACCCATCGTGGACATGCATTTCGACCATTGATTCCTCCACTCGATTGCAGCGGGATGTCAAGGATATTCGTTGTCGACGCTCCGAGAGGCCGTTAAGCAGCCTTTGCTGAGCCTCACCAGCCGCAGAACGATCAAAGCTTGCGATACAACCATCGACTTGTTCATTTCCGTTCAAAGCACGGAGATATGCCCGAGAGTCCTCTAGATTTAGCCTCGAAACGATTGCTAGGTTCGGGTCACCGGTCTCTCGAAGCTCTCGCGTGTTGCGAATGCTTTCGGACCGTCCAAATCCGGAAATGGTCTGCTCATCCAAGGACGCAGGAGAAATGAACGTCGCAGGACGTGTGTCAGGCAACTCAGCGGGGGCAAAAGGGATGTATTCGAACCCTTGCTCCTTCATACACCGGGCTAACGCTCGGTCTTTAATCATGTACTCCTCCCGAGGTGTACCGAGAAGAACTTGCTTTTCAATTTCGAGGCTCGGCGTGCCCTGCTCCCTAGTGCAACTACTCAAGAGTGCCAAAGAAACGACGAGACCAACGAGACCGCAGGGAACACGAACTAGTTCTAAACACATGATCATCCAGTCATGGGACGTTCGACTAGTTCCCCGTCGTCGCTTCGCTAGTTGCCTCGAAAGCAAGGCGGTGCGCAGCAGCCAATCGCATGGCCCGTGATTCGTCACGTCGAGCTTGATACGTTCAACTGCCATTGCTTGTGATAGGTGCAACCGCAACTGGGCAATCTCGGACTGCATTGCGAAGCGTTCCAACCGGAACTCATCAAAAGTTGGGTCGTCTCCACCAAGCCGGTGAGCCCGGTCGGCAGGCATTACTGATGTCCGGACATCTGCGGACATCTGCTCGTCACTGGCCAACAACTCCACCGCTGCCATGGAAACTACCCAGTGACCGGACCGATCTCGGCAACATTCAATCGTGCCAGCCGCACACATTCGCCGGACGTGACGCTCTGACTTCTGAAGCAAAACTGCCGCTTGAGCAGGCCGAATCCATGCAACGTGATCGGCAGCGCTAGTCGTCTCCGGTGTCGTCGTCATGGTTATCCACGGATTTTAGGACTGTAACGGCCGTGCCGATGAGTTAAATCGCTGTTGTTCGACGGCTTTAGCCAGCGAGCTGTATGAGTAGCACGCCGACGACAGGATTAACTTCACTCAAAACTCAGAATCCTTTTGCGGAGTCGACTGAGAGCAAACACACCAGCGGAGGCTGAAATGGAAGACGGTGCCACACCAACGTTGTGGTCCGGACATGTCCGGACATAAGTTGGTAGGTCTTAGATGTTCAGACATCATCGGACATCCATCTGTCGGCCATCCGGTGAACAACGTGACCACCAGCCACGAAGGCATTCCCAGTCGAGCCCGTTCACGCTCCATTAGGTCCTAGAGCAAGTAGTGAGCATCTGCGGGCGCGAAGAGCTCTTTTTCCGGTGCCGAAGAAGTCGCCCGGTCAGCTGACCCGCCACAGCCGCCAAGTACCAAAGAGAAGCCGACAACCGAACCAACCAATAGACGTCGAAGGGTTTGCATCACCTTCAGACGCTCGGGTGAACCAAGTCAGTTCCCGGTCCATGACGGTCCATCCCGGTCAGTCGCTCCTAGTGAGGACGAAACGCGATTTGAGCTGCAGCCAAGCGACCCCAAGCGAACACGTCAAGCTCTTCGGGCCGTGCCTCGCCGCGAACCTCGGCAGCCTCAAACATCTCTGCCGTTACCGCACCGGAAAGCGACCCCCGCAGCATCTTGCGGCGCTTACCAAACCCCATACGAACCAGCGAAAAAAGTGCGTCAAACGGAACAGTCAACGGGTCGACAGCCGGTGCAGCACGGCGGGTGATCGACACGAGAGCCGAATCAACATTCGGCATTGGCAAAAACACCGTCGGTGGAACAATGCCAACAATCTTTGCCTCGGCCCAATACGCCACCTTCACCGAAACGGCGCCGTATACCTTGGAGCCCGGCGGGGAACATAAGCGTTCACCAACTTCCTTCTGAACCATCACCAACATACGTTCAATAAGTGGCTGCTGATCAAGCACGTCAGCAATCAAAGGCACGCTTATGTTGTACGGAAGATTCGCTACGAGTACATGTGACTGCCCACGAAGCACCCCCGGCCAGTCGAGAGCCATCGCATCACCTTCGAGCACTTCAACGTCAAGATTGCGAACCTGATATCGCAACACCGGAAGGATGTACTTGTCGATCTCGACAGCACGAATTGAGGCACCGGTTTCGGCCAAGGCAAGTGTCAGTGAACCGAGCCCGGGTCCGATCTCAAGTACCCGGTCTCCCTCGCCAACCTCGGCCAACCTGGCGATACGACGAACCGTGTTGGGGTCAACCACAAAGTTTTGCCCAAGCGCTCGCGAAGGGTTCATTCCCCGAGATTCGAGCAAATCAATCGCTTGCTTCCGAGTGAGCGTCAAAGGGTCACCGTCATGCCAGTCGAAACAATCGCTCAGCGTTTGCCCATGAAGCCGCAGCGATCTCGCTAACGCCAAGACCCTTGGCTGCCGCAACGGCCGCACCAACGAGGGGCACATAACCGGGCACGTTTTTCTTTCCTCGATGGGGCACCGGGGTGAGATACGGCGAGTCGGTTTCGACGGTGAAGCGGTCCAGCGGGCACAGCGCTGCAGCTTCACGATTTTCTGGTGCGGTCTTGTACGACACAATCCCGCTAAACGACAGCATCACACCGTCGGCCAGCGCCAAACAGGTTTCAGCTTCAGCGGCACCACCGGTGAAGCAATGAAAAACGGTTCGTGACGGAACCCCTTCCGATCGAAGCATCGACCAGGTGTCATCCCACGCCTCACGGGTATGAATGACCAGGGCCAAATCGTAGGCGTGAGCTAGCGCGATTTGGGCCGCGAACGATTCACGTTGAAGTTGTCGGGGAGAATGGTCGTAGTGGTAATCAAGCCCACACTCGCCTACCCCAACAATTCGATTGCGACCGGGTGAATCGGGGGCAAGCATCGGCTCAATCCAATCCCACCCATTCGTTGCGTCGTGAGGGTGAAGGCCAACGGTCGCCCAAATCGCCGACGATTCGATGGCATGGGAGACCGCCAGCGTTGACCGATCGAGGTCGGTTCCGACATCAACCAAACGAAGCACGCCAGCCTCAGCGGCAGCAGCAACCTCGTCACTCAACGAAAGCGCATCAGTGCCTTTGGCACCTCGGGTGTATTCGAGATGGCAGTGAGCGTCAGTCCACCGTAGACCACCGGTTATAGGGGAAGTCATCAGTACACCTACTTGCGTGGGAACAGGGGTTCACCCTTTTGCAAGGTACAACCGCCGGGGTAACCACCCCATGCCAAATCGGTTGGAACTCTTTGATCAGCGACCAAGCCAGGCAAACCGAGGCGGGTCCATACTTCTTGGCAGATCGTTGGCATCGCAGGCGATGTCAGAATCGTAATGATACGTAGGGCTTCCAAAGCGTCGCCCATCACAGCGTCAAGGGCTGGGCCAGGCTCCATCTTCCACGGTTCGTTTTCAGCCAGGTAGGCATTGGTCTCACGAACCAAACGCCAGGTCGCCTCTAACGCATGAGAGGGCGAAGGTTCAGCCCACGCAATGGATGCCTCGACAATAACTTCAGCAGCCAAAGCAGCAAGCGGCGAGGATGGAAGGGGTGACGGCCCGATACCCCCGCACTTCTTTTCAACCACCGTGATCGTTCGAGATACCAAGTTACCGTAGTTATTTGCTAAGTCTGCGTTGTATCTTGCGACCATACCCTCGTTGCTGAACTCACCATCGTTGCCATAGGCGACCTCGCGAAGTAGGTGATACCGGGTGGCGTCGACCCCGAACTCTGCAACGAGGTCGGCAGGGTAAATCTGAGCAAAACCCGTCTTCGAGAGTTTCTCGCCACCAACCAGCAAGAAACCGTGAATATGAACCTGCTTTGGTGGGGTGAGCCCAGCAGCCATCAGCATTGCTGGCCAATACACACAGTGAAAACGCAGAATGTCTTTTCCGATGCAATGTCGAACATGGGGCCACCACTGATCAAACATCGCCTGGTCACGGCCCAGCCCCACTGCGGTGGTGTAGTTGCCAAGCGCATCAAACCACACATAGCAAACGTGCTTATCATCCCAAGGGATCGGGATACCCCACGAAATCGACGACCGAGAAATCGAGAAATCTTGAAGCCCTTGACGAATGAACCCGCGAACTTCGTTCTCTTTCGTCTGCGGGGTGACAACCCCTTGCGCCAGGTCACCGCTTACACCCGCATCAAGCCACTCGATCAATCGATCTTCGAACGCCGACAGCTTGAAGAAATAGTTATCTTCAGACACAAACTCGACTGGGCGCTTATGAACCGGGCAGCAGTCAACATCCGTTCCGACAACCACTAGATCGGCATCGGTGTAGTAGGCCTCGCACGACACGCAATATTTGCCCTCATAGGTGTCTTTGTAAACAAACCCGTTTTCGCGAACCTTGTTCAGCATCCATTGCACACTCTCGTATTGGCGTGGCTCTGACGTCATAATGAAGTCATCGTTTGACACATCGAGCAGCCCGTAGGCATCTTTGAACGCCTGAGCATTGCGGTCGCCCCAGACCTGCGGGGTTTCGCCAGCCGCTTCGGCAGCCCGCTGAACCTTTAGGCCATGATGGTCAGTGCCGGTAAGAAAGTGCACATCATCGCCACTCAATCGATGCCACCTGGCCATGGCGTCGACGTTGACCGCTTCGTACGCGTGGCCCACGTGAGGAGCAGAATTCACGTAGGCGATGGCGGTAGTCAAATACGTACGGGTCACAGCATCTACGTTAGGCGTCATGCCAGCCGGATCTGCCCAGAAATACGAAACACCAGAACTGACCGCTGCGAAGGGCGTCGCCCGCAAAATCGACGACCTCGGCCGCCTAGTCATTCCGTCTGAATACCGCAAGGTGCTCGGTATCAAACTGGGCGATTACTTGGATATGACCCTTGAAGGAAACGCGTTAGTACTCAAGCGGCTCGAATCGAGCTGTGTCTTTTGCGCAAGTATGGATGACCTCACCACGTTTCGAAGCCGAACCGTTTGCAAACCATGCACTAGCGACCTGACGAAACAGCAAGGCAACCAACAGCAAGGCAACCAACAGCAAGGCGCCCAGCAATGAACGAGACGCTCCTTCTCATCGAAGATGACCCGGAAATGCGCCTTGCACTTCGTATGGTGCTGGAAGATGAAGACTTTCGCGTTATCGAAGCAGGAACGGCTGCCGCCGGGATGGAGGCCTTCGAGCGAGAATCGCCTGATCTGGTGCTACTTGACCTGAGGTTGCCAGACCGAAGGGGCTTCGATGTGTGCCGCGACCTTCGAGCGATCAGCATTGTTCCTATCATCATCGTTACGGCGAACACCGATACCCATGATTTTGTTGCTGGCCTCGAAGCTGGTGCCGACGATTACGTCATGAAACCAGTAGTCCCGAAAGCCCTTACCGCTCGAATTCGCGCCATGCTTCGCCGCGTTGCGCTCGAACGTGCTGCGGACGAGGGTGACGGTCTCGAACACGCCGATTCCGATGCCGACAACGCCGACGGATCGACGACGGCTGGCACACCACCGACCGGACGAGTGATTCGGCTGCCACAAGGCATCGAGATTCGCGAAGACGCAGCTTCGGTCACCCGAAACGGTGAGCCAATTGAACTCACAAAAACAGAATTCCGTCTGCTTTGTGAACTTGCGGATCACCCGAACATTGTGTTGAGTCGCGATCAACTTCTTGAGCGAGTGTGGGGGTACGCCCACCTGGGTGATGGTCGTTTGGTTGACGCCCACCTGCACCGTTTGCGAAACAAGATTGAGGAAAACCCCCAAGACCCTCAGGTCATTCTGACGATCAGAGGAATCGGATACAAACTCATTCGATAATGGCGATGTTGCCGACGCGCCCACAACGTAAGCATCTATCCTCAACGCATCGACGTGAAACAAACTTTTTTTCGTAGGCCGCTTATTGATGTTGCGATGGTTGGCATTTATCTCATCAGCGCGCTTGCCTCGAAGATGTTTGTGGTTGACGGCTTTCGTTTCACCCCGTTCTTTATTCCGGCTGGGGTGATGTTTTGGTGGTTCATGACCTACGGAACATCGGGGATTGCCACTGCCATCATCGCCCGCTTTCTCACCGATTTCGTGGTGTACCCGGGTGCCCGACAGCAAGTCACAACAACCGTCGTCAACGCAGTCATCGTTCTCGCAACGGTATTCGTTGGTGCTCAACTCACCGCCCGAAAAACCCACAAACTGGAACGGCTCCGCGAGACCGGCTGGTTTATTGGTTTTGGCTGTGTTTTCACCCCAGCACTCACTGCCGTATCCGTGTCTGTGGCCGACGTTGTTCGGGGTGCCCAAGCAGCCGATATTCGAACAGGCCTCCAGTCATTCTTTATTGGTGATGCGTTAGCGATTGCAACCATTGTTCCTGTGTTCGCTTATGTCACCGGCCTTTGGTCACCGTTACTTAGTTCGAGACTCAACGGGCAGCAGTCAATCCAGGCCTATGCCGAAGGAGTGCTTCAGGCGCTTTCGATCGCCCTCTTTCCGTTGATTGTCTTTGGGCTCGGCACGCCAAATGACGCATCGACGCACGCCTGGATTCCCCTCGCCGTACTTCCGTGCCTCTGGGTCGCCCTTCGTCGAACAAGCCTTGCGGCTCACATTGCGTCGCTGAGCACGATTATTGGCCTGTCGCTCGGCGCCCGCTTCCGCCTAAATGACGCAACCTCGTTTGTTCAGGTTCAAGCGGTGATGTTGGCCGGTGCCTTTGCAACCCTGTACGCCGTTGGCGTGTCAAGAGCCCAACGGCGACAGGCCGTCGAGGAACTTAACCTGACCAAACAACGATTCGCCCGTGACCGAGTCGATCAGATCACTGGCCTACTCAATCGAACAGGAATAGTCGAAGAGATCGAACGGATGCCGCAACACTGCACCGTCATTTGCTTGGCGATTGATCGATTTGAAACCCTGAGCGACGGAATCACCAACGATCAGATTGATCACGTGGTGAACGAAGTAGCAACACGAATACTTGCGCATGCCAACAATGCTTTGGTTGGTCGAATCGAGACCAATGCCCTTGCCGTTGTTTTTGTACGACAAGAGTATGGCGACGTCGTTGCCGCAGCGCAACGAATGGTGAACAGCATTTCCGCTCAACGAATGCTCACTCAACAGCCTCATAACCTTCGTTTACCGGTGACTGCGAGTGCCGGAATCGCGACGAGTCTTCAACCAGGCGATCAAGCCGAAGACCTACTTCGGCACGCACAAATTGCGGTTCGTCACTCGATTGGTAGCGGCGGAAACCAGGTGTGCATGTTTGACCAGAGTTGGCGACGAGAGGCCGAAAGTCGGCATCGAATGGTGTCTGACCTTCGTGACGCTCTTGATGCTGACGACCAACTTTTCCTTGATATTCAGCCACTCGTTCGAATCGCTGACGGTCAGATTGTTGGTGGCGAAGCACTTATTCGGTGGCGTCCTTCGCCGCAGGCCAAAGTGGTGATGCCCGGTGAATTCGTGCCGCTCGCCGAAACGAGTGGCCTTATTGGTGAACTCGGAGATCGGGCATTTCGCCTTGCCGCGAAACATCTTGCCGAGTGGCAGCCGATTATCAATCGAACGGCTCACCTCACTCACACTGACTTTTTGCTTCATGTCAACGTGTCACCCCGCCAACTTGAGAACCCTGATCTTGCCGAGTTACTACGTTCACATTGCATATCAGCCGGAGTTGACCCGAAACAGATTTGCGTTGAACTCGTCGAAACCACTCTGTCAACCGATCCGGAGTATGCGAGCAAAATATTGCAAACGCTACGTGATGTTGGGTTCCATTTGGCGCTCGACGATTTCGGAACCGGCTTCTCAACGGTCAGTTGGCTCTCACGATTTCCTATCGACACACTCAAAATTGATCGAGTCTTCGTGCAGGGCCTACCCGACCGTATCGACGACCTAGCCATCGTGGAACTGATCATCAATTTGGCCAAGCAACTAGGGCTCTCTGTTAGCGCTGAAGGGATTGAAACCGAGCAACAGGTTGAATCGCTTCGAGCACTTGGATGTGAATTCGGGCAGGGCTACTTTTTCGCTCGTCCGATAAGCCCGGCCGAGTTCGGGGCACGACTCGTTGCGCAAGCTGAATCGACACCTCACGAGTTACAAACCAACCCCGTTGGGCGAAACGAAAGTTGACGGCGGATCTGAGGTCACTGGCACGTTCAGCGACGGAGGAATCTCTTCAATCAAATCCGAAAAATCGGCGTACGACAGCGCCCCCGAGTCGAACGTTCCGTCACCTCGCGGAACATCGAGTGCTTTTCCGTCAACGGTAAACAGCACCTGACCGATGCCGCGCTGGCTGGTCAACGTCAACACAAGTTGGCCAACCATGCGTCGACGCTCTGATGGAGGAAGGTCTTGAATACTGACATCAAGTCCAACGGTGGCGACCCCGCGCTCAACAACAACTGAACTTACGTCCCCAAAACCGATCGCACTTCGCGCAAACACTAAACCGTCATTTCGGCTCGGACCCAACACCAGTGCAGCAACAGTAACTTCGGGCGTGGCACCAAGCGGAAGCAAACGTGGCTCTTGAACGAAGCGGTCTCCGACCACAAAGTAAAGAAACACCGTTTCCACGGCTGGGTCAACCGGTTCAGTAACCATGGGATCGGTGATGACCGGAACACTGGTCGGTGGTACCAGAGTCGTCGCCGTCGTCGACGGGGTAACAGAACGAGTTGTTGGTACTCGGGTGGTCGAGGTGCTCGACGTAGCAAGCAACGAAAAAGGGACGTTTCCTGGCGCGTTTTTACGCACGTTCGGGTCGGTCGGAACACCGCAGGCTGCGAACACCACGGCCGCGACGAGCATCCAACGCGCAGATCTGTTCCGCAGCAACTTCACGAGCAAATTCGCCAACTTCATGCGCGTTCTAACGTCAACGTGAACACGGCACCTTTGGGTCGGTTGTTGGTTACGCTGAGGCGACCCTTGATCAACAACGCTTGGTCACTCGCGAGCGCCAAGCCGAGGCCGGTTCCCGGTGTGTCTTGGGCGGCGCGACCCCGGGCAAAACGTTCGAAGATTCGTTGACGTTCGGAATCAGCTACCCCCGGGCCTTGATCTTCAACCGAAATGGTGACCCATCTATTCGACCCGGCAATGCGAACCGCTGTTACCCCGCCCGCATACTTCGCAGCATTATCCAACAAGTTTCGAATGATGTGTTCGAGGCGCCGAGGGTCGACCAGTACTTCGGCGTCACTCATTGCTTGGCTCACGATGAGCAACGATTTGGAAACGTCATGGCCCTCCATGATTCGACGGGTCAACGAACTCACGGCGCACGACTCGAAGTGCACATCGGCGACCCCGGCGTCGATGCGGGCAATTTCAAGTAGGTCAAGCACCATTTGGGAAAGCCTCCGAAGTTGACTGGTAATGACGTCAACGGCTGCAACGGCACGTTCAGGTAACTCGTCTCGGCGGCGCTCAAGTACCTGTGCCGCCGCACTCATTGTTCCAAGCGGCGTACGCAATTCGTGACTCACGTCTGAAGCAAACCGCTCTTCTCGTTCGATCCGCCGCTGAACAGCATCAACCATTGTGTTGAACGACGTTGCTACCCGGTTGAGGTCGGGGTCGCTTCCTGGTTCGAGCCGGGTGTCAAGAGCCCCGCTGGCGAGTCGTTCGGCGGCGAGTGCAACCTCGGTAACGGGTCGCAGCACACGCCGAGCAGTCCAGGCACCCAAAATAGCCCCAACGCCCAACGCAGCGAGTGTTCCGGCGATCAGCGAACCTCTGAGGATTGACAGAATATTTGCGAGTCTGGTGAGCGGAAACACCTCAACGTAGACAGCCCCAACGGCCGGGATGGGGACCCCCACGGCCAATTCAACTTCACCGTTTAGACCAAAACGTTGACTTCCACTACCGCCCTTCAACAGGTGTTGCGTAAAACTAGGAGGGAGTAAATCAGCGCTCCGACCACCGGTTATTCCCTTCCACGCACCTTCGTAACGAATCAAAGGATACGAGCCAGCCTCAGAACGTAAGCCGTTCAGCAGGGGGACAACATCAGGGTTCGGGTCATCGGGGTTCTTGTCACGAAGGGTGTCACGAACCACTCGCGCATTTGAGAACGCCTGCCGTGACGCTTCGTTGTATCGCTCTTCAAGCAAATATCCGCGTACGTAGTAGTACGACGAGCCGCCTAGAACGCTCGTAACGACACCAGCACCTATTGCAAACGCAAACGCCAAACGAGCGGGAAGGCTCAGCCCGGAGGTCTGTCGCCCGGCCGGCAGTCTGAGGCTTAACCGAGACTTTCGCCGAACTCGCATTGGTATCCGTCGTAGAGCCACACGTATCCCTTTGACGTTCACGCCATAGTGTTACTCGAATGCAGACCCCCGTAAAGCGGAAGTCCCGCAGTCCGGACATTCGACCGAGCCAGGGGAGCCGCTGATCGAGTGTAGGAACTGCGGGACACAACCCACCACCGAAGATATCTTGCACTTCAAATGTTGCGGCTGTGCGCGCGAGTTGTCACGATCTCATGATCTTTTGTCTATTGCCCGAAAGGAAGTCTGAGGCTTTGGGGCTCGTGGCCAAGTCGTACACTCGCTTACGAGTCACGCCGTCATAGTGCACAAACTGGTCGGTTACGTGCTGAACGGCATCTCGATTCGTCATTCCGTTCGCCCAAGCGTCAGCTAACGCCGATAAGAGCTTGTCATCGGTGGCCTCTTCGAGCTTTGGTGCAGCCCCGGCCAACACCAAAACAAACTCGCCGCGAGGTTCCACAAAATGGTCGGCGGCATCACCGAGACAGCCGCGCCACGTTTCTTCAAATTTCTTCGTGAGCTCTCGACTGATCGAAACCAGTCGATCCGCGCCGCATACGTGAACGAGGTCTTCGATCAGGTGAATGAGGCGATGCGGGGCTTCGTACAGCACGACCGTTCGACGTTGAGCGGCAATTTCAGTAAGCCGACTTTTGCGCTCAGACCCCTTCACGGGAAGAAAACCCTCAAACACAAACCGGTCGGTTTCGAGCCCGCTCACGACCAACGCAACCACGAGGGCGGTTGGCCCCGGCACACACTGCACGGCGAAGCCAGCTCTAACCGCCGCAATAACGACCCGCTGACCAGGGTCACTGATACCCGGTGTGCCAGCATCGGTAACCAGGGCAATCGTTTGACCCTGTACCAACAGCCCAACGATTCCGTCTGCTGCAACGTGTTCGTTGTGTTCGTGCACGGCCAGTAGCCGTTTACCTTCGATGCCGCGGGCACTTAAGAGTTTTCGGGTATGTCGAGTGTCTTCGCAGGCAATCGCATCGGCATCACGCAGAGCTTGCTCGGCTCGTGGCGACAAGTCGCCAAGGTTTCCTATCGGGGTAGCTACGAGTACCAGACTGCCAACTCGAACCCCGCTTTGGCCACCATTAGTCGGCATTATTCGACCGTTACCTTCGCAGAGGGTTCAATACCGAGTTGGCTCGCCACGCCTTCACCAAGTTCAAGAATCGCTACGGCCTTCCATCGTGGGCGCCCGATACGCCCCGGTGGCATTGTATGAACACTGATCACTCTGTGACCCCGATCCACATGAACGACATCGAGCGCAATACGCATACCAATGCTATGTACAGATCGGGTTTTTGGGAACCACATTGGTACGTCGATCACCTCACGCGAGAGCAGGCCCCGCCGTCGATCAGTTCGGGTATCAGCTACATCGACTTGCGAAACTTGACACCCATTCACTCTGAGCGTCGAGCGCTGCATTGGCCACCTACTTCGAGACGTTGAACTTGAAATCCACGACGTCACCATCCTGCATTTCGTAGTCACGACCTTCAAGGCGAAGTTTTCCCACCTCTTTGGCCTTAACGAACGAACCACATTCCAACAGAACATCCCACTGAATGGTTTCGACCTTGATGAAACCCCGTTGAATATCGGAGTGGATTTCACCGGCACACTCAGGGGCTTTGGCCCCCGCTCGAAATGTCCAGGCCCTGGTCTCTTTCTCACCCGTAGTCAGAAACGTTCGGCGGCCAAGCAGCGAATATGCCGACGTCATGACCCGCGGAAGCGCCCCTTCGCCCAGGCCAAACCCGTCAAGCATTTCAAGGCGGCCTTCGTCGTCGAGCATCGCAGCTTCGGCTTCTAGCTGAACACACATGCCAAGCACTTCGGAGTATCCGGCCATAACGTCTTGTACCGGTTTGATAATCGACGACACATCGTCGAGGGCGTCGTCGCTCACGTTGACCACGGTAAGTACCGGCTTGTTAGTGAGTAGGAAGTACTCCTTCAGTAGTTCCTTCTCGTCAGCGGTTAATACGGTGCGGTAGAGCGGGGTTCCTTCAGACAGCACGGGCAGAATTTTTTCGAGTGCGGCAATACCGGGTAATAAGGTTTTGTCGAGCTTCGCTGCCCTCGTTCGCTTCGTGAGTTGAGTTTCGACCGTGGCCAGATCAGCAAGGGCCAGCTCGATTTCGACGACCGCTAGATGTTCGAGCGGGTCTGATGGCCCAGGTACGTCGTCACCGGTCGAACCCTTTTCGAAGGCTCGCAGAACGAACACGATTGCGTCGACTTCACGAATGTTCGCCAAAAACTTGTTACCGAGGCCCTCACCCTTTGAGGCGCCCTCGACCAGGCCACCGATGTCTACGAACTCAGACGTTGCGTGGATGATCGTTTTCGTCTTCGACATTTCAGCAAGACGATACAGACGTGCGTCTGGCACCTTGGCCCGGCCAATGTTGGGCTCTTTCGTGGCGAATGGATACGGCGCTGCGAGCGCACCTCCCCCGGCCAACGCATTAAACAGTGATGATTTCCCTGCATTGGGGAGACCGACAAACCCGAAGCGTTCCATAAGGTGGGCAAGGCTACAAGGCAAATCGGGCGTCTTCTACTAGTGAATTCGGTAGGCAGATCGTCGGCTAAGTTAGGGATATGTCGAAGAAAACCTCGAAGCGCAAGTTCCGGGCTCGCAAGAAAAAGGCTAACCACGGCACCAAGCCGAACTGTGGTCGCTGAATTACTGCGGAACCCGGCGATTCGTCGCTGATCATCAAGTAGCACCAAGTTTCGAGGTCGACATTGTCGGCCTCGTTTCGCGTTCCAGCCGTAATCCTGCTGGGGTTCAGTGGCGATCCCGTCGGGTTTCCGGTTACCCGTGCCAGGTTGAGCTGTTCTGTGCCGGGTTGTTCGGCCGAGGAACCCGGCACAGAACAGGTGAATGCGGCACAGGATTCGGGGGGTGGACCGGCAAACCGGTAGGTTCGAGGGTTATGACACGCTTGATCTACGTATCCGTTGCTGATGCCCCCGAAACTTGGGCTGCGCTTGGGTTTACCCTCGCCGATTCCAGCGTACGAATTGGTTCGACCACATTCGTTTTGGAAGGCACCGGTGAAAGTCGAGGCATAATCGGCTGGACCCTCGCGGCAGACGATAGGCCAATTCCCGATTCGATTGACGGCCTTGCAACCGGATCAATCACCGGTGCTGGCGCAGCAATTGCGGCACCAAAACACCCGAACGGGATAGATGGGATTGACCACCTCGTGGTCTCGACGCCCAATCTGGAACGCACCATTGCGGTACTCGAAGACCTCGATATTCCCTGTCGTCGGAGACGTGAAGGTGCGGCGTATGGGCAACAAAAGATGCAGCAAGCGTTCTTTTGGCTAGGCGACGTCATCCTTGAGGTGGTTGGGCCCGAGGCCGTCAGTTCTGACGACGACGAGTCACCGAAACCCGCATCGTTTTTCGGAATCGCTCTTACTGCCAGCGATTTACCCGCAACTCAGGCATTCTTCGGCGACCTCATGAAGCCTCCGGTTGAAGCCGTTCAGCCAGGCCGCCTGATCACGACCATTTCGTCACGGGGCGGCTCGACGCTGGCAATCGCCGTCATGAACAACCACGAAGCTCAATCGGCAGCGAACTAATCATCGCTCGGCCAATCGAGTTGCTCTTCGACCTCAGCCATCACCAGCCCGAGTACCGCTGACGTAGCCACAACTGCTCTCGTCGAAAGATTGGTACACCGAACAGATCGGTCGGAAGGGTCAATCACGATTACTTCCTCAACGCCCTGAGCAGCATAAAAATCAAACTTCTGGGTGCTGGCATCACCAGGCGAAACAATCTCGATGACCAATGCCGCAGTCGGATTCCACACGCCTAGTGGACGCGTTCGGTGGTAGCCGTGATCTGGAACCCGATAATTGTTCGGGCTCCCTAGGTTAAATGGGCTCGTACCCATAAGCCCTTGACTACGTGCAACTGCGCTAAACAACACAACCACCTGATCATGCAAATAGCCGTGCCCCCAATGTGCTGCTGGTGCCATTCGATATTCCCCATCCCATACCTCGTCAAACAAGTCGAGGCCAAGTAGTGCCCGGTGGGCCCGCTCGGCGAGTGCAACATTTTCAGGAACGGAAATCTGCATGTCTTAAGAATACAGACGGGGTGTGTCAAAGGAAAGTGCGCCGAACCCGGATCTCAGCCAGTATGTGATGTATCACAGCGGCGTTCGATGCCTCTACTACAACTGACCAGGAGGACTACGTGCAACAACAACCGTCTGAGTTTCGGGCAGATTCACATCCGGCAGCAACAGCGGAACATCATGCTCGCCGCAAGGCGATCAACGACATCAAAGAACGCAAAGCGATATTCGAACCTGAACCCGAAGTTTTTTTTGATGGACGGCGAATCATCGTCGAAGGTTCAACTTCTGGTGAAGCAAATGAGATTCTCGAAAAATTCGGTTTGAAACCCGTGAACGGCACCGACATTACCGAATGCGGCGACCTTCGTCGGAAAGCAATCGCGCTGTTGCAATCCGAGTTGAATGTCGAGGTATTTGAAGGGCCTCCCGGAAGCGCAACCAAAGCCATAGATGCATTGCGGTCAATCAAGGCCAACGTGTCACCAATCATCTTGTTGACCTTGGCACCGCACGATATGGGTCCGTCAGGTCATCCGAGCACAGTCCCCGGAACCATTTCAACCAACCGTAAAGGCGCGGGGTTAAATGACCAGAAAGTCGTCATTGCTGTGCTCGACACCGGAATGCCAGCTGGTTGGCAAAATTGGCACCGAAACAACGTCGTCCTCAATGCAATCGCTTCGTTAGACCGCCCTGACCCTCTGTACGAATCTGGTGCGTCAACGAACCCACCGAACCTTAACGAAGTCGCTGCAGCCGGTCACGGTATTTTTGTTGCCGCCGTGGCTTCTCGAAATTCTGTCCCGAGTGTCGAGGTGTTGGCATTTAGATCGAGTGAATTCATTCTGAGTAACACAACGGCACCGGGTTCGTTCGGCACGCTTATCAGCACGTTTGAAATAGCGGTCGACCTCATTACGGCAGCTCTTAGCGTTGATGAGCACACCCCGCTTATCTTCAATCTGTCGTTCGGTGGCTACGCAACGTCTCCCGCGGATATGGACTTTTTGAAACGGGTAATGCAGTTAGTCGAGAAACTGCATCCGGGAACAGTCTTCTGTGCCGCCGCAGGGAACAAGGCCAACTTCGATCCAGACCCTACAGACCCCGACTACAGCGAGGGTACGCGGCCCATCTATCCGGCAGCATTTTGTAACGACACTGACATGAGCCGAATGGTTGTTTCAGTCGGGGCGATTGACCCGGCCAGCAACACCATCGCCAGTTATTCAGGGCGGGGCCCGTGGGTGAACGCGTGGGCCGATGGAACCTTCACCGCCGAATACGTCTGCGGTCGCTGGACCAATACCGCTACGGGCACTTATGACTTTGACGACACATCGCCACTCGCTATTTGGAGTGGAACGTCGTTTGCTACCCCCTATGTTGCTGCGATCATCGCTAGCGAATGTGCAGCGACGGGTCACTCTCCTCAGAACGTTTGGAACCGTATGCGACCAAACCTTCCAAACGGGTTGTCTTGGATTGATGCAAACAACGTGATTCACAGCGAACTCGGTGGTGTCGTGCGGTAGTGCTGGTTGCGCAGTAATACCGGTTGTTCGGTAATACCGGTTGTTCGGTAATACCATCCGAGGCGTGGTGATCGCTGAGCAGCATTTGAAATGGCTGGCACTCGCCAGCGCCTCGCCTACCGAAGCCATTGAAGAACTAGACCAAGAACTGGTCGCCGCTTTGCGCAGGGGCAATGTTCATGATGAGATCGCACTTCGACGCGCGCTTGGTCTGGCAGAACGAAGCCGTATGCGACTCGCCGAGTCGATCAGTCACCTCGAACACGCAATCAGCCTGGCCGATCAACTCGGCGAGCATGTAACCGCGGCTCATTGCCGAAACACGCTGGCCGGGTCGTTAACGTACGCCGGACGGTCGACTGAAGCACTTGACTTGATGGCGAAGGTCATCGCAGAGCTACCTGAACCCGACTGCAGTCAAGCCGAAGCGCAACTCGTTACCATCCTGAGTTTGGCGGGTAGCCATCGTGAGGCGCTTGAAAAGAGTCAATTGTTGCTTACCCGTTTCACAGAGCAAGGCGACGCTGTATGGGGCGCACGGATCAGGCAGTCACGCTCGATGATTCACCTCTATTTAGGCGATCCGGTCGCTGGAATTGCAGATGCTGAATCGGCAATCGCAATCTATCAGTCAATCGGAAACGCTGCCGGCGTTGCCCGAACTCGTCACAACGTTGCTGCACTGCGCGGGCTGGGTGGAGACATCATTGGTGCACTCGACCTCTTCGCTGATGTTGAGACTGAGTTCCGGCGACTCGACATTCCTTTGTCGATTGGGGCCGATGGTCGAGTGGCGACATTATTCGCTGCCGGGCTCATCGAAGATGCCGTGAACGAATCTCAGTCGGCCATGCGCGAGTCTGAACAACTCGGAGCGGAGGGTCTACTGGTCGAAGCTGCCGTTTGGCACGCTTTGGCGCTCGCCCAATTGGGCCGTTGGGGTGAAGTTGCCAAGTCGGCCGCTGTCGCAAAACGGGTATTTGCGAAACAGTCACGCCCGGCCTGGGAAGCATTTGCCTTAGCGCTCGAGGTCGAAGCTGATGTTGAGGGGCTACTGGGGGCGACCCTGATGTGTTTGACGTACCGCGACCCAGACACAAATATGCACGCTGAACGAATGGTGCAGGCCACCAGGGATGCAGCTGAAGGCATGCGCGCGAATGGATGGGTTCAAGCGACCAGGGTCGAAGTGATCGCAGCTCTCGTTGGCGCCTCTGCAGACCCGTCGGGTGGTTTCCCAAGACTCAAGGATCTGAGTGACCTTCGATCAACCGGGATCGTCGAACATCAGCTTCTTGGCTGGCTGTGCGCCGGAGCTTGTGAGGTTCTCGAAGACCCTTCACCACTTGGGCTAGCGAATGCAGCGGCAGTTTGGCACGAAGGTACCCGCTCGCTCACCCACCGTTTTGGTCAATTCTCAACGCTAGAAGGAAATGTCGTCACCAACTCGGTGCGGCACACACTGGCCACTGCCGGAATCGCAGCATTAATTAGGGCACAGGAGTACCTCAAAGCGCTCATTTGGATCGAGGAAGAACGCAGCACTCCCCATCGAGTTCGACTGACTCCTGGGTCTGATGTGGCTGAAGAGCATCTTTTGACTGAGCTTCGAGCACTTCACATACAAACAGCTTCTCCAAGTTCGAACGAAAGCGTCAAAGACTTACTATCTCGACAAACAGAACTTGAACGAACACTTCGAGGTAAGTCTGTGAGTTCAATTCCGTCGACTGATCCGCAGCCCGAAGAGTTAACCGCTCATAGGTTTTTTGGCACAGTTCCGTCAGTAACGTTTTTCGTAAACTCCGATGATATATGTGTACTTACCTTAACTCCAACAAGGTCATCGGAGGTGAAGTTTCATCGGCTCGGCCCCATCAAATCGTTCGAGCGAACGCTCAGAAACATTCGAAGCAGTGCTGAACGACTTTCCCTTGGCGCAGACCAGTGGCCGAGTATCGAAGAGGTCATCACCCATGATCTTTCTGATCTCGATCGACGGCTGATAACGCCGTGGCTTCAGGCGATTGATGAGGGTTCGGATGAACCTCAGCCCCTGCTTATCAGTGCCCCACCGCAACTCGATGTTGCGTGGTGTGCTCTCCCGAGCTTGCGTAGTCGCGACATCTCACTCGTCAGTTCACTCGAGAGTTCAACAGCTGGTTTAACCACAAACCAAAGCGAAGTACCGATCACTCGCGAGTTAGGGCTCGTTGTTTCGATCGCTGGCCCAAACCTTGAGTGCGCCAAATCGGAAGTCGAAGCGATAGGACGAATAAGGCGCGGTCGAGTTGTTCTCGCTGATGGCGCTACTCGGGACGAGGTCCGCAACACCTTGGCGACGGCACATACCGTTCACTTGGCCTGCCACGCCACGCTTCGACACGATCAACCTCTGTTCTCGTCTCTTGAATTAGCCGACGGGCCACTCTTTCTTCACGACCTTGCCCGGTCAGGACAGGTTTCCCCGATCATCGTTCTTTCGGCCTGCAACGCCGGCCGAACTTCGAGTCGTTCCGGTGGCGGTGCCGCTGGCTTTGCTCGAACCCTCCTTTCACTCGGTGCAACCACAGTTGTTGCGCCGCTTGTGCCGGTGAGCGATGTGCTCATGGTTGCACCAATGGTCGAGTTCCACCGTCTACTTGCCGAGTCAGACCGAAGGTCCATTGCCCGACCGGAAGTCTGGGAGTCGCTTCCAACATCCGAAGCTCTTCGCCGAATTCGTTGTTCAACAACCCTGACGGCACAAGAATCGTTCACTGCTGCGCTGTGTGTGGCGTTTGTTGCAAGCCCATAGGTGAATCCGGGTACGGTGTCGGGGTGGAGGATGACATCAAAGGACTGATCGCTGACGCGGTTTCAGGTGATGAGCGAGCCTTCCAGTCCATTGTCAGCCGCCATTCTGGTTTGGTCTGGTCGATCATCCGTTCATATCGCCTGTCACGCGTCGACGGCGAAGATGCGGCACAGGGCGTGTGGCTTGCGGTCGTCCAACACCTAGGTTCGCTGCGCGAGCCTGACCGGCTTCCCGCTTGGATTGCAACCACAACACGGCGCGAGTGCCTTGCGGTGATTAGACGTGGCAGCCGACTGCCGGAAAACAACAATGAACTCATTGAACGAATGAGCGCAAAAGATACTGACCCTGACCGCCAGTTGCTCATCGATGAACGCTCACGGGCGTTAACCGAAGCATTCGCCGAGCTCGATGAACGATGCCGCGAATTGTTGAGCCTGCTTGGGTCAGATCCTCCGCTTGCATACCAAGACGTTTCAGAGCTACTGGGTGTTCCAATCGGGGCAATTGGGCCCACACGAACCCGGTGCTTAGAAAAAATTCGTCGCCATCGCGCAATTCAACGTCTCAATCTCGCCTGAGCCCCCTCTAGATACTTGCCATGAATACTCCACAACCTCCCGAACCCAATATGGGCGACCCCGGTCCTGCCCCTATTGGGTTATCAGATGCTGAGTGGCTGGCTGCATTGGCCAGCGATGACAGCGCACCTGCGTTGTTGACTGCTGCGCTTTCGACCACTGACCCAATTCCCTCATGGATGTTGATTGGCGCACAGGTCGCTTGGCAAACACGAGATCTTGAAAGTGAACTTCTTGGCCTACTTACTGAAACGTCATCAGTTGGCGCTTCTCGAAGTGTCGCTGCAGAACTACGTGTGCTTGTGTTCGAAAACCAAGCTGAGACGCTACGAATTGAAGTGTCGATTCGCCACGACGCCTCAGGTCCGGTAATCGATGGAATCCTCTCCGGCAGTGCTGCAGCCGATGTGTCGTTGGCCCGACTGAGCTGGCAGGGGTCTCCCGCTGCAGATATGGCCAACGTTGACGTCGACGTTGATCGGTTCGGTCGATTTGAGATCCTTCCGGATAACGCCACCCGTGCCCGCATTCGACTTTCGGTCAACCAAAGTTTGGCTAATCAGTCGCTTCTCACCCCATGGTTTGACGTCTACTAAACATGTACCTTGAATATGTCGCTTGACGCACCACTCGATCGCATTGTGTTGTACGCGGTCGCCGATCGCATAGCAACGATTACGTTGAACCGTCCCAACGCCAGAAACGCAATCAGCCAACAGCTAGGTCGCGGATTGCGATTGGCTATGGCTGCTGCTGAGGACGACGAACAAGTTGATGTTGTTATTCTGACCGGTTCCGACCCGGCATTTTGTGCCGGTATCGATCTCAAAGAATTGGGCGCGACGGGCCGAACCGGTGTGTTTGATAAAGAAGAAGCCCCAGCAACCGATGAGCCAAGAACCCCTTGGGGTGTCCTGTCGAAACCAGTTATCGGCGCGATTAATGGCGTCGCGATCACCGGTGGTTTCGAGCTGGCTCTATGTTGCGACTTCCTCGTCGCATCTGAGCGCGCTGCATTTGGTGATACCCATGCCCGCGTCGGCGTACTTCCAGGCTGGGGCCTTTCAGTGTTGCTGCCACAAGCCATTGGATACCGCCGTGCGCTCGAGATGAGTATGACCGGAAACTTCGTACTTGCCAACGAGGCGTTGCAGCTTGGCCTGGTAAATCACGTGGTGGCGCACGACGAACTTCTTCAGCGTACATATGAAATTGCCTCAGCGATTGTTGGCAACAACACACCGGCCATTCGGGCGCTACTGGCCAGCTACAAGACAATCCACACGATGACCGTTGCCGATGGGTTGCGCCACGAGACCAGGGTAAATCGCGAATACGGGGCGACGTTTAAGGCATCAGAAGTAGCTGCACGCCGACAAGCAATTCAAGATCGCGGGCGCACGCAGCTGTAAGGAAGCATCATTTCAGTCGCTAATTAGCTACCGCAGAAAGGGGAACCGCAATTAGGGGTTCTGGGCGATCTTGCGCTCGCTCACAGAGCCCCGCCCGACACTGTTCGTTTGTGACACCACGTCATATGCAGCCCAAACCAGAGCAGCAAACGCCACAAGGATCACAACCGCGCTGATCTTCGACGTTACGCCTTCGCCACGCTCGGCGGTTCGGGAATTTCGTCGCACCGATTCGTTCCCTTGTTCCATCTCCATGTTGCTACCCCGTCTCGTCACGATTTGATTGGCCAGAAAATGAATCTCCTTTCATCCTTGACGCGTTGCACTGGGGATACACCACCAACAGTGATGAATCAGTGGGGTTTCTAACTTCCCGTTTCGTGTTGGTGGTGCCATTGAATGCTGGCATCGTTGGCCACCTGATGCGCTATCGGTCAAACCGGAATGGATCGCTGACGCAGCGGCTAGCTACGTAAGCTGCGCAACTTTCCGATTAGTTTTGCCACCGCATCACGGGGGTCGGTTAACGCCACACCCCGGCGCAACAGCTTTTCTTTGCCAGCGGTATACGGCGGGTACACCACCGGAGGGTCAAGGCGGGTCGGTTTGGTGTGCACGCTTCGACGGTGGCTAAACGTTTCAAACCCAGCCTCACCATGGTAAGCACCCATACCGCTCGGCCCCACCCCACCAAACGGCAAATTCGGATTCGACACGTGCATGATGGTGGCGTTCACCGTGACACCGCCCGAACTCGTGCCACCTATCACTGCTTCAACCTCTTCGTCCTGTTCGGAAAACACATACAGGGCAAGTGGCTTTTCAGCGTCGTTAACAAACGAAATCGCGTGCGAAACCGAATCGATCGTGAGTACGGGAAGAACCGGGCCAAAAATCTCTTCGTCCATGATGGTGTCGGCACGGGTGATTCCGGTGAGGATCGTTGGGGCGATGTAGCGCATGTCAGCATCTGACTCTCCGCCACACGCCACGGTTCCTTGGTGTAGGTACTTCTCGACGCGATGGAAGTGTGGGTGTGAAACTATGCGCGCATAGTCTTTGCTTTTCGACGGGTCTGCACCGTAAAACTCGGCGACCACCTTGGTCATCGCAGCAACCAGGGCGTCGTGTACCGAAGACTCAACCAACACGTAGTCTGGCGCGATACACGTTTGCCCTGCGTTGAGAAACTTGCCCCACACAATCCGTTTCGCGGCAACGTCGATATTCGCATGCCTGGTTACTATCGCGGGGCTTTTACCACCCAGTTCAAGCGTGACCGGCGTGAGATGTTCGGCCGCTGCCCTCATGACGATCCGTCCAACCCGACCGTTACCGGTGTACAAGATGTGGTCGAATCGATGTGTCAATAACTCGGTTGTTTCGGCCACACCTCCGTGAACAATTTGTAGCGCTGGATCACCAATTGCAGCAAACATGTCCCCGAGCAACGCATCGACCGAAACCGTGATTTCAGAAGGCTTCGCAACGACGGCGTTTCCGGCCGCAATCGCGGCCACCATTGGCGCAATGAGCAACTGCATCGGGTAGTTCCACGGGGCAATGATGCATACCACGCCGAGGGGTTCGCGAACGATATGCGAAGACGACGGCTGAAAAATCACCGGTGTAGCCACCCGCTCGCGGGCGGCCCAAGTCACCAGGTGAGCCAACGTGTGGTCAATATCGTTCAGACAAAATCCGATTTCTGTGGCCCAGGCCTCGAAACGAGGCTTTCCCAAATCAGCCGCCAACGCGGCGAGCATCTCGGCTTCTCTAGTTACAATTTCGGCCCTGAGTCGCTGCAACGTTGACACACGCCAGTCCATTGTCTTTGTTCGACCAGACTGAAACGAAGCTCGAGCAATTGCAACTATTTCGGCTACTTCACCAGTTTCCGCTGAAAACAAGTTCATGCTCACAGTCTCTCGCTCTTCGCACTTGTTGCTTGACGCATTGTCTGCCAGGCCAGCCAGAAGAGCGGAAACTGAAATGGCAGTCGCAACCAAGCAGCCGCAGGTGAATTGATGGGTGCCGGCGCTTCCTTCATCCCTCCGTCGAGCGCAGCCCAAATGTTTGCCGGGAAAACACCGATGAAGGTAGCGAGGGCTACTGCCCCACCAATATGTCGAGTTCGTTTGTTAGCGGTAAGGCCAGCCGCGGCTAACTCGGCGACACCGCTGAGGTAGGTAATTGTTCGGGGGTTTCCGGGCATCCACGGCGGAACAATCGAATCAAACAGGGTTGGAGCAGCGAAGTGAGCAACCCCGGCACTTCCCAGGATTGCAACTATAAGTTTGTGTGGAGCAGGCATCACCCAATTTCTAGCTTGAGATCGTCAGCACCGGTAACTTCAATGACCTGGCTGCCCCGCACTTCAATCGAAACCATGTGGTCGCCAATAACTACACCGCTAACCTTTAGCCATTGGCCTTCGCCAAGCATTGGGTTCAACCGAAGTACGCCTCGTGCAAGATCAGGTTGCAGCCCGAGGATCGAGCGAAGTAGCAAGATCGGTGCACCGGCACTCCATGCCTGGGGCGAACATGACGCCGGGTAGGGCAACGGGGCCTTATCACCCGAAGCATCAAGGCCCGCGAACAACTCTGGAAGTCTCCAGTCGAATGCCTCGGCCGCACCCAGCAAACCGTCGACCAGGGTGCGCAGGTGAGTGTCAAAGCCGAACCGGGCAAAACCGGCAGCTACAAGAGCGGTGTCATGTGCCCATACGGTTCCGAGATGATAACCAAGCGGATTGTAGGCGGCTTCGTTCGAACCAAGTGTTCGAAGCCCCCATGGAGTCAATAGGTCGGCCTGCATCGTTCGTTGCGAGGTCTTTGCCGCCATTTCTGTTGACAGAATCCCTGACCATAAGCATTGACCCATGTTTGTGGTTGCCACCCGAAGGGGTTCGCCCCGACCATCGAGCGCAAGAGCGATCAGCCCATCTTCAGGTGACCAAAACTGCCGAACAAATGCGTTCGCCAGCACGGAGGCATCTTGTTCGTACTCGCCCGCCAGTTCGGCGTCACCAATTTCTCGTTCCAAACGAGCCATTCCGACAAGGGCTTCGTAAAAATATGCCTGGGCTTCGGCTGTCGCAATAGGTCCATCGGCAAGACTTGCGTCGACGTGAACCATACAATCGCCAGAATCCTTCCACCCTTGATTACCTAGACCCTTACTATCTGGTGTGTACCAAAGAAATGGCCGACGATCACGACTATCAGTTTCCGAGACTGCGGTTTTGGTGGCCTCCGTTCGACACCAGTGCAGTGCCATCCGTGCCGCTGGCAGCAATGCTCGTACCCGCGTAATCGGAGCCCCCCATTTGTAAACTTCAGTCAACAACATCACGAAAAGGGCGCTTGAGTCAACCGAACCGTAATAGGTGACCCCGGCCGACATACCGAATACCTGTGGCCGCCCGATGCGATGCTCGTGAAGAATTTTTCCTGGGGCCTCAAGCGTTCGGGAGTCGTACCGGCGACCTTGCAACTCCGCCAGGGTGTCAAGAACATCGAGAGGTAGCGCAGTACCTAGTGGCAGAGACTCCCAAGCCGCAATGATCGAATCGCGCCCAAACACCGCCTGATACCACGGGGCACCAGCACCAATAAAGCGAAGCCTCTTTTCGGGAAGTTCGATGGTGAGGGCAGACAAATCGGCCACTGCGGACTCGATCGCTTTCGACCATCGACGATCTGTACTTTCAACCTTAAGAATATTCGAAAACACTCTGGTTGCCGATGGGCGATGAGTAATCGTACGTACGATCGACCAAGTTGCCGACCACACTTCGCCAACGGCAACGTCGGCTTTCCAACTGAGTCGCAGTTCGGTTCCGGCGACGGCGAGCAACGCGCCTTCGTCAGCTTCGATCGAAACAAGACGCACTCCGTTTCGTTCAACGAACGCACCTGTTCGCTCAGTATCGAGTTTCCAGGGAAGCGATTCACCCGGAAGCACACCACTCTTGAGATCGAGAATACTGGCACCGTCAGTTTCGAGAGTGATGTCAATAGCTACCGTGCGGCCATGGCTAAATGACCGTGCTTCAAGTGTCTCGTCAACCCTGCCGGCAAGCACGTCCCGACGCCTCACGACAAGCGCTTGACCGTTCCGGTATTCGTCGAACGCGGCCAGTAAAGCAACTCGATCAGATGATGAGCCGGTTCGAATAGCATCGAGCAATGGCGGAGCTACCCCATCGACGAGCACACTAAGCGTACTGAGAATGCGTTCATCTCGATAAAACACGCCGAGTAGCGCATCGCTTGAAAACTCACCGCGAGCATTCGATAGAACGACTGTTTCACCCTGAACAAGCGTAGTGAGTTCGTTGGGTGCAAGTACTTCTATCGATCTCAATTGAAACTAGCCCTTCACTGCACCAGAATTAAGGCCCTGTCGAAAGAAGCGTTGGAACACGAAGAACAGAATGGCCATTGGCATTGTAGTAATCAGGGCCCCTGACAAAATGGATGCCCACGGTGTAGACGAACCAAACTCGCCCTGCAGAGACGCCAACCCTACGGGCAGCGTTTTGAGTTGTGGCGCAGCCGGAACGGCAATGAGTACTTTGAGAAACTCGTTCCACACGCCAACGGTTCGAAGAATCAAAAGGGTGAGCAATCCTGGCACTGCCATCGGCAACACAATTTGGCGGAACGTTTGAAAACGAGTTGCCCCATCGATGGCTGCTGACTCTTCCATTTCCTTGGGTATCTGCTCCATGAACTGTTTCATGACTAACAGGTCCGCGCAGTCGAACATCATTGGCAGAATCATGGCCCAATAGGTGTTCAAAATGTTCATTTGTTTCATCACGATGAACTGAGGAATGGCAAGCACGATGTGAGGAATACCCATCACCAAGAGCATCAACGAGAAGAAATACTTCTGGCCTTTGAACTTCATACGGGCTAGCGCGTACCCGCCGAATGAGGCGATGATCAACCTTCCGCCCACCACCACCGTGGTGACAAAGATCGAGTTCAGGGTCCATCTCGGAAACGTGATCGAATCGCGATTAAGCCCGCGAACACCGTCGAGACTCGGGCTTCCCATTGCCCGGTCAAATTTGAACGCAACCGGATGCTTTGAGATATCAGGGTCTGACTTGAACGAACTTATCGCCGAGAGCACAAACGGCATGATGTACACGAGTGCTGCCAGAATAAGGATCGAATAGGCGATGACCTTTACAACGAGTGCCTTTCGACGGTCGTTGCGCAGAGTCAACTCGTAAGCATCTAGACCACTTTTCTGACCGATGACGACACTCATCCTTCAACCCCTTTATCGCTTACCAACCGACGTTGGATGTATGTAAACACACTGATAATCGCGCAGAGGATCACAGCAAGCGCTGCGCCTAATCCGGCTGAACCATTTCGGAATGACTGGTAGTAGATCCAGAACGCTGGAGTAATCGTCGATTTGTCAGGCCCACCAAAGCTCATGGCGTATACCTGATCGAAGACCTGCCAGGTACCGATAAGCCCGAGCACCAACACTAAGAAGAGTTGGGGGCGAACCATGGGAAACGTGATGAGCCACATGCGTTTCCAGCCCGAGGCACCGTCGAGGATGCTCGCTTCATCGAGCTCAACCGGGATGTTCTGAAGGCCCCCAAGAAAAATCAGCATGAGGGTGCCACTCGTCGTCCAAATGACACAGGCCATGATCGCTGACATGGCAACACTTGGTCCGGATAACCAATCCCACAGCGAAAGACCGACAAATCGACCTTGAAGCCACGACGGAGCTTTATTCACCCCGAACACCCCTAAGAAGTTATGCAGTAACCCACGAGAATTACCGAACCAGTTGACTGGCTTACCGGGGAACACGGCGTTAGCAAGACCATCAATCTGGAAGATGAACTTGAAGATCAACGACACGGCGATAGAACTAGTGATCGAAGGGAAGAAGAAAGCCAGGCGAAAAAAGCTCTTCCCCTTAAGAAACTTCTGATGCACGATCACGGCAAGTACAAAGGCCAACATCGTTTGAATCGGCACCACAAAGATCACGTAGTAGAAGTTGTTTTTGATCGACAGGGCAAAGTCGCTTCTGCGAAGCCCATCATCAACTAGAAGCGTTTGGTAATTCTTCAGCCCAACGTTCGTTGCCTTTAGTGGTGGGCTGATTCCGCTCCAATCGGTCATGCTTACCCAGAGGGCCATGAAGATTGGCACAATGATGAACACCACTAGGCCGATCGCGAACGGTGAAATAAACATCCACCCGGTGCGGTCGTCATGTTCGAAAAGAGCTGGGCCTTTTACTTTTTTCTGTCGGCGTTGACCGACGCGAGACATCGGTGATGAAACGGCACTCATAGCAACTGCGCCTGCTCTCTTAAGGTCGGTTGAACGATCAAGACGTTGGTAAAGCGAAGAAACATACGTAATGCCCGGCGCTGACTGAGCGAGTCCACCTACGGTCAGCCAGCACCGAACATCACGACCTATGAAGAGCTAGCCCTTCAAGACGCTATTGCCGGCCTTGTCAACATTATTGGCGTAGTCCTCGAACGTTTTTGCACCGCTGAAGACTTCTTTGAGGCCCTTGTTGAACTCGCCCTGAACGTCGCCGAACCCAGGAACAAACTGGAATTTGCGAGCGTATGCAGCACCATCGACGAATGGCTTTAGTTCAGGCCGAGGGGCAAGCCACTTGGCAGCAACTGAAGCGTGGGCTGGCATCACGTTGAATGCGTTTGTCCATTTCAGTGAACCTTCGGCATTGGTAAGTGCATCTACTAGTTTCCAAGCAGCGGCTTGGTTCTTTGAGTTCTTGTTCACGCCGTAGCAAACAGTGAACGCAAAAGTACCTTTGCCCTGCGGGCCGGCAGGCAACTCGCTGTATCCGACTTTGACGCCAGGGAAGTCTTTCTTCATGAATCCTACAACCCAGTTACCTTCAATCACCATGGCAGCTTTTTGCTTTCCAAGTGCTTCGCCAGCCCAACCTGCACCAACCTCGTCCGGGGCCTGCAACGCTTTTACCTTATAGAGATCGCTGAGGAAGCTAAACGCAGCTTTGTTTTCAGCCGAATTGACGGTCATCTTCGTGATCTTGGGGTCGGTCATTGCGCCGCCGGCCTGGAACATGAAGGTACCAACGCGAGGGTACTCAAAGCCCATAACAAGGCCGGTTCGGCCATCGGTGGTGAGCTTCACCGCCGCAGCTTTAAGTTCGGCCCAAGTTGTCGGCGGGGTGACACCCTTTGCTTTCAAGAAGTCAGCGTCGTACTCCAACGCGAGGGTCGAAAAGTCTTTAGGTGGACAGATGAGTTTTCCGTCAGCACCGGTAAACACTGCCCGAAGCGACGGGTAGATGTCTTCGGGTTTTGTGAGTGCACCCTTAGGGGCAGTAACGAGTGCGCCGGCCTTGACGAGGTCTGGCATTTTGAACGAGTCCACATAAAAAATGTCAGGGCCTGCACCCGAAGCCAACGCCGCTTGCAATGCCGCGTCATACTCTTTTTGGGGAAGGAACTTCGATTTAGCCCCGGTCTTCTTATTGAAGTCATCAAGTAATCCAGACAGTGCCCCGTCTTCTTCGGGCGAACTTGTCCAGCCGTAAATGGTGAGCTTTTTCCCCTTCACACTGCTTGAGCTAGCTGCCTGCGCACCCGATGGAATGAGTGTCGAAAAGAGAGCTGCGGTAGTAAGACAACCGGCTGCGACTAGTACAGCCTTACGAATCTGAGTCATTGATTTCTCCTAGGTATTGGTGGTTCGGTCGTACTTCATTGACAAGACAAGCGCGCTTATTAGACCCGAAGGAACGGGGTTGGCAAGCATGGTGTGACGCTCGGCCGCCGGTGGAAGCAGACCGTTGGAACTACCGTCGTTAGCCGGTGCGGCGAACGATCAGTTCGGGTTCGAGTAACACACCCTCTGGTTTCGAGGACGGGTCGGTGAGTTGATTCTTGAGTAAACGGGCCAACTCACGGGTAACGGTGGTAATCGGTTGACGAATCGTGGTTAATCCGCCACCCGCATAGGCGGCGATGGGCGAGTCATCGAAGCCAACGACTGCGGCATCGCGACCAACGACGATCGATCGCGAGTCAAGTTCACTCAACACGGTGAGCGCTTGAAGGTCAGACATTGACACAAACGCGGTCGGGGGGTTGGGCAAATCAAGCACAGCACTCACAAGACGGCGATCGGTGTTTGGTTCATCGACGAGGTTCAGTACGTGAAGGTCGGCGGCCGGCACGCCAGCGGCCTGCAACGTTTCACGAACACCGAGTTCGCGTTCGTCTTTTACGACCGAGCCAGTTGTACTTCCAAGCCACGCAAAACGTCGATGCCCGGAAGCAAGCAGATGATTGATTGCTGTTCGGGTACCAGCGCGTCCGTCGACGTCAACCCACGAATGATTCAGCGAACCCCAGGTACGGCCAAAACTTACAAAGGGCACTCGCGAAGCAACAAGTCGCTCGGGGCGTTGATCCTGGCGTTCGGTTCCGGCAAAAATTACTGCGTCGATAGCGGATTGGGCGGCTAGTTCGCGATAGGTGTCGATTTCACCGGTTGCCGAGTCAGAGGTAAACAGCAACACGTGGTATCCAATGAGCTCAAGGGCCTCGGTCATTTCATGAAGGAAGGTGTCCATGACCGAGTTGAGTCGACCGGCCAAGGGCGGGATTCGGTACGCGACGACCTTCGATGTGCCGGTGCGAAGGTTGCGTGCGTTTCGGTTAACCCGATACCCGAGGGTATCGATTGACAGGCGCACTCGCTGAATAGTTTCGGGTCGGACCCGATCGGGGGCGTTCAGCACGTTCGAAACCGTTTGGCGGCTGACACTTGCGTGCAAAGCCACATCGTCGATAGTTGGTGCGATGCCGGTTGGCGATACACCGAGAAGACCAGTCGAGTTCTTCGTTTCCAGCAACATGCACCACCCCCCGGTAGAATTTGATCGTTCCATTTTATCGTTCAAATTACTGAATGCCATGACTGTACGGAGCGAAGGCGCAGTTGTCAACTCATTCTGTGGCACCAGTCACAAAATGAGTTGGTTGCACCTGGCAAGTGGGTTGTGCGACCAAGGATGTCCCAACGGGGGAATAGGTTCTTTGACATGCTCACCGAAGGAACGCCAGCCCCTGATTTTTCGATGACCGACCAAGACGGTGGGTTGGTTTCACTTTCCGAACATCGGGGCCGGTGGCTGTTGCTGTGGTGGTACCCAAAAGCTTCGACGCCCGGTTGAATAATTCAAGGCCAGGGACTGCGTGACAGGGCCCAATCATTTGCCGATGCAAACTGCTCAGTTGTGGGCGCATCGTTCGACACACCAGCTGAAAACAAGTCGTTCAAAGAAGCACAAGACTTTGCATATCCCCTACTGTCCGACAGCGACCGGCTCGCCGCAAACGCCTATCAGGTAGTGCGCGCTCCCGATCATCAGTACGCAGACTTTCCGCAACGGTTTTCGTATCTGATTGATCCGCAGGGCGTTATTCGCAAAGCATACGAAGTCAAAGACGTTGCTGGGCATGCTGCCGAGGTACTGATCGACCTTGCTGAGCTAACCGAAGCCGGCACCGGCACCGGCACCGGAACAGCCCACTAGAGAAAATCGGCAGCCATCTCCAGCAAATTCTGGGTGGGGCGAGCGCCGATATGGCTGATGATTTCTGCTGCAGCAATGCCGCCAAGAAGTGCAGCATCTTCGAGCGAACGACCCGCACAAAACGCCGACAAAAACCCGCCGGCATAGGCATCGCCGGCACCAGTCGTGTCGACGACATGAGGAACCTCGTGGGCAGCAACGCGCACTCGCTGGCCACCGTTTACGACTATCGAACCTTGCGGGCCCAACGTGATTGCCGATATCTCGCAGAGTTCGCCGACTCGACCCAGCGCACGATCAAGATCATCGGTTTCGAACAGCGAAAGGATCTCGTTCTCATTCGCAAAAACGATGTCCACCGAATCGTTGAGTAAGGCCACCCATTCACCCCGAAATCTGTCAACACAAAACGGGTCAGAAAGGGTGAGCGAAAAACGTTGGCTCGCAGCATGAACAGTTTTGATGGCGTGTTCCAGAGCACCCCGGGCCTCCATTTCGTCCCAGAGATACCCTTCGAGGTACGTGACCTTCGCACTGACAAGGTCTGCTTCGTGCATATCGGGAACCCGCAGGCCCCGAGCAGCCCCAAGGTAGGTCGCCATAGTTCGCTCGGCGTCGGGTGTCACGTTGATCAGGCAACGACCGGTCGGGGCAAAGTCGTCGGACGCCCGAGAGGTGGTGAACTTCACCCCAACCGAGCGAATGTCGTTAGCAAACGCGTCGCCAAGTTCGTCAGAACGAACCTTCCCAAAAAAGGCACTCGCCGTCCCGAGCATGGCAGCAACGACTGCGGTATTCGCCGCCGAACCGCCCGAAACCTGCACCAATGACTCACCGGCCGCTATCGACCGGCTTTGCATGGCTGAGTAAATAGGTACGGCTCGTTCTACATCGACAAGCTCCATAATCCCTTTGTCGAGCCGGTGGTCGGCGAGGAATTGATCGTCTGCCCGGCCAAGAACGTCGACGATGGCGTGGCCAATCGTAACGATGTCGCAGGTTTCGCCAAATTGAATATCGGTCACGTGTTCACACGATAGTGGTGGCAAGCTGGGGGTATGAGCGAGATCACCGCTAACCCTTACCGCCTCCCCCGTACCGTCACGCCAATCAGGTATGACCTCACGCTGGCCCCCGACCTGAAGCGTCGCGACTTCATTGGACGATCAACTGTTACCTTGCGGGTGAACGAGCCGGTAGCTCAGATCGTATGTAACGCCGCCGAACTCGAAGTCACCAAGGCTTGGGTCGTTGATGCATCGGGCACCCGAACTGATTCGTCAGCCATCGAACTCGATGCAACACAAGAGCGCGTCACGGTGACCTTTCCCCGCACCGTTGTCGTCGGTGAATGTAAGCTAACGTACGAATTCACTGGTGTTCTCAATGACCGACTTGCTGGTTTCTACGCAAGCACATGGACCGATGAACACGATGTAACCCACATTATTGCCGCGACTCAATTCGAATCGACCGATGCACGGAAGGCATTCCCATGCTGGGACGAACCCGACTTGAAGGCTGTGTTCAGTACAACACTCGTCGTTCAAGCCGACCTGATGGCGGTATCAAACGAGTCAGTACTTCACGAAACCATTCTGTCGACTGGGAAGCGTTCCATCACGTTCAACGACACGATGATCATGAGCACTTACCTGGTGTGTTTTGTGGTTGGCGAACTGGAAGCAACTACCGCAATCGACGTTGACGGGGTGCCGTTGCGGGTCATTCACCGGCCTGGCCAAGGTCATCTCACGGCGTTCGCATTAGAAATCGGTGAGTTCTCGCTGCGGTACTTCTCGACCTATTACGCAATCCCGTACCCGGGCCGAAAGATGGACCTCATTGCGCTTCCTGACTTCGCCGCAGGCGCAATGGAAAACCTTGGTGCGGTGACGTTCCGCGAAACCCTGTTGTTAGTTAATCCTGCAAGTGCCAGCCACGTCGAGCTAGAACGCATTGCCGATGTTGTAGCCCACGAAATCGCCCATATGTGGTTTGGCGATCTTGTCACCATGTCTTGGTGGAACGGACTCTGGCTGAATGAAGCATTCGCTACATTCGCAGAAACCTCGTGTGTGGCGGCATTCCGCCCAGAATGGGATCGTTGGACGTCATTTGGAGTTGAACGGTCGGCCGCAATGACAGTCGATGCACTTCACAGCACTCGACCAATCGAATTCCCGGTCATTTCACCCGATGATGCCGACGGCATGTTTGATGTACTCACATACGAAAAGGGGGCGTCAGTTCTGCGGCAGCTAGAGCAGTATCTCGGTGAAGAACGATTCCGTGATGGCGTCCGCCACTATCTCGATAAGCACGCCTACGGTAATTCGGAAACGAGTGATCTTTTCGACGCAATCGAGCACGTCACCGGCGAACCGGTTGCAACCATGATGCAGGGTTGGATTTTCACCGGAGGTTTCCCGCTGGTGAGCGTGTCTGAAGCCAGTGACGGTAAGGCGGTTGTACTCAGCCAACAGCGTTTCACCTACCTGCCTGAGCCCGATCAAAATGCCCCAGCGATAACCTGGCAGATCCCGATTCTGTGGAACACTCTTGATGCTGCGGGTCCGCTTTCCGGTCGGGTCAACCTTGGCGCAGACCCCGTGCACATCAATATGCCAGAAGGGATCCAACCCACCATCGTGAACGGTGGTGGTCACGGGTTTTATCGGGTTCGTTACGACGATGCGATGCTCATGCGTCTCTCGGCAACCATCGAGCGGCTCTCCCCCATCGAACGCTTTGGCGTCGTCAATGACACGTGGGCAGCCGTGATGTCCGGTGCGCTTCCGAGCGAGGCGTTCGTTCGACTGGCGGAAAGTCTGAGTGGCGAACGCGACCCAAACGTTTGGTCTGCACTCCTCGAAGGCTTCACGACCCTTGATCACATTATCGATGCTGCCGTCGATGCGCCCGCCAGAATTGCTCTTCGCGCACTCATCACGAAGCTGACCCAACCCATCCTCAATGAATTGGGCTGGACGCCAGACGCGAGTAATCAGGCGATCCCAGAGTCGACGCAACTCGCAAGGCTTCGGGGCCAAATGATTGAAGCCCTTGGCGTAACTGGTGCAGACGAAGCTGTTCGTTCAGCGTCGGCCGAACGAGTGGCCGCAGCACTTTCTGATGACCCGAACATTGCGCTTCCGTCCGATGTTGCTTCTGCTGTTATCGAGGTAGCGGCCCGCACCGGCGATGCCACCCGATGGGAACAGTACCGAACAACAATGCTTTCCGATAGTGCAACCCCTCAAGCCAAAGTGCGGATTCTGCGAGCCCTCGGAGGGTTCGAAGACGCGGCACTTCGAACTCAATCGTTGAACCTCATCCTCAGCGACGATGTTCGTTCACAAGACGCACCCATCCTTCTCGGCCGTCTTGCGTCGGACCGAATTTCAGGCCCCGATGGCTGGGCATACATGCGAGACCATTGGGACGAAATCGTGGCGAGGATACCGGCAACAAGTGTTGCCCGGTTGACATCGACCCTTGTCCGGCGTACGGAAGGCGACTTGCCGGCAGATATTCGAGCGTTCTTTTCGGCCCACCCAGTTCCGCAAGGGGGCAAAATGGTTTCGCAAAGCATTGAGCGGCTAACGGTTCACGAAAAACTTCGTGAACGAGAATCAGCACGGCTCGCGACCGTCTTGGCCGGCTAGGGACTGCTCTGGTCTAGCGACTGCTTTCGGCTGGCTCTGGTCGAGATGAAAGAGCCACGACAGCGACTGAGGCGGTGACACCGCGAACGTCGAGATCGCCCATCCAGCGGGTGGTTACCCAGTCGGGGGCAGATTGGGCGACAACGTCGGTGACAAGAACTTCTCCGGGGGCCGCTTCGGAACACAGCCGGCTCGCCAGGTTGACCGGCATGCCGATGTAGTCGTCACCTTCGAACAGGATCACGAGACCAGAGGCAATACCGGCACGCAGAGGAAGCGGAAACCCGACTTCAACGAGTTCGTGTTCAATGTTCAGAACGGCCCTCACGAGTGGTGTGGGGTCAACCGAAACGAACATTGCCCCGTCGCCCAGCCACTTATCAACCCGAACACCTTGGCGACTAGCGGTATCTCGTACGACCATCCGAAAATCGGCAAGGGCAGCGACTGCGGCTGCATCACCGCGCTGGTCGGTGTACGCGGTGAAACGACTGATGTCGATGAAGGCAAACGTGCGTTCAACACGTGTCACCTGTCGATTAGTCGCCATGTGACCAACGTAACACTTCTCCGCCACTGCTGGCTCCCCAAATACGTAACGAACATTGCGGATGAGGGCCGATGCGCTTACCTGTGACTGGGTACGGTCACGTTTTTGCTGTCCCATACGTCAAACAGAATATGGACATGGATCGGCAAAGAGAATTTGATGGGGAACGTGACCGCCTGGCTTAGATCGCAACACGAATTCTAGAGTCGGAGACCGAAGCTGACGATGTGTTGCAAGAAGCAAGGCTTCGACTTACCAACGCGGTCAACGTTGACGATGTGCCGGCTTGGTTGACGACCGTAGTCACCCGGCTTTGTTTGGATCAACTACGGAAACGACAAACCCGATCAACCTTCGAGGCAGCAACACCAGTTGGAACGGCGATTGTTGATCCAGAAGCCGATGCGCTGCCAGCGGAACAAGTCGGTGAAGCAATGCAAGTCGTCATTGATGCACTCGCCCCGGCCGAGCGTGCAGCGCTCGTTCTTCACGACGTGTTCGGATATCGGTTCGACGAGATCGGCCAAATTCTGGGGAGGTCAGTTGCTGCGGTCCGCCAATTGGCCAGCCGAGCACGCCATAAAGTTGAAGGCTTACCGGAACCGGCCGCAGAACACGCGCAGCGCATTGAGAGTCGACATGTGGTCAACGCGTTTCTTGAAGCCGCTCGCGGCGGCGACCTGCAAACCCTCCTCACGTTGCTTGCCCCCGACGCAGTGATACGAGCTGATGCGTTCGCACAGACCATGGGCACCGAACCGCTCTACGACGGTGCCGACGCGGTAGCTGCGCGTCTGAACGGAGCTAAGGGTGCAGCGCCAGTGTTGATTGATAGCGAACTCGGAGCCGCATGGATCGCGGCCGGGACGGTCAAAGTAGCGTTCGTGTTCCACGTCGAAGCCGGTCTTGTCCGCGAGGTTGAGTTGATCGCCGATCCCGACGTGCTCGCCACCATCGACGTGACAAGGTTGCGTAACGACTCAAAAAAGGAAGACCAAACACCATGAAGACCATGACATGTACCCAACTCGGCGGACCCTGCGCTCACCCGCTCCAAGGTATGACGGCAGATGAAATCGTCAAAGCTCAAGACGCGCACCTCAAAGAACGCGTCGCTACCGGCGACGATTTGCACGCGGACGCCCTCGGAGAAATGAAAGGTCGATGGAAACACCCCATATCCGGAATGCGTTGGTACAAAAAGGCCAAAGCCGATTTCGCAGCACTCGCCAACGACTAGCCAGCCTGAATCAGTCCATCGCCAAGAATTCATGATCATGTGCGCACATATGAATGCGATCGCCCTCGAACGAAGAACGTTGAGGGAAGGGCCGCACACAATTGGGCCGTAGTGCTTTGCGAGTCCCTGCGGCACGAGAGTGGTGATCTGTTCGGACTTGTCGATCCGGCCAGGTCACTCCGGTCATCCCAAGGTCAATACAACGAGGGTCTTACTGCCTTTTGACCATGGCACTCATGTCCATGACTGCTGCCCGCAACGGACCGTGTGTGATGCGCATAGTGCGTAGAAACATTTCAGCTTCCTGCAACGCAATGACTTCCGGATTTTCCGGGGTTGTTAAAGCGTTTCCACAGGTTGCTTCGCGCACTTCGTAACGTAGGTTGAAGAACTGCAATCGCCTATCATACGTAAACGTACCTTCTTGTGTGAAATCACTTAGGAAGAGGTCGTGTTCCTCTACCATCGAAAGCAAATATGCACGCGCATTGTTTGTTAATTCCTTGAATTGCCCCCGCACGGTCACTCGAAAAATGATCACATCATCAACGGTACGCCCTTTACGTGGTGGTGGCGAACCCGAGCCCTGACGTGCTCAAGAATTGCAATTCGTATCCCTAGAGTGCCCCTGGGTATCGCAAAGGGCGTTTCTTAACGATCTGTGCGCATATTGATTACGGCAACAGAACTTGCTTGGTAGTCCTCTCGACATCCCGGCGGTACGGGGCAGTTCCTCTCGGAACAATAACGACCATCGATACCGAAACCGGCATTCTCACGGCTCGGCCAATCGTGACTGACACCGCAATCACGGGGTAAAGCTGTTCGACGAGGACACTCGTCGGTTGATACGTCGCAAGCGTCATCCTCGACCCTGTCGACCTTTCGCTATACACCTTTATAATGCGTTGTACTATAAAGGTGTATATTCGTCTATAGAGCTGTAGGGGGAAAACATGGGACAGAGTGAGTACTTTCGTCGTACCGGGTTGGCCGATGCGCTGGCCGACCGGGTGCTCGCAACGGTAAGTCCGTCCGCTGCCTCGTCAGGGGTATTTCTGGCTGCACCTCGACGAACAGGAAAGTCGACCTTTCTTCGCGAGGATTTTCGTCCAGCGTTGGAACGTAGGGGAGCTTTCGTTTTGTACGTCGATTTGTGGAAGGACCGAGAATCCGACCCGGGAGATCTCATTAACTCTGCGGTTCGTTCGGCATTGTCGAACTTTGACAGTGTCGTCATGAAATTGGCCAAAAAGACGGGGCTCAAGGGCCTCAACGCTGGTCCGGTCACCTTTTCACTGGAGGAGGTTGGGGTCGCAAGCAGCGTGTCATTGAGCGATGCATTGAGCGAATTGTCCGATGAACTTCGCAAACCCATCGTGTTGATTATTGATGAGGCTCAACATGCAATCGTGAGCGAAAAAGGTTACGACGCACTTTTTGCGTTGAAGGCAGCACGCGATGAACTCAACTCGACGCCTCACTATGGATTACGAGTCGTCGCGACGGGGTCGAACCGGGACAAACTAGCCATGCTCAGAAACAGCAAAGATCAAGCGTTTTTTGGTGCACCACTGGTCGAGTTCCCCGCCCTCAACCGTGACTACACCGACTGGTTTTGTGACCGCATCAGCCTAAACGCACTCCTTAACCGAGACATCGTTTGGAACCGGTTCATCCAAGCGTCGTTTCGACCAGAAATCCTGAATGCCGCTGCCGACCAACTCCGTTTCGACTTTACGATACAACCCAACCAACTCAACGACGCGTTCGTCGCAGCGGTCCAATCACAAATCGACGAGGCAGAGAATCAAGCGCTTCGAGTAATCAATTCCCTCACACCACTGCAATCCGCAGTCATACGCGTCCTGGCCGAGCGAAAAGACAACTATGCACCTTTCACGGTCGAAACCATTGCATCGTACCGGTCAGTCCTTACTGCCATTGCGCCCGGTGAAACAATCGTTCCCGACAGTTCAAACGTGCAACAAGCCCTCTCCGCGCTTCAAGACAAAATGCTGGTCTGGAAAGAACGACGAGGCGTGTATGCCCTCGAAGAATCAGCCACTGCTGATCTCCTCCAACGACACGGACTCCCAGATCAGTCAGCAGATCATCAAGGACCATAACCTTGAATGGTTAGATATTTCTACGTATCAAGACGCTAGCTCGCCGCTAATGCCTCCGAAGAAGTCGACCCCTTCGACCCCTGTCTACCTCTCGGTGGCCTGGAGCAAGTTCAATCGTTGAGCGTCTGGATAGCGACTCGGCGTTGAAGTTGACTAACAAGGTGCTGAAGATCATTTGGGTCAGACGTCAGTATTTTTGATGCGGTAAGTGCCGCGACGATCGCGATATGGGCATCAACGACATCAGATGTCTTTGCTTTTGCGAGAAGTCCTCCGACCGGATGTGCGTGTTCCTGCAAAAAGGGAATCACCTCACATCCGCGCAGGAAACGGCGAAGTTGGGCTTGTCGTGCAGACCGACTGACCTGAGCAATAACCGGTGCGGTCGTAGAAGGCGTCATCCCAAGCTCCAGACGAACTCGATGATCAGCCCACACACGGCGATCGTTTCGATCGGCAGCGATGAGTACACCCGCGTCGTAAATCAAACTCATGCGATCTTTTTTCGCTTCATCGGTCCAAAGTCGGCGGCAACACGTCGACGCGCAGCAATCAACTCGGATTCGTCAAATGGGCCGTGAATCTTCTCCCATTCGGCGACTGCATCCAACCCATCTTGAACAAGCAGCATCCGACGCGCAGCCGTTGTCATCCATGCAGAAACACTGACGCCTTCTTCGGAGGCAGCAGCTAACACACGCTCATGCACCTCCGGGTCAACGGTAATCGCAAGCTTTGGCGAAGGATTCCCACGAGGCATTCTAAACGGTACCACTGTAGTGGGATAGTTATATTTCGACACGGATCAGTTCTTCCACTTTGAACGAATCACCGAGCCGGTGTCGCCGATGCGACAACATTTGACGCCTATCGTATTGGCAGTCATGCTCTTGTGATTGCTTTCACAAGGAGGCTCACCATGGGTGGGTTCGACGTCATTGATCCACGATTCGAAGCTCTGTATCATCGAGCCCTAAGCGTGCTTGAAGCTGACCACCGAGTCGCATACATTGGGCTGAGTGGATCGGTCGCACGCGGAACTGCGGACCCATGGAGCGATCTGGATATCGAGGTTGTGGCGCACGCCGAACATCACGCGTCGTTCTTGGCTGATTGGCCGAAATGGTTGTCACTGATCACACCGACTGTTTTTGCGAGAACGCCACTCGCTCCGTTCATAATCAACACGGTTACCATCGAAGGTCTCACGCTTGATATCGCAGTGTGGTCTGGCAAGGCAATGGAATTTTCGGTGTCATCGCACTACACGGTTGGGCTGCTGTCGGGTGCTCGATTCGACAAGGTCGGTGACGCACTGGAGTACGCAGTGGCAGAACAACTCCGCGGATTGGCCGGGCCCTTCGTGAGTTTGATCCAACGCGAGGAACACGTTCGGCACCTCACCGGTGTGCCTCACCTCATCGGACTCATCACGACAGTGTTCCTTGCCGAGACCGAACTACCTCAACCCGCAAAACATTGGAACTCGACGTTCACCGAAGAGCAACGTCAAGCCATCGCTGCCCTGCCACCAGTGAGGGCAATGCGCGACGATGTCATTGCTTTCGGGCTCGCAGCAGCACGCCTTCTCGTTGATCGCGCACGGCCGTTGTATCCACGCTTTGGTCTTGAGTGGCCCGCGGCTCTCGCCGCTATTACGGCTGCACGGCTTCGCTCTGAACTCGGAATCGAGACGGAAGAATGGCTTCATTGAACTTATTGACAGTTCATGTTGTCCCGTCAACGAGACTGTCGGAACAATTCGCACGCGGTTTGATGTTGATGGAAGGTACGGTGAGTGCATGGTCGACCCGGAACGAAACGATTTGTTGCTCGACGATCGGTTACCTCGATTAGTTGTGATGGTGGGTTTGCCTGCTTCGGGCAAGACAACGCGTGCAAGGCAACTCG
>JANPBU010000061.1:0-121065 GCA_031430595.1 Acidimicrobiia bacterium
TTGTTAAGGCCAAACCGGTTGTTAAGGCCAAACCGGTTGTTAAGGCCAAACCGGTTGTTAAGGCCAAACCGGTTGTTAAGGCCAAACCGGTTGTTAAGGCCAAACCGGTTGTTAAGGCCAAACCGGTTGTTAAGGCGAAACCGGTTGTTAAGGCGAAACCGGCTGTGGCTCCTCAGCCAACTGCGAAGACAGCGGCGAAGGTGGTCAGTGCGTTCTCGCCACTAGGTATTCCTGATGATCTGCTTGCGGCGTTGAATGCTCACGGCATTTTGGCTCCGTTCCCCGTGCAAGAACTCACTATCCCCGACGGGCTCGCCGGTCGAGATGTATGCGGGCAGGCCAAAACCGGATCCGGCAAAACGTTGGCCTTTGGCATACCCATGGTGTGTCGTGTCACGTCGCCCGTAAAGCCTCGCCATCCATCGGGTCTCGTGTTGGTTCCCACCCGTGAACTTGCCGCCCAGGTCGAACGTGAACTTGTTTGGCTGGCCAAGCCCCGCAAGCTCAAAGTGGTCTCGATCTATGGTGGAGTCTCAATGGAGGCCCAGAAAGACGGGCTAAATGCCGGTGCCGAAATTGTGGTTGCCACGCCCGGTCGACTCATTGACCTGCTCGGTCGGGGAGATATTGACCTCAGCGACGTTACGTTCCTAGTGCTCGACGAAGCCGATCGTATGTGCGACATGGGTTTCATGCCGAATGTCGAGTGGTTACTGCGAAAAATGCCGAAGCACCGCCAAACGTTGCTGTTCTCAGCGACGCTTGGTAGCGACGTAAATTCGTTAATCAAACATGAATTGACGAACCCCGTCCGTCACACGGTAGCGAGCGAAACCTCAACGGTTGAGTTATCGGTTCACCATTTCCTTCAAATTCACGGTATGGATCGCTCGAAAGTTGTTGCCAGTATTTTGCGTTCGAACGATCGCGGTATTGTTTTCCTGAATACTAAGCGTGCATGTGATCGTATGGCGGAAGACCTCAAAGATCAGGGCATTGTGGCCCGCGCTATTCACGGTGATCTCAGCCAAGACCAGCGAAACCGTGCCCTCAAGCAGTTCACGGAAGGCAAAATTAGTACGTTGGTGGCTACCGATGTTGCTGCTCGTGGCCTACATATTGATGGCGTTGATGTGGTTATTCAGGCAGACCTTCCTCCGGATCACAAGAACTATTTGCACCGGGCTGGCCGCACCGCTCGGGCTGGTGCCACCGGTGTTGTTGTCACGTTGGCATTTTGGAACCAGATTATGGACGTTCGAAAGCTTCAAAAGCGTCTCGACATGAACACCCCAGTTATCGAAGTCTTCTCAAACGACAAGCGCCTCGGCGATCTCGCAGGGTGGGTGCCAGGCGCGAAGTGAGCGATCCGGTCTCCGAACAGTGGAAGGTTGAATATGTCGTCGGCACCGCTGAAGAAGTATTTTTAGGGATCGAGTCGTCGGCGTCACTTTTGCAAACATTAAAGGTTAAGGCGGCCCTCAGGTTTGTTACGGTAACCCGTTCGGCTCTGGTGTTGGGTTCAGCACAGTCACCCGATGTTGTGGACGTGGCCGAGCAAAGCAGTTTGGGTTTCGACGTCGTCACGCGTCGCAGTGGGGGCGGTGCAGTTTGGCTTGACCCCGTTGAGCAGGTTTGGGTCGATGTCATTGTACCGGTCGATCACACGCATTGGCTTCCCGATGTAGGACGCTCATTTGAATGGCTAGGCAAGGTATGGGCACTGACACTCTGTGAACTTGGCATTGCACGCGACCGCATCACGGTCCACGATGGTGCAATGAAAACTTCGGTATGGTCTGACCTGCTGTGTTTCGCTGGTGTTGGTCCGGGTGAGGTTTTCGTCGATGGTCGCAAGGTCGTTGGCATTGCGCAGCGTCGGTCACGCAACGCAGCCCTCTTTCAGTGTGGACTGTTGTTGCATTGGGATGTCAATCCGAGCCTATTTTCTGCTCATGCAAGAATTGGCCTAAACGAGCTTGACGTGCAACAGGTTGGTGTGGGCATAGACGAGATTCTTGGAAGGGCCGTCAAACATGCAGAAGTCGAATCGGCCTTCACTCGAAACGTACAACTTTTCACCATTGGCGGTCAGGGCTGAAACGGTGACAACATTGCACTATGCCTGATGCCCCTGAACTGTTGTATGACGTCGTCGATTCGGTAGCCACGATTACCTTCAATCGCCCCGACCAAATGAATACCATCACCGCCTCAATGCTTGAGTTGATGTGTGACCTGTTGGTGAAGGCAGATCACGACAATAAGGTTCGAGTCATTGTGCTGACTGGGAAGGGTCGAGCGTTTTGTGCGGGCCTCGATGTAAAGGCTCAGGCGAAGGGTGATGGCATGCTCTCGACGGGTGGCGGTGGCTTCCGTCAAATTGATCTTCGACATACCCCGCCGACGGTGCTTCATGGAACCGACAAGCCTACGATCGCAGCGCTTAACGGTGGTGCCGCCGGATACGGGCTCGACTTGGCCCTTGGTTGCGATATGCGAATTGCCGGGCGGTCAGCAAAGTTGGCAGTTGCTTTCACAAAACGCGGCATCGTCCCCGAAAGCGGTGGTACCTGGTTACTGCCAAGAATGATCGGGTATTCGAAGGCTGCTGAACTAATTTTCACGGGGCGAACCGTGCTGGCCGAAGAGGCCGTTACCCTTGGCCTGGTGGGCCGCATGGTTGAAGATGATGCGTTGGTTGATGAAACGCAAAAGTTGGCCGCTGAAATCGTGGCGAATGCACCGTTGGCAGTGCAGGCAGCAAAACGAATGATGCGTATGGGCGAAACAGAAACCTTTGAGCAGAATGTAAACCATGTATACCTACAATTGCTGCCACTTTTGCAATCACGAGATTTCGCCGAAGCTATGCAAGCTTTCGTTGAGAAGCGTCCGGCAGAATTCACGGGGCGCTAACTAGCGCGCAACCGCTCACTACGAGAGTTGATTGAAAACGACCGTGGATGAAGTTGAAGCTGCGCGGCTATTGCAGGTATCAGTAGAAGCTTCAACTGACGAGATCAAGTTGGAGTATCGGCGGCGCCTCTTTGATGTACATCCTGATCGAGGTGGCTCAGCTGGGAAGACACGTGACTTGATCGCTGCAGTGGCAGTTTTACTCGCGAGGCAAACTTCGCTGCCGATGTCGACCTCGCCGTCGACCTCGCCGATAGCAACGCCGAGCGCGGAGGAAGAGGTCGCCGTTGAAATGCGGCCAACGGTTTGGCGTGTCGATGACGACACTCTTGCACTGCCGGTTCCGGCCGAAGAAACGTATTTTCGTCTTTTGGAAGTGGCACACCAGATCGGGTCCGTGACGTATGTAGACAGACAATTCGGGGTTCTTGAAGCACTGCTTCGAACAATGTCGGGTACAACTGTTTCGCTATTCCTCAGCTTGCAGGGGCGTTCGAACGAATCAACCGAGGTGTTTTTCACGCTAGAACCAATCGACTTGGTTCGAGGCGACCTACCCTCAGTGTTTGAAATAACCGAACTCGTAGCGTCATACCTGATGGCATCGGTCGACACCACGAATTAGCCCTGGTCGGCCCGCCAATGGGCTGACCCAGCCCGAACCCCCGTGGAAGACACCGCCCATAACTGTCGCGACGTCTGAAGTTCGATGGCATGACTTGGGATCTCGAATGGGGGCCGAGGTGCGATGGCCAACGGTGGCAGCGAAGCCAACGCAGCAACCCGCGCCTCATCGGAGTCATACCAATGGGTCTCATTAATTTGAGCCCATTTGTCTGCACCCATAACAAGTGTGTCGTAACCAGCAGCAATATCGCTGAGAAGCTGGCTATCGGTAACCACTACGCCCAACCACGGACGCGAAACGAGCAGAGTACTCAACGCCGCAGCCCGATCATCGACAGTCGGACCGTCAGCGCGTTCCTTGCCGAGCGTGACACGAGAAAGCACCAGGTCAACTCGAACTAGTCCGCACTGTTGCCAGGCTGCTTCGGCGACCGCTATGTGGGCGATAGTGGCCGGGTTAAACGTGCCAGGGTAACAGCCGGTCAGCACAGAATCGTGTGTGCCCATATTGATCTAGACCCGGTCAAGTTCGCGGGCAGCTGCTCGGTCGAGAAACATAATCCCGGGGCGATCGGCAAAGCGGCCAGCAGGAATCGACTGGTCACCAGCAAGCAAGCGGCGCACCATCGGTGCTTTTGATGACCCAATCGCTAACCAAATAAGCAGGCGAGCTGAGCGTAACGCCGGGGTGGTGAGCGTTATGCGTTTCCGGCCTTGATAACTGCCAGTTTCGCCAACCAACTCGTCGACGACCGACAACACGTGGTCACCGGGAATGAGGCTTGCGGTGTGCCCATCGTCGCCGAGACCAAGGTGAACGACGTCAAGACCCTGGCGGGGGAGCAGTGCTGAGTAAGCGTTGCAGGCAGCCTGACCGGCAGTCTGAGTGTCACTTTCCGGTACCTCCATGAGGTGCATGGTTGGCGAGCCTGCACTCGGTTGAAACGATGTGAGAAGTGAGGATGCGTTGCGATCAGGGTGTCCGACGGGAGCCCATCGCTCGTCAACCTGGAATATGGCGACGTGGTCCCAAGGCACGAGTTGGTGCGAAAGGTGAGTGAGCATGAGCGCCGGGGTCTTTCCGCCAGATACCGCGAACGAGGCTCGGCCTTGTTGGATGTAGCTACTAACGAGTGCAGAAGCGATTGATTGTGCTGCGGCGGCACACGTCGATTCGGCATCGTCTCGGATCTCGACTCGAATCATCACTTCACCATCGTACGGGTGTTCGAGTGGGGTCAGTGTCATGGTGTCTCATGGTTCATCAGTGGAGTCTGTGTAGGAAAAAACAACCAGATTCCCAAAATAAACCTGGTTCATCCTGTTGACGTGGGGCGGTCAAGTGGTACTTTGGCGGAGTGCGAGTGGAGCTTCAGTGGATACGTAGTGGGCAATCCACTTCTGACCGGAATACTTCGTCGCGGGTGAGTGCGACATGACGGTGTTTCATGGGAAAACTACCCTCAAAATTGATGAAAAGGGTCGATTCAATCTTCCGATCGATCATCGAAAGAAATTGGGCGATAGCGCGATCGTAACGATCGGCCCACTTGATCAACTCGAAATCTGGCCGATGGAAGGGTTTAGCGAACTGCTCACTCGCCTCGATGAGCTTTCTCAAACTGACGAAAGCTACGGCGATACGCTGCGCTGGGTCAGCAGCCATTCCAAAGAAGTTGGGATCGATGCACAAGGTCGCATCGCACTTCCGCTCGAACTTCGAACGTTGGTCGGAATTTCGACCCAAATCATCCTCCTCGGATCTGTGCGGCGAATTGAAGTTTGGCCAGCCGACGCTGACGTTCGCATGACGAAACCATCAAGGAAATGGTGACCGTCATGGAGTTTGCTCATGTTTCGGTGATGTTGAACGAAGTTGTCGATTGGTTTGCCTCGGTGCCAACGGGGTGGGTCATTGACGCAACGATCGGAGGTGCCGGACATACGAGCGCCATTCTTGAAGCTCATCCTCACCTCTGCGTGCTCGGCATCGACCGTGATCCGATTGCTGTCGAAACTTCAACTGAACGATTGCGAACCCACCACGACCGGGTTCGTGTTGTTCATGGTCGGTCCGATTCCATCGCTGATGTGGTGGTGAGCGAAAGCGTCGGACCGATCGTCGGAGTGCTGCTCGACCTCGGTGTGTCATCGGTGCAATTTGACGTGGTCGAACGCGGCTTTTCGTATCGCAACGATGCCCCACTTGATATGCGTATGGATCAAACGACCGGCGAAACAGCCGCTGATCTTTTGGCCACACTGAGCACCTCGGAAATTGCCCAGATTCTTCGAGAATATGGTGACGAAGCGTTTGCTGGGCGTATCGCGAAAGCAATTGTGGAGCGACGCGATGCTGGCCTGCCCATCACCCGCACAGTTGATCTTGCCGACGTCGTAACTACAGCGATTCCCGCTGCTACGAGACGCACCGGGGGACACCCGGCAAAGCGGTCGTTTCAGGCATTACGAATAGCTGTAAACGCGGAACTCGATGTACTCGAACGCACAATCGATGCTGCGCTTGACGTGCTCAGCCCCGGTGGTCGCCTGGTGGTTCTTTCGTTCCATTCAGGCGAAGACCGAATAGTCAAAAGTCGCCTCCGTCTCGCCGAAACCGGTGGATGTACCTGCCCAGCAAACGGCCTGCCCTGCGCCTGTGGGGCACTTCCCCGAGGCCGTTCGCTGCGAAGGGGCGTCACCCGACCCTCCGAGACGGAGGTGGCTAACAACCCCAGATCATCGAGCACGTTAGCCCGTGTGTTCGAAATGTCTCGATCGCAACCACGTTCTACCGCTACCAGTACTTCTCCTTCACTCACTTCTCTAACGCTTCGCAAGGAACATCGCTCATGAACCTCGTACGAGATCGTGTTACTACGTTCGCATCTGATCGCCTTGTAGACCTCACGGGTGTTACTCACGCTACCCTTCGCGAAGGGTTGCGCAACGGTGATGATGCACTTCGTAACCAAGTAGTTCGACGTGAGTCACGCCGCGACATTGAAAACGCGTTGAACTTCGCTTACGGGATAGATCCGAGCGGCCGACGGCTTCCGCTCGTCAGCGATCACCTTCCGATTGAACAGCTTCGTCGAGCAACCGTTGCACGCGACCGGCATGACCCCAGAGTGGCAGCCGTTTATGCACGCGCCGATCGTTTTGATGATGGGCAACCTAATGTTCGTGTGCTCACTGGGAATCACGCGTTGGTTCCAGAACCGGAACGAATCGTCGGCTCGCCCCGCAAACAAACCTCAGTCGGCAAGACGACTCGCGTCAGGCCTGCCAGCGAAGGGAGTCGGTCGTCTTCGGCAAGTTCCTCGGCAACTTCCTCGCCAACTTCATCGGGTGGGTCCACCCGTTACGCTGCCTCGGCCTCGCGTCGATCAACAGTTCAAGGGCGTTCCAGCAAACAATCAACATCGGCTCAATCGAAAGTAACGGTTGGTACGGCCGAAGCGGTAGCGGGAGCAACGGCGCTCAAACTTGAGATTGGCCGATCTGAATCGGGTCAAGAAAAAAATCACCCGAATCTCCGGCTGGTTGGACGGACGCGTCGTTCGGGGGGCCAAATTTTGGTCATCAGCTTTTGGACGACGTTCGTCGTGGTCATGATGTTCACAGCAGTGGTCATGTGGGCACAAAACACAACTGGCTCTGTCGAACTTGAACGAGTCAATAAGCGCCTTGCCGAAGCTGAAGGTACGTATACACAGCTTCGCGTCGAGGTTGCTCGGTTGCAGTCTCCGCAACGCATCGAGAGTGAAGCGACACGTCTTGGTCTATCGACCCCGCTGAACATCACGTTTGTTGACCCAAACAACTCGGGTACGATCGCGCCTCGGCGCTAACTCGGCTTCTTCATGTCTGATCGATCCGACACCAAACGGCCCAATTTGGCAAGGGACCTACCGGACGACTTTTTGACGTTCAGCCCACGAGCAGTTCCGCGGCGAGCGGCACCTCACTCGCAGGTCTCTCGACGGTCGACAGCAACGGGAACGGCTACGGCGACTCGTCCGTCACAGCCGCGCCATCCCAATAAAGCCGTCCACAGAACTGCGACCGTTGGGCGATCAAATCAACGAGCACGGCAACGATCAACGCAGCCAAGATCAACGATGCCAAAATCGACGCAGCAACCATTAGGGTCACATCGTTCTTCGGTTGACCCACGGTTCGTTGTCGTCGACGGTGGTCAGTACCGCTCTTCTTCCCGGTCGGGCCAAAAACGTGCACGGTTGCCGTTGTCTGGCCGCAAGCCTGGACGGTACTTGAACGGAGACCCCAATCTTCATGGTCGTCGATTGTTTGGTGCGGCCCTGGTTGTCGGAATCATCTTTGCTCTGCTACTTGCAAATACGGTCAAGCTTCAATTCAGTGCTGACGATTCGGCTCGACTGTCGCGATCTGACCGGCAGATCTTGCCAGCTCTTCGAGGCGAATTTCTTGATCGCAACGGGCTCCCGCTAGCCATTAACGACACTGTGTCCGACATCTTTATTGACTCTCGAACGGTCACCAAAGGTCGCAGTCAATGGTCCCTGAAAGACCAAGCTTCTGTGGCGCTGAAACTTAAGAAGCTCGCCGATCTCTTGGGTTTGTCTTCGGCGTTGCTCGAAGAAAAGTTGGCGAGTGACAGCTACTGGACAAAACTTGCATCGAAGGTTGATCCGGCTACGGCGAAACAAATTAAGGAACTCAAACTAGGTGTGGTTACGGTTGTTGACCTGCCGAAGCGCGTATACCCAGACGGCGACATGATGCGAGGCATCATTGGGCGAGTCTCCGACTCTTACCACGCCGAACCCGACAAGACCCGATGGGCGGGCCTCGCGGGCCAAAGTGGTTTAGAACGACTTCTTGATGCCCGGCTTGAGGGTCGCCCCGGTTACCTAACAACCGAACGCGGACCTGCAAATCGAGAAATTCCAACCGATGAACGCAAGCTGATTCCGGCTACGCCCGGTACGTCATTCGAACTAGCGATTGATCGGTCGTTTCAATACCAAGTCGACAAAATCCTGATGGAGAACGTTGTCAAGACCGGAGCTATCGGTGGATACATCGGTGTGATGGATGTTGCGACTGGTGACATTCTCGCCCAGTCAGCCATTCACACCGCTAAAGACGGCACGTTGAAAAGTGTTACTTACAACGCTGGCGTTATAGACACGTTTGAACCAGGGTCTCCGATGAAGGTCTTCACGATGGCGGCAGCACTTGATCGCAACATCATGTCAACCACCGATACGATGAGTGTCGCCGACCGCTACACGATGTCATTCAAGAACGACAAAGACAAGACGTTCAAAGATGACAGCGCCCACGCAACGAAAGTGTGGACGATTGGTGACATTCTTACTAAATCTTCCAACGTCGGCACTATCAAAGTAGCTCGCAAAGTAGGCGAAGACGCCATCTACGACAACCTCAAATCATTCGGGTTTGGAAGTCGGACAGGTCTTGCCGACCCGAAAGCAGAATCTGTTGGCATCCTGCGGCCGGTGGCAAAATGGTCTGGTGTCGATATCGGCACGATTGCCATTGGGCAGGGCATTTCTGTAACGCCGGTGCAGTTGCTCAGCGGGCTCAATACCATTGCAGCTAACGGCGAGTATGTTTCGCCTCGCTTGGTTCGTGCCGAGGTTGCGCCGGATGGTACGCGTACAGAGTTGCCAGTAGCGAAGCGGCGAGTAATTTCGGTTGAAACTGCATCGTCATTGCGATCGATGATGGCGGAAGTGGTTCGTTCAGGTACAGGTTTTCGCGCAGCGGTGAAAGGCTTTGAAGTCGCCGGCAAAACCGGAACCGCCCAAAAGCCTGATCACGGCGTGTACCTAAAAGGTAAGTACGTGGCGAGTTTCGGTGGCTTTTTTCCGGCGAGTGCACCAAAGCTGACAATTGTTGTGGTGCTCGATGAACCGTACGATGAGTACGGCGGGTTAACTGCTGCACCTGTCTTTGCGCAGGTGGTTCGAGATGCCGCTCAGCGCTACCAGATTGCTCCCCGTTCACCGGGTGTGACAACTCTCGAACCTGTCGAAATGACCGATCAGCAACTGGTGACTCCGGAACTTAAAGCAGTGAAAGATCCATCACGACAGGTAAGTGCGCCAACGAAGGTCAACCCATCAGTGACTGATGAAACGTCCCCTGCCTCTACAACTGAATTGCGCTCAGCTAACAGTTCATTGCCTGGAACTACGGCAAAAGCAGGACCTGCTGAAACGATTGCTTCAACGCCAGTTGATTCGATCGCGCCAAGTACCAAGCAACCAACAGCGCCCGCAGCGAATTCGCGAGCACAGGAACCCGTAACTCAGACGCAAAAGCGCCCGGTAACTAAAAAGCTGCCGCCACGATCGACCCCTCCAACAACCCAATCCAACGCTTCACAAGCGCCCGGTTCTGTTGTTGGGGCCGTGACTGCTGGCGATTCGTCGACCCAGCCAACCCCACGCACCGATGCGCTCCCCGTGTCAGGAAAACCAATTACTGAGGTCGCAACGCCGTGACCACAATTGGGCGTCAGGTCGGCCTCACGGTTGGCGAGTTAGCGCAGGCTTTGGCGCGCAGACATTCACTTGGCCGCGGCCCCGATGCATTTTTCACCCCTTCCGAGAATTCGAACGACGTTGTTCTCTCGGCGACTCACGATTCGCGACTTGTTGAACCAGGAACACTCTTTTGCTGTGTGCCCGGAGAACGAACTAACGGCCACCAATTTGTTCAGCAAGCTGTTGACCGTGGAGCAGTTGCGCTGCTCGTTGACCACCCCGTAACTACACACCCGGCAGTGGCCCAATTTGTGGTGACCGATGTTCGAAGCTCGCTTGGTTATGTGGCAGCTGAGGTATTTCGAAACCCAACAGATTCCTTAACCATGGTGGGTATAACCGGTACAAACGGAAAGACCAGCACGGCGCACCTGCTCGGCGACATGCTCAACGCGGCCGGTCACCGTACAGCAGTGATTGGTACGCTCACCCAAACCCGCACCACGCCAGAGGCCACCGATCTTCAGGCCTTACTTGCTGAACATGTTGCGTCTGGTGTTACGCATGTTGTGATGGAAGTCAGCTCGCATGCCCTGAGCTTGTCGAGGGTTGCGGGCATCACGTTTGATTTGGCTATCTTCACGAATCTCACTCAAGACCACCTCGACTTCCACGAAACTATGGAAGCATACTTTCGGGCAAAAGCAGCACTATTCACCCCTGAGATGGCGAAGCGGGCGATTGTAAATCTCGATGACCCCTACGGCCGACTGCTCAGAGACGCTCGAACCATCCCAACTGATGGTTACAGCATCAAGGATGTAACCGAACTGCAGGTCGGCATGCCGAACCGTTTTGTGTGGCACGAGATGAGCGCTGTTTTAGCCCTCGGCGGGTTGTTCAGCGTTTCGAACGCGCTAGCTGCTGCAAGCGCTGCAACTGTATTGGGTGTCTCCGATGAAACAATCGTCGAATCATGGTTAAGGGCACACGTACCGGGTCGATTCGAAGCGGTAGTTGTCGGCCAAACCATGACGGTTATCGTTGACTACGCACACACTCCAGACGGCCTCGCCCGTGTACTTGAATCGGCCCGCATAATGGTCGATAGTCGCTACGACGCGAAACTGCGGGTCGTCTTTGGGTGCGGCGGAGATCGTGATCGCGACAAGCGTCCGCTGATGGGCGAAATCGCCTCCCGATTAGCCGATTCCGCTGTGCTGACGTCTGACAACCCGCGGAGCGAGCCGCCAGAAACAATCATTGCGGATGTGCTTGCTGGCGTTTCCCAGACGACGACAATCAGTGTTGAGTCTGATCGGCGTTTGGCTATTCGTTCTGTCCTGGTTGCGAGCGGCCCTGACGATGTGATCGTCATTGCGGGGAAGGGCCACGAACAGGGTCAAGAAACCAACGGTGTGATCGTCGCATTCGACGACCGGGTCGTGGTCAGTGAAGAGTTACGCGCGCTTGGGTTGGCACCATGAAACTTGATGTTGCGATGATTCGCTCAGCCGTTAATGCGCCTCCGTTGGTCGATGCGGAATCAGCTGTCGGTGTAATCGAGAGTGCGTACATTGATTCTCGAAGCTGCCAGCAGGGTTCGCTGTTTGTTGCGATCATTGCGGAACGAGACGGGCACAACTACATCGATGCAGCTCGTCAACTTGGGGCAGTAGCTTGGCTTACTCAGCACCCGGATTCTCGGGTCGGTGCAATTGTTGTTCCGGATACGCGGGCGGCTTTGGCTGCAATCGGCAGGCTTGTTCGCACTAAAATCGATTGCCCGGTCATCGGAATTACAGGTTCTTCCGGAAAAACATCAACCAAGGATCTACTGGCGGCGATCGTTCTCGATGCCGGGCCAAGCGGGTATAGCGAAAAGTCATTTAACAATGAGCTCGGCGTACCACTCACACTTATCAATTCGCCCGACAGCCCAGCTGCTGTTGTCATCGAAATGGGTGCTCGAGGAATCGGCCATATTGCCCTGCTGTGCGAAGTTGCCCATCCGAACGTAGGCGTGGTGACGAATGTGGGGACGGCCCACGGTGCCATGTATGACCGCCCAGACGGAATTTTGGTTGCAAAGGGAGAGCTTGTTGCGGCTTTGCCAGCCAATGGGGTAGCGGTTCTCAATTTTGACGACCCAAGCGCAAAAGTACACGGAGCCCTGACTTCTGCACGCGTACTGACATTCAGCGCGCCGATTATCGATGTGCCGGCTTCGCCACAGGCCGACGTCACCGTAAGAAACGTATCTATTGATCCCGAGCTACGAGCATCATTTGACTTGAACACACCTTGGGGGTCGACTCACATACGGCTTCGGGCAAGGGGTCGACACCAGGCGGCAAATGCCGCTGCTGCAGCTGCTGCGGCGTTGGCTAGTGGGTTCTCGCTAGAAAATGTGCAGGTCGGGCTTTCTACCGAATCGCTTTCTCCTTGGCGCATGGAAATGAAACGGGCCGACTCGGGGGCAGTCATACTCAATGATGCGTACAACGCGAATGATCAATCGATGGCGGCAGCGCTGCGGTCGTTAAAAGACATTCCGGCAAAACGCCGAATAGCGGTCCTTGGCACGATGGCTGAACTCGGAGGTGGGTCGCATAACGCTCATCGGGCGATGGTCACGCTGGCAGCAGATCTTGGCATCGATATTCTTGTCTCGGTACATGAGGAAATGTACGAAGGCGCACAACATCACGTTGACGATTTGGTTGAAGCTATGGACGTGCTCTCTCAATTATCGCTTGGTCCGGGAGACGCGGTTCTTATCAAAGCGAGCAGGGTCGCCGGGCTCGAACGCCTGGCTTCTGATCTTCTCAGAGTTAAAAAATGATTAACCTTGCGTCCGCCGGTTTGATCGCTTTTTTAGTGGTACTGCTCGGAACCCCAGTCCTTATGAAATGGTTGGCATCAAAGGGAATCGGGCAACCGATTCGTGCCGAACTCAGCGCCGGGCAACAAAAGAAAAAGGGCACCCCGACCATGGGTGGAATCATGATTGTCGTAGGTGCACTTGTTGGTTACATCGCTCCGCACTGGCGAAGTGAACTGCCGTTTAGCTGGGGCGGCCTCTTAGTGGTTTGGGTGTTTGTCGGAGCCGGCGCTGTTGGCCTCTGTGACGACTGGATCAAGGTTCGCCGAAAGCGCAGCATGGGTTTGAACAAGCGCGCAAAAATAGCCGGACAACTTGTCGTGTCTGGAGTCTTCGCTGTAGGGGCTCTTAAGCGCACAGACCTTCAGCCAATCGTCGGTTTTGCCCGGATCAGCTCGCCAGGTTGGAAGATTCCGACGCTGGTGTTCATTGTGTTCATTATGGTGCTCGTTATTGGTTTTTCCAATGCCGTAAACCTCACCGACGGCATGGATGGGCTAGCAGCTGGCACGTCGGTGTACGCATTCGGCGCATATACCGTGATGTGTTTTTGGATGTTTCGCAATCCGGCGATTTACCGAATCGATCAGGCCCTCGACCTAGCTGTTATTGCTGCAGCGATGCTTGGGGCTTGTCTCGGGTTTTGGTGGTGGAACGCTGCACCGGCCCGAATTTTCATGGGCGACGTCGGATCGTTGGCTATCGGTTCGGCTTTCGGAGCCATAGCTGTACTCACGTACACGCCGTTACTGCTGCCGATCATTGGGGGGTTGTTCGTGATTGAAACAGTCTCAGTTATCTTGCAGATAACCTCATTTCACCTGTTCAACAAGCGTCGCATTTTTAGAATGGCCCCAATCCATCACCACTTTGAGTTGAAGGGCTGGCCGGAAACTACGGTCACCATTCGATTTTGGATCATTGCGATGATCCTTGTTTTCTTTGGTCTCGGCGCCTTTTTCGCCGACTTTATTTCCCTTCCTTCCGGAGTCAAACGATGAGTTCCTTTGAAGAGGTCGTGTCGCTTCATGAGCAGCGGGTGCTACGCCGCCCCGCTGCGCCTCAGACCATAACCAAGCGACCTCACGGCGTCACCGGTTACGAACGCCAGAGCGTCGGACGCCCACTTCGACCATCAGCGGTTGGCTCAAATGCCGTTCGAGCTACCGATCGTGCCTGGCCGCGAGTCGCGATTAGTTTGATTGTTATCACGGCAGCTCTCACGGTTATTGGGCTGGTCTTCATTCTGTCCGCGTCGTCGGTTGACTCGATCAGCCGCAATGGCAGTTACATGACAATTTTCGCGAAGCAGGTCTGGTGGGAAGTCTTGGGGTTCGCTGCGCTTTTTGTTGCCCAACGCTTCGGAATTCGAACCGTGGAAAAGTGGTGGCCGTTGGCGTGGGTCTCGACAGTTGGCCTGCTTGTCGCCGTTAAAATTGGTGGCATTGAACGAAACGGTTCTCAACGATGGATTTCGCTCGCCGGGTTCGAAATTCAGCCTTCTGAAATCGCAAAATTTGCAGTAGTCGTATCGTTGGCGCACGCACTTTCACTGCGGCGTAACGACGCCGGAACAGTTGCTTCGCTCGGGCGACTCGCCTTGTTTTCGTTTCCGTTACTTGGACTTGTCGCATTTCAACCTGACCTCGGAACAAGTATTGTGCTTGCCGCAGCGGGCATCGCTGTTCTGCTCGCCGGAGGTTTGCGCTGGAAGTACCTTGGCCTCATTTTGGTTGGCGGCCTCGTGCTGGGTGGGTTGAGTATTGCGACCAACGACTACCAAAAGCAACGAGTACTGGCTTTTCACGATATATCTAGAGAATCTGCGTTTCAGGTTCGAGGTTCTATCGAGAGTATCCAGTCGGGGGGTCTCAGCGGTGTTGGCGTTGGCGCAGGACGGTCAAAGTATGGGTACATTCCAAACTCACACACTGACTTTATCTACTCAGTCATAACTGAGGAAATGGGTGTGCTCGGTGCGACCGCTGTGCTTGGTTTGTTCGCGGCGCTCGCTGTCGTAGGCACCGTTATTGCGTTACGTGCCCACGATGCGTTTAGCCGTTTAGTTGCTTTCGGGATTACCGCTTGGATTTCGATACAAGCACTCGGAAACGTTGCCGCGGTGACCGCTATGGCACCCGTGACCGGAATCCCGCTTCCCTTCGTGTCGCAAGGCGGAACCTCGTTCGTGACGCTGATGATCGCAACAGGAGTACTGCTTGATATTGCTCGGCGCGGTGTTGATCCAACACAGGCTGGCCGGGCTACGCAGGCTGGACGCTCCACACAGGCTGGACGGGGAATGCAGGCTGGACGGGCTATGCAGTCAGCGGATAGCAAACGACAATGACTACTCGGGCGCGTTGGGCGGTGGTGGCCGGTGGAGGTACCGCTGGCCATGTGCTGCCGGCGTTGGCCCTCGGAGCTGAACTCGTAGCCAGAGGAGTTGACAAATGCCACATCCTCTTTGTGGGCAGTTCTCGTGGCCTTGAGGCCAGATTAGTTCCAGAGGCAGGCTTTCCGGCACTGTTGCTCGGCGGCCGCGGAATCGAGCGAAAGCTCAGCGTGCAGAATGTACGCTCACTTATTGGGCTTGTTGGCGCAGCAGCCGCAACGTTCACCGAATTTGTTCGCCGCAGACCTGCAATTGTGGCCAGCGTTGGCGGATACGCATCGTCGCCAGCTGTGGTCGCAGCAGTTTTGTTGAGGGTGCCGCTAGTGGTAATTGAGCAAAATGCTCGGGCGGGTATCGCGAACCGCATAGCGTCGCGGTTTGCAACAACGTGTGCTGTCGCGTTCGATGGAACCGGTTTGCCGCGAGCAATACTCACCGGAAATCCGGTAAGGTCGAAACTGCTCGAGACGGCCAAGCTCGATCTGGATGAACGGCGCCAAAACGCCAAACGCGAGCTTGGAATCGATCACGATTGCGCAGTTGTAACGGTCTTCGGAGGCTCGCTTGGAGCCCGCCGAATCAACGATGCAGTGATCGAACTAGTTAGACTTTGGTCGAGTCGCAGTGACCTGTTCGTCTACCATATCTCTGGTGATCGTGACCACGATCAGGTTCGACGACGCATTGACGAGCTGCAACAAGAGCTCGGAAACGGCTTCACGCTGAAGTATCGTCTGGTGCCCTACGAAGATCGTATGGACACTGTGTACTCAGCGACCGATGTGTGCGTTTGTCGTGCCGGGGCTACGTCGATAGCTGACCTTGCAATAATGGGAATTCCGGCAGTTTTGATACCTCTACCAAGCGCAGCTGAAGATCATCAAACGATCAATGCTCAAGGGGTGGTTTCGAGCGGTGGCGCCATCTTAATTGCAGATTCAGCGCTTACCGGTGAGGTACTCAAGCAAACACTTGTTTCGATTCTTGATGATGAAACCGTTCAACGATCAATGAAAGCCGGGCAACTCAAACGTGCTCGACCCCTCGCTGCTGCGGCGATCGTTGACATCCTTGTCGCTGAGGCAAGCAGACCCGCACCCGCGCATACCTTGAGTGATGGCAGCCCCAATGAACACAGCGCGTGATTCGGTGAACGACAGAGTTGTTCCAAAACTCGACACGCCCCAACGGATACACGTCGTTGCTGCCGGGGGAGCCGCAATGAGTGCAATTTGCCACATTCTGAGCCGAATGGGACACCAGGTTTCCGGTAGCGACCAGGTCAGCTCAGAAGTACTCATTGGGCTTCGGCGAGACGGTCTTGTGATGACAGTCGGCCACGAGGCATCCGCTGTCCACGACAAAGACCTGATCGTTGTTTCCACTGCGGTGAAACCAGGAAACATCGAACTCGACGAAGCACTCAGGCTCGGGCTGCCGGTTTCCGGCCGCCCAGATGTCATGGAGGCGCTTGGCGAAATCACTGACACGCTTGCTATTTCTGGAACCCACGGCAAAACGACAACATCGGCAATGGCGGCAATGGCGGCCGAGGCACTTGGTATGGTCCCATCGTTTATTGTGGGAGGTGTCGTTAACCAACTCGGAACCGGCGTTCGCTGGACAGGAGCGCGACGATTCATCGTCGAGGCAGATGAAAGTGACAATTCGTTTCTTCGATTTCACGCCAACGACGTCATCGTGACCAACATCGAAGCTGACCATCTCGATTTTCATGGCGATATGGCGAATCTAGAACGTTCATTTGATGACTTTGTTACTCAGGGACGAGGACGAAGCACGGTGTGCGCTGATGATGATGGGGTATTGGCAATGATCGGGCGTGTCGGGCGCGATCGTTTTTGTACTTATGGAACCTCTGAGGGTAGTGACTACCGCATCGTTGGGCTTCGTACCGAAGGAATGCGAACCCGATTTCGTATTCGCCATAACGAGCAAGACCTCGTTGAATTGAACCTGATGGTTCCCGGTGAACACAATGCTCGTAACGCGACGGCGGTTCTCGCTGGGTTGCACGGCCTCGGAGCCGACCCAGGAAAATTAGGTGAGTCGCTCTCCGGCTTCACTGGTGTTGGACGACGATTTGAGTTTCGCGGTGAGTCTCAGGGCATCACGTTCGTAGATGACTACGCGCACCTTCCAAGTGAAGTTGCAGCTGTGGTTTCATCGAGTAGTCGCGGTGGCTGGGGTCGAGTAATTGCGGTTTTTCAACCGCATCGCTACACGAGAATTCGCGACGTTGGAAGGGACTTCGCCGAATCGTTCGACGGGGCCGACCTCGTGGTGATCACCGGATTGTATGCGGCCGGTCAAGAGCCGATTGATGGAATCAGCGGCCGCACGGTTTTCGATGCGATTAGAGAAGCCCGGCCGAATCAGCACCTCGTCTACTGCGAAACGCGTGAGGAATTGGAGGGCCTGCTGTTAAGCGAACTCACACCGGGCGACCTCTGTCTGACGATGAACGCAGGAGACCTCACGACGTTGCCGAAGTCATTGCTGGCGTCGCTCAGAGGTGAACCGTGACCGATTGGCCGGGCATCAATGAACCAGAAATGCCAAACGATGAGCTTCTTGAACGTGTCGCTCGGGCGCTCGCGATTCTTGGTGAAGCTGCGCAGGTTGACGTTGCGCTTTCGTCCTTCACGACGTTTCGTATCGGTGGACCGGCAGCAGTTTTCGTGACGGCGAGTTCGCATCGAACTCTTGAATTGGTATTCGATGCGTCAAAGTCGAGCGGCCTTTCAGTAGTAACCATCGGTCAAGGGTCAAATCTACTTGTCAGTGATACAGGCGTCGCCGCAATAGTCGTACAACTCAGTGGTTCCTATATAGACATACGAGTCGATCAAACGCACGAGCACCGATCGGTTACAGCGGGTGGGGCGGTAAAGCTTCCGGTGCTGGCCAGACAATCGGTAGCTGCAGGCCTTGGCGGTCTGGAGTGGGCTGTTGGCGTGCCCGGATCAGTTGGCGGCGCGGTACGAATGAACGCTGGTGGGCACGGTTCCGACGTTGCAGCCAATGTGCAACGTGCGCAGGTCTTCAGTTTTGTGACTGGCGAAGCCAAAATTGTTTCATCTAGCGACCTCCACCTCAGGTACCGAAGTAGCAGTATCGGCGAGTCTGACGTTGTTGAGTGGGCCGAATTTTCATTGGAACCGATTGACCCATCAGCCGGAGAGTCCGAGCTTCGTGAAATCGTTCAGTGGCGACGTGTGAACCAGCCAGGCGGGGCGAATTGTGGTTCCGTTTTTACGAACCCCATGGGAGATTCAGCCGGGCGGCTCATAGATGCTGCTGGGCTTAAAGGCTTTCGTGTCGCAACCGCATCCGTCTCAGAAAAGCACGCGAACTTCATCCAGGCTGACGTTTCAGCAAAAGCAACTGACGTTGTCACCCTCATTTCTGAAATCCGCCGAATCGTTCACGAGAAATTTGGGATTTTGCTCGAGCCTGAGGTTCGGACCCTTGGCCTGACAACTATCCGTCGTTGATCTCAAACCTTACCGTAAGCTAACATACTTGTTCTCGAAGGGCTCCTATGAACCAGAATTTTGAAGACGAAAACCGAAGAGTTCGTAGTGTTTCTGACCGATCTGGGTCGCTACTTGACATGGATCCTGACTCCGTAGTCTTGTCAATTGTCAACGATCGACTCGTCATTTCCCTTCCCTACTCGCAGGCGGACAACGACAACAACGACAACAACGACAACAACGACAACAACGACGAAACGCGATTCACAACGAGCATGCTTCCGGATGGTTATTCGGTTTTGGCTGACCGTCGAACTCATCGTGAAGAAGTGTTACTCGATAATGACGATCTTGTCCCGGCAGTCGTGGTCGAGCGAAAGCGGCGAGTCATTGCGACCGGTCATGCCCGGTCATCGGGTGCATGGGAGCCGGTAATCGACGCAGCGATGCCTTCAACACCGAGAGCGCCACGGCACCTTGTCATGCCCGAAGAGCCGCTGGCGGTGCCGACGCCAAGCGACCGGGTTATTACCGATCCACGTCTTACCAACCGCCCGAAACAAGTGCGCGAGCAACGGCGCCAGCGAGGTCGCCGCCGAGCTGGGTCAGCAATCATTGGGGTACTTGTGTGCGCAATTGCGCTCGGTGCACTGGTTGAGTCACGCATGCTCAGGGTGGTCAACATCGAAATAGACGGTAATAACGAGGTTTCAGACGAGTTGATCGTTTCGTCGTTGCAACTCGTTGGGCAACCCTCGATGTTGAGTGTGAAGGTCACCGACCTCCAAGCGAGATTGGAAGCACTTCCGTTGGTTGCACAAGCACAGGTGTGGAAATCTTGGCCGAATACCGTTGGCATTAAGGTTAAGGAACGATTCGGTGTGGCCACTCTGCAAAATAATTCCGGCTGGATAATTCTTGATCAGACGGGAGTCGTTCTTGAGTCGCGAACGGTTCGGCCAAATTTACCGACGATCTCACTCGATGGTACGTCGATTGATCCGACACAACTCGATGAGCAAACTCAACAAGTTATTCAGCCTGCTCTTGCTGCGCTCGCGACCGCTCCGAGCAAACTGATTGTGTTGATTGAACGCGTAGTGGTAGCAAGCGGCGACCTCACCTTGGTGATTCGTCGAGCGGGGGAAACAGAGGTTGCTGACCAAGAGGCAGCACCGGCGGATGGTCCAGCCGATGAACTCGTTGTGGTGTTTGGCCGCCCCGTCGACCTCAGCGCCAAGTGGCGTTCGCTCGACACCATGCGTACCCAAGTTGACCTATCCAACTACGCAGTGATGGACATTAGCGTTGCTGATCAACCCGCCCTCACTGCGAAAATCGTCATCGCTGATCCAAATTCGACCTCAAAATTGAACAACGAACTCACTCCGGTACCAGTCCAAACAGTACCTGAGTAACCGAAATTCGCCCTGCCGGAAGATGTTTCCTTGAGGGTGGCCGAAACTTCGGCAACCACCATCTAATCTGTAGATACAGTTTCGCCGGGTTGCGCCCGGCCGTATCGGAGGCCTTCGAATGGTTCCACCGCAGAATTACCTCGCCGTTATAAAAGTTGTCGGATGTGGCGGCGGTGGTGTCAACGCGGTTAATCGCATGATCGAAGCCGGATTAAAGGGCGTCGAGTTCATTGCCGTGAACACCGACGCCCAAGCCCTGCTGATGAGCGACGCCGATGTGAAGCTCGATATTGGTCGCGAACTCACACGTGGCCTCGGGGCCGGAAGCGACCCGGAAGTGGGTCGTCGAGCCGCTGACGAGCATCACGATGAAGTTCATGAGGTGCTTAAGGGTGCCGATATGGTGTTCATTACGGCCGGCGAAGGCGGGGGTACCGGCACCGGTTCAGCTCCGGTGGTAGCCGAAATTGCCAAGTCCCAAGGGGCATTGACCATTGGCGTAGTAACGCGACCTTTCTCGTTCGAGGGTCGACGTCGTGGGGTTCAGGCCGAAACCGGTATTGCGTTGTTGAAAGAACGCGTTGACACCCTGATCGTGATTCCTAACGATCGGCTTCTCACCGTTGCAAGCGACAAAACCACCATGGTTAACGCGTTTAAAATGGCTGACGAGGTCTTGTTGCAGGGTGTTCAGGGCATCACCGACCTGATTACGATTCCCGGCTTGATCAATACCGACTTCGCCGACGTCAAAATGATTCTTTCCGACGCTGGCTCGGCACTCATGGGCATTGGCTACGGATCAGGAAACGGTCGGGCTGCTGCTGCGGCACGCCAAGCTATTTCTTCACCCTTGCTTGAGGCATCTATTGAAGGTGCTCGGGGCATTTTGTTCAATATCTCGGGTGGCTCGGATCTTGGGCTGTTTGAAGTAAACGAAGCAGCCGAAATTATTCACGGTGTTGCTCACCCCGACGCAAATATCATCTTCGGTGCGGTCATCGACGATGCCATGGGCGACGAAGTAAGAGTCACCGTCATCGCAGCCGGTTTTGACCGTTGGGATGATCGAAAAGCGACACCGAACACTGTTTCAGCGTCCGCATCGGCGCAGCCGTCAGCAACATCTGGAACCCGAGTCCGAGATGAGGCAACCGGAAAACTTCGCTCGGTTCCAAATCCAGCTGACGATGTGTTCAAAGAAAAAGACGATCTCGGATTCGACGACGATGACGATTTCGACGTTCCTTCATTCCTCAAGTAGACCGCTTCTTCGCAGGAGTTACTCGAAGAGTTCTTTGGAGGGTTGAGTGCCCGACCTGACGGTTGCGCCTGACGTTCGGGTGACGCTGACTGAACGCCCAGTTGATTGGCCCCTCGCCGAGCTATCAACGGGGTCGTTGAATGTGGTTCAGAGTATCTACTTGTCACGATTGACCTGGCTGAGGCAATCGCATGGGTCGGTAACTGTCACGGTGAGGTCTCCGGGGTGTGAAGCAGGTGCTGTGGCCGACGCGGCGGTAACGACCACCGTCGGGGCACAACTTTTGATTCGCACCGCTGATTGCGCCCCCATTGTTCTGTGGGGTCAATCGGTCGAAGGCGTCCGCGTATTGGGTGTTGCCCATGCCGGTTGGACTGGCCTTATGGCCGGGATCTGCGAATCGGTAGTTCGAACAATGCGTGATCTTGGGGCAGCAAAAATTCGTGCTCGAATCGGCCCGTGTATCGGGCCGGAATGCTACGAGTTCGGCGCTCAAGAATTGGCAAAGGTTGCGAGTCGATTTGGTCCGTCGGTGGTATCGATGAGTTCCTGGAACACCCCTGCACTCGACCTGAGTGTCGCAGTAGCCCAATCGCTACGCTTAGTCGGTGTGCCTACTGAAAAGATGAATGGGTGGATGTGTACGGCATGCGAACCAACGCGGCTGTATTCGCACCGAGCCCGTCAAGATGGCGGTCGCCTCGGTCTACTTGCCGAAATTCTGCCCGGTCCCTACGAATCGACGTTTCCCAATGTTGACTAGCCAGTCTGAACTGTCGAAATCGGTGGCTGCGCGCCTCGCTGAGGTGAACGAACGAATTGCGCACTACCGAACTGACCCAACGGGCCTCACGATCGTTGCCGTCACGAAAGGGCACGGGCCGGAAGCGGTTCTGGCAGCTCAAGACTGCGGCTTGTTCGACATCGGTGAAAATTATGCCGATGAACTCGTCGCAAAGTGTGAGGCTCTTGGCCGCCCGGCTGGTCTTCGGTGGCATTTTCAGGGTCGACTTCAAACAAACAAGATTAACAAGCTGCGTGAAGTTGTCGATGTTTGGCAGTCGCTCGATTCAGCTGACCGACTCGTCGCACTTGCGAAACGTCAACCTGGCGCACAGGTATTTATCCAAATCGACAGCACCGGCGGACAGACCGGACGTTCGGGGGCCGCCATTGATTCAGCAAAAGATCTCGTGCTTCAAGGGATCGACCTCGGCCTGGACGTGCGGGGTCTGATGACTGTTGCACCGCTCGCCGAGCATGGGTGCGGGTCAGCCTTTCAATCGTTCACGGCCGTTGCCGAATTGTCGCGACGGCTCGGGCTCGCGGAGGTTTCAATGGGAATGAGCGACGATTTCGAAGATGCGATCAAAGCCGGGTCAACCATGATCCGTCTGGGTTCGGTGTTGTTCGGAATCCGCAGATGACAAATGGTTTGGACATGGGCTGCGTTGAACGAGTTCAGAGGGCTACGATATGGCGTTTGCATGGATAGACGCCTGCGCGAGTCCTAAATCAACACGTTTGAATTACCACACTGAAAAGGCACACCAATGGCTGGGTTCTTCCGAAAAGCAATGGACTATCTGGGTCTCGATGACGACGGTGGCTACCAAGATTACGACCCGTACGAAGATCAACCAGCTGCACCAACACGCCGTCCGGCTGCGAATTCTGAACCTGACCCTGGAATGGTTTACCCGAAGACGGGATACACGCCGTCGTCGGTAGTCGTGACCTCGGCCGCCGACCAGGGCCTTGGGTCATCAGTTCACGGCGTAACCGCTCAGCCAAGGGCAATGTCGCCGAGCGTTCGTACGGTCACGCCTGTGATGAGTAACAAGGTGTACATCACGACTCCGGTAACGTTCGCCGACGCTCAAGACATCGGTGAAAGATTTAGGTCGGGTCAACTGGTGTTGATGAACGTTCGTCAAACTGAGCGCGACGTCATCAAGCGCCTCGTTGACTTTTCAAGCGGCCTCATTTTTGGTCTCAACGGTGACATCAAGAAAGTCGCCGATCGGGTGTTTCTTTTGACACCTAACAACGTTGAGTTGTCGTCCGACGAAGAGCGACGTTTACGTGAGAAGGGTTTGTTCACCTGAGTGTTGTCAGGTCGCAAATCACCACATTGGTACATGCAATCCCATTTTGACGCTGGCTGGAAAAGATAATGGATATCACCGCAGAAACCGTTCGAGAAGCTCAATTCCGTCAGGCATGGAAGGGTTACGACACGGCCGAAGTCGACGACTTTCTTGATGCAGTAGCGTCGGGCATCGGTTCGCTTCAGTCAAAAGTAGGAGAGTTGACCGAGCGGATAGTTTCGGCTGAAGATCGAGCACTTCGAGCGGAGGCCCGACCGTCGCTTCGATCTGAACCCGATGAGTCAGTTCGGCGAACACTCGTTTTGGCGCAACGCGCTGCTGATCTTGTGGTGAGTGAAGCAAAAGCGGTTGCCGATCGTATTGTCGCCGATTCAAGAGATCAAGCTGCCCGGATAGTAACTGCGTCGCAAGAAGCGGCACTGAGAGCCCAGGCGGTGGCTAACGCGCAAGCAGAACAATTGTTGTCAGGTGCCGAAGCAGAAGCCGACCGAATGATCTCGGTTCGAGCGGCCGAACTCCAGTCGTCGCTCTCGCTGCTCGTCGATGAACAAGCACGCCGTCGACTTGAACTTGAGCATCTCGGTCTTCTTATCTCCGACACGAAAGCCCAATGGCGATCAGTTTTGGCCGGCCAACTTACGCAACTCGGAGACGACGAAGCTCGTGTGACAAACAACATTGAGCGTCAAGTTGATGAAGCGTTATCAACCGTAATCAGTGTCGAAAGCACCTCCTGAACCCTTTCTGGGGTCGCGAAGATTTCGAATTTGACCGTAATGCGTTTAATAGTGTGATCGTGCTGGTAACCTGCCGCGCCCTTCCCGCAACATCGGGACGAACCCTCGGCCCGGCTTACGCTTGGCACCAAACGCAAGGATTGACGTGGCGAAAGTAGCTCCAGCCGCACCGAAAAAGTCAGTTGCCCCAGCTTCTGTTGAAGAAGCAGGAACTAACGCGAAGAAGGCACCGAAAGTTGCTGCGCCAAAAGCAAGCCCTGCGCCGAAAGCAAGCCCTGCGGCCAAAGCCAGCCCGGCACCGAAAGCTGCGGTGAAGGCCGAACCGGTGCCAACATCGGCACCGAAGTCTGAAACGAAGCCGGCTTCTAAATCGGTAACGACTACCAAAAAGGGTTCCCCTTCAGCCGTGGTAGAAACTCAGATTGCCGGTCAGGCAGTCGACAAAAATGCTGCTGCCCCCGTGGCCCCAACGCCAACGCTGGCCGCCATCACCAAGACAAAGGCTGGTGCTGCAAAGGCTGCGACCAAAGCTTCTCTGGCTGCGAAGGCAGCGCAAGCTCAGGTACCAGCCCCCCCAGTCAGGGCTGTTGTCCGCCGTGAGGTCAAGAAGGTTGAAGTTGTCATTGCCGTTCCTTCGGTGGCTCCGGCCGCTAAGTATCCAGCGATTGATCTCGACGACGAGTTCGAAGGCATCGAGAAACTCTCAGACGCCGAGTTTGTTGGTCAGCAACTTTGGTTACTCAACCGAATTCGCGACACCTATCTTCTGCAATCAAAAATGCTTAAAGATGAAGCCGATCAACTCGCCGCAGAGATGGAGCCCGGTGACGTGCAGTTCGACGATGAGTCGGGCGAAGGTGCTTCTGTAAGTATGGAACGCGAAAAGGGCCTTGCGATGTCCGAACAGAAAGCCTTCGTTGCCGAAGAAATCGGTAGAGCGATTAAGCGAATCGATGACCTGAAATACGGGTGCTGTACGAACTGCAATAGGCCCATCCCACGAGTTCGACTTCGGGCACTGGCATACACAACGTTGTGTATCGAATGTAAGAACGGCGGACTGTCGCGTCCACGCTGATGGTGCGGCAATAGGTTTTGATGATCGGATCGTCTCGAACGGTTTCTACCGTTCAGGCCCGGCGTGTAGCAGCATTGCTGATTGCGGGGGTGTTCGTTGTTGACCAACTCACCAAGTACCTCACGGTGTCGCGCCTCAGTCGAGGTGAACGGGTGCAGCTGTTTTTAGGAATTGACCTGGTTCATGCGGTGAATACCGGCATTGCGTTCAGTCGTGGTGTCGGGCGCGCCGGGCTCATTATCCCGATCTTGCTGGTCATTGGCGTCGTGTCATTTTTGGCGAGTCGCGAGTTAAGAGGGTCCCATGAAGTTGCGATCGCCACGATTCTTGGGTATTCGCTCATTCTTGGTGGTGCTTTCGCCAATGTTGCTGACCGACTCTTTCGGTCGCCAGGTTGGGGGCGCGGTGCAGTCATCGACATGGTTGACGTTGGGTGGTGGCCGATCTTCAACTTCGCCGACAGCGCTCTCAGCGTCGGAGTCGTCGTCATTTTGCTTTCATCTCTCGGTATTGACCGATCACCCGTGACCAAAGAGGCAGCTGTGAAGGAAGAACGAGCGTGACGACCAGTTTTGAGATTTCCTTGGCCCTGGAAGGTGAACGGCTTGACCGAACAGTTGCCACGTTGGGCGATGTGACCCGAATGCTTGCCTCTGAGGCAGTCTCGGCTGGCTTTGTAAAACTCAATGGCGTGGTCGTGACCAATCGATCTAAGCGGGTGCTGCTTGGCGATGTGGTGGAAGTTGACCTGGCTGTTGCGACGGCGCCGGTGAGTCTTGACGGTGATCTCACTGTTCCGTTTGACGTCGTCTACGAAGACGACGATGTGATCGTGGTCAACAAGCCCGCCGGGGTCGTTGTCCACCCTGGAACGGGTTCGCATCGCGGAACCCTGGTGCAGGGCCTCCTGGGTCGGTTTCCTGATCTTCGACGTTTAAGCGTTGACGATCGCATCCTTCGACCTGGCATCGTGCATCGAATTGATAAAGGCACATCGGGTTTGTTGATGATTGCTCGAACGGCCGAGGCCACGACCGAACTGATCAGCCAGCTCGCGGCACATACCGTTGAACGCAAGTATCGGGCCTTGACGTGGGGTGAATTTGGCTCACGTGCGGGAGTGGTCGATGCCCCAATTGGGCGCTCAGACGCCGACCCAACCAAAATGACCATCTCAGCGGCTGGTCGCGTTGCCCGAACCCATTTCGTGGTGTTGCAACAGTTCAAGCACCCGGAGCCGTTGACGCTGGTCGAGTGTGAACTTGAAACGGGACGCACGCACCAGATACGAGTTCATCTGACGGCGATTGGGCACCCGATCGTTGGCGACCCGACGTACGGTGGGGCTCGCAAGTCAGTGGCAATTGCTCGGCCGTTTCTGCATGCTCAAACACTCGGATTTCTTCATCCGAGAACAGCCGAGCCAATGTCGTTCACCAGTGAACTTCCTGAAGACCTGACTAGTTTGTTGGCGACGCTGTCGTAAAACGTGACCGGTCTTAGGGTTCAGAAGCAGGTTGAGCCGGAACCCCTCTGGCTCGGTTGACCATTTCGGCAAGTGTGTACGACACCAGGTGAGATCGCATGTGTTCGCCGACGTCGTGCCATACCGACAGTAAAATGCATTGGCCCTCATGGTCGCATGCGCCATTCTCATGAGGGTTCCCGAAGTCACCAGCCTGAATCGGCCCGTCGACTGCACTCACGATTTCTGCGAGGGTGATCTGGTCGGCAGGTCGAGCAATGAGATATCCGCCGCCCACACCGCGTTTTGACCTCACGAGGCCAGCACCTTTGAGAGCAAGAAGAATTTGTTCAAGGTAGGGCTGAGGCAGACCCGTTCGCGCTGCAATGTCACGGACCGATTGAGGTCCAAGTTCATCGAGATGAAGCGCCATTGAAAGTAAGGCTCTACTGGCGTAATCACCGCGGGTTGAAACTTTCATGAGCCGGTTACCTCGCGTCTGTTTTGAGTTGTCGCGTTAGCCCTCTCGTCACAGACCAAGATCGTACGGTACGCCGATAACTAACGTCGAGCTGGGATACTCTCAGACTGCCGGTCGGGCAATGGTCCATCGCGGCTGTCTGGCAGTCGCTGAATTTTGGGTCATGCTGTACTGGTGAGCGATGAAAACCCAACAGTGATTGTTCCTTCCGAAGTTATGGAGGCCGAAGTCCTTCAAGCGGCGGTCGAAAACGGCGGAGGCGAGCAAGCTGCGGCGAAACCAGCAGAGCCTGAACTTACCGAAACGGTTTCGGAGCCGGGCAAAGTGATGCGAATTGGCTCAATGATCAAGCAGTTGCTGGAAGAAGTTCGACAGGCACCGCTCGATGAAGGCAGCCGCGTTCGACTCAGTGAAATCTACGAAACTTCTATTAAGGAACTTTCGACGGCGCTCTCCTCTGACCTTCGTAGCGAACTTCAGTCGTTGGCCAGCCCGTTTGGCGACGCCATCCCATCTGACTCTGAACTTCGTATCGCACAAGCACAACTTGTTGGATGGCTCGAAGGCTTGTTCCACGGTATCCAAGCAACATTGATGGCTCAACAAATGGCTGCGCAAAATCAGCTCCAACAGATGCGTGGTCAAATGCAGGGACTACCCCCGGGTATGCAGGCTCAAGGGGTAAACGGACCTGGTGGCCCGCAAGTCACTATGGCAGAAAGTGCTGACGCCCGACCAGGGACGTACCTCTAAGGGTGGCCGATTCATTTACGCACCTGCATGTTCACACCGAATTTTCGATGTTGGACGGTGCGGCTCGAATTGATGAAGTTGTTGCAGCGGCGCGCGCCGACGGTCAACCTGCAATGGGTATTACCGATCACGGCAACATGTACGGGGTGCTTGATTTTTATAAGGCATGTAACAAACAGGGCATCACACCAATCATCGGTACCGAGGCTTATATGGCTGCTGACTCGCGTACCGAACGTCCGAGGCGTACGGGTCGTGACGACGATGGGGGAGGCGGTGAGAGCGGCAACAAATTGTATTACCACTTAACACTTTTGGCTGAAAGCAATACGGGCTATCGAAACCTGATGCAATTGTCGTCGCTTGCCTATCTTGAGGGCTACTACTACAAGCCTCGGATGGACTGGGAACTTTACGAAAAGTTCCATGAAGGCATCATCGCAACAACAGGGTGCCTTGGCGGCGTGGTCCTTCAGGCGTTGATGGCCGGTGACGAAAAGCTTGCGCTAGAACGTGCTGCGCGCTTACAAGACATTTTTGGTCGTGACAATCTCTTTGTCGAGATTCAAGATCATGGTATTCCGGAACAAATTCGGACGAACCCAATGTTGATTGACATCGCGAAAAAACTGAAGGCACCGTTGCTGGCCACGAACGATAGTCATTACACCCACCGTGGCGATGCTGTCGCTCATGATGCGTTGCTCTGTGTACAGACGGGTTCGCTGATGGACGACCCGAAGCGGTTTAAATTCCACGGCAATGAGCACTACCTGAAGACAGCAGCAGAAATGCGCCACCTCTTCCGTCACTGGGAATCAAGCTGCGACAACACCCTGTGGGTGGCCGAACGATGCCGGGTTGACATCGAGTTTGGTCGAATCGAACTTCCCGAGTTTCCGCTACCAGACGGTTTCACTGAGCAAGGCCAATATTTGAGGTACCTGGTCTACGAAGGGGCGGCAGCGCGTTACCCGATGCCTTTGGCTGCGAACGTCATTGACCGAATCGACTTTGAACTCAAGGTCATTGAAGACATGGGTTTTAGCGCCTACTTTTTGATCGTCTGGGATCTTATTAAGTACGCGAAAGATCGTAAATGGCGCGTTGGCCCGGGTCGTGGAAGCGCAGCAGGAAGCGCAGTCTCGTTTTGTCTGCGCATCGTCGATCTTGACCCCATCAAATACGACTTGCTGTTCGAACGATTTCTTAACCCCGGTCGTAAGCAAATGCCCGATATCGATATGGACTTCGATGAGCGGTATCGAAGCGAAATGATCAAGTATGCCGCTGAAAAGTACGGCTGGGATCATGTTGCCCAGATTGTCACCTTTTCGACGATCAAAGCCCGCGCTGCAGTTCGCGATGCAGCCCGGGTACTTGGCTACCCGTACTCGGTCGGCGACAAGGTGGCTAAGGCAATGCCGCCCTTGGTCATGGGTCGTGATACTCCGCTCAGGGCATGCCTTGAGCTCAATGCTAAGTACGAAGACGGCTTTAAGATGGCTGCCGACCTTCGAAACATGTACGAAACCGACCCCGATGTGAAGCGGGTAATTGACGTTGCAAAGGGCCTCGAAGGGCTTCGGCGAGGCGACGGAATTCATGCAGCTGCGGTCGTCATTACTCGTCAACCGCTGACTGAGTATCTCCCTATCCAACGTAAGCCGGAAAGCGGTGGGAACCCTGAAGATGCCCCCATTGTTACCCAGTACGAAATGCACGGGGTCGAAGAACTTGGTCTACTCAAGATGGACTTTCTTGGGCTACGCAATCTCAGTGTGATCGACCGAGCCATCGACATGGTTGAACTTTCGAAAGGTATCCGCGTCGATATTGACAACGTCAACCTTGAAGATGAATTGACCTTTGAAATGCTCCGCCGTGGTGATTCGATCGGTGTGTTTCAACTTGAAGGTGGGCCGATGCGAGCGTTGATCCGTTCGCTGAAGCCAACCGCGTTTGATGACGTATGTGCACTCGTTGCCCTATACCGACCAGGGCCGATGGCGGCCAACATGCACAATGACTACGCCGACCGCAAGAACGGCCTGAAGCCCATCGAATATTTCCACCCTGACGCACAAGAAATCCTTGGCGACACGCAGGGCCTGATGATTTATCAAGAGTCGATGATGCGGGTCGCACAGAAGTTTGCCGGTTACTCACTTTCTGAAGCTGACAACCTTCGAAAGGCAGCTGGAAAAAAGAGTCGCGAAGTCATGGCCAAAGAACGCGACAAATTCGAGGAAGGATGTGAAACCACAGGGTACGGGCGCAAACTCGGCAAAGAGATTTTCGACATTATTGAACCGTTCGCCGACTATGCATTCAACAAAAGTCACTCCTTTGGGTACGGATTCGTGTCGTACCAAACGGCGTGGCTGAAGGCCAATCATCCCGCTGAATATCTCGCGGCACTTCTCACCAGCGTCAAAGATGACAAAGACAAGACAGCTGTATACCTTGCCGAGTGTCGAACCATGTCTCTCAATGTTTTGGTGCCCGATGTTAATGCGTCGATCAGCGATTTTTCGGTCGCAGGAACCACCATTCGATTCGGATTGTCAGCGGTTCGAAACGTTGGTGAAGGAATGGTCGCGCAGATCGTTCAAGAGCGAACCGCAAATGGTCCGTTCGTTGACTTTTACGATTTCACCAAACGGGTGCATGTTTCCGTCTTAAACAAGCGCACCGTCGAATCGCTCATCAAAGGTGGGGCATTCGACAGTATGGGAACCGCCGGGTCTCACCCTCGCCGCGGCCTGATGGAGGTGTACGAGTCAATCATCGACAAAACAGTGGCTCGCCGTAAAGAGGAAGAGGTTGGTGTTATGAGCCTCTTCGGTGAACCCGAACAAAACGGAGTCGATGGCGCCGCGTCGTTTGACGACACGCGCACGGAAATCCCAAAAACTGACTGGAACAAGATGACCCGGCTCGGTTTTGAAAAAGAAATGCTCGGGCTATTTGTTTCAGATCATCCGTTGCTCGGCGCGACAAACCTGTTGAAGCGTTACGTCGATACGACCATCCGCGAACTGCGCGAACAAGCGGAAAGTACGGCCGAAAGTGGTGCCAAGGCGACCGGTTGGGGTGACAAGGGTGCCGATATCAAAACTGTCGCGGGAATGATCACCGGGTTGCAACGGAAATACACCAGGGCCGGCGATCTCATGGGGGTGTTTACGCTTGAAGATCTCGATTCGGCGATCGAAGTTATGGTGTTTCCGAAAACAATGTTGGAATGCAATCATGCGCTTGCTGACGATGTGCTCGTGGCGGTGAAGGCACGTCTCGACAGTCGAGATGACACGCCGAAACTCATCGCTATGAACGTCCAGCGGCTTGAAATTAACCTTGACGGTGGCGGCCCTCCGCTGAGATTGCTCCTCCCGGAACGTATGGATGAAGCCCGTGCGGCAGCTCTACGAGACATCCTTCTGCAATACCCCGGTGATTCTGACGTCTTTTTGCACTTCGGTCGCCAGGTATTGCGCCTACCTGACCAGTTCCGGGTCGACCAGTCGACCCAGTTACTCAGTGAGTTACGGGTGCTGCTTGGCTCGAGCGCATTCGGGCAGTAAACGCGTGGACCGCACAAGCCGGACAGGCAGACGCTACAAACCAGACGGGCAGACAACCGCAAAGTAGTTGGTAGACTGGTGCGGTTCGTAATGACTCGGCTAGTCAAAGACCTCGTGACCAGGACAATGTTGGTTCATGCTTGCAATGACTAGTCGCACCCAGGGCTGGAGTAAAGCACCGAATGTCAATGGATGTAGAAACTAAAGATTGCACCGCTCTCAGCGATGCCGAGATGGTTGAAATGGCCGATATGTGCCTGGGTGGCCCTGCTGGGTTTGAAATTGGGCTGCTCTCAAAGCAGCGTGACCTCTGGGTGCTCGTCTCCCAGGTCAGAGACGCAGAAAAGTTGATGGCGTTCAGCTTTTGTACCCTTGAACGAATCGGTGGAACGCCCGCATTGATCATTGGCCTCGGTAGCGTCCGCCGCCATGCGAAGCGCGAGACGGCACTGAAGACCATGATGTGGGATCAGCTGCGCCGATCACTGCTTGCTTTCCCCGACGAAGACGTGCTCGTCGGTACCCGAATGATCGACCCAAGCGCCTACGCTGCGTTTAAGGGCCTTGACGAGATTGTGCCTCGCCCAGATCACAAGGCAAGTGGCGAAGAGCGTGCCTGGAGTCGAAGGTTGGCAAAGCGGTTCGGGGCCGAGCACCGCGTCGATGACCGGGCATTTATTATCCGCGGCGATGGTCAACCTGCCGGTCTGCTCGATCACGAGACGTTGAAACCCGAGTCGATTCCTGTCGATGTTGCCACTTTTTTCGATTCCCTCGACAAAGAATCCGGTGACTCAGTGGTGACGTTTGGGTGGGCGATGGCCGAAGACCTCGTGGCAAGACGAGACAAGGGCGTCTGACGCGGCTGTCGTCGTACCACGTGAGCACAGAAAAAAGCCGTCTTGGGTTGGTGCTCGGGGCTGGCGGAATGGTTGGGATGGCCTATCATGCAGGCGTTCTTCGAGCGCTTGAACGTGAGGCCGGCATCAAAGCTGGCGATGCTGACCTTATTGTGGGAACGTCGGCCGGTTCGGTAATGGCCGCGTATCTCCGCTCGGGTTTTGACGCCGATTCGCTCTGGGAAATGGCCCTCGGAACCCATCCGATCCTCGAAGAGTTCGGCGAGACCCCAACAAAACGTCGTTCGGCGACTGCGTTCACCCCGGCATTCCACAACGGAAGTGAACTGGTGAGCCGAGTAATCGGATCCGGTTTTGTGGCGATGAGGTCTTTCGCTCGGCTGCCCGTGCCACGGTTGCCTGAGTTCTTGCACCCACTGTTTTATGCCGGTTTGTTCACGATGGAACGGGCCCACGAACGCTTTGACCAAGACTTTGCGGAGGTATGGCCGACGTCGGCACTTGCCATTTGTGCCGTAGATCTTGCGAGTGGTCGACGATCAATCTTCGGGCCTACGACTTCAGCATTAACGCTGCCCGAGGCCGTCGTCGCATCGTGTTCAATCCCGGGATTCTACTCGCCGCTTCGAAAAGATGGTGTGACCTACGTAGACGGTGGGGTGCATTCACCCACAAACCTCGACGTTGCCGCTCGGTTTGGGTGCGACCTCATTATTGGTATCGCCCCAATGGCGTACGACCCGCAACTCGATATCCCCCTTGGGCGGCGCTTAGCCCGACGAATTGGGCATCGGTCACTGCATAACGAGGCTGCGATGGCAAGGGCCCGTGGCGCCGAGGTTCTCTTGATTCGTCCGAGCGACGAAGACGTTCGGGTTCAGGGTATCAACCTTATGCGCGCTTCAGGGGCTGAAGCTATTGCTTACACTGCCTACGAGTCGACCTGTCGACTCTTAGCCACCGATCGATTCAGTTTGGCGCTCGGTAACTAAGTACGCGTTCTTTTAAGCGGGTATCCACCATCTAACCCGATTACTTGGTCATGATAAGTACCCATGCGACTTGTCACGCAATTTCCGAGAACTGAAGTTCCTGGCTCCTCTATGCATGTGCTCGTTTTGGCACCTTCACCGACTCGAACCTTGGGTGTGGACTTAGCTTCCGGTGCGTTTGTTCGGATGGATCACCCAGCACCACGTGGCGAACGGGTCAAAACTGCTCCGAGGGAATTTGACGTGGCAGTCGCCCGTGTCGGAACCCGACCCGAAAACGAAACGGCAATCCACCGAGAATCGGTAGTTCTTGATCAGCCACTGTCGACGGTGGGGCGAATGTCGAAACGCAAAGTTGAACGGATTCTTCGTCCGCTCCAGCACGTTCCAGGTTCTTCGTTACTTGGCTGTGAAGGCCCAGCCGTGCCGATGTGGGATCTTGAAACACTTCCCGGTGTCGCAATCGTTCGGCCCGAAGGCGACATGTTCATTGACGTAAACGAGAACGGTGTTTGGGCCATGTTCAACTGGAAGCGACATACTCACAGGGTGCGGGTAGAAGATCGTCGGTTGTTTTCGCGTCTTGACTGGTTTCCTGAAACCCCGGTAGCTGCGAACAAACTCGGGCCCGCCCTTGGGTTCGTTCCGCGTCGTCTGGTGCTCAGTTTCACGGACCCTGTAAACGGGTATTGTTACAAGGCCGTGTCTGCCCTCCTCCGTTAACGGAGGCGACCGCAAGCCATTGCTGAGTTAGGCCATCCGATGCTTACGCTGATCGAGCCGGAAGTTGGATGACTTCAGCGTTGACGCCAACTTCTTTTTCCTGAGGACCTGCGTCTCGCCGGAAGATGCTCGCGGCCCGTTGAAGTACTGCGCCGACGGTTTGAAGCAAGATCGCAAGATCTAGCTGCACCGACCAGTTCTCGACATAAAACACATCGCAACGCTCGTAATCAGCAAACGAAGGTGAATCTCGGCTTTCAACCTGCCACAGACCAGTAATTCCCGGCCGTACGAGGTGGCGAAGCATGAGGCGGTCATCGAAAGTAGCGACTTCTCGGGGTAGCGCCGGACGGGGCCCAACGAGGCTCATGTCGCCTCGAATGACATTCCAGAGCTGTGGAAGTTCATTAAGTGAAGTTGCGTCCATGAACCGGCCGATTGCGGTGAGACGTGGGTCGCGTTTGAGTTTGAACAGTGGCCCCGATCGCTCATTTTGGGCGAGAAGCTCGGCGAGCCGCGCCTCAGCATCAACAACCATCGTCCGGATTTTTACGATCTCAAACGGCTGGCCGTCGAGGCCAATACGCTTCTGCATGAAAAACGCAGGGCCTCGGTCTTGGCGACGGACAATGGCGGCCAAGATCAAAATGATTGGTGAAGCGACCAACAACAGCAAGCTACCGATGATGATGTCCATGGCCCGTTTGACGCCGGCCTGCCACCCTTCAAGCGATACCTGTTCTAGATAGAACGAAGCTTCTCGGCCGATAGGGGCCCGGCGAAGTCGGTTCGCTGAAATACCAGCCAAGCCACCAGAGACTTGGATGTGAATACCCGCGCTCATGAGAGCGCGAACTGTGCGGTTGAGTTCCTTGAAATCAAGTGCAGTCGCACCCACGATGGCGTGCTGGGCACCGGCATTCTTTACCGCTTCGACAACATTTGAAGTGTTTCCAAGGTACGGAACATCAAAGTCAGGAGGTGACTCGTCTTTCATCGAACCAACGACCCCCCGAACATCGAACCCGAGTTCAGGGTCATCACGCAAAATTTTGAGCAATTCAAATGCTTCGTCACCAGCGCCGATAAGTACGACGGGTCGCATAAAGCGTCCACGGCGACGTGAGCGCTTCAACATCGTTCGGAAGAACGTGCGACCAACGATGACCGCGACGAATACGCAAATTTGAGCAAAGACGAGACGTCGAACTCGAAAATCTGGCACCAAATTTACTCGAACAGCCAAGGCCGCAATCGTCGCAAGTAATGTGGCGCGAAGTAGCGCAGCGGTTTCGAGGGCACGCACCGAGGACGTGCGCGCCAGGTACAAACGATTAACTACGAACGCCAAAACATTGAGTGTTACGAGGAGCACCTCCGCTTTCATACGCACGGAAATACTTGGGCTGTCAGACCAGCCGAATGAGGGCACAAGGGCCAGTTGGACTGCGATAGCGACGGCACCTGCATCGGTGGCAACGCTAAGCCAGCGAAGACGCCTGCTTCCGCGCGGAGCGTCTTGGGGCCGGTTGTTCAGCATTGAGGAGACAGCCGGGTCGCTACCTTCTCCAGGTCGCCTATCTGAAGATACGTTCATGTTGCTCCAAGTATGTCAGTGACGGAGGGTGAAGGCCAGCCCGTCTTTGTGTCGTCGGTCACCTTGCCTGAGGGAGGACTCCCCAATAGAGCGTTCCGGTGTGAACGCTCATCTTGTCGAGGATTTGCCACCGCGGCTACATCAAAATGAGCGAAATGGCTCACTTATGAACCACAGTTCATATATCACTCTACGTAATCGCGACCAAGAGGCGAATCGTTTCGCTTAAGGGTGTTCGTCAGATGGTCGAAACTAGGAACATGTCAATAGCCAATGCCACTAAAGGTTATTTGACCGAACAGGCGAATGTTCGATTCGGAGCTTCCGGTAATGGCCACGAACTACTCTTACCTATGGTGGGCATGTCGTGTTCATCGGCCGAAAAGAAAGCGCGACCTTGACTGTTACATCCGATTCGTCGGCGACCCTCGTGATCGCCACGTTCAATCGTCCAGGTTCGGTCGCGACGTTACTTGGTGACTTGCGTGCTCAGGTGGGTGGTCACATATTCGACGTGCTTGTGGTCAACGACGGCGGAAGCGCCGATGTCGCCAAGGAGATCCCTCAGGATTTATCGTTCGGTGTTCGGCTCATCAACCGAGAAAATGGCGGTCCGGCCCAAGCAAGGCACACCGGAATTTCGGCGAGCGATGCGCCGGTCATTATTATTTTGGATGACGACATGAGGGTCGATGAAACCTTCGTCGCAGCGCATCTCGAAGCACATGCAGGCGGTGCAGAGGTGGTGTTCGGGCTGATCACCTCGTCAGCCGGAGCACGGGTACCGCTGTTCACTGCGTTCCATGATCAACATATTGACCGGTGGCTGGAAGCCTGTGAGCTCGGGGAAGCGCCTCGTGGCGAACTGCTGTGCACCGGAAACGTTTCGTTTCGTCGCGACGTTTACCTAGAAGTTGGGGGATTTGACCTGACGTTGCAACGTCTCGAAGATCGCGATCTCGGTATTCGTTTGCAAGCGGCCGGCCACAGCTTCGGGTTCGCAAAGGCTGCGGTTTCGACCCATGTGAGTGACCATTCCGATGTTGGTGTGTGGCGGGCGCGAAGTCGAACCTATGGCGAATCCGATCTTGCAATTTCGAAAAAGTATCCGGCTCGCAGCGATCTTTCGCCGTGGGCCTTTTTGAACGAGTTGCCAAAAATCACGCATCCAATTCTGGTAGGCGTGACGATGTTTCCCTCGGCTGCTAAGTTTCTTGGCTCATTCACCTATCAAATTGCCAAGTTTGCTTCGCGAGTCGGAGTGATGAGTGGAGCAATGAAACTCACCGGTTTCACGTACGGCATTGACTACTACGCAGGGGTCGGGACCGGCTGGGGTGGCGCTCAGCAGTCGCTCAGCGAACTCAAGAAATGGTTTCGAAAAGGTGGAAGGTCATGAACGAAAACATCTCGAAATTTCTCGGCGCCGTTCGTGCGGACCATGCGTCGCTCAATAATTTTCAGGATCGATATCCGGCTGAACGGGAAAGGTCCGGCTCGATTTTTGCTGCAGGTATCGAGCGAATTGGTTTTCAAATGCTGATAGCTATTCGCTTCATGCACCTGTTGCGAGACTTGCGTGTTCCATTTGGCAAACAGTTGGTTTGTCGCATGATCCGACATCTGTACGGCGCAGAGATCCACTGGAATGCCGATATTGCCCCGGGTATCACGTTGGTGCACGGCAACGGTCTGGTTATTTCGCACACCGCAAAAATCGGCGAGGGTTGCCTGATCTTTCAGGGGGTGACTCTCGGCGAATCCTTCGCTTCTGCAACCGGAACGCTTGGGTCGCCAGCCTTGGGTCGAAACGTACACGTTATGCCCAATGCGGTACTCATTGGGCCGATTACCGTCGGCGAAAACAGCAAAGTAATGAGCGGTGTCACGCTGACCGAGTCAGTCGGTGCCGACTGTGTGGTCAAGTCCGCAATCCCCGAGATTCTTCACCGCGGCGAATGAGAACACGCGATGATCGATAACAACGAAATGCTTCCAGGCGCGTTGCCTGAGTTAAAAACGGTTCGCCTCGGAAGCTTGGTTGCACACCATGTCACCTTTGACGAAGCGGTCGACCGAATTGTTGCCTTGGTTCGTCGAGGGCTCGGTGGCTACGTGGTTACCCCGAACGTCGATCATGTTTGTTTTGCAAAAATTGATTCGAGTTTTGCTCGCGCTCACCGTGGAGCTGCGTTGTCGACCGTTGACGGAACCCCATTGCTGTGGCTGGCCAAATTCTGTAAGACCGAGTTACCCGAAAAGATTTCTGGTAGCGATTTGATGGTGCCAGTCTTGAAGCGGGCAGCCTCTGAGAGCCTCCGAGTGGCCTTTTTCGGCGGTACACCTGAGTCTTCACACGCTGCTGCTGAGTCGATCCGACGTGATGTTTCGGGCATCAATCTGGTGTCTCAGGTTTGGCCGATGTATCGGCCGAATACTCAGTCAGAGGACCTGATGTTGGCGTTAAAAGAAACCCGCGAGTCGTCGCCAGACGTCATTTTTGTGGCCATGGGAACCCCGAACCAAGAACTATTTCTCGCCGAATATCAAGAGTACTTTTCTCCTGCAGTATTGATTGGAATCGGTGCCGGCCTCGATTTTCTTGCGGGCACCCATTCGCGAGCGCCACTTGTGATGCAGCGCTCTGGGTTTGAGTGGTTGTACCGCTTAGTAAAAGAGCCCCGAAGGTTGGGTCATCGGTACCTCGTTCGCGACCGGGCAATTTTCGGAATTGCGATTCGACAACTCGCCGAGTCACGGCGGCGGTAATGGCTCGATATGAACCGACGTTCGGTCGTAGCAATACTGTTGAATCGCCTCCAGCTCTCGAAGCCGGATCAGATTCCGGTTCAGTTGTCGACCGTTTCGACATTTTTGGGGCCAAACTCGTCCATGTCGACCATCGCAGTGCTCGTTCGGTGGTTCGGGTTCGGCCCATCGAGCCGTCGGACCTTGCCCATGATCAAGTAGGTGGGGATCAGGTAGGGCGAGACGACGCAAAGCAGGCCGCGCGTAATGGTGCGTCGCTCGGTGGATCGCTGTTGTACACAGCAGCACTCGGCCTGATTATGTCGATCTTTATCGTGCCAAATGTGCTTTCTGATATCGATGTCGGCATCCTGGGTGGTAGCGAGGGACTAGCGACGCTCAGCCTAGTTTTCGCCGGTTTCGGTATGGATTCATACCTTCGCAAAGAAGTGGCTGTTCGCCGTGAACATGCATCTGAGTTTTTCAGTGCGTTACTCATTTTGCGTCTCGGTGTGACGATTATTTTTACAGCGTTGGCGCTAGCAGTTCTTCGGTTCCGAGACGCAGATCTGGAAAACTATGCGAACGCATCAAAGTCAATGCAGGCGGTGTTGCTGTTCTGCATCGCCCAATTTTTTATTCAGACCAGTGAAGCTTTCGCTGCAATGCTGCAGGCAATTGGGCAGGTAAAGACTCAATCACAATTTGCGGTGGTGTCGAAAACCATCTGGGCGCTGATGGTGGGGGTCGGTCTCTATCTTGGTCTTGGTTTGTGGATCGTTCCCCTTGCGCTGATCTTGACCGAGTTTTCAAAAACGGTGGTGTTTGGTCTTGGGGTGCAGCGCTCGATTGCCTTGACCTGGCGTCCAACTTTTTCGTTTCTTCCGTCGGTTCTCAAAGCGGCGTTCCCGTTTCTTGTCACGACCGTTTCGGTGAAGTTGATTCAATTCCTTGACGTCACCATGATTCGGTTTCTTACGGGAAGCGATCGCGAAACCGGTCTGTATACCCAGGCAATGCGTTTATCGAGTGTTGCATTGCTCTTGGCCCCGATGATTCAGTGGGTTGTCCTACCAATGGCGTCACGCGCCGTCGAGCGTTCCCGATCAGATTTCGCAGGTGTTGTGCGTCGATCGTTTGAAATTATGCTGTGCGTGTCGTTTCCAATTTCAATTCTGTTGTGTCTTAACGCCGACTTGATAATGCGGATCACACCGAAATATGTTGCCGCCGTACCGGCCTTGCGGATTCTGTCATTGCTGATTGCGTTGTCGTACGTCACCATGCTTGGCGGCACCCTCCTTATTGCTGATGGCCGGGGTTGGCGGGTCGTGCGGATCACGTTCATAACCATTGGGGTCGACTTTGTGTTGAACCTTTACCTCATCAAGCACGGTTGGGTGTGGTGGGGCCAGGGGACTGGTTTCGTGAAAGATGGTGGAGCTGGTTTTGGCGCATCACTGTCGTTGATTACTGCAGAGTTTGTTGGTGCGTCGTTGTTTTTGTTCGAACTTCGCAAGGTCGTGCGGCGCCTTGCCGATAGAAGCTCAGTGCGCCGAATGGCACTAACCGCTGCAGCCTGCGGTTTGCTTGTTGCGTTTGACCGAGTCATCGTCTCGTTCGCTGGTTTGGGTCGCCCAATGCTCGATTTCATCTTTATCGTTGTGGTGTTGCGGGCAGTGAACGTGATTGAGCCGACATGGTTTGGGATGGCTTGGGAGCAAGCTAGGCGTCGCATTGGATCAAGGAAGTAAAGATGATCCTTGTCGACCTTCGTAGCGGCGTTTGTTTCGACCTTTGTTGCGATATCCGTACCCGAATACCGAAACCCGATGAAGCGCAATCTATGACTCATCGTTCACAATTGATACCGGTTACCGGACAACGCAAAGGAATGTTGAACAAATGACGATGATGGATTCAGAACTCTCACCGGGAGAAGCCGGCGAACTGTTCGACCTTCGTCAAGCGCGCAACGTTGCTGGGCTGGTGTTGCGGTCACTTAAGCGCCATTGGGTTCGGGCGCTTACTTCGTTCGTTTCCATTTTTGGCGCAGCCATACTTCTTGGTTCGTCGACGCCGAAGATTTTTCAGTCGTATTCGGCGCTTCAACTGAAACCTACGAATACATCCGATTTGATTGCTCCGAACGAAAACCGCAATACTCCCGACCCGAGGGCAGGCGTGTCTGAGACGGTTCTTCAGCAGAAAAATTTGCGTCTCATCGTGAAGGAACTCAACCTGGTCGCTGACCTCGATGCCACTCAAGGACCGATTGCGAAACTCTTTGGAAAATTGAGTTCAGCCCCACCCGACTTGGCGAATAAGGAACTCGATGCGATTGCCGAGCTTCGAAGTCGTATCACCGTTGATGTGCCAACGGATCCGGGTATTTACGAAACGACCATTGCTGCCACGTGGGGTGACCCGGTGAAAGCACGCGACATTACGAAACGGTTGCAAGACAACTTCATCGCTGATCGTAGGCGAACAGAAGTTTCTCAAATTGAATCAATTGTTAAACTGTTGGAAGAACAGTCTGCCCAGTCAGATGCCGTCGTCGAAAAGGTACGATCACGTATTGGTCCGGTGTCACCTCTCGAGGCGAACCTGTCAGACCAAGCCGAACTCACGGCGGTGTTCTCCCAACAAAGTGAAGCACGATCGAAACTCACTAACGGCCAAGTGACGTTGGCTGCGGCCAAAACAGATTTCGATTTTCGGTACGGAATCGCAAGCGAACCGGAGATCCCGAAGCGAGCGTTGACCAGCCGTCTGCGTACGTATCTTCTTGGGATGATTGCCGGGCTTATGGCAGCCTTATTTGTCGCAGCGATGGCTGATTTGCTCAAGGGCTCGTTCATCGAATCGTGGCAGATCACCCGTAAGCTCAACGTACCGGTTCTGGCCGAGGTCGGCGAATGAGTGCTCGACTCCAATTGGGCAGGGCAATATCCGCCGCTGACCTTTCTTTGGCAGCAGTAGGCCTTCCAATTGCTGTGGCTGGTGCTTATATAGGACTGATTTCGTTACCTCGAAAATTGGTTGTTCCCGGCACTTCAAACGAAGCGCGCATAGCGGTTGTGGTTCCGTCTCATAACGAAGAAGCAAACGTTGCCGCGACGATTAGTAGTTTGCTTGCCACTAAATATCCGACGGACCGTCGCCGTGTCATTGTTGTGGCTGATAACTGCTCAGATGAGACGGCACGGGTAGCTCGTGAGGCCGGGGCCGAGGTGTTTGAACGAGTTGACACCTCGAAGCGAGGCAAAGGTTACGCACTTGATTTTGCATTTAGACGGCTACTCAAAGAGGGCTGGGCTGACGTTGTTGCGGTAGTCGATGCCGATACGATTGTTCAGACCAATCTGCTCTCGGCCTTTGCCGCTCGGTTTGCTTTAGGCGAACAGGCATGCCAGGCAAATTACGAGGTAAGGAACCCCGATGATTCGTGGCGAACCCGGCTCATGCATATCGCCTTCACTGCGTTTCACGAGGTTCGAGGTACCGGTCGTGAGGCGATGCACCTTTCAGCGGGGCTACGCGGAAATGGAATGGCGTTTTCGGCCTTGACATTAAGCCGTGTTCCGCATCAGGCATTTTCTGTTGTTGAAGATCTTGAGTACGGCGTGATGCTGGGCTTAGAAGGTATTCGTGTTGCTTACGTCCATGAGTCAACGGTGTCAGGAGATATGCCTGTCGACGCTGATTCGTCCGTATCTCAACGTGAACGTTGGGAACACGGGCGCTCGACTCTTCGCCGCATGTATCTTCCTCGTTTGTTGACTAAGGGGGTTACTCGCAGATCAGCGGTGTTGCTTGATATTGCGGCCGATGTAGCGCTGCCGCCGCTCGGCAAAGTAGCGCTTCCGGCGGCGGGCGGGTTTGCGGCGTCGGTAGCGGTGTGGGTTGCCCAACGCGCCCTCGGCCACCGGGCTTGGTCGCCAATCGTATTTGGTGTCGGTGTTGTTGGCATTGGCATCAATGTGGCCGAAGGTTGGCGTCGAAGTGGTGCCGGGCTCGCCGGAATTGCTGATTTGGCGAAGGTGCCCTCGTACCTGGCTTGGAAAGCTACCGGAAAGAGCGACACTGCGTCCGCCGCCGAACAGGGCGAGTGGGTTCGAACCAAACGATCTAATGAAGGGGGAGCGTCGTGAGAAAACGATCTGCGACAGTAACCATCGAGCGTCAAGAACCGCAAGAGTGGATCTGTGAACCGGGTGAGTTTCCTGAAATGCCGGGGCGTGCTCATCAAGAACTTTGGTTTGAGTTGCGAAGCTGGGCGTGGAAGTCGTTAGCGATTGTTCCAACCTGCTCGGGGGTCTCTGAGTTGGATCTCGCCGAAAAGGTCGTTGTCGTTGGTGTTTCGAATACCAACAAGCGAATGAGTCTCATTTCGGCCGAAGGGGTTTCTGTTTCTGATACCGATCGAGTCATTTCGATGATTCGGGCGGCTGAAGCTCGCGGCGACAGGGTTGTTGTGGTCACCGACCCCATTTTTGATAATCCAGCGTCTACGCCGATCATTCGGGCCGTGAACGGGGTCGTTCCGATTGTTCGTTTGGGACGAAGCGAGAAGCGGGTTGTTGAACGGACAATTCAAGCGGTTGGTCGAAGCCGCGTTATTGGCGCCGTGAGCCGCACGTCCTGAGCGGTCGCCAAGTGGCTGGGTCTGCAGTGACAACCTGGATGCTGGGTCTGCAGTGACAACCTGGATCCGTTTTCGGCTTACCTTTCTCGCTGTTGTTGTTGTTGCTGCACTTTTGACATTGGTGCCGTCGGGAGAACACACACAACCCTTAGGGGTGATGGTTGACTGTGCCAACGACCGCAAACTCATCAGTCCACTTATTTATGGGATCGCGTTCAATCCGCTTACCGAGTTGTCACAAACCTCGCAGTTCACGATAGGCGCAACAACTCGAAGGTGGGGTGGCGACTGGTCAAGCCGATTCAACTGGCAGCAGGGAAACGCCTGGAATCCTGGCTATAACTGGTATTGGCGCAATATGAGCGTTTTGCCTTCGGGTAACGCATGGCAGCGCTTCTTTGAAAACAATGCAAAAGCCAACATGTCGAGCGCGCTTACGTTACCAACGATGGGTTGGGTGGCAAAAGACACGACCAGTTACTCATTCCCCGTTTCGTCCCGCGGAGCGCAACAAGCAGTAGCCCCAGACCTTCTCGATGCCGGTAACGGTGTGTCGCTCACGGGTAAGTTGCTTTTAGCCCCGAAACCACAAGTCACCAGCATCGAAACCAGCCCGGACAGTTCCGCGAAATGGGTCACAGCAATAAGCGACGAAGGGTGGTCGAAGAAATCGAAACTTGAGTTGGTGTTTCTAGACAACGAGCCAGATCTTTGGAATGCAACTCACCGCGATGTTCATCCGACGCCGTCAACATACGACGAAGTATTGCAACGTTCTATCGACTATGCGTCAGCTATCCGGGCTGCAAACTCAACGGTGAAAATTGCTGGTCCTTCGTCTTGGGGTTGGTGGGGGTACTTCTACTCTGCTGCAGATGCCGCCGCAGGTTTCGCAGCACAACCCGACCGCCGCGCCCATGGCAATGTTCCCTTTCTTGAGTGGTACCTCAGCGAGATCGTCAAAGAGGAAACGCGGACCGGAACGAAGCTGCTTGATCTGCTTGATGTGCACTATTACCCAACCGCACCCGGTGTGTTTGGTAATAGCGATGCAGATAACCTGGACCTACAACAAGCGCGCATACGGTCAACCCGTTCGCTTTGGGATTCGTCTTATACGGAAGAATCGTGGGTGAATGCCCGGGTGGTTCTCATCCCGAGAATGCATGCAATAATCGATCGGTTTCGACCTGGCACAGGGCTTTCGATCGGTGAGTACAACTTTGGAGGTGAAAACGACATATCGGGTGCGTTGGCCCAGGCAGAAGCTCTGGGGCGGTTTGGCGGAGGTGGTGTTTCCGCAGCCTTTCTTTGGACGCATCCAGCCGAAAAAAGTGAGCAGTATTGGGGTTTTCGAACGTTTCGCAACTATGACGCTCAGGGGTCGAATTTCCTTGAATATTCCGTGCCGACAACCACGGTGCGCGATATGTCTGTGTTTGCTTCAACCGACGCAGCGACCAACGAACAGGTGGTGGTGTTGATCAACAAAGCAAATAAGTCGAGGTTTGCGGGTACGTTGAAACTCAAGCAATGCGGTGACGTCAAAAGCGTTCGAACCTGGAACTACGGCGGTGGACCGCTTGGGTTTGTTGAACAAGCACGGTCTGTTGTGAACAACGATCAAGTACCGTTAGATGTCAACCCCTGGAGTATTCAGGTGCTGAGGTTTACATGAGCTCGACATTTCCCCAGGCACTATTTGCAACGTTACGAAACGAAAGAAACCGATGAACCTCGAAGAACTGATTGCTGCCGTCTTAGACGTTGAGCCAGAGCGCGTTACCGCCATTACAACTCGTGACGAAATCGAAACGTGGGACAGCCTTGCCCAACTCAGTCTCGTTTCTGCGCTGGAAGAAACGTACGACATTGTTTTTACGAGCGCCGAAATGCAAGAGCTGGTTTCCGTGCCGGTCATCCGAACTGTGCTTCGTGCTCGTTCGGTTGACTGTTAAAGTGCCTGACGTGTGCCGGTGACCGCAACCCCCCTCACAGCGCTTCAACGCCGTTTACTTTGGAGGCGGGTTTCTGCTGGCTTGACGCAGACGAATGGCACAACCGTGGTGCTGTCCACGTTTACTGCGAACCCCCTCGAGGCGTTAGTTGGCGCAGCACTTCACACTGAAGGTCTTTCGACCAAAATGGTAACTGGGCCATATGACCAGATCATTTCGGAATGCCTTGTTCAAGGGTCTGAAACAGATTTGCTTCAACCCAACACGGTAGTGGTCTGGCCCCGACTTGAAGATCTTTGGCGAGCGCAGCCATTGCCGTTGGTTGATCAACTGTCGGATTACTCCCAGATGATTGTTGATGTGGCTGTTGCCGCAGCCGATGCCGCTGAACGTTGGAAAGCGACGCTTGTTTTCGTGTTGCCTGCTCAGCCTGAATTGCGTCCGCTTGGTGTGGGAGACGCCGGAAACCCCGTTGGCGTCATAGCGGCGTGGGAGTCAGCGCGCCTTGACGTGCGAACCGTTTTGGCAGGTCGTTCGGGGGTATTGGTTGCTGATGCTGAACAGAGCGTTCGTTGCCTCGGTGTTCGGGCGGCTACCGACCCGCGAACTTTGACCGCAGCCAGGGTGCCGTACACCGATGCTTTATTTTGTTTGGTGGCCGATGACATCGCTCGTCTGCTTCGATTGGCCAAGTTTGGGGCACGAAAAGTTGCGATCGTCGATGCCGACAATACGCTTTGGGGTGGCGTCGTTGGGGAGGACGGTGCCGACGGAATCGATCTACTCGATAACGGGCCAGGCGAAGCATTTCGCGCGTTTCAATCGTGGTTGCTTGAACTTCGACGGTCGGGAACGATTATTGGTGTGGCGAGCAAAAACAATGAAGCCGATCTTTGGGAAGCGTTCGGTCGCTCAGAAATGGTGCTCAACCAAGCGCACCTGGCCGCTTGGCGGGTGAATTGGAGCCCGAAGTCTCAGAACATTGCTGAGATGATTGATGAACTTAATCTTGGCTTGGCGAGCGCGGTTTTCATTGATGACAACCCCTTAGAGCTCAGCGAGGTAGGCGAATCGTTACCTGAGGTGGCGCTGCTACAGATGCCAATCGATGCCAGCTACTGGATGCGCGAAATTGCTGAGTCGGGGTTACTCGATCGTTTGCCGCCAACCAACGAAGACTTGGGTCGAGCCGAAAGTTACTCGGCGGAAACCCAACGACGAACCGTACGCGAGCGTATGACCCCGGAAGAGTATTTACGGTCTCTCGAAATTGCTGTTTTGTGCTCAGACCCACTGAGTTCAGACATAGCTCGATTGTCACAGCTGGTCGCAAAGACAAATCAGTTCACGCTTGGCGGTTACCGGCACAGCGAGAGCGAACTGAGAGGTTTACTTGCGGATAGCCAGGTCAGAATTCGGATGATTTCGGTCATCGACAAATTTGGAAATTACGGTGTCGTCGGAGCCACGATCGTGCGAAGCACTTCAAGCGGTTCGTTGCTCGATACGTTTGTGCTGTCGTGTCGGGCGATGGGACGAGGTGTCGAAGAAGCGATGATGGCCGACGTTTGTGAACTCAGTGAAACAGCGGTTCGGGTCAACGTGTTGTTGACACCGAGAAATCTTCCGGGCCGAACATTTTTTGAATCGATTGGTGCGTTCGTCGGAGAAGAGGCTTTGTTATCGAGTGTGCGATGGCCGGTGCATGTGAAGCGTACGATATCCGAGTGAATTCGCTTTCCCGAGTTGGCCATATATGGCGTGAAGGTCGGGCGGCATCGCATGTTCCTCTCACCGTCGTCAATCTTGTTCTGCGTTGTTTTCCGCCGTTTGTAAGTGGGTATGTTCGCGGGCGGTTATACCGACTAATTGGTATGGACATAGATCGAACTGCATTCATTATGGGCAACATCGAAGTTGTTGGGGGTACGCCTCGACATGTTCGAAACATTCGAATTGAACGCGGCGTCAAGGTCGGCACTCACGTCACCATCAATTGCGATGCGTCGGTGTTGATCGCCGAAAACGTGACCGTCGGACCGTACGCACGCATCTACACCACGTCGCACGACCTTGGCCCCGGTTCACAGCGTTGCCTCGCCGAGGTGGTGACAAAACCGGTCGTCATCGAAAAGGGATCTTGGCTAGCTGTTGGCTCGACGGTTTTGCCGGGTGTCACTATTGGCCATGGTTCAGTCGTTGGTGCAGGCGCTGTGGTTGATAAAGACGTTCCGCCAGACAGTTATGTCGTTGGGGTGCCCGGAACGATTGTTCGCAAGCTGCCGCTTGGCCACCGGTAGTTCCCGGGATATGGACTAGGTGGTCAGTTCAGTGACCCCTTCGCTGCCAGCCCGGCCGTTACGCCTGCCGTCTCATTTGCCTACCCATTCTTCAGCCGCAGAAGTCGGTGATCGCCGCCGATCAGCGCTGCTTGTCGGTGGCTTGGCTGCGCTTTGTGCCGCACTTGTGGTTGGCAATGGTCTCGAATCAGGAGGCCTTCGAGGTGTTGAAGCATCGTCTGTTTACCTGTCTTGGCGTCCTTGGTCGGCGCTCTTTCAGTTCAGCCGGGGGTCAGGTCTCAACGGATTTCTGTATCCGATTGGATTGAAGATCTGGATGATTGGGGGTAGCTCGGCGCACTGGCTTCGAGTTTCTTCAGCGCTTTGTGTTGTCGTTGCCGTCGGCGTCGTGGCCTGGTTAGCGACCCGGTTGGTCAACCGAACAGCCGGATGTGTTTCTGCCGCAGTTCTGGTCTTTAGTGGAACCGTCCTAGAACTTGGGCAATATGTGCGTTTCTATGCCCCGGTGATGGCTCTTGCTGCTTGCTCTCTAGCTGCGTGGTCAACTGAACTTGGGCGACCACGACGTTGGTCACTCGGTATTTGGACTCTGTGCTCGCTGCTTCTTGTGAGTTGTTCGGTGTTGGCCATTGCCGTCGTTTTCGGCCAACTGCTCTCGGTCTTTACGCTCAACGCTTCGTCGCGCAAGTGGCGGAGACGGATCCTTGGTGCCACACCTTCGTTGATCGTTTCTATTATCGTAATCGTACTTAGTGTCGATGGTAGTGAAATTGTGGAAATGGGTCAGGTCGTTAGCCTCGGTACTGTTGCCGATCTCTTGTATTTAGTGTCTGGCTCTGGTGGTTGGCCGGGGTTGTTGGCGTATGTGGTTGTTGGGTCGGTGGCATTCGGAGCGGTACTGAACGTTGTGCGCCCAACATGGTCAGACGATCGGTCTGATTCCGCTTTTGCTGCCAATGTCTTTCGCCCGATGATCACGGCACCTTGGTTGATTGTCGTATCCGGTGTCATCGTTATGTTGGGCGCTTCGTTTGTATTCCCAAGATTTGTGGCCCGGTACCCAGCATTTTTGCTTCCGGCGGCCGCACTTGCGTTGGGCTGTGGCATTGGGCTTGAGGCGCAACGACAACGACCGAAGCTGCGATTGCCTCGACGATTGATTGCTGGTGTAGCGGTGCCTCGTGCGATGAGCCCTCTTCGATCAAACCGTCAGGTGGGTGGGGTTTTGTTGTTGGGGCTGACGCTTTTTTTTGGGGCCGTCGGTGGCAGCCGAGGATGGCGTGACTGGCGGTCAAGTCAACGTGTTGATTGGGAACCGGTGGTCAGCGTGTTGTCTGTTGATGCACGACCCAACGACGAGGTGTTGTTCGGAAACGATTCCGTGCGGCTCTCGTATGACTTTTACCTGCGGCAGAATCCGGAGTTAATACTTCCACCTTCCGTGTTTGGCGATCGTGAATCGCAACGTTTTGATGCTGATGAGGTTCGTGTTGCGTTGAAGGCCCAAGGGCGGTTGTGGCTTGTTGTTGAGGCGCCTCTCTCGCAGTCTCCGGGTAGTCAACTGGCAGTCATTCTTGATCGATTTGATGCGACGCTCATTCGTTCTTTCGGTACAACTGCTGTGTTGTACCGGATCGATTCGTGAGTCGCTGTGAGCAAAAACTCATGAATGAATAACCACTCAAAGTGGTGATATGGTAGGTGAATACTCTCGTGTTGCTTGGACTGGCGTAACGGGAAGGAGGTTGTTGTGCGACAACGAAAACGACGCATTGTCGGCCCGTTCAGGGTTCGCTTGAAGCACGTCGGGCATGCGGCGGCACCCACCCCGTCGGAAAACGAACTGGCGATCGAGTCGCCTGCATCGACGCTGGACAACGTCGCAGCCTCGTCTGTTTTCCCGCAGTTGGCCTTGGCGTCTGTTGGGCTGCTCGGTCGATGTGAACGCAGCGACGAGGTCTTTACTTTGCCCGACGGGGTTCGAAGTGTTGCGTGGGATTACACCAGTCGTCGACTTCCTCGTGCTCACCTGAGTGCGGTCCTCATCGAAGATCGCCTTCTCATTTTGCCGATTCATGAATCCTTTCTTGATTCGTCGTACCGGCAGGTGAAAGTTGATCCGACTGTCTGGAGCTTTCTTGGGATTGATCAGGGGCGATTTGACAGCTGAAGTGCGCAGAGGTGTCGAGGGTCACAAGCGATACCGCTCGCTATCGTTGGCTGTGAGGTGCCATCATTGACAGCGATGGATCTACGTCAGCTCGCCGCCCTTACCGCCGTCGCCGAATGCGGAACGTTTTCTGCTGCAGCCGATCGTCTCGATACCGTTCAATCGAACGTATCGGCTCATATTGCACGCCTGGAGAAGCAACTTGGCGCAACCCTTGTTGACCGGTCAGCAGGACGCCTCACCGAAGAGGGCGAGATCGTTGTCGCCCGCGCCCGTCGAATTCAGACCGAACTCGACGGTCTCGTCGCCGATGTGATGGCCCTTCGACATGATGTCGTAGGCGATGTCAAGGTTGGTGTGATTGGTACGGTTGCTCGCTGGCTGGTACCGCCGCTTCATGCCGCCATGACAGAAACTCATCCACATGTGCGCATGATTGTGGTCGATGCGTCAACGACGTCGTTGGCCCCTCAACTTGTTGGCGGCTCGTTGTCATTGGCGGTAGTGAACCTGCCACTTGACGACCCAGACACGACAGTTCGAGGATTGTTCGAAGAAGACATGGTGGCAGTAGTTCCTCAGGGCCACAAATTGTTTGCCCACGAGTTTCTTGAAATGAAGCATCTGCACAACGTGCCGTTACTGTTGCCGCCGTCGGGTACGTCGTATCGCCATGAACTCGATGAGGCTGCCGATATTTATGACGTGTCGCTCGTGGCTCAGGCCGAGATTGACGGGGTCCGTTTAATCACCTCAATGGCCTTCGACGGTGTTGGCGTGGCAATCGTTCCGGCGACTGCGGTTCCCGGACATTTGTCCGGCCCGTGGCGTGCGGTTCCGGTGCGCGGGATTGCCCCTCGACAGGTCGGTATTGTTCAGCGTCGACGTGGAATGCTGTCTGCACCTGCCCGAGCGCTACTGGCGGTCTTGCTTCGTGTGGTGACGGAGCAGGTGAGTATTCAGAACGGTGTTCGTTTGCTGGCACCACCAGAGGCGCCGCCAGCCACCGATGCTACGGGTGCTGATATCACCGGTACAGACGTTCTTCGAGCCGATGGCGACAGCAGTTGGATTCCACCGAAAAGCACAGTTGGAAAAACCATTATCAACAATCAGTAGGTTCGCTTATTAGCTCGCTTGGGGGGTTCCATCGTGCGATGGCTAGGTTGATTCGATCCGATAGACCACCATTTCGTGAAGGGGTGAACGCGGTTTCTTCACCCCGTAGCAAGGCAAGTTGTCGCAGGGCTACCTCCGGGGCGCAACGGCCGTCGCTTTTCAATACACGGTGCCATGGTGTGTCAGGGTCTGACTTGGTCGACATGACGCGGGCCACCATTCTTGGTGTTCCTTCACCGAGAAACTCCGCGATATCGCCGTAGGCCATGACTGAACCCGACGGTATTGCATCGACAGTCGCAAGAACTCGGCGATCGAACATGGTGAGACCCTGGCGGGTACTTGTTGCTGGATCTGAAAAACGAGATGCTGGCAGCTTCATCGAATCTATTCTTGCTCCTTCTTACATTCGCACCCAACGATTCGAAACTTCGTTTTTTCGCTATCGACCGCTAGGTTTCGCATCATGGAAATTCGTCTCGAAGGAAAAGTTGCGCTTGTGACCGGTGGATCTAAGGGAATTGGAAAGGCGGTTGCGGCTGCCTTTTCTGCTGCCGGGGCGCAAGTGCTTATTTCGAGTCGCAAAGCAGAGGCGCTGGCTAGTGCCGCCGATGAACTTAACGCCTCGAACGCCTCGAACGGTGGTCGGGTCGTTTGGTTTGCGGCCAATGCAGGTGACCCAGTTCAGTCGACAGCATGCGTTGCGTCATGTATCGAAACCTTTGGGCGGGTTGACATTTTGGTGAATAACGCCGCTACGAATCCGTACATGGGACCCATGCTCGATATCGATGCTGCTCGCGCTGCTAAGACGGTAGAAGTGAACCAGTACGGGTACATCACCTGGGCTCGTTTGGTGCGCGATGCATGGATGAAAGAACACGGTGGGGTGATACTCAACGTTGCATCGATCGGAGGGTTGTCTGTTGACGGTGGTATCGGCTATTACAACGTGACGAAAGCGGCTGTGCTTCATATGACGAGGAATATGGCTGCCGAGGTTGCGCCCAATATTCGAGTTAACTCTATTTCGCCAGGGCTGGTAAAAACCGATATGGCAAAGGCCCTTTGGGAGGCTAACGAGGCGGCAATGGCAAAACGGATGCCGTTGCATCGTCTTGGAGAACCCGAAGATATCGCAAATGCTGCACTGTTCTTGTGTAGTGATGCCGCCAGTTGGATCACCGGGGTCAACCTCGTCGTCGATGGCGGTGCGTTACTCAACGCCGGCGGCTAAGAGGGGAGTGCTGCAATGACGGCCAACGCAATTAACGCAACGTTTCGAGCGATGGTCTGGGCGCTTACTGGTTGAGCTTTCCCCAGCTGCCCGAAGCAATGACACAGTGGCGGGTGCTCGCGTCGGACCGCCCGAATCAGCAGCACCGTGAATGCGCCGAGCAGTCCGATTGCAAACATGGCGGCAAACTTTGCAGTGGTCGGAACCAGTAGCCCGATGGCCAGAACTGCTTCGGCAACCGGAAGAATTGGACTGACCCAATTCCATCGTTGGCTGGCCAGTTCGATGACGCCCAGACGAGTACCGGGTTGGTCGGTAGCCTTTGCGTAAGCAGCAAGCAGGAATACAACGGCTAGTGCAAGTCGAGCCAGACCTATTGCCACTGTCGAAACCACGACTGCAGCGTATTCGACCAACTCCGGTTGAGTAGGCGCGGGACGGGTCACTTGAGGAACACTGCAGCTGTTTGAGGCACTAGCTTCACCGGTTATGACCAGCACTACAGCCGCAATACCCACCGGAAACATCTGGGTGCTCGGGGCTCGACCGAAGACCCTTCCCGCCGCTGTGGTGCCAGTGGCCGTCGGCACGGCGTGCGCGTATACGTACGCGTCGGTGAGTTGGTGGCGTGCCCTGCTGGCGTTGATTGTTGCCCTTTCGTTGCAGGTGGGTGTGAATTACGCCAACGACTACTCAGACGGGGTAAAGGGAACCGACGAAAAGAGGGTAGGGCCAGTGCGCCTGGTTGGCTCGGGGTTGGCGACTGCTTCTCATGTCAAACGTGCGGCGTTCGCCGCGTTCGGTGTGGCAGCGGTTGCTGGTCTTGTGCTTGCCATCGTCACGTCGTGGTGGCTGATTCTGGTCGGGCTTACTGCGATTCTGGCGGCGTGGACGTATACCGGTGGCCCGCGACCGTATGGGTACGCGGGGTTTGGTGAACTCTTTGTGTTCGTCTATTTTGGGGTCGTTGCGACGGTGGGGTCAGCATATGTTCAACACGAAACGTTTGGTCGTTTGGCTTGGCTAGTGAGCGTGCCGGTTGGCTTACTCGCCATGGCGCTCATCGTGACAAACAACCTTCGAGACATTCCGGGCGACAGCCTTGTCGGAAAAAATACACTGGCTGTGCGTCTTGGCGACGCGAGAACCAGAGCGCTGTACTTAGTATGCGTACTTGGGGGGTGTTTGCTTGTGATCCCGATCGCACTCGCCGAAGATCGATTGCCTATGCTTGCTGCCGTCGGTTCCGTTGTCGTCGCAAGTCCAGCGGTAAAGGCCGTTCGCAGCGGTGCAAAGGGCCGAGACCTGATTGCTGTGCTCGGGGCAACAGGAAAAGTTCAGTTGGCCTTTGGGGCCCTCTTGACCCTCGGGATTGTGTTGTCCCGATAATCAAGACGGGCCGGGCCCGTCGGCTGGCGTTGAGTTGGCTCGCTGGTGTTACGCCGTTACGGAGTTGTTACGCCGTTACGGTGAGCTGCGCGGTTGACGTTCGTACCAGTGAGCCTGCTGTGGCGCTGATTGTCAGGTTGTATACGCCAAGCGCTACAGGAGATCCAACGGTAATACTGATGGTGGCTGTATTCGTGGTGGGGTTTGACACAACCGATATGGTGGCGTTTTGTGGCAGGCCTCCAACCGCAATAACTGCGCCTGCGGTGCCCACCGCTGTTCCGCTCACGGTAATGGTGTAGCGGACGTTCCCGTTTATCGCAGTGCTCTGTGCGGTTGGGTTTACGGCAACTGAAAGCTCGGCGGCGGTTCCGGTGCCGGTGCTCACCGTTGTTCCGTTGGCAGCGTTTACGGCCAGTGTTGCAATCGACGACCTGACGGTTGAGCCGGCAGTTGCCGTAACGGTGAACGGGTACGTGCCGACCGGTACCGTTGCAGCGACAGCCAACGTAAGGGTCGTGGTTCCACTGGTAAACGATGGCGAGGCGAAGGTCGGGGTCACCCCAGCAGGGAGACCGCTGATGGAAAGCGTTGCGACCGCCGTGAATGTGGTGACGGTTCCGAGTGTTACTGACCCACTCGTTGACCCACCGGCAGTGGCGACGAGCGCCTGTGGGGTGACAGCAACCGCGAGGTCGGCGGTGACAATGAGTTCAAACGTGGCCGACTTAGTTTTTCCATTCGCTGATCCGGCGACCGTAATGACGCTTGTGCCTGGTGCGGTTCCGGCCGGAGCAGTCACTGTCACTGCCGTCGCACCCTGAGCCGAAGCGGTTCCGAGTGACGACGTGACACCAGTTGGCAGCCCCGCAAGTGTGTAGGTCACGTTGGTTACTGGAGCACCATTTGAGCTGGCGGTGATTGGAAAGGTTTGGGCGCCGCCAACCGGCAGGATGACGCGTACCGGGTTGACGGCGATAACAAACTCGCCGGCTGCAGCCACGAGGGTCGTTGTTGTCGGGCCGGCTGAACCGGGAAGTGTGGTTGTTGAGTTGAGTGGCCGAACGACCCCGGCGGTCGTTGTTGACGTCGTAGAAGGTGGGATAGTGGTTGAGCCGGGAACGGTCGATGCGCCAGGTACGGTCGTCGTGCTGGCACCGGGAACGGTTGAGGCACCCGGAGCCGTTGAACTAGCAGTCGGGTCAAGGCCGGGAAGGGTGTCATCGGTTGCCCCTTCGAGGATGCCATCGACGACCAGCGTAAACACTGTCGTATGGACGAGTTTGCCCGCTGTTCCTTTGAACGTAATGCGATACGTGCCGTCATCAACGCTGGTCGGTACCTTGACTGAGACCGGTGCAAACGACTGAATGCGGGGCGGAAACGAAATCTTGACCCCGGCCGGTACCCCGGATGCGGTGATGTTTACGATGGAGGCAAAACCGCTGGCCTTTTTAAGGTTGATCTGCGTCGTCGTGGTTTCGCCGGCAGCGATGGTTTGCTTGGATGGCGCCGCTGACATGGTGAAATCACCCTTTGTCGAGGCCGACGATTTCTTCGCAGTCGTTTTGGTTGAACCAGATTTCGCCCGTGTGGTCTTCGACGGGGTCGACTTTTTGACCGTGGTTGGCGTTGCACCGGCCGCTGGTTTCGGTGGAAGCGTCGGACCAACGGCATTGGCGGCGGTTGTAGCGCCAAATGCCACAGCGATCGCTAGCGCTGAGATGCCAAATAATCCGGCCGCACCTTTTGCACGATGCTCGGAATTGAGGTGACGGGTCTGGGTAAATGGCAGGCGAAAGCGCATTGCGAATCCTCTTTCGTTCCGCGGGGAAGCACGGATCTCACCCCTAGCCTTGCCGCGAACTGGCCCTAGGGCAAGCATTCACTGTTCACTAACTAAGAAGTCCGCCTGTCATCTACAGGTCTGCATTCCATAATTGGGCAATAGGGCAGGTGTAGAGGCGGTCGTCGAGACGTCCGGAATGCTCGCCTGTTGTGAGAACAAATCCGGCCCGGAATTGGTTTCCAAGGAGATCGCGCAGCAGACGGAGGCCAGCTAAGTCGCCTGAGGTTGTGCGTGACCGAGCTTTGATTTCGAATGCAACAACCCCGCCGTCGTAGGTTTCGATGAGTAAGTCAACCTCCTTCCCGTCGTGAGTGCGCCATTGGGCAATTTCTCGAACGTCGTTTTGCCAGGACGCTTGTTTGATCAATTCCCCCACCACAAAGGTTTCCAAAAGGTGGCCAAATTCGGTGGCCGAGGCGGGGTCTAATTGAGCCAGTTTTGATGGGGTTAGGCGCAACATGTGAGCCGCGAGGCCGGAATCGACAAGGTGAACTTTTGGCGTCTTGCCAACCCGTGATCGTAGTGTTCGACCCCACGCTGGTACTCGTCTGACAAGAAACAGGTCAGTTAGCAATTGGGCATAATTGTCGGCGGTGCGAGCATCGATTCCTATTGCCTCAGATGCAGCGCTGATGTTGAGTAGCTGGCCAGTCTGCGCCGCGAGTCGTTCGAACAACAGGGCTAAGCCGTCAAGGCGCCGAATTCCCGCCACTTCAGGCACATCGCTCGATAAAGCTTGGGCTACGTATGCCTCGAACCACCGGCTGCGGGACTGTTCGCTTAAGGTCACAGCGATCGGCATTCCCCCTCTACAAACACGTTGGGCGTATTCGAGTCTTGTGGTGTCGGATCGGCGCGAGGCGCCCAGTCGGTCAGGCTCGGTGAGTGCGAGGTCGAGGAATACTTCGCGCACACTCGCCATCTCGCCCTGAGAAAACGGCAGGATGTCCAAAAAGTGGATGCGCCCGGTCAACGCTTGCGTGGTTTTTGGGAGGCTGTCGAAGCGAGTCGAACCGGTAAGAATGAAGCGTCCCGGAACGTGGCTTCGATTGAGCTCTGACTTGATTGCCTGGAGGATCGCTGGGACACGTTGATATTCATCGATGCAAACCGGTGCTGAACCTTTGACGAAGTCGCTGGGTGAAGCGCTTACTAGGTCGACTTGGGCGGTGTCGTCGAGATCCAGAACTGAAACGCTGAATTGTTTGGCAATTTCAGCAAGAACAGTTGACTTTCCGACAGACCGTGCCCCTTGGAGGGCAAGGACGGCCGATTCATCCATCCGCTTCAGTGCTACGTCGAGGGCTCGTCGTCGAATCAGACTCATTGGATGATTGTAGGGGAAGTTGCGAATTATCGACGCATGGTTTGCGAATTTTCAGGCTACAAGTTGCGAATTTTCATACTCACCTGTGACGAGTGCGATTTTCGTTATTGATTGTTACGATCAGCAAGTGCGGGCTACCGTCCGGCGGATCGGGGTTGAGGTGAAGGTTGGTCGCTTCCATTGTTTGTTGGTCACAGCGGGTTTTTTGGTAACTCTCCTATCGGTTTCCAGCACCGCCCCTGGGGCTTCAGCCGAGCCCGCATCAGTCGGGCAAGGCTTGCCAGCACAGTTAGTGCAGACGAACCTGTTGGAGGTGCCCGGCCCCGTAGTGGCTGCACCAAGACATCAGTCATGGCTCGTACCGCGAGGCATTATTCCGCTTGCCCAGGTCGGAGTCATCGAGCCGCCTCTTGACGTTGTGGTTCCCACGGTGGCTGACGGAACGTTGGCAACGGGGTCAACGTCGGTCGCTGATCAATCGGTTCGTTTCGAGTTCGATGGGACGGTCGGGCAACGTGTCGTGTTCAAGGCCGGGGCGGTTGGTGCTGCGGCAGTCGAACTCTTCGACCCAAAGGGCGTGCGAATCGCCAGCGAATCAAACAACTTGATCGGCAACATTTTGCGGCTCGACGTTGCCGGAAAGTTTCACGTTGTTGTGACGCCAGTCCAGCCGACCTTACAGGGAACGTCTTCGGCCCGAGTATGGACGGTTCCTCCGGACGCAGTAGCGCCAGTAACGATGGGGGGTCCGGCAGCCGCAGCCTCGATGACGACCCCGAGGCAAAGTTTGAGGTTTACGTTCGCGGGAGTCGCTGGGCAACGCGTCTATCTGCGGCTCACCCAATCGACAGTCGTGGGAGTCGCGCAGGTCTATGTACAAACCGAGCGTGGTAACCGTTTCGCGAGTGGGGGCTTTGCTGCTGAGGGGGTCTTGGGTCCGGTGACATTGCCCGAGTCTGGAATCATTTCGATGTTTGTCTTCCGATACGACGAACTGATGTCGACGGTCACGGCAAGTGTTTCCTTGAGTGCTGACAATGTAGTTACGGACGTGCAGATAGACGGGCCACCGGTGACGGCCGCTGCCACAACTCTCGGCCAAGATATTTGCTTCCGGTTCTCAGGAACCGCTGGCCAGCGAATTGTGATTTTGTCGACGATCGCGAATGGCAGCGGTAACGTTTACGACGACATCGGTACGAATACGATCCCCCCGACTTACATGTCGTTTTACTTGAACCGAACTGGCACACATTGCTTCGAAGTTCAGCATGTCAATGGGCATACGTTTCCGTCGGCAACCGTTCAAATTCGGTCTGTTCCGCAAGATTTGTTGCTGCCGATAAGTCTTGGCGGGGCAGCTGTAGTTGCTGCATCATCGTCACGTGGTCAAAGGATTCGATTCACTTTTGATGGAACAGCCGGTCAGACGCTGTCACTGCAAACTTCAAATTCCTTGCCGAACTCGACGTATGCATGGTTGCTCGATACCGTCGGAAACTCGACAATATTTTCGGGTCCGCTGACCACTCTGACCCTTGGTCGTACGGGGCGTCACACGATCATGTTTACGAACGATGGCGATGTTGTGGGCACCGTTTCCGCCCAGGTTTCGGTGACCGGTGTTTTGCCGTCGACTAAGCCCCCTGACATAACCACGAGTGCGGTTGTTGATGGTCCGACAGCTTCGGTTACAACAACTAGTGCAGGGCAGGATGCGCTTTTCACCTTTCCTGGCGTGGCCGGTCAACGGGTTTACATCGCTACAACAGCCCCGTTTGTAAAAAGGCGCTTGTTCGCGCCGGATGGCTCAGAGCTTGGTCATAATGTTCTGTTGAGTATTCCTGCTGATGCAGTTGTTGGGTTGCCGACAACGGGAACCTACGTACTGGCCATCGATTATTCAGAAAACACAATCGGAGTATCCACCGTCAAAATCTCGACTGTTCCGCCTGACACTATTTCGGGGTTTGTGCCTGATGGTTCGACGTCATCGGCCGCAACGACGGCGCCCGGACAGACGGCGATGTATACACTGAACGCAACTGCGGGTCAACGAATATTCCTGCGATCAACATCACCGTCTTCGGTTCGAACCATCGTTGGCCCGGACGCCGAACGGACTCCCCCCGGATCTCTACGGCGACACCAATGATTTCAACACGTTTTGGAAGTTCGGGACTCTGTTCCGAAAAAGCGGCTTACATCAAGTCGCTTTTAGGCTGTATCCCCTCCAGGGTACATTCGGTCCCACGACGCTCAAGGGGTGGGTTGTTCCGCCAAACACCGCACAAGCGGTTGGCACTGAAGGAATATCGCGGTCTCTCATCACGAGCGTGCCAGGTCAGGACAGTGAGGCGACCTTCTCCGCTCTGGCCGGCCAAAGGCTCTATGTTTTCGCAGACGGCGCAACGTCGTCCTACCGCCTTTTCGGTCCGACGTCAGAACAGGTTGGATCCTGGGATGCGTACGGTCCGCCGTACGGTCCGCAAAAGGGAGTCGTCGGTGTCGCGTCGACGGGTGAACATCGATTTGTCGTCGACCGGGAAGGCGACGCGGTCGGCACATCGACGCTTCAAATTTGGAACGTTGGTGACGACACGACTGTGCCGTTGGAGATTGGTTCAAGTCAAACCGTGGGTAACAGTGTCCCGGGTCGCGATCTGGTGTTCACCGCTACGGTTCCTTCGGCGCAGTTGTTGTCGTTGAACGTTGCCACGAGCCCGGGGACATCTGGAATGCTTCGGGTTCGTCGCCCTGATGGTCGCGTGCTTTCAAGCACGGCACTCAACCAATTTGCCACCACCATTGATGTACCGCTCACAGTTGTGAACCAGCAGTACCGGCTCACCGTCGACTTCGACACCAACAATGTTGGTTTTGTCACGATCAACTCCACCTCAAGTGTGGGCGTGTTGTCTTCGCAGGATATTGGTTCGACGTCTAGTGATGAAGCGTTCCGTCGATATCAAGAAACGTATGCCGATCCGGTAAATACCACTACCGGCTCATTCATTCACGGTAGTAACGACCTCGATCTTCCTGGGCGTGGCAGATCGTTTGTGTTCCATCGATCATACGATTCGAGAAACGTGAATGGGTCTCCGATGAGCAGCGGGTGGGATCATTCGTACAATCAGTCAGTCGCTTTAGATGTGACCGGCGCTCTTGTTTGGCGACCCGGGACTGGAGGTTCTGTCACCTTTACCGTAAACGGAGCGGGTGGGTTTGTGACGCCTCCGGGGATTCTCGCCAGTGCTGCGACCGTGGGGGGCGGTGGATGGACGGTGTCTACGACGGCAGGCACGATCAAGACATTCAACACGGCTGGCAAACTCATCAGCGAAAAGGATCGGTCGGGACAGGGCCTCACGTTTGCATACAACGTCGCTGGAGGTCTTGTGACTGCGACTGACGCCGGAGGCCGAGTTGCTACGTTTACATACGGTACTACCGGTCCGGCGACCGGCCTACTCGTCGGTGTATCACTACCCGGGCCTCGTTCAGTCTTGTTCGGATACACGCTTGTTGGGACCGTCAATCGGTTGACTTCGTTCACCGACCCAAGGGGAAAGGTGACGACATATAGCTACACCGTGGACGGACGTTTGGCTAGCGAAGTCGATGCACTTGGGCATACCGTTTTCGTCAACATCTACGATCCCCTCGGGCGCGTCGTCGACCAATCTGACCCGTTAGGTAATCACTCAACCTTCCTTTGGGATGACATTAACCAAAAGGTTACGATCACCGATGCATCGGCGGCAGTGACAGTTCACGATTCAACTGGGCGTGTGATTTCTGACGTGCAGACCCCAGCCGGTTCTTCAGACCGGGTGTACAACTCAGCCTTAGACGTCACGTCCTTCAAGGATTCAGTCGGGAGTATTTGGACGGCCACGTACGACGATCGTGGCAACATGCTTACCCGAACAGCACCTGCGCCATTGGGCTACTCGGAAAGCTGGACCTACAACAGTCTCAACCTCCCGTTGACGTACGTTGATCGGCGTAGCAACACCACTGCGTATACCTACGATGCAACTGGTCAGTTGACCCAAACGGTCAGACCAGGCAACATCACGACGGGCAATACGTGGAATACGAACGGTACCGTTGCGACGTCCACAGATGCGCGAGGTGGGGTGACCGTCTACGCCTATGACACGGTTGGCAACCTCCTGAGCAGAACGACGCCGCTAGGCCTTAAGACGACGTACACCTACGACACTGCCGGCCGGGTGCTAACGATCACGAATCCTCGCGGCAACGTTACTGGTGGGGTCCCTGCGAATTTCCAGGACAAATTCACCTATGACAATTCCGGCAACGTGCTGACTGAAAAGGACGGGCTGAACCGGACGACTTCCCACGAATATGACAACGTCGGAAACCGAACCAAGTCAACCGCCGCAGATGGCGGCATCAGCTTGTATGCCTACAACTCAGCGAACGAGCTTGTGACCATGACTGCGCCAAATGGTGGGGTTACTACGTCTGAGTACGACAGTCGTGGTTTGCGAACGAAAGAGACAAGCCCGACTGGGGCGGTCACAACGTACGCATATGATCCGGCTGGGCGACTCACTTCCCGGGTTGATCCTCGAGGAAATGAGGTGGGCGGAAACCCATTGGCGTTTACTTGGAGCTACACGTACGACGGCGAGGGGCGCCCGGTCACTCAAACGAACCCCGCCGGTGAAGTGTCGTTGAGTGCCTACGACGTGATGGGGAGGCAGAGTTCTCAAACTTCGCCCGATGGCACCACTACGACAGCTTACGACCCGTCGGGCAACGTCCTTTCGACGACGTCGGATGCGGGAACGTCGTCGTCGGTCTACGACGCTCTAAATCGGGTCACGACGTCTACTGATCGACGCGGTAAGGTCACCTTGTTCGAGTACGACGTGTCGGGCAATCAGACCGCGGTGGTTGACCCCCTTGGTAGGCGAACAACGTCCGTGTTCGATGCTGATCAACGTATGACCTCGACGGTCGACCCTCGGGGCAACGCTTCTGGTGCGGATCCGACCTTGTATCGAGTTGCGCTTGCTTACGACGCTGACGGGCGTGTGTTGACGACAACCGATCAGTTGGGGAACGTAACGACGTCAACCTATGACCGGGTCGGTAATCAGCTCACCTTGAAGAATCCTCGTTTGAATACAACAACGTATGCATACGATGTTATGAATCGCATCACAAAGGTCACTGCGCCGGTGGTGGGTGACACGCTCTACACCTATTCGACGATGGGTTATATGCTCACTCGGAAGGATCCGTTGCTTCGAACTTCGACGTGGACGTACGACGTTGTTGGGCGGGAAACTAAGCGCACTGATCCTCTCGGCCGATTCTTTACAACTGGTTACGACATCGCCGGGAACAGAGTCCAAGTTGTTGACGCTAGGGCAAATGCGGCAGCTAACCCGGCCTTAGGTACTTCTGCAATGGTCTACGACAACTTGAATCGGCTCACGCAGCGCACCTATTCTGATGGCACGCCATCTGTGTCGTACTCATACGATTCGCAAGGTCGACTGGTGTCGATGGTTGATGGTTCAGGAACAACAACATATGGTTTCGATACTGCGGATCGTGTTTCTACGGTTACCCGCGGTTCGGATGTGTTTTCGTATGTTTATGATGCTGGCGGGAATGTGATGTCGAGAACGTATCCGGATGGCACGGTGGTTGCCGGCACGTTTGATGATGCGGGTCAGCAGGTCTCAGCGACGGAACCGGCCGGGACGGTAACGTACGGTTATGACGTGTCGGGTAATCCGATCATGTCAACGTTCTCGAATGGGGTGAGTCGTGCCGCAGTGTTTGATCGTGCGTCGAGGGTGGTGTCGGTGACGAATGCGAGTGGTGCGTCGATTGTTTCTAGGTTTGTGTATTCGCGTGATGCGAATGGGAATCCGACAGCGGTTGACTATTCGAATGGTGTCGGGTTGTCGGCCACCGAATCTCAGCGGCTTACCTATGACAATGCTGATCGGCTGTTAACGGTGTGTTTTTCGACGGCGAACTCGTGTCCGGCGGTGTCGAAGACGACGTGGACGTATGACAAGAACGGGAACCGGTTGACGGAGAAGGTTGGTTCGGGGGCTCAGTCTGGGTTTGTGTATAACTCTGGCGATGAGTTGACGTCGATCAGCGGGCCTGGGGCGAGAACGTTGACGTATAACGCTAACGGTGACCAAATAACCTCGGGTGCCGATACCGCAACGTTTAACACGGCAAGACAAACAACGTCTGCAATGGTTGGTGGGGTTACGACAACGTACGGGTATGACGGGAACGGGAACCGGCACGCGGTAACGACCGGGGGGACTGCGACGAGTGAGTTTTGGGACACGTCGGGTGGTTTACCTAACCTTGCGTTAGAACGTTCATCAGCTGGGGTGGTTCAGCGTAGGTTCACGTATGGTCGTGGAACGGAAACGCTTGGTTACACCGACACAACAGCATCCAAACAAGGTTGGTATTTGACTGACGCTCTTGGGTCGGTAGCGAATATTACGAACAGCACAGGAGCCGTGGTTGCCACGTACACGTACAGTCCGTTCGGGGGAGCGAGGATCAACACGACGAGTCCAGGATATGCAGCGAACCCGTTGAAGTACACCGGGCAGCATTTAGACCCGACCGGGAACTACAACCTCAGAGCCCGCCAATACAATCCCGCCCTCGGTCGCTTCACCCAAACCGACCCCATGCCCTACGGAGCTGGGTCTCCTTTTGAGTCGTCGTATGTTTACGCCTACGACAATCCGCTCAGGTTTGTCGATCCTTCGGGGTTACGAGGGACGTATCACACGCCCGCGGGTGAGATTGAGGCGTCGAATGTTCCGGCGGGTACGACGGTAGCGATGTTCTCGATTCCGAAGTGGTCCGGGTACGGCGTTTCGAGAATGCAGTTCTTTATAAATGATGATGATGTCTGTTTGATCCCGACTCCTCGGGTGGCGGCGACATGCGGCCATGGTGACAATCGGTCGTTTGCGACGGGGTCGCAGATTGGTGACTACAACTTGCCAGCGCGGGTGCGGGTCGTGCTGGACCACGAGCGTGGTTCCGCTCTTGTCTTGCAGTACCCCACTCACAACGCTGATGGGTCGAACACGCCTGCGGTCCCCCTGGTGCATATCAACAAACCGAAGTCTGCAGTTCCTCCGAAGTTTCCGAGTTCGGTTCGAACGTTGGATTCGAGCGCGTCAAGCTTCTCGTTTGACTATTTGTTCTACAACTCGAAGACAGGTCCGAACTCGGCTGGGTTCGCTCCGGGGATCTCTGGGAGTCACACCGTGGCGAAGGCTGGTGGCGGGCAGGTCGGGTTCTCGGGTTGTCTGGGCCGATATCCAAGCTTGGAGATCATCCGTGACCGCGACGACGGTGCTGGCGGCTACAACTCGGCGCTGATCTTCACGCGCCAGCAGGAGAGCGGGTCCCCGAAGGCCCTGTTCTATCCCTGCACGTCCTATGGTGCGAGGGGCTAGTTGTGCGGTGGCGTTTAGTTGCGGTTGTTCCGATCATCGCGCTCTCGGCGTGTGGTTCAGGGAACGGAATCGGCAACTCGGAGCTTGGCCGATGGTGCACAGTCCAGGCTTCGCTGCTTGAGGTTCCATCGTTTCAGTTCGCAGGCCCGACCAAGCCTGAGCAGCTGACACTGATCGAGCGCTACGTGACCGCGTACACGGAGCTCTCGAAAGGTCCGGAGGATGTTCCGGCGGTGGTGCGGGCTGACTATGCGGAGATGCGCGACGTGATGGTTAGGGTTCGGTTGCGAGTCGAGGGCGGTGAGCTGCTGTCGACGTTCCTGGAGGATGATGCGGACATTGCCGAGTTGGTGCGCGTCGGCCAGTCGCTTGACGGCCAGCCTGTCGCAGGTTGTCCGCCGCTGGTGGCGTCCAACGGATCTGACTCTCTCCCTGGCCAGATCGGGTTCACTCCAGTGGAGACCTCGGCGAAGTAAGCGTGCGTAGAATGCCCAGCGTCGTGTTTCGGCGCGGAGGAGGAGTCCTTCGAGGCGTTTTCCATTAGCTGCACGGCTGGAACCAAGGCCTTGACCCAGTATGTGCAAATTCTGAAGGACCTGGGCAAGTAACTCAGTCCGAAAAAGATTGATGAACTAAAGGCGGAGCGAGAATATGATCGCCGCATCTGAGCTGCCCGGTGGAATGTATTCTCCCAGCGGATGGGAAGGGGTTTGCCTCAATGAAATTCGAGTATTGTTCCGGGTCGCCCCTACGCAAGGTTCATTGCTGGGAGGTCGTAATCAAAGCGGCTTGTGGCGTCCGATTCTGCGGTTTGGAAATGCCAACGGGGAGTTAACATTCGGGAATGGGAGCGGTGTCTGGCGCTGGGGAGACGATATGGGCCGGGGCTGCATCCTGCCGAGAATCTTTTTTTGGATGACCGTGGCCGGGAAACTGCGGTTAGGACAACGCTCGGTTGATCTATGACGCACGCAACTTTGCCTGAAGGAGCCTTCACCCAAACCCACCCCATGCCACTCGGAGCCGGGACTGCGTTCGAGTCGGCATACGTGTTCGGACGGAACAAGTTCTCTGGTTTACACGGACCCGTCAGGGTTGCGGGTGGTTCAGACGAACGGTTGATGGCTGGGCGTGTCGCCCGTTGGGCTGTGGCCCTTCTGGTTCTTCCGTTAGTGTCGTGTTCGTCGTCAACGGCCCAGTCGTCGGAGCTGGCCGAGTGGTGCGGGAAAGCGTTTTACCGATTGGCTGCGCTTCCGGCTCTTCAAGGCGTTGTTAGCTTCCCGGCCGAGGGAGATGGGTTCTCTGCATACTCTTCAGAGTACCGGTCGCTCGCTGGCGCGCCTGGTGGCTTGAAGACGCAGTTGGTCTCCCTTGCCGATTTGGCAGATCTTCTTCAGGCTGAGGTGAAAGAAGGCGCGAGTGGAGAGATGATTGCGAACGGATCGGCGTTCAGCGAGTTCGTGACGAAGTCTTCGGATTTCGCTCAGGCCTTCGACGAGGTTTGTCCGGCTTCGCCTTCATCGTCGCCTGGGACGGGTGCAACTCTCTCGGACCAGATCGGGGCGGCTAGCCCGTATGTGCACGGGGGAACAACCCGTTGGGGTTTGTTGATTTGACGGGGAACCGGGCGCAGTTTTTCTCCGGGACACAACGTTATTCAGGTTGCTGGTCAACCAGTTTGACCAAAGCAAAGCAAGACTCACTCATTCGGAGGGTAGTGCCGACCTTATCTTTGCGGTGTAGGGACAGGTTTGTGTTTTTCCTGGGAAAATCCAGGAGTGACCGCTACAGGAGGCGGGGGTCTTGGAAGTGTGGTTGGTGCGGTGCCAGCACAGCGGCTGCGGGCTATGCATTGGTGTTCGCCTATGCCAAGAAGACCTCCGATCTTGCAGGATGGTCGCTGTGCATGAAAGCATCGGGAGTTGTAGCGATTCTGAAGTACGGGCCGCAGGTTTGCATTGGGCTCAAGACTTCGCCGAGCATGGGATCAATCCGAATGGTTTTTACACTGTCAGCGCAAGTCTTTGCGTTTCGACACCCGATTTTGCATTTGAGGGTCGTGTCACGGCTGGTACATGGCGAATGTCCCGTTACCGTGAGTGATTAAGTGGGCGCATCGCCCTAGTCGCCCGATCCCGGGACTACCGATATGAGTTCGGGTTTTGTAGGTAGAACGTTTGGGCTTCCGTTTCGGGTGGAAATTTCTGCGGATGAGGTGATTTTGACGCAGGGTTTTGAACGAAGATTTGGGAGAGCTACCGTCACTCTCAGGAGGTCAGGGCCCCTTTCTGTTGGATGTCTGTTTAGTGACTTAGGTCTTCTGCGATTACCGAACCGTTACCGAGTTGATTTTGCGCAAGCTCTCGCTGCCGAGGGTTGGACCGTCTCGAGCGGATGACGAAGTCTTACAGTGACGGAAGTGATCTTTGCCGTTCCGTTCGTTCTTTCGGGCGATTCGGATCAAACTCGACGGAACCCGATGCAGACTTGTTCAGATCAGCGTCTTGATGAGCTAGCGGGGATTAAGTATCAAGCGTGTTACCAGTCCGGAAGCTTTAGTTGTTCCGACAAAACGGAGAAGAAAAATGGGGGGTAGTTTCTGTGTGGTGAGTTGGCACGTCCTTCAAGTGTTGTTTCTGCATGCAAAACCGCCCGCCAGAATATTCAAGAAGAGTGTTTTGCGGGCGCCACGGATTCTGGTCATCGAACGGCTCTTGATGAGCTGCAAAAAACAATCAATCAATGCATGGGCAAATTCGAAGACAGAGGATGCGTTTAGTGGCGAGTGAGGATTGCGACGGGGATGACGCTCTCGCTGAGCTTGTTGAGGCGGCTTTCGAGTCATCGAAGATGCCTTCAAGCGAGGTTCCGCTAGTCGAGAGCGATGAATTGCCCGATTCGATCCGTCTGTCTAGACGGTTTTCTGGGCGGGATTGGAAGGCAATTTCCTTTGAGGATGTGTGGCTTTCTCGATTTGACTTGTGCCGATTTACCGACCGGTACTTTCACTATTATTTGCCGGCATTCATTGTTCAGACGCTGCGTGTGGGTGGACTCGAAACAGATCCGTTGGACTTTGTACAAAGCTCCCTCACGCCACCCGACTCTGGTGAGGATTACGAGCGCTTTCTAACCCGGCTTTCACTGTTTGATCGTGAACAGCGGGACGCATTGCGCGAGGTCATAAGTGATCTATGTGGGGATTCCGAGCACGATCGCCAGGCACGTGAGTTTTGGGATTCTTACTAATGTTTAGGCTTCCGTTGGCGATTGGGTGGGCTTGGTGGCGGGGTGAATCGGACCGGTTTTGGTGAAGGGCTTTTGTCCGGAAGCTTCTTCCTTCATTTCCGGTTTCTCCCACTGTTGAATGCCCGTTTCGAGCGGATTTGCCGGTTATCCTCGGCGGGTGCCGAGGATGAGTTGTGCAGCGCCGCCGGTCAGAAGGTGTCGCTGAACACCGCTAAACCCCGCTTGTCGTAAGCGTTCGAGCATTTCACCGGCGGGCGGAAGGTAAGCCAGGCTCTTTGGCAGGTACGCATACGCCGTCTTGTCGGAAAGCAGGCCACCGATGAGTGGGACGACCTTCCCGAAGTAAATGCCGTGCCCGAACTTCAGCAGCTTCTGCTCGGGGGAACATGCGTCGAGAAGTGCTATGCGTCCACCGGGGCGCACAACACGGCCGAGTTCATCGAAGAAGGTTCCGAGATCAGTGAAGTTTCGTAGAGCGAAGCCGCAGGTGACACCGTCTACGCCGTGGGTGCCGATAGGTAAACGCTGCGCATCACTTTGAACGAGCGGCGCACGGGTGCGAGCGTTGTCGAGCATTCCAAACGAGAGGTCCATTCCGATGGGGAGAAGACCCTTGTTTTCAAGTTCCCGACAAAAGTCGCCGGTGCCAGCAGCCAGATCCAACACGACGGAACCGACGGGAAGGCCCAGTGCCTTCAGTGTTCGTTTACGCCACGCCACATCGAGCCCGAATGTCATGACCCGGTTGACAAAGTCATACCGCGGGCTGATGGTGTCAAACATATGGCGAACCGCTTTGGCCTTTTCGTCGCCCTGCGGCAAGCCAGCTTGGAGATCGATGGCTTTGCCGCTAGTGCTTCCGGTGCCGGTGCTCGTGGGTCGTGTGGGGATACTCACAGCGCCCGATTGTAGGGGAGGTCCGGCTGATGTGACGAGGCGACGTGTCGGGTGTCTCGTGAGCGTGACTGCCGTCGTTAGTGGGTGCGAGTAACCTCTCAAGGTGCTTGACGTCGCCCGCCTTCGAATTGACCTTGGTCATAAGGTCATTCTTGAAGACGCGTCATTCCGCCTAGCCGCTGGCGAAAAGGTTGCGTTGGTTGGCCCAAACGGTGCTGGCAAAACCACGCTGCTGAGAACGTTGGCCCGTGAAATGCCCCCGGCGGGTGGGGTTGTCAATCTTCCCGATCATTGGGGTTGGCTTCGTCAAGACGTGACGGCCCGTATCGAAGACTCATCGAAGATGGCGTTTGATCACCTGCTTGATGCTTCGCCACTCACCACACTTGCTGGTGAAATCGAAGATGCGAATGCCGTCATCGAAAAAGCTGGCATCGACATGGGCGCTGGTATCGATGGTGCTGACGAGCGCCTTGAGAAGGCCATCAAAAAATTCTCGGCCCTCGAAGAAACTTTTCGTCAGCAGGGTGGTTACCAGCGTGAAGCTGAGGCCGAACGTTTGGCCGCTGGCGTGGGCCTCGACGAAGACTCGCTGCTTCGCGAAGTCGGAACCCTTTCGGGCGGGCAGCGTCGGCGTCTCGAACTAGCCCGATTGTTGTTTGCTGGCGGTGATTTGTTGATTCTCGATGAGCCAACGAACCATCTCGATGCCGATGCCAAAACTTGGGTCATGAATTTTCTTCGTACCACCAAAGCCACGGTGTTGGTGGTGAGTCACGACATCTCGTTGCTTGACTCAGCGATTGATCGGGTACTTGCGCTTGAAAATGCCAAGATTGACCTATACGTAGGCACGTATACGAAGTTTCTTGAGCAACGCGAAGAACGCGAAATGCTTCGGGTCCGCGAGTCGGTCAATTTCAACAAAGAGATCACCCGCCTCGAACGCACCAAAGACAAGTTCCGTAAGGGCAATGCCACACACGCCAAAAAGCGTGCAGCCCTTACTATGCGCATAGATCAAATGACGAAAACTCGCGGGCCAGAAGTCATGGTCGTCAAGCGACGCAAACTCGACATCAAATTCCCGCCACCGGTGCGTGCTGGCGACATCGTGCTGCGTGTCGAGGGTCTCGGTAAAAGTTTTGACGACACGACGATCTTCGAAGATATTGACTTCATCGTTGAGCGCGGGAAAACGTTCCTGATTCTCGGTCTGAACGGTGCCGGTAAAACGACGTTGCTTCGAACAGTGGCTGGTAAGTACACAGCCGATGCTGGTGAAGTAAAACTGGGCGCAAACGTATCGCTTGGCTTCTATGCGCAGGAGCACGAAGACATTCGTCACGGTGTTCCGGTCATCAACCATCTTCGCGACGCCGACCCGAAAATGACCGACCCTGAGCTTCGTCGAATTCTTGGGCACTTTGGCATGGTCGGTGGTGTGGCTGACCAAGATGCGGGCACCCTCTCTGGTGGCGAAAAGACCAAGTTGGCGTTGGCACGGTTGATGATTTCCAAAGCGAACTTATTGTTCCTCGATGAGCCAACGAACAACCTTGACCCGCCTTCGGTTGAAGCGGTGCTTGCCGCGCTGCAGCATTACCAAGGCACCATTGTGTTGGTGTCTCACGACGAAGACTTTGTGACGCAGTTAGCACCAGACAAGGTCATCGTTATGCCCGAAGGTGAGGAGCTTCACTTCGACGAAGAAGTGCTTGACCTTATCGGTATGGCCTAGGAATTGCGCTAACGATCGTGAACGTAGTTCCCGTCGTTGACCTTTCGTCGTTCGATGCAGTCAGACGCATTGGGGAAGCGGCTGAACATATCGGGTTTGTCTCGATCGTCGGCCATGGGGTTGATGCAGACCTGATGGGAGCGCAGTGGGAAATGGCTCGATCGTTTTTTGATGCGCCCTCCGACGTGAAGCTGGGTGTGGCGATGCCGGAAGTGGGGTATCCGTATGGGTACGCACCGTTTGCCTACGAACGTCTCGCTGCGAGCACCGGCGCGCTGTCATTACCCGACCTCAAAGAGACCTATACGGTTGGCCCCGTTGATCGCCCGACGCATGTTTTTTCAGACCCAGACGAGGCAAGCGCTTGGTCCCCGAACCTGTGGCCAGACATTGCGGGTTTTCAAGAGATAAGTGAACGTTATTTTCGTGCCCTTTCAGATCTATCAGCACGCTTACTTTCGTTGATGGCCGAATCCCTTGGGCTTTCGCCTAGTTACTTCGAACCGATGATTGATCGCCATGCCAGCGCTCTACGCATGATTAATTATCCCGAACTCACCTCCGCACCGGTCCGCGGTCAGCTGCGAGCAGGTGCCCATACTGATTACGGCACCCTGACCGTGTTGCTGGCCGACCCTCTCAACGGTGGCCTTGAGGTTCAGGATCAGGCCGGGGAGTGGATTGCTGTGAATGCCCCTGCGGGTGGATTCGTCGTAAACCTCGGCGACGCCATGGCTCGGTGGACCAACGATCGGTGGCGGTCAACTCTTCACCGGGTGGTGCCTGCTTCGGGACGACGTCAGTCGATTGCCTTTTTTCACAACGCTAATTGGGGTGCGGTCATTGAGTGCCTGCCAGGTTGTCTCGTTGCAGGGGAGACCGCCAAGTATGGGCCGATACAGGCCGGGCCCCACCTGATGTCAAAGTTTCGAGCAGCCGTCAGCGCCTAGTAAGGCCCTTTGTTTGAGTCTGTGCGCGCTGTTTCGACGCGACCCCTGTCAACGCAAATAGGGCCAGCCCGCCAATCAAGACAAATGTTCCGATCGGCTCGATGAGGCCGAACCAATCGAACGAGTCATCGTATCGATACATACGACGGCTCCTGTCGTTCAGCAAAGCTGTCACCTCAACGGTCGCTATTCCGAGTGAAACCAAACCGATCGCAAGAAGGTTCCAAAAGCGTGACGTATTTGAGCGGATCTTAGCGGCGCGACCCGCGACGATCAACGCGATGCAAGCCATGGTGGGTCCGAGGTACAGGAGGGGTCGCGCAGAAAGCGATGCGTCAAGAATCGATTGCCTTTGGCCGTTCAAGAAAGCGAGCAGCGCGGAAACTATGACGTCACACCAGTAAGCAAGCAGAATTCCGCTTGCTGCAAAGCCCATCGGTTTTTGGTTCTTCACCAACCACCAAATCTCATGTCGGTTCGAGATCGAGATGATCGCAACTGCGAGTCCAAGAACAATTGATTCGAACGAGAACGGAAACAGCCAGGAGAAAAAGCTGTAGCCGGTGAGAACCTTCGTCGATGCAACCATCAGCGGGGAGGCGAGTAGAGCAAAGGCAACGGAATTCGATAACCCGTTGCGAACCCATCGTGTTGGCTCGTCGGTTGAGCCCATCGTTTTGGCTGCCGCAGCAACGACGCTCAATGGCGGGACCGCTAGAAGACCGAGCCACACTCGACCAAGCGCCTCTTCGTGCCCAGCCAGAACAAGTGCGGCTATCAGGGACACGGAAACAATCAACCAATAGATCGCTTCCGGAACCGTTCCTGTGAAAGTGTTCCCGGGTTTAGTTGATCGCTTCCTTACATGATTGAGGTCAGCCAGCACACTTACGACCCAAAACATCGCTGCCAGTCCGATGAATATTAGGGTCACGCTCCGTCCCCCAGAATCGCCCTCTCGAGGAAGTGGTCCAGTAGAGCGCGTATGGACAAGGGAAACGGTGATGGCTAGAAGCGTTAAGCACCAAGCAATTGAGTCGGTCGCTCTCGCGAACCAGTTCTGTTGATGAACCCGGAAAACAAAGGCGGTGAAACATGCAACGGCCGGAAGAAAAAAAGGGACTGCGGTGTCGATTGATGCGAAAAAGTAAACACCACTGCGATCTGTCGATTCGGACAGACCGTCAAGCGTGAGGTTGTAGTACGTCTTGCCGGCAAAAAGGGCAACGACTGCCAGAACGAGCCAACGGGTGGTTGGGCGGAGAATTTTGATTCTTGGGGAAGTTCTTCCTAGTTGCGGGGTACTTTGATCCACGGTTGGTCTTTATCAACTCGTGGCTCACCCGGTAGGCCAAGTACCTGTTCACCGAGAATGTTGCGCATGATCTCAGACGTTCCGCCTTCAATCGAATTGGCACGTGTACGTAGAAACGCATACTGAATACCTCGAGACGAGCCACCAACCTCTAGCTCTTCTGGCCGACGGAACGTGTAGTCGTACCCAATCTGGCCGTCCATACCCATGAGGTTGATGCAAAACGAGTAGAGCTCTTTGTTGAGTTCGGCCATCGCAAGTTTGGCCACCGAGAACTCTGGTCCAGGGTTACCGACCCGTGCCATTTCAGCTGCGCGCTTATTGGTAAGGCGACCAATTTCGCCGCGACACCACAACTTCATCAAGACCTCTTTGTCGGCCTTGTTCCGTCGGTCTTCAGGAATTGACTCCCAAACGGCCACCGCATCACGAGCGGCCCCACCCTTTTTCGAATCGCCACCACCGCCACCCCCAATTTCCGCCCGTTCATTCATAAGCGTGGTTAGCGCGACACGCCAGCCCTCACCTTCAGCACCTATTCGGTTAGTGTCAGGTACCCGGGCGTCGGTCATATAGACCTCATTGAATTCTGCCTCCCCGGTGATTTGGCGAAGCGGGCGAACTTCCACACCGTCTGAGCGCATATCAAGCGCGAAATAGGTCATGCCCTTATGCTTCGGGGCATCGGGGTTTGTTCGTGTAACCAGCATGCCCCAGTCACCAAGGTGGGCCATGGTGTTCCAAACCTTTTGGCCATTCACAACCCACTCGTCACCGTCTCGGATGGCCCGGGTACCCAGTCCGGCGAAATCGCTACCGGCTCCGGGCTCGGAAAACAGTTGGCACCAACGTTCGACACCCGTAAACATGGGTCGAAGGAAACGCTGCTTTTGTTCCTCGGTTGCGTGGGTAACAATCGTCGGACCGGCCAACGCCATAAAGAACGTTGACGGATCTTGCGGGGCTGCCCCAGCTTCCCGAAGACGCTTCTCGACGATGCGGTTCAGGTCGGGTCGAAGGCCCATTCCGCCGTGGCCTACCGGAAAGTGGAGCCAAGCTAAACCGGCATCAAACCTGGCCCCACGAAAAGCAATGGGGTCCATGGTTTTGGGGTCGTTACTGGCCAGGAACTCGTCGAGTGCAGCGTGAACCTTGGCGGCATCTAGGTCGGTGATCGTCGGGAGGTCAGCAAGAACAGCAGTCATGGGTCTAGTTAACCAAAACCTGAGGTGGTTTCTGCAATCACACGGCCCCCAGAGCCACGCGATCGCACAAACCATCCCGACCACGTCACTTGGAAGAGGCGGCAACAGCTTTCAGGGTTTGGTAATCGAGTTTGCCGTTCGGTGCCCGATTCACCGACGAAACAAAAATCACCGTTTTCGGCGCCTTGTAACTGGCTAAGCGCTCCTTGACATGTGTGATGAGGGTTTGAGCGTCAGCGTTGGCCCCGTCGACAAGTTCAACGAGCGCAGTAATTGCTTCGCCGAACCGTTCGTCGGGAAGGCCAACTACCGCAGCATCGGCTACGGCCTCGTGAAGTTTCAACGACTCTTCAACCTCTTCGGGATACACCTTCTCGCCACCGGTATTGATGCACTGGCTCCCACGTCCCAAAAGAACCACCGTTCCATCGGCTTCTACTTCGGCCCAGTCACCCGGAATCGAATAGCGGACGCCGTCGTACACGGGGAAAGTAGCTGCTGACTTTGCCTCATCTTTGTAATAGCCGCTTGGGGTGAAACCTCGAAGGGCAACCCGTCCACGTTGGCCGCTGCCTGGCACCACGTCTGTTCCGTCTTCGGAAATGACGCGCGTGTTTGGTCCGAGTACGAAGCGCGCTGTCTTTACCTGCGAGTCAGCTGTCGTGGTGTTTGAAGCCATCCCGATTGCCTCAGAAGAACCGAGGGTGTCAACCATGATGAGCCTCTGGTTGTGGCGAAGTAGCCCGGCCTTCGACTCGGCACTCCACATAACCCCGCTCGACACAATGACCCGCAACGACGAGATATCCCATCGGTTCGGTTCGGCATCAAGAGCCCGAAGAATCGGTTTGGCAAAGGCGTCTCCAACGATTGAAGTCGAGTTGACCCCTACAGTTTGGACGGTATCGAGAAACTCGATGACGTCAAATTTACGCCCGGTCAGGGTCACAACACTGCCGCCCATATTTAGGTTTGAGAAAGCCCCAAAGAGCCCGGTTCCGTGCATGAGTGGTGCGGCTGGCAGGTTACGAGGTCCGAGTTTCGCGCATCTTGCATCAAGCACCGTCGTGGCGGGGTAGTCGTCAAGTCGTATGCGATTAGATGATTCAAAGGAACCGATGAGATCTTCCTGGCGCCACATCACGCCTTTGGGCATTCCGGTGGTTCCGCCCGTATAGAGGAAGAGGAGGTCATCGCCACTTCGACCCCACGGCGCCGACATGTTTTCGCAATCGATGGCGAGAGAGGTTGTTATGCGTTTATACGGAATAGCCCAGTCAGGGCAGGAAGTTGTTTGATCAGCAGGCTGAACACAAATCCAGGTGGTGACCCTCGGAACCCGGTTGCGTACTCGTTCAATCCGGTCGGTAAAAGCCTCATCGAAGATGACGGCGACTGCATCAGCGTTGTCCCAGATGTAGACGAGTTCATCGTCTGAGTATCGGTAATTCGTGTTAACCGGGATTAACCCAAGTTTGAAGCAAGCAAAAATGGATTCGAGATACTCAGGTCCGTTGTAGAGGTACTGGACAACCTTGTCTCCATGACCAACCCCAATTTCAGCAAAAAAAGAGGCGACGCTATTGGCTCGTGAATTGAATTCGCTCCACGTGCTGATCGCGCCATCGTGAATTTGGGCTGGAGCGCCTCCAATATGCCCGGCATAGTGTTCCCACAGGTCGGCCAGGTTCCATCCGTTTGTGCTTAACATCACAAATAACTTTAGGGGGTAGGCCGACCAAAATTCCTATTGGGGATGTTATTCGGGGCGGTTCTCGTTTTCAAAACTGTACTGTCACGGCGTGGCTCGACTTCGGCTCGTGAGATCTACTTCAACCGGTATCAATGTTCACGACATCGAACCCAGGTTTATCGGTTCGAGGCTTCGCATTCGACCGATCCGTGAGACTGACTTTGACACCCTTGGCGGGGTGCTGTTTCGGGCCTATGTCAACGGACCAGAGCAGGAGGAAGCGACCATCGAAGAAGGTTCGGCTGAAGTAGCGCGGTGTACTGGTGGTGAATATGGCCCGTTCATGTTGAACGTATCTTTCGTAGCGGTCGATTCACACGACACACCTGTTGGGGCAACCCTCATGACCCGCCTCGATGGCGTTCCACTCGTGGCGCATGCCGTAGTCGAGCCAGCGTTCCGGGGTTTTGGGGTCGGGTCGATGTTGTTACAAGCAACCACCGATGTGCTCAAGGCCATTGCAGAACCGTATGTTCACTTAGCAGTGTCGTCGCGGAACCCTGCCGCAGCACGTCTGTATCTGCGTCTTGGGTTCACTCCGCTTGTCGATGGCGCTATCGGGGCATGGATTACAAATGAGAACCTCAATACGGTGCGGACGAACCTGACTGCAACGATGCCCGAGTATGCGCGTCCTGGGTCGTATGGGGTTTTGCTGGAGCTTGCTGATGGCGGGAAGTGCGAAACCCATTGGAATGCCGACAACACACACGGGTTGCCTTCACTGGTCTTGGCGTTTCTGCTTGATTGCCCGACCGGTGATGCCTCGGTCGAAATGACCCGGGCCGATCTTGATGCAGCGGTATTGATGTTGTCCCCGGCCGCAGCTTGCCAAGAGTGGGATCATCCAAACCTTGCGTCGTGGCGAATGATTCAACGAACCCTCGACGAAATGCTTATTCCGCTGGGTCAGGCTGCACCAAAGGGAAAAATTGTGGCAGAGTTCCGGAAGGAGCCAAGCGCCAAGTTCACACGGCTTACTTGATGTTCAACGGTTGAAGAAAGCCTCTGCCCCTCGGCGAATGCGAACGCAGGTTTCTTCAAAAAGAGTTGCATCTTCTTCAAGGAGCGTCATACGAAAACCATCGACCGGTGAAGCGAAACCTGAAAGCGGCACAACACAAACCCCTTCAGCCCCGAGCAGTTCATAGGCGAACTGTTTATCTGTACGCAGAACTGCTTTGTTTTTCAGCATGTCGACATACAGTCGAACGTCGTCGTTGCGCGCCGTTAGGTCAGCGGTACTTGGAAACGCCGCGGTGTCGATAACAACCGTCAGGTAAAACACCCCATCTGGAACAACCGGTTTGAGTATTTCGCAGCCTTCGAACACTCGAAGTGCCGTGGCCAGACGAGCCCGGTATTTGTCGAGTCGGGCTTCAAGGAACGCAGGAAACTCAGGGTGGGTGACCAGTTTCGGAAACACGATTTGGGGCAAGGTTGTCGAGCAAACCTCAAGCATTTTCGACACCACAATGGTGTGAATGTAACCCCGAAAGTTTTCGTCTTTATCGGCGTTGTACACCTCTATCCAGCCGCATCGCCCGCCGGGCCAGGGTATCTCTTTCGAAATTCCCTTCATCGAAATGGCCGGAACATCGCCCACGATGTCGCACAGGCGAACCCGGGTAGACGGGTCGAACACCAAGTTTTGGTAGATCTCGTCGAACAGCAAAAAGCAATCGTTCTCTCGAGCGATGCGAACAACTTCGACCAGGTCTTCGAGGGGGTGCGCCACACCCAACGGGTTGTTTGGGTTAATAACAAGTATGCCGACGATGCCAGGGTTTGACTTAACGCTTGCTTCAAGCGTGACTGTATCGATGCGTCCGCCGTTGTCGAGCATGAGTGGGTAGGTCAAGGGGTCGCCACCATGGTGGATTGCCTCTGCCGTTGCGTGTGAAGGGTACGTTGGGTTAGGGCCAATGACTCGCGCCGAGGCTGGCAAGGTTGAGAAGAGTTTGTTGATGGCATCACCGAGGCCGTTAAAGAAGATGATGTCGTCAACCGAGCAAATGCGCGCATCCGAAAAGTTGTCGAGCACAAATTGACGACTGATCAAATCGCCTTTGGTGGGGCTGTACGCGTACACACGATCTTCGCGACAAGTCTCTTCGACAATTTGTTTCATCCATTGGGGTAGGCGTTCGCCTTTAGCGATGGGGTCGCCAATGTTTTCCCAAATCATGGGTACGCCCATTGCCACGATTTCGTTGGCCACTTCGACGATTTCACGAATCTCGTACTTGAGCTGTTCGTCGCCCTCTTTGATCAGATTGACTCTCATGCGGTAGTGCCCCCTTCAGGCCTCTCCACGTTACCGGGCGATATTGGATGAGTCGGTACAATTACGTCTCTTATTTTGTTTGGGAAGTTAACCAAAATGCCGATTCCGTCAACACCAGACACCAAACAGTTTTCGGGCTTTCAAGTTATTGCGCCGCTGCGCGACTTCTTAAGGACATCGGCTGCTGGTGGCGTCGTCCTGGTTGTCGCAACACTAGCGGCTTTGAGCTGGGCAAACTCTGCGTGGAGTTCTTCATATTCATCATTCTGGGCTCGAACTGCCGGTATCAACGTGGGTGGATGGGGCCTGTCGCTTTCGTTGCACGACTGGGTCAACGACGGCCTGATGGCGCTGTTCTTCTTTGTTGTTGGCCTCGAAATCAAACGTGAAGTGGTTGAAGGCGAACTCAATACTCGTCGCAAGGCGGCATTGCCTGCGGTAGCCGCGCTCGGTGGAATGATCGTTCCCGCGCTGGTGTATCTTTCTATCAACCGAGGGGGCTCGGGCTCGGCCGGCTGGGGCATTCCAATGGCCACCGATATTGCCATGGCAGTTGGGGTCTTGGCGTTACTCGGAAGCCGGGTGCCGAGCGGTTTGAAACTTTTGCTTCTCGCGATAGCGATCGTCGATGACATCGGGGCGATCGTGGTGATCGCCATCTTCTACAGCAAGGGCACGAACCTGACGTACCTGGCTTTCGCCGGGGCACTACTACTCCTGATTCTTGGTTTGCGTTGGGCGGGCATTGAGAGAGTTGGTGTGTATGTGATCGTCGGTGTCGTGCTTTGGTACGTCGTCAAAAAGTCTGGCGTCCATGCCACTATTGCGGGGGTCGTGCTCGGCCTCATGACGCCCACAAAACCCTCGATTCATGAAGATCTGATCGACGAAAATATATTGAGCGATGTGTCTAATCTGCATGCGGTCGAAGAAACCGTTCGAATGGCCCGTGGTTCAGTGTCGGTCGTTGAGCGACTTGAACATTGCCTGTATCCGTGGACAAGCTTTGTCATCGTTCCACTGTTCGCGCTGGCCAACGCAGGGATTCAACTCGATAGCGAATCGCTTCGTAGTGCAGCGTCGTCGCGAATTACTCTTGGGACAGTTCTTGGTCTTGTGGTGGGGAAGGTCGCCGGAATTAGTGGTGCCGCTTGGCTCGCGCTGAGAAGTGGGATTGGCGATTTGCCAACGGGCGTGACTTTTCCCATGGTTATTGGGTTGTCGTCACTGGCTGGGATTGGTTTCACAGTGTCATTGTTTGTTGCCGGGTTGGCGTTTGACGATGGTCGCGGTGTTCAAGCCAAGGTTGGCATTTTGGTTGCGTCGCTTCTTTCGGCGATCGTCGGTTCGATACTGATCGTTGCTGCTGCCAGCCGCTCGCATCGCACGCAAGTTTGATCGCAAACTCCTGTGATCGCTGCAAACTCCTGTGTTCGATACAAACTGAAGTACCGTCAGCACTTATGACAGTGTTGCCAAGTTCTGCGCGAGTGGTCGTGATTGGTGGAGGCATCGTCGGCTGCTCAACGGCGTATCACCTGGCCAAGCTTGGTTTTACCGATACGGTCCTTGTTGAAAAGCACCAGCTCACCTCAGGGTCCACTTTTCATGCAGCTGGCCTGATTGGGCAGTTGAGAACGAGTGCCGGCATCACGCAATTGCTTGGTTCTTCCGTTGAGCTGTATCGTCGACTTGAAGCCGAAACCGGTCAGGCCACCGGTTGGAAAATGAACGGCGGGTTGCGGTTGGCGTGTAATCAAGAGCGTTGGACCGAGGTGAAACGTCAGGCGACGACGGCGAAAAGCTTTGGTCTCGAAATGCACCTACTTTCGCCCCAAGAGGCACAACACCTTTGGCCTTTGATGGTGGTTGACGATGTAGTTGGCGCAGCGTTTCTTCCGACTGATGGGCAAGCCAGCCCGAGTGACACAACAATGGCCCTCGCAAAGGGTGCCCGCATGGCCGGTGCGACCCTCTGTGAAGAAACTGAAGTCATATCTATCGAAGTCGATCGAGGTGTGGTTAGAGCAGTGATCACCAACCAGGGTCGAATCGAATGCGAGAAAGTTGTGTTGTGCGCCGGGCAATGGACGAGAACGTTGGCGGCCACGGTCGGCGTAAACGTGCCGCTGGTTCCGGTTGAACATCAGTACGTCGTGACGGCCCAACTGAGCGGTGGCGTGCCAAGCGATCTACCCACGCTGAGAGACCCAGACCGCCTTACCTACTATAAGGAAGAAGTAGGCGCACTTGTAATGGGAGGTTACGAATCAAACCCGATTCCGTGGGCGGTAAAAGGTATCCCGAAGCCTTTCCAGTTTCAATTGCTTGAATCAAACTTCGAACACTTTGCGCCGATGATGGAGCAAGCCGTCGGTCGTGTTCCGGCGCTGGCTGACGTTGGTATCAATCAGCTGATCAACGGGCCAGAGAGCTTTACCCCTGACGGAAATTTCATTCTTGGTGAGGCCCCCGAACTCAGGAATTGTTTTGTCGGGGCTGGGTTCAACGCCTTCGGAATAGCTGCGGGCGGCGGAGCAGGCATGGCTCTCGCTGAATGGGTGGTCAATGGTATGCCGCCCTACGATCTCTGGGTTGTTGACATTCGACGTTTTGGGCAGCACCATCGAGACACGGGCTGGGTGAGAACAAGAACCCTCGAGGCCTATTCGAAGCACTACACCATGGCTTGGCCCTTCGAAGAGAACCAACATGGGCGCCCTGTCCGAACCTCGCCGCTGTACCCATTGTTGCGTGAAGCAGGCGCTTCGTTTGGGGAAAAACTGGGCTGGGAACGCCCTAACTGGTTTGCAAACCTCGGCCTTGGTGAACGCCCCATCGATAAGTATACATATGAGCGACAGAACTGGTTTGAGGCTGTTGGTCGCGAGCATCGGGCGTGTCGTGAAGCCGCCGTGCTCATCGATCAAACATCATTTGCGAAGTTCACCCTAAAGGGCCCTACCGCAGGTGATGTTCTTGATGCTATGTGTGCAAATGACATCCGTAAGCCGGTTGGGGGGTTGACGTACACGCAAATGCTTGATGATCGGGGTGGTATTCAGTGCGACCTCACGGTTTGTCGGGTAGACGACGATGAGTTCTACATCGTGACCGGCACCGGTTTCGCGACGCATGACTTTCATTGGATATCGCGCAGTATTGGGCATGACGCCAATGCCCAACTTATCGACGTCACGTCGGGGTACTCGGTACTCACCCTGATGGGGCCGAACTCACGTCAGATTTTGGAAGCTGTCACTGATGCCAACCTTTCGAACGAAGCCTTCGCGTTCGCCACGCAGCAAATCATCGCGATAGCCGGTGCGCCAGTACGCGCGCTGAGGGTGACGTACATGGGTGAGCTTGGATGGGAACTACACGTACCGGTCGAATTTGCAACCGGGGTTTACCGTGCCGTTATGGCTGCCGGGGGTGGGCTGGGTCTGATCAACGCCGGGTATCGAGCGATCGAAAGTACGCGGCTAGAGAAAGGTTACCGAGCATGGGGGTCTGATATTGGGCCAGACCACACCCCGATCGAGGCCGGTCTGGGGTGGGCCGTCAAGACGAAGACCGATCTTGCATTCCGAGGTCGAGCCGCTATCGAAGCACAGCTGCGTAACGGCGTAAAAAAGCGGCTGGTGACATTTACCGTTGATCCCTCAGTGATGCTGCTTGGCCGAGAAACGATTTACCGCGACGGGGAACGAGTTGGTTGGTTGTCGAGTGGTGGGTTTGGCTACACGATCAATCGATCGATTGGGATGGGTTATGTGCGCCACGCTGCCGGGGTGACGAGCAAATGGTTGTTGAGCGGCAGCTATGAACTCGAAGTGGCCACCGAACGAGTGCCTGCTGAAGCGACCCTCAAACCGCTCTATGACCCAAGCGGTGCCCGTGCCCGGTAAAACCTAGGCGGTGACGTCAGCTACCGTCGACAAATGACCAGGCGGACCACGTTTCAAATCACAGCAACACTCTTGGCCCTGGTGATCGCCTCAGGCTGTGGATCGTCGTCCGATCAAGGGGCAAATCCCGGGGTGTCAGCGACATGGTCACAGGATTGCTCGCCGCAAACCGAAACGAGCGAGCCCGGTAACTTCGATAGGTTTTCGTTCACCACTGAAACATCCGAGGGTTCGTTTGTAGGTTTCAAGAATGGCAAGGGTGATGTGGTCATCAAACCAACATTCGGGTTTGCCTACGAGTTTGGAGAAGGTGGTGTTGCGGCGGCGGTCATCAGGCCAACCGAGTTAGTCCCCGAAGCTCGCGCTGTTTTCATCGACCCGACAGGAAAAGAGTTGGCGCAAGCTCTCATGTTCGATAACGGCCCTGACTATTACCAAAATGGGTATGCGCGCATTGTTAACGGCGAAGGTCTGATTGGGTTTATTGACCGAACCGGCAAGGTTGTGCTGCAACCGCAGTTCATTGACGCACAGTCGTTCTGCGAAGGAAAAGCTCTAGTTCGCGACGAAACGTCCGAGTGGCAGATTGATATCAGCGGGAAGCGGCTCACCGAAAAGGCGGCGTTCGAGCCGGTACCCGACGAACTGGACTGACGATATGAAACTCCGTATCTCGGCAGCTGTACTTTCTGTGATCGTCATTTGTGTGTTGCCCGTCGTGGCTGCTTCTTCGAAAAGCAAGACCGAAGTTTCGAAGCCTGTTCGGCTGTTCGAGTTTGTCGCGAAGGAAACAAAGTGGACAGTCGTTAACGATGGTGTGATGGGTGGTGTTTCGCAAAGCTCGATGGTCAGCAAAGGCGGAATTGCGACGTTCAGCGGCAGGGTTCGTTTGGAAAACAATGGTGGGTTTGCCAGTACCCGTTCAGGGGCATCCGTTGCTGGGGTCAGCGACGGTGACAATGCCTTCCGGTTGAGGGTCAAGGGCGATGGAGCGGCTTACCAGTTCACGGTAGCCACCGATAACGGTTGGCACTGGGCGCAAATCATGCCGAAACGAGGGGTCTGGTCTGAGATCGTGATCCCGTTTTCGTCGCTGGTACCGAAATCAAGATTTGGCGAAACCGTCAAGCGAAGCCCCTTCACTGGTTCCGATGAGGTGTCATCGATTGGTGTACTTATTGGCAACAAACGTGATGAACGTTTCACCCTTGCACTCGACTGGATCGAAGTCAGGTAACTGCCCTCACCAATCGGCGGCAGTTTCGAGCAAGTTGTTGAGCGTACCTGAAGTAGCAAGTCTTAAGCAGTTCTCAAGTCGTTCGTTTGCATACGATACAAAATCGGTATCAAGGGTACTTATTGCTTGCTGCACGACCGCCCACATTCCCTCTCGAAATTCGCTCATGATCTTCATAAGTTCCAACCTGGCAGTCGAACGGTTTGATACTTCACCGAAGTAAGCGCGCAGTAGGGTCTCGTCGCCCGCTACGCCCAAACGAGCGTTGACCGAGAGATTTCCGAGGTCGAAGTATCGGTCGTTCATCCCAGCGTATTCAAAATCAAGCAGCCACACACGGTCGGGTCCGAACAATACATTTGAAGGTAGAAGGTCGTTGTGGCACGGAACCAGTGGGTCTGGTGTCGCTTCAAATGCTGTTTCGATTTGTCTGGAAACGTCGTGAAGTCTTGAGAATTGAGGCGGTAGCGAAACACCATGAGCTAATGCATCTCTGGCGTGCCATTCGACCACTCGGTGGATGGGAAAGTCGCCGGCCAAGGGATTGGTTTCGTGGAATCGGTGCACGAGTTTCACCACGTGGTCAAGTCGCCGCACGAATGCTTCATCGCCGAGATGCACACCGGCAACGAGTTCAGTGATGAGTGTGCCGACCTCTGGCAACTCACCGGTGACCGGTGGCGCAATCCCCAAGTTTGCGGCTCGATGGGTCGCTTCGGCCTCGTTGGCACGGTTGATACCAAGCAGTTCAGTTCGTTCGCCCGGAACCCGTACGACATAGCGCTCACCATCGGCGCTCACAATGTAATTGCGGTTGGTTATTCCACGACTAAGCGGTTCGATAGCAATTTCGAGCGACGACCAATGCGGGAAAGCCCGCAGGATCATCGCTCGAACGTCGTTCATTTCGTTACTAATTAGCCGAGAGCATCGAGTTCGCGCTCGATTGCTAATAGCTCTTCCCGGGTGCCTTGGACCTTTGGCCCGGTGAACCAACGCTTGGCCGAGATTGCCCACCAAACGCCTACGGCCAACGCAATACCACCGATTACCGGAAGGGTTAGGTTGGCGGTTTCCCACCTATTCCATGGGACGAATTGTGGCAGCAGGCCGACCAGACAAATGATGACCACGTAGATGACGGCGAACCAGCCAATGAACATGCTGCGGTTTCCGAGGTTCCATGGGCCCTTAACAAATTCAGGGTTGGTGAGGCGAAGAAAGACTGGGATCACGTAGCTGATGTATAGGCCGATCACGCACATCAACGTCAGTGCAAAGAAGGCGACTGGTACACCCTTTTTGGTTGGCAGCAACGTAAGTGAACCTGCAATCGCCGAAAGGACTACCCCGAACCAAATCGAGTTTGTTGGGGTTCGGGTACGAGGATTGATTCGGTGCCAGTATTGCGAACCGGGCAGACCTTTGTCTCGCGAAAACGCATAAATCATTCGTGAGTTTGCGGTTACCGAAGCCATGCCGCAAAAGAACTGGCCAACCGTGGCGATGATGACGAGAAGTTTGCCAACTATTCCAGCGATGGAGGCCGTAAAGACCAATGCTCCGGCCAAGATTCCGCCCGCAGCAATCTCGTCGTACTTTCCCTTCGGAATAGCCATCAACATCACAAAGTTCATCAACAGAGCAGCTACGGCTGAAATGTAGATCGAGCGCACGATCGCTTTAGGGGCTGCGGTTGCGGCACCGATGGTTTCTTCACTGACGTGAGCCGAAGCGTCGAAACCGGTGATTGTGTATTGGGCAAGCAAGAGACCGACTAGCCCCACGTAGATGCCTGAACCTTTGAAACTCCAGCCCGTTGAGTTCTTGAACGCAAAGATTCCTTCGGTGCCAGTCTTGTTTTTGCCAGCGATGAGAAGAGCGGCCACAATGACCAGTACACCTACGACGTGCCACCACACGCTGATGTCACCGAGAAGCTTCACAAGTTTGACACCAAAGGTGTTGAGCAGGCCGTGAATCGCCAACAAAATGAGGTAGGTCACAAAGACGGTCCATTTGGTTGGGCGAAGTGAGTCCCATCCAAGCAGTTTGAAGCTGTACAGCACATAGTTGGCTAGCGCCCAGTCAACCGATGCAATGACCCCGATTTGGCCGACAAGGTTGAACCATCCGGTGAACCATGCCCACCGAGCATTGTTACGTCGGGCGAGTTTGGCCGACCAGTAGTACAAACCACCTGCAGTTGGGTATGCCGAACAAATTTCACCCATTGACGCGCCCACAGCCAGCGCACCGATGCCAACGATGATCCACCCGAGAATGATGATTCGTGGCCCCCCGGCAAACATGCCGAGTGAGAAGCTCGTCAAGGCCCCGGCGAGAATGGAGATGATCGAGAAGCTAATGGCGAAGTTGCTGAAGGTTCCCATCCCCCGATTGAGTTCTTGGGCGTAACCAAGTGAGTTGAGTTGCTCGCGGTCTGCGTCGATATTTGACACGTTTTCGTTCTCCGGTGCAGTTGTGGTGGAAAGTCACGGGAAGTGCACGGATGCGCTTTGTGTGACCGTTGTCATTTGCATTAGATCACAACAAAACAATTCATGTCGTGTCGAGCGGGACTAGATCCGCTCGAAGTAGCGGTTGCGTTCCCAGCCGGTAACTGTTGCCCCCCAAGCACGCCACTCGTTTTTGGCGTAGTTCAGTACATGGTGGTGTACGTCTTCGCCAAAGCAGTTTCGGGCGAGCGAACTTTGCTCCCACAGGTCGATCGCCTCATTGAAGGTTGGCGGGATTCGTTCGATTTCGGTGGCTGAGTACCCATCGCCAAGGTAGGGCGGGGGAGGCTCAATGGTGTTCTCGATGCCGTGCATACCGGCTGCGAGAGTCGCGGCGAATGCGTGGTAGCTATTGGCATCGGCACCCGGGATGCGATTCTCTACGCGCATACCGTTTCCGTGGCCGACCACGCGAAAACCAAGCGTTCGATTGTCGGTGGCCCAGCCAATGCCGGTCGGTGCCCAGCTTCCGGGTTGAAAGCGACGGTAAGAGTTGATTGTCGGGGCCGTGAGTAGTGCAAACTCTCGTGCCGCTGCGATCTGACCGCCGATGTACCAGCGGAAGAGATCGCTCATACCGTGAGTGTCGTGGTCGTACATCAGCGAGTGACCATCGGTACTAGCTGATGACCAGAGTGACGAATGGATATGGCAACTTGATCCGGCATCGTCAAAATGGGGTTTGGCCATGAAGGTTGCCGAGCGACCGTGTTGCCAAGCGATTTCTTTTGTGGAGTTTTTGAACAGAAGGTTAGTGTCGGCCATTTCAACCGCTAATTGGTAAGTGAGGTTCAGTTCGTGCTGGCCCTTTCCCGCTTCACCCTTCGAGAATTCGACCGGCATTCCTGCGTCTCGGAGGCCCCGACGAATCGCCCCAAGAACGTCTTCTTCTTTCGAGGTTTGCAGAATATGATAGTCCTCAACATAAGGCGAGTTCGGGGTCAGGCCCTCGTAGCGTTGCGCGTTGGCCTCATCGAAGGTTTCTTTGAAGAGAAAGAATTCAATTTCTGATGCCATCTTCGGGGTGTAACCCTTTGCCAGGCACTGCTCAACCTGGCGTTGCAATATTCGCCGGGGTGACTCTTCGATGGGTGCACCAGAATCGACATTGACCAAGTCGAGAAGCACCACGGCGGTCTTGTTATGCCACGGTAGGTAACGCACGGTTGCTCGATCGACTACCCCCCGCATATCGCCATACCCTTTTTCGTAGCTCGCAAAACGGAAGCCGGGAACCGGGTTGTTATCGATATCGCACGCAATCAGATAGTCGCAGTTCTCGGTACCTTCCTCGGCAACAACATCGAGATAGAACTGTCCGTCTGTTCGCTTACCAATGAGTCGTCCGAAGTGATCGCTGAAACCTGCGATGACGGTGTCAATCACCCCGTCGCGAATATCGGCTTCAAGTTGCTCATGCGAAACGTGGGTGTTGGCGGCCATCTTGTTCTCCTACTCGGGCTATTCGGGTGTGGTGTAGGCGGCAGTAATTCCACCATCAATGAGTAACGACTGACCCGTCATAAACGACGAGTCATCTGAGGCGAGAAACAAAGCACCTTTGGCAATCTCGATGGCCTCACCAAAACGGCCCATTGGTATGTGTACCAGTCGACGTTGCCGTTTTGCGTCGTCGGAAAGAAACTTTGCCAAAAGTGGTGTGAGCACCGGGCCGGGGCACAGAGCGTTCGCTCTGATTCCTTGACGGGCGTGGATGACAGCGATTTCGCGGGTCATGGCAAGCACCGCTCCTTTAGACGCTGTGTAGGCAACTTGAGGCGTCGCAGCACCGACGTGCGCCACGAATGACGCAACGTTGATAATGCTTCCTCCGCCCGAGGCCAACATGGCCGGAATGCCGTGGCGACAACATCGAGCAACACCGGTAACGTTGACGTCAAGGGTGATATCCCACGTTTCGTCGCTGGTATTTGTGACCCCATCATCATCGCCAGGTGAAATGCCGGCATTGTTGTAGAGCACGTGTAGCCCCCCGTAGGTATCGACGCAATGTTTGATAGCGGCTGCGACACTCGCATCGTCTCGGACATTGCACGCGACATACGACGCGATGCCGCCAGCCGCTGTAATTGCATCAACTGCCTCGGATCCGTCGGTGAGGTCGGCGATTACGACTTTTGCGCCCTCAGACGCAAACAGTTCGGCAGCAACGCGGCCAAGCCCCCCTGATGCCCCCGTAATCAGCGCAACCTTGTTTTCTAAACGGCCGGTCATAAATCCTCTGTTCCTAGGTGTGCGTACATTTAGTTGTGTGCGATAAAAACTGTTTTGGTTTCTGACCAGTGACCCATTGCCTGGTCGCTCAAATCTCGACCCACACCGCTCTGTTTGAATCCGCCGAAGGGTGCGACGTAGCGAACCGATGAGTTCGAATTGACGCTTAGGGTTCCGCTCTGCACCGCCCGAGCCATTCGTAGGGCCTTGGAGCCATCGCGAGTCCAGATAGACCCTGACAAGCCGTACACCGTGTCATTGGCTAGCTCGGCAGCATCGGCTTCATCGGAGAATGGCATGACAACGACGACCGGCCCGAACACTTCTTCTTGAGCGATTCGACTGCGACGTTCAACACCCGTAACGACGGTAGGGGGATACCAGAACCCCGGACCATCGGGTATCGAGCCTGCGAACGCCACATCGCCTTCACCTTCGAACGACGCAACTTTTGCACGATGGGCCGCTGAGATGAGAGGGCCCATGACGACGCCTTGCTCTTTCGGGGTTCCCACCTTGACGCTTTTGGAAACTTCGACAACCATCTCAACAAAGCGATCATGTACCGATTTTTCAACAAGGATTCGGCTTCGGGCACAACAGTCTTGACCCGAGTTGTCGAAGATGGCTCCGGGAATTCCTGCTGCGGCTGCTTCGAGATCGGCGTCAGCAAACACGATGTTGGCGCTCTTGCCTCCCAGCTCGAGCGTGACGCGCTTCAGCGTGTCGGCTGCTGTGCGCATGATGTGTTTGCCGACGGCCGTCGACCCGGTAAACCCAATCTTTCCAATACCCGGATGCTCAAGCATTCGCTGGCCAGCTTCGCCGCCTGTACCAAGAATCACATTGAGCACACCTTCGGGAAGGCCTGCTTCGAGGGCCAATTCTCCCATCCGTATGGCGGTCAGCGGGGTCAGTTCGCTCGGTTTCAACAGCATTGTGTTGCCGCACGCCAGCGCCGGACCGATCTTCCACGCAGCGATGAGCATCGGAAAGTTCCACGGGGTGATGGCTCCGACAACGCCGATTGGTTCGTTAATGGTGATGTTCAAACCGTTGTTCCACGGAAGGGTAGTTCCGTGGTGGCGTTCGACTGCTGAGGCGAAAAAGAGCAAGGCTTCGGCGGAAGCGCCAGCTTCCCAACGGGCTCCGTCGATAGGCTTTCCGCAGTTGAGCGATTCAAGCTGAGCAAGTTCTTCGGTTTGTTCGCCGACAAGGTTCGCAAATCGACGAAGTAGGCGGGCGCGGTCTTGTGTACTGATGTTCATCCAACCTGGCAAGGCCCGTTGGGCCTTTGTAACGGCGCGGTCAACATCGTGGGCGCTCGCCAGAGACACTGATTGGATTTCTGAAGCAGTACACGGGTCGAGTACCGACCATGTTGTACCTGAGGGGTCTGGTATTTCGTTCACCCGTCGCACGGTATCAGTGTCAGTACCGGCGAGGCACGCTGTCAGTCAACTTGCGTTGACCGACCAAGGCCTAGGGGTTCGCGATGATGAATTGGTCGATCACGTCAACAAGTTGTGGTGAAGCGTCTTCTTGAACAAAGTGGCCGCCCCCGCTGATAATCACGTGAGCCTGACCCTTTGCCCCGGGCACACGGTCTTGAAACACACGTTCCCCGCCAGCCGACACCTGATCTTTGTCGCTGAAAGCCGTAAGAAACGGTTTGGTAAACGTTTCGAGGATCGCCCAAGCGGCAGTGTTTTCATCAACCGACGCGTGCGCCGGGGTGATTGGAACCAACATCGGAAACGCTTTCGCTCCGGCCTTAAACGTCGGGTCGGGAAACGGCGCTTCGTAGGCCTCAATCTCTGCCGGTAACAGTTCACGGATTGACGCCCCGTCGATAATTGCTCCGATCGGCAAATCAGCCACAGTTTGAGAAAAATTGAGCCAATCTTGGAACGCTTCACTCCAGCCGGTTCCGATCGGAAGCCCCGTATTTGACACCACCACCCTTGCGAACCGTTCAGGAAAACGAGCGACCAGGCGAAGCCCGATAAGGCCACCCCAATCCTGGCCGAAGAGCGTGATGTTCGTAAAGTCGTTTGTCATTAGCCAATGGCTCATCCAGTCGACGTGTCGTTCGTAGGTGTAGTCGTCAGTATTCGCGGGTTTATCGGAGCGGCCGAAACCCACGAGGTCGGGGGCGACAACCCGGTAACCGCGAGCACTAAGCCCACGTATCATATGGCGATAGAGGTACGACCAAGATGGTTCCCCATGCATGCATATAATCAGTGACCCATCCTGGGGTCCCTCATCAACGTGATGCGCCCTTAGTACGGTTTCGTTACCTGCAGCTATCTCGGTATAGCGAGGGGAAAAATCGAAATCAAGCAGGTTTTCAAAGCGTTCGTCGGGAGTTCGAAGAATTTCCACAACAGACCGTGGCTCGCTCAGCCGAGATGCTGTGCGAAGAACGCCAGTGTGCGTTCCTGGGCCAGGTCGCTTGAGGGCGCATCAAAATCGGCACGGTGATCGCAATGGAAACCGTGGTGGGCGTCGTAGCGGTAGACCGGGCAGTCGGTCCACGCACTGGCAATCTTGTCGATGTCTTCCACCGGAATGTACGGGTCTTGCAAACCGAAATGCAGCACGGTTGGAATCTTCGGGACCGCACCAGATTCAACGATTCCAACGACCCCACCGCCGTAATAAGCGACCGCAACATCGAATGCGTCACTCATATGGCAAGCGGCTGTCGCAGTGACAGTTCCGCCAAGGCAATACCCAACTATTCCGACTTTGGTGCACCCTTGACTGCGGAGTTCTGCCGCGGCGGCCAGTACATCCGCCATGATTCCGGCCGGTTGCAGCGCCATAGCTATAGTTCGGCCAGCTTCGATTGTCTCGGCGGTGTAACCGAGGGAAACGTCACGCTCGATACGATCAAATATTGCTGGGGCGATGGCCACGTATCCGGCAGCCGCAAACCGATCGACGTCTTGTCGAATATGAGCATTCACCCCAAATATTTCTTGGATGACAACAATCCCCGACTTGGCGCCCGTGGCGTTTCCTTCCGGTTTGGACAGGTAGGCATTGAGTTGATGTCCATCGGATGCGGTCAAAGTCAAATCAGGCATAGTTCGAGGGTAGTCGCACTAGAAGCTGCCAAATGTCGACCTGCATCGACACTAGGTCGTGCCGCTCGATGCCGCTCGATGCCGCTCGATGTAGCGTTTCGTGGCCCTATGAGCCAGAATGGCGCAGATGGAATCGTCAACCAGTGATGAAACCAGACTTGAAACCGTTGGCGGCGCGAATGGCAAGGCAAGTCAAGGGGACACGCACGGGGCAATGTTCGAAACCCTTCGCTACCCGGGGGCCAAAACGTACTTTGCGGGGCTGCTGCTGTCGATGGCCGGAACCTGGACGCAGTCGATAGCGCTTGCGTGGCTGGTTGTAAAAACACTCGATGGCTCGGGACGCGAATTGGGATGGCTAGCGATCGCCCAGTTCGCCCCGATGCTGGTTTTCGGGCCATGGGCCGGTGCACTTTCAGACCGGATTGACAAACGCAAGCTGATGGTCTGCACACAGACCATCTTGGGTTTGTGCGCCCTGGTTCTTGCTGTGTTGACGTTGACCGACCGAATCACGCTCGGACTTGTTTTAGTAGTAAGCGCGCTTGCTGGCTTAGCCAATGCCTTCGATACGCCGGTGCGTCGGGCGCTTGTTGGCGATTTGGTGCCGAAGGAGGTGGTACCGAACGCAATGTCGCTCAACACGAGCGTCATCACGTCCTCTCGATTCTTCGGAATGATGATCGGCGGGTTTTTGACGAGTTGGTTCGGGCCGGGCGTGTGCTTTTTGATCAACGCTGTTTCGTACATCGCAATGATCTCAGCCGTCTACTCATTGCGAACCAGGTCTCATGCAACGGTCGCGCACATCGATGGCGGTGTGCGACACGCTGTTTCCCATATTCTGCACACCCCGGTGTTGCTAGTCGCCATGGCGACAACGGCCGTCATTGCGACCCTCTCGTTCAACTACCAGTTGACGTATCCGTTACTCATCGACGAGGTATACAAAGCTGAGGCCGATAGTTTCGGAACCGTGATGGCGGTTGCGAGTATCGGAAGCTTTTTCGGGGCACTCGTTTCGGCTCGGCGAAGGACACCATCGCTGCTGCTTTTGCTCTTCGGCGCGCTCACCATGGGGGTTGGCGGTATTGCAGTTGGCATGGCACCATCGTTGTTGTGGTGCGGATTCCTATCCATTCCGTTGGCCGCGGGAGGGGGTCTGTTGATGGCTCAACTCAGTGGTCTGTTGACGTCACTGTCGCCATCAGAAATGCGTGGCCGGGTGTTGGCTATTCAGTCGGTGGTGTTCATTGGCTCCACGCCTATTGGAAGTCCGATTATTGGTTGGGTGTGTGACGTATTCGGCCCTCGATGGGGAATGGGCGTCGGAGGTATCGCCGCCTTGTTCGCAGGACTAGTCGCCTTGGCGCATGTTTCGACGTCCCGATTTGGGGTTCTACGCGGACCGGCGTCGAACGCGTCGAGCTAACTCGGAGAGTGCCAGTGCCAAACCAGCTCCTTGGATGCCAGCAACTGCAAGATTAAAATCGTTAGAAGTACTGTCGGCTGAGGTGAGCGCAAGTTCAGAACCAGCCTGTTGAGTAGGTGCAGCCGCCTTGACAAGGGCACCCGCCGCTGTCGGTGGAGTACCACCGGCAATAGCATCGACAGGTTCTGCTCGAGGTTTTCGAGTGACAGGAGGCCGGTTGGAGACGGCCTGAGCGGGGGTCTCTGCGGGCTCCGTGGGCGCGGTGGGCTCTGCGGTTTCGGGCGCTCTCGTGGTTTCGGGCGCCTGTGTTGTTTCGACGGGCTGGGTGACCGGAACCAATGATTGGACGGGCCGGGCATCGTTCATGACGGCGGCATCGATACCGGGACCGGCGTCCATAATGATCAGAGTGCGTACCTCGCCTGACGGCACATTCAAGATAAAGCCTTCACGAAGGAAGGGCGCGATGCCCGATGTTCCGATTCGAACCTCGTGGCTACCTGGAGATACCGCCACGAAACCTGTCGACTTGCGGCGCTCACTGGACAAAGCCACGCCGCGGTTCGACGATACCAACAGGGTTCCCTGTTGTTCTGAAAGGTTTACCACCCGGACATGGCCGGTGTTCGGCGCGGCCGGCGGCAACGCATCGCTCACCAAAACTGCAGCGGGATTCGTTCCGAGCGGGCGCGGGAAAAGCGTCGCACGAGACCCGGGTTCAAGCTGAACCTCAACCTCTGAGCTTGATTCGGGTTGGGCCCCTGGCGTTTTGTCAGCCGGAGCAAGGTAAATTTTGTGCCGACCTGATTTGACTTCGAGGTAGGACGTTGCTGATCCGGGCGACATATTCGAAGCCCACGGTGTCATATCAAGCGACACATCGATCGGCGCACGGTCAATACCCCATTGAGCGACGCGTAACTGAGCGGTTCGAAGTGTCGAGCTCGCCGTCTCGGGTGCGTTGAGTGCGACGGTGGACGTCACGCCAACTGCGGTATCGGGCGTCGCGCTGAGTTGCGACGGTGGGCCGAACATGGAGGCCGCGACGAACGCAAAGGTTGCCGAACTCAGGGGGAGTATGAACTTTCTCACTCATCAGGGCATCGGCGTGATCGGCAGTTTCGACCTCATCTGTTCTAATGAATGGCAACTGAAGTTATCTGAGTCGACGTACAGTCTGGTTCTGATGCCAGCCGTTTCTGCTCTCCCATCAACAACTCGAACCGACGAACAGCAGGCCGCTCGCGACAAACGAGTTTTGACAATACCGAACGTCATTTCTCTCGTCAGGCTCGCACTCGTACCAGTGTTCGTGTGGGTGCTCTTTGGCCGTAATGATCGCGGCACGGCCTCGTTACTCTTTGGTGGGCTTGGGGCGACGGACTGGGTCGACGGATGGATCGCCCGGCGCTTCGACCAAGGATCGACGTTTGGCAAGATCATCGATCCGGTCGCTGACCGCATCCTTCTTGGCGTAGGCGTTCTGGCAATTTTGATTGACGGTTCGGTGCCTCGTTGGATCGGGGTTGTTGTTGTTGCGAGGGAAATACTTGTGTCGGTCGGAACATTGGCGCTCGCCGCCCTTGGCGCAAAACGTATAGATGTCACCTGGATAGGAAAGTGCGGCACCTTCGGACTAATGGGTGCTTTCCCATTCTTTTTGGCCGGAAAGTCTGATTGGGCAACGCGTGACTGGTTTCGAATCGCGGGATGGGTTTGGATCATTCCGTCACTGGTGCTGTCGTGGTGGGCAGCAGCCGGGTATCTGCCGATAGGGCGAGCAGCGCTTCGAGAAGGCCGAGCCGCCCGGGCGCTCAAGGGCTCTTGATTGCTCTCGGGCATCCTGGCTCTAGTCGTCAGTGCCCACTAGGTTAAGAGTCATGACTGCTTTCGAGTTGGCCCCATCGGGCTATCCGTCAGACCGGCGCTACTCCTCCGATCATGTTTGGGCCAAACTCACCGGTTCGACCGTCGAGATTGGAATGACCCCGTATGCCCTTGAAGCGTTGGGTCAATTGCAGTCGCTGCGGTTTCTGTCGGTCGGTAGTCATATCGAACAAGACTCGCCTTGCGGCGAGATTGAGGCCAACAAATCGGTAAGCGACCTCTATGCGCCAGTCGCCGGGGTGGTTTCTGACGTCAACGGTCGCACCATCGACACGGTTGACCTGGTGAGTGGTGACCCGTTTCGTGATGGGTGGCTGGTTCGCCTTCAGTGCGATTCGGTCGCCGAGTACGACGGCCTGCTCGATGTGGTGGGTTACCTTGAACTCATCGACGAGATTGTGTCGGACGAACTGCCATGAGCGAAAACTTTTGCCACCGCTGCGGTCACCGTAATCCCGAAGGCGCAAACTTTTGTGCTTCGTGCGGCGGAACCCTTGTGCCCGACGGCGGGGAACTCACGATGACGCTTGGCCCTGAAGATCAAACGGGGGTTGATGTCACCGTTCGAATCGATAACTTCGAAGCTGGGCACGGTGTGCTCGTGGTTCGTCGAGGTAGCGAAGGTGCCGATGCAGGCGAGACGTTTCGTTTGGAAGCAACGGTGACCACTGCTGGTCGGTCTGATGATTGCGACATTTTTCTTGACGATGTCACCGTGTCACGTAAACACGCGATTTTTATGCAAACTCAGGGCGAATACCTCGTCAAAGACGCCGGGTCGCTTAATGGAACGTATGTGAACCGACAATTGGTTTCTGAACGAAGCCTGGTGAACGGTGACGAGGTTCAAATCGGAAAATTCCGCTTAGTCTTCCTCGTGGGGGAATAGTCGATGGAACGACCATACCTATCGATAGGTGAAGTCCTTGAACTCGTCAAACACGAGTTTCCTGATGTGTCGATTTCACGCATACGCACCCTCGAGTCGGGCGGCCACCTTGACCTTGAGCGCACCGCATCGGGTTACCGAAAGTTCTACGACGCAGACGTTGCCTACCTGAAAACGTTGCTACGTGGTGGGGTAGGGGCCGACAGTTTCGAAGCGATGAACAGCGGACTCGTATCGTCGCGTGAACCAGAGCCCATGACCCGAGCACCGGTAAAGCGTTCAAGCAATGAAGCAATGCGTTCGGCCATTAAGCAACTTTCGCACGACACAGCCGCATCGCTCGACTCGTCTCAAGTAAACGACACATCCTCATCGTTATCAGAAAGCGAATTTTTTGCCGATGACAGCGGAACTGATTTACCGCCCCCGGTTCTCGGTCCTGATGGCGAGTTGCCAGGTAATCCGGAACGGCGGCATCCCGCAGCACTGGCTGCCACCCGGCGCGCAAACGCTTCGGTGTTTGGAACCGCGAGCCCAACATCAGCGCCGATTCCGTTTGCTGGTACCAGTTCAAAATCGCGCACCATCGTGGCCGCGGCCGAAGACCTTCAGCCCGAAGACAATTCCGCTTTAGTTGCTCTGCCGGTTGTCGTGTCACCGGTTGTCGGGTCACCGGATGTTGCTGCTTCGATTCCCGCTGAGGTACCCGTTGTCGTGCCCCCGCTTCCGACGCCAGCGGCATCGTTCCCGCCGAATCCTTTGACTGCCACCCCAACTGCCACGAACCTGTCGCTCGACGAGTTGTCAAAAGCATCAGGGGTATCGATTGAAACAATTCGAGACCTTGAGTCGCTTGGATTGCTTCGTGGGCAGGGAGTCTTTTCGACGGTGTACTACGACGAAGATTCGTTGTTGACCTGTCGACTGGTCGCAGAATTCCAAACCTACGGTGTTGAACCTCGACACCTTCGGATGTACAAATTGGCTGCCGATCGTGAGGCTGCGTTCTTCGAACAGGTCGTAACGCCTCAACTGCGTCGGCGAAATCCTGATGCACGCGAAAAAGCAATAGAAACGCTTGGTGAATTGGTTCGCCTCGGTGAGCAACTGCGAATTGTGGCGCTTCGTCAGGTACTCAGAGCGGCCATCGACCGCAACTAGCCCGCTAAATCCCGCCGATTCAGGTGCCGTTCCGCGTCGTAGCGTTGTAGTTTGTTTTCCATGGTTGAGATGGAACTCATCGACGTGCGAGTCGATCAGGCGACGAATAATCCCGTCGCTTTGCTGCGCACCGTGGACTCGTCGAGCGAAAAGAGGTTACTACCCATCTTTATTGGTGTAGCTGAAGCCCAAGCGATTCGGATCGGCCTTGACGGTCGGGCCACCCCACGCCCGATGACCCACGATCTGTTGGGCTCGATACTCGACATATTGGGGGCGAAACTCGTTCGGGTACTGGTTACCGAGCTTCGCGAAAACATCTTTTACGCAGAATTGCATCTGCAACGAGGGTCTGAATCGATGGTCGTTTCGAGTCGACCATCCGACGCGTTTGCCCTCGCCGTCAGAACAAACGCGCCGGTGTTTGCCGCTGACGAACTCGTTGCCGATCATGGCATCGTTGAAGTGGTGGTCGATGAAGACGGAAACCCCGAAGAACTTGTAGACGAGTTTCGCCAGTTCCTCGACGAGATCAACCCCGACGACTTTAAGTCGTAATTTTTTTGTTCTGAGCGTGCCCGTGAAGCACCAACGCAACTGCCACCGTGAGGCGCTCAGCGTAGTCAAGGTGTAGAAATTCGTTCGGTCCGTGGGCGTTGCTACCTGGTCCAAGCACACCGGCCACTGCAAACTGAGCAGCAGGGAAGGTACGGGCCAACATGGCCATGAACGGAATCGTCCCGCCTTCGCCTAGTGACCGGTGACCAAGCCCGTAAGCAGTTTGGCTGGCGTATTCCAACACTTGGTCGAGCCAGGGCGCAAGGTCGGGGGCTGCCCACCCTCCAGCGACTTCAGTGTGAATCTCAACGGTCGCGTTGTACGGCACGTCGTGAGTAAGCGCACGGGTTACTGCGGCAACGCAAGCTTCGGTGTCTGCCGTTGGCGGCAATCGCATCGCTAGTGCGAGGGTCGTACGTGGGCGTAGCACATTGCCAGCTTTGCTCGTCGAAGGGATCCCATCAACACCGACTACTTCAAATGCAGCTTTCCAGGTTCGATCAAGGAGGTGGTCAGCAGTACCGCAATGGTCAGGGTGGGTTGAGTGAATCCATGGGTAGGCGGTTGTCGCCCAATCGTCACCCAAAAGTTCAGCGGTTCCGCGAGCGGCTTCAACGAGAGCAGGTGGGATGGTGACTGCGAGTTCAGGAAGTTTGAGTTCACCAGTCAATGGGTCTTCGAGCCGATCGAGTAATGCTCGGGCAATACGAAACGACGAAGGAACGACTCCTCCGGCTGTGCCTGAATGAACCCCTTCAGTAAGTACACTTACAGTAAACTCTACGTGCGCTAGACCCCGCAGAGACGTCGTTGTCCACAGTCGATCGTAGGTTGCACAACCCGAGTCGAGGCAGACAACGAGATCAACGTTTCCAAGTTCAGCATGCATACTTTCTATATGATGCGCGAGGTCGGGGCTGCCCGACTCTTCCGAAGCCTCGATCACGAGAACGACGCGGGCGTGGTCGCCGCCTGCCCGACGCAATGCCCTGATAGCGGTGAGGCTGGCAAACAGTGCGTACCCGTCATCGGCACCGCCACGGCCATACAACTTTCCGTCGGAAATGGTTGGTGTCCAAGCTGACAGACCTTCGAACCAACCTTCCATTTCCGGCTGTTTATCGAGGTGGCCGTACATCAGTACCGTTGGGGGAAGGTTTCCATCGACTAGTTGGTTACCGCTCGTTTGATCGTCGTTCGTCTGATCATTGTGTGAAGCCGGAACATTCACGACGATGACCGGCGTTCGTCCAGGAATCTCTCTGGTCGACACGGTGGCCCCCGCCAAGCCCAGTTGAAGCGCCCAACCGTGAAGTAACGCAACGGCTTGGCGAAGATACCCGTGAGCATCCCATGCGGTATCGAACGCAGGCGAAAGAGCAGGAAGCTCAATGTAATGAACCAATGCAGGTAGTACATCGTTGGCCCAGATGCTTGACACTTCGTCTCGGATGAGGGTTCGTTCCATCACACGAACTTAACTGACCGCGAACAGTCGTAACTGTCATGTGAACAATGAAGGTTTGGGGGTTGACGCGCCCACGCTCGGTTCTCTATCGTATTGTGCTGACACGGTCGTAATTTCGCTAGTGTGAGATGCAATCTTTTCTCCGCTTCCCCGGAGTAAACAGTACCCAGGAGTAACCAGTGAGCACCTTGAACCCGCTTGAAGCACTAAACGCCTCGGCAAAAAACGACGTCGCTGTGTCGCAAGGTGAAGCCGGGTACCGAGGCCCCCAAGTATGTTCGATCGTTGGCATAACGTATCGCCAACTTGACTACTGGGCCCGAACCAACCTGCTGCGGCCAAGTCTGGCCGATGCAAAAGGCTCGGGAAGCCAGCGGCGATACTCGTACACAGATCTTGTCGAACTCAAAGTAATCAAAAGTTTGCTTGATGCGGGGGTAAGCCTTTCGGCGGCACGACAGGCTATCGAGTACCTCCGAACCCATCTTGGTGAGGACCTCGCCAACGCAAACCTTGTGCTGTCGGGTGAGTCTGCGCTGCTAGTTCGAGATGGTGGCGAAATCCTTGACCTGGTTCGTCAAGGCCAAGGTGTGCTCAACATTGTTCCATTGGCCGGAATGAAGTTTTCGGTTGACGCAGCGATCCACTCGATGTTTGGGGCAGGCAAAACTACGTCGTCTCATGAAGCGGCCTTTCCGAAGGGTCTCGCAGTCTGAGCGGCTGCGAGTAAGTAGCGGGCGATGGTCCGAACCGGGCCTCGTTGCGGTGGTGCGTTAACAGACGCCCGGGTGCCTGGGATAGCAGCTTCGCTCGGTGTGATGGCTGGCGCAGCGCTTCCGTTCTTTTCGATTCTTGGCCGCTCGAAAAGCGCCTACTCGTTGGCGCGTAGTGCTCAACGCCTCGATGTTTTTGGTGCTTCGGTTCAAAGAATTGGGGTCTTGGCCGTTATTGTCGTGCCCTTGCTCGTTGGCGTGTCGATCGTGCTCGTGTGCGGTCGATTTCGCGGAGCACGACAAGCAGGTTCGACCCTCACAATCCTCATCGGCTTGATCGGCATCGCGTGCGGAACCAGCGGGTTGTTGATTTCAGCAGTTCCACGCTTCAGCCATGCGGTGCTGACCGTTTCCGGATCCCTTGCCTTCATGTGCGGTACCTGGCTTCTTCTTGGTCGTGCCCGAGGTAACAGAGGTCAACAACCTGTGGTGCGACCTGTAGCAAACGTGGGGTTTGTCTGCGGGGCAATACTCGTCATTGCTGGTGGTGTGTTCGCATATGACTCACTGCGCGCCCGAGCCCCTCGGACGCCCACCGAAGCTGCGCGCTTAATGTTCGACGGCCTCGAACGTCAAGATCCGATCCAGATGCTTGAAGCGCTGAATCCGGTGGAAAGACGGGTACTCGTTGATTCGGGCCAAGATCTTGCGAGACAGCTACGACGGCTTGAACTTGTGGGTAGCTACGTTGAAAAGAGCAGCCGGAAACCGAACCCATATAGTGGTAAGCGTACCTATCGTGAAAGCCTGGTTCAAAGTGAGGTGGTAAATGTGCAGGTTGTAAGCGGCGAAATTGATTCAGGGTTTAGCGCCGTCGGCCTGAGTTCGAGTCCGCGTCTCGCAGGCATCATTGAAGGAACCGGACTTATTCGCGTCGCAGGCGCTAGTGCTGTGCAGCGGCCGATTCTTACCACCATTGAGGTTGGAAAGACCTGGTATGTCTCGCTTGGTCATACCTACGCCGACGGGGCTCGTCGCCAAGCAGGTAAGGCGCTGCCGATCTCGGCGAATCTCGGTAGGAGTAGTGGCCAGTCGAGCCCCGAGGCAGCCGTTCGAGCCTTTTTGGATGCAGCCGTTCGCCTTGACGCTCTGGGTATCCTCGACGCGAGCGACCCCAGCGAAGTTGCTGCTGGTTACTCGTATGTGAACCTAGCGATCGTGGATCTAAATCGGCGGGCAAAGGGGGTGAACGAACAGGTCGGGGTGACATTTCCCGAACTCTCACTAGTGACCTCACGCAACGGAGGTGTTGCAACGGTTCGAGTGAAACGGTGGTCAGCGCTTGCGGTGCTTTACGCGGACGATGTCGAAGACAGCACTGTACGTCTTGATCGAGACTGTGTGACTGTGAGCGTTGCTGGGGTCGAGACCATTAGATGCGGACGACAGGTACCGCTCGTGTTGTCTGACCTGTACGGCGTCTCGGCTCGGGAATGGACACCCGAACAGTCTCGCTGGCTCAGCGAACCTCAACGTCTTCCCGGGATCGTAACGGTTGAGCGCAACGGGAAATGGTTCGTTTCACCATTACGAAGCGCTATCGAAGTGTTGTTGTACTGGTCGAACGGCTTAGAACCCGACGACCTGGTGGGGAAGGGGAATTCGTTGGCTGATCGTTTCAGCGTGTTGGCCGATGCAGTGAGCACCGTTGTCGGTTAACGCTCTTGTTGTTTAGTTAGGGAGCTCTAACACCATCCCGATGCGCAACAAATCAGGATTGGCCGGATCGGGTAGTTGCGAACGGTTGAGGTCAATGAGTTGCTCCCAATATTGGGCGATTTCTTGGTCGCTGATTTGGCCACCCGCTTGGTTGTTGTTCCGAAGCAACTCGGTTGTTGCAATTGACCAGAAGTGCTCACCGGGGGCCACGGAATGCTGGCGTTTGACGGTTGATTCTCCGACTGCCTTTTGGGCAACGGGACTGGGCGCTGACTCTTCGACGGGCACCGTCGTGGACGTTGTAGTGGCAGGTGTAGTTGTGCTCGGTGTCGTTGTGGCAGGTGCAGTCGTTGTGCTTGGGGCAACCGTGTTGGCAGGTACCGATACCTTTCCTGCAACCGGCACTGACGTCTTTTGCGTTTGGCTTCCGGTGACGCGCAATACCGGAGCGGTCGCATTTGGAATCGCCTCACGACGTTGAAGTGCAGGCCACTGTTGTGCACCGTTGCCGCTCATCGGTACCCGCTCTTTTTGCGGGGCAACAGTCGACGATGGGGTAGACGGGTCAGGTTTGCTGGCTGCCATAGCCCCAGACTGAATCATAAGTGAGCCTACGATGCCTATTCCTGCAGCACGAAACAGCATCGAGCGAACCGGCGCCGGAAGCACTCGTGAGACGTTGATTGCAGATCGATGCCAGCCAAGTAGCCGCAGCCCAATGGCAAGTAAAGTGCCGCCAGCAATCCATACCGCGAGCACAAACAACACGATTCGCAAGACAAAAAGAATTGGCGCTTCGGGATGCACACCGAGATCGCCCATCCTGCTGAGAGTTTGATCTCGCATTCCAAAAGTCGCTAGCCATACACCCAGCATGCCGACTAACAGCACACCTACGAGCGAGAGCCGAGCTGTAAGCTGCGGTTTGGCAATTGGTTCAGTTTTGGCCGTATGTCCGGTCATGGTGACTCCTGAAGTGAAGCTGTGGCTGTGGCTGTGAGGGAAAGGGTGGACGAACGACCGGGAATTGCTTTGGCGAATATGAAACGGGCAGTGCCAGCTACGGTGACCTGTATTGCTGGTCCGTTTCGGTCGACCATGGAAACGTCGGTCACCGAGATCCCCGAGGCAAGGTTGTTTGAACGAACCGAAACGGCGGCCTTCGCTCGTTGTTCGGCTGACCCCATATCCATGTCGAGTTGTCCGCTTTGAAACGCCATGTCCTCAGAAATTGACGTGGCCGCATCGTTTGCAGCTGCTGATGCCGCTTCAACGAGGTCGCGCTTTGCAGTGAACGCAATCGCTGAGTCAACGGTCAACCCGGCGGCCAATATCAAAATGAGCACCATCACCGGAACAAGAAGCAGCGCTGAGCCACGTTCTGGTCGACGAGTGTTGTGGTCGCCGTTACGCACAGTTAGCTTCGCCATCTAACCCCGAGCGGTAAGGGTCTACGATTTCGCTGTGTCTGGCAACCACCTTGAGTGTTCCCCACGAGCCAAGCCAAGGCATGCGAATCGGTTTGATCTCGGTTTCAGTGATCGCGGTGATTTGCTCACATCGACCAAGCGAACCCGACAAAGAAAACGTGAGGTTGTCGATTGATCGGCCTTGACCAATCCAGCTTTGTTCGGCGGCCTTGCGAGCTCGTTTAGTGGGTGAAGCTCCTTCCGAGGTTTGCGGTGACTCGACAGCGGAACGTGCCCCTTCACGACTTGCAGCTAAGGCAGCCATTTTCGCGTCGATTACGCCCCACGCGCTCATCACGATCAGGGTGCCCGAAAAGAGAACAAGAAAACCTAAAGCAAGTACTTCGCTGCCACCAGTACCTCGTTCATCATCGGTAGCCGTGATGACACCGCTTCGAACAATTTTCATCGGAACCCTTCTCTTCGAATAGTGGCTGTGCGTGTGACCGTTCGAAGTCCGGTCAGTTTGGTTACCCCTGGCATGAAACCAGGGCTCTTGGCTGTCACAGTGACAACCACAACTTCATCGTTGGTTCCGGCGAACGCAATCCGGGGTTTGAGCCCGCCGATGAGGCCTCTTACCCTTTCTTCTGCTTGGGTATTGGATGCGCCATTTTCGATTGACATGGCACGCGCTGCATCCCAGGCTGCGGCCCCCACTACGGTTCGGGTGTGAAGCGCAAGCAGCACGTGAAGCGAAAACAGCAACAAGCTCATCAGCACCAGGGTGCCAAGTGAAGTGGAGATCAATCCAGATCCGTGTTCTTCAACATGCTCTAAGCGGTTACGGCGTGCCAATTGCGGTGACCTTGTTGTTTACGGTTGTGTTTGCATTGTCGAACGTTGTTTTGTAGGCAAGCCACATGATGCCTCCGAGAGACACAACGATCAACACTGCGATGGCTGTCGAAATGACGCCTTCGCCGCGTTCTTTCTTGCTTTCCGTGACGGAGGCATTTGTGATGACTGTTGAATCGTTAAGTGTTGACATGGCTGATTCCATTTCTGGGTTGGTTTTGGTTGGTTGGAGAGATTTAGGAAGAGCCGAAGCTCTGCATGGCTGCAAGGAACGGAATGGCCAACAGGATGACCCCGGGAACAAGCGCGGCAACCGTCACCGGTATCCACACCTGCTGGTTGCGTCGTTCGATCATTGAGATGAGTTCGCGATGTACCTCACGGCGCAGCGAGCGTGCTTCATCGCCAACGATGCGTCCAAGGTCGGTACCGGTGCCAGCCAAGGCGAGTACCGCAACGAGACGACTAATTGAAGGTACCTGTGCGGTGGTCGCCCACTCGGTGAGCGCCTGCGGTTCGGTGAGCCCCTGCCTCACTCGAAGCATCACCCCGGCAAGGTCTTGTGCCACGGCCCCGTCGCCACGGCGAGATGCCTGCTGTAGCGCCCCACCTAGACTGTGGCCAGCAGACAGCAGCATGGCGAGTTGCTCGGCAACGATCGGTGCTTCAAGGAAAAGGCGACGCTGCCAAACCTCAGACTTTTTGGCAAGTTGCTGCTCGATAATCAAAAAGGTGAGTGCTGGTGCTGCAACCAGTAAGAACGCAACCACCTTCAGCGGAAGTGATGCGGCGAAGGAAATAACAAGCGCGCTGATGAGTGCGACCGTCGAGAGGCCAACCTGTCGTAGCCGAAACGTTGCTGTATCGAGCGGTGAATGGATTCGACTTAGTCGGATACTGAGATCTTCGTTTACCCCAGCCGCTTTGGCGATTCGCGTGCCAATGGCATTCGCTAACGGGCCGAATACGTCAACGACTGATTCAGTAGAAAACAACCCTGACTGGCTGTTACGACCTGGGCGGCCGGGCTGATGGGGTTTGAGTCGATCTGCGAGCGGCAGGCGGCGTCCCCATGGCGAAACCGATATCAAGGCGGTAAGGCCAACCCACGCAAACAAAGCACTCAATACGACGATTCGGCTCATTTGGTAAGCACGCGTTCAGCTTCAGGAATGCTCATGACGCGCCCGGCCCAAATCCAACAGCCCGCCGTTAAGATGACTGCAAGCATGACCCCGAACTGGCCAGAAGGGGTTTTGAATGACTCACGCCCGTCGCCGATAGTCATGCCACTTAACGCCATACCGATTGGCACAATGAGCGTGAACCATCTCGCAAACCGAACCCCAGATTGTCTGCTCTGCGCATCTCGGCGCTCTTCAACATCCATGAGTCGGTCATCGATCAAGGCACGAAGGCGTTTATCAAGGTCGGTGCCCCCAAGGTCGTGAGCAACAAGCAGCGTTTCGCAGGTGGCATCGGCTGTTGGGTCGGCCAGGCGATCTTTCAGTACTCGTACCATTCGGCCAAAGTCTGTCGTCAACGACCACTCTCGTGAAGCATCTTCGAAGGCAAGCCGCATTGGTTCGTTAGGCGAGTTTCGTCCAACTTCGATAAGCGCAGATGGGATTGATCGACCGAGCGAAGATGTTTGCACGCGTACTTCTTCGATGAGGCGTGGCCAAGCCTCACGTGATTGATCTCGAAGGCGAATTCGTCGGGACCGATATGCTGCAAGTGGTGTTGTTGCGGCAAAGACGGCGATGGCAAGGGCCGGTAACAAACCACCCAGAAGGGCAAACGAAATGGCGAACGCAAACCCGGCGACCGCACATTCAACGGCAACGAACTGGGCCGGCGTGACATCATTGATGCCAGCTTGGCGAAGCCATTCGTCGAGTGATCGGCTTGGTGTGGCGGTCGAGCGTTCCTGGTGTGGTGAAAAACCCAAACCTGTCCAACCCAGCGCCGTCGTGTACAAGAAAAACACGCCCAGTGCGGTCAGTGAACCGAGCAGCAAGGCAATCATTGGGGTGCCGTTTCCGAAGAAGCCTGTGCCAGCGCAAACTGTGCATCGGGCGACGCGGCATCGAGTAGTCGGCGAACGTCGTAACCTCGTCGTTCCATCATTCGACCGAGGCGAGTTGGTACCTGACCGGTAGCCAATAATGGTGCGCCCGGATCGGATCGACGGAAAAGATCGGTAGTTGTGAACGTCACTGAATCGGCACCGGCACTGAGCTCTTCTAGGGCAACGATTTCTGAGACCCGTAATCCCTCTGGTGATCGCTCGCAATGAACGACAATGTCAACTGCCTCACTGATGAGTGCGTTAAGCGCAGACATCGGAATTTCGTTTGACGTGTCAGCAAGCTGCGCGATGAAACGCAGCCGGGTTAACGCCTGACGCGCTGAGCCTGCGTGAATAGTGGTGAAACCCTGGATGCCGCTGCTGAGGGTAAGCAGAAGAGGCAAGACCTCTCGGTCGCGAACCTCGCCGACGATCGCTACATCGGGTGCCATTCTTAAAAAACCAGAAACGAGTCGACGAAGATCTACTTCACGGCGGTCGGCACGCCCTGGCCGGGTTTGCATGGAAGCAACATTGGCTAACGGCACGTCGGCCTCGAACACTTCCTCGGCCACCACAACTCGAAGTGAGGGGTCGAGTTCAGCGGCGCAACACGACAGCAGGGTGGTTTTACCGGAACCGGGGGCACCGGCCATAACAATCGTTGCTCCGCTTCGAACGGCGGCGCGAAGGAACGCTGCGGTGCTATGTTCGATGGTGCCCCGGTGCGCAAGTTCAGCTAGTGACCGGATGTTGACGCCCGTGAATTTTCGTATGTTGACAATCAAATGAGCATCGCGACCAATGTCTTGGTGAACAATGTGCATGCGGGCGCCAGATTCGAGCTGGGCATCTTGCAGCCCTTCAGCAGGGTCAAGTTTGCGGTTCGACCCGGCCGATGAAGAATCATCAATAATTTTAGTCAGCGTACGTACAACATGATCGTCGTCGTGGAAGACCTCATCGTGGTAGCCGCTTTGGCCGCTATGGCGTTTGACAAAGATGGCCGACGGGGCGTTGATCATGATTTCGTAAACGTCGTCGTCGGCAAGTAGCGGCTCAAGCGGCCCGTAACCAGCGAGGTTACGAAGGGCTCGAACAAACGCCTGCTCGGGGTCGCCGATTGCGAGTGAGCGTTCCCCGCGTTCAAACTGCATCCTCCACAGGTCGAGCTCTGCGCGAACGAGCAGTTCAAGTTCGGCTCGACCCGCCGGTGCGTCAATGTCTAGGCCGCGTTCCTTAGCCCGGTCGAGTACGGATCGTTCAACAAAGACCAGCGGTGAGAGGTCTTCAGCTCGATGTTGCGCGTTCATGCGAGTTCCGAAGCAACAGACCGGTGAAGGCTTCCGGGGCGAATTCGAGAAAAGCCTTGCGAACGCTTGTTCATCACCGGCGACCCGCTCAACAGGGGAGCGAGTGCCCTAGCCATTGTGGTAGTCAGCGACGTAGGAAGCGGGTCGCCGGCCCTCAGAATTTCGTCGATGTCGCGAGTAGGTAAATGAACCGGTGTGAAAGAAGGCTGCTGACCTTCTCGCCACGTAATGAGTTCGGCAAGCGCAGCAACGTATCCGGCGCGTGCTCGTGGCGCTTTTGGTGCATGGTTGAATACGCACAACAGCCGGTCAGTAGGCACGCCCGCGTCACCTAAATCAATGAGTAGGCGGTTCATAGAGTGAAGGCCCTTCATCGAGGGATGCCCCACGACCACAACCGCATGGGCCTCTTTGAGCGCGGTTCGGCTCATAGTTGAGCGCTCTTCAATGTCTTGTGAACCACCAGACTCTTCCGTTTCGAGATCGGGGTCGACATCGCAGACCACCGTGTCGTATGCGCGCATCAGGCCGGCGAATGCCGCCGTAAATGCAACGGGTCGAATTGAAGCCCAAAATCGGGCCCGACGAATTCCGGTAAGTAAGTCGTATCCGCGCTGAGGAACCCGCAAGGAAAATTCGGAAATGCGTTCGGCTCGTAGATCGCTTGACCGAACGGCGTCGACCAGTGACTGCAATCCACCAGTCAAATCGGTTGCGTCATGCAACATTGCTTGCTCGGCGTTGAGGCGGAAATCGGCCAACAGTGTTTTGCTTGACGTATTACCTTGCGCAATTCCTTGCGCAATGGCGATCGCAACAGTCGACGTTCCGGTACCGCCCGACCCGACTACGGCGACAACTTTTCCGGTTGGAAGCACTGTGTCGACATCGTTGTTGATGTGGCTCGCTGTAATGGATCGGTCAACAAGACGGGTATGGGTTGCTAACGCATCGAGCAACGACGCTCGACTGAAATCGGGTTCGAGAACCGCGGTCGCGCCGAGAGCGGTCCATTCCCGGTCGATACGCGGGTCGCCGACAACGATGACCGCACAACCAGCGAGGCCAGCGGCCGTGAAGAGATCGCGGTCAACCCCGGAAAGACCTCCATCAACGAGAAGTGTCGAGAAAGTTCGGCCGTCATCGAGTCGTTGGCGTACCTCGGTGGGTCCAAGACATTTGACGAACTCGGCTGGTAGCGCTCCGCCATTGCACCACTGAGCAACCGAGCGGAACCATGCGCTTCGGGGGTGTGCGAGCCCCAAAATTACGTAACGTCGGCTGGTCATGGCTGCACGATTGGTTCGTTGCCGTTTGCCCTGACCAAAATGATATTTGCCTCGTTGACGGCTTGGGCCAAGCTCAACTCCTCTTCGGTGTTGCGCAACGCAAGAACGACGACGATGCGTTCACCTGTGCCGGTCAAACCGTCGCCGGAAACTCGAATGACCAACGCTGCGCCAATAACAATGGTGGTTTTCGGGCCGCCATCGGCATCGGCTGTTGCGACAACATCGACTCGTTCACCGGGACGCAATTGGCCATCGAGTGCCCTGGCCGTATCGATCGAGAAACTCATTTCGCGGCCGGCCGCACCCTGAGCGTTTTGGATGATGTTCGATTGCTGAAGCAGTTCGCCGCCACCGATTGGCCCGAGAGTTCTCGCCCCAACGAGTGCTGCCTTGTCGGTAAACGTGCGAGCGATCAGCGCTGACTCTAAACGGAGGTTCACGACTTTCAGATCGTTAGAAGTGAGACGGTGTCCGGGTGATAGATCGCGAACAACTACGACGTAGGGCGTGGTCGGAACCGATGTCGCTCGAACTGACGCTAGGTAAAAGCCAATACCGGCCAGCGTCACGAGTAAAGCACCGAGGGCAGCCCGGCCACTGGGAAGCGAACGGCTGCGTCCTACCGATCGACGCGAAACGCTGATCGGCGCTTCGAGCTGTTTTTGCGATTGGAAAGGTGCTTCTGATGAGTTCATGTCTACCGGAGGATACTAGAAGGTATTAAGAGCATGTGAAAAACTTTCAGAAAATGTCGAGTGACATGAGCACATCTACTGGAAGAGTTTGAGATAGCCTTTCGTGCATGTCCCAAGCAGATATCCGTTGGCTCAGTACAGGTGATGCGGCCCGCCGTCTTGGCGTCTCCCTGCGAACCTTGTACAAGTTCATCGACGAAGGCAATGTCCCTGCGTACAAGTTCGGACGGGTAATCCGTCTGCAAGAGTCGGAAGTCGATACCTTCATTGGTTCGGCCCGAATCGAACCTGGAACGCTCGAGCACCTCTACCCTGATGCCAAAGTCGGTGCTGACGACGAATAGTGGCTGACTCATCTGGTTGCCACAATTGAAATTGACCAGGTGGGAAGGTACGCGTGCGATGGTGACCCGCGTCGGCCGACCGCAAGTTGGGCAATGTCTTGGCCGACCCAATTGAGCTGACCAGCGCACGACGATCCATCAACGCACGTGACAGTCACGAATTCGTTGAGCGCACCAAGGTCTTCGAGAAGTCCTTGAAACGACGCCGACATGTCAGCGTTCCGGTCGCCGGTCAGGTCAAATGAATTGATGGTTCGAACGGCCCGAACCGCCGAACTTCGAACCAGCGATCGTTCTGAGGTGATTGCATCGGTCACAATGACGCAATCTTCACCAACCGCAGTGATCTGCCCACACAGGCTGATGTTTCCGAGCATGTCCAACGTGACCGCTACTCGCCGCTCGGCAGCTTCCACGAGTATGCCGGTAAAGGTTGACGCGTCTCGTTCGAGTACTCGGGCCAATCGGCGAGCTCGACGATCGTCGCTGGCCTCAAAAGCCTCGCTTTGTTGGGCGATGTCGGCGAGATGAGCGGAAACGTCGTCGCGGTCCCTGTTGGGCGGGGCGTATTCGTTGATGTTCATCACTAACCCCTTGTCCGCTAGTCCGCTCGAAGTAATGTCACTCTACGTGGTTGATCTATGTATCGCTACTCAATCATGAAGAATCATTCATTCGAACTAATATTCACTTCATGGACTGCATTTTTTGTCGAATCGCGTCGGGAACTATTCCAGCCGAGGTTGTGCTTGATTCGCCGCTTTCTCTCGCTTTTCGAGATCTTTCACCTGTTGCGCCTACACACGTGCTGGTGATTCCGAAACGACATATTGCCCATGCTGGAGAGATCCAACCGGGTGATGGCGACATTCTCGCCGACATGCTGATTTGCGCGCGACGGGTGGCTGAGTTTGATGGACTGGCCGAATCCGGATACCGCTTGGTGTTCAACGTTGGCGACGACGCAGGCAACTCTGTCCCGCATTTGCACCTTCATGTGATCGGCGGAACCCCAATGGGGTGGCCACCATTCGCACAGCAATGACAAATGGGTCCGGGTACAACGGTCGAGATCCACTAACGTGTTCAATGGAGTCCTTCTCGTATGCCTGAATCTTTTCCCCCCGTTGTCGTTGAACCCATACGGGTGCTTGTTCCCGGCAACCACTTACTCACCGGCGTTCTTGGCAACCGTGACGAGTACCTGAAGTTGGTAGAGGCCGCATTCCCGTCGGCCGTTATTGTCGCCCGTGGAAACGAAATCTCGGTGTCTGGTCCGCAGGCCGAACGCGCCGCTACCGTCATTGAAGAACTCGTTCTGGTTGTGTCTGCCGGTCAGCCACTCGATCGGGTCGTTGTGCAACGAGCAATAGAGATGGTTGTCGCCGACGAGCGTCCATCAAAAGTTTTGACTACCGAGGTAATGCGGGCCAGAGGACGCAGTATTCGTCCCAAAACAGCTGGTCAAAAGCACTATTGCGATGCGATTTCCGAAAACATCATCACCGTCGGGGTTGGTCCGGCTGGATCAGGCAAAAGCTACCTGGCCGTCGCACTTGCGGTTCAGGCCCTGCAGGCAAAGCAGGTAAGTCGAATCATTTTGACCCGGCCGGCAGTCGAAGCAGGTGAACGCCTCGGGTTCTTGCCCGGCGACCTCATGGCCAAAATTGACCCGTATCTGCGACCTTTGTACGACGCGCTGTACGACATGCTTGAACCTGAAGGCGCAGTCAAGCTCATCGAAAAGGGCACCATTGAGGTTGCGCCGCTTGCGTTTATGCGGGGTCGAACGCTCAACAACTCGTTCATTATTCTTGACGAGGCGCAAAACACGACGCCCGAACAAATGAAAATGTTTCTCACCCGAATCGGTTTCGGGTCAAAAGTTGTGATCACTGGCGACGTGACCCAGGTTGACCTACGTGGCGATCGTTCCGGGCTGGCCGGGCTCGAACGAATCCTCGGAACGATCGAGGGATTGCAATTCGTGTACCTTGATCGCCGCGACGTGGTTCGTCATCGAATTGTCGCCGATATTGTCGATGCTTACGAACGTTCCGATGCTGAAGGGCTCACCCACTCGTACCAAAGCGGCCGCGCGACCAATATTTCCCAACAGAAGGAGTCGCCTCGCCAATGAGCGATGACCCTGGCAGTACCAATCCGTTGACCACTTCTGAGTCAACGGATCTTGCCAAAGCGGCCCATCGAAACGTGGGTTCGGTTGAAGTGTTTGTCGCAGACGAACAAGACGCGATCGTCATCGATACCGATCGCTGGCTGCGCCTCGCTGTGCAGGTGCTCGCGGCCCAAGGCGTCACCGGCGCTGGCGGAACCGACGTTGAAATGTCGCTCTATTTCGTCGATGAAGCAGCCATTGCCGCACTCAACCAGCAGTACATGAACAAGCCTGGACCCACCGATGTGTTGTCATTCCCGATCGATGGTGACCTCGCAGTAGCTGGTCGTTTCCCTGACAACGGTCCGAAAGGCCCAACGTCAGATGAATCCGACGGCGATGACGAAGAGCCACTCATGCTTGGTGACGTGTTGATTTGCCCCACCGTTGCCTTGCAACATGCGCCAGAGCACCAAAGTGCTCGACACGACGGAACAATCGACGATGAGTTGGCACTTTTGGTTGTGCACGGAATCCTTCATCTGCTCGGAATGGACCACATGATTGAACAGGAAGCCGAGACGATGGAAGCTCTCGAACGCGATCTACTTAATCGTTTTCATCGAGCGGTTTCAGATACGGCTGAACTGGGCGATGGTGTTGACGACGATCTTGCTGGCCTCGCAGAGCACGCACAGCTGAGAGCCCGTGACGACCAAGACGACCAAACCACCGGATCTGGGTCTGGATCATGATCTTGGCCGCAGCCGCCAACGTTACGGCCGCAGTCATCAGCTCGGTTTCCGCTGCCGTTGCGCCCAAGGCTGTTGAAGCAGAATCAGCTTCGTTTGGTGGGGCCCAAATATTCATGTTGATTGTGGTGCTGCTGCTCGTTGTCGTTGCCGGTTTCTTGGCAATGTCTGAAACTGCGCTCACCAGAATGTCAAAGATACGCGCGGGTTCGCTTGCCGAAGATGGTCGCCGAGGCGCAAAGACTCTGCTCAGTCTTATCGAGGAACCAGAGAAGTTCCTTAGCCCCCTGTTGTTGCTTTTGCTTGCCTCTCATCTTGCAATGTCGACCCTGGTGGGCTTGCTTGTTGAGCCTATTTTTGGTGGCATCGGGGTGCTTGTCGCAGTGGTACTCGAAATCGCAGTGATCTTTATTTTCAGTGAACTTGGGCCGAAGAATTTTGCGGTCAAAAACGGTGACCGCACGGCGCTTATGGTTGCGCCCATTGTGTCGGGCATTGTGAAATTTCCGCCGATCAAGTTGGTGACTCGTTTGCTTATCGTGATCGGTAACGCGTTGCTGCCGGGCCGTATCGACGATGCCCCACAAACCTCTGAACAAGAACTGTTGGCGATGGCCGACGCCGCGTTAGAAGATGACGTGATCGAGCGTGACGAACGATCAATGATCCACTCGGTTATTGAGTTTGGAGACACCGTTGCTCGCGAGGTGATGGTTCCACGACCCGACATGATCACGGTCGCAGCAACGGCAACCGTCGATGAGGCCATGGCGGTGGCGATCAACCACGGCCTTTCACGCATACCGGTTACGGGCGAATCAAAAGACGATATTGCCGGAATCATCTTTGTAAAAGACCTTATGAAAGCTCATCGGGAAGGTCGAAGTGAGGCCAAAATCGGCGCATTGAGTCGCGCTGCTCGGTTCGCACCTGAAGGTAAGCGTGTGTCTGAACTGCTGCGTGAAATGCAAGTGTCAAAGAGTCATATGGCAATTGTGCTTGACGAGTATGGCGGTACCGCCGGCTTGGTCACCCTCGAAGATCTTTTGGAAGAACTCGTTGGAGATATCGCCGACGAATACGACCGAGAAGAAGCCCAGGTAGAGAAACTTCCGAACGGCGACATACGGGTTAACGCTCGTATGCTTATAGAAGACCTCAACGACCTGCTCGATGTTGAGTGGCCCTCCGAAGATTGGGACTCAATCGGGGGTTTGGTTTTCAACGAACTTGGCCACCCGGCCGCCGAGGGTGAAACGGTTGACTACGAACGCCATCTGCTTCGGGCGGAACGCGTAAAGGGTCGTCGTATTGGTCGGGTGCGCATCACTCGTCCGGGCACCCGCGACGATGGCGACGAAGGACCTCTTCACGACATCTGATGGTTTGGTTGGCGCTTAAACAATCACTGAAGTGTCAGGTTTTGGGCAAAGTGAAGGTGAGCGTGGGTTGTATCCTGTAGGAGTGATGCGCTCGGGGTTTTGCTCCATCGTGGGCCGACCCAACGTCGGAAAATCCACACTTGTTAACCTAATTTGCGGTGAAAAGGTGTCGATTGTGTCTGACAAGGTGCAAACGACCCGCACACAGGTGCGCGGGGTGTTGACCCTTGAACAGCCGAACGACTGGACCGACTGCCAGGTAATTTTTGTTGATACCCCAGGGGTATTGAAGCCCAGGTCGCTCCTTGGTGAACGAACAAATGCCGCGGCGAATGCCGCAATCGGTGATGTTGACCTTGTCTGCCTCCTTATTGACGCGACGATGCCGCTTGGTAAGGGCGACAAGTTCATTGCGGCTCGGGTTCCGAAGTCAAGTTTCCTCATCGTCAACAAGGTTGACCTTGCTTCACGGGCCCAAGTACTCAACCAGCTTCGTAAGGCAGCCGAACTTGGATTCGACGAGTACTTTCCGATCTCAGCGGTTGATGGCAGCGGGGTCACCGGCCTGGTTGAGGCAATTGTTGACCGCATGCCGCAGGGGCCCCAGTACTACCCGACCGAGATGATTCGTGACACCACCGAAACATTCTGGGTCGCCGAACTCGTACGTGAGCAACTTTTGGCTATAGCCCAAGAAGAGCTTCCGCATTCGATTGCCTGTCGCGTCGTCGAGTGGGAAGAACGCGACGGCAAAGGCCCATTTGTGCGAGTCGAAATCTTGGTTGAGCGTGATTCGCAAAAAGGTATCGTGATCGGCAAGAACGGTGCAGTGCTTAAAGACGTTGGGATGGCAGTACGAGCCCAATTGCCGAAGGGTGCCTATGTCGAGTTATTTGTGAAAGTAGCGAAAGACTGGCAGCGATCCGATCATCTTTTAGACCGCCTCGGGTACCAGTTTCCTGGTCACTAAACCGGCTGGGATCGCGGCTTTGGTTGCCGTTTTGAGCCGGTAACCTTGACGCTTATGGCTGGTTACGACATCCGCATCTTTGGTGACCCGGTTTTGCGTCAGGTCGCCCATGAATTGACCGACATCGACGGAAAAATTGCTCAACTGGTCGAAGACATGATTCCGGCCATGTACGAGGCGCAGGGCCTTGGCTTGGCGGCACCACAGGTCGGTGTGCAAAAACGGCTGTTTGTGTACGACATGAACGATGGCAACGGCCCGCAAACCCTCATTAACCCGGTAATCAAAGAGTCTTCTGGCGAGTGGGAATACGAAGAGGGTTGCCTGTCGGTACCCGGCCTTTCGTGGGACATTATCCGGCCGAAAGAGATTCACCTGGTCGGCCTTGACGTTGACGGAAACGATGTAGATATCCAGGCTGATGAGCTACTTGCTCGACTGTTTCAACATGAACTCGATCACCTAGATGGCAAATTGTTGATTGATTATCTCGACGACGAACGCCGAAAAGAAGCGTTGAAGGTGCTGCGTAATCGCCTCATTGATCAACCAACTGCGCCTACCCCGTCGGCCGAGGTGGCACCAACCAAACGGCGCCTTGGTCTGTCGCTTCCCGGCCGCTAAGCCGCGAAATACGCTATTTCTCACTGATGCGACTGGTCTATCTCGGAACACCCGAAGCCGCTGTGCCACCCCTTCGGGCGCTGGTTGAGGCCGGTCACGAGGTTGCCCTTGTTGTGTCCCAACCAGACCGCAAACGTGGCCGGGGTGCTGCTTTGGTCGCTTCACCAGTTAAACAGGCTGCCCTCGACCTTTGCTTGCCGGTGACCGATCGAGTTGATGACCTACTAGATCTTCATCGAGTTACACCGCTTGACTTAGGGGTAGTCGTCGCGTTCGGTCGCCTGATTCGTCCTCATGTGTTGGCCGAACTCGATTTCGTCAATATCCACTTTTCTTTGCTTCCCCGTTGGCGCGGAGCTGCACCGGTAGAACGAGCTGTTCTTGCCGGAGACACCGAAACCGGCTGCTGCCTGATGGCATTGGAAGAGGGTCTCGACACTGGGCCGGTGTATCGCCGGGTCGCCACGCCAATTGGTGATCAAGAGTCGGCTGATGAACTTCGTTCTCGGCTAGTAGCCATCGGAACCGACATGTTGATGTCGGCCCTCAGTGGCGGATTGGGCATCGCGGAACCGCAGGTGGGCGACGCTACTCACGCCGCGAAATTGAGACCTGAAGAATTCGTTCTTGATTGGTCGCGTACGGCTCAGTCTCTGGTGCGGACCATCAGAATTGGAGGCGCACATACGATATTTCGAGGTAAGCGGCTGAAGGTAAACCAAGCAAGATGTGTCGACGTTGATCGAGTTGGCCGAGCGGAAGGTGAGCTTCACAACAACGTGGTGTTTGCTGCAGATGAAGCGGTTGAACTTGTCACCGTTCAACCCGAAGGAAAACAACCTATGCCTATTCTTGATTGGCTTCGTGGGGCGCGACCTGCACCCGGTGAACGTATGGGCCAGCCGATATGACCCGGTACGACGATCGGTCCAGCGATCGATCGAAAGGTAGATCGACAGATCGTTCTCGTGATCGTGGCGGCGCAGCCGACCGTTCATTTCGTCCGGCCGGGGCAGCGCGACAGGGTCGGTCAAAACTTGACCCATTGACTTCTCGGCGGGTGGCGTTAGAGGCACTCAATCAGGTTGATATGGGTGGTTACGCAAACCTGGTGCTGCCCGAGCTGCTCTCAGAAAGTGGCCTCGAAACCCGAGATCGTGCGTTCGCTACCGAACTCACCTACGGAACTTTGCGCCGTCGGCGTAGTGTCGACTGGTTGGTCGCTGGTCATATCGGACGCGAGCCTGACGAGCATGTCTTGCGACTACTTCATCTCGGTGCATATCAACTCGCGTTTGCCGGGGTTCCTGCCCACGCAGCGGTCGACGAGACGGTCGCTCAAGCGCCAAGTTGGGGTCGAGGCTTCGTTAACGCGGTAATGCGACGGGTTGCTGAAGATGTTGCCCGTGGAATCCGATGGCCAGACCTAGTGACCGAACTGAGTTATCCCGATTGGGTGTTCGACCGTCTGCGCGCTGACCTTGGCGAAGAGGTTGCGATAGCTGCACTGAGATTTATGAACGAGGCGCCATCGGTGACCACCCGCTTCGACGGGTACACCCAAGATTTGGCATCCCAATGGGTCGCAGAATTCGTAGGGGCTACCCCCGATTCGAAGGTGCTCGATGTTTGTGCTGCACCAGGCGGTAAGGCAACTGCGATGGCTCAGTTCGGGGCCTTGGTTGTCGCAGCCGATGTACGCCCACATAGGGTTGGTTTGATTCAACAAAATGTTTTGAAACTCGATCTCTCCGAACGGGTATTTCCGATAGTGAGCAATGGTCTTGCCGCTCCGTTCGTTGACCGATCGTTCGACTATGTATTGCTTGACCTGCCTTGTTCCGGTCTTGGCGTTTTACATAGGCGCCCCGATGCCCGCTGGCGAATATCAGCCGACGACGTAGCCGACTTGGCGGCGTTGCAGCGAAAACTCATTGAGGCTTCGATGCCGTTGGTGGCGAGCGGGGGAGTACTACTTTTTTCGGCATGCACACTTACTAATGCCGAGTCGCTCGAACATGACGAATGGATGGCCGAGCATTACCCTGACTGGCTACCCGACCTTGGCGATGCTGATCTCAGTGACCGTTGGAGCCCATTTGGTCGTGGGGTCAGGGTGCTTCCACAGACGCACGGCACCGATGGCATGGTTGCCTTTCGGTACCGCTGCCCCTAGGGTCGGAAGTCGTGAACGATTCGGCCACCCTGTTGCATGTTGATGATCGTGGCGTTGCGACGATCACGTTGAACCGCCCCGACAATCGCAATGCGCTTTCGGTCGAATTGGTCGAGTCGTTGGCTCAGTCGCTTCAGCGAGCAAGCACTGACGACGCAGTGCGGGTCATTGTGCTGACCGGTGCGGGTTCCGTGTTTTGTGCCGGAGCAGACCTGAAAGAGCGACGAACGGTGACTGCCGGTGCGCAAGACGACGACCTTCCAACGTTCGTCAAGATTTTCCAGGCGATTTCAGCGTCAACAAAACCTGTTGTAGGAAAGCTCAACGGGCACGCTCTCGCTGGAGGTCTTGGCTTGGCTTGCAGTTGTGATTTGACGATTGCGCCAAAGCGAGCGATGTTCGGGTTTACTGAAGTTCGCCTCGGGGTTGCCCCCGCCATCATTAGCGTGGTGTGTCTTCCGAAACTTCGAATGGCAGATGCGGCTGAACTGTTTTTGACCGGCGAGCGCATATCTGCTGATCGGGCTCAGGAAGTAGGCCTGCTTACTAAATCGGTCGATGACGACCAGCTCGATGCTGCCACGGAAGAATTGGTGAGCAAGCTGCTGCTGGGTGGTCCCAAAGCGTTGGCGGCGACAAAGCAGTTGTTGTCCAGGGTTCCGGCTATGGGCGTTGTTGATGCGTTCCGTTGGACGGCGAAACTCTCAGCCGACCTGTTTGCTTCTGATGAGGCGGCGGCTGGGATCGCAGCATTCGCCAAAAAAGAGCTCCCCCCTTGGGCCGCCCAGTAGGGATCCGGTGAGTTTCCGTGGTTAAACCCCCACAAAGTCCCCGCTGGAAAAGCTTCGAAATAGGCGACCATATGACGTATCATATGGTTATGTCTAGACGAGAAGTGCTGGTTCAGCTTGATGATGACCTTGTTGCGCACCTCGATCGGCTCGCCCAGTCACTCGACACAAACCGGTCGGAGTTGCTGCGTCGTGGTGCGCAGGCTGTGATCGACGCAGAGACCGAATGGGCCAATGATCGTGAACTCGTTGCTGCGTACAAACGCCAACCTCCCGATGCCGCGCTGGTCCGTGCGGCCTCGGCGCTTGCGGCAAAAACGGCACCGGCGTGGTAGCTCGCAACGACATTTTCTGGGCGGACCTTGGCGAGCCTGCCGGGCGGCGACCCGTGTGCGTTCTCACTCGCAATGCCGCTATATCTGTGCTGAACGCAGTGACCTGTGCACCAATCACGCGAACGATCCGCGGAATCAAATCGGAGGTCGAAATCGGCCCCGATCAAGGGCTCCCGGAACAATGTGTGATCAGTTGTGACAACGTGCTCACCGTACCTCTGGGTGATTTCGATGAACGTGCTGTGGGTCATCTCGACGAGATCAAGCGCTCAGAACTCGATCGGGCACTTCGCTACGCCCTCGATATCGTTTACTGAATCTTCCTGGATCACCCGCGGTCGGTCAGAATCGTGCCGCCTCGCACTACCTGTTTGGCTCGGAGAATTTCACATAAGCGGTTTACCTACCTAAACATGGGCCCGCTGCTCGGTGGTAGGTACAGGACCGAAAAGAACTCGTCGCCCTCTGGGCAGGTAGCAAGATCCATTTTGTTTTTGGGATCCGTCGAGCCGGCGGAATCCCTTTAAACGGATTCGTCTGCGGGACCGGCCTCATCTCGATGGTGTAGAGCTCATCGTATTGATGGTCAAATTTGTGAGTCTCGTAAACGTAATATCCCAGTACGACTCCAATAATTAGAATGGCGATTGAGGCAATCAGGAAAATCCGTTCTTTGTGCACTACTCGTCTCAATCGGGGTTGTACAGACACACGATATTCGGAGTTCCCGGCCGAAGGGAACAAGTTGCCGGGGAAGAACCGATGAGTCGATAGTTCCGGGCAAGACCATGTTTGTGAAGGTTCGTGGCGTCCTGGTCGGTAACAGAAAAACCCGGGGCTGCGAGTAGCGGCTGAGGATCGAACATGGATCGATCGTAGAAGAAAACTTTGAAACATCGGGTTCCATCGGCACGAACCTTTCCCTCGATTCGAAGGTCGTGAGATCCAACTCCCCGGAAAACGTTTCTGAGTTGGCGTGGCCTCCTACAGGCTGTGGCTGGATCTTTGTTAGGAGCTGGAATGCAACGCTTACGGGAAAGTCCGTTGCAAGAGCTCCTGTTAGTCGGTTAGCTTAGTCGTATGACTACTGTCGGGGTCCATGAAGCAAAAACCAATCTCTCAGCGCTACTGCGCCGGGTTGCTAATGGGGAGGACATCGTCATCACCAACGGCGGCCTCCCCGCAGCAAGGCTGGTTTCGATCGCGCCTGTCGGGCAAAAGCGAATCGGTTCCTTTGAAGGTCTATTCACGGTGCCGGACGACTTCGACGAAACCCCGAGCGAGTTGACGGAGTACTTCGCTTGACCAGAGTTCTTCTTGACACAAACACGTGGCTTTGGATGGCTGCTGCCGATGATCGACTGGGTCCCTTAGCGAAGAAACTCATTTTGAGTAAGGACACCGAACTTGTGCTGTCAGCGGTGAGCGCCTGGGAGATCAGCATCAAATGGGCGTTAGGCAAGCTCGTGCTACCGACTCCGCCTGAACAATTCGTCGACATAACGGTGAGAGATGGTGGCTTGCATCGAATCGCGATCGATTTCGAACACGTCATCGGGGTTTCGAGATTGCCACCGATTCACAACGATCCGTTCGACCGATTGCTGATTGCACAGGCCATGGCAACGAAGATGGCGCTGTTCACGGGCGACGACACTATTGCCCGGTATGGGGTGCCAACCATCGACGCCAAGCTCTAGCGAAGCAAAATCCGGGAAGGTGTTGCTCAGGTGCTCGATTCGGCTTTCATCGCGAAGGGCATTACCTGCACGCACCGGAAAGGTTGGCAAGCTTCTGATTGGCACATTTTTTGAGTTATTTGGCTAGAGAAATCGAGGAAAGTGCTGGGTTTTCCTCCGTGCCCTCTTTCGATGTCGCTGGACTTCGGGACGACCTTGTGCTTTGGCGGGGAAGGTCGTTAGACCAAAAGGGCGGAGAGCGACGTTGGAATTCCATTGATCGAAGTCCCCATGACCGATTGGTCCAAGCCTCCTATATGCAGGGGCCCTACGAAGTCGAAAACAGTTCTCATCTGTAGCTTGGTGGCGATTTCGCCAGTTGACATATCGAGAATCAACACCCCGTCGGGCGTCGGAACGAATAGTTGACCACTGGCGTACGCCGGTTGGCACATCCAAACACCTTTCCTTGGCTCGGAGATAACTACATCCCATATGGCGAGCAACTCCAACGACGGAATTCCAAACACCATGACCGAACCAAGGAAGCCAACCTTTCGTTCTGAGGCTGCCCTCCAAACAAAAAGAACACTGAGTTCCACCGCCAAGCAAAGTCCCCCCAGAATCTCTCCCCCCTCAAGTTCTACCCTTTTGGTATTTCCAATCCCATTGTGCAGGAGGGTCAAACAGCCCTGTTGCTGGCCATCTGCAGCGAATGCAAGCGAGTCACCATCAACCGCCCCAGTGGTAGGGTATTCGCTGGTTTCTATTTCTGCCACAGTGACCATCGAGCGACAGTCCACGACCCTCATTACCTCAAGATCATCTTTGTTTACATCATTAAAGGCGAGGAGATTTGGTTTGTCAGTGCAGCGCAATGATTGAACTCCCCATCTTGACAAATTCAAAAAAGTGGCACGATTGCCTTCCCAATCAGCCCATTCAATTGTTCGTTCACCAATACTCCAAAACACACCACTGTCAATGTAATCGTACCCTGTGAGCAATGGATAGCCGGGAAGTCGAGGCTGCATCGGAATGCTTTGTGTTCGATCTCTGCGAACAATATTCAAAGTTGTTAGGCACTCGGTTGGAGTATGCGATACGTATTCAAATTGTTTTTTACATCTAAATTCATTTTGGAAAATCAAAGTTTCTCCCCGTGGGTCACGAAGACAGTGATGTTTGGATAACGCAACGAAAAGTCTTTCATGACCTGCATACAGGAACCACAAATTGCGATGGTTCCCTTGTTCCCAATCGCAATATGCAATGTTCCCGACTTCGTAAAGTTGCTACCAAGTCGACGGGCACTCTCTTCAAAAATACGGTACTCGGAGTCGGTCTCCCTTACATTTGGTTGGCCACCGATGGCAGTTGGAGTGAAGACGCGGTTTTGGGGCGCCGGGGTCAGTAGGAAGCCTGGTGGCGGGCTTACTTTGCTCACCACTATCATATCGGAGTCGTCTATCCCGTCTGCTTGTAAACGGGCTCTACGCGTTTGACGCGGCTTGGGACTTTTTGGTTGGTGTTGTCCATGATGTTAGTCGGAGTGCTTGGTATTGGCATTTGAGGGTGTAGTTGGTGGTGTTGGTAGCCGTAGCCGGTTCTTTTTGTTGCTTTGATGGTTCGGTTTCGGCCTTCTGTTCTGCCGTTCGTGATGCGGTGATCGAAGTAGTTGAGGAACTCGTTTTCCCACGCGGAGATCGTCGTTGCGAGCTTGACGAGTTCTTTGATTGGGTGTTCGGTAATGAATTGGTACCAGCTGATGAGCATCCGGTGGGCGTGTTGGCGGCTGGTTGCTTGTTGGTAAATGCGGCTGAAATCGTGGCGTGCCGCGTACGCGTAAGCGAGTTCACCGATCGGGTCGTCAGGGTCTTGTGTGTCGGC
>JANPBU010000062.1:0-3779 GCA_031430595.1 Acidimicrobiia bacterium
GCCGAGCAGCCGACCGGCTACAGCTACACGCGGTTCTGTGAGTTGCGCAAGGCTTGGAGACGGACAGTCTCGGCGACGATGCGGCAGACGCATCTGGCGGGCGAGCGGCTGTTCGTCGATTGGGCCGGCGATACGATCGGCGTGATCGATCCGGCGACGGGCGAGGAGCATCGCGCGCGCATCTTCGTGGCAGCACTCGGCGCGTCCAACTTCACCTACGCCGAGGCACGTTGGACCGAGAGCTTGCCCGACTGGATCGGCGCACACGTCAACGCATTCAATGCGATCGGCGGCGTGCCGAAAGCGCTGGTGCCCGACAATCTGAAGACTGGGATCACCAAGCCGTCGCGCTACGAGCCCGGCATCAACCGCACGTATCAAGACCTCGCCGATCACTACGATTGCGTTGTGCTGCCGACACGCATCGTCAAGCCCCGCGACAAGGCAAAGGTCGAGGTCGCCGTGCAGATCGTCGAGCGGTTCGTGCTGGCGAAGCTGCGCAACGTCACATTCTTCTCGCTGGCCGAGTTGAATATCGCGATCAAGGATTGCGTCGCGGCGATCAATGCGAAGGTGATGCGGCGCGTCGGCAAAAGCCGTGCACAACTGCTGGAAGAGATCGATCGGCCGGCACTGAAGGCTCTGCCGAACGAGCCCTACCCTTACGCAGAATGGAAGCGGGCGCGTGTCGCGCCGGACTATCACATCGATATCGCCGACCACTTCTACTCGGTGCCCTCGAAGCTGATCCGCGAGATCGTCGACGCGCGCATCACAACTGCGACGGTCGAGATCTTCCACAAAGGCAATCGCATCGCAAGCCACGCCTTCTCGCCCGTGCGCAACCGGCACACGACCATTAACGAGCATATGCCGAGTGCACATCGCCGTTACGCGGAGTGGACGCCGGCGAAGATGATGGACGATGCGGCCAAGATTGGCCCGGCAACGATCGCGCTGTTCGAGGCGATCATGAAAGCAAAGCCGCATCCCGAGCAGGGCTTCCGCTCGTGCCTCGGCATCTTGAGCCTCGTGAAGAGTTACGGGCCAGCGCGTGTCGAGGCTGCCTGCCGGCGCGGCAACGATGTCGGCTCCACCACCTACGGCTCGATCGCCTCGATCCTGAAGCACGGCCTCGACAAGGCGTTCGCGCAAGAGGCACCGCCGGAGGCTTCGCCGCTCCGGCACGGCAACATCCGCGGCTCCGACTACTATCACTGAAGCCGCGTCACGAGATGCGCGGCCACTGGTCCGCCCGCAACGAGCGGCATGCGCATTCACCCCAGCGGGCAATCAAGAGAAGGAAGTGCAATGCTCACACATCCAACCGAACAGCGGCTCGTCGCGCTCGGCCTCGCCGGCATGGCGAAGGCACTCGAAGAGCAACGGCGGCACCCCGATGTCGCCGCTCTCACGTTCGAGGAACGGCTCGGATTGCTCGTCGATCGGGAAGCCATCGAGCGCGAGAACAAACGGCTTGTCAGTCGCTTGAAGTTCGCCGGCCTTCGACAGAACGCCGTCGTCGAGGACATCGACATGAAAGCGGCGCGCGGTCTCGACAAACCGCTGCTCGCCAAGCTGATCGCCGGCGACTGGATCGCTCGACACGAGAATCTGATCATCGTCGGCAAAACCGGGCTCGGCAAAAGTTGGCTCGCCTGCGCGCTGGCACACAAGGCGTGCCGAGACGATCGCTCGGTGCTCTACTATCGCGTGCCACGGCTGTTCGATGCACTGGCGCTGGCGCGCGGCGACGGTCGCCACGCACGGCTTCTCAAGACCATCGCCCGGTCACAACTGCTCATCCTCGATGACTGGGGCCTCGCCCATCTGACGCCGGAACAAGGTCGCGATCTCCTGGAGATCCTCGACGATCGGCAGGGTCGCGGCTCGACGATCGTGACCAGTCAGGTCGACGTCAAGCACTGGCACGAGATGATCGCTAACCCGACGGTCGCCGACGCCATTCTCGATCGCCTCGTGCACTCGGCGCACCGCCTGAACCTCGCCGGCGAGAGCCTGCGCGATCCCAGAAACCAAACCGCCAAGCGTGGCAAAGTTGACACGGACGCCGCCGCGTGACCCCTTGAGCCCGTCGATGGGTGGCGCGGTCCGGCTTCGTCGGACTGCTGTCCGCAATGGCTCGGACTACTGTCCGGCTTCGATCGTATTCACTGTCCGGCTTCGCCGGAATGCGCAGCAAAAGGTATACCGCCCATGAGATGCACGCATTTATGGAAGGCCAGCGCGACGCCTTGGTCGCGTCGGGAATATGAAATGAACACAGTGTAATTTAGCAGGCCCATCCGTGAAAAGATGACGGAGGTCCTTTGATTCGGCAAGGGCGCGAGCATCGTCGCGTGCAGATTGCCGGAGAAAACCAAAGGCTGCTCCGAGTAACAAGTGAATCGCGATCTGTTGTAGGAGTGATTATTTCGGGTCGGTTTGTACCCACTCTCCCCCAACGTCATTCCCGCGAAGACGGGAACCCAAGTACCTCACGATGTGCTGCAGTTTGCTTGGCTCCCCGCCTTCGCGGGGATGACGACAGATAAGTGTGCGCACAAATGTTCCAGTACCGCATTGTGGAGCACGTATTGTGCGGAGCGGGCTAAGTCCCGCAGAACGTTGCTCGCACGATTTCCTCGGCCCTCGGCGGCTGGCGAAAGTCTGCAAATTCCGGCACGTCCTCGTAAGGGCGGGCCAGCGCTGCAACCAGCGTCTCGAACGGACCAAAGTCCGCATCCGTCACCGCTGCGGCAATGACTTCCTCGATGCGGTGATTGCGCGGAATGACGGCCGGATTGGCCGCACGCATCAGCATGGCGCGGCGCTCATTGTCATCATCGGCGATCCGCGCAAGCCAACCTTGCGCCCAAGCGTCGAACTCCTCCGGTTTTGAAAACAGCGCACGCACTGCCTCCAGAGCACGCCGATCCGTAACTCCGTCCGTCAGACCGCGGAACGTCAGCGTGAAATCCGCGCCGTTGCGCGCCATGATCTCGAGCAGGTCTTTGGCGCCGCCTGTGTCTGCTTCACTGTCAGCGTCAAACGCGCCGACCTTACGCCGCAAGCTCTCCGTATGCGCAGCATTGAACAAGCGCGGGTAGGTGTTTATGGCGCCCTGCGCGGCGGCAATGGCTGCGTCCTGGTCATCGTTGATCAGCGGGAGCAGCGTTTCAGCCAACCGCGTCAGGTTCCACATGCCGATGCTCGGCTGATTTGCATAGGCATAACGGCCCTGGGCATCGATGGACGAAAACACCTGCGCGGGATTGTAGGCGTCCATAAACGCGCAGGGGCCGTAGTCGATCGTCTCGCCGGAGATCGCCATGTTGTCCGTGTTCATGACGCCATGGATGAACCCGACATTCAGCCACTGCGCGATCAACGCCGCCTGACGCGCGATGACGGCCTCAAGCAAAGCGAGATACCGGTTCGCCGCCGTAGCGACCTCAGGGTAGTGGCGCGCAATGACGTAATCAGCGAGATCGCGCACGCCGTCCGTGTCACCCCGCGCCGCAAAATACTGAAACGTGCCAACCCGGATGTGGCTCGCCGCGATACGGGTCAGCACACCGCCCGGCAGCACGGTGTCGCGGAACACATGCTCGCCCGTTGCAACAGCTGCGAGCGCGCGCGTGGTCGGAACGCCGAGCGCGTGCATCGCCTCGGCCACGATGTACTCGCGCAACACCGGCCCAAGGGCCGCCCGGCCATCGCCACGGCGTGAGAAGGGCGTTGGCCCGGACCCCTTCAACTGGATGTCACGCCGCTGG
>JANPBU010000063.1:0-1984 GCA_031430595.1 Acidimicrobiia bacterium
TGCATCCCGCGACTGTCCAGTACGAGCACAGCCACGGTCGGGCTGAGCACAGCCAGCAATTCGATGAGACATCGCTGACGAGCCGGTTCTTCGTCTCGACCTCGCCGGTAGGGCGCACCGATCGTCGTCGCCGCAATTGGAAGTCGCGTCATCGCTGTCAGGATCTGGCGACGCCGAGCATCGCCTTCCGACGAGAAGTGCAGACGTTGACGACCATCTGGAAGCATCGAGCGAAGAGCCCGGGTGACCGAGCCGAGATCGCGCGCAGATACCTCGACCATCGTCAGCCTGTACCAACCGTCGGACCGTACGCTCTCGTCGATGAAGCCGTGAGTCACCGTCACTTGGTGACCAGCAGTCCTGCCGCTGCGGCTGCGGCTTCGGCTTGTTGGCCGGGCATCACGTGGCCGTAGGTGTCGAGGGTGAAGCTGACCGAGGCGTGGCCGAGGCGCTCGCTGACGACCTTCACGTTGATGCCGGCGGCGAGCAGATGCGAGGCATGGGTGTGGCGCAAGTCGTGCAGACGGATGACGGGTACGCCTGCCTTGTCGACAAGTCGGTGGAACGCTTGGCCGACCGAGTCGGGTCGCATCGGGTCACCAACGTCGTTGGCGAATACGCGATCATCGAACGCGCCAGTGAGGTCGACGCGAGCGAGCGCATCGCGCTGCGTCTTTCGGTGTGCTTCGAGCAGCGCTGCCGTGTCGGCATCGATGTCGATCGTTCGGCGGCTTCGACGGGTCTTCGGTGCGGCGATGACCTCCTCACCGTCTACGACGGTGACTGCCTGACGGATGCTCACGTGGCCGAGGCGGAAGTCGACATCGCTCCATCGCAGGCCGATCGCCTCTCCTCGTCGCATCCCTGTGAGCGCCAGCAAACGGAACAGCGCCTCGTTGCGGTTGCCAACGATCGAGCGCAGGAACTGCGACAGCTGCTCGGGCGTCCATACGGTCATCTCTGGGCCTTTCGACCGTGCTGTGGTGAGCGACGGCGCATTCGCCAATCGAGCGACGTTGCGGATCACTACGCCCTTGCGCTCGGCGTCGTTGAGCATCTTGTTCAGCGCGGCGTGCACGTGGTGCACCGACGTCAGCGACAGGCGGCGACCGTTCGCCCCACCGCCACGAAGCAGCTCGGCGTACAGCGAGTCGAGATCGGACGCCTTGACGTCTTGCAACGCGACATCTCCGAGTCGAGGGGCAACGTACGAGTCGATGATCCGCCGGTAGCCGTTGAGCGTTGTTGCCTTGCGGCCTTGATTCGCCAGACCATCGAGCCACGCTTCGGCGAAGCTGCTCACGGTCAGCTTCGACGACTCGACGAACCGACCCGTCTGATGCGCGGCCAGCAATTCGACCAGCGATTTCTGCGCGTCCTTCTTCGTTCGGAACGTGCGCTTCATCTGCCGGCGCTTGCCGGCCTCGTACCAGGCGACGTGCGCCACCCACGACGACGCGCCACTCGGCATCTCACGTCGGTAGACCGTGCCGTTGCTCATGCCGCGAGCGTACCGACTCTGCTACCACACTGCTACCACGGGACGATGCGCAAGAGTGAAGAAGCCGCTCAAAGTGCTCTGAACTGGTAACTTACTGGCGCCCCCGGCAGGATTTGAACCTGCGACCTGCGGTTTAGGAAACCGTTGCTCTATCCCCTGAGCTACGGGAGCGGGGGCCGCACGCACCTGCGTACGACGGCCCACACGTTACCGAGTACAGCCCTCGGGGAACTGCAGACCCCAGCAGACCTCAGCGGACTTCTCCGTGCCGACGAGGGCGCGGCCGCGCATCGTCCCAGCCGTAAAGGATGAACTGATTGAGGATCGGGCCGCCCCACGCCGCCCGACGTTCGGCAGCGTTGAGCCTCGCCCGATCGGCGGCGTCGGACCATTCGGTGTTGACGACCTCAAGCTGCCGTTCGACGAGGGCGAACGCTTCCCGAGCGTCGAGCCCATAGTCCGACGAGCGGTCAACGCACCCGG